>FOCD01000008.1 GCA_900110015.1 Terribacillus saccharophilus | reverse complement strand
CCGTCTTTCCATTTCCAATCAGGAGAAAGGAAATACTATCCGGTATTAGCTCCGGTTTCCCGAAGTTATCCCAGTCTTACAGGCAGGTTGCCCACGTGTTACTCACCCGTCCGCCGCTCATTCCGCCAGAATCACCCCGAAGGGGTCATCTGGTTTCCTGCGCTCGACTTGCATGTATTAGGCACGCCGCCAGCGTTCGTCCTGAGCCAAGATCAAACTCTCCATGAAAGTTTTGATGCTTTTGCTCGTTAGAGCTGACGTTGATCTTACGATCTTGTCGTTTAATTCGTAATTGGTTGTTTTGTTCAGTTTTCAAGAATCAAGTTGTTGTCGCTTGTTTCGGCGACTAGAACATCTTATCATGTCTCGGTTGTTTCTGTCAACAACCTTTTTTAAAAAACTTGATAATCTGTTTGGCGTGTTTTTTCGTCTTATCTTAGCGCCGTTTAACAGTATACGATCTATTTCGATATACGTCAACATCTTTTTTCTATTAAAATTCAAAAGCCACCGAGAGACCCTTCTACGGGGCTCTCAAGCAACGGATCGCAGCCTCGTTCCAGGCACACATTAACCCATTTTATCACAAAGAAAAGCCCCGTTTAGAACGGAGCTTTCCTAGTTATTATCTTCTATTACGTATAGCTTTTATAATCTCCATCAATATGACAGCCGCTAGAGCAAGCCCAGTTGCGATGGACCAGTCTCTCCAACCAAATGCATCCGGAATGGAAAAGATACTGCGTACTCCTGGCAATACTGTGACCCCATAAAGCAGAAAACAAATTGCCACTGCACCGAGTACATATTTGTTAGTAAGAAAACCAACTTTGAAAATGGTCTGCGTATTGGACCTCGCAGAAAACGTTTGTAGTGTTCTGGCTAAGATAAGTGTCGTAAAGGCCATCGCTATTCCCATTTCGGTAGAATGCTGCAATCCAATATAGAAGGAAACAATGACTGCCGCTCCTATCAGCACTCCTCGAACGATTACACTTTGCAGCGTGCCGCCAGAGAATATTCCCTCGTTTATATCACGAGGTTTTCGTTTCATCACATCTGGCTCTTCCTTCTCCATACCAAGAGCTAGTGCCGGTAAAGAGTCATTGATTAAGTTAATGAACAGCAGCTGCAAAGCTGTGAATGGATTTGGCATATTGAGAAAGACAGCGAAAAGGATAGCGATAATTGCACCAAGGTTCCCAGCAAACAAATAACCTATCGCTTTTTTGATATTATCAAACACCGTACGTCCTACTCCAACAGCATTAACAATGGAGACAAAGTTATCGTCTGCAAGTACCATGGCAGATGAATCTTTAGCTACATCCGTTCCGCTTCCCATAGCTATTCCTATATCTGCTTGCTTCAGTGCAGGTGCATCATTCACACCATCTCCGGTCATCGCTGTGATAGATCCTTTATTCTGCCACGCTCGGACAATTCTGATTTTGTTTTCTGGTGATACACGGGCATAGACAGAGATTCGACCAAGCTTCTCATCCAATTCTTCTTCAGATAATTTATCCAATTCCTTACCCGTAAGAGCAAGATCTCCTTCTTCCATTAATCCGATTTCTTTCCCGATTGCCTGAGCT
Organism: Terribacillus saccharophilus; assembly: GCA_900110015.1. Classification (GTDB taxonomy): domain Bacteria; phylum Bacillota; class Bacilli; order Bacillales; family Amphibacillaceae; genus Terribacillus; species Terribacillus saccharophilus. The sequence continues at coordinate 69,754 of FOCD01000008.1, read as the reverse complement.
GTGGTTTTATGATCACCGGTAATCATGATACTGCGGATACCCGCACTTCTTGCTTCCGCAATGGATGCAGGAACAGCTTCGCGCGGAGGGTCAATCATAGCTGTAAGACCAACTAGTACAAGATCTTGTTCATCCTGTTCCTCCAACGAACGCTTATCCTCGGATATCTTTTTGTAACCATAAGCCAATACACGAAGCGCATTATCGGAGAATTTTTCGTTTTGATCCATTACTTCTTTAAGACGCGTCTCATCCAATGATTGTTCTTCTCCATCGATTAGGATGTGGGTGCATCTTTCGAACATCACATCCGGACCGCCCTTAGTCAGCATCAGTCTGTCACCATCTAAACGATAGACAGTGGACATCATTTTTCGATCCGAGTCGAAAGGCAGCTCCATTTCCCGCTCCTTCTCTTTTCGCAGCCGAGCTGGGTCCAGCCCCATCTTCTTTCCGAAGTGGATCAATGCTGTTTCGGTCGGATCTCCGATTTCTGCTCCTTCCTCACTGACACTAGAGTCGTTGCAAAGAACAGCGATATTTAGAAGTAACTGCTCCGATTTGCTCCGCGCAGATTCATCTTCTGATATCCCTTCGCTTTTACCAGGGACGAATGTATCGGTCACAGTCATCTTATTTTGTGTCAGAGTTCCTGTCTTATCTGTACAAATTACACGAGTAGAGCCTAATGTTTCTACTGCCGGCAGCCTGCGAATGATTGCTTGTTGCTTAGCCATCTTGGTCGTACCTACTGCCATGACGATCGTAACAATAGAAGATAGTGCTTCTGGAATTGCGGCCACCGCTACTGCTACAGAGAAAGTAAAGGCATTAAGAAAGCCTTGAGTCATATCAGCCTGACCATCTCCAAACCAGAGGCGCGCGGCTTGAGCTGCAAAGATCAAAATACACAGCACCAAGACACCAATTCCAAGTCTCTTACTAAATTCATCCAGCTTTTTCTGTAAAGGCGTCTGCTTGGATTCTGCTGTCTCGATCATATTGGCAATCTGTCCAATTTCAGTTTCCTGGGCAATCGCTGTCACGATGAAGCTTCCTCGACCGTTCACCACCAGTGATCCGCTATGTACCATATTGATACGATCTCCAATAGAAGCTTCTTCCTCGATCACTTCTGTCTTCTTATCCGCAGCCTCTGACTCTCCTGTCAGCATCCCCTCGTTGATCTTTAGAGATTCGCTGCTGATTAGTCTACCGTCTGCTGGTACATAATCCCCTGCATCCAGCTGCACAATATCTCCTTTTGTCAGTTCCTTAGCCGGCACCGTCTTACTCTCTCCGCCACGCACCACTTTAGCTGATGGAGCTGACATCTCCTGCAATGCCTCTAATGAACTTTCCGCCTTCTTTGTCTGAACAACACTGATAACACTATTGAGCAAAATAACCAGAAAAATAATAATGGATTCTACCACTTCTCCAAGTGCCAGTTGAACAGCTGCCGCTACAAGCAGAACAATGACCATAGCATCCTTGAAAGTGGCAAGAAATAGCTTCCACACTGGATCCTTTTCCTTACTTTTCAATTCATTGTATCCATCCGCTTCTAGTCTCCGCTGAGCTTCTTCCTGCGATATACCGTCGTGTGAGGTCCCCAAATCCTTTAAAACCTCTTCTGCATCCATGCGGTAAGCCTTCACTCCACGCGCCCCTTTCCAGATTCTCTCCTAATTGGTTTCCCCCAAATAAGCACAATGGAATCAGTTTTTTTGTAAAAATGTTGTCATTTCTATTAACAGATAACAGACAAGCATCATGTTCACGGACAGGCATGCATAGAATGGAACTACATTACGGAGACAGCGAAGGGAATGATAAGCATGCAGCACTTTTATGTATTCCGTTTCAACAAATGGAAAAGGTGGGCATTTGTCGTAGCAGCAGCAATGTTCACAGCATTAATCATCTGGATGGAGACGAGCAGCTCGCTTTCCGTCTTTTCCTCGAAGGAAAAACCAGCAGCATTGACACAAGGGAGTAAGGAAGCTCCTAATATTGCACTCACCTTCAATATAAGCTGGGGAGATACGCAAGCTATTCCTATATTGGATGAATTGAAGGAACAAAATGTAAAAGCAACCTTCTTTGTCAGCGGCGAGTGGGCCGAACGCCATCCGCAAATCATTGACCGGATTGTCGAGGATAAGCATGAATTGGGAATGATGGGCTACCGGTATAAGAGCTATATCGATCAAGAGCCTGCTCAAATAAGAAAAGACCTCTCTTATGCAAAAGAGATATTCCGTAAACTCGGTCATGAAGATATCGAGCTGCTCCGAGCGCCGACAGGAGATTTTAATACTGAAATCATCCAGTTGTCAGAGACACTCGGATTAAAAGTCATTCAATACAGCGTTAATCCGCAGGACTGGCGCAACCCAGGAACACAGCTTATCGTAGATGAAGTCATGGAAGAAGCAAGTAATGGCGACATCATCCAGCTGCACGCTTCCGATTCAGTCAAACAAACGGAAAAAGCTCTAGAGACTATTCTGCCCGCACTGAAGAACAAAGGATATCATTACGTAACTGTCAGTGAACTGATTGCTGGAGGAACCCCTGAATTGAATGAAGTGAATTAATGCATAAACACTGCTCCTTCTGCGCAAAGTAAGGGTACTTACTACAGTGGAAGGAGCACATGTTTATGTTTATGTTTGTACGGTTAGTGCCGATCTTGTTATTATCCCTATTCGTGCTTACTTCATGCACGGGCGGGCAAGCCGCAGAAAGCAGTCAGCCGGATTATGATACGACCAAACAAATGGTCGCCGATATATTGAAAACAGACGAAGGCAAAAAAGCCATCTCGGAAGTAATGTCTGATGAGACAATGCAGGATTTGGTCTCCTTGGATGCCAGCAAAGTAGAAGATGCTATCAATAAATCATGGACTTCAGAAGAAGGACAGAAATTCTGGAAAGAGCGTTTTGAAGATCCAGAGTTCGTCGCAGCCTTCGCGAAAAACATCGGACCTGAGCAGAAAAAGCTCGTTAAAGATCTGATGAATGATTCCGATTTCCAAAAGCAGATGCTGCAGCTCTTACAGGATCCAAAGGTACAAGAGCAAATGCTCAATGTCATGAAAAGTCAGGATTTCCGCAAGGAGCTGGAGAAAACAATCCAGGAATCTGCGGAAACACCAATGTTTGAGCAAAAGCTGATGCAGACTGTCCAAAAAGCATTGGAAGAAGCGCAATCCAAACAAAAAGAGAAGTAATCACATAAGACCTAGCAGATTATATCTGTCTAGGTCTTTTTTATCATCTTCTCTTTAAAGCGTTTCCAACTATTTTACGATGGGTAAAGAAGAACGCTTTCATGAAATTAATCGGAGGGACTAAAATATGCTGAAAAGATTCAGTCTGCTAGCACTTGCATTACTCCTCTTCCTGACGGGTTGTGCTGGATTTACCGGCGGATCCGAAGGAACTGCTGCTTCTGAAGGAAAAACCGAAGATGGCAAAGTGAAGATTGATTTTTGGACATTCTGGGGCTCGGAAATCCGCCGTCCTGTAATAGACAAAATCATCGAAGATTTTAATAACTCGCAAGATGACATTGTAGTAGAACATACATACATACCATTCGGCGATATCTGGACAAAGGAATTAGCTGCTATAGCAGCAAACAATCCCCCCGATGTTGTCATCAATGACATTAACGCCACTGCTCTCCGCGGACAAGAGGGACAAGCTGAGAATTTGGCACCATATTTAGAGAAAGACGATATTAGTGGACGATTCTATGAAAATCTTTGGGACGCTACCTTGTATGAAGGCGATTCCTATGGGATTCCATTTAATACAGACACACGATTGTTGTTCTATAACAAGGATGCCTTCAAAGAAGCTGGATTAGATCCGAACAAGCCCCCTGAAACTTGGGAAGAGCTTGAAGAGTATGCTGAAAAGCTCGACAAGAAGTCCGGCGATACGTATGAAAGAATCGGCTTCTATCCGCTTTACGGAGTCGGCTCTGACGTATGGCTCTTGAACGGTTCAGGTATGAATTACTTTAACGATAAAGATGAACCGGTGATCAACAGCGAAACAAACGTTGATACGATGGAATGGATCAAGAGCTGGAAAGATAAATACGGCGAAGATACCATCAACCGTTACCAATCTCAAATCGACAGTCAGCAGAGCAATCCTTTCTTCAACGGTTCGCTCGGTATGATGGCGAATGCAGCAACCTTCTATACACAAATCCGAGACTATGCACCTGATCTTGACTTTGGTGTAGCTCCATTACCAGAGAAAACATCTGGCAGCGGCAACACAAGCTGGGGCGGCGGATTTGTAGCTGAGATTCCTAAAGGCTCATCTCACCCAGATGAAGCATGGGAATTCATCAACTACCTAACAGATAAAGAAGCACAGGAATACTGGGCAGTAAAGAACTTCGATAATGTAGCAAACATCGAAGCATCAGAAAGCGCAGCAGCATCAGATGAACTATCTGAAAAAGATCAGATGGTCTATGAAATGGCCGCACAGAACCTGAACGAAACATTACTTACCCCAATGCCTGCTTATGCTCCGGATTATGTGAATCTCATCAATCCGCAGCTCGATGCTATCCTGATTGAAAATGAACCAGCACAGGAAGCATTGGATAAAGCACAACAGGATGTCGAAGAACTTGTAGAAAAAACAGCACAATAGGTGTCATTTTGGGGGTATACGATGAAAAAGAAAAAATGGTGGACGATGGGAAGACGTGAAAGTCTCCAAGGGTATATCTTCATTGCCCCTTGGATTATCGGTTTCCTTGCGTTCACATTAGGTCCGCTGGCGTTCTCTTTGTACGCCAGCTTTACTGATTACAACATCACATCCCGCATGGACTTTGTGGGTTTACAAAATTATGATCAGCTATTTACAGGGGATGACCTATTTTGGACATCCCTTTATAACACGTTATATTTTGTTATTTTCTCTGTTCCGCTCACAACCATGGGGGCTATCTTCATCTCGATGCTGATGAATCAGAGCCTGCCAGGTATGCGAATTTTCCGGACAATCTTCTATCTTCCGGCAGTTTTATCTGGTGTCGGCGTCTACCTGCTTTGGATGCAGCTCCTGGATCCCGGAACAGGTCTTGTTAACACCGTTCTTTCCTGGTTTGGTATCAATGGACCAAACTGGCTGTTCGATCCCGATTGGACGAAACCGTCTCTTATCTTTATGAAACTATGGAGTGTCGGCGGCAGCATGCTGCTTTATCTTGCGAGTATGCAAGGTATAAGCAGAAATCTGTATGAAGCAGCCGAAATAGACGGGGCTGGAGCGTGGAAGAAATTTCTGCATATCACGTTACCATTGATTACCCCGGTCATTTTCTTCGATATCATTACAAGTACAATTGGAAGCTTCCAAATCTTCCAAGAAGCATATGTTATGAGTCAGAATGGATCTGGAGGCCCAGCAAGCTCTATGCTGTTTTATAACCTATATATGTGGATCAAGGCATTCCAATCATTTGATATGGGCTACGCTATGGCAATGTCGTGGATTCTGTTCGTCGTTGTCCTCATAATCACGCTCATAAACCTGAAGCTTGCGCCAAAATGGGTGCATTATGAAGGGGATGATAAGTGATGGACATGACAGAACGAAAGCAGCTTGCCAAAAAACGCGAACGAAGGAAGCCAGTTTTAAGCAATAATCTGCTGCGGACGTTGAATTGGGTTCTGCTTGTAGTCGGAAGCCTCTTCCTGTTATCACCAATTTGGTGGATGATTAGCACCTCTCTCAAACCGATGGAGGAAATCATGCAGTTTCCGCCTACCCTGTTGCCGCAGGAATGGCATTGGGAGAACTACGTACATACATGGCAGTCCGCTCCGTTTACGACGTATGCAGTGAATACAATTACAATCACACTCATTTGTGTGGTCGCTAACGTATTTGTAAATAGCTTTATCGCTTACGGATTTGCTAAGATCCCGTTTCCAGGCAAGAATATCCTATTCACAATCGTCCTATCGACAATGATGATTCCTGGTTTTGTGACACTGATTCCACAATATGTTCTGTTCGCTAAGCTGGAATGGCTGAATACGTATTATCCGCTCGTCGTACCCGCCTTGTTCGGCAGTGCGTTCAATATCTTCCTGCTTCGTCAGTTCTTCCGTACGATTCCGAACGAAATGATTGAAGCCGCAAAAATGGAAGGTGCGAATCACTTCTATATTTGGAGGAAAATTGCCCTGCCTCTTGTGAAGCCGGCACTGGCAACAGTAGCCATCTTCTCCTTTAACGGTGCATGGAATGACTTCCTCGGTCCTTTACTATACGTGAATGATGAAAGTCTTTATACGCTGCAAATCGGATTGCAAGTATTCAAAGAGCAGGCGAGCACGCAATGGAATTACCTGATGGCTGGTTCCTTGCTTGTATTGCTGCCTGTAATTATTCTATTCTTCGTCTTCCAGAAGTACTTTATCAAAGGTGCGAATATTACAGGATCAAGCAGCTTCGACAAATAGAAAAAGCTGAGAGCAAATGCTCTCAGCTTTTTATTGCATGTATTTCTCTAAAATCGCTCTTGCCAAGTCATCATACGCATCTCCGAGCGGATGATTTTCTTGATAAACAGCGGGAGCAAAGACTCCTTCTTCTTTATATGGCTGTGCGAGCGGCAAGCGTCCGATAACTTCTGTTTCAAGTGCATCCGCTAGCTTGTCTCCCCCACCTTGGCCGAAGACGTATTCTTTCTCACCAGTTGCCTGTACCTCGTAGTACGCCATGTTTTCTACAACACCAAGGATTTCATGCTCTGTGCGAAGCGCCATTTGACCAGCACGCGCAGCAACGAACGCTGCATTAGGATGCGGCGTTGTGACGATAATTTCCTTAGAGGATGGCAGCATTGTGTGGATGTCTAAAGCCACATCTCCTGTTCCCGGCGGTAGGTCGACAAGCAAGTAATCCAAATCATCGCCCCATTGTACTTCTTTGAAGAAGCTTGTCAGCATTTTACCGAGCATTGGTCCGCGCCAGATGACTGGTCCGTTATCTTCCACGAAGAAGCCCATCGAGATAATCTTCACGCCAAAACGCTCTACTGGTGTAATTTTGTCATCAACCACTTCCGGCCGTTTCTCGATACCCATCATTTCGGGAACACTGAAGCCGTAAATATCCGCATCAATGATACCGACTTTGAAGCCGATACGCGCAAGCGCTACTGCCAAATTGACTGTAACAGTTGATTTACCGACACCGCCTTTACCGCTGGCGATGTTGATGAATTTCGTCTTTGTATCCTTGTCCAGTAAAGATTTCTGTTGCTTACCGGAGGATTGTGTCTGGCTGTAGCGGTCCACAATCTCCTGCGGCAGCTGATCAAAGCGCAATCCTACTGTTGCAGCCCCTGCACTCTTCAGGACATTGACAATTTCTTGCTGCAGCTGCATCTGTTCTGCAGTATTCGTCTTACCAACCAAAATCTTCACGCTGACATGCCGTTTCTCTTCCTTGATCCGGATGTCCGCGATAGCGCCAGTTTCTCCTAGCGTCGTATGTAGAAAAGGATCTTCGATTTCATTCAGAAGCTCCCGTACTTTTTCTTCTGTTACCATGTGAACGCCCCCTACCTAGCTTGTTCCGGAAAACGTTTTCCAGATTGCTTTTACCGCTAGTATAACACATTCTCAAGACAGCTAGGCAAGCGGCGCTCGGTCATTCATCTTCCGGTATCTTTTCGGTTGTATAACGAAGGATTCCCTCATAAATACTGAAAGCCATCTGGTCCTGATAAGGGGTATCTTTCAAGAGCTCAAGCTCCCGCGGATTTGACATGAATCCAATTTCGACAAGCGCGCCGGTCGGCTTCGTATGCTTCAGCAGATACATCGTATTCAACGCCAGCGGTACCCGCGTCGTATTTTCCAAGTTACGTTTGATTTCATCCTGGATAAAAGTTGCTAATGCTTTACTGCCTGCATTATCTTCATTGAAAAACGTCTGAGCTCCGGACCATCTGGAAGAAAGCAATGCGTTCGTATGAATGCTAATATAAAAGTCTGCTTCCTTTTCTTCTATGAAGGCCACCCGATTCCTTATGTCCTCTGATTTCCGACGGGAAAGCCCTTTTGTCTCTTCATCCGCCAAATCCACATCCTCTTCACGTGTTAGATAGACGAGTGCACCTGCCTGCTGCAAATAGTCCCGCAGCATTTTTGAGACTGCTAATGTAATTCCCGCTTCCTGTGTCCCATCAGAACCTTCCGCCCCACCATCGACACCACCATGCCCCGGATCTATTACAATCGTCTTGCCAGCTAACGGCAAGGACCAGGAATGAGAAGATTCCTGTGTGGTGACAATCTTCGGTACGTAGTAAGCGAGCAGCATGATAAACAGCGCAGCTGCTATGGCTCCTGCAATCCATCTTCTAGTCATTCGTGCTTCCTCCCATACCGCGCATTTGTACACTATATGGGACAACCAATCCGGATATACGCTCTTCTTTGGAATTTATGTGAGCACTGGTATAATGAAGCTAGTAATACAATTAGAGCTAATAATACAATTAAAGCTAGTAATACGATTAAACATAGCTATACAAAGTATGACAGAAAAGGACGTACAAAATGAATTTCGATAATCAGACGAAACGCTTATATTTGAATGTTGGTATTTATATCGTGCTGGGTGGAATAAGCGCACTGCTATATTTGCTTCATCACAATCTAATCATTATTGGCATCTGCTTACTCGTCAGCTACTTGATCAGCTACGGTATCTCCAATACTCTTTTCCCTCGCAGCAAAGATACCTTCTACCCGAAGGATGAAAGGAAGTAATACGTTGGCCAACTATATTATGGACTTACGTGAAACAGTCGGAACCCGCCCGCTAGTCATGGCTGGTGCCGGCGTCATTGTACGGAATGAATTCGGCCATCTGCTCTTACAGCTCAGAGCAGATACAAAAGATTGGGGACTTCCAGGCGGCGCTTTGGAGCTCGGAGAATCACTGGAAGACACAGCCAGACGAGAGCTTTTTGAGGAAACTGGACTGCATGCAGAGCGCTTCAGCTTCCTGCGTATGTGTTCAGGATCTGAGTTCTATGCCAAGTATCCAAATGGTGACGAGGTGTATAATGTCATCTCTGTCTATGAGGCTTACGACGTTTCAGGAGAATTCACTATGCTTGATGGGGAAAGCCTGGATTTGCGGTACTTCCGTCTAGATGAACTGCCCGAACTCAACCACATCACCCAGAAGATGCTTTCTGGCCTACTTATTCCATAAAGGGGCACGATTATGACAAGAAAAACCTGGATGTACTTATTCATTATGCTAACCGGCTTATCCATTGGAGTGTACAACAATTTCACCAATATAGGTACGTTGCTGCTGATGACCGTCCTTATTGCGGCTGCAGTGATAATGATCCTCTTCAACCTCAGCGTATGGCTCAAAAACCGGAGTCGAAAAAAACAATAGGAGTGTGTGCCGAAATGAACCAGATCAATTTAATTTGCTTAGGTGTTAACGACATGCAAGCATCACTTGCTTTCTATCGCGATGGCCTGGATTTCAAGACGAGCGTAAAAGAGAACTCACCGAATATTGTCTTTTTCAACAACAGAGGAACGAAGCTGGAACTGTTCCCGCTTGATGCATTACGCAAGGATATCAATGCGGATAATCCGCCTGAAACAGGAACCGGATTTCCTGGATTTACACTCGCTTATAATGCCAAGACGGCACAGGAAGTCGATTATGTAATCGAGAAAGCGGCACGAGCTGGTGCTACAATCGTCAAACAGCCGCAGCGTGTCGATTGGGGCGGCTACAGCGGTTATTTCACTGATCCCAACGGCTATTATTGGGAAGTAGCGTTCAGTGAGCATTGGAAATTCGATGAAAACAACATGCTCATCATTGAGTAAAGCAAAAAAGCCAGAAGCATTCCGCTTCTGGCTTTTTATTGTGGTTCAACATGGACATTTACCCAATAGACGTCATGCTCTCGCTTCAGCGTCTTCTCGACTGTTGTTGCTACATCATGGGCTTGCCGGATGTCCAGCGTAGAATTGACCAAGATCTCTGTATCGACGATGGCATTATTGCCATAGCTTCTCGCTTTCATCGTCTTTATACCTTTTACACCTTGGATTTGCATTATCGTCTCCGTATACGAAACCATTAGTGTTTCGTCAAATCCATCGGTCAGCTGATGGGAAGAAGAAGTGAAGATTTCCCAAGCTGTTTTACAAATGATCAAACCAACAATGATTGCTGCCAGCGGGTCCAGCCAAGGCAAACCGAGCTGAGAGCCAACGATACCAACTACAGTACCAACACTTACAAGTGCATCTGATAGATTATCCTTTGCTGCAGCTTTTACAGATTGACTGTTTATTTTCGTACCCAGCCGCATATTATATCGATAGACAAAAAACATAACGATTGCCCCGAATACGCCTGTCCAGGCTGCCATCATATCTGGTGCCTCATTAGAACCATCAAATACATTCAGCACAGCCGTATACAGTACTTGCAGACCGACTGTCATCATTATGAAGGAAGCAATAAGACTTGCGACCGTCTCTGCTTTCCAATGACCGTATGGATGATCTGCATCAGGTGGCTTCCTCGCCAGTTTCAGCCCAATCAGTACAGCAACAGAAGCGACGATATCTGTAGCATTATTTAAACCGTCTGCCCGTAAAGCAGCCGATCCACTTAAAAATCCAACAATTAGTTTCAAAGAGGACAAGACAAGATAAGCACCGATACTAATATAAACTCCGCGCTCTCCCATCTTCAGTTCCTTGTATTTTTCATTCTCCAACGCCTCGTCAGCCCTTTCATTCCAGTTCCATCATCATATCAGCCCAGCATTGGGTGGGTCTACAGCAACGTTTTTTCAAGATGCCATATGAATAGCCGCAAGCTAATAGTTTTTCCCTGAGCAAAAGTGCAAATAATTCACAAAAGGGAAGCTAATCAAACGATTGATCAAGATAGGCACCATCCGCCCATAGGTGCATAAGCTAGCGTGAGGAAGGAGCGATGATAAGTTGAATAACTACAATAACAATAACAACGATGCTGTCATTGTCGAAGAGGAAAGATATGAGTTCATCGCCACGGTGATATCTTATATAGGTCTAATCCTATCCCTGATCGGAGCAACAATTGCACTTTACATTTCTTACACATCCTATAAAAGATCTATACAGAATGCTGGAAGCGGAAACGGATATGGCGCTGTTACAGCTGCTGTTATTGCATAAGCATGAAAAAGCCTCTGGGTTACTACAATGGTACAGAGGCTCTTTTATTAAGAGTTCTGAAGACAAGCCTAAGGAGGATGATGGATGAAAGAAGATCTGGATCAGCGCATCCGACTGCTCGAGCTGGAAGTGGAAAAAATAAAAGAGGAAAACAAACGATCCGGACACAGCTGGCTATGGGCTTTCGTTCCGATACTTGCGTTGCTTATCCCGATAGCAGCCATCCTTCGCGATACATTCAATTAAAAAAACCTAATTATTTTAGGCTGCTGTCCTGCGCCTTCCGCTCTTGCCCGTCATACACTGGCACAGAAAGGAAGGTGTTTTTCATGCAAGAACAAAATCAACATCTTGTACCTTACCAAGCTGACGAGCAAGTTCAATATTCTTATCCTGTTTATACGGATGAATACCGACGCCGTCCTGGATTTGGCTTCGGCGGCATCGGTCGCCCTGGGTTCGGCTACGGCGGCGCACCATTTCTTGGAGGTGTCGTCGGCGGACTGATCGGCAGCAGTTTACTTTATCCGCCTTATTATAACCGTCCTCGACCTTACCCATACCCATATTATCCTTATCCGTACTATCCGTACTATAACTATCCTTATTACGGTTACGGATACGGGTATTAATATACGAAGAGGGATGACAATCCCTCTTTTTTAGTTTTGTATTGTGTTTATGACTTTGTCCAAGACATGCCCCACGTTATTTAATTCCCTAATAACGAATAGATGATCTGCCTCATCTGCAGAAGGTTCCTCCATCCTACCTATCCTCAACTGTCTATCCAGGACCTGTTCAAAACTAGAAGATGTCCGGAGTATGCCCATATCCCTATTCCCTATAGCAATCCGCTTTCTTAACAGACTTTCAGGCAGGTCAAAGTAAACAATTATACTGGTGAAGCCCCGATCCAGATAATAATTAAGGAGTCTTGTACGTGATGAGCGGTTAAGGTTAGCGTTGCTTAGTATAAGATGAGCATCTGTTTCATTTACAGTGTAATCGACTATAATTTGAGTGATTGCATGTTTTAGATCATTTGGTCCTGTCTTAGGAACAAGTTTTTGATAATTATTTTGCAGGAATAAAGCATGTGTATCTTGGTCAATCATAACAGCCTGCTCTACCCTATCTTCTAATTCTTTCGCAAATGACGTTTTACCACTATGTGTTTTTCCGACCATCATGATGACGAATCGTTTCATATGTCACCCTCTCTCAATCCGGACTTATTATCCACTATTTGGTTTTTAATGATATATTTAGTGTATCAGAGAGGGGAACACCTATGAAACGATTTCTACTATTCTTTATTCCATTATTCTTGCTTGCCACGTACTTAGGTATTGGCAGCCAAGATCTTGCATACTGGATGCAAGACCATGTATATGATACATGGCCTCTTTATTACGTAACAGCTTTCAGTATTATGAGTATTGCTTTGTATTTAATAACAATGCTTATTGTAATTTTATTCTCGCGCAAAAAGAAAGGCGATACACCTGCTTACATAGTATTAATGTTATTCATAGCCGGACCTGTCTCTCTATGGTCTACCTTTGTAACCCTAATGTGGTGGGGATAAGGCCATGCAGCAGCTGTTTATCAACTTTGATTTCAGATCGGATTTTAAGCATCTATCTGCCCGAGAGAGAAGACAGTTTGGTAACTTCCTTTATGTAGAAGGCTTGTTGGAAATTAAGATAAATGGTGTCACTTATTTTTATGAGGAGGCTTGTCCTCTATTGGAATTTTATCTTCAATTGGAAAAGTGGCTAAAGAAGCCTTTTTCGAAACGTGGGGACTTTCTTTATCATACTTTGGAGCTTGATGAAGAGGTACCTTTTTTAGCTGTTCTCCACTTTCAAGATCTCGCCCGTCTGCGTGTCATTTGGCCAGAAGCTGAATTGTACAATGTTTTTCCTGTTGGTTACCTTCATAAGAAACTGGAAGAACTTCGAGACCGACTCGGGCCCGCAATAGAGCAGCATTATCAACTCAAATTAAAGCATTTCTACTAAAGAAAGCACACCGCGGATAGCGGTGTGCTTTCTTTAGTAACGGCTTCCTTTGCGAGTCATTTTGACAAATGCAGCGATAAGCATCAGTACACCAGGTAAGAGGAAATATAATAGCACTGCATATATACCTACTGCTGCCGCTACAATGAGGAGAACACTAGCAAGCTTTGATTTCCGGTCAAGCAAGAATGCAGCAACAATTCCTAGGATACCAGCTGCAATTCCAAGTAATCCGAAGTTCCCGACTGTATACGTATTTTCAATTAAAGTAAAGAACATAGCTAGAAGTGAGGCAATAATACCAAAAATGCCTCCTACAATTGCGATTGTTTTCATAGTTAAAACTCCCTTCATTGCTGCATTGACTTCTTATCTCTATATCACCCCAGCATGAAGCTAAACATTTGGACGCAAAAAAAGGAATATATCACTAGTTGTGATTACTCCTTCTTCTCCACTTTATTTGCCAAAAAGGCCGGATCATCTGAGAAAATGCCATCCACTTCATATTGAAGCATCTCCTCTGTCCATTTTCTTTCGTCTCCTCGGTAATAGGCATGGATTTCGAGATCACGATGTTGTATCTGATTTACCGTTGTTTCTTCTAAAATGCCAGCGTAGATACCTACTCCCATCGCTATATCTTTTATTTCTTGAAGATCTTTCTCATCCAGCTTCTCCACATCGTTCTTCTTCAGCAATTGGACCAATGTAAGGTCGGGATCTAATTTGTGCAGTGCACGAATGCTGTCTTTGCTGAATGATTGCAGTATGACTTGTTCCTTCGGGATAGCATACTGCTTTAGCAATTGCAGTAGTTGCTCCTCCATGACAAGCTCTCCCTCATCATCTTCGCGTGTCTCGATATAATAATGTACTTCGCTGCCATACCGTTTCAGAATCTCTTCCATAGTAGGTACTGTCTGCCCTTTTCCAGCATCAAGTGCCTTTACCTTCTTCAAAGTAAGCTCTTCGACCAATCCCCTTCCGTCAGTTGTCCGATCCACCGTATCATCATGCATTGCAACCAATTCACCATCCGCTGTCCTGCGCAAATCGATTTCAATATAATCAGCTTCATACTCCAATGCCTTATCATAGGAAAGAAACGTATGCTCAGGCTCAACGGCAGATGCTCCCCGATGCGCAATGATTAGGGGCCTATAGTCCGAATCATTGGCAGCTTCTGTATTGATTGATGAGCAGCCCGCCAGCAACAGCATACATACCAATAAGAATGTAATAGATTGTCTCATACAGCTAACTTAAAGGAACTTAATATAGATTACCATGCAGCTATTGTTAAGAATAAAAGCAAAGATCGATTGCCTATTTACACTGTCTTTATGTTTGGATGGTATGTATCAACCCATGAGGAGAACTTGGTGCAAATCCCCCCTAACTCCTTCTGATCTGTCATGACCAAATCGAACACATCCGCACTTATATATAAAATACGATCCTCTGTGCAGAACATAAGATTGGAACATCTCCAGCCCTGAGCAGTTTGTTTACATAATGCAAACACATCCTGTGATGTAATATCCTTCACCGTCATGGCCATGTATTGTGTTCCTTCCTCGTCCACCATATATGTTTCCTTCCAATTAGAAAGTTTGACCACACCTTTCAAGTGCTGCTTATCCCAAATTCGTGTCGAGCCAATATAGTAACCAATAATGCCCGTCATAGTTATCTGTGAATGTACTGGAAAGATAGAATGAACAAATTCCCGTAGAGTAGGCAAATTCAAATTATTTTCGAAATCGGAAGTCAGTAGCCGCAGCCGGTGAGAAGCTGGCGTTTGGAAATAAATTGTAGAATCAGTATTGAATAAATCCAGTTGTTTGACGGAAAAGCTCATGTAGGACTCCTTGTTAAAGTAAAATATATTATGTTGCTAGTAAGGGAGAAATGATCCTGACCACGTCCGAATGCTGCAAGCTCAAGGGCTTAATCTGAGACTGTGATAGCGCTATGAACAAGGTTTGTTGAATGAGGAACAGTTATTGATACTAATGCATAAGCATTTTCCTCAGAAAATTTACCGCACTTCTTCAGAGCTGACACTGTACAACTTCAATAAACTTCTTAAAGACAACATTATTAGCATTGATGGCCGAGAAATCATCCGCCGATACAAAGATCAGGGATTTTGCATAACATTTACTTCTACACCCCTTTGAGATAAAATTTTCGGCCTAAGAAAAGACATCTTTTTAGACTGCTTCAAAAGAAAGCCGTCAAACAATCGGTCGACAGCTTTCTCAGTCCCTTCATCATATTAATATGTACACCAAAATACACTATCAGCTCTTGGATGTTCCGATGTAGACTTCGATACCTTTTTGAAAATCAGCTGTATGTCTACATCACTCCGCCCTGTATATTCGTCATTATCAACATCATAATATTGCACAACTTGCACTCTGTAATTGCCCTTTTCAATAGGGATGTGGTATCTTCTGCAATTCTTATCGGGTACTTTATGTTGTCGAAATTGTGCAGCCATTGTAAGACAATCATAATCAACTAAGTATAGTTCAATACCGGTCACTTCCATGTAACCATCGGCTGTTCTATAACAGTCTGGATATACCAATTCTTTATTTACTTCTACATCCACTTTCCAGGAATGTTCAATACCTTCCTCAGTCATTTGAAATATTAAAGCATTCCCGCGTCTCATCTCTTCCCCGAAGTGTTTTAAAAGGGCATCAAATTCCCAATCCTGATCCACAAATGAGTTGTATTGTTCTGCATTTGCTACTCCAATGAAATTGGTATCGCCAAAATTCATCAAGTATTCCATCTTCATCCTCCTTAAAAGTAGTTATAGTACCGTACTCCCCCATATTTAGGATGGCATAGCGACTTTATCACGTCCAGCAAGCAGCCCTAGCCTCAATAATGTTGCTAGCTGTTTAAAAATACAAAAATGCCCTACATCCTAATATGTTATATGGGTTATTAATTAAATACTTATATTACGTTGAAAATCCTATTGACTATTCAGTTCAACTGTATTACCTTATTATTAAGTTGAACTATATAGTCGAACTGAATAAAGGATGAGAATATGAAACACAAATTACTACCGTTGTCTGAAACCATGCACTATATTTTATTAGCTCTGCGTGAGCCGCTCCATGGCTACGCTGTAATGCAGAAGATAGAAAAAACAAGTGAGGGTTCAGTCATTTTAGCAGCTGGAACGTTATACGGCGCAATTGAGAACTTGCATAAGCATGGTTGGATTGAACCTGTTGGAGAGTCAGGCCGGAGAAAAGTCTATATGATAACTTCAGAAGGACGTAATATTTTGAAAATGGAACAAAACAGGCTATTGCACATTTTATCTCTTTACGAAAGAAGTGAATAGAATGAAGAAATTCAAGATGTTTTTAGATATTGAAAAAGCAGAACAATGGCTGAACAAGCAGTTACAAAAAGGATATCGTTGTACCCATATTAGCGGATTAGGAATATACACGTTTGAGAAAACCGATAAGAGATATGTAATACGACTGGATTATCAAGACCACTTATCAAAGAAAAAGTTTAAAGATTATAAAGGGTTATATGAAGACTTTGGTTGGGAGTATATAGGTGGCTCTTGGCTTGGTGATCGGTATTGGCAAAAAGAAGATGGTAACCAAAATGAGATTTTCTCGGATCGCCAATCATGGAGTAATCATTATAGAAGGTTGATGAACTATTCAGCTAGCTTTGGTTTAATGTTTCTATTCATTTCTTATTTAATCTACAATGATTCAGGATTATATTTAACCGATGGTCTTTGGAGTATGGAAGGTGCATTATTTTGGTTAGCGTTATTATTTGAAACACCATTTGTGCTCTTGAGATCGCTTCCCTTCCTGATGGCTGTTTTATTAGGCTGCAGTTTCTTTAAAGCTTTTCGAAAGTATTCTATGTTAAAAGAAGAATAATGCAAGAAATTAGTTAAGCACGTATTTTATATGGTTCTCGTTGTATTAAAAAAAGACTCCCAACCAATAGGTTGAGAGTCTTTTGTAAGTGCCCAAAATTAACGTTTTGAGAACTGTGGAGCGCGACGTGCACCTTTAAGACCGTATTTTTTACGCTCTTTCATACGTGCGTCACGAGTTAGGAAGCCAGCTTTTTTAAGTGTTCCGCGGTATTCTGGATCTGCTTCAAGAAGCGCACGAGAGATACCGTGACGGATAGCACCTGCTTGTCCTGTGAATCCACCACCCTGTACAGTTACAAGAACGTCGTAGTTGCCAGCAGTTTCTGTTGCAACTAGAGGTTGGTTGATGATTGTACGAAGTGTTTCGTATGGGAAGTAATCTTCCGCACTACGGTTGTTTACTGTTACTTGACCTGTGCCTGGTACTAGACGTACGCGGGCAGTAGAGCTTTTACGGCGACCGGTGCCGTAGTATTGTACTTGTGCCACTATCGTTTACCTCCTTTTTAATTAACCGCGAAGTGTGTAAACTTCTGGTTGTTGTGCTTGGTGTTTGTGCTCAGCGCCACGGTATACGTGAAGCTTTTTGATCATTTTACGTGCAAGTGGTCCCTTAGGAAGCATGCCTTTAACAGCAAGCTCAAGCATTTGCTCAGGGTATTTTGTACGCATTTCGTCAGCTGTACGTTGTTTCAAACCACCTGGGTGGTTAGAGTGACGGTAGTAGATCTTGTCAGCAAGTTTGTTACCAGTAAGTTCGATTTTCTCAGCGTTGATGATGATTACGTTATCACCAGTGTCGGCATGTGGAGTGTAAGTTGGTTTGTGCTTACCACGTAGGATAGCAGCAACTTCACTTGCAAGACGACCAAGAGTTTGGCCTTCTGCATCCACAACAAGCCATTTGCGTTCGATATTGCTTTCGTTCGCCATGAATGTTGTACGCATGTCATTTCCTCCATTTTTTCGATTGAATCGTTCATTTATTATTCTACACAATTAGTCTTCCGGGGCTAATCGTGGTATAGAAATAAAATGCCATAAACCATAGTATATCATCATAGACCCTCATGTCAAGAGCATGTAACACCCGAATGCGTTGTTTTACAAAAAAGTTTTCAGTAGTCCACTTTCCAAAGGCAAAGTCCGCTCGCAGCAGCGGTTTTACTCGCCAGCTTCCGGTCCTTCGACTCTAGTATTCTAGCCATATCTTCTGGCTCCTTGCGTGCGTTTGCAATGTCGATTAGTGTACCAACAAGTATGCGCACCATATTATACAGAAAGCCACTTCCCGTGAAGGTAAAAACAAGCATGTCGTCCTGCTTTTCACACACAGCTTCATAGATGGTCCGGATCTTGTCGCCTTTGACTCCTGTACTTGCGGAACAAAAAGCGCTGAAGTCATGCGTCCCCTCAATAGCTGTGATAGCTTGCTGAATCCTATCTAGCTCGAGATTATAAGGTACATGATGCACATAATGACGCTTGAACACATCTTGTTCAGGAGCATTGAGGACAAAGAACTTATACTGTTTCCGCTTTACACTATATCGTGCATGGAAATCTTCATCCACTTGTGCTATGTCTATTATCCGCACATCATCCGGCAGCAAGGCATTGAGCGCCTTACGCCAATTATACTCTCCCATACGAAGTTCCGTATCAAAATGAATAATCTGCCCTCTGGCATGCACGCCTGCGTCCGTACGACCCGATGCTTGAATCCTTATTGTCTGTCCTTTATGAATCGTCATAAGTGCCTTCTGCAGCTCTCCTTGGACTGTTCGTTGGTTGTCCTGGACCTGGAAGCCAAAAAAGCGTGTCCCGTCATAGCTGACAGTCGCCTTTATACGTTGCGTCATCTTTGTAACTCCTAACTATAATCTCTCGTTATCAAGGCTGCTGCAACCACTATAATGAAGATGACGAGTGCCGCAACATCCCGCTTCATCACTTGCAGCTCCCGAAGCTTCGTACGTCCTTCTCCGCCGCGATAGCCTCTTGCTTCCATCGCCATAGCAAGCTCCTCTGCCCGTTTAAAGGCGCTGACAAATAAAGGCACCAGCAATGGAATTACAGCCCGTACACGCTCCCTGAATGGCCCTGTACGGAAATCCACACCTCTGGAAGCCTGTGCGTTGGAAATTTTCTCGGTTTCCTGGAGCAAAGTCGGGATAAAACGTAATGATATAGACATCATCAGCGCCAGTTCGTGTACAGGGAACTTGAATCGGCGCAGTGGTCCGAGTAGGGACTCAACTCCGTCTGTGATTTCTATCGGTGTAGTCGTTAACGTCAGCAGAGATGTCAAAAGGATAAGCAAAAAGAAACGCAACGAGATGACAGCTCCTTGTTCCAGTGCTCCGCTGTAGATCGGCAATCCGAATACATTTACCAATACAGTGCCTTCCTTTGTAACGAATAAGTGCAAGATAAACGTAAACACAATCAGAAACCATACTGGTGTCAGCCCCTTGGCGATAAACCGCCACGGTACTTTCGTCAGAAGTGTACCTCCAACCGCAAACACTGTGAACAGCGCATAACTGACGATGTTATTGGCAAAGAAAATGAAAATCACATAAAAGAAGATGATCAGCATTTTGATTCTCGGATCCATCCGGTGAACGATGCTATTGGTCGGAACATACTGACCGACAATCAGCAGATTATTCATGTTTATCACCTGCCAAATCTGCCAACTGCTCAGCGAGCCTGTCAACGTTCTCTCCCTCATAAGCTACCTGTTTGCCGAAGCGCTCAGATGTCTTCTGAAGAAACTGGAATATCTCCGGCACATCAAGCTGAACCTGCTGAAGAGCTTGCCGATCTTGAAAGACTTTAACAGGAGTTCCTTCCATATACTTTTCCCCTTTATCGAGTACAAGCATATGATCGGCATAAGTCAGCGCATCCTCCATACTGTGTGTTACCAATATAGTTGTCAGCTGCTGTTCTTTATGAAGCCGGTAAAACATGTCCATAATCTCCTGCTGACCGCGTGGATCTAACCCTGCTGTCGGTTCATCCAGAACGAGCACACGTGGCCGTACAGCAAGCACACCTGCAATCGCAACACGACGCATTTGCCCCCCGCTTAACTCAAATGGCGATCTACTTAATAAAGATAGATCCAACCCTACCGCCGCAGCGCTTTCTTTAACACGCTTGGCTATCTCTTTCTCAGCTACACCAAAATTACGCGGACCGAAGGCAATATCCTTCTCTACGGTTTCTTCAAATAGCTGATGCTCAGGGTATTGGAATACAATGCCCACTTGTTTGCGCAGTTCTTTTGCTTGCTTAGGCTTCTTCTTTGGCTCCAGCGTATGCTCACCAATCTGTACACTTCCGCTTGTAGGTCTGACTAGTCCGTTCAAGTGCTGCAATAGAGTAGACTTACCGCTGCCAGTATGACCGACAATAGCAGTGAAGCTCCCTCCTGGCAGATGGAATGACAGATTCTTTAACGCTTTATGCTCAAACGGGGAGTTTGCCTGATACGTATAATCTACTTGTTTGAATGTAATGTCCATAATGCATCTAACAACTCCTCGTGATCAATCGGCTGCTCATCCAGGGTAATACCTTGTCTTTCCAAAGCATGAGCAAGCTGCGTTACAAATGGCACGTCTAAACCGATCTGCTGCAGTTCGGTCTGCCTTTTCACTAATTCCCTCGGTACAGTAGTCGTCCATATTTCTCCATCATTCATAACCAACACCCGATGCGCCTGCATCACTTCATTCAAGTCGTGAGTAATAGTAATTAAACCAAGCTGCTGCGCTGCTTGAACATGATGAACAGTATCAAGGATTTCCTTCCTGCCAAGTGGGTCCAGCATCGCTGTTGCTTCATCCAGGATAATAACACTAGGAGATATAGCAAGTACACCTGCTATAGCCACACGTTGCTTCTGACCACCAGATAGTCGGTATGGTTCATGCAGCAAGTAATCCTGCATACGTACCTGTTCTAATGAAGAAGTAATTCGATCCATCATTTCCGCACGAGGCACACCACGGTTCTCTAAGCCAAAAGCAACATCATCACGAACAGTCGTACCAACGAATTGATTGTCTGGGTTTTGAAAAACCATGCCTACTTGGCGTCGTATCTCCCATATATTCTCTTCGTTCAGTGGTATGCCGTTAATAATGATTTCCCCTTCAGTCGGAAACAGCAGTCCATTCATCAGCTTGGCAATAGTCGACTTGCCTGAGCCATTGTGACCGATGATTGCCAGCCACTCCCCCGCTTCTACTTGGAAACTGACATTGCGAAGTACATAGGGCTGCTCTTCCTCATATCGGAAAGAAACATTCTTAAATTCAATCGCGTACATGCTTTTCGAGCTCCTTCGTCATTACCCGACTATTTCCGGGGAAATACTAAACGTGTTTGTCCGTTCCTGTCATTTCTATAGCTAGTATAAAGAATCCAGACAAAAAAGAAAAGCAAGCGCTAGTAGTGGCGCTTGCTTTGTCTGCAAAAGAAAAAGGGCCGGAATACACCTCGTGGTAGAGATTTTCCTGCCCTTGTTAATACATTATACTAGTTCAATGATTGCCATAGCGGCACCGTCACCACGACGCTGTCCAAGTTTCAACACGCGTGTGTAACCTCCTTGACGTTCTTCATAACGTCCGGCGATATCGCTGAATAGTTTTTGAACTGCATCTTGGTTCTCGTCCGCTTTAGTACCGTACAAGAATGAAGCAGCTTGACGACGAGCGTGAAGATCTCCACGTTTGCCAAGAGTGATCATTTTTTCAACTGCAGAACGAAGCTCCTTAGCTTTCGCCTCCGTTGTTTCCAATCTTTCGTGAACGATAAGATCAGTTGCAAGGTTACGCAAAAGCGCCATACGAGCATCCGTAGTACGTCCTAACTTTCTAGCCATAGGTTATCCCTCCCTTTCCTGGTGTCAAATGCTCCGCTAGGCGGGATCAGTCTTCTTTACGAAGACCAAGTCCTAAATCGATTAGTTTCTTTTTAACTTCTTCTAATGATTTACGTCCTAGGTTACGCACTTTCATCATGTCTTCTTCAGATTTATTAGCAAGTTCTTGTACCGTGTTGATTCCAGCACGTTTCAGACAGTTGTAAGAACGAACAGACAAGTCCAATTCTTCGATAGTCATCTCAAGAACTTTCTCTTTTTGGTCTTCTTCTTTTTCAACCATGATTTCGGCATTCTGTGCTTCATCAGTAAGACCTACGAAGATATTTAAATGCTCCGTATAAATCTTAGCACCAAGAGACACTGCCTCTTCAGGTCGGATACTGCCGTCAGTGAATACATCTAACGTCAGTTTGTCGAAGTTAGCCAACTGGCCAACACGCGTGTTTTCCACTTGATACGTCACTTTTGAAACTGGCGTAAAGATGGAGTCAATTGGAATGACACCAATCGGCTGATCTTCATGGTTATTCTGATCAGCTGGACGGTAGCCACGGCCGCGTTCTGCCGTAAGCTTCATATGCAAGTGAGCATTCTTGCCCAAAGTTGCAATATGAAGATCCGGATTCAGCACTTCTACATCACTATCGAAAGTGATATCAGCAGCAGTTACTTTCCCTTCACCTTGTACATCGATCTCTAATGTTTTTTCTTCATCAGAGTAGATTTTAAGAGCCAGTTTCTTCAAGTTCAAAATGATGGTTGTCACGTCTTCTACTACGCCTTCAATCGTAGAGAATTCATGGAGCACGCCATCAATTTGAATGGAAGTTACAGCAGCGCCAGGAAGTGAGGATAATAGGATACGACGCAAGGAGTTTCCTAGTGTAGTACCATATCCACGCTCAAGCGGTTCTACAACGAACTTTCCAAATGTAGCATCATCGCTGATCTCAACCGTTTCAATCTTTGGTTTTTCAATTTCGATCATTATAAAGCCCTCCTTTAAAACGTCGAAACCCCGGTTAGAATTACTCCTAACCGAAATTCCCCATATTGGTTCCCGTTTCTGCATCTTGACGATACGTTTCTTACTGTATGACCTGATCGCTTTTAAGCTATCATAACCCATTATAGACAGGGATACAAATTCTATACAGCAAGCAGGAAAAACTTATACGCGACGACGTTTAGGCGGACGGCAGCCGTTATGTGGAACTGGAGTGACGTCACGGATCGCAGTTACTTCAATACCTGCAGCTTGAAGTGAACGGATCGCAGCTTCACGGCCAGCACCAGGGCCTTTAACTGTTACTTCCAAAGTCTTCATGCCGTTTTCTACAGCAACTTTGGCAGCAGCTTCAGCAGCCATCTGTGAAGCGAATGGAGTAGATTTACGGGATCCTCTGAAACCAAGGGAACCTGAGCTGCTCCAGCTGATTACGTTACCTTGTACATCAGTAATCGTAACGATTGTGTTGTTGAAAGTAGAACGGATGTGAGCAATACCAGTTTCGATATTCTTTTTCACACGACGTTTACGAGTTTGTTGTTTACGAGCCATGTTTGTTTACCTCCTTACTTATTTTTTCTTGTTAGCGATTGTACGGCGTGGACCTTTACGAGTACGAGAGTTGTTCTTCGTTTTCTGACCACGAACCGGCAATCCACGACGGTGGCGAAGACCACGATAAGAACCGATTTCGATTAGACGCTTGATGTTAAGAGATACTTCACGGCGAAGATCCCCTTCAGTAGTGTAGCTGTCAATTGTTTGACGAATTCTGGATAGTTCGTCTTCTGTAAGATCACGAACACGTGTATCTTCAGAAACGCCAGCTTCTTTTAGTACCTTTTGCGCTGTGTTTTTTCCAATTCCATAGATGTATGTTAGGGAAATAACAACGCGTTTGTCACGCGGAATATCAATACCTGCTATACGTGCCATTAGCTACGTGCACCTCCTTGTATTATCCTTGTTTTTGCTTATGCTTAGGATTTTCACAGATTACCATTACTTTGCCTTTACGACGAATGACTTTACATTTTTCGCAAATCGGCTTTACAGATGGTCTTACCTTCATCATCTATTCCTCCTTTAGTATCGGAGCTAGTCAAATTATTTATAACGGTACGTAATACGTCCTTTAGTTAAGTCATAAGGGGAAAGCTCTACCGTTACTTTATCTCCAGGAAGAATTCGAATAAAGTGCATACGAATTTTACCGGAAACATGTGCTAAAACGGTGTGGCCATTCTCTAACTCCACCTTAAATTGCGCATTAGGCAATGTATCGGTGACAGTTCCTTCTACTTCAATTGCATCATCTTTCGCCATCGGTCTATCTCCCTTCTTCAAATCTCTTCACGGTATGATTGACATAAGTAGATATCGCAAATCGCAATTTACCATTGGTTACGCGACCAGCTTCTAGAAGGCTGCGGCGGACTTCCGGTGATACATACGGCAGTGGATCCACATGACGCAATGCTTTGCGCTTCGGTGAATCAAACTTTCGTTTCTCTCCGTCAGCAAGCAACACAAAACGACTGTCAATTTTTCGAATGACAATCGCAAGCTCACCTGCTTCTCGCCCATGTGCGATACGAACAACCTGACCAATCCGTGGACTTGTATCCGTTTCGCTCAAACATGATCACCTTCATCATAGCTTATTTCGAAGCTGTGCGTAAGTTAGCATTCTATGCTGCAAACAAGGAGCATATTCTACCACTTTTCTGTCTGAAAGTCCAGGTTAGAAAAGCTGCATGTTAGGGAATCTATATTAAGTCCACAAATTGAGTCACAATTTGTTTCATGATTGTTCATATTCAGCCTTGTCAATTAGCGTCAGGATATCAGTAAGGCACGGTTCCGATGATGGAAGCTTGAACGAATTGCGAAAGCAAACTCGTTTCAACTCTACCACGAGGTCTATTATACTCTATCAAGGGATAGAATGCATCCTTACGCTATCTCGAGCCTAAAGAGCAATTCCACCCGTACTAAAAGAGTATAGCTTGCACACCTGTATCAGCGAAGATTATTCAAGCGCTGATCGATGTCGTGGAAGACCTGATCGATTGCTTGGTCACCGTTCACTGTTACAAGATAGCCCTTATCGTTGTAGAAGTCCAATATCGGTTTCTGTTGCTCGATATTGACTTCCAAACGTTTTTTCACCGTTTCCGGCTTATCGTCGTCTCGCTGGATCAGCGCAGTACCATCCTTGTCGCATACCCCTTCTTCTTTCGGAGGGTTATAGACGGTATGATACGTAGTGCCGCATGTCGGACAAACCCATCTGCCAGATAAACGCTCCACCAAATTCTCCTGCGGAACTTCTACATGTAAGACGTAATCTACATTAGCATCCAAATCGTCCAGCAATGCGTCAAGCGCTTCTGCCTGAGCAAGCGTACGAGGAAAACCGTCAAGTAAAAATCCGTTGTTGGTGTCATCCTTACCTAAACGGTCACGGACTATACCAATTGTTACTTCATCTGGAACTAGTTTCCCCTGATCCATGAAAGCTTTAGCTTCACGGCCAAGTTCCGTTCCTTCTTTTATTGCAGCTCGGAACATATCTCCTGTTGAGATATGAGGGATGCTATATTTATCTACAATCTTCTCTGCCTGTGTACCTTTACCGGCACCCGGCAGACCCATAAGAATTAAGTTCAACGAAATTCCCCTCGCTCTCGTCTGTTTGTAGACTGTTCTCTATTTCATGAAGCCTCGGTAATGACGCTTCACTAACTGGCTTTCTAGCTGTTTCATCGTCTGCAACGCTACCCCTACCACGATCAGCAGGCTCGTTCCTCCGATTTGGACAGAAGTCGGCAAGTTGGCAATAGAGCCTAAGATAATAGGCAATACAGCTACAGCAGCCAAGAAGAGAGACCCAACGAAGGTTAAACGATACATCACACTGGTGAGGTACGTTTCCGTGCTTTTCCCTGGGCGAATACCCGGGATGTAGCCACCTTGCTTGTTTAAGTTCTCTGCCATTTGTTCCGGATTAACCTGAACAAATGTATAGAAATAACTAAATGCAAGAATCAGGACTACATAGATTACCATCCCAATTGGTTGCGTATAATCGAATACGTTCTCGATCGTAGTTGCTACATTTCCTTCAAAGAAACTCGCGATTGTACGCGGAGCATAGATAAAGGAAACTGCGAAAATTACAGGGATTACTCCAGCAGCGTTTACTTTAATCGGCAAGTGAGTGGATTGACCGCCTACTTGTGAACGACTAGTGGTACGCTTCGAATACTGGATTGGAATTTTACGAAGTGCTTGTGTGATATAAATCACACCAACAATTACGGCAATGATCACGATAGCGATAATTGCAACGATCACGACATTTAGGAATAAATCATCACCAGGATTGCTGAAGTACTGCTCCCAAAGCTGGTTTAAACCATTTGGAATTGCTGCAGCGATACCGGCGAAGATAATAATGGAAATACCATTACCTACACCATGAGCTGTGATCTGTTCTCCTAACCACATCAAGAATGCTGTTCCTGCAGTCAATACGATTGTAATGACAGCGAACTTATAAAAACTTGGATCGGAAATGAGCATACCGCCGGATAACTGATTGAATCCGATGGACATACCTACCGCCTGAATTAACGCTAGCACGATAGTGGCATAACGAGTCACCTGTGCCAACTTACGACGTCCCATCTCTCCTTGCTTTTTCCACTCACTGAATGTCGGAATGACATCCATTTGCAGAAGCTGCATGATGATCGAGGCAGTGATGTACGGCATAATACCCATCGCAAGGATGGAGAAGTTCTGCAATGCACCTCCGCCAAAGGTATTCAGAAATCCGAATACGTTCTGCTGATTCATAAAGTCGATCGCGGAACGATCGGTAAATGGAACAGGGATGAATGTACCGAGTCTGAAAATGATCAGCATAAGCAATGTAAAGATGATTTTATTTCGTATATCTTTTACACGCATAAAATTGGAGATTGTACGAAACATTAGATCACCTCTGTTTGACCGCCCGCTGCCTCAATCGCTTCTTTAGCAGAAGCAGAGAACTTGTGAGCTTTAACAGTAAGTTTCTTTTCGATGTTTCCGTTTCCTAGAACTTTAATACCGGCTCTCAATTTGCTAACAACTCCGCTTTCAAGTAGAAGCTCTGGAGTTACCTCTGTACCCTCTTCAAAGCGGTTAAGGGTTTCAAGGTTAACAATTGAGTACTCAGTACGGTGGATGTTTGTGAATCCACGTTTAGGAAGACGTTGGAATAGTGGCATTTGGCCACCTTCGAAACCTAGACGTACACCGCCGCCAGAGCGTGCATTTTGTCCTTTATGTCCACGGCCGGATGTTTTACCGTTACCTGAAGACATACCACGACCTACACGATTGCGAGTTTTACGTGTTCCTTCTGCTGACTTCAATTCATGAAGTTTCATAATGGCACCTCCTCTTTTACATTTAAATCATTATACTTCTTTAACTGATACTAGATGAGAAACTCTGTTGATCATACCGCGAACAGTTGGATTGTCTTCCAAAACAACTGACTGACGGATCTTTCTAAGGCCTAGAGCTTGAACAGTTTTGCGCTGTTTTTCTAGTCTTCCGATCGTACTGCGCGTGAGGGTGATTTCTAATTTGTTAGCCATGTGCTTTCCCTCCTTATCCTAACAGTTCTTCTACAGACTTTCCACGAAGTTTCGCAACTTCTTCTGCACGTTTCAATCTGCTAAGTCCGTTAAGTGTTGCACGAACCATGTTGATTGGAGTGTTAGAACCAAGTGATTTAGAAAGGATGTCTCCGATACCACCAAGCTCAAGTACGGCACGTACAGGTCCACCGGCGATAACTCCAGTACCTTCTGCAGCTGGCTTCATCAAGATGTTGCCGGCGCCGAATTCACCGATGATTTCATGTGGAATAGTTGTACCAACGATAGGTATAGTAATAAGATTTTTCTTCGCGTCTTCGATAGCTTTACGGATCGCTTCTGGTACTTCTTGTGCTTTACCAGTACCGAAACCTACATGGCCGTTTTTGTCGCCTACTACTACAAGAGCAGCGAAACGGAAACGACGACCACCTTTTACTACTTTAGCAACACGGTTAACCGTTACTACGCGTTCTTCAAGATCAAGTTTGTTCGGGTCAATTGTTGTACGCAAGTTGTGTCCCTCCTTTTTAGATTAGAATTTAAGACCAGCTTCACGAGCTGCTTCAGCCAATGCTTTAACACGTCCGTGGTAAAGGTAGCCTCCACGGTCAAATACGATAGTTGTTACGCCAGCTTCTTTTGCACGGTTAGCAACTGCTTCTCCGACCTTTTGAGCTGCTTCAACATTGCTTGTAGATTCTAGGCTAAGGCTAGCATCCTTAGTAGAAGCACTTGCAAGTGTTTTACCAGTTGTATCATCAATCAACTGTGCGTAAATGTGCTTGTTAGAACGGAAAACGTTCAAACGTGGACGCTCAGATGTTCCTGAAATGCTTTTACGAACACGATTATGTCTTCTCTTACGCGATTCGTTTTTTGCAACTTTTGTAATCATTCAGGTCACTCCTTTCTGGTTTAACGAAAACCTTATTTCGCTGTTTTACCTTCTTTACGACGTACGAATTCGCCTTCGTAACGGATTCCTTTACCTTTATAAGGCTCTGGAGGACGGATTGCACGGATGTTAGCAGCTACTGCGCCAACAGCTTCCTTATCGATACCTTTAACAACTACACGAGTGTTAGAAGGAACTTCGATTTCAATACCATCACGGTGTTCAACTTCAACTGGATGAGAATAACCAGCGTTGATCACGACTTTGTTGCCTTGTTTAGTAGCACGATAACCTACACCGATGATTTCAAGAGCTTTCTCATAACCAGCGTGTACGCCTTGTACCATGTTTCCAAGGATAGAACGAGTAGTTCCGTGAAGAGCACGGTGTTCCTTGCTGTCAGTTGGGCGTTCAACAGTAAGAACGTTCTCTTCAACTTTGATCACCATATCTTGGTGGAATGTACGAGTCAATTCACCTTTAGGACCTTTTACAGTCACAGTGTTGTTTTCATTTTTGAATTCAACGCCTGCAGGGATTTCAAGAATCTTTTTACCTACGCGGGACATATGTGCACCTCCTTACTAATTGTTGGGAATTACCAAACGTATGCTAGCACTTCGCCGCCGACAGCTTGCTCACGTGCTTCTTTATCAGACAATACGCCTTTAGAAGTTGAAACAACTGCGATACCAAGTCCGTTAAGGACACGTGGAATTTCAGTAGATTTCGCGTAAACACGAAGACCAGGTTTACTGATACGTTTGATACCAGTGATAACACGCTCGTCGTTTTTACCATATTTCAAAAAGATGCGTAGAACACCTTGTTTATCATCTTCAACGAATTCGTAATCGCGAATAAAGCCTTCACGTTTAAGGATATCAGCAACATCCTTTTTCAACTTAGAAGCAGGAAGCTCCAGTTTTTCATGACGAACAGTGTTTGCATTACGAATACGAGTTAGCATATCTGCGATAGGATCTGTCATAACCATTAATCATTACCTCCTTCCCTGATTTAGGGGATTACCAGCTTGCTTTTTTAACGCCAGGAATTTGACCTTTATAGGCTAGTTCGCGGAAACAAATACGGCATAGCTTGAATTTACGTAGTACAGAGTGTGGACGTCCGCAACGTTCGCAGCGTGTATACTCTTGTACTTTAAATTTCTGTGGGCGTTGTTGTTTCACGATCATAGATTTTTTAGCCACAATATTCCCTCCTTTTTACCTTTATTTTTGGAAAGGCATGCCTAGCTGAGTAAGTAGCTCACGAGCTTCTTCGTCAGTGTTGGCTGTAGTTACGATAACGATGTCCATTCCACGTACTTTGCTTACTTTATCGTAATTGATTTCTGGGAAGATTAGCTGTTCTTTAACACCTAGTGTATAGTTACCACGACCATCAAACGCTTTGTTTGAGATACCACGGAAGTCACGTACACGTGGAAGGGAAACTGCGACTAGTTTTTGAAGGAATTCATACATACGCTCTCCGCGCAATGTAACTTTCGCTCCGATTGGCATACCTTCACGAAGACGGAAACCTGCGATAGATTTCTTAGCTTTCGTGATGATTGGCTGCTGACCAGCAAGCAAAGACAATTCCTCTACTGCAGAATCAAGTGCTTTAGAGTTTTGAACGGCGTCACCGACACCCATGTTAATAACGATCTTTTCGATCTTTGGTACTTGCATTACAGATTTATAGCTGAATTTTTCCATTAGAGATGGAGAAATCTCGCCTTGATATCTTTGTTTCAATTCATTCATCGAGTAGCCCTCCTTTCAGAAGAAATTATTTATCGATAGCTTGACCGGATTTCTTAGCGATACGGACTTTTTTGCCGTCTTTCACTTCGTAGCCTACGCGAGTTGGCTCTCCAGTTTTAGGATCGATCAGCATTACGTTAGAAACGTGAATCGCTGCTTCGATTTCAAGGATTCCGCCCTGCGGGTTATCCTGAGAAGGTTTCGCGTGTTTTTTGACGATGTTTATTCCTTCGACAAGAACACGGTCTTTCTTCGGATAAGCTTCAAGGATGGTACCTTCTTTACCACGATCTTTACCAGTGATTACTTTAACTTTGTCACCTTTTTTAACATGCATGTGTACTGCACCTCCTTAACAAGGCATTAAGAGTTTTTACAATACTTCAGGAGCAAGGGAAACGATCTTCATGAACTTAGCGTCACGCAATTCACGTGCAACTGGTCCGAAGATACGAGTTCCTCTTGGGCTCTTGTCATCTCTAACGATAACAGCTGCGTTTTCGTCGAATTTGATGTAAGAACCATCTTTACGACGAACACCGCTTTTCGTACGTACGATTACAGCTTTAACAACTTCACCTTTTTTGACAACGCCACCAGGTGTTGCTTGTTTCACCGTACAAACGATTACGTCACCAATGTTAGCTGTTTTACGACCAGATCCGCCTAGCACTTTAATTGTTAGGACTTCACGAGCACCAGAGTTATCAGCGACTTTCAAACGAGTCTCTTGTTGAATCATACGAGTGTTACCTCCCTTCGGAATCCTTCCGAGCGATCTTAAATTAGATAATTACTGCTTCTTCTACTACTTCAACCAAACGGAAACGTTTCGTTGCAGATAAAGGACGAGTTTCCATGATACGGACCAAGTCACCAGTTTTTGCTGTACCGTTTTCATCATGCGCTTTAAGTTTTTTAGAATACTTAACACGCTTGCCGTACAGCTTGTGAGTTTTGTAGGTTTCAACAAGAACAGTGATTGTTTTATCCATTTTATCGGATACAACACGTCCAACGTAGACTTTACGATTGTTACGTTCACTCATGTCGCGAACCTCCTCTCGGAATTTAGTTATTTACGCTTAATTCTCTTTCACGAACAACTGTCTTCATGCGAGCAATTGTCTTACGGACTGTGCGAATACGTGCTGTATTCTCAAGCTGTCCAGTAGCTAATTGGAAGCGCAGGTTGAAAAGTTCTTCTTTAAGAGACTTAACTTTTTGTTCAATTTCGGCAGTGGTCAGTTCTTTGATTTCATTAGCCTTCATTGATTTCACCACCAATTTCTTCACGTTTTACGATCTTAGTTCTAATTGGCAGTTTATGAGAAGCAAGACGCAATGCTTCGCGAGCCACCTCTTCAGATACTCCAGCAATTTCGAACATGATCTTACCAGGTTTCGTTACAGCAACCCAGCCTTCAGGAGAACCTTTACCGGAACCCATTCGGACTTCTAGAGGTTTTTTAGTGTACGGCTTATCTGGGAAGATTTTGATCCATACTTTACCGCCACGTTTCATGTAACGAGTCATAGCGATACGAGCAGATTCGATTTGACGGCTAGTGATCCAAGCTGGATCAAGAGCTTGTAAACCCCATTCACCAAATGCGACTTCTGTACCGCCTTTAGCACGGCCATTCAATTTACCACGGTGTTGTCTACGATATTTTACGCGTTTAGGCATTAACATAATGCTTTTCCCCCTTCCTTATCGGTTGTTTTTAGTTGGAAGGACTTCGCCACGATAGATCCATACTTTAACGCCAAGCTTACCATAAGTTGTATCAGCTTCAGCTGTGCCATAGTCGATGTCAGCACGTAGAGTATGAAGTGGAACTGTTCCTTCGCTGTAAGATTCTGCACGAGCGATATCTGCTCCGCCTAGACGACCGGAAACTTGTGTACGGATACCTTTAGCACCAGCACGCATTGCGCGTTGCAATGTTTGTTTCTGTGCACGACGGAATGAGATACGGTTTTCAAGTTGACGAGCGATGTTGTCTGCTACCAATTTAGCATCAAGATCTACACGTTTCACTTCAACGATGTTGATGTGAACACGTTTGCCAGTCAGGCTGTTCAATGCTTTACGAAGTGCTTCTACTTCGGAACCGCCTTTACCGATTACCATACCAGGTTTACCAGTGTGAATAGAGATATTTACACGGTTAGCAGCACGTTCGATCTCCACTTTAGAAAGTGCAGCATCTTTCAAACGTTGTTCTAGATAATCACGAATTCTGATATCTTCATGTAGTAAATCAGCGTAATCTTTGCCACCGTACCACTTGGATTCCCAGTCACGGATGACGCCGACGCGAAGACCTATCGGATGTACTTTTTGACCCACTGCTTAACCCTCCTTCTTTTCTGTAACAACCACTGTAATGTGGCTAGTACGTTTGTTGATTTGGCTTGCGCGGCCTTGAGCGCGTGGACGGAAACGTTTCAATGTAGCACCTTCGTTAACGAATGCTTCAGAGATAACAAGGTTATCCGTATCCATTTCATAGTTGTGCTCTGCGTTAGCAACTGCAGAACGAAGTACTTTTTCTACTGCCAATGATGCACCACGCTGAGTGTGACGCAAAATCGCAACAGCTTCTCCGACATTTTTTCCTCGAATTAAATCAACAACTAAGCGGACCTTACGAGGAGCAATGCGAACTGATTTTGCCATAGCTTTTGCTTGCATTTAGGATTGCCTCCCCTCTTAGCGTTTTGTTTTCTTGTCGTCCGCTGCGTGTCCTCTGTACGTGCGAGTTGGCGCGAATTCACCAAGTTTATGACCTACCATATCTTCAGTAACATAAACAGGTACGTGTTTACGGCCATCGTACACAGCGATTGTGTGTCCAACGAATGTTGGGAAAATAGTAGAACGACGGGACCAAGTTCTGATAACTTGTTTCTTGTCGTCTTCGTTCAATTTGTCGACTTTCTTAAGCAAATGATCATCTGCGAAAGGTCCTTTTTTCAAACTGCGACCCATACATAAACCTCCCTTTGCGATATCGAGACGGGTGATAATCCCCGCCTTGCTACCACATTATTTTTTACGCTTACGTACGATAAATTTATCGGACTGCTTATTACGTTTACGTGTTTTGTAACCAAGTGTTGGTTTACCCCAAGGAGACATTGGTGATTTACGTCCGATTGGAGCGCGTCCTTCACCACCACCGTGTGGGTGATCGTTAGGGTTCATTACAGATCCGCGGACTGTTGGGCGTTTGCCTAACCAGCGAGAGCGTCCTGCTTTACCAATTACGATTAGTTCATGTTCCAAGTTACCAACCTGACCTACTGTAGCACGGCAAGTGCCTAGTACTAGACGCACTTCACCAGAAGTTAGTCTTACAAGAACATATTTACCTTCACGGCCAAGGATTTGAGCTTGTGCACCAGCAGAACGAGCTAGCTGAGCACCGCGGCCTGGTTTCAATTCGATATTGTGGATGATCGTACCAACTGGGATTGTAGCAAGCTCCATAGCGTTACCCACTTTGAAGTCAGCACCTTCACCAGAAATGATCTCAGTTCCTACTTCCAAGCCTTTTGGAGCAAGGATGTAGCGTTTTTCACCATCAACATAGTGAATTAGAGCGATGTTCGCAGTACGGTTTGGATCGTACTCGATTGTAGCAACGCGTCCTGGTATTCCATCTTTGTCGCGTTTGAAGTCGATAATACGGTATTGACGTTTGTGTCCACCACCTTGGTGACGTACAGTCAATTTACCTTGGTTGTTACGTCCGCCACGTTTGTGAAGCGGTGCAAGCAATGATTTCTCAGGCTTGTCAGTTGTAATTTCGGCAAAATCCGATACAGACATGTTACGACGTCCGTTAGTAATCGGTTTATACTTTTTAATCGCCATCGTTGTTTCCCTCCTTCTCTATTATTTCTTAAACACCTTCGAAGAAGTCAATTTCTTTGCTGTCTTCTGATAGTGTTACTACTGCTTTTTTACGATCTGGGCGGTATCCGCCGTAACGACCTTGACGTTTGAATTTACCTTTAAGGTTTTGAGTGTTCACTTGTTCCACTTTTACACCAAAGATTACTTCAACCGCTTGTTTGATTTCGATCTTGTTAGCACGTTTGTCAACTTCAAACGTGTACTTCTTATCAACCATAAGGTCGGAAGAATGTTCCGTAATTACAGGGCGCTTAATAATATCACGTGGTTCTCTCATTATGCAAGCACCTCCCCTGCTTTTTCAGCTGCCTCTTTCGTTAAGATCAGCTTATCATGCGTAAGCAAGTCAAGAACGTTAACTTCGCTTTGTTTCAACACTTTAACATTTTTAAGGTTGTTTGCAGAACGTACAACAGTTTCGTCTTTATCTGCAGTAACGATCAATACCTTTTTATCAACGTTAAGTGCATTAAGCATAGCAACGACATCTTTTGTTTTAGGAGCATCAAATGCAAGGCTCTCTAGAACTACGATGTTTTCTTCTTGTACTTTAGAAGATAGTGCTGATTTAAGCGCTAGACGACGAACTTTTTTAGGTAGTTTGTAGCTGTAGCTGCGTGGAGTCGGTCCGAAAACTGTTCCACCGCCAACCCATTGTGGTGAACGGATGGATCCTTGACGTGCGCGGCCAGTACCTTTTTGACGCCATGGCTTTCTTCCACCGCCTCGTACTTCAGAACGTCCTTTAACTTTATGCGTACCTTGACGCATAGAAGCACGTTGCATTAGTACTGCTTCGTGTAATACATGTGTGTGTGGCTCGATACCGAAAACGGAATCGTTCAATTCGATTTCTCCGACTTGAGATCCGCTCTGGTTGAATAGTGCTACTTTAGGCATGATATATCCTCCCTTCGTATTGTGAATTAGTTACCTTTTACGGCACCTGATACTTTCACGTAAGATTTTTTCGCACCAGGTACGTTACCTTTAACAAGAATAAGGTTGCGCTCAGCGTCAACTTTAACGATCTCAAGGTTCTGAACAGTGATTTGCTCTCCGCCCATTTGTCCTGGTAGTGCTTTACCTTTGAAAACGCGCATAGGGTCAATTACACCCATGGAACCTGGTCTTCTATGGTAACGTGAACCGTGTGACATAGGTCCGCGGGATTGGTTGTGGCGCTTGATAGAGCCCTGGAATCCTTTACCTTTAGAAGTACCTGTTACATCTACTACGTCTCCAGCTGCGAAAATCTCTACGCTAACCTCTTGCCCAACTTCGTGTTCGTCAAGAGCAGCGTCACGGATTTCACGAATGTAGCGCTTAGGTGTTGTGTTTGCTTTCTCAGCATGGCCTTTAGCAGGTTTGTTAGCGTTGTTTGCTTTCTGATCAGCAAATCCTAGTTGCAATGCGTTGTAACCGTCAGTTTCAACAGTTTTCTTTTGAAGAATTACGTTTGGTTCAGCTTGGATAACTGTTACAGCTTGAAGTTCACCACTTTCAGTGAATAGCTGTGTCATGCCGATCTTGCGTCCCAAGATTCCTTTCGTCATCCGTTACACCTCCTATTTTGTGTAAAATTATAGTTTAATTTCGATGTCCACACCGGACGGTAAGTCAAGTCTCATCAATGAATCAACTGTTTGCGGTGTAGGACTAACGATATCGATAAGACGTTTGTGAGTGCGCATTTCGAACTGCTCACGAGAGTCTTTGTATTTGTGCACCGCACGTAGAATTGTGTATACAGATTTCTCTGTAGGAAGCGGAATCGGACCTGATACGTTAGCACCAGAACGTTTCGCTGTATCTACGATTTTTTCTGCAGACTGATCAAGGATTCTATGATCGTATGCTTTTAGACGGATTCTGATTTTCTCTTTTGCCATTATTTTCCCTCCTTTATCGCCCTTATTCTTTAGGACATTCTCAGCGGAAATTAACTTGACCACCCTGCCATGGCAAAGGGGCCTGGTGTGCCAACAACCTCCCGCATCATCGCCTTTAAATGACCAACATTATAATTATATAGAAAAAATGCGGTCAATGCAAGTCTTATCTAGTTTTACAGCTTAAAAGTCTGTATTCCTTCATAAGATGACACTTTATGTATTATACATAGGCTTTATGCTGTTTTCAAGTCATTTCAGCTTTTTTTACAATTTACTGGCGCTGCCAATCTTTGGGACTAAGTATATAAAAAAAACAGACAGCACGTCTGCTGTCTGTTTCTTCTATATTGTTATATCAGCTTACGCTTCGATAACAGATACAACGCCTGATCCAACAGTACGTCCACCCTCACGGATAGAGAAGCGAGTACCATCTTCGATAGCGATTGGAGAGATAAGCTCAACAGACATCTCTGTGTTATCGCCAGGCATGATCATTTCAGTACCTTCTGGAAGGTGAACTACGCCAGTTACGTCAGTTGTACGGAAGTAGAACTGTGGGCGGTAGTTAGTGAAGAATGGAGTGTGACGTCCACCTTCTTCTTTAGAAAGAACATAAACTTCAGCTTTGAACTTTGTATGTGGAGTGATTGTACCTGGTTTAGCAAGTACTTGTCCACGGCTGATGTCATCACGGGATACACCACGAAGTAGAGCACCGATGTTATCGCCAGCTTCAGCGTAATCAAGAAGTTTACGGAACATTTCTACACCAGTAACGATTGTTTTCTTAGGAGCTTCGTTAAGACCGATGATATCAACTTCGTCTCCAACTTTAACTTCTCCACGCTCAACGCGGCCTGTAGCTACAGTACCACGACCAGTGATAGAGAATACATCCTCAACTGGCATCATGAATGGTTTTTCTTTGTCGCGTTCTGGAGTTGGGATGTACTCATCAACAGCGTCCATAAGTTCGAAGATTTTAGCTTCGTAATCAGCATCACCTTCAAGAGCTTTAAGAGCAGAACCTTTGATAACTGGTACATCGTCACCAGGGAAGTCGTATTCGCTTAGAAGATCGCGAACTTCCATTTCAACAAGTTCAAGAAGTTCTTCATCGTCAACCATGTCGCATTTGTTTAGGAATACAACGATCGCAGGAACACCTACGTTACGAGAAAGAAGGATGTGCTCACGAGTTTGTGGCATTGGACCATCAGCAGCAGATACTACTAGGATAGCTCCGTCCATTTGTGCAGCACCAGTGATCATGTTTTTAACATAGTCAGCGTGACCTGGGCAGTCAACGTGTGCATAGTGACGAGTATCAGTTTCGTACTCTACGTGTGCAGTAGAGATAGTGATTCCACGTTCTCTTTCTTCTGGAGCACCATCGATTTGATCGTAAGCCATAGCTTGACCAGAACCTGATTTCTTATGAAGTACAGTTGTGATAGCTGCAGTTAGTGTTGTTTTACCATGGTCAACGTGTCCGATTGTACCAACGTTAACGTGGGATTTGGAGCGGTCGAATTTTTCTTTACCCATTAGTAATTCCTCCTTAAATATGGAAATATCTCATGTATTAGATAGTATGTTTCTTGTACTGCAGAAGCATGCGTGCACGCACGCTTCCAATACAAGTTATACTCGATTACTGGCCAAAAATCAATTATTGTCCAGCGTTTTTCTTGATAATTTCTTCTCCAACGCTTTTCGGCACTTCTTCATAGTGGTCGAATGTCATTGTGTAAGTTCCACGGCCTTGTGTGTTGGAACGCAACGCTGTTGCGTAACCGAACATTTCAGCAAGTGGCACAAATGCATTAACTACCTGAGCAGGTCCACGTGTATCCATACCTTCAACACGTCCGCGACGGGAAGTGATATCGCCCATGATGTCTCCCATGTATTCTTCTGGGATAACAACTTCCACTTTTACAAGTGGTTCCAAGATGACAGGGTTACATTTGTTCTTAGCGTTTTTAAGCGCCATTGAAGCAGCAACTTTAAATGCCATCTCGTTGGAATCGACATCGTGATAGCTTCCATCAAATAGTGATGCTTTAACGTCGATTAGCGGATAACCAGCCAATACACCGTTTTGCATTGATTCTTTGATTCCAGCTTCAACAGATGGGATGTATTCACGAGGAACTACACCACCAACGATTTTATTCTCGAACTCGAAACCAGCGCCTTCTTCGTTTGGCTCGAATTTGATCCAAACGTGTCCGAACTGACCGCGACCACCGGACTGACGTACGAATTTACCTTCGACTTCAGCAGATGCACGGAATGTTTCACGGTATGCTACCTGTGGAGCACCTACGTTAGCTTCTACTTTGAATTCGCGACGCATACGGTCAACGATGATATCCAAGTGAAGCTCACCCATACCGGAGATGATAGTCTGACCAGTTTCTGGGTTAGTTTCAGTTCTGAATGTAGGATCTTCTTCAGCTAGTTTACCAAGTGCAACGGACATTTTATCTTGGTCCGCTTTTGTTTTTGGTTCGATCGCTACAGAGATAACTGGCTCTGGGAATACCATAGACTCAAGGATAACTAGTGATTTTTCATCACATAGCGTATCACCAGTCGAAGTATCTTTCAAACCAACTGCTCCTGCGATATCACCAGCGTAAACTTTGGAAATCTCTTCACGAGTGTTTGCGTGCATTTGTAGGATACGGCCTACGCGCTCACGCTTGTCCTTCGTAGAGTTTTTCACGTAAGAACCTGCTTCCAATGTACCAGAGTACACACGGAAGAAAGTAAGTTTACCTACGAACGGGTCAGTTGCAACTTTGAAAGCAAGTGCACTGAATGGCTCGCTGTCGCTGGATTTACGTACGATCTTCTCTTCAGTACCAGGAACGATACCTTCGATAGCTGGTACGTCAGTTGGTGCCGGCAAGTAATCAACAACACCGTCGATTAGAAGCTGAACACCTTTGTTTTTGAATGCTGAACCACAGAATACTGGGTAGAATTCAACACTTAGAGTAGCTTTACGAACAGCTTGTTTAAGCTCTTCGTTAGAGATCTCTTCCCCTTCAAGGTAGCGTTCCATAAGATCTTCATCTTGTTCCGCTACTGCTTCGATAAGGTTTGTACGGTACTCATCCACAAGATCTTGCATATCTGCAGGGATCTCACGAGTCTCGTACTTTTGTCCAAGATCATCAAGGTAAAAATGAGCTTCCCCAGTGATTAGGTCGATGATTCCTTCGAAATCATCTTCTGCACCGATTGGGATTTGTACTGGGTGCGCGTTAGCGCCCAGACGCTCATGCATCGTCTTAACTGAATAAAGGAAGTCTGCACCTGTTTTATCCATTTTGTTGACGAATACGATACGTGGTACACCGTAAGTTGTAGCCTGACGCCAAACAGTTTCTGTTTGAGGCTCAACACCAGACTGTGCATCAAGCACAGCTACCGCACCATCAAGTACACGTAGGGAACGTTCTACTTCAACAGTGAAGTCTACGTGTCCTGGTGTATCGATGATGTTAATACGGTGGTTTTTCCATTGAGCAGT
Source organism: Terribacillus saccharophilus (assembly GCA_900110015.1). Classification (GTDB taxonomy): domain Bacteria; phylum Bacillota; class Bacilli; order Bacillales; family Amphibacillaceae; genus Terribacillus; species Terribacillus saccharophilus. The sequence goes on along the minus strand of FOCD01000008.1, from coordinate 29,872 downwards.
TGTTGCAGCAGATGTGATAGTGATACCACGCTCTTGCTCCTGCTCCATCCAGTCCATTTGAGAAGCACCTTCGTGAGTTTCTCCAATTTTGTGGATACGTCCTGTATAGAATAAAATACGCTCTGTTGCAGTTGTTTTACCGGCATCGATGTGAGCCATGATACCGATATTACGCGTATTTTCTAAGGAGAACTCTCTAGCCATACGGTCTTTCTCCTTCCTAGAGTGAATTTAAGATATATTTTACCAGCGGTAGTGAGCAAACGCTTTGTTTGCTTCCGCCATTTTATGCATATCTTCACGTTTCTTAACAGCAGCACCTGTGTTGTTAGACGCATCAAGAATTTCGTTAGCAAGACGCTCTTCCATTGTTTTTTCACCGCGTAGACGGGAATAGTTAACAATGTAACGAAGACCTAGTGCTTGACGACGCTCTGGGCGTACTTCAACTGGTACTTGGTAGTTGGAACCACCAACGCGGCGTGCACGTACTTCAAGTACAGGCATAACGTTCTTCATGGATGTTTCGAAAACCTCCATTGGATCGTTTCCACTACGTTCTTTAACTAGTTCGAATGCTGCATAAAGAATCTTTTGAGCTTTACCGCGTTGTCCGTCAACCATGATTTGGTTGATCAAACGAGTTACCAATTTAGAGTTGTACAACGGATCTGGCAACACGTCACGTTTAGCTACAGGACCTTTTCTTGGCATATATTCTCCTCCTTTCTGATGATGGTTATATTATGTTAGTCTTATTTTTTAGGGCGTTTAGTACCATATTTAGAGCGACCTTGTGCGCGGCCGTCAACACCTGAAGTATCAAGCGCACCACGTACGATATGGTAACGTACACCCGGTAAATCTTTTACACGTCCGCCGCGGATCAAAACAACACTGTGCTCTTGCAAGTTGTGTCCGATACCAGGAATGTAGGCAGTAACCTCGATTCCGTTTGTCAAACGTACACGTGCATATTTACGCAATGCGGAGTTTGGTTTCTTCGGAGTCATTGTACCAACACGAGTACAAACACCACGTTTTTGTGGAGAAGACTGGTTAGTCAAAGATTTCTTGAAACTGTTGTACCCTCTGTTCAATGCTGGAGAGTCAGATTTCTTTGTTTTGCTTACGCGACCTTTGCGTACTAATTGGTTAATAGTAGGCATGTTTTTTCCTCCTTTCAAAGCTTTTTCGTAATACCACACATCCAGGTGGTTCATTTTTAGGCAAAAAACAAAGCTTTCACGAGCTGAGCTAGCATCAGCTTCGCCAAAACTATCTTTTAATTGCCACAGTAGCTGTCCCTACATCTATGCCACAAGCTTCACCTAAGCGTTTCATAGAATCCACTTGGATCGCTGGTATGCCTAATTCTTCTGCCAGCTTTCTTACCTGGCTGGTAATATGCTCGGCAGCGTCATTTGCAATGACAACTGAGTTCACTTGGCCTTGCTTCATGGCCTTGAGTGTTTGTTTGGTTCCGATAACGATTCCCGTATTAGCTTGCGCTACTTTTTCATAAGACATATGCATATCCTCCAAAGTAAACAAGGAGAATCGGAAGCACCTTGATTATAGTATCACTCTAGTAAGCTGATGTCAATCACCTTAACAAGAGATTTACAGTGCTTCCGACAAATTATTTTGTTTCCTTGTGTATTAGGGTCACCGTTATGGTGTTACAGATTCGATTTCCTGACCTTCTGTTACTTCTTCAGGTGTATCAAGTTTCGCTTTGATCTTGCGATACTGCGGCATACCAGTACCAGCAGGAACAAGCTTACCAATGATAACATTCTCTTTCAAGCCGAGAAGTTCATCGCGCTTACCTTTGATAGCTGCATCGGTAAGGACACGAGTTGTTTCCTGGAAGGAAGCGGCAGACAAGAAGGAATCCGTTTCTAGAGAAGCTTTCGTAATACCAAGCAATACTGGTTTACCGCTTGCTGGCTGGAAGCCTTCTCTTAGTACTTCACGGTTTGCTTCCCGGAATTGATGGATCTCAAGAAGTGAACCTGGCAATACATCTGTTTGACCAGAATCGATAACACGTACTTTACGAAGCATCTGGCGAACCATTACTTCAACGTGTTTATCGCCGATTTCTACCCCTTGCATACGGTATACTTTCTGCACTTCTTTTAATAGATACTGCTGAACGCCAGCTACACCACGAACTCGAAGAAGTTCTTTCGGATCTACAGAACCCTCTGTCAGCTCTTGACCAGCTTCGATTGCGTCACCTTCTGCAACACGCAAGCGTGCACCATAAGGAGCTGTGTAAGTCTTCGTTTCAACTGTACCTTGAATCGTAACTTCTTGTTTCTCTTTAACATCATTTACTTCAATAACTGTACCTTTGATCTCGGAGATGACAGCTTGACCTTTAGGGTTACGCGCCTCGAACAACTCCTGGATACGCGGCAAACCTTGTGTGATATCGTCACCGGCTACCCCACCTGTGTGGAACGTACGCATTGTAAGCTGTGTTCCTGGTTCACCGATGGATTGTGCAGCGATGATACCGACTGCTTCGCCGACTTCGACGTCACTGCCAGTTGCAAGGTTACGGCCGTAACATTTCTTACATGCACCATGCTTCGTGTTACATGTGAAGACAGTACGGATCGCCACTTCTTCGATACCAGCATCTACGATTAGTCTTGCTGTATCTTCGCCAATCAATTCGTTCTTAGCAACGATTACATCACCTGTTTCAGGATGTTTGACATTCTCGAACGCTGTACGTCCTACAAGGCGGTCATACAAAGGCTCGATCATTTCAGTTCCTTCAGTCAGGGCACGGACTCTTAGGCTGCGGTCAGTACCACAATCTTCTTCACGGATGATAACATCCTGTGCTACGTCAACAAGACGACGAGTCAAGTAACCGGAATCGGCAGTTTTCAGTGCTGTATCGGCAAGACCTTTACGCGCACCGTGTGTAGAGATGAAGTACTCGAGTACTGTCAGACCCTCACGGAAACTGGACTTGATCGGCAACTCGATGATTCGTCCAGCCGGGTTGGCCATTAGACCACGCATACCAGCAAGCTGAGTGAAGTTAGATGCGTTACCACGGGCACCGGAATCACTCATCATGAAGATAGGGTTACGGTTGCTCAAGGATTTCATCAGACGCTCCTGAATATCATCCTTCGCTTTAGACCAGATAGATATAACACGGTCATATCGCTCTTCTTCCGTAATCAAACCACGACGGAACTGTTTCAATACTTTATCCACGCGGGATTGTGCTTCATCAAGAATCTCTGTTTTCTCTTTCAATACGACGATATCAGAGATACCAACCGTAATACCTGCTTTAGTGGAATAACTGAATCCAAGATCCTTCATGCGGTCAAGCATTTTGGACGTTTCACTGATCTTGAAGCGTTTGAACACTTCTGCAATGATGTCGCCCAGGAAGCCTTTCTTGAACGGGGAGATAATGTCGCGTTTTGCGATCTCCTCTTTGATATTCGCACCCTTCTCAACGAAGTAGTGAGCAGGTGTTTTTTCTTCTAAGTTCTCACGAGTCGGTTCGTTCATGTAAGGGAACGAGCTCGGCAAGATTGTATTGAAGATAAGTTTACCTACTGTTGTAAGCAGGATTTGGTTTTTCTGTTCTTCTGTGAATGTTTCATTGTTCAATGAACCGGCATCTACTGCTACACGAGTGTGCAAATGTACATATCCGTTCTGATAAGCAAGCATTGCTTCGTTTACATCTTTGAAGACTTTACCTTCGCCGATAGCATCTTCACGCTCAAGTGTAAGGTAGTAGTTACCTAGTACCATATCCTGAGATGGAGTTACGACTGGTTTACCGTCTTTCGGGTTCAAGATGTTTTGTGCAGCAAGCATAAGGATACGAGCCTCTGCCTGTGCTTCTGCTGATAAAGGAACGTGGACAGCCATCTGGTCACCATCGAAGTCAGCGTTATAAGCTGTACATACTAGCGGGTGAAGACGGATTGCGCGACCTTCTACCAATGTCGGTTCGAATGCCTGGATACCTAGGCGGTGAAGCGTAGGTGCACGGTTTAAGAGTACCGGATGCTCACGGATTACTTCTTCAAGCACATCCCAGATTTCCGGATGCAGACGTTCGATTTTCCGTTTTGCAGATTTGATGTTATGAGCAAGGCCTTTTTCCACCAATTCTTTCATGATGAATGGTTTGAATAGCTCAAGCGCCATTTCTTTTGGAAGACCACACTGATACATCTTCAAATGCGGACCTACGACGATTACGGAACGTCCGGAATAGTCTACCCGTTTACCAAGCAAGTTCTGACGGAAACGTCCTTGTTTACCTTTCAGCATGTGAGAAAGAGATTTCAATGGACGGTTACCAGGACCTGTAACAGGACGACCACGACGACCGTTATCGATTAACGCATCAACAGCTTCCTGAAGCATACGTTTTTCGTTTTGTACGATGATGCTAGGTGCACCAAGGTCAAGCAAGCGTTTCAGACGGTTGTTCCGGTTGATCACTCGACGATAAAGATCATTCAAGTCAGATGTAGCGAAACGTCCACCATCAAGCTGTACCATTGGACGAAGCTCAGGAGGAATGATCGGAAGTACATCCAACACCATCCAAGAAGGTTCGTTTCCAGAGTGACGGAATGCTTCCATTACTTCCAAGCGCTTGATCGCACGCGTTCTACGCTGACCTTGTGCTGTTTTCAATTCTTCGCGAAGTGCTTCCACTTCTTTCTCCAATTCGATATCTTGAAGAAGTTTACGAATTGCTTCCGCACCCATTTGAGCTTGGAACGTATTACCGTATTTTTCACGATAGAGGCGATATTCTTTCTCAGAAAGAAGCTGCTTCTTCTCAAGTGCTGTATCACCAGCATCTGTCACGATGTACGCTGCGAAGTAGATAACTTCTTCCAACGCACGAGGAGACATATCCAGTACAAGACCCATACGACTCGGAATACCTTTGAAGTACCAAATGTGAGACACAGGAGCTGCTAGCTCGATGTGTCCCATACGCTCACGGCGTACTTTAGCTTTGGTAACTTCTACGCCGCAACGATCACATACAACGCCTTTATAGCGAACGCGTTTGTATTTACCGCAATGACATTCCCAGTCTTTTTGCGGACCGAAGATGCGCTCACAGAACAAACCGTCTTTTTCAGGCTTTAACGTACGGTAGTTGATCGTTTCTGGCTTTTTAACTTCTCCGTAAGACCATGAACGAATCTTATCAGGTGAAGCCAAACCTATTTTCATAAACTCAAAATTATTTACATCTATCAAGGGGCCTACCTCCCTTTTAGTATCCCGTTACTGCTATGCAGTCGATGTTGTGCCGCCTTAGCCTTCCTGTACATCAAGATTGATGCGGTCAGGTGCTTGCGTCTCGTCTTCATCTTCGAGTTCTCTTAATTCTACTTCTTCTTCTTCACCGTTGAGGATTTTAACATCCATACCAAGACTCTGAAGCTCTTTGATTAATACTTTGAATGATTCTGGTACACCTGGTTCTGGTACATTATCACCTTTAACAATAGCTTCATAAGTCTTCACACGACCAACAACGTCATCGGACTTAACTGTAAGAATCTCTTGCAAAGTATATGCCGCACCATAAGCTTCAAGTGCCCAAACCTCCATCTCACCGAAACGCTGTCCACCGAATTGTGCTTTACCACCAAGCGGCTGCTGCGTTACTAGTGAATATGGACCTGTAGAACGCGCATGCAGCTTGTCATCAACCATGTGCGCAAGCTTGATCATGTACGATACACCGACAGAAACACGGTTATCGAATGGTTCACCGGATCTTCCATCATAAAGAACTGTCTTCGCGTCACGCGGCATACCAGCTTCTTCGAGCGTTTCCCAAACATCTTCCTCACGCGCACCATCAAATACTGGTGTTGCAACGTGGATGCCCAGCGCACGAGCTGCCATACCTAAGTGAAGCTCAAACACCTGTCCGATATTCATACGAGATGGTACCCCTAGTGGGTTAAGCATGATATCAACTGGTGTGCCATCTGGCATGAATGGCATATCCTCTTCTGGAAGTATCTTAGAGATAACCCCTTTGTTACCGTGACGTCCAGCCATCTTATCCCCTTCAGAAATCTTACGTTTCTGAACGATATAAGCACGTACAAGCTGGTTTACGCCTGGTGGTAATTCATCGCCATCTTCACGGTTGAAGATCTTAACATCCAATACGATACCGCCGGCACCATGAGGTACACGAAGAGAAGTATCACGGACTTCACGAGCCTTCTCACCGAAGATCGCATGCAATAGACGTTCTTCTGCTGATAGCTCAGTTACACCTTTAGGCGTTACTTTACCAACAAGCAAATCACCATCGGAAACTTCAGCACCAACACGGATGATTCCGCGCTCGTCAAGGTTCTTCAGTGCGTCTTCCCCTACGTTAGGGATGTCGCGTGTGATTTCTTCTGGTCCTAGCTTCGTATCACGTGCTTCAGACTCATATTCCTCGATATGGATAGATGTGTAAACATCATCTTTCACAAGGCGTTCGCTCATGATGATAGCATCCTCGTAGTTGTAACCTTCCCATGTCATGAAGGCAACAAGAACGTTACGTCCAAGCGCAAGCTCTCCATCCTGCATGGAAGGTCCATCAGCAAGGATTTCGCCTTTTGTCACGCGGTCGCCTACGCTGACGATCGGACGCTGGTTATAGCAAGTTCCTTGGTTGGAACGATTGAATTTCTGCAGACGATAACGATCTGTATCGCCTTTCACTTCACTGCCGCCTACTTCAGTTACACGGCGTACAATGATTTCTTTTGCTTCAACGCGCTCTACAATACCTTCTGCGCGGCAGATAACAGCTGCACCGGAGTCTTTTCCGGATACATATTCCATACCAGTACCTACGATTGGTGCTTCCGGCTGCATCAACGGAACTGCTTGTCGCTGCATGTTCGCACCCATCAATGCACGGTTGGAGTCATCGTTTTCCAAGAACGGGATACATGCTGTCGCAGCAGATACAACCTGCTTCGGTGATACGTCCATGTAATCGATACGTTCACGAGCTACGATTGTGTTTTCCTCACGGAAACGAGCAACGACTTCTTCGTTTGCGAAGCCGCCATCTTCTGTTAGCGGAGAGTTTGCCTGTGCGATAACATAGTTATCCTGCTCATCAGCAGTAAGGTAATCAATATGTTCAGTTACAAGGTTCGTCTCCGGATCAACGCGACGGTAAGGTGTCTCGATGAAACCGAATTTATTCACTTTCGCATATGTGGAAAGGGAGTTGATCAAACCAATGTTCGGACCCTCTGGCGTTTCGATCGGACACATTCTTCCATAGTGGGAGTAGTGTACGTCACGCACTTCAAAGCCAGCACGTTCCCGAGTCAAACCACCAGGTCCCAAAGCAGAAAGACGACGTTTATGCGTCAATTCACCAAGCGGGTTTGTCTGGTCCATGAACTGAGAAAGCTGGGAGCTTCCGAAGAATTCTTTAATAGATGCAATCACTGGTCGGATATTGATCAGCTGCTGCGGCGTGATAGCTGACGTATCCTGAATGGACATGCGCTCACGTACCACACGTTCCATACGGGATAGACCAATACGGAATTGGTTTTGCAGCAATTCACCTACAGAACGTAATCTTCTGTTACCAAGGTGATCGATGTCATCTGTGTCGCCAACTTCATACAATAGGTTAAAGAAGTAGCTGACTGCTGCCACGATATCGGCAGGGTCCAGATTCTTCACACTGTCATCTACTGTAGCATTACCAGTGACACTTAGTGTACGTTCGCCTTCTGGATCAGTTGGGTCGACAATTTTAATTGTTTGCACGACGATTTGATCTTGTACTACGCCATCATGCGGCTCCAAAATATTCTCGCCGAACTTGCCGTTCGAACCGTCAAGATAAGGAAGAATCTTATCAAGCAGACGACGATCTAACTTGTCGCCTTTTTGTGCAAGAACTTCACCAGTCTCTTCATCAACGATTGGCTGTGCCAATGTTTGGTTGAACAAACGGTTTTTAATATGAAGCTTTTTGTTCATTTTGTAGCGGCCTACATGTGCTAGGTCATAGCGTTTTGGATCGAAGAAACGGGAAACAAGCAAGCTTTTCGCGTTCTCTACAGTAGGCGGCTCTCCTGGACGAAGACGCTCGTAGATTTCAAGCAATGCTTTTTCAGTAGTTTCCGTGTTATCTTTCTCCAATGTGTTACGCAAGTACTCGTTTTCACCGATCAAATCGATGATTTCCTGATCACTTCCGAATCCAAGCGCGCGAAGCAGGACAGTGATAGGAAGCTTACGCGTACGGTCGATACGGACGTGGACTACATCCTTCGCATCCGTTTCGAACTCAAGCCATGCACCACGGTTCGGAATAACAGTTGCCGTATGGCCACGTTTTCCGTTCTTGTCGAATTTCTCACTGAAATAAACACTAGGGGAACGAACAAGCTGTGATACGATAACGCGTTCAGCACCGTTGATGATGAACGTTCCTGTATCTGTCATCAATGGGAAGTCACCCATGAATACTTCCTGTTCTTTTACTTCGCCTGTCTCGTTATTCAATAAACGGACTTTTACACGAAGCGGAGCGTTATAGGTAACGTCTCTTTCTTTTGCTTCATCTACTGGATATTTCGGTTCGCCAAGGCTATAGTCGACAAATTCCAGCGATAAATTACCCGCGAAATCCTCGATCGGGGAAATATCCTGGAACATCTCTCGTAATCCTTCTTCTAAGAACCATTCATAAGAAGCGGTTTGAATCTCGATAAGATTCGGTAACTCTAGCACTTCACTAATACGTGCATAGCTTCTGCGCTGGCGGTGTCGTCCATACTGAACTACTTGACCTGTCAACAGCTTCACCCCTCAAATCAAACATTAGTAATGTATTCAAGCTGCAATCCGTAGACTGCAGTAAATCAACATCCTGCAGCAGAAATCTTCTGCTGTGAGTCTCTCACTTGACCAACCTTTTTCGGATAAAGGTCTGCCTGAATTGCCGGAATGCCGATTGACTTTCCAAGCAATAAATTATATATTGTAGCTAACATAAATGAATCGCCACAATATTTGCATTGTTCACATCTTCTGTTTACATAGAAAAGCATTCGCATAAATACGAATGTGATGTGAATGTTGTAATGAAACGGGCTTCCCTTCCTGTTTAACAAAAATCAGAAAGTGGTATAGTTCCAACAGCGTAACTCTCCTATTGTCCTTCCTGCGCCGCCTTCAAGCTAAAAACGAAAAAGGTTTTTACATAAAAACCGTTAAAAATTCAGCTTGCTAGCTCCTCCGAATGGCGACATAACCCTGATCATACATATTTAGATAAAATCGACGAAGGCAAAAACATAATAATGATAGCAGTCTTGCCAAGCGGCCGACAGTTTAAACACGATTCTCTAAGAAAATTATAATCTTCTCCGAGTATCGTTATCTATTGGCATTTTACAATACTACCACAAGCTTTTATGCGAGTCAATCTTTTTTGGCTACTAGAATATAATAGCCTTTTTCCTTCTTGACGATTTCACACGAGCCGAATAGCTGATTCAATTTTTCCTGAGCAGATGGGGCACCTTGTTTCTTTTGAATAACAACCCAGAGCTCTCCTTGAGGATGCAGCGCTTGGTAACTTTCTTCAAATAACTGATGTACAACCTTCTTGCCTGCTCGGATTGGAGGGTTAGTAGCAATTGCCGCGAACTTCCGGTCCGAATAAGCGGTTAAGCGATCACTCACATAAAAATGCGTGTTATCTGCTCCATTCGCCTCAGCATTCTGTTTCGCAAGTGATACTGCACGCTCATTGACGTCACTCATCACAATCGCGCGATTTGCGAATGCTTTCGCAAATGAAATGCCGATCGGTCCATATCCACAGCCAAGATCCAGTATATCCCCTTCTATTTCAGGCTCCCTGAAGACATCAATCAAAATCCTGGAACCGAAATCCACTTCTTTCTTGGAAAATACCCCGGTATCCGAAGTGAAAACAAGTTCATTGCCTTTTAAAGTGAATCGCCATGCAGTAGGAGCACTTTTTGATTGCGGCTGATTGGTATAATAATGATCCGACATAATTGGTCACCTTCTTTATTCAGGATCCATTCACGATTGCCATGGAGAATAGATAAAAGGAAAGCTCGCCCGAAGGCGAGCTTTCTTTTTATTACTTAACTTCTACAGAAGCTCCAGCTTCTTCAAGTTTAGCTTTAAGTTCTTCAGCATCAGCTTTAGAAACGCCTTCTTTGATGTTTCCAGGAGCGTTATCTACAAGATCTTTAGCATCTTTAAGACCTAGGCCAGTTGCTTCGCGTACAGCTTTAACAACTTTGATTTTAGAAGCGCCAGCGCTTGTAAGAACAACGTCAAATTCAGTTTGCTCTTCAGCAGCTTCAGCAGCACCGCCACCAGCAGCAGCTACAGGAGCTGCAGCAGTTACGCCGAATTCTTCTTCGATAGCTTTAACAAGATCGTTCAATTCTAGAACGGACATACCTTTAATCTCTTCAATGATTGTCTCTTTAGACATGATATTTCCTCCTTGGGGAATGTTTTATTTTGTTTTGAAGCCTCAGGCAGCCTTAAGCGCCTTGCTCTTCTTTTTGTTCTGCGATTGCTTTTGCAGCGTAAGCGAAGTTGCGAACTGGTGCTTGTAGCACGCTAAGCAACATAGAAAGCAAACCTTCGTAGTTCGGTAGATCTGCAAGTTCTTTAACTTGTTCTACAGAAGCCACGTTGCCTTGGATGACACCAGCTTTGATTTCTAGTGCTTCGTTCTTTTTCGCGAAGTCGTTCAAGATCTTAGCAGGAGCAATTACATCTTCATTACTGAAGGCAATAGCAGTTGGGCCTGTCAAGTTCTCGTCTAGTTCTGTCAAACCAGCAACTTCCGTAGCACGGCGAGTCAATGTGTTTTTGTAGACTTTGAAATCCACACCAGCTTCACGAAGCTGTTTGCGTAGTTCAGTCACCTCAGAAACAGTAAGACCACGGTAGTCTACTACGATTGTAGATTGGCTCGCTTGGAATTTCTCAGCGATTTCAGTTACAACCTGTTGCTTTTGTTCGATGATCTTGGACATATGTTCCACCTCCTGTTAGCTTGTTCACCATTATACCTGGAGTTAACATGAAAAATGCCTCCATTCGACATGGAGGCATGATCACAAGGAACAGTCGGAACAGACTGCCTTTATATCTCACACACCTCGGCAGGAGATTAAGCCCTAGGGCACCTGCTGTCTTAGGTATAACGTTTATTAGGTTTTAACCACAGTTGATTATATAGTGTTTCCAATTAGATGTCAACAGACAATTAACGGAATGGTGCTACGTCAACTTTGATTCCAGGACCCATAGTAGAAGCGATTGCTACGTTCTTCATGTAAAGGCCTTTGGAAGCTTGCGGTTTAACTTTAATAAGTTGTTCAATCAATGCAACAAGGTTTTCTTCCAATTTCTCTTCAGAGAAGGAAGCTTTACCGATTGGTACATGGATGTTGGACTGTTTGTCAACGCGGTACTCAACTTTACCAGCTTTGATTTCCTGGATAGCTTTTTCTACGTCAAATGTAACAGTTCCAGTTTTAGGGTTAGGCATAAGACCTTTTGGTCCTAGTACGCGGCCCAATTTACCAACTTCAGCCATCATGTCCGGAGTTGCAACGATAACGTCGAAATCGAACCAGCCTCCGTTGATTTTCGCGATTAGATCTTGTTCGCCTACGAAGTCAGCGCCAGCAGCTTCCGCTTCTTTTGCTTTATCGCCTTTAGCGAATACCAATACGCGTTGAGATTTACCAGTACCGTGTGGCAATACCATTGCTCCACGAATTTGCTGGTCAGCTTTCTTAGGGTCTACTCCCAAACGGAAAGCAGCTTCGATTGTTTCGTCAAATTTAGCAGTAGCTGTCTTTTTGACAAGCTCAACAGCTTCTTTTACTTCGTACAAGTTCGTACGATCAACAAGCTTAAGTGCTTCTTGTTTCTTTTTGCTTTTTACAGCCATTTCCTTTTCCTCCTCGGATTGTGGTTTTAACGGTAGGACCTCCCACTTGTTAAAGCGGAGCGGACGAGTGTCCGCTGATAGCCGGGAAATGCCGGCTTTTAAAAAGGCTGCGAAATGGTATACTCCATTCACGCAACCTCGTCAGTTTCTATGATTGAATCAGAATTAGTCTTCGATGACAATTCCCATACTGCGAGCAGTACCTTCAACCATACGCATTGCTGATTCAACGTTTGCAGCATTCAAGTCAGGCATTTTAGATTCCGCAATCTCTTTTACTACATCGCGTTTAACTGTAGCAACTTTGTTACGGTTCGGTTCGCCTGAACCTGATTCGATACCAGCTGCTTTCTTAAGCAAGACTGCAGCAGGCGGAGTTTTAGTGATGAATGTAAATGAACGGTCTTCGAATACCGTGATTTCTACTGGAATGATCAAGCCAGCTTGCTCTTGCGTGCGGGCGTTAAATTCCTTACAGAATCCCATGATGTTCACACCTGCTTGACCTAGTGCCGGTCCAACTGGTGGAGCTGGATTCGCTTTAGCTGCAGGGATCTGCAATTTTACAACTTTGATTACTTTTTTAGCCACGAGACACACCTCCTTAAGTCCGTGATGTGGTAATAGGGTTTTTCACCCTCCCACTCAACATGTCTGTATAGCTATATATTATAGACTATAGTCATTAACATTAAGATTCTAGCATTTATCTATAAACAATGCAAGGGGCTTCCAAATAAATTCCGATTGTCGGATTATAATTTTTCGATTTGGGAGAAATCAAGCTCAACTGGAGTTTCCCGCCCGAACATATTAACATGAACTTTCACTTTCTGTTTATCCATGTCGATATTTTCGATTGTTCCAGTAAAGTCGTTGAACGGTCCATCAGTAACACGAACACTTTCCTTCTCTTCGAAATCGAATTCTGTAAGTGTCTCTTCCATGCCCATACGTTTGAGGATTACTTCGACTTCTTCCTCCAAAAGCGGTGTCGGCTTGGAACCTGAACCGGTGGATCCGACGAAACCAGTTACGCCCGGTGTATTACGAACAACATACCAGGAATCATCCGTCATGACCATTTCAGTCAATACGTAACCAGGGAAGACTTTCTTCATCGCTGTCTTACGTTTACCGTTCTTGATTTCTGTCTCTTCATCCTCAGGAACAACGACGCGGAAGATTTTATCTTCCATTCCCATGGAGTCGAGTCTTTTCTCAAGGTTGGCCTTTACTTTATTTTCATATCCAGAATAAGTGTGTACGACATACCATCTTTTTTCCATGATTTCAGGACAAGCGCTTGTCCTTCCCTCCCTTTGGTTTAGTTATTGTCGATGCTGGGCAAAAAGACCAATTTAAAAAACCCGTACGGAACGGGTTTTTTTCTACGAGCAATATTTAATACCATTATAGCATATATCAGCGGGCATTATTCAAAAGAATAAATTTAAAATCTCAGAGATCCCTAAATCAACTAAACCGAAGAATATAGCAGCGAACACAACTGTTAAAACTGTCACGATCGTATAGCGATATAGTTCTTTACCGGTTGGCCAACTGACCTTCTTCATCTCTTTAGATACATTTTTCAAAAACGTAACAGGATTCATGGTACTACCCCCAAACTCTCGCCGACAGGCATTGTTGTCTATTTCGTCTCCCGATGGACAGTATGCTTGTCGCATCGTTTGCAGAATTTCCTAGTCTCTAAGCGTTCTGATTGATTCCCACTTTTTGCTGTGGAATAATTACGGCTCAAACATTCCGAGCACGCTAATGTAACTGATTTACGCAAAAATCTCCACCCTCTCGGGTATTTTGACACAATTTTACTGTAGCACGCATGAAAAGGCTTGTCAACGAAGCTTATAACGTTACTTCACTGATTTCTAGATATCGCTCAAGCTTTCGCTTTACACGCTGGAGGGCATTATCAATCGATTTGACATGCCGCTTCAATTCCTCAGAAATCTCTTGATAAGATCTGCCGTCCAGATAGAGAGCCAATACCTGTCTCTCTAGTTCACTGAGCAGCTGCGCCATCTTCTCCTCCATATCAAGGAACCGCTCCTGATTGATCAAGACGTCTTGCGGATCACCTGCTTTGGAGCTGACTATGATATCAAGCAGAGTCCTATCGGATTCCTCATCATAGATTGGCTTGTCCAACGATACATAAGAATTAAGCGGAATATGCTTCTGTCTTGTCGCCGTCTTAATTGCTGTAATGATCTGCCTGGTTACACAAAGTTCGGCAAACGCTTTGAAGGAAGCGAGCTTCTCTCCATTAAAATCACGAATAGCCTTGTAAAGGCCAATCATCCCTTCCTGGACAATGTCTTCCCGGTCGGCTCCAATCAGAAAATACGTACGAGCTTTCGCTCTGACAAAGTTTCGATACTTGTTAATCAGAAAATCTAGGGCATCAACATGACCTGCTTTAACTAAATCTACAAGAACACTATCTTCCATCACTGCGTAATCCTGGCCTACCGTCCGCTGTTTGACAATTGTCACTTAAGGATTCCCCCTGACCATATATACCGCGAATTTATAGGGTCATTATACAGGCGGTCTAAATAACCGTCAATATACTACTTTGGCTATTTCTTCCTTCTGCGCCATGCTTCGAGTGTTTCTCTCACTTCGGGTTTTAAGGGGATTTTTGGCGGAAATTGTCGAGTATTGTACTCCCTGATTTCCTGGTCTATCTCCCGCTCGATTTGCTTTATCTCCAGATATAGTTCTCTGGATGATTTACGAAGTGCACCTTGCCCAAATATAGTACGCTGTTCTGCATAATCAGAAGTTGCAACGTAAACTTGTGTCTTGACATTTTTCAACGTTTTAATCAGTTTTTCGATACGGTCATCTGCGGTCTCTTTTTCTTTTGTATAAAGAACTTCTACTTTATAATTTTCGTATTTTTTCTCCAATCCCCTCACATGGTAGGCATCGAATACGACAATTACCCGATGACCTGTGTAAGCCTGATACTCGGCCAGCTTCTCAATCAGCAGCTGGCGGGACTGTTCAAAATCTTTATCGCGGAGTGCATGCAGTTCTTCCCATGCCCCGATGACGTTATAGCCATCGACCACTAATATGACCATCCTTATTCCCCTAGAGGATGACGCTGACGGTTTACTTCATACATGAGAAGACTTGCCGCGACACTTGCATTAAGGGAAGTGACTTTACCATGCATAGGAAGCGAGACTGTCCAATCACATTTCTCCCGGACAAGTCTGCTGATACCTTTTCCTTCATTTCCGATTACAAGGGCAATTGCTCCGACTGCATCCAGACGGCGATAATCAATCGCACCTTCTGCTGCCGTACCAGCAACCCATACATTCCGTTCCTTCAAATGATCTATCGTCTGCGCCAGATTCGTCACGCGGGCTACAGGAATATACTCGATAGCTCCTGCAGACGTCTTGGCTACCGTAGCAGTCAGGCTGACTGAACGCCGCTTCGGAATGATAACGCCATGCGCTCCAACTGCATCTGCCGTACGCAGAATGGATCCAAGATTGTGTGGATCCTCCATTTCATCAAGGATGATGAAGAACGGCTGCTCTCCCCGTTCCTCCGCTACACGGAATAGATCATCCACTGAGCTGTATTCATATGCTGCAACCGAAGCAACAATGCCTTGATGAGCGCCCTCGATCAACTGATCTAATTTACGTTTCGGTACTTTCTGTACGATTGTACCGCTTGCTTTTGCAAGTTCCTGTATCGACTGCCATGTTTTTGGCTGCAAATGCTCCGAAACCATGATTTTGTTAATTGAACGGCCAGACCGCAATGCTTCCGTTACAGGGTTTTTCCCAATTATCCATTCATCTGCCATGCTGCTGACTCCTTCCTTCTACATGTTTGATAGCTGCTTGTATAAGGGTTTCCAGACGATCTGTATCTTCTAGCAGATAGTGATACCCAATAAGCGCTTCAAAGCCTGTGCTGTATTTGTAAGTCTGTACATCCGTATTTTTAGGCACTGTACCGGACTTGGCATTACGCCCTCTCCGAAAGACCGCCTGTTCTTCCTCGGACAGCATGTCCTGCTCAAGCCAATCCCGGACCACCTTCGCTTGTGATTTTGCAGAAACGAAGGTGACCGCTGCGTGGTGCAGCTGATTCGGTTTTACCTCTCCTTTTTGAAGGAGATGCCGGCGAACATAGATCTCATAAACAGCGTCTCCCATATAAGCGAGTGCCAGACTTTTCATTTGTTTCACGTCCATGCGTTATCCTCTTTTCCAGCGCGTACCCTGCGATGTATCCTCAAGGATGATATTTTTCTCCTTAAGCAAATCACGAATTCGGTCTGCTTCCTGGAAGTCACGATTCTTACGGGCTTCCACACGCTGCGTGAGCAAGCCTTCAATTTCATCATCCAGCAATTCTGCCTCTGCAGCGAATTTGACACCAAGTACACTGCCAAGTTCTTCGAATACTTTTATAAAAGCTTCGATAACCTGCTCGGATGTTTGCTCCTGCTGCAAGTAAACATTTGCTTCTTTAGCTAAATCGAATAAAACGGAAATAGCGTTGGCAGTGTTGAAATCATCATCCATTTCTTCCTCGAAGCGAGTTCTAAGTTCCTGGATCGTTTCCATTACACCATTCGCATTATTATCTTGATTTGTGCTCGCTGCTTTTCTGTGCTGCAGATTATCATAAGCATTTTTAATTCGTGCCAAGCCAGTCTTTGCGCTTTCCAATAATTCATCTGTGAAATTGATTGGGTTGCGGTAATGAACGCTTAGCATGAAGAATCGCAATACTTGGGGATCATGCTTTTTGATCAAATCATGAGCAAGGATGAAGTTGCCCAGTGACTTGGACATTTTCTCGTTATCAATGTTGATGTGCCCATTATGCATCCAATAGTTCGCAAATGACTTCCCATTAAGGGCTTCTGATTGAGCTATTTCATTTTCATGGTGCGGGAAAGTAAGATCAGTTCCGCCTGCATGAATATCAATTGTGTCACCAAGATGTTTTTTAACCATCGCGGAGCATTCGATGTGCCAGCCCGGACGCCCTTCGCCCCATGGCGTTTCCCAAGAAATCTCTCCCGGCTTTGCATTTTTCCATAGAGCAAAATCAAGAGGATCGTCCTTCTGCTCACCAACACGGATGCGTGCACCTGAGCGCAATTCATCGATGGACTGATGCGACAACTTACCATAACCATCAAAGGAACGGGTGCGGAAGTAGACGTCACCTTCGGATACATACGCATACCCTTTATCGATCAAGCCTTGCACAAAATCTATAATCTCTTCCATACTCTCTGTTACACGAGGGTGGAGCGCACCTTCTTTGACTCCAAGTGCAGATGTATCTTCTTGATAAGCCTGGATGAATTTCTCTGCAACCGCGTAAACATCTTCGCCCATCTCTTTCGCTGCATTGATGATTTTGTCATCAACATCTGTGAAGTTCATGACATATGTGACATCAAAACCGCGATATTCAAGATAGCGGCGTACTGTATCAAATACGATCGGTGGCCTTGCGTTACCTATATGAATATAGTTATAAACAGTTGGGCCGCAAACGTACATGCTTACCTTTCCTTCTTCAAGCGGAACGAATGGCTCCTTCTTACGGCTCAATGTGTTATAAATTTTTACCGACATGCTGCTTCTCTCCTTTTGCTGCGGCTAATTCCCGCTGTAATTCTTTAATTTCCAGATCCATTTTCCTTAGCTTCTCCGCAACTGGGTCCGGCAAATCCTGATGATTTAGATCTCTTCTTATACGTTCACCGTCTTTGATGACGACACGTCCAGGGATTCCGACTACAGTCGAACACTCCGGAACATCATGCAGGACAACAGAACCTGCACCTATCTTTGAGTTTGCACCAATCGTAATCGAACCTAACACTTTAGCACCTGTCGCGATTAGTGCATTGTCTTTGACGGTTGGATGTCGTTTGCCTTTTTCTTTCCCCGTACCCCCTAAAGTCACGCCTTGGAAGATCGTTACATTATCACCGATTTCGCACGTTTCACCTATGACAACACCCATGCCATGATCGATGAAAAATCGTCTGCCGATCGTAGCTCCAGGATGTATTTCGATACCGGTAAAGAAACGGCTCACTTGTGAAACAACACGGGCAAGGAAATAGAATTTATGCTTGTAGAATTGGTGTGCAATTCGATGTGCCCAAATGGCATGCAAGCCGGAATACGTTAGGATAACTTCCAGATAAGAGCGAGCAGCTGGATCCTGGTCGAAGACTACCATAACATCCTCTTTCAGCATCTTAAAAAATCCCATTTTCCCCTTCCTTTCCGCTTCTACCGTTTCACGAAAAAAAGCGCCCCTGTACAATGACAGAGACGCTTTTTGCGCGGTTCCACTCTATTTGGGCGAGCCCATATGGCTTCCCCAGCTTCACTCAGATAACGGTGAGAACCGCTTTTACCTACTGTTATTTCGGCAAAAGACTCCGAGGCGCATTTCAGCAAAAGCTCTCCAAAGCCGCTCGCAGCGTGTGCGGCTCTCTCTGAATGGAAAGGCAGATGCATACTTCTCCTCTTCTACGTTCGAATGTGTAGTACTACTATATTATATTTCAGCAAAAAAGTGAATATTTTACTTTGTCAGCTGTTCGATTGCTGCAGAAAGACGATTTTGGACAACTGTCTCGCCAAGCAAGTGAATGGAGTCAGGCAGCTCTGGACCGTGTGTTACGCCTGTTGTAGCAACACGGATCGGCATGAAGAGCTTCTTACCTTTTTGACCAGTCTGTTTTTGAGTAGCTTTAATTGCACCTTTGATCATATCAGGCTGGAATGCTTCCAACGCTGAAAGTTGTTCGGAGAATGCTTTCAAGACTTCTGGTACTTGTTCATCCTGAAGTACTGCCATTGCTTCTTCATCGTAAGTGATTTCTTCTTGGAAGAACAACTCCGTCAACTCGACGATCTCCGCACCATAGTTCAACTGGTCTTTGTAAAGAGCAATAAGCTCAGCTGCCCAGTCACGGCGGGAATCTTCCATGTTCTCAGGCAGTTTGCCAGCTTGAATCAAATGCGGCAATGTCAATTTCTCGATACGACCAGCATCTTCTGATTTAATGTATTGGTTGTTCATCCATTTCAGCTTCTGCGGATCGAAAATTGCAGCAGAAGTGGAAAGACGATTCGGATCGAAAATCTTGATGATTTCATCTTTAGAGAAAATCTCTTCTTCTCCGACTGGTGACCAGCCAAGCAAACTGATGAAGTTGAACATCGCTTCCGGCAGGTAACCTAGGTTCTTATATTGCTCGATGAACTGCAGGATATGCTCATCACGTTTGGACAGCTTCTTGCGGTTTTCGTTAAGAATCAATGTCATATGTCCGAATTGCGGCGCTTCCCAACCGAATGCTTCATAAATCATGAGCTGCTTCGGTGTATTAGAAATATGCTCTTCTCCGCGAAGGATATGTGAGATCTCCATTAGATGGTCATCGACTGCCACAGCAAAGTTATACGTTGGGATACCGTTCTTCTTCACGATAACCCAGTCGCCGAAGTCACTGGACTCGAAACTGATCTCATCACGTACAATATCATTAAATTTATATGTTTTACTTTCCGGCACTCGGAAACGGATACTCGGCTGTCTGCCTTCCGCTTCAAATTTCTCTTGCTGCTCTGGTGTTAGATCACGGTGAACTCCAGAATACTTAGGAACTTGTCCATTTGCCTTTTGTTCTTCGCGCTCTTTCTCTAATTCCTCTTCTGTTACGTAGCATTTGTAAGCAAGACCACGATCCAGCAGTTCATCTACATACTTTTTATAGATATCCAGACGCTCCAATTGACGGTATGGTCCGTATTCACCGCCGATATCGGCACCTTCGTCCCATTTGATACCAAGCCATTTCAAATAGCTGAACTGGCTTTCCTCGCCGCCTTCAACATTTCTTTTTTGATCCGTATCTTCTGTGCGGACGATGAATTTACCATCATGATGACGGGCATATAAGTAGTTGAATAGTGCAGTTCGTGCGTTTCCAATATGCAAATGTCCAGTCGGACTCGGCGCATAGCGCACACGTACAGGTTTTGACATATGAATAACTCCCTTTCGATTATGTTAGGCTTGCTGCAGAAGGACAACTGCTTGCGCAGCAATTCCTTCTTTACGACCAGTAAAGCCAAGTTGTTCTGTCGTTGTTGCTTTCACATTGATCTGACCCGGTTCTGCATCAAGCATCCCCGCTACATTTTCACGAATCTGATCGATATATGGTGCCATTTTCGGTGCTTGTGCAATAACTGTGCAATCCAAGTTACCTAGTTTATATCCTTTTTCTTTTACAAGCTGCCATACATGCCGCAGCAATACTTCTGAGTCTGCATCCTTGAAAGCAGGATCAGTATCCGGGAAATGCTTGCCGATGTCACCCAGTGCCAAGGCACCAAGACACGCATCCGCAATCGTATGTAATAGTACATCCGCATCTGAATGGCCTAGCAATCCAAGTTCGTAAGGGATTGTAATCCCGCCGATGATACACGGTCTATCCTCTGCAAATGCATGTACATCAAAACCTTGTCCAATTCGAAACATAATGTGACCTCGCTTTATTTACCATTTAAAAATGCTTCCGCTTTGTATAAATCCTCTGGTGTCGTAAGCTTCATATTATCATAGCTGCCTTCCACGATGAACACATCCTGATCGAGGCGTTCCACTAATGAGGCGTCATCCGTTCCCAGCACCCCATCAACTTTAGCCGATACATGCGCATCATATATAAGCTGGTAATCAAAAGCCTGCGGTGTTTGAGCAGCCCACAGAAGCCCTCGATCCATTGTTTCCAAACGATTACCCCGGCGGAGCTTGATTGTGTCTGTAACAGGCACCGCAAGAATTGCTCCACGATGCTCCAGACATGCCTCAGCCAAGGCATGAAGTCTCTCGATTGTGACAAATGGCCGTGCACCATCGTGTATGAAAATAATACCGGACTTATCAGGCAGTGCTTCCAGACCCATCAGGACACTCTCTTGCCGCTCGCTTCCGCCTTCTGTTAGGTTGATCGGCTTAGTCCATTTCTGTGCAGCCAATAGCTGCTGCATCAATTCACGATCTGGTTTGCTTACCACAAGCGTGATTGATGCACACCATGGATCCTGATCGAAAACATTCAGCGTATGAACAATGAGCGGCTTTTGCCCGATTGTAAGGAATTGTTTGTTATGACCTGCCTGCATCCGTTTTCCTTGCCCAGCAGCTAACACGATAGCTTGATAGTGCATCTATTTTACCGCCTTATTTTAAGTCGAATCCAAACAAAAGCGATAACATCCCATGTTATCACTTTTGTCTACTTCTATCATGTTATACTTTTTTACAATGCTTTTTCAAGTAATTTCGGCTTAGCAAAGATCATTCGGCCGGCAGAAGTCTGCAATACACTCGTGATGAGAACCTCGATTGTCTTACCGATATAATTCTTGCCTTCTTCAACGACGATCATTGTACCATCATCCAAGTAAGCCACACCTTGATTATGTTCTTTCCCGTCCTTGATTACCTGGACAGTCAATTCCTCACCTGGAATGACGACTGGCTTCACGGCATTCGCCAAGTCATTGATATTCAACACTGGCACGTTTTGGAACTCACATACCTTGTTCAAGTTGAAATCATTTGTTACGACAATACCATCGATAACTTTTGCCAATTTAACAAGCTTGGAATCCACTTCCGGAATATCCTCGAAGTCACCTTCGTAGAATTCCACTTTTACACTTGGCATTTCTTTTTGGATGCGATTCAGGACATCGAGACCGCGACGGCCGCGGTTACGCTTCAATGCATCAGATGAATCAGCGATATGCTGCAGTTCATTCAATACAAATTGCGGGATGACAATCGTACCTTCTAAGAAATTCGTTTCGCAAATATCTGCGATACGTCCATCGATGATAACACTCGTATCGAGCAGTTTTGACTTAGGCTGAACAGCCTGGACACTATCTTCTCCAGCTTCTTGCTCATCCGCAGTCTTCTTCTTATCCTTTTTCGCCAAAGTCATCATATTCAAGAACTCATCTCGGCGCTTGAATCCGACCTGGAACCCGATGTAGCCAAGGAAAATTGTAACGAACAGCGGCAGAACCTCTGAAACAAGCACAAAACCAATACCGCGGATTGGAATCGTAATCAAGTAAGCTACGACCAATCCGATAATGAGCCCGATGCTGCCAAAGAATAAATCAGCAGCAGGTGTCTTGACTAGTGAGTCCTCCACCCAATGGATGAAGCCGACAATATAATCGACCACCCAAAACAGTAATAAGAATAATAGAATAGCTCCGCCAATCAATCCGACGATCGGGGAATCCAGCCAACCAATGTTGGTAAGGTTCACTAGATCCATCAATCTAGGAATGTAGAGAAACCCAACCATACCGCCTGCAACGATAATAAATAATTGCACGATTCGCTTTAACATTACTGTCACCTCCTAACAGAAAGTATTACCTGAAATAAAATATATTAGACGTAAAAATAAATAATTGCAGTTTAACCGTAGCACGTTTTAGATGCCTAGTCAATTTAGGAAACATTACATAGTAGCATAGTTTCAGAGAAAATGTCAAAAAATATTACCAATTAAGGAGAGGTTAATCCTCTCCCAAAACAATATGAAGTGCTTCACTAACAGAGTTGACTCCAACTACTTTAATACTTGAGGGGATCGTCCAGCCATCCAAATTCTTCTTCGGTACGATTGCTCGCTTGAAGCCGAGCTTAGCCGCTTCTTGGACACGCTGTTCAATCCTGGATACGCGTCTCACTTCACCTGTCAGACCCACTTCCCCGATCAAGACATCATCTGGCTTGGTCGGCTTGTCCTTAAAGCTGGATGCGATACTGGCAGCTACCGCCAAATCGATGGCAGGCTCGTCCAATCGCATACCGCCGGCAATCTTGACGTATGCATCTTGATTCTGCAGCATAAGTCCAACCCGTTTCTCAAGCACCGCCATTAAAAGCGGCACCCGGTTATGATCTGTACCGGTAGCCATACGGCGTGGGTTTCCGAAGCTTGTCGGAGAGATAAGTGCCTGAATCTCGACAAGAACTGGGCGTGTCCCTTCCATCGACGCTACAACTGTAGATCCAGCCGCCCCCTGCGATCTTTCCTCCAGGAAGATTTCAGACGGATTCGTCACTTCCCTTAATCCTTCTTCCTTCATCTCGAAGATACCCATTTCATTCGTACTTCCAAACCGGTTCTTTACACTTCGCAAGATTCGGAATGTATGATGACGTTCCCCTTCGAAATAAAGAACCGCATCCACCATATGTTCAAGCATTCTAGGACCGGCGATGGCGCCTTCTTTCGTTACATGACCAACGAGGAAAATCGGAATGCCATTTGTCTTGGCAACCCGCATCAGCTCACTTGTACATTCCCGTACCTGCGTAACACTTCCTGGTGCGCTGGTGACTTCTTCCCGATACACGGTCTGAATGGAATCGACTACAACAAACGCCGGCTTCACTTCTTCAATATGCCGTGTGATGTCCTGCAGATTTGTCTCTGATAACACATAGAGCTGATCTGCCTTTACACCGAGACGATCTGCACGGAGTTTCGTCTGACGGGCTGATTCCTCTCCGGAAATATACAGAACCGGCAATTCCTTCTCTGCCAGCTGTGCACTGACTTGCAAAAGCAAGGTAGATTTACCGATACCAGGGTCACCCCCGATAAGCACAAGCGATCCTGCTACGATTCCGCCGCCGAGCACCCTGTTGAACTCCGGGAGATCCGTTGTTACTCTTGGTTCCTTTTCGGAGTGAATAGCTGTAATCGACTGAGGCTTTGCAGCTGTTGTTGTTGTATTTGAATGACGGAAGGCTGCGCTGCTAGCCGGTGTAACAACTTCTTCCGTAAAGGTATTCCAATTATTGCAGCTCGGGCATTTGCCCATCCACTTGGCGGATTCATATCCGCATTCCTGACATACATACTTTGTCTTTCTTTTTGCCAAACCTATCAAATCCTTCTTCATCATTTTATACGATAATTACGGCATAAAAGTTACAGAAATATATCAAACAAAATTATTATTATAGAAAAAA
Source organism: Terribacillus saccharophilus (assembly GCA_900110015.1). GTDB lineage: Bacteria > Bacillota > Bacilli > Bacillales > Amphibacillaceae > Terribacillus > Terribacillus saccharophilus. The sequence continues at coordinate 5,691 of FOCD01000008.1, read as the reverse complement.
TTACACAAATCAAAGCAAAAAGGGAGGCGAAAACACCTCCCTATTCATTATTTGCCGGTAACGACATACTTACCTTCTTTATCTACATCAATATTCACTTGTTGTCCTTTGCTGATGTTCTCGCGCAGGAGTTCCTCTGATAATAGATCTTCGATATTCTTCTGGATTGCACGGCGTAATGGTCGAGCACCATATTCCGCATCGAATCCGTCATTAGCGATCTTCTCAATAACAGCATCAGTCAGCGTGAATTCAATATCTTGCTGAGCAAGACGTTTCTTAAGCTGATCTGCCATCAACGTCACGATATCTTTCATATGTTTCTTCTCAAGCGGATGGAATACGATCGTTTCATCAATACGGTTCAAGAACTCTGGACGGAAGGCTTTTTTCAGCTCTTCTGTCACTTTCGCTTTCATATCCTTGAAGTTCTGATCTTCGCTATCCATTGTGAAACCAAGTGATTTGCTGCGTTTCAGCTCACTAGCACCTACATTGGAAGTCATGATCAGAATCGTGTTGCGGAAATCGACTAAGCGACCTTTTGAATCTGTCAAACGGCCATCTTCCAATACTTGAAGCAGGATGTTGAATACTTCAGGGTGCGCTTTTTCAACCTCATCAAGTAATACAACAGAGTATGGTTTACGACGGACCTTCTCAGTAAGTTGTCCGCCCTCTTCATACCCTACATATCCTGGAGGAGAACCGACAAGTCGTGCAGTGGAATGACGTTCCATGTATTCCGACATATCGATACGAATCATCGCATCTTCATCACCGAACATGGAATCAGCCAAAGCCCGCGCCAATTCCGTCTTACCGACACCTGTAGGTCCAAGGAAGATGAATGACCCTATCGGGCGTTTCGGATCCTTAAGACCAGCACGTGCACGACGAATTGCTTTAGAGATGGCAACAACTGCTTCGTCTTGTCCGATGACACGTCCATGCAGTGTCTGTTCCATATTAAGCAAACGTTCTGACTCATCCTTAGTCAGCTTGGCAACAGGTACACCAGTCCAGATGGAAACAACAGAAGCAATATCTTCTACAGTGACTTCACTGCTCTCTTGACCTTGCTTTTCTTTCCACTGATCCTTCGTCTGATCTAGCTGATCACGCAAGCGCTGCTCTGTATCGCGCAGCGAAGCCGCTTTCTCGAATTCCTGACTTTGGACAGCTGCGTCTTTCTCTTTGCGTACTTCCTCTAGCTTTTGCTCAAGCTCTTTCAAGTTTGGCGGAGCTGTGTAAGAGCGCAAGCGCACTTTGGAAGCTGCTTCGTCAATCAAGTCGATTGCTTTATCCGGAAGGAAGCGGTCTGTGATATAACGATCAGAGAATTCCGCCGCTGCACGGATAGCTTCATCCGTAATCGTTACACGGTGATGGGCTTCATATCTGTCACGCAGACCAGTAAGGATCTGAACAGATTCTTCCACAGATGGTTCATCAACTTGGATCGGCTGGAAACGACGCTCAAGCGCTGCATCCTTTTCGATATATTTGCGATATTCATCCAGTGTAGTTGCACCGATACACTGCAGTTCACCGCGTGCAAGGGATGGCTTCAGAATATTGGAAGCATCAATTGCTCCTTCTGCACCACCTGCACCGATAAGTGTATGCAGTTCATCAATGAAGAGGATGATATTCCCCGCCTGGCGAATCTCTTCCATGACTTTTTTCAAGCGATCCTCGAATTCCCCGCGATATTTCGTACCAGCTACGACAGTACCCATATCAAGCGTCATGACACGCTTATCCCGAAGAATTTCCGGTATCTCGTTATTGATAATCTGCTGCGCAAGTCCCTCAGCTACTGCTGTCTTACCGACACCCGGCTCCCCAATCAAAACAGGGTTATTTTTAGTCCGGCGGCTAAGTACTTGAATAACACGCTCGATTTCTTTCTCACGTCCGATAACTGGATCGATATTGCCTTCTTTGGCAATCGCCGTAAGATCCCTTGCCAAACTATCAAGTGTAGGTGTATTCGCTCTAGCAGACTGGCTGCCACGCTGTTTCCCAGCAGAAGACTCATTGCTGCCCAATAGTTGCAGCACTTGCTGACGAGCTTTATTCAAGCTTACACCAAGGTTATTCAGCACGCGTGCTGCAACACCTTCGCCCTCGCGGATTAAACCTAGAAGGATATGCTCCGTGCCCACATAGGAATGACCAAGTTTTCTTGCTTCATCCAATGAAAGCTCAATTACTTTCTTCGCACGTGGTGTGTAATAAGGTGTACCTGTGATTTTCTGGCCGCGCCCAATCAGCTGCTCGACCTCTTCCTGAATACGTTCTGTTTCCAATCCTAGTGTCGTAAGAGCTTTAGCGGCAATACCTTCCCCTTCGCTCACAAGACCCAATAGGATATGTTCTGTACCGATATTGTTATGTCCCAAACGCACTGCTTCTTCTTGTGCCAGCGCAAGGACCTTTTGTGCTCTTTCAGTGAAACGTCCAAACATCATAGGAATTCCTCCTTGGTCAGTCAGTTATTTTCTAAATGCAACCTCTCTCTGATGAGGGAAGCACGTAATACATCTCGTTCTCTGCCAGATAAGCTTCTTTTTGCATAATGCTGCAGGAAGCCTGGCTGTATTAATACCATTAATTCATTAAGTATGGATTGAGGCATATCTTGTATATACCCAATATCAATGCCTAATCTAACATCCGATAAACAGGTTGCTGCTTCTTTTGATTCAATAATGCGGCTGTACCGCAATGTTCCATAAGAACGGAAGATCCGATCCTCCAGCTGGATACTTAGCTCCTCTGTTAAAGTCTCGCGAGCCTGCCTTTCCTGCTCGACCAACTGACTCACTACACTCTCCAGATCCTCGACGATATCCTGTTCTGATTTCCCCAGAGTAATCTGATTGGAAATCTGATAGATATTGCCTTGGGCTTCGCTGCCTTCACCATAGATACCGCGTACGACAAGTCCAAGCTGGTTGATTGCTGGCGTCAGACGATTCATTTGGTGTGTCATGGTGAGTGCTGGCAGATGCATCATTACTGAGGCCCGCAGTCCAGTTCCTACATTCGTTGGGCAAGTAGTAAGATAACCTCTTTCCTCATCGAACGCATAAGTTATCTTCTGCTCAAGCCAATCATCCACTTCAAATGCTTCTGAAAGTGCTTTTCGCAGCTGGAAGCCTGGCAGATACAGCTGAATGCGCAGGTGATCCTCTTCATTTACCATGATAGAGACTTGTTCGCTTTCGGATAGCAAAACTCCTGCCTCCTCCGCATGTTCTGCTAAATGAGGACTTATCAAGTGTTTTTCGACGAATACCTTCTTCTCAATCGGGGACAAATCTGCAATACGTAAGAATTGCAACTTCCCTCGATCATTAAAATCAGCATCCTGATAGCTTTCCTGGAAGAAATCAAGTACGTCATCCAAATCCTCTGCCTTAGCAATCAAAGGAAAAGTGCGATTTTCAAAGTTTCTGGCCAGTCGGATTCGGCTGCTCATGACAATATCACAGTCCGGTCCGTTTTCTTTCATCCAAGGGCTGATGGCATCACTCATAAAATTCTCTAGTGACATTAGCTATCACCCTCTTCCTGTTCATCTGACTGCTGCTCCAGCAAACGAATCTTATCCCGGAGCTCTGCTGCTTTTTCGAATTCTTCTTCCTGGATGAATTGCTGCATAGATTCCCGGTACGCTGCAATCTTTCTTTTTTTCTCTATACCGCTGCCCATCCGCTTCGGTATTTTACCTTCGTGCTTTGTGTTGCCACTGTGTACACGGCGGAAGATAGGATTGAGATTGTCTTCGAAAGTTTCATAGCAGGAAGCACAGCCAAATTTCCCTATTCGGGTGAACTCATTATATGTCAGTCCGCACTTCGGGCAAGCAAGTGCTGCTGGTGCTTGGGAGAAGTGTTTATGTCCTTGAACAGTAGATGGGTTCATATGGAATAGACCAGATAATAAGTTATGCAGGGAATACCCTTCTTGGCCGTAAGAGACATATCCATTCTCTTTCGCACAATGCTCGCAAACATGCATTTCCGTCTTCTGTCCGTTTACGACATTTGTTAAATGCAAGGTTGCTGGTCTTATATGACACTCTTGACATTCCATCCTAATACCTCCTTATCTGACTAGTACTTGATAGCAGTCAGCATTGAAACCAAAATACGGGTCCTGACTTCATCACGAAGCGGGAGAGGGAAGGCTAGTGTCTCCCGGCTGGTTGCTCTAATCATGATCTTCGCTTCCCGTTCAGTCAGTATCTTCTCTTCAGCAAGCCGTTCGATGATACTATTAGCAGTCTGCTGTGAAACTCGTGGCTGTATCATTTCAATTACGTCGTCTATCAAACTTGCTTCTGTATGATGCTTTACCCGAATGATACGAATATAACCGCCGCCGCCACGCTTACTCTCGACAAGATATCCTTTCTCAACAGTGAATCTCGTCTTTATTACATAGTTGATTTGTGAAGGCACGCACTGAAAACGATTAGCTACTTCACTTCTCTTTATTTCCACTTCCTGCGCATCTGTTGATTGCAGAATCTGCTTTAGGTAAGCTTCAATTATGTCCGATATGTTGCTCACACAAGTCGCCTCCCTTCCTTTGACTTTGACTATCTTTGACTTTATTATATACATTTTGAAGGAGGAATGCAAAGCTCTTCTCCCCTAGCATAGCCTCTAATAACAGAAAAAAACCCTTAAAAGGGTTTTAACTTTTTACTGTACTAACTGATCGTATATTTGATAGGTTGGTTAGTTCCTCAAAGAGTTCCATTTCATTTATCGCGTAACGTGTTGCCAGCTCAACATGTAACATCCTGCTGTCATGATGATGTTTCCTCATCTTCATGTTAGTTAATGCCAGATGATGACGTTCGAGTATTTCCATGATAGGTGCTACACCTTCATCTCTATCGAGTTCAATTTCCAGACGATATGCTTTTTGCTTTTTACTTGATAAAAACAGCTTCTCAAAATTATTCAAGAAAATAAGAATCAGTAAGATGATAATAGTAGTGAAAACTGCTTCCATGTACATTCCTGCACCAATAACGAGTCCAAGTCCTGCTACCGTCCAGACCGAAGCAGCTGTCGTAAGCCCTCGCACTGTCGTACCATTTACCAGTATTGTTCCTGCACCTAAGAAACCAATACCGCTGATCACATATGAAGGTATACGCGCGGGATCAAATTGTACATAGTCATGCTCCTCGCTGAAGGCTGTAAAACCATATAAAGATAGAATCATCATTAGACAAGACCCTACACCAACAAGGATATGTGTGCGCAAACCAGCATGGTGATTGCCCAGCCCTCGTTCCATCCCGATAGCTCCGGAGAGGAATACTGCTATTATAATTTTCATCATTACTGTTAAAAATTGATCATCAAAGTATTGCTCCATCTGTGCTTCCCTTCTTTCTCTCATTACATTATATGAATATCGACATATTAGTATGAAGTATTTATATCCCCTAATCACCAGAAGTATAAAGCAAGACATACAAAAAGCTCCTGATAAGTTATTGAATAACCTATCAGGAGCTTTCATTTTTGCCTGGCAACGTCCTACTCTCGCAGGGCGAACCCAACTACCATCGGCGCTGAAGAGCTTAACTACTGTGTTCGGCATGGGAACAGGTGTGACCTCTTCGCTATTACCACCAGACAATTCAAGAATTCAATT
>FOCD01000004.1 GCA_900110015.1 Terribacillus saccharophilus | reverse complement strand
ATGTGTACTGTTTGCCGACAGGCTGTTCAAACCGATGGGTTTCTCCAGCTTTATACCATCTAACCCATGTTTGAATCTGTGTTTTATTCTTGATATTTAGTTTGTGCATTATTTCTTTCATAGAAACGCCTGCCAGTCGCATTTCTACTGCCTTTTGTTTAATCTCCAACGGATAACTCACTCTTGTCCCCATAGAAAAAACACCTCCAAGTATTATTTCGGATAACATTGATCCGTTTTCAACCTTGAAGGTGTTTTTTATTTGTCTCAGCCTATGGGGTCAGTCCCCTAATAAGTAACTAGTTTTTTGCGTGTTTTAAATATTTGGCTTAACCATTTCCTCTGGCTTCACCATCTCATCAAACTGCGCTTCTGTCAGTAGCTCAAGTTTTACTGCAGCTTCTTTCAGAGTCAGGCCTTCCTTATGTGCCATCTTAGCAATTTTCGCTGCATTTTCATAACCGATATGAGGATTTAATGCAGTTACTAGCATCAAGGAATTCGTCAAGTTATCCTGAATCGTTTGCTCGTCCGGCTCAATGCCTACTGCACAGTTATCATGGAAGGATACCATGCTGTCGCTTAAAAGCTGAACAGACTGTAGGAAATTATAGATGATAACTGGTTTGAATACGTTCAGTTCAAAGTTACCCTGACTTGCTGCAAATCCAATCGTTGCGTCATTTCCCATGACTTGGGCTGCAACCATAGTCAATGCTTCACATTGAGTCGGGTTAACTTTTCCTGGCATAATAGAGCTGCCTGGCTCATTTGCAGGGATGATAATCTCGCCAATACCACAGCGAGGACCACTTGCCAGCCAGCGTACATCATTCGCAATTTTCATCAAGTCGGCAGCTAGTGCTTTCAATGCACCATGAGCATATGTCATTTCATCATGGCTTGTTAAAGCATGAAATTTATTCGGTGAGCTAATGAATTCTTGTTCTGTGAATTTGGTAATTTCCTCAGCAACAGTATCACCAAACTGTGGATGAGCATTGATACCCGTTCCAACTGCTGTACCTCCAATTGCCAAGGCACGAAGCTTTTCAGTCGATTCTGTAATCATTTCTTTTGAACGATCCAGCATATGCACCCAGCCGCTAATTTCCTGTCCTAGCGTTAACGGCGTTGCGTCCTGAAGATGTGTACGACCGATTTTTACGATATTATGGAATGTTTCCGCTTTTTCATTCAACGTGTTGCGCAGCTGTTCCACTGCCGGAAGTATCTGTTCATAGACAGCTAACACGCCTGCAACATGCATTGCCGTCGGGAATGTATCATTTGAACTCTGACTGCGGTTAACATCATCATTCGGGTGTACGACCGCATCAGAACCTTTTTCTTTCAGCAAAGCAGTAGCCAAGTTTGCAACGACTTCATTCATATTCATATTACTTTGCGTGCCGCTTCCTGTTTGCCACACAACAAGCGGGAAATTATCATCATACTTCCCTGTAAGAATGTCATCACAGACCGTTACAATAGCGTCCGCTTTTTCTTTGTCCAGATTTCCAAGGCGCTGATTGGCAATTGCCGTACTGCGCTTTAATATAGCGAAAGCTTTCACTACACGCTCTGGCATTCTTTCTGATCCTATTTTAAAATTCTCTTTACTTCGCTGTGTTTGTGCACCCCAGAATTTATCCGCCAACACCTTTACTTCTCCAAAAGTATCTTTTTCAATTCTGTATTCCATGGTAATCCTCCTCAGATTTCCTATATCTTTCTACCACTATAAAAATCGTAACACTACACCTCTATAATGTATAATGCATAATAAATATGTTTTTAATTACTCTATGTAATAGATTAAATTGGAGGCTAACAGTATGGAATGGGAACAACTCGAATATTTCCAAACACTTGCACGTGAACAGCATGTTACAAGAGCTGCTCAGATTCTGTCCATCACGCAGCCTGCTCTCTCCCGTTCAATTGCACGATTGGAAGGTCAAATTGGCACGCCACTTTTTGATCGCCAAGGCAGAACAATTAAACTGAATAAGTACGGAGAACTATTATTAAAACGAGTCGATCTCATATTAAAAGAATTCCAGAAAGGAAAAGAAGAAATCCAGTCTTTACTTGATCCCGATAAGGGAGAAATATCACTTGGGTTTCTGCATACACTCGGCACAACAATAGTGCCTAATATAATTGCTGCATTTAAAGAGGAATATCCTCACGTCCGTTTTCATTTGAAGCAAAACCATTCGAATTGGCTGCTGGAGAACTTGCAGTCTGGAAACTTGGATCTTTGTCTGCTTGCATCATTCCCCGGGGAATCCAGAATGGCTTGGACTCCATTATGGCAGGAAGAGCTTTTCTTGTTCTTCCCAAAAGATCATCCATTAGCCAATCGAGAATCCATCACTTTAGAAGAAATTGCAGACGAGCCCTTTATCCTGATGGAGGAAGGTTACGCATTACGCGTAACAATTGATTCTATCTTCGAACAGGTCGGTCTTGTTCCTAAGATTATGTTTGAAGGCGAAGAGGTAACGACGATTGCCGGTTTCGTCGGAGCAGGAATGGGCATTTCCATCCTTCCTGATGTTAAAAGCTTGGACCGAACGAAAATCGCTAAGGTTCGTATAAGCTCACCAAGATGTGAACGGACAATCGGCATCGCCAGTATGGAAGGGAAGTTTTTGTCTCCTATTGCTGAGAAGTTTCAGCAATATATTGTAGATCATTTTCATCTAACGAATATATAAATGAAGAAGCATGTGCAATTTCGCATGCTTCTTCTCTCAATCAATTATTGTAACTTTTCTTATGACTGGATCCTTCCCCACAACAGCATCTTCGTTTTCCAAACGATCATAAATACCTGCACTGTTTCTTTTATAAACACCAACAACCTCTTTTTCACCAGTGACATATGATATTGAAATATGTCTACCGAATCTATATACAGCTGTTTGGGAGCTAATTTCGTCCAAGTTCACATTATTCTCCTTCTCTGCATAAACCTTCTCAGAGGAGAATGCCTCATCCATTTCACTCTCATAATCAGATGAACATGCAGTCAGAAGTAGCATGGTCGCTATCACAAAACTTATCATGTATTTTGACATAGATTCACTCCTCTTTATTTCAGTAACCTCTATCGGATTGGACAATAAAATTAATAAGCTAATAATTTTAATTGAAAACAATTCTCAATTACGTTATATTTAATAAAAGAATGAAATGAGTGGATCTACCATGTTTTACGCCGAAACCTACATAGTAACAAAACAACAACAGAGCTCTCTTCTCAAAAAATTATGCGCATATTCCCAGCAACATCATGATAGCTTTACAATCTACCGAATATATACACGGAAACTGATCTTTTCAGCAGAACACAAGAACCCGACTTGGAACCTCCTTGTTATCTTTGAATATGAGGATGAAAAACATTGCGCGCATTACCAGCATGCTTTCAAGGATTATAGAACGCAGTTGGTTAGACAAGAAAACATGATACCTACACCAGGTTCCTTCTTCCCTTCAAACCAAAAGATTGGCCTACTACATATTGTTGAACATGTTAATGTTCAAGTTGAATATTTAACGGAATTCAAAGAAATTATGATCCACAACAACGGTCCGGCAATGGAGCATATTATCGAAGCTAAAAAATGGTGCCAGGAGTTTATTGCACTTGAAACGACAGAAGTGTACTACCATAATTCTGAATTCCCTCAATGGAATCAGATACATCTTATTGCTATGAAGCTGAAAGGAGTCCTTAGCTATAAAAAAGACTTCACTGAAGGTTTAATAAAAGTGAATGCTCCGAGTTTTAAAGAAAACTTCGGCAGATTAGAAGAAATCCGTCATTTTACAAGCAAGACTAGTGCGCGACGGGTACTTTGAATAATTTCTTTCTGCTCTCGCGTATCAAAGTATTAAAGAAACAATCTTATTCTCAGCTATTAGGAAAGCGTACTTGTATGAAATGTTTGAATATACTTCCCTTTACAGTACACTTCCTCCATCTCTCCATTCGTAATATCTATAATCATATTCCTCCAAAAATCTTGAGCTGGTTGATTCTTTTCAATTTGAGAGACATTCCAGTATCCGTCGAAAGCTTCGAAAAGATTTCTAGCAGCTGCTTTTCCAAATCCCTTCCCTTGATAACTGGCTAATACGAAGAACTCAATCATCGTATTTATCTTCTCATCACTTTCTATGAGTGCAAATCCGATGACTTCAGCTTCCATACAGATAAAGTAAGCGTGATGTGTTTCTTCCTCCCAGTACTGACTCAGGTCAAAGGGTTTATACGTACAATCGCTTTCAAGTTTAATCTTCGAGATGTATTTACTGAATTCATAAATGTAAAACTGCATAAGGTTATGAAGCAGTGCTTCTTCAGATTTCTTTACTTCTCTTATATGTACCATGTTTAATCTCCACTATTCTAGTATATTTACATAATTTAACTAATTATAACAAAAGGAGTATCTTGCATCTTTTCTCCAAATGAAAAAACTGCATCTTATCAAAGATGCAGTTTTAGATTTAAGCTGTTTTATTATTAACGTTGATTTTGATCTTCTCTCCTGCTTTTCTTCTTTCCTTAAACTCAGCAGCAGCAGTGAATAATACATCAGTAGAGGAGTTCAATGCTGTTTCAGCTGAGTCTTGCACGACTCCGATGATAAAGCCTACGCCTACTACTTGCATTGCCACTTCAGCTGGGATACCGAATAGACTGCTTGCGAGCGGAATCAAGAGTAAGGATCCCCCCGCCACGCCAGAAGCACCGCATGCACTAATAGCTGCTAAAACACTTAAAAGGATGGCAGACACGATATCGACTTCGATATTCATTGTGTGAACAGCCGCTAGAGTTAAAACAGAGATTGTTACTGCTGCACCTGCCATATTGATTGTTGCACCGAGCGGGATGGATACAGAGTAGCTATCTTTGTTCAAGCCAAGCTTCTCGCTCAGCTTCATATTCACTGGAATATTCGCTGCTGAACTTCGAGTAAAGAACGCTGTTACACCACTCTCTTTTAAACAAGTCAACACTAGTGGGTAAGGGTTCTGTCTGACCAGCAAGTAAACAATAAGGGGATTTACAACAAGTGCTACGAAAAGCATGCACCCTAGGAGTAACGCGAGCAACTGTCCATAACTTGCTAGGGACGATAGACCATTTTCAGAAATGGTCGTGAAAACAAGACCCAAGATTCCAAGTGGTGCAAGCTTGATCACCCATGTAACTACTTTTGAAACAGCATCAGACAAGTTGGAAATGACAGATTTCGTTGTATCCGATGTATTGCGCAATGCCAATCCGAACAGGATAGCCCAAGCGAGGATACCGATATAGTTCGCGTTAACGATTGCATTGACCGGATTATCCACGATATTCAGCAGTAAAGTTTGCAACACTTCGGTAATGCCTCCGGGAGCCGCCGCTACATCCTCAGGACGATCTGCGAGTGATAGGTTGAGCGGAAAAATAAAGCTTGCTACAACAGCCACGACTGCAGCGGCAAAAGTGCCAACAAGATAAAGGACTATGATTGATTTCATATTCGTCTGCTTTCCTTTTTTGTGCTGGGCAATTGCTGCCATGACCAAGAACAACACAAGTACGGGTGCAATGGCTTTTAATGCACCTACAAACAGAGTACCTAAAATCGTGACAGGCTGTGCAGCATCTGGAATCGTAATCCCCAATATAATACCGACAATAAGACCAATAATAATTTGCTGCACTAAGCTTAACCGACTCCACAGTTTCAAAGCATTTCTCATAATAATCCCCTCACTATCTTATGCTGTACTAAGGGAGAAGTAAGTCTAGTCCACCCTAAAAGGACAACTGTCTTTATAATAAGAACAATTATAGTGTTATTTTAAAGGGATTACAAGATTAATTGTTCAATTTTCATTTATTTACATTTCTTACAGATAACCCTCTTAACTATTCCGTTTCATTTTAAGTACTGCCCATACACTTATTCCTGTCACAATAATCCGAGTTAGTACCGGATGCTTCGCCGCTTTAACGAACAGACTTCGTTTTCGTTTCCATCCAAGATTCATTCCTCGTTCGTGCATCCCGTAACCGGCATGATACAGATTACTTTCTTCTGGTGATTTTGATTGTCTTTTCTTATCGTACTGCGTTCGAGGTAAAATAAGCTCCCACGCCTTATCCGTAAAACTAGGAAAATTAGCTCCTAAAAGTTGCATCACTTTTGCCTGGGAGCCGACGTAGATATCTCTTTTAGGGTTTGCAGCAGCATAACAAATAGCTTCTGCTACTGCTTCTGGAGGATAAATCATTCCCTTGTGAACTGGGTGGTGCTTAAAGTAGCTTCTAGCATGCTCACTATAAGGAGTATCAATTCTTGCTGGATGAATTAGTGTAATAGAGACGGGCAATTTTTCTTTCTCAAGCTCCATTCGCAAGCTTTCCGTCCATCCATGTACAGCGAACTTAGAAGTTGCATAAGTAGATAGAAAAGGAGTACCTTTGTCTCCAGATGTACTGCCAACATTAATCAGCGCACCAGGGTTTCCCTGCTCACTAAAATGACGTACTGCCAGCTTAGATCCATAAATAACACCCCAAAAATTTGTCGCGAACAGCCGTTTCATATCTGTATTAGTTATGTTCATTGCTTCTCCATAAATACCAACCCCTGCGTTATTCACCCAAGTATCAAAGCGGCCGAACACCTTAATCGCCTTATCTGCAATTTTATTTACATCCTCTTCGATGCCGACATCCGCTCGTACATAAACAGCTTCATGACCAGCTTGCTGTAATTCATTCGTTAACTCTTTCAGCGCTGCTTCATTCCTTGCCGCCAGTACTACTTTCGCACCTTTGGCTGCTGCCATTCTTGCTGTTACTAGACCTATACCACTGGATGCGCCGGTAATGACGATGACTTGATCTTTTAATTTCTTTAGTTTTGTTGCTCGCACTCCTAATTCTCCTTGATTCATTTCCGTTCAGTCTCCTTGATTCTCATCTGTAATTTAGTATGAAGCTGTTCCGCTATTACATACTCTTCACCTTGAGAAAACATTGACCCGAAAGTCGTTCAAATCAAAAAGCATCGGTTGGACTCTCTACTTTATTTACCATAAAATAGAATGACAGAAAGGAAGTAGAAAAATGCGTTATATTGTAGGTATTTGTCTCTGTTTACTTCTATTAGCTGGCTGTCAGGAAGAACAGACTCCGACGCCCGAAGAAGAACCAACACTTACTGGTCCAGCCATTTCTTATACAATTGATGAATCTGGCTTACAGGTGACCATGAATAATGGACAGAATTGGATGAAAGTTCCTGTTGAAGTAGACGATCTTTTTGCTGGAGAATATCAAGGTTCAAAAACGGAATTGATTGATCAAAGCTATCTATTATCGGCAGACAGACTCGCTTTTATTGTTGGAGGATTTGAGCAAACTGCCGTTTTGTCATCAACTGACCAAGGCAAGACATGGAATACAGCGGAATTTCCTGATGCAATACAAGGTATCCGGCTACGGATAATTGGCTTTACAAGCGAGCAAGATGGGTTCGTCATTCTGTCAGGCGGAAGGACAATGTCAGCTGAAGGTAACCAAATCTACCAAACAACTGATGGCGGGAAGACATGGAATCTAGTCGGCAGCGCACCAAGTGAACGAATTGTGCAAAGCGGAACCTTCGTCTCAAAAGACATTGGCTTCATGAGCTTTGGTTCAACAGGTCCTACAGAATACTATCGCACGACCGACGGCGGATCGAATTGGGATAATTTCGAGGTTGAATTGCCCGGCATATACAAAGATGTGTTTTCGGTAATGGAATCGGCGGAGTTTGATGGAGACCAGATCGTCATGCAGATGGGACAAGGCACCAATGGAGACTATTACGGTGGAAATGTGAAAGCAAAGCTTGTTTCCGATAATAACGGAGAAAGCTTTGAAATGACCGGTTTAATAGATCCTGATGACGTGATGACAGACGAAGAAGAAGAGAATTGGCGTGAGAATGATTCGTATTATTAAAGAAAGAAAAGAAGGCTTTGCTCTCTTATCAAGAGTCAAAGCCTTTTTCATTTATTCAGTCTTATCCTCATAAGTAATCGACAATCTCTGCTTCTTCATATCAGCAACTTGCTCATTAAACGAATTAACAGATTTGCTGATTTTTGAAATAACATCAGCATAAATAGACTCATCGTGATCCTTGCGTGCGGTAGTTTCTTTCTTCATCGCATCAATGATTTTGCCTTTTTGGTCTTCTCCAACAATGATATTGTTGACCAAAACATAAAACTCATCATCGTCAGCTCTCATGTTGTCTACATGTGTACGCAATTGCTTTTTCTTATCGGTATAATCTTGATTCGGAATCAATTGTTCCGTAACAGAGAATGTAAATTGAGGCATTCAAATCCTCCTTGATAGGTCGAATAACTGAGATACGTTTTCTTCTTCTTCAAATAAATCCTCAATAGCCTGACGATACTTTTCTATATAGAGTTTGCCTGATTCTACTGACTTTTTCAGCTCTTCCAGCTGCTCATCAAAGTCATTGTCCTCTAACGGATAAAAGATCTCATGAACCCTGATCGATTTTATCTCTTTATTGAAAGTCGGGTAATACCCATGTTTACTCAATAAGAATCGGTAGCTACTGGGACTGGATTCCACTTGATCGATTTCATCCTGAACTTTTCTCTTCTCATCCTTATAGGATTCATCTAATTCATCTTTTATTGCCTTTTCAAAGTTACTAATCTTGGTTGATTTTGCTTCTAAGATGGGGATCGATTTTTGATACATTCGGAGTGCTGCGGAGATGTTTACTTTGATGGGTTCGCCTTTTGTTGATGTTGATGTGTATATCATGTCTGCACCTATGTAACTCTTCAATCCATCTGACATAGATGAAAGCATCTCCTGCAGACCATGACTATCCTTAATGGACTCTAATCGCTTCAGAATACCTGTCTTTTCAATTTCTACATAACTCATATAAATCTCAACTAAGTTACTAGCTAGTCTTAATATAGTGACAATTTCATTACCAGCTCCTAAAAAAGGATTGTTGAGTTTATCTCTGAGATTAACGTTGTCTTTAAGGATATTCTCTATATCAATCAACGATTTCTCTATACGGGTTAAGTGATCAACGGTTACTTCTTTTTGCCTTTCCGTAATATAACCGGCTTCCTCTAAGCTCCCGAAAATTTCATCTGAATTAGCAGTTACTGTTTGGACTCTATCCAGAAGAGGTGGCAGCTTTTCATTTAAGGCACGGACCATAGTGTCATAATTTGCTATGATATGGCCTGCTAGTTCCATCCCCTCTTTATCTTTAAATGCCCCGACATCTATACCTATCAATTCTTTTATACCTTCGTTTGTCCCGCCTTGATTAGAGGCAACAGCAAAGTCAATTGCTAGCTCTTGAAAATCCTTAATAACATCATCAGGTATATCAGCAATTAGCTCTCGAAGTCCAGGAACATCGGGATTTGTATCAACCATCGTAATACTGCCAAGTGTAAAGAAGCCGCGCACAACACTCACTGCGTATAAAGGATCGTCAGTTGAAATAACTTGATCTATTTTATCAGCTTTATCTCCATAATAGGTCATTGCAAAGTCATGTAGATCTTGGGGTGAAAGATTGTAGACTTCATCGTCAGTATTAAAAGAGAACTCGTTTTTAACGGCATCATTAAACCTAAAATCTGTATTAAATAGCTGATAATAATTTAATTGTGCACCATTTACACTGTATACATTATCGAAAGATAGGAGAGCTATAGTATTATTATTATGAGCCAACGAATGTGAGAGTCCATTGACTTTAACATTGTCGTCGACATTAAAATGTTCTTTTGCTTCTTGAACAAATACATCTGTGGCCTGCGCTTGTTTAATAGTTTGACCTGCCAACATAGCTTTTATATTATAAAGCCAATCTGGCAAGTCCTGAGTACCTTCTGATATTACATAAACTTCTTCCTTTTCGACTGTGTTGATATGAATTGCAATTCCGTCATACCCTGAATCTTTAACAAAGTCACTTTCTATATCAGATGATTTAAGGATTTCAATGTCAGCTTCTAATAACTCTCCATTTTCCTCCATATATATTTGTCTAATATTTAACTCTAATTCTTTTAATGATAAATCTTTGTAACCTAAGTCAATTAGTCTTGTTTTAAACTCTGAGCCGCTAATAATATCTTCGCTCATAATTTTACTCACTTTCTTTAGAAATTAGATGAATGCTCTTTAACCATTTTTTTATTTCTGCTTTTTCATCTTCAATTTGCTGTTTACAAACATTTTCCTCCACATCATTTGAACATCTGAGGCTTGAGAAAGTTTGAATTTGTCCATCTACACCATCTTTTGTAATCAATGATACTATCCCAGAAGAATTCTCGTATTCATATTCAGCTATCTCAAGTTTTTGGTCGTAATTTGAAGGCACTTCTTCAAATTTAATTTCGACACCCACTCGTCCTTCTATCTGATCTCTTCCATGTTGCGGATCATTTATAAAACTGTAGTATTCTACATGATGGTCTATAAAGGTACCATTTGAATTCTGAGAGGAGAATATAACTACCTCACTATTTTTATCCGGATCTATACTGTAACTTTTATCATTAATCTTCATACCTTCAGGGAAATCCATTTTATAAGCACCTGTTTTAGATAAGAAAGAATAATAACCTTCCCTTGTAGGTTGGGTAGACTCCAAAAATTCTCTCGTAAATTCATCTTCAAATGCTGCTACATCTGGAAATTCCTTAGCTTCATTTGCTGAGGATGATTTTGATTCTTTGTCATTATTCATTGCGCAACCCCCTAGTACAAATATCGTCATAATTAAAGCAACAATAAATTTAACCTTCATAGTCCCTCACCTCTGTAGATGATCTTATTGGATTATTACTATAGTCGTTAAAAATTATACAAAAGTCATCCATTCATTCCCAGTAATTTAGATGGAATTTCCAAAAACCAAACTTTTGTCGCAGGATAAAATACCAGTAATCAGTAACCAATTACGCATTTCAACTTAGCCATCAAGTTATCATGAGGTAGGATCGTCGCACAATCTAAGAAACCCCTCTTTCACTCCTTGTAAGCCATTTCATCCAGATAACGCCTTAAAACGGACCATAACAGCGTATTTAAATGGATGATACAGCTTAATACAACTAATGCTGTTATACAGCAGTACACACCAATTTATACAGTTTTAATAGAATTTACTGTATTTTCTGTATGAGTTAACATAATACTTGTGCTTATAAAGAGAAGGGGGAAGATTTTTTGTTCAAGAAGAGAATAATCGGAATCATATCAGTCTTGTCTTTTGTTATTGTTTTAACAGGCTGCGGCAGCTCTGAAAGTAATAGCGATGCTGCGAATTTAGGCGACCAATTAGATTATACAATTACAGGTATTGAACCAGGAGCCGGTGCAATGGGGCTTGCTGAAGATACAATAGCTGGTTATGAGAACTTAAATGACTGGACACTCTTTGAAAGCTCAACTGCTGGAATGTTAACCGAGTTAGGTGAGGCTATTGATAATGAAGAGCCCATTGTAATAGTTGGCTGGAATCCGCACTGGATGTTTGCTTCATACGATTTAAAATACTTAGAAGATCCTAAAGGTACTATGGGTAGAGATGAAGGTATACATACAATAGCCCGAACAGGTTTAGAAGAAGATTATCCTGAAGCCTATGAAGTTCTTGATCGTTTTAACTGGGATATAGAAGACATGGAAGCTGTGATGAATGACGCTCAAGATATGGAATTTGCGGAAGCTGCAACTAAATGGATTGACGCAAACCAAGATAAAGTTAAGGAATGGACGGAAGGCGTAGATGAGGTCCAGGGAAAAGAGTTTGAATTAGTCGCTACTCCTTGGGATTCAGAACTAGCTTCTGGTGAAGTTATAAAGCAAGTATTAGAACAGCAAGGGTTTGAGGTAACCGTCACCCCTGTTGATCCAGCTGTTTTGTTCCAATCAATCGCCCAAGGAGAAGGTGATGCTTCAGTTGCTCCTTGGCTACCAGTAACACATGGACCATTCTTTGAACAGTATAAAGATGATATCATTGATTTAGGTGCAAATTTGACAGGTGCAAAAAATGGTATTGTTGTACCGTCCTACATGGACATTGATTCAATTGAAGATTTACCAGCAAAATAACGAAAAAAAGGCAGATCACTCGCTCTATGTGATCTGCCTTTTTATTAGCTTAATTTAGAGTTAGTACAGCAACACATTCTACGTGTACAGTATGCGGAAATAAATCAACAGGCTGAACTTCCTTCAACGAATAACCGAATTCATTTAGTTCCTTAATATCGACTGCAAATGTTTCTGGATTACAGGATACATAAACGATCCGCTTTGGTTTAGATCGGCCGATCTTTCTCATTACTTTCCCACCTGCTCCAGACCGCGGCGGATCCAACAGCAGCAAGTCAGGCGTGCCAAATTTATCTAAGACCTGATCCATTCCAAATCTAGCATTATCGGCGAGAAAATAGGTATTGGAAATACCGTTGTCGGCTGCGTTGCGTTTTGCTGATTCAATGGAACTTTCTACAATCTCAATGCCGGCAAGTTTCTCAACTTTGCTGGCAAAAGGTAGTGAAAAAGTTCCTACTCCGCAAAACAGCTCCAGCATTGTTTCTGTTTTTTTCGGCTGTGCCATTTCAAGAGCAGTGTCGATGAGCTTTTGCGCCTGCACTGGATTGACCTGGAAGAAGGTATCAAACCAAAGACGATAACGATAGCCTCCGATTTCATCATAAATGAAATCACGTCCCGCCAATAGATGCATGTCCTCCGCTTGGATGCTATCGGCCCAGTCCGTATTCACAAGCCACAATAGACTTTTTACCTTCGGGTAACTTTGCTCAATTCGTTTCTTGAGCTGCTCAGCAGCCTGAGCCAATCCTGCATCCGGTGCTTGTGTCGCAAACACTGCCAGCATGATTTCCCCTGTAACAAAAGACTGCCTTACCATCAAATGCCGAAGCAGACCCTCGTGCGTATCTTTGTTATAACCACTTAATGCTTGCTCTTTAACCCAGCTTGCAACTTCCATCGCAACTTCTTTCATGTCTTCTTCCATGATCAAACATGTCTCAAGCGGGATAATCTTACGGAAATTCCCCTGTTCATGTAATCCCATTGAACCATCTGTTGCAAAAGCAAAATCCATCTTATTACGATAATGCCAAGGATTCTCCATGCCAATAGTTTCTTTCACAAGCTCCGGATCAAAACCTTGTTCTAACAGAGCATCTTTAACATGCAATGTTTTATGTTTTAACTGTCCTTCATATTGCCAGTGCTGCCATGCGCACCCGCCACATAAATCAAAATGAGGACAGGCTGCAGCAACCCTTTCAGGATGTGCCTCCAAGACTTCCTCCAAAGCGGCTATGGATCTTTTCGCATGAGGCCAAGCGACTGTAGCCCGCACTTTTTCGCCTGGTAACGTCTTCGGGACAGTCAGTTTCACTTTCCGCAGCTTGTCCTGTCCTTTATCCACCCATACAACTGCCTGGCCAGCCCCTTTACTATCTAGCTGGATTATTTCTGTGTCCATGATTTCTGGATCGAGGATTACTCTCGTTGTTTTCTTCATTATTTTTCCTCCCTTCTTATGAGGAATCTATTAATCTATTCAACTAAATGAAAGGTAATTTTCTGAAATGATTCCTATACTTTTTTAACACGTTTTGCCGCAGGATGCCAGATAAAGTTTTTTACTCAAAGTATATCTTAATACTTACAAATAGAAAAAGACCCGACTCCTTAAGGAATCGGGCTATATTCGATTGGCGTTCCAGGCCCTATCGGCAATCCAGTCCACATCCAAATCAGCATCATCAATACCCATCCGATCGTAAAGACGATGGAGTAAGGAAGCATTGTTGAGATCAGCGTTCCGATTCCGGCTTTCTTATCATACTTCTGGGCGAAGGCAATGACGATTGCAAAGTAAGGCATCAGCGGGGAGATAATATTAGCGGTTGAGTCAGCTATTCTGTATACGAGCTGTGTGAACTCAGGTGAGTATCCGGACAGCATCATCATCGGAATAAACACAGGAGCCATGATAGCCCATTTAGCAGAGGCACTTCCGATAAACAGATCGATTAGAAAAGCGACGGCGACGAAGATTAGAATTAGCGGGATGCCTGTAAGTCCCGTGGCATCAATGAACTCTGCACCTCTTACAGCGAGGACAGTACCAAGATTCGATTCATTGAAATAAGCTACAAATTGCGCTGCCGCGAAGGCAAGGACGATGTAGGAGCCCATCGTTGCCATTGTATCCGATAATTGATTGGCAACATCTTTATCGTTTTTGATTTCTTTTGTAATAAGACCGTATACAAGACCTGGAATGAAGAACACAATCAAGATAACTGGAACAAGCGTATTGAGGAATGGCGCATCGATAATACTATTTTCACCCGCGCGCAATGGTCCCCACGAGGGAATTACCAGCAATGCAATGCCCACGACTGTTACAAGGAAGGCAATTAGTGCTCCCCATAATCCTCTTTTCTCTAGAGGCTTTAAGTAGTTAACCTCTCCCTGGACAGCACCTTTGTACGTACCAAGTCGTGGTTCTACAATTTTGTCAGTCACCCATGTACCTAGTATGGTAATCAGGAAAACAGAAGCGAACATAAAGTAATAATTCATTGCGTAATTCATGCCCTCAGCATATAAAGGATCGATAAGTGCTGCAGCGTCTCTCGTCATCCCTCCAAGAAGCGGATCAAGTGAAGTGAGTAACAGGTTTGCGCTGTAGCCTCCTGATACTCCAGCGAAGGCAGCAGCGAGTCCAGCCAACGGATGTCGTCCAAGACCAGCAAACAATACTGCTCCTAGCGGCGTTAATACAACATAGCCTGCATCCGCAGCCATACTGGACATCACTCCGGCGAAAACTAAAGCTGCCGTCATCAGTGTCCGGGGAACTGACGTAACAAGGCCACGAAGCGACGCACTAATTAATCCTGAGCGTTCTGCAATTCCGATACCAAGCATCGTTACCAAAACGGTTCCAAGCGGAGCAAAATTAGTGAAGTTAATTACAGCACTTTCAAACAGATACAAAATCCCTTCAGAGTTCAGCAGGTTTTTGACAGCGATTGTTTCTCCTTCATTCAAAGGGTCCTCTACACTGACACCAATAGTAGAAAAAATAGCTGATAACACAACCACTGCTGCTGCAAACATGAAAAATAACGTAACTGGATGAGGAAGCTTGTTGCCGACTCGTTCAATACCATTCAAAGAACGCATGATAAAGCCATTTTTTTGCGACTGCTCCATCCCCTATACCTCCTGTTTAACTTAGTTTAAAAATTCAAACAAGTGTATAAAAATAACAACCTAAGTATAGACAAGAGTTATGGTGATTGAAATAGGCAAAAAATCCATTTCTTGGTGCCGTGTATTTACATGTAAAAGACCCAGTATAATGAAAAAACATCTCACATATACCGGGTCTATATAAGCAATAATCATTTAGTTAAAAAGAAACATACATTAGATATTTCTATCCAATACTACTATTAATTTCTTCCACCACGAGTATTTGATCTCGCTTTTCCTCTTCTTTGTTCATCAGGCTTCTTACCTTCGCCATTCTTTTTCTCGCGAGGTGCGTATGAGTCTTTGACCATCGAATATCCCTCCTCATTTAAACTTGTTCAGAGTTAGGATTTCCGGAAACATTTGCGTTATGCAGACATAATAAGATACGACATTTGTGCGGTTTGCTGTTCTGTGTTATAACCTAATTTATCGTTTATATTATAGTGGAATGAATACGCTAAAGCTAAGTATTTAGCAGTATACTGCTCACATGATATCCATCCATACATAAAGATAGGAAGTGTCAATCACCTTGGTGCAACAGGATTTTACAGAAGGCCGGATAATGAAGCAGCTCTTCACTTTTGCCGGACCTATCATGCTTACGAACTTATTGCAGGTTTCGTATCAATTCATCGACAGTCTCTGGGTAGGGAATCTTCTGGGTGCGAATGCGCTTGGTGCAGTAACCGTCTCCTCCACTGTCTTGTTAACAGTTCTTGCATTCATAATCGGAATTAACAATACTACCTTGACGGTCTTATCCCAGCAGAGAGGGCGAGGAGACGCAAAAGGATTAAAAAACTATTTAAACGCCTTCGTTGTCGTACTTGGATTATTATCCATATTTGTTGGCATCATAGGGTTACTTTTCTCCCGTCAGATTGTCATCATGCTCGATACACCAGCTGAGATGGTGGATGAAGCCAAGGCTTATTTGCAAATTAACTTTATAGGTATCCTATTTTTAATGGGCTACAACTTTATCGGCACTGTCTTAAGAGCTTTGGGAGATAGTAAAACACCGCTGAAATTTGTCTTTGTCGCCGTTATTTTGAACACAATACTGGATCCATTGTTTATTTCAGTCTTTGACTGGGGCATACAGGGAGCTGCATATGCCACTGTCTTATCACAAGCAGTTGCTTTCCTTTTAGGAGTAGGTTACACACTTCGTAATAGGCTCGCTCCATTGTCTGTCCCCTTCTTGCCAAAGAAGGAACAAGTATTGCTTATTTTAAAGCTCGGCATTCCGTCTGGATTACAAATGATGGTCATTTATGCTGGTGTAACAGCCATAATGAGTGTGGTCAATTCCTTTGGCGGATCGGCTGTCGCCGGATTTGGAGCTTCCCAAAGAATTGATAGCCTGATCACCCTGCCTGCCATGGCATTAGGAACAGCCGTCAACAGTATGGCTGGACAGAATATCGGAATCGGCCGCTGGGACAGGGTCAAGGAAATAGCGAAGTACGGAGCTCTGTTCAATCTAGCCATTATGCTTGTAATTGCCGTTCTTGTCTTCCTACTCGCAGAACCTTTAACCAGTTTGTTTATCAATGAGAAAGCAGCCATTTCATTCGGTACCGACTATTTAAAGATTATCGCCTTCTTTTATCCATTTATCGGGCTTAACTTTATCTTGAACGGCATTGTCCGAAGCTCGGGTGCGATGTACCAAGTACTAATTTTGAACATCTTATCCTTTTGGCTGCTCCGCTATCCGCTGACATATATCTGCTCCGCTTTTGTCGGAGAAAACGGAATTGCACTAGGAATGGGGATTAGTTTTATTTTGAGTAGTATTTTTTCATTCTCTTATTATAAGTGGGGAAAATGGGATAAGAAGGAATTGTTTGCAGAGGAAAAGCAATAACCATTCTTCAAAGACAATAGTTTGATTTGCTGTATAATAAAAAAAAACAATATTATGAGGTGATTAGCTTGAATCTTCTCACCACGTCTATTGCTATCATACTCAGCCTGTAATTGTCTATTTTTCCTTTGGGGGACCTTTACAGGCTGAGCCTTATCCCAAGGAGTTGGTGGCAAGTGAAACCATATAGACAAAATAGAAACCGTGCATATTATCGGCATCATCGAAGAAGATCCATTCAGCGTAAAACTAAAATTGCAGAACATAACGGATGGCATGTTAGCCACACTGGTTATTTTGCAAAAGGAAAAGTGCATTGTTCATGCTTGATGTGTACCCAAAAGACAAATAGAGATGGACTTCCTCATTCGCAAGTTATTCAATTAGACCGTTTAAACAGTCAATTATGTAATTACTTTAATGACTGTGAAATTTAGTCTTCACAGAGCAGGATGATGCGTTATCCTGCTCTTTTTAAATCGTAAAGTACTACTTTCTTAAATTACAGTTTGCGCATCTTCTCACCAGACTTAATAATGACATTTACACCTGATGCACTTCCCCCTTCAATATGGTTCTCCATATTAGAGACATCGATTTCCGTTTTTAACTTTACGATTTTTTTCTCTTTTCCACTTAAATCAACCTCATAAGGAGCTTTATTATTCATGAGGGCTACCATCGGAACATCATCTTCAAAGTAGTAATCCTCATGAAATTCAAGAGTGAATTGAACATCTTTACTACTGTAATTTTCAAAAGACAGCTCACATTCACCACTCAATGTTGATTCACTAATCATTTCAAATTCACAGTTACTAACCTCATCATTGTAATAAACTGCATTAACACCTTTTGCAAAAGTTTTTTGATAAGTACTGAGAATTATTGCAGGTACGAAAATAGCTATTAGTATTGCAAGTAGGAATGCGCGCATATGATACTTCTTTAATGATCTTGTAAGGAAAAATATACTGGCAATAAATATAGTTAACGATGCTATCCCTACATAATGCCATCCATTAGCAGAACGAATTGGAAAATTAAATATTTCTGCAACTGTCTCCCCATAAGGAATTGCATGTGGAAAAGGAAAATTCATTACTGCAGATACAATAAAAAGAAGAATGGCTATCCACAACATTTTTTTACTTTTTATCAACTGTACACCTCCAACTATTATTATATGTCTACGTTAACGACACCATATCAGATTCAAATATTTGTTAATTACATTAAGTAGCATACGTCAATAGGAACCTCTTATTTTTTTCATCAATACCTTTAAAATATCGATAAATGAAACTATGAACAACTCGAACAAGGAAACATAATGTACAAAAAGACCGATAATCCAGAAATAAATAATTCTGGATTACCGGTCTTTTTCATTAATCAATTCTTCCTCTCTCTGCTTCAATTTACATTCAGTTAAACCATATGGTTCTACTTCTAAACCGAATAGCGATCATTGCTAATTCTTATAATTAATAAATTATAAAGACATGCCTGCATCAATAACTAATTCTGTTCCAGTAACACGGCCTGCTTCGTCTGATGCTAGATAAAGTGCACCATTTGCAAGGTCTTCAGGCTCTACAACTTCACCTAATGGAATTGTTTCAATATACTTTTTCGCTAACTCTGGATTATCAAAAATAGCCTGCACCATTGGTGTTCTTGTTGTTCCAGGAATTAATGTATTTACACGAATCTTATCCTTAGCAAGGATTCCAGATAATGTAAAGGACATTGTGCGCACTGCACCTTTAGAGCTCGCATATCCAGGATAATCGGTCGGTGTCAATGTACTATTAGAACCTACGTTTACAATACTTCCGCCTTTGTTTTCTTGCATATACGGTACCGCATGCTTAACCATATAAAAAGTCCCATATGCATTTACTTTAAAAATTTTATCAAATTCCTCTGAATTAAATTGCTCGGCAGGGTCACTTGGTCCTGCATACCCAGCATTATTAACCAAGATATCCAGTTTCCCGAATTTCTCTACTGCAAAATCATTAATTTTTTTGGCATTTTCTTCTTTTGAGATATCACTAACAATATATTCAACTGAACCACCAGCTTCCTCAATTTCCTTCTTTACTAGGCTTACACCCTTGTCACTAACATCAGCAAGCACCACCTTTGCTCCTTCTTCCGCAAAACGCTTGGCAATTGCTGCCCCAATTCCGGAACCACTTCCAGTTACAATTGCTACTTTATTTTCTAATCTAGCCACTCTTAGATTTCCTCCTATTTAACTACAAATACTTGTCTGTCTATTCCTACTATAGTCTTAATTCAGAATAAAAGTATATATATATGCTTGAAAAGGATACAGGAAGAGATTTCACCTGCAGGCGGAAAGAGGGACTTAAAGTTAGGGTTGGTACACATTTAGATATGTAACGGAAAAAGGACGGTGTACACCGTCCCTTTTTAACCAATACACACCTTCATCATAACTAAGATTCTTTACCTTAGCCTGACATAATTCTCTTACCCTAGTTCCAGCGGTCAATAATATAGAGAATATACAATAAAGAATCGGATGCTCCTTATAATTAGGAAAGAAGTTGAAGTGCTCCTGCAGAATTCAAGACTAGCCATCAAGTGACCGATACCGCATATGAGAATTAACATGAACAAGACACCTACTCTTATTAAAATACAAAATGGCTGGTATAATTCGGTTCAATACCGATATTATACCAGCCATTTAACTGCTTATTATAAACTCTAAATTTTAAGAATCACACCAGATTAGCGCCAAATTCGTTTTTATCTGAAACACTTCTACTGCTCTTCCACCTCAACGAGATACTTTCTCTCAAACTCATCAAGCAATGCGCGAACTTCGTCTGTTGACTTCGTAATCATACATTGATTTCTTAATTCACTTGCTCCTCGGAATCCACGAAGATATATCTTGAAAAAGCGAGGAAGCGGTTTGTACGCACGCGCTTCTGTTTTAGAATATTCATCATGGAGATCCAGATGCAGCCTTAGAAGATCAAGCAATTCCTTACTGCTGTGCTCTTTCGGCTCTTTTTCAAAAGCAAATGGATTGGTAAAAATACCGCGACCAATCATAACTCCGTCAACACCGTGTTGTTCAGCGAGTTTCAAGCCAGTTTCACGGTCTGGAATATCCCCATTGATTGTCAAAAGTGTATCAGGAGCTATCTCATCACGAAGTTTCTTGATTTCCGGAATCAATTCCCAATGCGCGTCTACTTTACTCATTTCCGCTCTTGTTCGCAGATGAATAGAAAGATTAGCAATATCCTGCTTCAATACATGTGTCAGCCAGTCGCGATATTCATCTATATCCGTGTAACCAAGTCTTGTTTTCACGCTTACTGGCAATCCGCCTGCTTTTGCAGCTTGAATCAGTTCCGCAGCAACCTCTGGACGACAAATAAGGCCGCTTCCCTTTCCATTTCCAGCAACATTAGGTACAGGGCAACCCATATTGATATCTAGACCCTTAAATCCTAACTCCGCCATACCAATACTCATTTCACGAAAGTTCTCAGGCTTGTCTCCCCATATGTGAGCGACCATTGGCTGTTCATCCTCAGTGAAAGTCAAACGACCGCGTACACTGTCCTTTCCATCTGGATGACAGTAACTTTCCGAGTTTGTAAACTCCGTAAAGAACACATCAGGTCTACCGGCTTTACTCACTACATGACGGAATACAACATCCGTCACATCTTCCATTGGTGCCAATACAAAAAATGGTCGTGGTAAATCACGCCAGAAATTATCTTTCATATATAAAATCCTCTCATTATAATTACCAAATCTAATATTATTAAAAGAGCAAACTGCCTCTGTTTCTTTTAGCATGTAACTGCTTAAGCATGACATATAAAATACAGTTAAAAATACAACATTTTATTTTACTATTATCCAGGAAAAAGTGCAAAGAAAACTGAACCATATAGTAGGTCCACATAAAAAAGACCTGGAAATCGATGATAATTATTTTACCGAAATCCAGGACCTTATATCAAATCTATATACAGTTAAGCCTTCAATTTAATGTCTCTACAAACCGTTCGGTAATCTGCTGCGGTCTGGTAATCGCACCACCGACCACAACGGAATACGTACCAAGTTGCAAACAGCGTTTAGCCATTTCAGGAGTTATGACACTGCCTTCAGCAATTACAGGAATACTAACACTCTCAATTACTTCTTTTAAAAACTCAAAATCGTTATCGTAAAGCTTCTTATTCTTTGTTTCCTCCGTATAGCCATACAAAGTAGTCGACACACAATCAAAACCAAGCTGATCTGCTTGTATAGCATCTTCTAAAGTAGCAATGTCCGCCATCAATTGTATCGATGCATCTTTTTCCCGAACATACTGTACTAACTCTTTTAATTCAATGCTTTCAGGTCTTGTTCTTTTTGTAGCATCCATAGCAATCATTTCACATCCACTTTCAAGCAGCTCATCTATCTCTTTATATGTAGGTGTGATGTATACCGAGGAATCTTTATAATCACGCTTCACTATTCCAACTACTGGAAGATTTACTTCTTTTTTTATTTCTATAATATCTTCTTTAGAGTTTGCCCGAATACCTTTTGCGCCACCTTGCTTTGCAGCCAATGCCATTTTAGACATGATGAATGAACTATGTAGCGGTTCTTCTGGTAAGGCCTGGCAGGATACTATTAAATTATTTTTGACTTTGTTTAGCATTTTGGCTTTCCTCCTGATGAAGCGAATATAGTAAGTACAATACAGAACGGCATTAAATATATTATTAAGCTATTTAAAACACGTTAGTACAACTTTCTCTTTACTCTCAATATCCATAATATACTATTACTTGACAAGATAAAATCAAGCAAGCAAAGTAAGTCTCCGCATGAAAAAGATCCAGAAATAGAATCTGTTTATATACCAAAATCCAGGTCTCTATTAGGAAAAGTTTATTTTAGTTAAACATCGATATTCCAATCGATTAAATTATTCAACTGACACCTCCTTTAACAGAGGGTGCCATTTCAAGCTACCTTCACGTTCTTTTACATATTAAAGATATATACCCAATCAAAGAAGCACCAATGAATAGAACATTATAGCTTATTTGATCAGCGATGACCCCGGAGAAGATTGATCCTAGTGCTTGACCAAGAGCCAGTATTAAGAAGGGTATACCGAGTCCAAATTATGGGTTTGACTTAAACACGGAAATTCCCCATACTATTAAAACACCCGTCATAAAAATATATGAGCTCCCAAAAAGGGCAGGTGATAGAAATCCTATCATAATGTAATCTGCAAATGTTCCTAATAGCAGAGACGAGGTTGAAAGTGCTATTACAGAAATCCTGTATGCAGGCATTAAACCAAACTTATTGATAAATACACCTGCAGTTCCTCCTAATAACCCTGTAATTCCAATAATCACCCATAGCCACTCTCCAAGGTAACCAGGAACACTCTCATTCTGTAACATAAAATCTCTTGAAAATGTCCAATAGGCCGAACAGGAGATTCCTAACATTAGAGATGCCAGAATTATCGGAATGGCTCTACTCCACTCCTCTTTTGAAAAACCTGCTTTTACGTTTTCTTTTAGAGCGTGATTTTGATTTTTAGGCAGTACTTTGTAATTAGCGAATAATACTACTATAGCAATAACCATAAATATCAAATACGTTTCTCTCCAGCTATCTGTCATTATAATTGCAATAACCCCGGTTAAAGCTGTTCCAATACTCGTTCCAGAGTTTATCCATGAATTAGTCTGATTCTGTAATCTTATTTCTACGTTTGTATTAATAATATCAGCATACGGTGGTGAGGAGAAACCTGTACTTAGCCCTGCCAGAAAAATGCCTAAACCTAGTACTCCAGCATTACCCGATACAGATATAATCCCCAAACCAATAATAGATGAGAATCCCGCAACGATAAGAATAGTCTTAGGTGCTGCTCTATTTGAAAATGCCATTGCCAAAATGATTGCAATACAGTATGCAATATAAGACAAAGATGATATAACACCGCTAGTAGATTGAGCCATATTCATCGTTTCATTAATATATGGAAGCATCAGCCCATAACTAAATCGAGATAAACCATATGTAACAGCAATCATAGGTAACACAACTACAATCAATTTCTTTTCTAACATATCTCTCACCTTTCATTTTATATATAACGTTCATTATAATAAATCAGTGAAAAAAATAGGAAACAATGTACAACATTGGTCTCCCTATTCAAATTCAATTATTAGAAATCTGCATACCTTTTATTAAATGATCTGCTGCTTCTTTTATTTTATCTACTTCCTGTACTTGGGTCATGGATGTTAAACCCTCTAAAATAATCATAATTTGCATACCCAAGGATTTTGAAACATCAAATACCTTCATATCGTTTTCAATTTTGTTAACAAGAGTTTTTTTATGCTCTGTGCTTAAAGAAGCAATTCCCTCGTTTACACCTTCATATTCCTGCTTTGCTCTTAAAAACAAACAACCATTTGTACCGTCTGCTTCTAACCAGTTTATATGAGCTTGAATCAAGGACACTATGTAAGTATGAATACCTTCACCTTTATTAAGCTTATCTCTTATTAATTCAAAATATTGATGTTCTCTTCGGGCTAATACTTCTTTAATTAATTCTTCCTTTGATTCGAAATGATAGTACATAGTCATCGGTGCGACTCCAGCTTGATCCAATATTGATTTAACACCAATTGCATGAAAACCATTCTGATAAAATAACTTTTCTGCCGTATTCAATATAGCTTCTTTTTTCTGTGACTTTCTCATATGACACCTCTTTTATATTGAACGTTCAATATTAAATTATCATGCCGTATCTCATATAGCAAGAAACGCCAGCGTAAAAGAAGACCCAGAAATCGGAAATGTTTATTTTACCGAAATCGGGGTCTTATTAGGAAAAGTTTATTTTTACTGGGAAATGTTTATTTTAGTTAGACACCTTCAACTCAATCTCCGCAACACACTCAATATGCCCAGTCTGAGGGAACATATCAACTGGCTGCACTTGCTTCGTCTCGAATCCGCCATCTTCCAAGAATCGCAAATCACGAGCTAGCGTGCTTGGATTACAACTTACATAAACGATGCGTTTTGGCTTCATGTCGATCATTGCTTGAAGTAAGTCTTCTTCACAGCCTTTACGTGGCGGGTCGACGACGATAACGTCAGGGTTGAGGCCTTGTGCTTTCCACCATGGCATAACTTCTTCAGCTTTGCCGACGTAGAATTCAGCGTTGTCCATATGGTTAAGCTTGGCGTTCATTTTAGCGTCTGATACTGCTTGCGGCACAATTTCAACACCGTAAACTTTCTTTGCTTTCTGTGCAAGGAATAGTGAAATCGTACCGATTCCAGAGTAAGCGTCGATAACAGTTTCATTGCCGCTCAGATTAGCATATGCCAGTGCTTGGTCGTACAATACTTTCGTTTGTGCCGGATTAACTTGGTAGAAAGATTGTGCTGAAATGGCGAATTTAATATCTCCGATTGTATCGTAGATGTATTCTTCTCCCCATAGAAGCTTTGTTTTACGGCCAAGGATCACATTCGTGCGTTCCTTATTAATGTTCTGCACGATAGACTTGATTTGCGGGTACGTCTCATGTAATTCAGCCACGAGTTCTTTTGCATAAGGCAGTTCGTTCATGCGAGTGACGAGCACAATCATCGTCTCGTTTGTCTGTTGGCCAGTACGGACCATGATGTGGCGCAGGTCACCGCGATGTGTTTCTTCATTGTATGCAGAGATACCAAGACGACTGGCGATGCGACGGACAGCCTCTACCATACGGTCGTTGACTTCATCTTGAATAACGCAAGTTTCCATGTCCTCGATGATGTCATGACTACGTTTACGATAAAATCCAGTAATCATCTCGCCATTACGTTCTGCTGTCGGAATTTGAATTTTGTTTCGGTAGCGCCATGGATCATCCATACCAAGTGCCGGATGTACTGGTACATGCTCTAGATGGCCGATTTTCTTCATTGCGTTCTGTACTTGCTTTTGTTTCATCTCTAACTGCAGCTGGTAGCTCATATGTTGAAGCTGACAACCGCCGCATTGGATATAAACATTGCATGGTGGTTCTACTCGAGCTGGACTTGGCTTAGTTATTTCCATAAGCTTTCCGAAGCCAAAGTTTTTCTTTGTCTTGATTACTTTCACTTGTGCTGTTTCACCTGGCAGTGCATATGGTACAAACAATGGATAGCCGTCTACTTTACCGACACCGTCTCCATCATGCGTCAGGTCTTCGAAGGTCAGTTCAATTGTTTGGTTCTTTTCAACTGGTGGCGCTAATTTTGCCATTTTCATCGTCCTTTTTGTTTTTGCTTTCAAGATTGTATCACATTGTGGCTGAAATCAGAAATCTAGGTCTATTACCCGGGAAATATGTCGAAAAAAGAAACAAGACAGCTTAGTCAACTAAGCTATCTTGTTTCTGGATGAATTCTTCTGTAACGAAGTATTCAATGTGCTGATGCAGATTGACAAATTCACCTGGCAATAAACCGCCGTATTCTCCATCAATGTTTAACTGCATTTTATCAACAGGTTTAACCTTAATTCGGTTCGCTCTTGTATAGAAGATAAGGTCATGATCCAAATGTGCTCCTCTAATTGCCAAAGAAGCGATGCGGATGAATTCAGCTATATTCGTTTTGCGTAAAATCACCAAATCGAACAATCCATCATCCAACAGCGCGTCCGGTGCGAGCTTCTCGAATCCGCCGACTGAGTTTGTGTTAGACACAAGGAAAAGCATGATTTCATCCTCAAACCATTTGCCATCATACTCAATCTCAACCTTGATCGGACGAAGAGATGGCAGCATTTCTATGCCTTTTAAATAATAGGCCATCTGTCCAAGCATTGTCTTCGTCTTGCTTGGAACATCATAAGTAAGCTCTGTCAGCTTTCCTCCGCCAGCGATATTCATAAAGTAATGGTCATTGACCTTACCGATATCGAGCTTGCGAGTCTTGCCTTCCACAATGATCTCAGCTGCTCGCTTAATATTACGCGGAATAAATAGTGCACGAGCTAAATCATTCGTCGTACCGACTGGAATTATGCCGAGCTTTGGCCGGTTTGGCTGTTCGGCCAAGCCTGATACGACCTCGTTGACAGTACCGTCCCCGCCGCATGCAACGACAAGATCGTAGCCGCGCTCTACTGCCAAGCGCGCTGCCGCCGTTGCATCTCCTTCACATGTGGTCGCATGCGTCGAAGTTTCATAGCCTGCCTTTTCAAAAATTTCTAATACATCTGGGAGTTCACGTCTGAACGCTTCTTTACCTGATGTTGGGTTGTAAATAATCCGAGCCCGTTTCATTGTATTGCCTCCTACCAAACCTTACGTTCACATTGTCCAAGTCTTATCATAGCTTTTTTTTCCTATTTTGAAAAGGTCTTTGCCCGCTGCTGGAAGCCTATCTCAATTCAGTATAGGAATAATATGCCCCTTTTAACCCGGTTTCAGGAAATTCCTTGGCTATTGCCAAGTGTGGTAATAGACGTCACTTTATTTGCTTCTTCATATTATATTTCCGTTCCGAAACTCTGTAATTGGCATATTCCTATCTTTTCTCGAATATATATTGATGTTCCGCCCTTTTATTCTATAATGCTAACAATTGAAGTATTATATTTTTTTCTACTCATCCACTAAACTAAAAGGGAGAAGAGAAGGAGATGAATGTTATGGAAAACAAATGGAGTGATGTAGATACTGTGTTTTTGAATAGCTTGCTGCCTGCCGAAGAGGATCATAGCTATGTACTGGAAGCAAATCAAGAAGCAGAACTGCCGCAGATCGATGTATCTCCCTTACAAGGAAGACTATTGCACTTACTGGCGAAAATCAAAGGAGCCAAGCACATCCTGGAAATCGGCACCCTTGGCGGTTACAGCACGATTTGGCTTGCTAAAGCCCTTCCCGATGCTGGTAAACTGTATACCCTGGAAGCCCATCCCTATTTTGCAGAAGTAGCCCGAAGCAACATTGCCACAGCTGGACTGGAGGATAAAGCTGAAGTAGTCGTCGGTAATGCAAATGACACACTCCCAGAACTCTATAATGAGCAGAAAAACGTTTTTGATTTCATCTTCCTCGACGCCGATAAACAAAGCTATCCAGAATACCTTAAATGGGCTATCAAGCTAGCGGCACCTGGAGCAGTCATTGTTGCCGATAATGTAGTCCGCGAAGGCGAAGTAGCCAATGAGCAAAGCACAGATGAACGCGTCCAAGGCGTACAGCAATTCCTGAAACTACTCTCAAACGAACCTCGCATTGAAGCTACAGCTGTTCAGACAGTCGGAAGTAAAGGTTATGATGGATTTGTTCTTGGATATGTAAAATAGGTCGAAATGGGCGCTTCCTTACGAACAAGCGCCCATTTTTTCAACTGAAGTTTTCGCTCAGCCAAAATTTGAGTCCATCTACCATATCCTCCGTAAACTGATGATTGACTTCGTTGTAAATATCAAAGGTAACATCGGGACTGCTGCAGTACGCATAATAAGCATACTGCCCAGAGATATCGATAGTTTGATCGCTATCTCCATGCATAAGCAATACAGGTTTTCCGCTATATGCGTAACGTATCGGATCGTACGTTTCTAACACTGCTCTCTCCTTGCCAGACAGTTCTCCTCTTCCGTCTGTTTTTCTGAAAAAATCATCTGTAATTACAAAGGTGCCTGATCCATTCACGTTTACCAAACCTTGTACTTCAGTATTCTTTGCAAAAATACTACTTGCTATAAAGCCGCCCATAGAACTGCCAATGACAAGGACGTCCTTCTTATTCACTTTCAAGTCGGCTATCAATATATCGAATTCATCGATTGTCTGAAATACTGTACCCCAGAACATGCGCTGACGAGTACTTATGTCGAAGTAATTTTCTATGGTCCCTCTGCTGTCATGATGGACCATGTCAGGTAAAACTACCGTATATCCTAGTTCCTGGAGCTCTTCTGCTAAGTCATAATATCCGGTAGTACTGCCTGCCCATCCGTGATATATGACAAGTATCGGAGTTTTCGTATTAGTACCCTGATAAAAGTGATAAGGCAGTTTCTGATGACTGTTAGGATCAATTGACTGAACCATCTTGCCACCCCCCTTTTCTTATATTCTACCAAAGCTTGAATCAATTAGAAGTTGGTATTAAAAAGTTCAATACATAAAAAAATCCCGCCAAAAGGCGGGATTTTCTAGTTAGCGCTTATTCATTTCCGCAATCAGGATTTTGTTTACCATCGGCGGGTTGGCTTGACCTTTAGTCTGTTTCATAACTTGGCCGACTAGGAAGCCGAGTGCACGGTCTTTCCCGTTCTTGAAGTCAACGACAGATTGTTCGTTTTGGTCAAGGATGCTTGAGATGATTTCAGTTAGCTGACCTTCATCAGAGATTTGGACAAGTCCTTTATCTTTTACGATCTGCTCTGGATCGCCACCATTTTCAATAAGCTCCGCGAATACTTTCTTCGCCAATTTAGAGGAAAGGGTGCCATCTTCAATCAATGTAATCATCTTAGCTAGTCCTTCTGGCGTTAGAGCTGTATCAGAAAGGTCTTTCTGCTGCTTGTTCAAGTATGCAGAAACCTCACCCATCAGCCAGTTGGAAGCGGCTTTAGGATCAGCATCAGCTTTCAATGTCGCTTCGAAGAAGTCAGACATTTCAACGCTTAGCGTCAATACCATTGCATCATATGCTGGTAAGCCTAGCTCGTTTACATAGCGGGCTTTACGAGCATCTGGAAGCTCAGGGATGGATGCACGTACGCGTTCCTTCCAAGCGTCGTCAATGTACAATGGTACAAGATCCGGCTCTGGGAAGTAACGATAATCGTCAGAACCTTCTTTGATACGCATTAGGATTGTCTCTTTTGTAGACTCATCATAACGGCGTGTTTCCTGCAGGATTTCTCCTCCAGCTAGCAAAACCTTCTGCTGGCGTTTCTCTTCGAATTCAAGACCCTTTTGTACGAATGTGAAACTGTTTAAGTTCTTCAGTTCTGCTTTTGTACCGAATTTCTCTTGTCCGATTGGACGAAGGGAAATGTTGGCGTCACAGCGAAGGGAACCTTCTTCCATTTTCACGTCAGATACGCCAGTGTACTGGATGATGTTGCGAATCTTCTCTAAGTAAGCATACGCTTCAGCAGGTGTACGAAGATCTGGCTCGGAAACAATCTCGATCAATGGTGTTCCTTGACGGTTGTAATCGACAAGGGAGTAGCCGTCGCCTGTGTGAGACAGTTTACCAGCATCCTCTTCCATATGAATACGTGTGATACCGATTTTCTTTGTATAACCGTCTACTTCAATTTCGATCCAGCCATTCTCTCCGATCGGCTGATCGAATTGAGAAATCTGGTAAGCTTTCGGGTTATCCGGATAGAAGTAGTTCTTCCGGTCGAATTTTGTATGTGTCGCGATTTCACAGTTCAGTGCCATCGCTGCTTTCATAGCAAAGTTTACTGCTTCTTTATTTAAGACAGGAAGCACACCTGGGTACCCAAGGTCGATTGGGTTGGTGTTTTCATTTGGTGCGGCACCGAATGCATTTGGGCTCGGACTGAAAATCTTAGATTTCGTTTTCAGCTCCACGTGTACTTCGAGTCCGATGATAGTTTCGAAATTCATCCTTTTACGCCTCCCAATGCCGGTTTCTGTTTGTGATGATCTGTTGCTTGCTCGAATGCGTGAGCAGCGCGGTAGATCGTCGCCTCATCAAAGTGCTTCCCGATGATTTGCAAGCCAATCGGCAGCCCTTCGCTTGAGAATCCGCAAGGCAAGGAGATTCCTGGTACGCCAGCAAGGTTTACAGGGATCGTCAGGATATCAGTTGCGTACATTGTCAATGGATCTTCTACTTTTTCGCCAACTTTGAAAGCTGGAGTTGGAGTTGTTGGTCCAACGATGACATCATAGTCTTCGAACACTTTGTCAAAGTCGTTTTTGATCAATGTACGTGCTTTTTGTGCTTTTTTATAATAAGCATCATAATAGCCGGAGCTAAGAGCGAACGTACCAAGCATGATACGACGTTTTACTTCTTCACCGAAACCATCGCGGCGGGAATATTTAAACACATCGATCATGTTTTCTGCTTGTGTAGAGCGAACACCATAGCGGACGCCATCAAAACGCGCTAAGTTAGCTGAGGCTTCAGAAGAAGACAGCAAGTAGTAAGCTGCTACTGCGTAACGAGAGTGAGGCAGGGAAACTTCTTCCCAAGTTGCGCCAAGATCCTCATACACTTTTAGTGCAGCTTTGATGGATTCACGCACTTCATCAGAAACACCTTCGCCAAGATACTCGGAAGGTACGGCAATGCGCAAACCTTTCACATCTTGTTTCAAAGCTTCTGTGTAGTTCGGAATTTCTACGTCAGCACTTGTAGAATCCATTTCATCATGACCTACGATTGCTTGCAGCAAGTGCGCGTTATCTTCAACCGTACGAGTCATCGGTCCGATTTGGTCAAGAGATGATGCGAATGCAACAAGACCGAAACGGGATACAAGACCGTATGTAGGCTTCAAGCCGACTACGCCACAGAATGCAGCTGGTTCACGGATGGAACCACCTGTATCAGATCCTAGGGAGAAGAATACCTCTCCTGCAGCTACAGCAGCTGCAGACGCACCGCTTGATCCGCCTGGAACATAATCTGTATTCCAAGGGTTGCGTGTCGTGAAGTAAGCAGAGTTTTCATTAGAAGAACCCATCGCAAATTCATCCATGTTCAGTTTACCGATTGTAACAGTCTTCTTATCCTTTAGCTTGGAAACGACTGTTGCATCGTATAGCGGGTCTGTGAAGTTATCAAGGAACCTACTCGCACAAGTTGTACGAAGACCTTTTGTTACGATGTTGTCCTTAATACCGATAGGAATACCGAATAGTGGGTTGTCGCCACCCTGCTCGTCCAATTCCTTAGCAGCTGCACGCGCATTTTCTTCATCAAGCGTCAAGAAAGCTTTCACTTCATCGTCTACTTCTTTAATACGTGCATAGGAAGCATCCACAAGATCCGTTACCGTGATCTCTTTGTTATGTAGCTTTTCCTGCAATTCTTTCAATGTATAATCAAACAAAGACATAATCTTCCTCCTCAGTCCAAAATCGACGGCACACGGAACTGGCCATTTTTCTGATCCGGTGCATTTTTCAATGCATCCTCCCGGTCGATCCACTTGCGCGCTTCATCCTCACGCATAACGTTCTTTAAATCAAGCACGTGCGTCGTAGGCTCCACATTATCAGTATCAAGCTCATTCAAAAGCTCGGCATACCCGATAATCGCATCAAGTTCCTTCGTCATTTTTTCTGCTTCTTCGTCAGTGATTGCAAGACGCGCCAAATGCGCTACATGCAACACCTGTTCTTTCGTAATCTCTGACATACTGTCACCTCCGGAATTCACCTTACATGTATATAAAAATGATCATAGCAAAAGGAGCTGCCGTAAAGCAACCAGACTATAACATATAACTATTTTAGCACGTTTTTACCTCTAAACGAAACTTAGCACAATAAAAAGAAAAAGCCCGCCTTATCCGAAAATAAAGCGGGCGATTGAGGGTCTTACTTAAGGGAAATAGTACATGATGTACATATTCGGCGAAGGAATGGAATCTCCTTCTTGGGAAAAGTATATTTTTAAAAATCAACCAATTTAATTGTTAGTACACCTGGAGTTGCTTCTGACTTTGCCTCGTTGCCTAAATTATTACTTCCTACAATTGCACTAACTCCCAAAACAGCAATTAGACTAGTAACAACAAGTAGTTTTTTCATAATATATTCGCTCCTTTAAACTTTTAAGAGTTTTTGATAATTAAGACTCGCCATCTTATAATAATTGGCTGCATTCTTATACTTCTTTAATTTTTCGAAGTGTTCCCCTATCATATTCGAATAGGTAACAATATTTGCATAATCGCTTTTTTCTTCTAAATACGGTAAGAATTCATTAATTATTGTATGTTCGAGTTTATTATAATCTTGGTAGATAGCATATTTGTATACGTCCATTTCTAGTTTAAACAACTTCTTGCTGTGAGCAGGAAGCTCTTTAACTAGGGGATAATTTTTTTCTAATACCATCTTAGCTTCGTCAATTCTTTCACTATTATAATACTCTTTTATTAAGGAAATAGTAGTTGTAATTTGAGTTGTGGTGAAATTACTTCCCATCTCATATGCTTTTTCTAGATATTTAATGGCTTCATCACTTTCACCTAAAGTAGAGTGTAGGTATCCTAAATTGTGATTCGATAGTTGAATCACTTCTGAGTTCTCAGTTATCTCGCCCAGATGTTGTGCTAAATTATATTGCTTAATTGCCATATCGATCATATGAACTCTTCGGTAGCAAATTCCTAAGAGAATATGGCACTGAGCACACCGGACAAAATTATAATTCTGCCTGAAAACATCAAGTGCTTTATTGGCATATTCAATTGATTTCAAGTCGTTGATTAGTCTAGTATGCGTTACAGCAAGTGTATAATGAATGTCAGCTATATCTGTTTCCGCTAGTTCAATCTTTTTAATTAAAGCCTCTGCCATCTTGTAAAACTGAAGAGCTTTAACGTTATCATCTTCATAATTCTGATAATAATTACCTAAGTACTTATTCCAAAAAAAGCTCTGTCTAGTATCAAATGAATATTCCAGATTTGTAAGCTTTTCTATTTGTTCTCTAGTTTTTTCGTTTTCATTTCTAAGTAGATAGTATCTGATCTTATGAATCTCAAACAATATCTCGTAGTCAGAGTTACTATTCTTGAATAACTGCTCTAATTCTTGGTACTTTGCGTCCCGTTCTTCTCGACTATGCGCATCATAAAGAAGCGCAAACCATTCCTCAGCTTTTTCCTTAATCATATCCTCGTTCTCCGCGTTAAGCTGGATTCCGAGTCGTTCACATAATAATGCGATGACTTCTGGGCTGGCATCGGTTTTCTGGTTTTCTGGTTTTCGATTTTGGACAGGTAGGATTCTGAAACAATGCCCGCTGCTAGGTCTTCTTGCGTCATACTTTGCTTGATTCTATGTAGTTTAATTAAAGGGCCTATTTCCATTTGGGCTACACCTCGAAACATAGTTATTTCTTTCTGCGTAAGAGCTTGTGCCCAAGACCGTTGCTGGGATGTGTTCCTGCTTTCATTCTAACACATCCCGGCTTTAAGTATATTGGGAAAGTAGGGATTGAAGCATGTGCTTCTCTACCTATTTCCTGGTGATACTTTCCTAGTCTTGTCTAATAATGCAATTTTTTGTCTCTTTTTGTATGGCTGCTTTAATTAAGGATGTAAACTTCAGGTTCTTTCGTATCATGCTCCCTCGTAATGATTGCTTCTGTCTGATCATTCGAGGTGATGTTGATTTCCAGATCATAATAGTTCGGGAAGATATCCATAATCTGGCTGTAAGCATATTGTGTGAAGGCAACTACTTCAGCGTTCCCTTCAAATTGAATCGGGATATCGATCGTCAGTTTCTTAAGCTCGTCATTTTGGTAGAAACCTCTGCCGACCATTCCTGTGTAATTCGGGAAGAAGCTTGCCACCTTAGTTGTGAAAGCGGAAATATATTGACTTTCATCTGGGTGGTTTTCATTTGCAGCATCAGAAGGGAATAAGACGTTATCTTCGTCGATTTTATCCCAATCGCCGACTGAGCTGCTGCCTTTATCTACTGTAGTTTCGGCAACGAAGTTACCTGGCACGACAGATTCCTTCTTGGCTTCCTGGTAAACGGTAATGTGAATCGGAACTTCACTTAAGCCGTCTATGTCACGCATTCTTTCGACAATCTTCTTAGACATTTCATTCGCCTGTGCAAGCATCTTGTCCTCAGGAATTTCCTCACGGTAAGGACCTTTACCACCAGTCGTAAACTGGTATTCCGATTTCATCGCAAGTGCAATGGAGACTCCACCTAGCTTGATATCACCATTCTCGTCCTCCACCATATAATCCTGCTCTAGAATGTGGGATAGGTATTTCGGATTATCACGGAAATCCTTCTCCGATGCTTTGTCTTCATTTAGCTCTGGGTTGAGTCCAAGCTCCTTCGCTTCTTCATCAGCGGATGTTTTGCCCTTATCGTCCTTTTGTGCTTTGGCATAACGGCCGATCCAGCTATAAAGCGTATCACTATCGAGCATTTGTCCTTCACGGAAATAATAATCGTCCGGACTGAATACATCCTTCGAATGGTTGCGAAGTCCCTCTTCGACTTCATCGATATCCAATCGGTTGGCAATTTGGTTGATGATTACTCCGCGAGCTGCACTAGTCTCATAGTTGACGACGCCTTTAGATTTACCGCTCTCATAAGGCAGCAGCACCTTGTATTCTTCGTCTGAGAAATTGTAGCTGGAAACGACGGACGTTTTTTCCCCGCCATCTGCCGTTTCCTGCTTCACTTCTTCTTCCCCGCCGCCAGACGGTCCGCAGCTTGCCAGCAATATGAGTGCTCCTATAGACAGAACACCTGCTAATTTCTTCATGTGTTTCTCCTCTCTATTCCTGTAACGCTTCGATCAAACGTGCTTCATCCCATATCTCTATACCGAGCTTCTCTGCTTTTTCATATTTAGACCCAGCATCCTCGCCGGCAATCAGCAAGTCTGTTTTTTTGCTGACACTTCCTGTGACAATACCACCGAGTGCCTCTATTTTCTCTTTCGCTTCTGGTCTTGTGAGAGCCTCCATTTTTCCGGTCAAAACAATTGTCTTACCGCTGAAGATGCTGTCACTTGTTACTTCCTGCGGCTTGATGCCTTTATAGGTCATGTTGACGCCTACAGCTTTTAGCTCTTCAATCAGCTGCGTTACTTTGTCTTCTTGGAAATGCTGATAAATGGAGTCGGCCATTTTTTCTCCGATTTCATCAATAGCGACAAGTTCCTCAACAGTCGCCTGCTGCAGTCTGTCAATCGTTTCAAATGCTTGCGCTAATGTTTTCGCCGCTTTCGCTCCAACAAAGCGGATGCCTAGTCCGAACAACAAGCGCTCCAAAGAATTGTCCTTAGACGCTTCAATTGATTTAAGCAGATTATCAGCCGATTTTTCACCCATGCGCTCCAGGTTAAGCAAAGCGTCACGGTCAAGTTTATACAAATCATCGATTGTATGCACTAATTCAGAGCGATACAGCTGGATGATGACCTTTTCTCCTAGTCCATCAATATTCATGGCATTTCGGGAAACAAAGTGAATCAATCCTTCGACAAGCTGTGCCGGGCAGTTAGGATTGATACAGCGAAGGGCGACTTCCTCTTCCAAACGAACTGTTTCACTGCCGCATTCCGGACAGTGCTCTGGCATATGGAATTCCTGCTCATCTCCTGTACGCGCATCTGTAACAACACGGACAACCTCTGGAATAATGTCACCGGCCTTTTTAATGACTACCGTATCCCCGATACGAATATCCTTCTCGCGAATCAGGTCTTCATTATGCAGTGTTGCTCGCTGCACTGTCGTTCCTGCCACTCGGACAGGTTCCAGCAATGCTGTTGGTGTGATGACACCCGTGCGCCCTACATTCAACTCAATATCATATAGCTTTGTGGTCACTTCTTCGGCTGGGAATTTGTAAGCAATTGCCCAACGCGGTGTACGAGCCGTGAAGCCAAGTTCATCCTGCTGTTCCCGCTTGTCCACCTTGATTACAATACCATCGATTTCGT
This sequence comes from Terribacillus saccharophilus, assembly GCA_900110015.1. GTDB lineage: Bacteria > Bacillota > Bacilli > Bacillales > Amphibacillaceae > Terribacillus > Terribacillus saccharophilus. The sequence goes on along the minus strand of FOCD01000004.1, from coordinate 204,838 downwards.
AGCTTAATTCGCGTCGTTTGGCGCTCCATTCCTCGACGTAGGCGAGCACTTCCTCGATTGTACGGCAGCGTCGGCGTTCTTTATTTGTCTTGAAGCTTAGCTGTTCCAAATAGTCGAGCAGCCCGCTATGGGAATCTAAATTATTAGTCTCCCATAGTCCAGAACCATAAAGAAAGACGTCCAAATTACGGCTGGCAGCAATCTTCGGATCAAGCTGACGCAAAGACCCAGCTGCAGCATTACGCGGATTCGCAAAAGGCGCTTCGCCGTTTTCTTCTTTTTGAGCATTCAGCGCTGCAAAAGATTTTTGTGGCATAAATGCCTCTCCGCGCACCTCGATTGCTTCCTCTAAATCAATTCGAAGCGGGATGCTGCGAATTGTCCGTAGATTCTGGGTAATATCCTCACCAGTCGTCCCATCACCGCGTGTTGCACCTTGGACGAACTCTCCATTTTCGTAACGGAGGGAAACAGCTAGTCCATCAATCTTCAGCTCACAGATATACGAGTAGTCATCTGTTTCCAAGCCGTTTCGGACCCGCTTATCGAAGCTTCGCAAATCTTCTTCATTAAACGCGTTGCCCAAGGATAGCATCGGTACGCGATGCTCTACCTTGTTGAAACCTTCAAGCGGAGTGCCTCCAACACGCTGGGATGGCGAATCGTTTGTGACAAGGTCAGGAAATTCTGCTTCGATATCAAGCAGTCGTTTCAAGGTCTGATCATATTCATAATCGGACACCTGTGGATTATCAAGGACGTGATAATCATAATTATATTGATTGAGCTTTTTGCGCAAATCCGCAAGCTCTAAGATTGCTTCTTCTTTATTCATGCTTGCCACCTCGGTTAAGCTTTTGTGATCGGTGCGAATGAAGCAAGCAGTCGTTTGATACCGACAGGTGCTGGGAAGGCGATATCAAGCTCCATCGCTTCTCCTTCTCCGTTGACCTTGACTACTGTTCCTTCGCCCCACTTCTTATGAACGGCCTTGTCACCAGGTCCCCATCCGAGCGCATCTGCTCCGGATTTAGGTTTCGGCTTACGGACGATACGTTTTTGCTCTTGTGGTTTAGCTGCTTGGCGGCTGTTTCCAAGTCCGAATGGATTTTGTTTCGTTTCTTGTATACCTTCCAGCAGTTCACGCGGAATTTCACCAATAAAGCGGCTGACCGGGTTCATATTCGTCCGGCCAAATAATGTCCGCATCTTAGCATTAGTGAGGAATAATTCCTGTTCTGCGCGGGTGATGCCCACATAAGCAAGACGACGTTCTTCTTCCATCTCTGTCTCATCCATCTGGGAACGACTATGCGGAAATACGTTCTCTTCCATTCCGATCAAGAACACAACCGGAAACTCAAGTCCTTTGGCACCGTGAAGCGTCATTAGAATGACTTTATCATCGCTGGATGGATCTTCATCCATGGAATCGATATCAGCAATCAGCGCAAGATCTGTCAGGAAAGTAACCAGAGTTTTATCTTCACTCGTCTGCTCGAAGTTTTTTGTTACTGTCTTGAACTCTTCTAAGTTCTCAAGTCGGCTCTGTGATTCAATGCTTCGTTCTGCCTTCAGCATATCCTCATATCCTGAACCCTCCAGCACCTGCTCGACCATATCCGTCGCAGTAAGAAAATCGGTCTGCTTGGCCCAGTTGCTGATCATCGTTCCGAACTCACTTAGAGCATTGGCAGCTTTGGCACTGACGCCGGTGAAATCAACTTCTTTAAGCGTATCAAACAAAGAAATCTCGTGTTCGTTCGCATATGCCTGTAGTTTTTCGATTGATGTTTTACCGATGCCTCGCTTCGGTTCATTGACTACTCGTTCAAAGCTGATGTCATCATCCGGATTTGCGATCAGACGCAGATAAGCTAGCATATCCTTGATTTCTTTACGATCATAGAACTTCGTGCCGCCAATCATTTGATATGGAACGCCTGCTTTTACAAACGTTTCCTCAATGGATCGGGACTGGGCATTCGTCCGGTAAAGAATCGCAATATCGCGGTAATGCCGTTTTTTCTCCATCATAACCATTTCTTCAATTTTTTCGGTTACATATAACGCTTCATCACGCTCAGTAGCTGCTTCGTAATATCGCAGCTTTGAGCCATCAATATTGTCTGTCCAAAGATTTTTCGGTTTACGTCCTGAGTTGTTGCCGATTACTTTATTCGCTGCATCCAGTATTGTCTTTGTCGAGCGATAGTTCTGCTCGAGCATGACGACCTTTGCGTTTGGATAATCCTTTTCAAAAGAAAGGATATTCGTAATGTCTGCACCCCTCCATCGGTAGATGGATTGATCGGAGTCTCCGACTACACAAAGGTTTTTATAACGGGAAGCCAGCTGGTTTACCAAACGATACTGCGCGTGGTTTGTATCCTGATACTCATCCACGTGGATGTACTGAAAACGACGTTGGTAATATTGCAGCACTTCCGGCACTCGGTCAAACAGCTGGATTGTCTGCATGATCAAGTCGTCAAAATCCAACGATTGATTGCGACGCAATGTTTTTTGGTACAGGTCGAAGATTTCGGCCACTTTTCTTTCATAGACACTCCCAGCTTCCTTGCTGTATTGATCAGGTGTAATCAGTTCGTTTTTCGCTGAGCTGATGGCACCGAGCATTGCACGCGGATCGTATTGCTTCGGATCAAGGTTAAGCCGTTTGAGTGCTTGCTTGATTACAGAAAGCTGGTCGCTTGTATCCAGTATGGAAAAATTGCTATTGTATCCTATTCTGTCTATATCACGGCGTAAAATGCGTACACACATAGAGTGAAAAGTCGAAACCCAAATCTGGGAACCTTCATCTCCAACTAATTTGTGTACACGTTCCCGCATTTCTCTAGCTGCTTTATTTGTGAAGGTAATCGCCAAAATACTGCGCGGCGACACTTCCTTCTCCCCAAGCAAATAGGCAATTCTGTTCGTCAGTACACGAGTCTTACCGCTTCCCGCACCGGCCATGATCAGAAGCGGCCCTTCGGTATGCTTAACCGCTTCTGCTTGTTCTTTATTTAAACCATTTATTAAATCATTCGCCAATTGGCTCATGTTTGCACCGCCTTTATTTCTTTCCTTTTACCGCTCTCACTGTCTTCAGAGCAGCCTTTATATTATCATACACGCTGTTTCCGACAATAATCACATCAGCATATTGCTTCATCTCCGCTGCTTGCTCCGGCGAAACGATACCGCCTCCATAAAATAGCAGTGTGTTTGAAAGCTGATTTTTCACTTTGCTAACAAGTTCAGGGTCAGCATACGCTCCGCTGTTTTCCAGATAAAAAATCGGGAGCTTGTACATATGCTCCGCCATATAAGCGTAAGCAATAGTATCTTCCTCGGTCGGCATCTCACATTGAGTGTGGGTGAAAACCTTCGCTTCTGGATTGATGACACAATAGCCTTCCATCATGATTTCATCCCAGTGCATCATATCCCGATACGCCTTGACTGCTTCATGATGCAGTCCCATGACCCATTGCTTGTCCTTACTATTCATAACCATCGGCACATAATAAAAATCGAAGCCCGGTGTTAAAGCCTCCATTGTGCTAATCTCCAGAATGACCGGAACTGTGTGACGTCGAATCCGTGCGAGCAAATCGAGGACACCATCCAGTGTCACGTTGTCTGTTCCTCCGACAATGATGGCATCTGTACCGGATTCACAGATTCGCTCCAAATCTTCATCGCCGATTTCTTTGGCTGGATCGAGCTTGAATATATGTTGCCACTCTTTCATGTTATACACGTGTATATCCTCCATTACTTGCTTCCATAACGTTCATTATAGCAAAAATCGACTGGATAATTTAGTGGTTAAGGCGAGGAAAATACGAAGAGTTTGCGAATGAAGAAAGCCTGGCAACCGATTGCCAGGCTTCAGTGTATCATTGGATCCGATCAGCTGGGTATATCAAGCCAAACTGACTTCGCGCTTTCTCCATAATTTCGGCTACAGATAGTGCAAGTTCATGTGTGTTGATACTTGATTCCCGCTTTCCTGATTGAATGAGATTCACGAATTCCTCTATTTCATATCTCATGTTATGTTCGTTATCCTGCGGACCGCTGATGGTATCTTCTGTGCTGTCGTGATATTGGATTCTCACGTCCTCAAAATGTCCAATATGATCGATCCTGATCGTCGCATCTTCTCCTTGAATCTCAGAAGGTAACGTAGAGCTGGTTATTTTTGAATAGTAAACAAGTGCCTCCATACCATCATACGTCAGCGTTATTGTTGCTTGACCATCCACACCGGACTCAAGCAAAGTTCCGCTCGCCTTGATTTCTTTCGGTTTGCCAAAAAGTGCAACGAGCGGATACAAGCAATAGATACCAATATCCATCGTAGCGCCATTACTGAGTTCAGGATTGAACGCATTCAGAATCGTTCCCTGCCGGTAAGCATCGTAACGGGACGAATACTGACAAAGCTGTGCCACATAGCGGCGCACCGGTCCGATTTTCTCCAGATTCTCCTTAACAGCATGGAAATTCGGCAAAAACGTCGATTTCATCGCTTCCATAAACAATACATCATGCTGCTTTGCTGTTTGAATTAGATCTTTCACTTCAGCAGTATTGGATGCCAGCGGCTTTTCACATAAAACATGAACACCATGCTGCATGAAAATCTTGGCTTGTCCCGCATGCAAAGCATTCGGACTTGCAATATAAACTGCATCGATTTCTCCGCTCGCCGCCATCCGTTCAATGTCGATGAACGTATGTACTGCTTTATGCTTGTTGGCGAATTCCTCCGCTTTTTCAAGCTTACGTGAGTAGACAGCCGTCAGCTCAAAGCTGTCGACCTTTTTAGCTGCTTCCAGAAATATTTCTGTAATCCAGTTCGTTCCGACCACACCAAAGCGTACCATCCAATGTCAGCTCCTTATTCTTCTGGTTTCTCTTCTAAACGCTCAAGAACCGTATTATAGCCATCGTTCCCATAATTGAGGCAGCGTTTCACACGGGAAATCGTTGTTGTCGATGCACTCGTCTCTTGAACGATTGCATGATACGTCGCTCCATCACGCAGCATCTTCGCCACTTGAAGGCGTTGTGTAAGCGATTGAATTTCGCTGATTGTCGCAATATCATCGAAGAAGCGATAGCATTCCTCGACATCTTTTAATGAAAGTATTGCCTGAAATAATTCATCTAAATGCTCACCACGGAGCTTATCAAGCTGCATACAGCTTCCCTCCCCCATACGCACGTATGTGCTTCTTACCTTATCCTTTATCATACATCATCTCGGCCCATTTGCGTAATACGATGCGCATTGGAATTTTTATACTAGCATAAACGCCTGATATAGCAGGAAAAATAGAGTTAATAACAGAAAGGGGTGCATCAAGCTTTGAAACCGAATATTGGAATAATCCAGGCAATGATTCGGATTGCGACTGGCGTCAGCATGGTCGGGTATGCCACTGCTGCACTTGTCACAAAACCGAAGCAATTAACTGCCCATTTAACTTTGCTAGCAGGTGCCATCAAGATCGCAGAAGGTATTGTGCGTTATTGCCCGAGCATGACTCTGATCAATCAATTTCGCCAAAAACAAGATTCTCAAGGGGAATAAAAAAGAAGAACTGGCCCGTATACCAGTTCTTCTTTCCTTTATTTCCCGAATCCAATATCAGTCCGATAATGGAAATTTGGGTTATCTTTAAAAATATTAAGTCCTGTTTTGACACTTTCCACCGCATCCGTACGATTATGGTGTACAGAACCGATGAACAAGATCCGTCCTCCATTAGAAACATAGACGTCTGCCGTTTTTTCCGTTCCCGCATGAATACAGTATACGTCCTGCGGAAGTTCTGTTAAGTCAGGAATTGGAAGCTGCTTGTCATAGCTTCCTGGGTAGCCGCTTGCAGCAATTACAGTACCAGTAGCATAAGCATCCTTCCACGTTAGCTTCGGATCAATACCAGCCGTAACATCTCGCATTACTTGTAGCAAATCATTTTCCAACAGTGGTAAAATGACCTGTGTTTCAGGATCTCCGAAACGGGCATTGAATTCAATTACTTTCGGGCCGTCTGTTGTTTCAATAAGTCCGGCGTACAAAACACCAGTAAAGGAACGTTCTTCTTTTACAAGTCCAGCTGCAGCAGGCTTTAGGATACGTTCGATTGCTTCATCAATCACAGTCTGCTGCAGATCTGGGATTGGCGCATATGCACCCATGCCGCCTGTATTCGGTCCCTGGTCATTATCATAAACGCGCTTATGATCACGAGCAGGCACGAGCGGATAAACATCTTTACCATTTACGAAAGCCATAAGTGAAAATTCCTTACCATCAAGAAAATCCTCGATAATAACAAGGCTGCCCGCTTGGCCGAACTGGTTATCGACCAGCATGCTTTCAACAGCTTCATTTGCTTCCTCAACTGTCAAAGCAACAACAACGCCTTTACCAGCGGCAAGACCATCTGCTTTTACAACAATTGGCGCACCTTTTTTTGCAATATAAGCTTTTGCTTTCTCTGCATCAGAAAAAGTCTCACTCGCTGCAGTTGGGATCGCATGTACACGCATAAAGCTTTTCGCGTAATCTTTGCTTCCTTCAATTAAAGCAGCTTCCTTCGTAGGTCCGAATACGTTTAGATTTTCCTGTTGAAAAGCATTGACGACACCTGCAAGCAAAGGAATTTCAGGGCCGACAAACGTCCAGTCAATTTGTTCTTCCTTTGCAAAATGAACAAGGTCATCTACAGCTGTTACATCAATCGGCACACAAGTGGCCAAATCAGCTATACCGCCATTACCTGGCGCTGCATACAATGCTGTTATCTCGGTACTTGAAGCTAGCTTTGCGACGATACTATGCTCGCGGCCGCCGCTGCCTATCACAAGAACTTTCACAATGTCTCCCCCTGACAATTAATGCTTGAAGTGGCGCATATCTGTATAGACCATCGCAATGTTGTGCGCATTACATACAGCTACAGAATCTTCATCTCGTTTAGATCCGCCTGGCTGGATGATAGCTGTCACACCAGCCTTAACTGCTGCTTCGACTGTATCCGGCATCGGAAAGAAGGCATCTGATGCGAGCACGGCTCCTGCTGCTTTCTCACCTGCTTGTTCCAAAGCGATTTTCGCAGCACCAACACGATTCATTTGTCCTGCTCCGACACCTATTGTCTGATCATCTTTTGCCACAACGATGGCATTGGATTTCACATGCTTCACAACTTTCCAGGAGAAGAGAAGGTTCTTCATTTCTTCTTCTGTAGGCATACGATCAGTCGCTATAGTAAGTTCTGCTTCTGTTACAGCTCCAGCATCGTAATCCTGCACCAGCAAACCGCCGCTTACGCTAACGACTTTTTTCGTTTGCTGGATAGCATCTGCTGCAAGCTCCAATAAACGAATGTTTTTCTTCTCTGTCAATAAAGCCATTGCTTCTTCTGTGAAGCCTGGTGCTATGACGATTTCCAAGAAAATCTCTTTCAGCTGCAATGCTGTGTCTCTATCTACTTCACGGTTCAAAGCGACAATTCCACCGAAAATAGATGTAGAGTCTGCTTCAAATGCTTTTTGGAACGCATTTGAAATAGTTTCGCCAATGCCAACGCCGCAAGGGTTCATATGTTTGACTGCTACTGCAGCAGGCTCCTGGAATTCCATAACGATCTCAAGTGCCGCATTTGCATCCTGAATATTGTTATAAGAAAGCTCCTTGCCATGCAGCTGCTTTGCATTTGCAATGGAAGCTCCTTTGACGATTGGATCCTTGTAGAATGCTGCTGCCTGATGAGGGTTTTCTCCATAACGTAAGGATTGAACTTTTTCATATGTGAGCGTCAATGTTTCCGTATCATGCTCTTCGTTCAATTCAGCGAAATAACTTGCAATCATCGCGTCATAGTTAGCTGTATGGCGGAATACTTTACCTGCTAAACGGCGTTTTGCTTCATAAGAAAGTTCACCCTGTTGTAAAGCAGACAAAGTTGCGTCGTAATCTTCTGGATCAACTAAAACAGTGACACCTGCAAAGTTTTTAGCTGCTGAACGAAGCATTGTCGGTCCGCCAATATCGATATTTTCGATTGCATCCGCTTCTGTAACACCTGGCTTCTCAATCGTATTTTTAAACGGATAAAGATTGACCACTACCAAATCGATTGGCGTAATATCGCGCTCTTTCAGCTGCTGCATATGGCTATCGTCATCTCTTCTAGCCAACAAACCGCCGTGGATGGCTGGGTGCAATGTCTTTACACGTCCGTCCATGATTTCATCAAATTTTGTCACGTCAGACACCGCTACAGCTGGAATACCTTCTTCCTGCAGCTGTTTCAGAGTGCCTCCAGTTGAAATGATTTCATAATCCAATGCTGCCAATCCTTTGGCAAATGGGATGATTCCTGTTTTATCTGATACGCTGATCAACGCTCGTGGCATTACAGTCATTCCTTTCTATCTCTTTCTTTGAGTATGTACGAAATCGTTTCGGGATAAAGACGGTGCTCAATGGCTTGAATTCGTTGATGCAAAGTATGATGTGTATCTTTTTCCAACACTGGAACTGCTTCTTGGGCGATGATATTTCCTGTATCCATTCCTGCATCAACAAGATGAATCGTCACTCCGCTCACCTTCACACCTGCAGACAAAGCCTGCCCGATAGCATCTTTGCCAGCAAATGCAGGCAGCAGCGACGGGTGGATGTTAAGAATCCGTTCTGGATATGCTTCCAGCAGTGTCGGTCCGATCAAGCGCATGTAACCAGCCAGAAAAATCCATTCTATCTGTTTCTCCTGCAGCTTAGTCAGAATTGCTTGTTCATAGGATTGTTTATCTTTAAAGGTTTTAGGATCACAGACAAAAACTTCTGTGTCCCACCCTTCTGCCTTGTTTATAACAGGTGCTTCCGGTTTATCACAAACAAGCAGCTGGATTGTACAAGGTAATTCCGATGCTTGCACAATCGCTTCAGCGTTGCTGCCGCTGCCGGAAGCAAAAACAGCAGCTGAAATCATGAGGAAAACTCCACGCCTGTCTTGTCAGTTACTTCACCTATGATCCAGGCGCGCTCACCAGCTTCTTGCAAAATCGTCATCGTCTCTTCCACATCTTCCTCGGAGACAATCAGCGCCATACCGATTCCTGTATTGAATACACCGAGCATATCCTCGAATACTAGCTGTGCTTTTTCCATTAAGAATTCATAGATAGCTGGCAGCTCCCAGCTTCCGGTTTGGATTCGAACACCCAGATCCTCGGGCACTGCACGCGGCAGGTTCTCGTGGAAGCCGCCGCCAGTAATATGCGAGATACCATGAATATCGATTTTCTCTTGGACTGCACGCACTGCTTTCGAGTAAATCTTTGTTGGCTCAAGCAGGATCTCCCCTAAAGGACGATCAAATGGTGCGTACACCTCATCCAGGCTCAGTCCATGCTGGTCGATCAAACGGCGCACCAGGGAGAATCCATTGGAATGCAGACCACTAGAAGCAATCCCGATAATTGCATCGCCGTCTTTGACATCAGCTCCGCTTATTAGCTTTGACTTCTCTCCGATACCGACGACAAATCCAGCCAAATCATATTCTTCTGCTCCGTACATACCTGGCATTTCAGCTGTCTCGCCGCCGATCAAAGCAGCACCTGCTTCAACGCATCCATCGGCGATACCTTTGACAATCTGTTCAATTTTCTCTGGTTCGTTTTTGCCGCATGCAATGTAATCAAGGAAGAACAATGCTTGTGCGCCTTGAGCGATGATATCATTCACACACATAGCAACAAGGTCAATTCCGACTGTATCATGCTGATCCATATCAAAAGCTAGCTTTAGTTTCGTGCCAACTCCATCCGTTCCGGAAACAAGTACCGGTTCTTTATAGGAGAAAGACGATAAGTCGAACAGTCCTGCAAACGCGCCTACACCGCCAATCACTTCCGGACGGTTTGTACGGTTGATATGTTTTTTCATTAAATCTACTGCACGATAGCCTGCTTCAACATCCACGCCGGCTTGTTTGTAAAGTTCGCTCATGCTTGCCCTCCTAACATTTGTACGCCGGAAGTACTGTATCCGGATAGATTTCAGTTGGATAGTTTCCTGTAAAGCATGCTTTGCAAATACCATGTGTCATCGTGTCGTTATCTCCAACGATGCAATCTTCCAGACCTTCGACTGTTAAGAATGATAGAGAATCTGCTTCAATCAGCTCGCGCATCTCCTCAATGCTGTGGTTAGCAGCAATCAGCTCAGATGTTGTCGATGTATCAATACCATAAAAGCATGGATTTTGGATCGGAGGAGAAGCGATGCGCACATGTACTTCTGTTGCTCCTGCTTCTTTCAGCATCCGTACAATGCGTTTACTCGTTGTCCCGCGCACGATAGAATCATCAACCATGACTACGCGTTTACCTTCGACAATCCCACGCACAGCCGATAGCTTCATTTTCACACCTTGTTCACGAAGCTCCTGAGAAGGCTGGATAAAAGTACGACCGACATAACGGTTTTTGATCAATCCCAGCTCGTATGGAATGCCAGAAGCCTCGGAAAATCCAATAGCAGCAGAGATACTTGAATCAGGGACACCTGTCACAACATCTGCTTCAATTGGTGCCTCCTGTGCGAGCACTTTCCCCATTATTTTACGAGAAGCATGAACGTTCAGTCCGTTCAAATTAGAATCCGGACGGGAGAAATACACATACTCCATGGAACAAAGCGATCTTTCAAGAGTAGAAGAAAAACGCTGTGTATGAAGACCAGCATCACTGATCGTAATCAATTCACCTGGTTCAACTTCGCGTACATATTCCGCGCCTGTTACATCAAAAGCACAAGTTTCAGAGGATACTACCCAAGCATCACCAAGGCGGCCAAGTGATAACGGACGCAAACCCTTAGGATCGACTGCTACAAATAGCTGGGTTTCGGTAAGGATTGTTAGACTGTAAGCACCTTTAACCATGCTGAGAGCTGACTTGATTGCCTCTTCCAATTCAATCTGACCGCTGCGCTTGATTAAATGAGCAATCACCTCTGTATCAGAGGATGTCTGCAAAATGCTGCCCTGTGCTTCCAGCTGTTGTTTTAGTCCGTATGCATTGACGAGATTTCCATTATGAGCGATTGCCAAGCTATCTTTTTGAGAACGGAACAGCAATGGCTGCACGTTCTCATATCCTCCTCCGCCAGCAGTAGCATAGCGTACATGGCCAATCGCTGCATTACCGTTCAGCTTGTTAAACTGTCCTTCGGAAAATACTTCATTGATCAGGCCGATTCCTTTGTGCAAATGAAGGTTTTCGCGATCAGTCGTGACGATACCGGCACCTTCTTGCCCGCGGTGCTGCAAGGCATGAAGTCCGTAATATGTCACTTCTGCTGCTTTCTCATGTCCCCAAATCGCAAAGACGCCGCATTCCTCATTCAAGCCTTTGATTTCAGCAAGCATGGGATAGCTCCTTTCCAAAGTGCCTCGAGTGTCGGTACTGCTTCTGAGATGATAGCCTTTCCGTCTTGTTCTATAGCAAGCTCTGCTTCTTCTGTCACCAAGCCAATTTGCTTGGCCCCTGGGACTGCCTGTTCAAAAGCTGCCTGGTTTTCTTGTGAAACTGTCAAAAGAAAGCGGGACTGTGATTCACTGAAAAGCGCTGTCGTTACATCACCATCGAGTGTTACCTTAGCTCCAAGCTCTGTACCGAACAAGCTTTCTGCCAACGCAACACCAAGTCCGCCTTCTGCCAGGTCATGTGCAGACGCTACGAAGCCTTGTTGGATACTAGCTAGCACTGATTGTTGATTACTTGCTTCCACATCCAGATCAATAGCAGGTGCTTTGCCGTAATAACGTCCTTCCAGCACATTCTGCAGCTCGCTTCCGCCGAATTCTGCCTTTGTTTCACCTAATAGATAAATAGCATCACCGTTTTGTTTGAATTGGCTTGTCGTTACATGCGCCAAGTTCTCTACCAAGCCGACCATTCCGACGATCGGTGTCGGGAAAATCGCTTGCTGGTTGGATTCATTGTAAAGCGATACGTTGCCGCTGATAACTGGAGTTTCCAACGCTAGACATGCGGCACTCATACCATCGACGCTTTTTTCCATTTGCCAGAAGTTCTCCGGTTTATCAGGGTTTCCGAAGTTCAAGCCATCTGTCAGCGCAAGCGGCTTCGCACCAGAACTGATGATATTACGAGCAGCTTCTGCGACAGCAATTTTGCCGCCAGTTTCTGGATCCAGGTAGATATAACGAGAGTTACAATCTGTCGTCATCGCTATGGCTTTTTCTGTTCCTCGTACACGTACTATAGCCGCGTCGCTTCCAGGTGCGACTACTGTACTTGCGCCAACCATGCTATCATATTGATCATAAACATATTCCTTGCTGGCAATCGTCGGCTGCTGCAATAACTGCTTCAGCATGGCTGCATGATTCATAACAGCTGGCTTGTAATCAATTGTCTGGAATTCTGTGTAATAGTCAGGTACTTTTGACTCTTTGTAATAAACTGGTGCATCCTCAGCCAGGCTATCAACTGGAATCTCTGCAGCAACTTCACCGTGATGTAAAAGACGGAACTGCTTGTCATCCGTTACAGTACCTACAGCAACAGCTTGTAGTCCGTATTTTTCGAATACTTCGATGATGCCCTGCTCTTGTCCTTTCTTCACGACAAGCAGCATACGCTCTTGGGACTCTGAAAGCATCAGTTCATATGGCGTCATATGCTGTTCACGCTGCGGCACAAGATCAAGATTCATTTCCATGCCCATTCCAGCTTTGCTTGCCATTTCACTTGCACTGGATGTTAAACCAGCTGCACCCATATCCTGGATACCAACAAGCGCTTCATGCTGAATCACTTCCAAGCATGCTTCAATCAAAAGTTTTTCCATGAATGGATCACCAACCTGAACAGAAGGGCGCTTTGATTCAGACTCTTCGCTCAAGTCTTCTGATGCAAACGTCGCACCATGGATACCATCACGGCCAGTTGGAGCACCTGCGTAGATAACCGTATTACCGACACCAGCAGCAATCCCTTTTTGGATATCCTTTTGGTCGATCAAACCAACGCACATTGCATTTACAAGCGGGTTGCCTTCGTAGCTATCATCAAACTGGATCTCACCGCCAACAGTTGGTACACCAACACAGTTTCCGTAACCAGCAATACCGTGGACAACTTCCTCAAGCAAGTATTTAACACGCGGCGTAGTCAGGTTACCGAACCGTAAACTATTTAATAGAGCAATTGGCCGAGCTCCCATGGAGAATACATCACGGATGATACCGCCGACGCCTGTAGCTGCGCCTTGATACGGCTCGACAGCTGATGGGTGATTATGACTCTCGATTTTAAATACAACCGCTTTGTCATCCCCGATATCAACAATTCCGGCACCTTCGCCTGGTCCTTGAAGGACATGTGGTCCTTCCGTCGGGAACTTGCGCAATAATGGCTTGGATGTTTTGTAGCTGCAATGCTCCGACCACATAACGGAGAAAATGCCTATTTCCGTAAAATTCGGCTGTCTGCCAAGGATATTCTTGACGGATTGGAATTCTTCATCTGTCAAACCCATATCCCGGTACAGATGATCTTGTTCGATTTTTTCCGGACTGATTTCAGCTTGTTGTAACATACATTTCCCTCCAGTGTTGTAGTACGGATTGGAACATTGCAAGCCCATCGCTTGAACCGAGCAGATCTTCAACAGCTCGTTCTGGATGCGGCATCATGCCTAGCACATTACCTGCTTTGTTGACGATCCCGGCAATATCAGCCCGTGAACCATTCGGATTGTTCTTGTAAGTAAAAACAATCTGATTATTTTGCTTCAACTCTTCCAGTGTTACATCGTCACAGTAGTAATTTCCTTCACCGTGGGCGATTGGGATTTCAATTTGCTGGCCTTTTTCATAGCCGCTAGTGAACATCGTATCGTCTCTTTCGACAACGAGTGTCTCGTAATGGCACATGAACTTCAGCTTTTCATTTCGCAGCATAGCACCTGGCAGCAAGCCCGTTTCCAATAAAATCTGGAAGCCATTGCACACACCAAGGACTGGTGTACCAGCTTCTGCTTTCATCTTGATCTGGTTCAATACATTGGATACAGATGCGATTGCACCGGAGCGAAGATAATCACCGTAGCTGAATCCACCTGGAAGCAAGATAGCATCATAATCTGCTAGATTCGCATTTTCATACCATACTAGATCGACTTCTTCTCCTAAACCGTCCCGAACCGCATGGTACATATCCCGGTCACAGTTGGAGCCTGGAAACACGATGACAGCAAATTTCACGAGCGTATACCCTCCTCGACTGTATAGCTGTATTCCTCCATGACAGGGTTGGCAAGCAGTTTATCACACATACGCTGTACTTCCAGCGCAACATCAGCTTCATTCGGCAGCGTCATTTCGATGTACTTCCCTACACGAGTTTCTGCTACATCTGGGAATCCATTCGCCTGCAATGCTTCCTGTACAGCCTTACCTTGCGGGTCCAAAACCCCTTCTTTCAGCGTGATAAAGATTTTTACCTTTTTCATTTTGCTGCCTCCAGTCGATTTAGAATTGCATCATATACGTCGATCAAGTTACCAAGGTCTTCACGGAATACATCCTTGTCCATCTTGCCGCCATTCTCTTTGTCCCAAAGCCGGCAAGTGTCCGGAGAAATTTCATCTGATAAAAGGATGGAGCCGTCGTGGTCACGGCCGAATTCAAGTTTGAAATCGACCAGCTGCAGCCCGACTCTATCAAAGAACGTCTGCAGATGCTGGTTAACTTCCAATGCTGCTTGCTTAATGAAGGCAAGCTCTTCTTCATTCACATCCGTCAGCAATAACGCATGTGCATCATTAATAATCGGATCATCTAAGCTATCATCCTTATAGTAAAGCTCTGTCAAAACGGGTTGGAAAACGGTCTTTTCCGGAATACCAAGTCTTCTAGTAATGCTTCCTGCTGCAACATTCCGAACGACTACTTCAAGTGGTACAATCGTCGTCTTCTTCACGAGCTGCTCCGTTTCGCTGAGCGGCTTGATGAAGTGCGATGAAATGCCCTGATTCTTCAAGTATTCAAAAATATGGGTCGAGATAAGATTGTTGTAGCGGCCTTTTCCTTCGAAGCTTGCTTTCTTCTTGCCATTGAATGCTGTTGCATCATTTTTATAAGAGAGCACGAGTTCTTGCTCATTTTCAGCTGATTGAAACACTTGCTTGGCTTTTCCTTCGTACAGCAATTTTCCTCTCACGTTCTCCACCCCGTTTGTCAAAGTATTATTCTAATCCGATCTTATGGAAAATCTGATCTACATTTTTCAAGTGGTACGTATAGTCGAAGCAGTCGTCAATTTCTTCCTGGCTAAGGAATGCAGAGATTTCTGTTGTTGCTTCGATAAGTTGTTTGAACTGTGTTTCCGTCTCCCATGCTTCCATCGCTTTCGGCTGAACGATATCATACGCCTGCTCACGGCTCATGCCTTTGTCGATAAGCGCAAGCAATACACGCTGGGAGAAAATAACGCCGTATGTCCGGTCGATATTACGCTTCATGTTTTCTGGGAAGACCGTCAAATTCTTCACAATGTTAGAGAAGCGGCTTAGCATATAATCAAGCGCGATTGTTGCATCCGGCAAAATGACACGCTCTGCAGATGAATGGGAGATATCGCGTTCATGCCAAAGGGCAACGTTCTCGTAAGCTGTAACCATGTGACCGCGGATCAGGCGGGACATACCAACCATGTTTTCAGATCCGATTGGATTACGTTTATGCGGCATTGCAGAAGAACCTTTTTGACCTTTGGCGAAGAATTCTTCCACTTCACGCGTTTCTGTTTTTTGAAGTCCGCGGATTTCCGTCGCGAATTTCTCGATGCTAGTTGCAATCAATGCCAATGTGCCAACATATTGCGCATGACGGTCACGCTGTAATGTTTGCGTAGATACTGGCGCTGGCTTCAAGCCTAGTTTCTTCGTAACGTATTTCTCCACATATGGATCGATATTCGCATATGTACCGACCGCACCGGAAAGCTTACCGTATTGAATCGTATCAGCAGCAGCGTCAAAACGCTCCAAATTACGTTTCATTTCTTCATACCATAATGCCATTTTCAAACCGAAAGTCGTTGGCTCAGCGTGCACGCCATGTGTGCGTCCCATCATGACAGTATGCTTATGTTCCTTCGCTTTCACTTCCAAAATCTCAATGAAGTTGACGATGCCTTTACGAATGATTTGGTTTGCCTGCAGCAAAAGATATGATAAAGCTGTGTCGACTACATCAGTGGATGTCAGGCCGTAATGCACCCATTTTCGCTCTTCGCCCAAAGTCTCTGATACAGCGCGAGTGAAGGCAACAACGTCATGACGTGTCTCCTGCTCAATCTCCAAAATGCGATTGATATCAAAGGATGCATTTGCACGCAATGCTTTCACATCAGATTCAGGTATGATGCCTAAATCACTCCATGCTTCACATGCTAAGATCTCGACCTCAAGCCACGCCTTGTATTTATTTTCATCCGTCCAGATGTTACCCATTTCTTCTCTTGTATAACGTTCAATCATGCTTTGTTTCCTCCTAGTGATCGTGTAAAAGCGTCTGTTGCATCCAGCATTGCTTCTCTTGACGTTCCAACCATTGTGAAATGTCCCATTTTCCGTTTTGGCTTAGCTTCTTGCTTGCCGTAATCATGGATGTGGGCAAGTGGTCTGTCAGGCTGCTGCCAATACTGATCCAGCTCTTCTCCTAATAAATTTATCATAACGGCGGCCCCGATAAAATGGACCGGCAAAAGAGGCAGTGCGCATATGGCTCTGATATGCTGCTCGAATTGCGAAACCGTGCAAGCTTCAATTGTATAATGACCGGAATTATGCGGCCTCGGTGCCACTTCATTCATATAAAGCTCATTGCCTGAAACGAACATCTCAACCGTGAAAGTTCCAACAACCCCAGCTGCTTCTGCCAGCTTGCCGGCAGCGTTACGCGCTTGCTCTGCTAACTCATTCGTGATAGCGGCAGGTGCGATTGTCCGATATAAGATGTGATCGCGGTGTTCATTTTCTGCTACCGGAAAATAAGTGATTTCTCCATTCTTACCTCTTGTCAGTACAACCGATATTTCTTTATCGAATGTAAGCCATGATTCTACAATGCACCGTCCATTCTGCCGAACAAATGCAGCAGCTTCTTGCAAGTCATCCTTGGATTCTAGTTTTAGCTGTCCTTTGCCGTCATATCCGCCGCGGCAAGTTTTTACAACAGCCGGAAAACCGATTTCTCTAGCGCCTGTCAGCAGTTCCTTCTCGTCTGTCACAATCTTAAACGGCGCTACTGGAAGATCCAGTTCCTTCATGAGATTCTTCTCATTCGCCCGATCTCGGCTGACTTCCAAGAGAAGGGAGCCTTGCGGAAGCTTACCCTTTTCCTCCAGTAGTTTTGCTGCATCCACATCAACATTTTCAAATTCATACGTTACAACATCGCTTAAGCTCTCTAGTTTTTGGATAGAGTCCCTATCATCATAGGCTGCTTCAATATGCAAGTCCGCTACTTGTGCAGCAGGACAATCGTGTGTAGGGTCAAGGACAATGATTCGATATCCCATATGCTTAGCTGTTATTGCCATCATGCGGCCAAGCTGCCCGCCTCCAAGAATGCCGATAGTGATGATATTATTTGGTCGCAAGCTGATTCCTCATTTCCGCTACTTGTTTCTTCATACCTTGCTGATATGCCAGCAGGCGTTCAGCAATTTGTTTGTCATGAGTACCGAGAATTTGGGCCGCCAGGATGCCGGCATTTTTAGCTCCTGCTTTTCCGATTGCTACCGTAGCTACCGGAACACCTCCGGGCATCTGAACGATAGAGAGCAAAGAATCCATTCCATCAAGCGCTTTTGTCTGTACTGGAACACCAATCACAGGCAACGTAGTCTTGCTTGCCACCATACCTGGCAGATGAGCTGCACCGCCTGCGCCAGCAATGATAACTTTCAAGCCTTTTTCTCTAGCACTTGCTGCATAGTCAAACATATCCTCAGGTGTACGATGCGCTGAAATCACTTCTTTCTCAAAAGGAATGTCCAGCTCTTCCAATAGCTTGCACGCATGCTCCATTGTCTCCCAATCAGAGATGCTGCCCATGATGATTCCTATCTCCGCCATCCAATCCCTCTTTCCTCTTTTTGCCGTAAAAAAAGCCTATTCACCTCTCCCGCTAACTGAGAGAAGACGAATAGGCATACGGTGTCGTAGGCTCATAATCATGCAGTCCATCTTCCCTCATAGTCCGCCATTTACGGTAGCAGGTAGAGACTTCCGGACCGTATTTCCGGAAATATATGAGGTACGATCTATAAAGCACAGCTTCACATCTCACGCTGTAGTGTTGTCAAATCTAGCCGTGTCTTTCATGCATGTTTATGATAACAATTCTGACACACATCGTCAATGAAAAAATCGAACGATGGTTATATTGTTATATTTAATGTTCGGTTTTTAGTAATTTTGTATCAAAAATAACTTTTCTTCCAATCGGTTCTACCTTCTTTGCCCCATTCTCGGTGGTTTCCCGAAAGATTGGTTCTTCCACTTTTCGGACTGGCAGATAGCCCTCGGCTTTGATACGATCCAAGCAAGCTTCGATTGTCTCATTTTCACCGAGCTCAAACCGTTTCTTTGCCGGTTTCTTTTCTTTTGGCATTACGAATACGCTCCCTCTTTACACTTTTCACCCAGAAGCCACCAAAGATCTGACGAGGCTCGTAGGCTATAATAAAAGCCTTCGGATCGATTTCCTTGATGGCTTCATATAGCCGCAGTTCATATTTACGCGGCGTTAGGATTTGCATTGCAAGTCGGTCACCATCCATACCATAAGCGAACCAGCTTGTTACACCATATCCTTTTTCACGAAGGCGTCTCGTAAACTCGATACTCGGGTCAGATGAAATAACATTGACAGTTATATAACCGAGTGCAAGCTTCTCCTCAATCTTGGAACCAAGGATAACACCGATTCCGAAACCAAGTGCATAGGCAATCAGGTTCTGGATTTGATCCAGATTGTCTAGAACTAAACCGAGACCAATCGTATAGATCGTAATCTCGAAGACACTGACGGATGCTGCAATATATCGTCTTCCTTTTAGTGTCAGTATGACCCGTAATGTATTAAGACTTACATAGACGATATTGACGACAAAGATGATCAGCAGCATAACGAGCGGTATTTCCAACAACTTGCTTCCTCCTCTTACACATAAAAATTATTTCCTTGTTGAATCAATAGCCATACTTACGTTTTTTTCTTCGGAACAAATGTATTGGTATGGCAATCAAGATGATTACTGCCATGATACTAGCTACCGCTGTAATAGCCGGAAATTCTTCCGCGCGCGCAGCAGCAATGGCCAAATACGCCCAAATGAATACGAGCGGATAAATACTATCACGGAAAACGTTCATAAATCCAATAGCAAGAACCGCACCGACGATTAAAATAATAATTGTCCAAACTTCCCCTGACAAAAGCCATCCTTCTACATTATCTACACCAAGCGATACAAATAGAATTCCGACGTTCAGTATTGTCGCGACAGAAACCCAGCCAATATAGATAGAAAACGGAAACAAATCAAATTTCCGGCGGTCAGATGAAGTGGCGATGGTTTGATACAGAATGATCAAGGAGACCAGCAGCGCCACCATCGGAATGATGGAAATGCTGAACAGCTGATAATGAAAGCTGAATAGCCAGGCAATATTAAAGATACAGCTTGCGATGAATGCTCCAGCTGCTTTTCCATACCAATCCGTTTCGCGTGTCGACCGCATAAACAAGCGGATGACCCAAATAAAAACGAACAGATAAATTACTCCCCAAATACTGAAAGCATATCCCGCCGGCTGAAATAATACACCAAGCTGATCAGATAATTGACGGATGTTTTTCCCACCGAGCGGCAAGGCGTTGGACAAATAGTTGACGACGATGGCTGCGATAAATGCCAGTAAGCTGAACCAAGCCAGCTTCACTGAACGGTTACTCATAGAAACTCCTCCTCCTCGCCCGCTGACAGACGATTGTAATCTCTCGTAAGTATAATACAATTATACCCGCCAACGTCGCAAACAACGCATAAAGGGTCGATTCGCCCACAAAACTGTTATAATTCGCCTATATAAAAAAGTGGCTGGGACTTAACTAAAATTCCAGTGCTTAAAACCGAATGATATTCTTGAGCGCCGCTTCGGCAGAACACTCCGCTTTCCACGGGCACGGCCTCAGCCTCCTCGTGGAAAGTTCACCACTGCGGGGTCTTCAGCTCGCGCTATTCCTGTAGGACAAGGAATACTTCGAGAGCCACACATCGCACGAAGAAAATTGATCGGTATTTTCGAGGAGTCTCCGTGTTCTGCCTACGCTAAGAAAGTGTACAATTGAAAAACCCGAACTTATGCAAATCTTCGTATGAAGACTTGTAATAAGTTCGGGTTTTCATCTGGCTAAAACACTTTTGTCCCAGCCTCTTCTATTTATGCCAAAAAGATGAAGTATAAAAGGAATACAACGAACAAGAACCACATTACTGGGTGGATCTCTTTCACACGTCCTTTTACTAACAACGTAAGCGGGTAGAAAATAAATCCTACCGCAATACCAGTAGCAATACTTCCTGTCAGCGGCATCATCAGAATGGTGAAGAATGCAGGAACAGCCAATTCTACCTTATCCCATTCGATATCCTTTAAGGAAGAGCACATCAGTACACCAACCACAATCAAGGCAGGCGCTGTTACTTCATTTGTAATGACTGATAACAGCGGGCTGAAGAATAATGCTAAAAGGAAACAAATTGCTGTAACAACTGCTGTGAAGCCCGATCTGCCGCCTGCGCCAACGCCAGTTGTTGATTCAACATATGCAGTAGTGTTAGAAGTACCTAAGATAGCACCTGCAACTGTCGCACCGGAATCTGCAAGCAAGGCTTGTCCCGGATTCGGTAGCTTTCCGTCTTTCATGAGTCCAGCCTTTGTCGCAACTGCAACTAACGTACCTGCTGTATCGAAGAAATCAACAAACAAGAATGTCAGGATGACGGTAAGCATTTGAATAGTGAAGATATCACCGAAATGTGCGAATGCTGCTCCGAATGTAGGAGCGAGACTTGGTACGCTGCCGACAACTTCTCCTACTGCTGTTGGCGGATCAATTAATCCGACAATCATACCTGCTGCAGCCGTAATAATCATTCCAATGAAGATTGCTGCACGAAATCCTTTTACTAAGAGAATTGCTGTAACAAAGATACCAAAGATAGCTAGTAGTGCTGGACCGCTGTGGATATCTCCAAGAGCCACCACTGTATCCTCACTCATAACTACGAGATTAGCATTTTTCAAACCGATGAAAGCGATGAAAAGTCCAATACCAGCTCCAACAGCTAATTTCAGAGTCGGAGGGATTGCGTTTATCAGAAGTTCACGCAAACCAGAAAGAGAAAGAATCATGAAAATCACACCAGAAGCGAGTACGCCCGCCAATGCAGTTTCCCATGGAATTCCGTAAGTAAGTACAACCGTGAAAGCAAAGAAAGCATTCAATCCCATACCAGGAGCAAGTGCTATTGGTAATTTAGCGAAAACACCCATGATGAGTGTTCCAATTGCAGAAGCAATTGCTGTAGCCGTGAATATTGCACCTGCATCCATGCGTCCACCATTTATTGCGCTGTCAGGCACTCCCTGCAGCGTGAGAACATTCGGATTGACGAACAGGATGTATGCCATTGACAAGAATGTCGTAATACCGGCGATAATCTCAGTGCGGTAAGATGTGTTCAATTCGTCAAAACGGAAAAAACGTTTCATAACTTGTTACTCCTCCTGTTGCTTCGATTGGGCAGGATAAGCTTTCAAATAAAAAACACTTCTGCCCTAAGAGCAAGAAGCGTTTCTATCTACACCACATCTGCGTATGTAACTCAGATTGAGAGGTCAGCGTAGTCAGGTTAATTACGGTAACCTGGTAGAAACTTATGGGCCATATTCCCAAAATTATACGAAGACGAAAAATATATAGTATTAATACTCTTTCACTATAAAAGCATTCTACATGCTTCGTCAATGTTTTTTCGGTAATTAGACCTAAGAATAGTATTAGTAATCGTTTCCATCTTATTCAGCTGACTGTGGATTGTATTTTTTCAGTATTATGTGATTCAAAAAAGGCATGAATAATTGCATGATCAGAATGAGGAACAGCTTCCCCTCTTACTAATTGCGCGCCATTGATTTGCCCGCTCGTAAGCAGTACAATATCTCCTTCATTGCTGAGCTCTAGCGCTAGCCGAACAGCTTCTTCTCTAGTCTCTGCTGAGGAAACATTTCGCACCTGTTCAGAGAAACCTTTACAAACAGCCTGGATAATATCTTTCGGATCATGGAATCCAGGATGATCAACGGATACGATAATTTCATCGGCGCGTCCTTCCACCGTCTGTGCCATTTTTGGCATTTTGCCAAAATCACGAATTCCGATACCCATAATCATAACGATCAGACGCTTATGGGGAATTGCATTCACAGCAGTTAATAATTGGTCCAGTGCAACTGGTGTATGTGCATAATCTAGAATGATTTTTCTGTTTCCATACGTATCAATTAGTTCAAAACGACCCTCAGGGCTTTCAATTGTCTTCAATGCCTCCGTGATGTCGTCCATATCGTAGCCAAGATGCAGAGCTGTTCCGACAGCAGAAAGCAAGTTAGCCACATTATATTCTCCGAAAATTGGAGCATGTATTGTGTACATTTTTTCAGCTGTATATAGCTCAAAATGTATTCCTTCTGTATCTGTGATTAAGTTGCCTGCTATCAAGTCTGCTCCACTGTTTTTTCTGAGGCTGTATGTCAGGAGTTTCCCTTGATACATTGCTAAAATGTCATTGGCCATACCTTCATCATCTATATTCACAACAGCAGATGCTGCTTGTTTAAATAGCTTTAATTTCGCACGTCTGTAATTATCCATTGTTTGATGAAATTCTAAGTGCTCTGGCGATAAATTAGTATGAATCGCTACATCAAATGTCATAGCCGCTGTACGCTTTTGATCTAAAGCAATGGACGTTGCTTCCATAACTACCGCCTTCTCACCCTCTGATTCCAGCTGTTTGAAAAGTGTATGCAAATCAGCAGATTCTGGTGTAGTAGGCGTACTTTTAAAGAAGTCGAGCTTCTCTTTAGACGTTAGAATACCGCATGTCCCAATCGACGTAGTCTGAAGCTTGAGCTGATTTAACAAAGATCGGACATACGCCGCTACAGTTGTTTTTCCATTGGTTCCAGTGACAGCAACTGTCACTAGCTTTTTCCAAGCTTCATCAGATAGCAGCACCGCCATCTGCGCCATCGCGAGCCGCGCATCTTCTACGACAAGGAAGGTACGATCTTCATACTGACGATAATAGGATTTCAGCAAATCCTCGTCAGTTCCTACGATAATAGCGGCACCTTTTGCGATGCTATCCTCGATAAAGGCGTGTCCGTCATGGTTATCTCCCTGGATACAAACGAAAACATCGTCCTTTGTTACATAACGGGAATCAAAACGGACGATGTTGGCAATCGTACTAGAAGCACCGTAAATACGCTTGAATTGCACTTTATTCTGTTTCATTAAATTGATTATCATGGCTACCCCCTGTATTTCCGGTCCAAGTTTTCTTCTTTTACCCGGAATACACGGCATTTATACCATCACTCCAAAAATCATGCTTCAAGCCCTATAAATATTCCAGTTACAACCATTGCCTGTCTGCTTTATACACTTTATAATGTAAACATGCTACATCAAAGGTGTTGACATATAGTGAAGAAGTTTTTTATCGGCAGCCGTGTTATTAAAACAGGGATTGCTGTGTTTTTTACTGCATTAATTTGTGAAATTGTACACATATCTCCGGCTTTTGCGGTCATTGCCGCTATCGTGACGATTGAGCCGACAATTCATGCATCCATTCAAAAAGGACTGATCCGTTTACCAGCCAGTATGGTCGGAGCAGCATTTTCCGTTCTTTCGATTTATTTATTCGGTGCTTCTCCGCTGACCTACACGGCAGCGGCTTTTTTGACGATTCTAGTCTGCTATAAATTAAAGCTTCATGCAGGTTTGATTGTAGCGACAATCACTGCAGTTGCTATGATTGACGTGGCACATACAAGTTTATGGGCAGATTTCTGGGCCCGTCTCGGCGGAAGCGTCATCGGAATTATCATTTCCACATTGGTCAATATGCTTATCCTGCCGCCAAATTACTTTAAGAAATCGCGTGAGCAGCTAGATTTAGTTATTTCGCATACAAATGAACTGCTTCATGCTTTCGTTGATTTAAGAATCAAGAAAACACAAGGAGACCAGCCAGTTCACAGTTTAACAGCAGCATTCCGAAAACTGACAGACGAACGACTGCTACTGGAACAGTATGTGCAGCACCAGCAGCTGGAAATCCGTTATCATCTTCCGAATTCAAATGCGAAAGCGGTACTGGATAATGAGGCAGCGTTAACTCAAAAGCTGAAACTGATCCATTATCATCTTTGGAATATGATTCACGCTGGACGAAGCGGCAAACAGCTGCATTGGAATCCAGAACAGCGCAGCCGCTTCACGGCAGCTGCTGAAGCAGTTCAAGAAAGACTGTCACATTGGATGAAGGAAGATCAGATGTCAGACAAAGGGCAGTTTCAAGACTTGTTTCAGTCGTTCTGGAGCATCAATATGCCGAAGGATCCGTCAGATGGCTACTTCCCGATTGAAAGTATCTATCTGTATGAGCTACTGTCCATACATGAGCTCATTTATGACCAGCACTCAGGAAAAACTCATCTGCTTGTACAAAAAGAGGCCATGCTATCTGATTGATAGCATGGCCTCTTTCTTTTATTCCCACTCGATTGTTGCTGGTGGCTTACTCGTCACGTCATACACGACGCGGTTTACATGATTTACTTCATTGACGAAACGTACAGAGATACGCTCCAATACATCCCAAGGGATACGAGCCCAGTCAGACGTCATACCATCAATAGAAGTTACCGCACGAATACCTAGCGTGTAGTCATACGTACGAGCATCTCCCATTACACCGACGCTCTTGAATCCTGGAAGGACAGTGAAGTACTGCCAGATATCACGTTCAAGACCAGCTTTCGCAATTTCCTCATGCAAGATTGCATCGGATTCACGTACGATTTCCAGCTTCTCTTCCGTGATTTCACCGATAACACGAATTGCTAGTCCAGGACCAGGGAATGGCTGACGATGAACAATCGCGTCCGGCAAACCAAGCTCAGTTCCTAGTTCACGCACTTCATCTTTGAACAATGTTTTCAATGGTTCGATCAATTCGAACTGCATATCTTCTGGCAGTCCGCCCACGTTATGGTGGGATTTGATTGTCTGTGCTGTTTCTGTACCGCTTTCTACGATATCAGTATACAGTGTACCTTGTGCAAGGAAGTCCATGTTTTCAAGCTTGGATGCTTCATCATCAAATACATAGATGAACTCATTTCCGATGATTTTACGTTTTTCTTCCGGATCAGAGACTCCTTCTAGTTTGCCCAAGAAACGATCCTGTGCATGAACAGCAACCAAATTGATTTTGAACTGGTCACGGAATGTTTTCTCTACCATGGCACCTTCGTTTTTACGCAGCAAACCATGATCGACAAAGATACAAGTAAGCTGATCGCCGATTGCTTTGTGAATCAACGCAGCTACAACAGAAGAATCCACACCGCCGCTTAATGCACAAAGTACATTGCGGTCGCCGACTTGCTGACGGATTTTTTCTGTTTCCATTTCGATGAAGTTTTCCATTGTCCATTCCGCTTTTGCATGGCAGACGTCGAAAACGAACTGCTTCAGCATGTGGTTTCCGTACTCGGAATGGCGCACTTCAGGGTGGTACTGAACACCATAAAGGTTACGTTCTTTGTTGCTGATGGCAGCAACTGGGGTGGACGGGCTTGTCGCATCAACGCTGAAGCCTGGTGCTGGATCCAATACTTTATCACCATGGCTCATCCAAACTAGCTGTTTTTCCGGTGAATCTTTAAAGATGACAGACGGGTTTGTCAATGTAATCTCCGCACGGCCATATTCCCGGCTATCAGCGCGCTGAACATTTCCGCCGAAATGCTGCGTCATTAGCTGCATACCGTAGCAGATACCCAATACTGGAATTCCTAGTTCAAAGAGTTCTTCGTCACAGCGGAAGCTATTTTCGTCATACACGCTGTGCGGTCCGCCGGAAAGGATGATTCCTTTCGGGTTCATCTTACGAATCTCATCTGCTGTCAGTTTGTGGGAATGTAATTCGCTGTATACACCGAACTCCCGGATCCTTCTTGTGATCAATTGATTATACTGGCTGCCAAAGTCCAGTACCAATATCATATCTGTATCGATATCCAAAGTCTGTCCACTCCTTCATTATTCTCTAGATATAAGCAGGTCGGGTGCATGCACCACATTTTACCTTTATCACGTCTTGAAAAAACAGAAGCTGAATCCGCGCCGTATTTAAGGCGGAATCCAGCAAAAGTAACGTTGTCGGCTCAAGCCTTCACAAACGTCAGCAGCACTGTACTGCGTCCTTCTGAAGGTGCTTATTGCCTCTTATTCTATCAATGTGCCCAAAATGGGTCAAGATGCCGCTTGTTTAATTAAATTTTCCCACAATTCGACGGCATTTATCCATGCAGGCACACTTTTCTCGTTGCGATACAAGATTCTTTCATATTCGTTCGTCAGCTCAGACATCTGTTTGTTGCCGAATTCTTTGTCAATTGTAACGGCATATTCCCTGAGCGTCTGACCAGAATGACGTTTGAAACCCTTATGCGCCAACAGGCGCAGCAAATAATGATAGGCTTTTTCGTACGTCTCCTCAGATTGTTCATTCCGGTATTTCCGAATGTAATACGCAGTCAGCCATTTGTAGCGGGTGAAATACAGAGCAAGTGCCGCTATAAGAAGTACTGCTGACGGAATGATCCAATATAGTGGATGAATGGAAGCACTATCGGTTTCAGTATCTGCCACCTGTTCTTCTTCTTGCTGCTGCTCTGGCTGCTCTGGAGCAGGGCTTTGTTCTTCTTCTTGTTCAGGCGTATCAGTTTCTGCTTCTGGAGTCTCTTGTGCCGCATCTTCTTCACTAGTAAACTCCGCTGGGTTTGCGAATCCTTGAGTTGGTTCAAATGGAACCCAACCAGTTTCCGGGAAATACACTTCCACCCATGAATGAGCATTTCCGTTCGTCACTAGATAAGAAGACATACCCTCAGGAGTAGATACACTTGGGTTCGTCCCAGGCTGACCTGCCGTGAATCCCTTCACCCAGCGAGCAGGAATATCCGCTGCTCGTAACAGTACAACCATTGCAGACGAGAAGTTATCACAATAGCCGATTTTGCTCTCAAATAGAAACTGATCGACATAATCCTGATCATCTTCTGGTACAGGTATATCCTGTGTCTGGTATTGGAAACCATTCTGATTGAAATATTGTTCCACTGCTTTTGCCTTATCATACCGTGTATTGCCGGAAGAAGTGATCTCTTCGGCTAATTCACGGACACGCTCCGGCAAATATTCAGGCAGCTGTGTATAGCGATAATGGGTATTGTCATCATCCAGCTCAGAATCATTGCGCAGATCATCGATATTATACTGTGGTTCCTCAAAGGCTATCGTGTAATTTTCAGCGGGATATTGCGCACGATTGAATGTTTCTACCACACCGAAATCAGCATCAACCGCAGCTCCTACCTGTCCGCTGAAGAATGTCTGCACGCCATAAGGATATACGAGCCTGTCCAGTACTTGATTTTGACTTGGATAAACAATCGCTTCCCGCGCTTCAGTGGCTACATTTTCTGTGTAGAGATCAATACCGACCTGGTCTCCGCTTTGGAAGCTCTGCGGTTCTGCCTCCCTTGAACGTTCCCAGCCTTTGCCTGTATACACATCCTTACTATCTACACGCCAATAACCGCTTGCTTCTGTTGCGGCCCAGAATGCGATGGAATTATCTTGAACAAACGGACCTCCAAGACGGGAATCATTTTCTCCGTAGCCGACTTTTTGGATGCCGCCTTCTCCTTCATTTTCATTGTTGTTATCCGACATCGTTTGGATGAACGGCACAGGATCTGCCCATTGCGGCGGCAGCTTCGGTGCTGCATAACCTACTGCAGCGGAAACAGCAAGTATGGACAGAAGCGGGATGCTCCAAAGCAGCACTTGCTTTGGAAACTTCCGTTTTTCTCTGCCTTGATAAAGTCTTGCAAGTGTAGAAATCCCCATCGCAAAGAAGCTGACCAGAAAGACACGGACAATTGCTCCGCTGCCATCGTAAAGGGTAAATGTATCAAGAATCCCGATGTAAATGAAAGTCATGATAATAAAGAAGAAAATACGATTGACTACGATGAACCAGTAATAAAGCAAGTAACTCATCAGCCAGAGTAAAATCAAAAATAGTAACGTTCTGAAAAATGGTGTCAACGAGACAAATTCACCAGTGAATAATAATTGGAGATTATTTTGCAACTCAGTTAGGATAAACGTGAACCAGCTTCCGGATATTAAGTTTTCTTGTATAAGAAATACCTGCAGAACTATCACCATTAAAATAAACTTCAGCAAAAAGCTGACCCACCAGCGCAGTTTAAGTGCGGACAGCAGGAAGCAGACCGCTGTGAACACGACAAAGATGGCCAAATTGCCTGTATCACTAATCTGATCAAGCGGACGGAGCCATTCCCAAAACAAGAGGAATCCACACACAAAAATAAGATAACGCAGCCACTGTAATTGACCGATTTTCCTACGCATTCCGCTGCACCTCCGTTTGGACCGCTTGCTGTATCGGATAGATATCCATCTGATGACCAAGCTGGCGAACTTCCCTTATAAGATTCTTTTCCTTTGTTCCTACTTCTGCATGACGACAGATGTATAAAACGGTCAATATATAACCGCTTTGCCTTAATTTGCGGAGCACTGCCAGCTCCCTACTATCCAAATCAGTTGTTACATAATAAACTGTTGAACCTTTAGGATGTCGGGACAGTTCAGCTGCTAAAGCTTGGAGCCGCGGCTGTTCCTGTTCCTGTTTCACAGTAGTCAAATACTGCTGCACACGCTGAAGCTGAGCACTGCCCATTGCAGCTGGCAGCCACTTAGCTGGATTGCCGATACTCATGAAACCAACTTGCTCATTTCTGCTTTTAAGCTTCTGATAGACAGAAAAAGCAATCACAACGCTATATTCAAAAAGATCTTCTGTCTGCCTTGCTCCCCTTCTGTCGAAGACCACAAGAACATCCGCACTTTTTTCCTGTTCAAATTCCTTCGTCATCATATCTTGCTTTCTGGCAGACGCTTTCCAGTCAATCCAGCTGAACCGATCACCCGGAGTATACTCCCGAATGCCAGAGACGACGCTTGTCTGCTTTGAACGCGGAGCATAGGCAACAGCAGCACCTTCTTCGAAAACGCTTTGCGGATTTCCGACTGTAATCTCCTTTTCAGCCGGGTAAACATGCAGCTTCTGTATTTCTTCAAAAACCACTTCTTTTTCGACCAGCTGGAATGGGTCGCCAGTACGCAGACGAATTTGATAGAAGTCATGCTCTCCACGAGGAAGTCTGTCCAGCACATATTGGATTCTAAGATTCCTCCGAAACCAAGGGAACAGAATATGCTGTTTCGGCTGACGCGATTGGGCAATCTGCAATGTCCCGTCTGGCCGGCTTATTTTCAGCAGAGATCGATCATATAGATCTTCTATTTCCAAATACACAAGTGGGAACGGAAAACTGCGGGTCAAGCTGATTTCGACAGTTACTTCTCCACCGCTCCTGATATATGTTTTGGAAAGCGTGCGATCCACCTTCCAGCTAGCAAGTGGGTAGCACAGCACCAGCAGCACATAAAGCAAAATCGGAAGAAAAGCATAAAACAAGAACCAGCTCACAAAACCGCCTTGAAACATGCTGTAACAGAACAGGATGGCAGCCAGCAAGACGATGCCCCCAAGCCTAAACGCGAAGCGAAGCTTACCTTTCATGTACAGATTCCCTCTCTACAGGTACGTCCACTGCTTCCAACAGACGCTGGACCAGTCTTTCAGGTGTCAGGCCATCATAGCGTGCTTCTGAACGGAGTAAAATCCGGTGGCCAAGTACAAATGGCGCCAAGACTTGCACATCATCCGGGATCACGTAATCACGGTTATGAATATAAGCATACGCCTTCGCTGCCCGCATCATGGCAATGGATCCGCGTGGGCTAAGTCCCAAATATACATCTGGATGACTGCGGGATATTTGCGCTAAATCTA
The DNA here is from genome assembly GCA_900110015.1 of Terribacillus saccharophilus. Lineage (GTDB taxonomy): Bacteria > Bacillota > Bacilli > Bacillales > Amphibacillaceae > Terribacillus > Terribacillus saccharophilus. Next base: position 174,364 of record FOCD01000004.1, on the reverse strand, counting down.
CTATATATTGCTGTATCTGAGGAGCGACGTACACGTTTGCTGCTTCTTCCTGCATTTTTAGTAAATCTGCTTTTGTCATAACTGGCTCTACGCGATTAATTGGATGTTTCATACCAACAGCATCAAGCATCTGCATTTCTTCTTGTGCATTCGGATATCCCATCCGCAGTTTTAGAAGGAAGCGATCCAGCTGTGCTTCAGGCAGCGAATACGTACCTTCGTAGTCGACAGGATTCTGTGTTGCCATGACAAAGAATGGGTCAGCAAGCGGCATTGCATTACCTTCAACTGTAATATTTTTCTCCTCCATCGCCTCAAGCAAAGCAGACTGTGTCTTTGGAGATGTACGGTTAATCTCATCAGCAAGCACGATATTTCCTAAAATCGGTCCGGGACGGAACTCGAATTCCAGTGTTTTCGGATTGTAGATAGAAACACCTGTAACGTCAGATGGCAATAAATCAGGTGTGAATTGGATACGTTTGAAATCACAATCAACTGAACGAGCTAGGGAGCGGACTAGCATCGTTTTACCGACACCCGGTACGTCCTCCAGTAAAACATGTCCGCCAGCAAGGAGCGCAGTCAGACTAAGTACAATTGGTTCTTCTTTTCCAATGATTACTTTATTAATATTATCTATTATCCGCGAGACTGACGGATGATAGCTTGATAGTTTCGTCATACAAGCATTCCCTTCAAATTGGATTCGACAGAATATTTTGGACAAGTGTTCCCTTTATGTTACCTGCCATACAGGGAATGCCGCAAGCTATTTACTTGTAAAATTCTTGCTATAAACAAAAGGAAGGTACACTGCTGTGCACCTTCCCATGTATTTAGGATTGACGGACTCTTTTCGGTTTAACTTCTTGCCATTTGAATATCTTATTAAGGAAATTAAAGATATGCTTCGATTCCTTTGTCATCAATGGACCAAGGATAGCAAGGATCAACACGTACAGCGCTGAGAACGGCTGCAGCACGCCCATAAGTCCTCCGGCCAATCCTATATTGGCCATGATAATGGAGAATTCTCCACGTGAGACAATGGTCAGACCGATGTTCGTGGACGCTTTATGTGATAGACCTGCCCGCCGGCCTGCAATCATACCAGCAACAAAGTTACCGATTATCGTGATGGCAACAGCTCCGAGTGCAAGCCATACAGCGTCTCCCAGTGTCGTCGGATCGATACTCAGACCAAAGCTGAAGAAGAAGATGGCCCCGAAGAAATCACGGAATGGGACAACCATATGCTCGATCCGCTCACCTTGATCGGTCTCAGAAAATACAAGTCCGAGTAAGAGAGCCCCGATTGCTTCGGCTACATGGATTGTCTCCGAGAAGCCTGCGATAAAGAATAGTGATGCGAAAATGACGATGATAAATATCTCATTAGAGGAGATACGTAGAAGCTTGCTTAAAAGAGGTGCTGCCTTCCGTGCAATGACGAAGAACAACAGCATATAACCTAGCGCAATCAGAATGGACAGGATTGTTCCTCCCAAGGAATTGGAGTCTCCTAATACCAAGCCTGATACAGTGGATAAATAAACAGCGAGGAAAATGTCCTCAAACATAATGATACCTAGAATCAATTCAGTTTCCGTATTACCGGTACGACGTAAGTCTACGAGAACTTTTGCGACGATTGCACTGGAACTGATTGTAATGACACCTGCAATAATCAATGTTTCCTTAATTGGAAAACCAAGTATAAACGGATACAGGAAGCCGAGGGCAAAGTTGATTCCGATATATATACTGCCGCCTACGACAATATTTTTACCTGATTTGATCAGCTTTCCTATCGAGAATTCCAGTCCCAAGTAGAATAATAGGAACAGGACACCAATCCGTCCGAGGAATGCAATGATATCTTCACTGTGGACAAACTGGAGATTAATAATGCCAAAACTAGGTGCATGTGGTCCGACCAGCATCCCGATGATAATGAGGAATGGGATGATGGAGAAGTTTAACTTGTTGGCAAGTATGGCTGCGATTGCAATTAAAACAAGCGCAGTCCCTACTTCAAATACTAAATGGTCCATAGCCTATCCCCTTTCTTTCAAGAATAATTCACTGTTGGCACGTTTAATATCTGCCCGCTCTCCAGAAATGACAATTGTGTCTCCGCTTTTGAATGCTGTATCTACACCTGGGTTCAGCTGCTTCGAGTGATTCTTGCGAACAATCCCAATGATGTTGATATTGTAATTCTGACGGATACCGATCTCTCCAATGGTCTTACCGATAATTGGAGCATTCGGACCAAGCTTATACCATTCGATCACAAGGTCATCGAATGCGACTTCAATTGTTTCCACTGCTTTCGGCTTATACGTCATTCCACCGATAATGGAAGCGAGCTGTCTTGCTTCAGAGTCAGTGAAAGTAACACCGGAGATGCTTTCATCCAAATCTTCGTCATCGTAATGGTAAACTTCCCGACGGCCATCGTCATGGATGATAACGACAACTTTATCGTCATTGTCCGTCATAAGCTCGAACTTCTTTCCGATACCCGGCAAATCTGATTCACGGATGTTCATACTGATGCCTCCTATTTCAATTGTTTTGCCTTCCGGACGACTTCCTTGAATTTACTGTCACTTAGTATTTCCTGCAAATCATGAATCGAATCAAGATCCGCCTTCGCCATGAACACGATACCGCCTTCTTCAACAAATGCGACATGCTCCCCTTCTTTGACGCTGAGCACATCCCGGATATGTTTCGGAACGGTGATCTGCCCTTTTGAACTAAGCTTTGCTAACTCCATGATTTCGCCCTTCTTTCAAGTATTCCTTACATTCTTTACTTTCCTTACAAGTAAAGTTTACTATACATTTAAGGTAGGTGCAAATAGCGCGCTTACATTACTGAAAATTTTCTACGTTGGTGTTCAATATTTTGTCACAAACAATAAGGTTTATTTTGCCAATTAACACTAGTCAACTTACTGGATATCCTTTATACTTTAAACAAGAACAAACGTTCTAATCAATAGAGCATACCATAGGAGGACGAACAGCCAGATGCAATTTCGGTACGCATATACTGCAGGTAAAGAAGCAGTTATCCGGCATGAGCTAGAGCGGAGCATTTCCGATTACGTAAAGGAAATCATCCCGGATGCACATCGACTCTATTCCAAGAAAACAGCTTCCACTAATAAAGGACAAATTCGACAGGATTGGCGCAATATCATAAATAAGGATGGCCAGGAAATACATCAGATCTATATTGAGATGTACAAAGAACTAACGGATGGGTCTTCCTATTACATTGCGGACGTCGAATTGACAAAATAAAAAACGATGCGGAGTAATTCCGCATCGTTTCGTGTTTTTATTGATAATAGTTCTCTAGCCCCTGCACAATTCCAGAGGCAGCTTTTTCTTGATAGCTGCTTGTTGCCAGATTAGCAGATTCTGCTGAATTGGTGATATAACCAATTTCCGCTAGGATCGCTGGTGCATGGGTATTACGCAATACGCTGAAATCAGCTGCCTGCGTTCCCCGGTCAATCGATCCAAGCTGAGAAGAAAGATTCTCTTGTACTGTCGAAGCGAGCTGGACACTTGTATCGCCATCCGGATAATAATAAACTTCCGTACCGCTGACGTATTCCTCTGAAGTAGCATTCAAGTGAATACTTACGAACATGGATGCATTCGCAGCATTTGACATGGCTGCCCTTGCTTCTAGCGCTACAAATGTATCATCATCCCTTGTCATGATTACATTAGCTCCTAAATTCTCAAGCTGTGCTTGTGTTTTTAAGGCTATGGACAGGACAACGGACTTCTCATAAAAGTAATCCCCGATTGCGCCGCTATCTTTTCCGCCATGACCTGCATCAATTACAATAGTTTTTCCTTTTAACGGAGACAAGCTGTAGGATGCTTCATTTTCACTTGTCGTGATGAAATCCATGCTCACATAACCTGTTGTCCCATTATGGTCAATTTTTGCCCAGTTATTATCAATTGAAAGAATAGAGACTGCATCTCCATTGTACAGACTATCTACCACAGAAGCTGACATATCCGGAGTTGATCGGACATTCAACGAAGTGGCAACTTGGACATAGCCTTCTGTTGCGTCAACAGACTGTGATGTCTGCTGCACAGCTGCTTGTGCAGATCCCGAGTCTTGGGCTCCGCTGACAAACACCATACTTATGTATCCTTCTTGCCCATAATAATCTATCTTGCCCCAGTCATGATTAACTTCCTTAATTTCAATTGCTTGTCCGCCTTGCAGTTTACCAATTACTTCTGCATCATTAGAAGGCTCTGCTCTTACATTCAGAGACGTCGACACGTCGATAGTTCCGCTATTCGCATAACTCGTTGCCGGCATAAAAGCAACAACTGCTATAAGAGCGATAATAAAGACCAGCAGCGAGCGGTGCGTCAGATGTTTTCCTAGCATACGATTCCCCTTCCGTTTTTGTAGAATTTTGTAGATTCGCATCCATTATAGATGAATATGTTGCCAATTAATAGTCTAATAGTCTTGCCAAATATTTTACAATTCCTTTCCTTTAGAGGAAATCCAAGCTTTTATGCGCTACTTGACCAAGTCATGGAAAGTAAAAGGCAGCAAATACTAGATTTGCTGCCTTACACTGGAATAAATAAATAGATTATTCTGTGTATTCTTTTACTCCTTGCACAAGTCCAGTAGCTGCTTTGTCCTGATATGCACTCGATGCCAGCTTCTTCGCTTCTGCAGCATTTGTAACGAATCCGATCTCTGCTAGTACAGCAGGCATGCTTGTGTTTCGAAGAACATTGAAATCAGCACTCTTTATGCCTCGATTACGTGATCCTAGCTGATTCACGAGACCGTTTTGTACACTGTTGGCTAATGACTGACCGCTAGATGACCCAGGATAATAATAGACTTCCGTACCGCTTGCAGATGTTGCTGAGGAAGCATTTGCATGAATACTTACAAATGCATCTGCTCCTGCTGCATTTGCCTTAGCAGCTCGATCTTCCAGCTCAATGAATGTATCCCCTGATCTAGTCATGATCACATCAGCGCCTTGTGCTTTGAGCTTCGCTTCTGTTTTCTGTGCAATCGGCAGAACAACATTTTTTTCGAGTACACCGTTTGCGACAGCACCGCTGTCTTTGCCGCCATGCCCAGCATCAATAGCAATTGTCTTTCCTTCTAATGCGCCTGAATTCGTCTGTATGTAAGTCATGCTTACATAACCTGTTTTGCCTTTGTATGTAATCTTGCCCCAGCTGTTTTTCACTTCGAACAAATCAACTGTATCTCCCGGTTTCAGGCTTCCAATAATGGCAGAAGAAGTGGCCGGCTTTGCCCTGACATTTAAAGTCGTATCAACATCAACCGTTCCGCTTTGGGCAAAACCCGTAGATGGATAGAGCAAAATAAATGCACCAAAAAGAACTAAAATCCCTATCAATAACTGTCGTTTCATATACATGCATGTCCTCCTTTGCTGATACTAATCAGATGTTGTCACAATTATAGAGGACATGCTGTATAGCAGATAGACCCAAACCGGTAAAGGGTGCAGACGTTCTAGATGACATACTTGTTTTTCCAGACATGGGCGTAACTTCATAACCTTTTTCCCATTACTAAACTGCCACGATTCTTTTAACGATTAGCATAAATCTGTTCTGTACTATGCGAATAAACTTCGATGATATTTCCGAATGGATCCTGACAGTAAACGAGATAATACGCCTTTTCTTTATCCAGCGTCCATATCTTGCTGATGATTTTTCCGCCTGTCTTTTCGATTTTTTTTGCCATGCCGTGCACATCTCCACCTTCAGCCACTACACAGAGATGGAATATTCCCGGTTCCCAAGGTTTTCTATCGGTCTCCCCTTTTGTTTCCGGGATCACAAACTCAAATAATTCGATGCCAACCTGATTTGATGCACTCATATGGACATTCCGGATATGCTTCACTTCGTTTCCTTGAAGATCACGGGTCATGTCCCCTTCTTCTGTTTTCATGTCGAATGGTCCAGCAATAATCCGGAAGCCTAATGCCTCCTTATACCAATTGATTGCAGCACCGAGATTGGAAACCGTCATGCCAATGTGAGTTATTGCCGTCATTTCGCATCTTCCTTTCCAATTTTTAGATGATTTTTACAAAAAAATTATATCTCTCTCCTTTTTCACTTCACAAACGTTTTCAAACACCGATTATATAGGTGAACGGATCTATGTTCAGAGGGGGATTACCATGAAAAAGAGACATGGCTTAGCAACAAGGTTAATGATTGTCGTTGCAGTAATCACAATTATCTGTGGCGCGGCTGTCGGTACTATCAGTTATATGACAGCAAAGAATGAACTGATTGATGCCGGAAAGTTGGACCTTCAGCACATGGCAAACAGTGCAACAAGCGTTATTGCGCTGCTGAATGAACGTGTTGAGAATGGTGAAATGACCTTAGAAGAAGCACAAGAAGAGGCGCGTACTATCTTAAATGGACCTATAGAAGATGGCGTGCATGATCTATCGCAATCAAATTTCAATTATAAAAATGGCGCTGGTTATATTATCGCTTACGATAATCAAGCAAATATGGTGCTTCATCCTAGTAAGGAAATTGGTTCACCGCCAGCAAATGAAAGTACGAAGAAGAATCGTGAAGACATGATTGTATTAGCGCAATCGGTGGATGATAATGATAGTTTCATGAGTTACGATGACCTCGATGAAAAGACCGGAGAATTCAGAGAAAAAATGGCTTATGTAAACTATTTTCAGCCTTGGAACTGGACAGTTGGTATTACAGTCTATACAGACTTGTTCTATAAGGATCTGGAGACAGTCAAATATATCATCATCGGAGTTACTGCGGGTATCACAATACTCAGCCTAATTCTATTCTACTTCCTGATCCGTCCGAAATTAACACAATTAAAAGCCGTGACCGACGCAGCTACACAGCTTGCCGCCGGTGATTTCAGAGAACAAGAGCTAAAAGAAACGAAGGACGAAATTGGTGTTTTGAGTAATGCTTTCACGAAAATGTCCGGCGAACTGCGTTCATTAGTACAAAGCATTATCCAATCCAGTGATAAAGTATCAGATGCAGCTTCCGAGCTCTCAGCAGTAAGTGAGGAAACATCCGCTAGCAGCGAACAAGTCGGCGTGGCAGTAGATGATATAGCCAATGGAGCTAGCTCTCAAGCATCTGATCTGGAAACAACAACATATCATCTAAGTGGATTCAACGACTCTATCTCCATGATGACAGCACAGAGTGATGCAATCGCCCAAGCTGCACTTCAAACAAGTGAAGCAACAACAAAAGGCAGCAATATGATGCACGATTTGACGTCGGCCAATAATGCTTCGATGCAGTCAGTAGAAGCAATCTCAGCTGGAATGCAGGAACTTGATAAGAACTTGCAGCAGATTGTTCGAATTACAGATGTAATCGAAAATATAACAGAAGAAACGAATCTCCTTGCTCTTAATGCAAGTATCGAAGCAGCACGGGCAGGAGAACATGGCAAAGGCTTTGCTGTGGTTGCTAGCGAAGTTCGAAAGCTTGCTGATCAATCTAATGCTGCCACAAAGGAAATCCAGCAAATGATTAGCTCCATAACAAAAGAAGCAGCAGAAAATGTAGCTAGAATTGAATCAAATAAACAGCAGGCAGAACAGCTGAATCACTCTGTCGTTGCTACAGCAGCTGAGTTCACTGCCATCGAGGCTGCAGCAGAAGCAACAAAGAATGCCGGCAACAAATTACTTGAAGAAATCAAGCAAGTCACGTCACAAACGAATGACATTACGGACAGCATCCAGAATGCATCCAGTGTATCTGAAGAAACGGCTGCCAGCGTAGAAGAAATCGCAGCCTCGATCGCTGATCAAATCCAGGCTGTCGCAAATATCGCGACATCTGCGGAAGAACTGACGCATATAAGCCGTCAGCTGAATGAATCAATTGCTGTATTCAAGCTATAAAAAAGCACCCTAAGAACTATTAGGCGTACAGCTAAAAGAAAGTCGATTAGCAAAAAGACCGAAAGATTTGTTATAGAGAATAAGCAAACCCCTCGATTATTAATCGAGGGGTTTTATCTATCTTTAAAAGGAGTTGCTATAAAGTTAGTCTCATTCTGTTCCACTTTTGTTACCGTTAGAAAATCACATATGAGCAATACCTAAACCTAAGGCGAATATTATAAAAATCAATATTATTAATCCGTACACAGTAAGTAAGACTATTCTCCATATCTTAGTGCTAAATATGGCTGTTATTATGGTACCTGATACACTAAGAAGGAAAAAAATCATTGGGAAATATGCTGGCGTGTCACCTGTGTCAATTAGAAATATAGCAGCAGATAATATAAACAAAGCTACGGAGATAACACCCAAATACTTTTGCAATTTAAATCCTCCTTGATTAAATCCTGAAACGCCTATTTAAGTCACTTTAATAATAGGAATGATAATGATAAATTGGAAGAATATGATAATGAAAGTTTATCATAAGTGACAATCCTAGGATAGATGCTATAAAGGCATATGTAAAATCGCCTGTACAGTATTCAAGCTATAAAAAAACGACCACGAGCATTAGCTCGTGGTCGCTGTTTTAATCAGGTGCATCCTTCACATTCGTAATATTGTTTGCTTGCATCCAATGTACGCAGCAAGGTGCCGATTTCGACTTCTTCTGGTTCTACGAATTCCAAATCTGCCACACGTTCCTTAATGGACTGGCGCGCTTCTTCTTCAGAAGCTGCAACGTGACTGAATTCACTTGTTTCGCCAGTTGGCAGGATTTTGTACTCGAATAGGTATCTTTGCATATTCATGGCCTCCGTTACACTATATCTTGTGTACATTCACTATACACCATCCCATATATATAGGTCAATTAAAAAAATGCACTTCTAATATATTGCTAGTTTTCTTAATAATCTGTTTCCCAACCCTGCCCTCTGCTAAACGGTTTTTCAGCTCATAAAGGAAATTTAACTCCATCCTTAATAAGTTGGGACAGCCCCGCATACGTTATACAAAGGAGGTAGGGACGTTGGAATTTCCTATGATCATGACGAACTTCTGGGATGCCGTGCTTGGTGTGCCCATCGTTCTTATTTTTACGCAAATCGTAAAGCACCTGCTGCCACTTCCCGGCAAGTATACGCCTACGATTGCCTTACTGAGCGGTTTGATTTTATCTATCTTTTTCAGCCATCCCCACAATCTGATTGCAGCAATTTTCATGGGCTATTTTTATGGCTATGCTGCTATTGGAAGCTATGCAGCCTTACGATCGACTCTTCGCGCCTATCGGAAAGACAAGCATGATTATCGATAACGAGACGAACGCCGGATAGGCGTTCTTTTATATTCCGTAAACGTTCTGAAGAATTGTATCTTTGACTCGTCCAAATGCTTCAATATCATAAGCATGTGGGTAGCTCATAAGCTGCAACGGAAGAGGTGCTTCTCCCGGCCGCAAAGGCGGCTGTTCATAAGGCCAGTCATGCAGGTGAAACCCTAGCTTTTCATAAAATCGCACACGACGGGCCGCATTCTCTTCGCCGTCTGGCGGCTCCACCTCGAGAATGATTGGTTTATCTGAGCTGGTTATAACTTCTTTCATAATCTTACTGCCCATCCCTTGACCTCTAAAATCCTCATTGACTGCAATATGTTCGATAAAAGCTAATTCCGGCAAATTATAAATCGCACAAAATGCCGCAATCATGCCCTGGTTTTCATATACGTGGATATGGTAATCTTCCCTCTCAAGCAGCGCTTTTTGCTCCGTATAGCTGCGATATTCCTCAGGAGGAAAAGCATTTTCCATCAGTTCATAGATTGTATTAAAATCCTGCATGTTAAAACGTCCTTTTTTCTATTAGTATACATGAAAAAAAGCGTCAGCTGCAGCCGACGCTTTTTTTCAACCTTTAGGAGACCACTTCAGAAATACCTTTCACTACTGCAAAGAACGTAACCCAAAGCGGAATACTCAAGCCTGTACCATATAATAATCCTACGAAAAAATTATTCTCATTTTTCTTCATTACTGTCCACTCCTTCTTTTTTGAGGATGCAGAACTTGCTTATATACATTCTACAATGAAAGCGTTTACATAGTAAAGGATTTTCTTATGCCAAATTTCTGCACTAAACGCTTTCTTACTTCAAGCTTTCCCATAATACCCCTGTGATAAACGTTCCGGTAAATGAACAGGATAAAAGCAGGATATGGGACAGAATATTATTCATTCAAAATAGCAAACATATTTCCCCTCTGATTCGGGAAACTAATGAATATATGGAAGGAGGAATACAAATTGGATAATTCAAAACAAGAAGCTGCTAATGAAGTGGCTGAAAAGATGTACAAACCTCAAGAAAATGATTCATCAAATTCAGTGGATAAGGGTATCTCAGATACTCATGAGCAAGTAAAGGATACGTATACAGAGGGAACTGTTGATGAAAAGATAGACAACGCAAAAGAAGATGAGGAAAAAGACAAATAAACACCTTGCAAAGTGTAATGATTGAAAAGGACAGCTCCCTCAGAGCTGTCCTTTTCTCTATTGCTTCCGGACATCATTTGTCCGTTGTCGGTACCAGACATAAAATCGATCTGCTTCACTTGCCGGGAGATCTTTGAGTTTATTGTGCAGAACCGGCTTGGCGCGATTGATCGACTCGATTGTTGCCAATTTAAGCCAACGCTGCAGCGGATTCTGATTTCTGGCTATCTCAATCATTTTGTTTCTTTTAGTCACAAACAGTGTTGTAGTTAATGCGCCGGTCTTTATCTGGAAAAATTTATCGCTAATCAGATAGCTCGTATGTTTAAAGTCCAGATAGCGATACCCTTCTATCAGGATAAGCAGAACAATAGAGACAATCCACCACTTAATTTCAAACCCTAACACTTCCGGTCGCCAGAAATATAAGGTTATGGTCACTCCGAGCCAAATAGTACTCGGCTGCAGCAGGCGGTAAAGTAATACTTTTTGTTCCAGTCTCTCCATTGAATGCTGGACCTCATACTCCGGTAATATCTCAGCAATCATAGTTTGTGCCTGTTTCAGTGAAAAATAAGGATATAGTGAGTTGATTGTTTCCGTCTCCTCACTAATATCGAGTGAACCTGTACTAATGAGCTTCACCTTCGCTAACCCTAACAGGCGATGCAAAATAGGCTGAGTGATCTCAATGCCTTGTACCCTATCTTTTCGAATGGAAAAGGCTGATTCACTTAAAAGCCCTGTCTGGATATAAATATATGTATCATCTGACTTCAACTCATAGTTGCCATACTTCTGTACAACACGCCACATCCCGACAAGCAGGGACACCAAAATAATTCCGATAAGCCCAATTGCCGTAATCCACCAGACTTTCAATAGCGGTAAATACTGACGCAATTCGCTCCAATCAAAGAATATATCGAATTTCAGCAAGAAGGATATCAACAGCGGCGGAACCAGTAAAAAGCTCAACGAAGTGAATGATGCTCTGATCAATTCTTTCTTTGTCGGCTTGAAATGGATATTTTTTGTCTCAGCGGGAGGAACTGTCTGTTCAGATACTGCATCTGCATCTTCCAGTTCGTCTCCTTTTATTTCTGTATCCTGTACAGCAGCTTGCTCCTGTACATCTTCCTTCGTCAGCTGTTCTAATCGGGAAGCTTCTTCTTTGGTCAGAACTTGGAAGTCTACAGCTTTCTCCTTGGATCCTGTTTCGAATTTAATTGCTGTTAATCGAAGCAAGCGATGCAGGATGTTTGTGTGCTTCGTTACATTTTGGATTTTTTCGTACGGAACAGTTCGACTTGATTTTGAAAAGATACCGCTGTACAAGTGAAACGCTCGCTCATCGGCTGTATATTGATCTGTAAACCATTTTAAAATACTACCGATAATAGAAAGTAGTATTATTCCTAGAATGCCGTACTTTGCATATGATCCCCAACCATCTGTATTGTTGAAAAAGAAAACAATTATAAGCGGTATAATCCAGCCCCTAATTGTCTTCACAATAGCAAACAACATATTAGCCGGATGATAACGTCTCTTCTCCATCAGTCATCCTCTTCCTTTGCCTTGGCATACGCTGCGATCTGATCCCTTAGTGCATATGCTTCTTTTTCTGGCAACCCTGGAATGCTGTATTCGCCTGCCATTGTTTCAATCTCAACCTCCCGAAGCTTGTATCTTCTTAGAAGTGGTCCTTGCTTCGTTTCAACAGACTGGATTTTCGTGACCGGAATAAGCTGATCCTTCTGGAACCACGCTCCTTGTCTCAGTTGGACGTATTCATCGTCTATATCATAGCGCCAGTTACGATGATCGATGACGGTTCCTAAGTAGCCAATGATTAAAAGCGGTACAGAGATAATTAACAGAATGATAAGTACTATACCAATCCAAGCCGGCCATTCGAATATAAAATCTAGTCCAAACAGAACGGCAAAAATCAGCAGTACGACCACATCAAAAATGACATCTCCTATCAATCCGACGCGCAATGACTCTTTCGACAATTTATGTTGGGGTTCTTTTACTTCTGTATGCATCGGTTTCCTCCCTTTTTTCTCTCCAATAATCTTTACGTCTCAAAAATAGATTAAGTTCCAAAACTGTACTAAGGAAATAGTACACCACTACCAAAAGGCAAGCAATATATTTTTTGGTAAAAAATTCATATTAGAAAAAATAGGGGGAAATGAAATCTCATACATATCAGAGGAACATACCTCTAAAAAAAGAATGGATCCGGTTATACCGGATCCATTCTTTTTATTTTGCGGGCTCAGGGGTTACCTGACCGCCCCTATCTTGTTTTTCAATTTTTCGTACAGCATCACTGCTAGTGTCGACACGTTTTACAAACAATGCCAGCACCAATGCTACAATATTAATTGCTAGTGCTACATAGAAGGAAGCATGGATACCCGCTAACAGTGCTTTCTGCGTCATTAGCGCAGTAGTTGCTTCTGTTAAAGTCGCTGGGTCCACTCCAGCCATCAAGCTTTCGCCTTCACTTTTTGTTACAGAGTTCATAATTGTTACTAAGATAGCTGTACCGATTGAACCGGATACTTGTTGAGCCGTGTTGTTCACTGCTGTACCATGCGGGTTCAGAACCGTTGGCAACTGGTTTAGACCGTTTGTCATGATCGGCATCATAACCATCGACATACCAAACATCCGCAATGAGTAGATGAAGATGATATACGCATAGCTGGAATCCAGCTGTAAGTGTGCAAGCATATAAGTGGAAACGGCTGTTATAGCCAACCCGACCACTGCCAAGATGCGCGGCCCGAATTTATCGAATAGACGACCGGTAATCGGTGACATCACACCCATGATAATGGCTCCTGGAAGCATCATCAATCCGGAATCCAATGGTGAGATTCCGCGTACATTCTGAACATATGCTGGTGTCAAAATCATACCAGAGAACATTGCCACAGCATTTACGACGGAAATAACCGAAGAAAGTGCAAACATCGGATGCTTATAAACACGCAAATCCAATAATGGTTTCTCCATACGCAATTGTCGAGTAACAAAGACAACTAATGCAATCGCACCGACAATCAATGTCGCTAGAACGATTGGATCTGTCCAGCCGTCAGAGCTTGCGGAACTGAATCCATAAAGCAAACCACCGAAACCGATGGAAGATAGCACAATAGATAGATAATCAAGTGTTGCTTTCGTATTTTGCTGCATGACGTTCTTAAGCTTCCAGACAGCAAGTAACAAGCTAATTACCGCCAATGGAAGAATCATTTCAAACAATACACGCCAGTCATAGTACTCTACGATATATCCTGACAAAGTAGGTCCGATAGCTGGCGCTGTAATCATAACAAGCCCGAAGATACCCATAGCTGTACCACGTTTTTCACGTGGGAAACTAACGAGCATAATGTTCATCAGCAAAGGTCCCATTACAGAAGAACCCGCCGCTTGGATCATACGCCCAGTCAGCAATAGGCCGAAGTTCGGTGCGAATGCTGCCAAGGCAGTACCTAATGTAAAGATAATCATCGCTGTAATAAACAACATACGGTTAGAGAATCGAGTAACTAAAAATGCGGAGGCTGGAATCAGCACACCGCTGACCAGCATATAACCGGTCGCAAGCCATTGTACAGTTGAATAATCCTTAATATCTAAGTCAACCATGATAGATGGCAAGGCGACATTCAGTAAAGAGTTATTCAAGAAGGAGACAAATGCTCCTACAAATAAAATCGCCAGCATCAAATATGGTACTTTTCTAGGTTGTGTTGCATCGGTGTTCAAATTTCTATCTCCCTTTATTCAATTTTTAGTGCTGCAAAAGCGGCCGTTTGCAGAGTGTTGCGTTGATTCCTTGCTTTTGCAGTGTCTCCACTAGCTTCTTCATCAAATCATCACTTTTTTTGATTACAGTGCTGTACATTAGTCGACCTCTTTCCTTTGCAGTCCTTTTTTTATCAAACTAATTTGTGCTTCATAATTGTAGATGGCATCTTCATCCGTAAGATCATGAACGAATACCTGTACAAGATTATGAAAAGTAATAGCTCCGACAATTCTAATGACATGCGATAGCTCCTGCTTATCTTCAATGTTCAGAAAAGAGGGATCCACCATCTCAAGTGTTTGAGAGCGCTCATTCTTCAAGCTTTCTTTATATATATTGTTTGCCATAGTATTTTCTTTCCTATGGTTCATATTCAGAAAAGCATACCGAAGAAAGTCATTATGCTCTTCATGATGACGTAAAGAAATCATATATCGGAACTGTTCCAACAAGGCTTCGAATAAGTTCCCTTTCTTTTCCTGAAGAATAGAATTCAGCTTTTTATTATTCTCCTGCGCTACCTGATTCAGCAGATAATAATACAGATCTTCTTTATCCTCGAAATACTGATAAAAGCTGCCTCTAGGTATTCCGGCATCTTTAATGATGTTCGCTACAGACGCTTCATGCAGGGGGACACGAGAGAATTCTTTTTTTGCTGATTGTATCAATGTATTTTGTTTATCTTCCGGTAAAGAAAGAAAGGTTTGCTTCGGCATTTCTTCCCTCCTGCCTAAACATATGACAACGTGTCACAATTGATGATAAATAGATTATATGTGACACCGTGTCACATGTCAAGACTATACTACTATTTATTACCATACAAAGAGAAACGGATTGCCCAATAGACAATCCGTTTCTCTTCATTCATATAATTAAGGTAGGTTATTACCTGCTGTTCGATACAATTTGTACCATTCTTCCCTAGTCAGCTGAACATCCTGTGCCTTACAAATAGACTGGATTCGTTCCGGATTCATAGAACCAATGACAGCTTGAATAGAAGCGGGATGGCGCAGTATCCAAGCAATTGCGATTGCTGATTTGCTTACAGCATACTTATCTGCCAGTTCCTGGAGTGCAGCATTTACTTCTGGGAAGTCTGGGTTGTCGACGAATACACCTTCAATCATACCGAATTGGAATGGTGACCACGCTTGTATAGTCATTTTGTTAAGCTGACTATACGGAAGTAAACCGCTGTCTCTCACGACTGACTCTCTGTTCTGCATGTTCACATTCAATCCAGCGTCAATTAGAGGCGTATGCATTAAACTGAGTTGAAGCTGATTGATAATCAGATCCTCTTTTACATATTGCTTCAGCAGCTCTATTTGATGAGGATGAAAATTGCTGACACCGAAGTATTTTACCTTTCCGCTTTCCTTCAGCTTCTGGAAAGCCTCCGCCACTTCCTCCGGCTCCATCAGCGCATCTGGACGATGCAGCAATAAGATATCGAGATAATCTGTCTGCAGCCTATTGAGGATAGCATCCACACTGGACTGAATATGCTCCTTGGAAAAATCGAAATATCCCTGGCGAATACCGCATTTTGATTGCAGAATCAAATCGTCTCGCTTTATTGTGCTTTCTTTAAGTGCAGCAGTAAAGACTTCCTCTGACGCACCTGCTCCATAAATATCAGCGTGATCAAATAGGTTTATACCAGCTTCTACGCTTGCTTCAATAACGTTAACAGCTTCCTGCGTTTTCAAGTCATTCATACGCATACAGCCTAGGGCGATTGGGGCGGTGTTCAATTCAGTTGTTCCAAGCTTCATCGTTATCTCTCCCTTTTATCTTTTACTGTAATACTTGCTTCAATCGTTCCAAAGCCCATTCCAGTTCATCTTCTGTGATAATTAACGGCGGAGCAATGCGAATTACTGTCTCATGTGTCTCTTTGCAAAGCACACCAAGCTCTTTCAGTTTTTCACAGAAAGGTCTTGCCGGCTCTGTCAATTCGATACCGACAAACAATCCTCTGCCTCTGACTTCCTTGATCTTATCCGACGTTAGCTGCTGCAACTGTTCCTGAAGATAAGTTCCGAGACGATGAGACCGAGCAGCAAGATTTTCTTCTTCGAGCACATCCAGTGCTGCAATTGAAACAGCACAAGCTAACGGATTTCCGCCGAAGGTCGAACCGTGCGAGCCAGGATTGAAAACACCTAATACATCTTTATTGCCTGCCACACAGGAAATCGGGAAAACTCCTCCGCCTAATGCCTTGCCAAGAATAAACAAATCAGGAGTGATATCTTCCCAGTCACAAGCAAATCGCTTACCTGTACGTCCCAATCCTACTTGGATCTCATCAGCAATGAATAAGACATTCTCTTGCTTACACAATTCCGAGGCCGCTTTCAGATACCCTTCTGGCGGAATAATAATGCCGGCTTCCCCTTGGATCGGTTCCAGTATGAGAGCAGCAGTATTTGGAGTGATGGCTGATTTCAAAGCATCCAAATCACCATACGCTATAACTTTAATTCCCGGAATCATCGGACCGAATCCGCGGCGATATTCCGCTTCTGAGGATAACGAGACTGCAGTCATCGTCCGTCCATGAAAGTTCCCGCTGCATACAATGACTTCTGCTTGATCATCTGCAATCCCCTTCACATCATATCCCCAGCGTCTTGCTGCTTTAAAGGCTGTCTCCACAGCTTCAGCACCCGTGTTCATGGGAAGGATCATGTCTTTTCCAGTTAAGGCAGCAACTTTTTCGTACCACACACCTAGCTGATCATTATGGAAAGCACGGGATGTGAGCGTAACCTTTTGCGCCTGTTCAATTAGTGCTTCAATGATTTTCGGATGTCGATGGCCCTGATTCACTGCCGAATATGCACTGAGCATATCCATATAACGCTTGCCATCGGTATCCTGCACCCATACTCCCTCCGCCTTCGAAATAACGATCGGAAGTGGATGGTAATTATTCGCTCCGTATTGGTCTGTCAATTGCATCAAATCCTGTGCATCTGTAGCCTTCATCCCAACTGCCCCTTTCCAGGTTCATTTGGCGCTCATGATACAGCGCAATCATTCTACTTTTATTCTAACAAAGTAATAACACTATGTAAGCGCTATATCAGAAATAAAAAAATGAATCGTCTTCCGTTAGGATTTAGACGATTCATAGGTTGGCATAATGCCGAAGCTCTGAAGAACAATAAATGCATATTGCAGCAAAATGCCTCCTAATAAAACGGTCAGTACCGTACCCGGTCCAATTGGTCCTGCAAGCAAAAAGGCAGAAACAAGGCAGACAGCATACAGAAATGTTTTAGTAACAGCTACACTTGTATGTAATTTATCAATTAGTACAAGCATAAGCCGATCAATCGGAATGGGTGCGAACTTTGTATGAAGATATAATGCTGTTCCTGCAGCAAGGAGCAGCTGAGCACAAAGGAATAAACCAGCCCGGCTGATTATCGACTCTAAATGCATTCCAGCCAGCAAATATAGCCATCCATCGAGGAAAAGACCTGTTGCGAATGCAGTCAGCAAGCCTGCTAATTCAGGAGCTGTACGAGTTAGCAGGGAATTTATCATAATAAAAATGCCTGCAAGGATAATTTCCCATATCCCCACTGTCATTCCCGCACGTTCCGCTAATCCAACAAGTACCGCATCGAACGGCGAAGTTCCTACATTAGCTTCAATAGTTAAAGCAATTCCAAGGGTCATGAAGAGAAGACCTGAGATAAAGAGTGTTCCTCTAGTCCACATTCTCTTGTTTTTCCATAATAAGATGAGGAATTCCATCCTCCTCAAATTCATCTGAAACGCCTTTATACCCGAGCTTCTCATAAAATCCTTTTGCTTGGACTTGAGCATGGAGTTTATATTTCTTTTTATCCTTTTGCTTCGCTATCTCTTCAAGACTTGAAATGATGACGCTACCTAATCCATATTTCCGATACTGCTTTAGCATACAAATACGTTCTAATTTAGCGTAATCCTCAACATAACGAATGCGACCAGTTCCAACTGCTTCTCCCTCATGAAAGACAAGTATATGCTGGCACCCATCATCTAACACGTCATACTGATCAAATTCATCTTCTAACGCGACTCCTTGCTCTTCCACAAACACCGCTAACCGCATTGCCTTTGCTTTCTCTAGATCATTTTTATCTTGTATAATTTTATATGAAGCCATAATACACCCTGCTTTCACTATTAATATATCTATTTAAACAATATTATGTTGCAAATGCAACATAATAAAAAATGAAAACAGGACTTAATAGTATTTTTCAGTTTCGTCCTCCCCTTTTCAGAGTATAGAAAAAAGACCAAAAAAAGAAGCTGCAAGTAAATAATGCAGCTCTCTTTACCCTCTTATCTCTTTCCCTTCCAATGGCTTATTTCGGAATAAAGCATAAATACCGATAATAACCCCTCCAAGCAATCCAGCAATCAGATCTGTCATTGTATCCTTGTTCCCGCTCCTCTGCATCACACTCGTTACAGTCATATCTCCGATAAATTCAACACTTTCCCAAATCGCACTGCCTAGAGCTGCAATAGAACAGACAAACAAGAAAATGATCCAGCGCGAAATATATATACCTGCCGGCCTCAGCACCTTATATCGATAAACAGCTAGGGCAAGCCAAGCAACATACATGCTACCAACAACATGAAGCGTGACATCCCACCACTTGTACTTATCATAAAAATGAAAGATTGCACCCAATATGAAAGTACAGACAAGCAAGCCATAATATCCAACAACATGCGGCACACGAAATGGTGTACGCCGGAAAAGTAATAACCCGAGCGGTAATGCACTCATAATCACCCTTCCTCCGCCTTTCATCCATGAATTTGTATCTCCGTTCTTCAGCTCTATTACAAAGGAGACTACCATGAAGCATATGAATAGAAAGCTCAAGACAATAATCGTTTTCTTCAAACCTCATCTCTCCTTAACTCTTTTTCCATAGTCTAACCAGTTAAGGGGGATTCTAGTGCGAAAATGATAAAGAGGCTGGGGCAAAAGTGTTTCATCTAGACAAAAACCCGAACTATTACACAAATCTTCAACCAAAGACTTGTGTGAGTTCGGGTTCTTATAAATGATGAGCTATACTAGCGTAGGCAGAATACGGAGACTCCGACGGGAACAGCACGATCCGAAGACCCCACAGTGGTGCCTTTTCCACGAGGAGGCTGAGGCCGTGCCCGTGGAAAGCGGAGTGTTCTGCCGGAGCGGTGCTCAGGTGTATTATGCGTTTTTTAGCATAGGCAATTTAGTTGTGTCCTGGTTTTTTTCTATTGAAGGAATTTTTCCATATCCTCATCTAAGTAGATCCAGCCTTTCCAGCCGATATGAATCGTGTCACGCATAAAATGCGGATCATATTCGTGGTCAGAATAGTCGGCATAGGTGAACCCATTATCATCAATTTGTTTTTTAATACGATTATAATAGTCTTCTCGTCCCTGTTTTGGGAACCCAGTATAATCGTAGTACTCTCCGTTGACCGGGATGATGACAAAGAGCGGTTTAGCATCTGCTTTTTTCAGAATATCGAGCATCAGCTGGAAATCTTCATATTCAGGTGATTCCGCATACGAATGCCCTTTGTTTTTGCCTTCCATCTTTTTGATGTGATTTTTCTTATGTTTGTAGACCTTATAGTCGATATTGAATTTTGAGTCCTTCGTGCGTTTTTCGCCGTAGGCATCCGCTTGAGCCTGCAGTTCCTCCCAAGTCTTGTTCTTCACTTTATCCGATAGATGCCGATTCGATGGATCATCCTTGATGAGTGTGTAATATAGATCCTTCTTCTTCAGCATCGATATGTAAGCTTTAGCTGGAGGAGCTAATAAATTGAACTTAACTTCCTCATCTTCCAAGTAAGCATCGTACAGCTGATAAAGCATTGTGTCATTCTTCACTGCATCATATGACATCAGCCTTTTCATCAGATCCTGCTTCACCTGCTCGTCTATTTCTTTATTGAATGGCAGCTGGTATGCCTGCAAAGAAGAATAGTTTGGTGCGAAATGCTGTTCATCGGTACCGTGTTTGACAAACCACTGCGGCGATACGATGACGACCATTTGCTTATCTTTGAGCTCTTGGGAATGTGTTGCAAAGTTGAGATCGTTGATGATGGAGGTTGTACCGCCTTTTCCCACTAAGTAAGGAGTAAAATCAGCTCCAGTTGCTTCGAAGTAATTCGATGGGTGAAACGGGTCCCAGCGTGACAGCTCGGAGGATCCATAAATCGGAACATATCCTGGATCAGCAAGCATCTCACTTTGTAAATACATTCCCTGAAACATATTCGGTTCCAGACTGGTAGCTGACTCTTCCAAACGATCTGCCGGCACCAGTTTTGCCAGCCAGGAAGCCGGCACAAAGACGAGACCGGCGAACAGGACCAACGCTAAAATAATCGGTCCGAATAGATACTTCTTCTTCATTATTTCAGCTCATTCAGACGATCGATAATTGCATTTGGTGTATTCCAAGTATCACGGTCGAACTCTGTAATTGGTACATTGATGCCAAGCTGCTCTTCAAATTGAACGATTAGTTCCACTGTAGCAAAGGAATCCAGCAACCCTGCTTCGAAAATATCGAGATCCTGCTCCTCTTTTACAACATCATCTTCACAAACTTCTGCAATTACTTGTAATACTTTCTCTTTAAAATCCATTAGTATATTCCCCTTTTATTGAAATGGTCTTCCGGAAAATAGATAAAATCCGAAACAGACGACATGGAAAGTGATGACAATCGACACAATTGTCATAATCTTACCGGTCGGCCAGCGTTTATGTTTTTTGTTCCACGTCTCAAAATAATTGAAAGCTGTCATCATCAAGGCATGATAAGCACCATAGACGATGTACTGAATCGCTAATCCATGCCATACTCCCATCAATAAGAATAGGAGGACATAGCCTAGATTTGAAACTAGCATTTTGTTTTGTATCCATTTTTTCTTTTTCATCAGGAAGACGAAACGCATGAACACATAATCTCGGAACCAGAACGATAGCGACATATGCCATCTATTCCAGAAATCTTTTATGTTCCGGCTGATGAACGGCATGTTAAAGTTCTCCGGCGAACGTATGCCCATAATATAGCTGACTCCGACTGCAAATAGCGTGTATCCGGCAAAGTCGAAGAACAGATATAAGCTGTAGCTGTACATATACAGCAGATGATAGCTGAACCTGCCATCTGCGATATGATCCAGGTCCATAATGAAATAGGTGTTGATTGCATATCCAATTATGAACTTGTACAAGAAGCCAAGAAAAATCTTATTGATCCCTTTATAAAGCAGCTCCTTGTATTCTTCTGGTGTCCATCGCTTCTCCTCGTCCTTTTGAAATCGTCGGAACCGATCAATTGGACCAGACGAAATCGTCGGGTAAAACAGCATGAAATTAACAAGCTGATAAATCGACAGCTGCTGTTTGATCAAACCATCTCTCGTTTCGATAATGATCTGTACAGCACGGAATGTCAGATACGAGATTCCGAGAAAGCTTGCCCAGTTATCCACTGCCAGGAACGGCAGTATTTTCGAAAGAATCAAAGGCAGGATGGATAAGAAACTCATCAAATAGAATACAAGACTGCTATTCTTTTTCTGTCGGTATGAGATATAGCCTTTGATCAGTACGAGCTGCAAGACAGTGAAGATGACGAGTGAATAAAAACCTTCATCTCCGCCTGAGAATATCAACGCCAGTACAGCAATCGAAACGAACACATTGTAATAACGTAAATGCTTGCCCATGATACCGAGAATCATCGTCGGCAGAAGCAGGATAGCTAGAATGATAAAGAAAAGGAATGAACTATACGGGGTCATGCGAATACCTCTTCCTTCATCCTCTTACGGTCAGCTTTTCCGTTCATTGTCATCGGGATAGTCAAATGATAGGTGAATTTACGCGGAATCATATAAGCAGGCAGACGCAATGCAAGATCTTTCCGAATAGCTGCTGTCAGCTGGTATTCCTTTTCAAAATCATGTTCCTCAGGAACGACTGCGGCAATCAAGTATTCGATTTCCTCTTCCGGCGCATAAGGAATGATGATGGCAGATTTAATATACTCGGATTGCTGCAAGTGGAATTCGATTTCCTCCAGCTCCATCCGGTAACCATGCAGCTTGATCTGATAATCCAGTCTGCCCTGGCAATATACTAAGCCGTCCTTGATCAAACCAGCATCTCCAGTTTGATAAGCTTGCATATCATACACGATGCCGTAAGCATTTTCAGTTAGCAGCGGCTCACTTAGATAGCCTTTCGTCACGCTCGGTCCTACGAGAATAAGCTCTCCTTTTTCTCCATCCGGGAGCGGATTGCCTGTTTCATCTACGACAAGAATATGCATATCCGGCTTCGGGCGGCCGACCGGCAATGCTTCCTCTTTAGCCAGTAAATCCTCTGTAACTTCGATCGAAGTCACGGCAACTGTAGCTTCAGTTGGTCCATATGTATTAAAAATCCTTGCTTGAGGGAAACGTTCCTTCAATTCCTTTGCCACTGCCAACGGTAGTACTTCGCCACAGAAAAGGAAGGTATCAAGCTCTGGAAGCATCTCCGCATTGAAATCAGGATTAGGAAAGCACATTTGAACAAAGGATGGCGTGGAAGTCCAAATCTGCAAAGCAGAACTGCTAAGGTTGTCGAAAAGCTGTTTTGGCTTATTGATTACATCCTTAGTCAGCGCATGGATAGTACCACCGCTTTGTAATGCGGGATAAAAATCCATCACAGATAAATCGAATGAGAATGGTGCTTGATTCAAGAATACTTTTCCTTGTTCAAGCGGAAAGTCGCTCGTCATCCAATCAGTAAAGGATTGCAGGTTCGCCGATGTTACCTGCACACCTTTTGGATTTCCGGTACTGCCGGATGTGTAGATGATATAAAATACTTCATCTTCCTTCACCCACAAGTCCCGACCAATAATCTCTTTCTGTTCCAGCTGCAAAGCTGCTGTATATAAAACTGCTACATTATCGAGCTTGATATCAGAATCCGTTGTATTGATGACCAAGCCCGCACCGGATTTCTTCACGATAAGACGCACCCGCTCCATCGGAATGGATGTATCAATAGGTATGTATGGGTAGCCAGCCTTCACACAGGCAAGGAAGGATACCGGCATATCCGTTCCCATATGGCCGTACACAACAATTGGCGTCTGTCGTTCAAGCTGACAGCTATTACGGATAAGAGCAGCCAATCTGTCCGAACGATTCCAAAGCATACTGTAACTGATCGAATCCTCTCCATTACGGAATGCTGTCTGCTCTGGGCTAACTGCCGCATGCTGTGCAATGGTTGTTAAAAGTTTCATTGTTATATCTTCTCCAATTAAAAATCGTTATATATGTAGTTACCTGTATT
Organism: Terribacillus saccharophilus; assembly: GCA_900110015.1. GTDB lineage: Bacteria > Bacillota > Bacilli > Bacillales > Amphibacillaceae > Terribacillus > Terribacillus saccharophilus. Next base: position 150,555 of record FOCD01000004.1, on the reverse strand, counting down.
GGCTGTATGGAAGCCATACAGCATAAACAAGGTGACAAGGATTGCCAAGTAGAAACAAGTATGCACGACAAAGCGAACACCTGTATGTGCATACAGCTGCTTGATCTTATTCATTTTCTCCTCTGCCTTCTATTCAAATTTATACCCGGTACCGATAACGGTCCGAATATGATGGGATTCATCCCCAAGTTTGGCACGCAGCTTCTTAATATGCGTGTCCACTACACGGTTGTCTCCCTCAAAGTCTATTCCCCACACATGATTCAGAATTGTTTCACGTGAAAGGACGTTATTTTTATGCTGCAGCAGGAGCAGTAAAAGATCGTATTCCTTTGGTGTCAGCTCGACTTGCTGTTTATCCAATTCCAGCTGACGTGATTTTGTATTGACCACGGCATGGCCGAAGCTGAGCATATGTCCATTCGGCAAATAATGTTCTGTTGCCCGCTTCATTAAAGAGTTAGCCCGCGCAACAAGTACTTTCGGACTAAATGGCTTCGTTACATAATCATCGGCTCCTAGATCAAATCCATGAATTTTATCATCGTCACTGGATTTAGCTGTCAGCAAGATGATTGGCACTCCTGATTTGGCCCGGACCTCTTTTGTAACAGCAAAGCCATCCATCTTCGGCATCATGATATCCAGAATAACCAGATCAGGATAAATGGCATCAAACCAATCAATAGCACTGCTGCCGTTATCTGTTTCATGTACTTCCCAGCCATCCATTTTGAAGTAGTCCGCCACTACTTCCCGGATACGTAATTCATCCTCGACAAGCAGCACTGTCTTTCTCATCGTGAATCCTTCCTTCCAACTGATATACATAAATTAACAAGCTCATATGTCCTTCATGTGTCCATATAAGTAATTTTTCCCATTACTTATAGAATTTCACTATAAAACGGACTCCTTCAGTCGTATTCTCCACCCCATAGCTGAAATCGTGCAAGTCGAGTATTTGCTGCACGATAGCAAGTCCCAAACCTGTACCGCCTGTCATTCTGCTTCTCGAAGTTTCTGTACGGTAAAAACGATTCCAGATTTTATCCAGCTGCTCCTCCGGTATTTGATTTCCTTTGTTGTCAATCATGAATACGCTTCGAGCGGTGTCAAGATCTGTTTCGATTCGGATAGTAATGACAGAATCTGCTTCACTATGACGGACTGCATTAACAAGCAGATTTCGCATCACCCGCTCCATCCACTCATAATCCGCCGTAATCGGCATCTCATTCCTCGGCATTACTTCAATGGAAACCTGTTTTTCTTTTGCCATGCAATACATTTTATCGGAAAGATCCTCTATCATTTCACTCAGCATGAATGATGATTTTCTTAGTTTAATTGCTCCGTTCTCAAGCTTGGCCAAATCCAGCATATCTCCGATCAGTACTTGCATCTTGTCGGATTCCTCAATGATTACGTTAATATAGTGATCGTGTTTGTCCGGACTGATTCCATCTTGCAGCCCTTCTGCAAAGCTTTTGACAATACTGAGCGGTGTCTTCAGTTCATGAGAAGCATGCTCAAAAAATTCGCGCTGCGCTTTTTCCATCTGTTTGCGCTTCTCCATATCCTGCTTCAGCTTTTCATTGGCACGCTTCAAATCTTCCAGTGCTATATCTAAGTTCTGTGCCATAATCAGCATGTTATTGGAAAGGCTGCCAAGTTCATCTTTTTGCTTGATTGGCTTCACCGATGAAAAGTCCAGATGCACCATTTTTTTAGCCATTTCATTCAGCTTGATCAATGGACTGCTCACAAGTCGGGAGTAAAACAAAGAAAGCAACAGAATGAGGAAGATGCCAGCTATACCGATGTACAGATAAAATACCCGCAGCGCTTCATTCGTATCTTTGGTTTCTTGTAAGGAGGTGACGGAGAACATATATTGCATTTCTCCGTCTTTTTTAATCGGCTCTATCAGTACTAAATTATGCTTTCCAGTCCACGGTTCCACCCAGTTCAGCTGCAAACTTTCCCCATTGTTAAGCTGCTTCAGCAGATCTTCTTCAAGTGGGAACCATTCCAGCAAGGCATCATAAAGCAGGCCTAAGCCTCTATTGGACATACCAGCCTGAGGTAATGAAACACTTTTCACTTTTCCTTGAATTGTTATTTCATTTTCTTCTAAATGTTCACCGACACTTTCTTCATCCTTCGTGATAACAGATGGGTAAATGACAGAAGTGACCGACAAATCTGATTCCCCATTAATTTCTAGCGTATCTCCCTTTCGGATGTTCAACGCATTCAAGTAGTTGCCATAATCAGTGACGAACAAGGATAACGCCACTTCAAGAACGTCTCCATCTTCTGTTTCCAGCATAATATGGAACGGATCTTGTACAAGCTGATATCCCTCTGCATCGACAATTGTCAAAGGACTTTTCGTTTCCTGCATATATGACAATGTGTGCTTTGTCAGCTCCTCTGCATTCCAGGAATTCTCCTCATAACCTTGTGCCAATGAATTCAGATGCTCGGCCGCTTCTTTTGTTTTATATTGCTGGTAAAAGCTATCAAAAAATACAAGCTGGAAAATCATGATCATAGCGTAAAATGCCAAGAAGAATAAAGCTGTCACAGCGAACAGCTTGATAGTAATACCTCGTTTTCTCATGTGGTACTCCTTTATGTACTACGACAGTTAGTTATGTATACTTTAATTTACAGATATGTTTTCTGTGTGTCCGCACACAGCCTTCATCAGCGTACACGCATTTGCCCAAATACGGAACCCTTTTTTTGTAAAATCCAAAAGCCTGGTTCTTGCATAATCTAACTCCGAAGCACTTCAACAGAAAGAAGGGGAAGGCATGGGGAAAGAAAATGAGTACATGGACTACACAAAGGGCAATGTCCAGTATTTTAGCGATGTGAATAAAAACCGCCTATTTACCCGGAATAACCGGAACTATATCAATCGTCTCGGGCGCGATGTATTGAATACACTGGGAGATGTGTCACTTCTTGATATCTATTTGAGCAAAGGAAAAACAGTCGAACCTCATTACCATCAAAATGCTGCTGAGCTTGTCTACTGCATTAGCGGGTCAGCAGAAGTTTCCCTAATTAATCCGTTCACAAATAAAGTTGAAAATATCCGCATCACCCGCGGTCAAGTCGCGAATGTCCCTCAAGGCTGGTGGCACTGGGAAACAGCAGCAGAAGATCAGACACATCTGCTGGCCATTTTCGATGCACCATATCCAGAATATATTTTCGGCTCGGATATTCTTGCGAAAACACCGGCAGAAGTACTCGCTAAAACGTATTGTCTGGATAAAACGAAGCTTCAGGAAACTCTTCGTCCGCTCAACAACCAGACCATTATCATTGGTCCGCCAGACGAATGCAGCCAGCAACGGTCTGAAGAACAAGCCTCTCATCAAGAATCAAATACTCCAAGTCAACCAGATGACTACACAGACGGATATCACTATTATCGTTTCAGATAAAAACAGCCTCTCCTTCAAAAGGAGAGGCTGTTTTTATCTAAATAATGTATTAGTGCAAAATTAATTTGTTCATCGAAGCAGCATTCGCAAATCTGCTTCATTCTCTAATAGATCTTGTAGGGTATACGCATCCAGCACCTGCAAATATGCATGCAGTGCTTTACCTAATATTCCCCTCAGGCCGCATACAGAAGCAATCGGGCATGTATCGTTCTCTCGATTGAAGCATTCCACCAGATGAAAATCATCTTCCATCCTGCGAACAACTGCTCCAATATTGATTTCTTTTGGATCACATGCCAGTCTAATACCGCCTGAACGCCCACGCACAGCTTCAATATAGCCAGCCTGGCGCATCTCATGTGCTACTTTCATCAAATGATTTTTAGATATATGATATGCTGTCGCGATCTCTTGAATTGTGGACAGCTTGTCTTTTTCTTTTGTTCCCAAATAAAGAAGGACCCTTAGGGAAAAGTCAGTATACATCGTCAATCGCATCTTGGTTACATCCTCCTCTTCTTGAGGATTATAGCATAACTGAATAACTGATTGGGCATAAAGAGAATGTGACACTTTTGTTAAAGTGGTATTTAAAATATATCTTTTAATGTCGATTCGTTCTATGATAAGGATATATCAAGGAAAGAAGGAATAAACAATGCTATCAAGAGAAACTATCGACATCATCAAAAGCACTGTACCTGTGTTAGAAGAACATGGTACTCAAATTACTACTGTTTTTTATGAAGAATTGTTTAAAGCTCATCCTGAACTACTGAATATCTTCAATCATGCGAACCAGGCAAGAGGCAAACAGCAAACTGCACTTGCCAATGCTGTCTATGCAGCTGCGGTACATATCGATAAGCTGGAGGCAATACTTCCGACTGTCGTACAGATTTCTCACAAGCATGTCAGCTTAGGCGTTAAAGCCGAACATTATCCAGTTGTAGGAGAATACTTGCTTAAAGCAATCAAAATGGTTCTAGGAGATGCTGCAACACCGCAGATCCTGAAAGCATGGGAAGAAGCCTACGGTGTCATCGCGGATGCTTTCATCGGTGTAGAAGCCAATATGTATGAAGAAAATGAAAAGAAAGAAGGCGGCTGGGCATTCTTTAAAGACTTCATTGTCGAAAAGAAAGTCCAAGAAAGTAATGTTATCACATCCTTTTACTTGAAACCTGCTGATTCTGAACGCGTGCCTAATTTCGAACCAGGCCAGTATATTTCTGTTCGTGTATCAATCCCTGGAGAAAAATACACGATGATCCGTCAGTACAGTTTATCTAAGACTCCTTCAACAGATACATTCCGTATTTCCGTGAAGAAAGAAGACGATAATAATCCAGATGGCAAGGTTTCCGTCTATTTACACGAACAAGTAAAAGAAGGAGACAAACTAGAAGTAAGTGCACCTGCTGGCGTCTTCACTCTTGAAAAAAATGCAGATAAACCGATAACCTTCATCGCAGGCGGTGTTGGTATCACACCAATCATGAGTATGCTTGAGACTCTTGCAGCAGAAGATTCCAAGCGGGAAGTCGTCTTCCTGCAAGCTGCCCGCGCTCCAGAGTTTGCTGCTTTTACTAAGCAGATTCAAAGCATCCAAGAAAGAATGCCTAATCTAACGTATCAAACATATTATGAAGATAAGAGAATAAATGAAGCTGTCCTTAAAGATATGGTGAAGACTGACAGCGATGTTTATGTCTGTGGTCCAGCTGGTTTCATGGAATTCGTCATTTCTACCTTATACCACTCAGGTGTAAGTAAAGAACAAGTACATTTTGAGTTCTTCGGTCCTGCCGCTGATCTTGAAAAAGCTCAATAAAACAAGTAAGCGCACTGCCTCGGCAGTGCGCTTTTTTATTCAATCTGCTTATCTTGTTCCTCGATGCTTTGTACAATATCCTCAATCGTCACATGTGCTAAAGCTTTTTCCATGACTGCCTGTGCTCCAGCGAATATTGGTAGAACGGCTGCTTGGATATTCCTTCCAACCGTACATTGCGGATTAGGATTGCCATGAACACTGAAGAGTTCATTTTCTGGGACTGCTTCCACCGCTTTGTACACATCAAGCAGTGTGATTTCATCAAGCTTACGTGCTAGTTCCGCACCTGCTACCCCTGGTCGTACATAGACCAGCTCCGCTTTTTTAAGCATCCCCATAATCTTACGGATAACGACCGGGTTCGTATTGACACTGGCTGCAATGAACTCAGACGAATTAACCTCATCCTTATTCACTTCAAGAAGTGTCAGTATATGAATACCAACAGCAAAACGGCTGCTTATTGACATAATTTCCAGCTCACTTTCAAATGAATTCCTATCTCTATAGTATAACGCAAAATGAAACGGGTAAAAGGAATGTGTTGACAAGTTACAACCTGTAACTTATTATACTACATGTAACCAATTTTATTACAACTTAAACACGAGGAGGATTTCTCATGAAAATAGGGATTATCGGAGCCACAGGTAAAGCAGGCAGCTTAATTACAAACGAAGCATTGGATCGCGGTCATGATGTGACAGCCATTGTACGCAACGCTGCAAAAGTAAAACAGGACAACATCAGCGTACTAGAAAAAGGAATATTTGATATCAATACAGTAGATATTCAAGACTTTGACGTAATCGTTAACGCCTTCAACTCTGCTCCTGGACAAGAAAAACAACATATCGAAGCTGGCCGAATTCTTATTGAAGCATTGAAAGACGCTCCTTCCACTCGTCTTCTAGTTGTCGGTGGGGCTGGAAGCTTGTACGTAGATGAACAAAAAACAACTCGTGTATCTGAAACACCAAACTTCCCAGATGCTTATTTGCCGACAGCTACTAATATGGGTGAAAACCTAAAAGAGCTGGAAAGCAGTGTAGGAATCCAATGGACATACATCAGCCCTGGCGGATTCTTCGATGCAGAAGGCAAACGGACTGGCAGCTACCAAACTGGCGGTGATGTTATGATTTTGAATAAGAAAGGCGACAGTTATATCAGCTATGCTGACTATGCTATCGCTGTCTTGGATGAAATCGAAAAACCTGCACATCAGAATGAACGATTCTCTGTTGTCGGTGAAAAAGAATAAATAAAAGCGCTAGACCAAGTGGTCTAGCGCTTTTCTCTTATTTCAACAGATTCAATGATTCGCGGTTGAATGCTTCCAAATCATCAGGTGTTCTGCTTGTTACGATGTTATGGCTTACGACTACCTCTTCGTCCTTGTAGTTCGCACCAGCATTGATCAAGTCTTTACGAACACTGCGATAACCCGTAATATCCTTGCCTTTTAGCAAGTCTGTATCAATCAATACTTGCGGACCATGGCAGATAGCGAATACAGGTTTTTCATTTTCAACGAAAGCTTTCGCGAATTCACCAGGGCGATCATCTCCACGAAGCAAATCTGGAGAAAAGCCTCCAGGAATCAATAGTGCATCGAATTCACTTTCATCAACATCGGAAATCGCTTTGTCGATTTTCACTTTCTCACCGTGCTTACCGTTAACTTCTTTACCAGCTTCGAACTCAACGTTTACGACACTGTGCCCTGCTTCTTCGTATGCTTTTACCGGACTTGTATATTCGACGTCTTCAAATTCATCTGTAATTAAAACTGCGATTTTTTTGCTCATATATAGTCCCTCCTATTTTATCTTTAACTTAAGACTAACAGAGGGTTCTCACTCTATTCAACTATCGTGCTCATAGCTTATCACCCTATACTAATAACCCCGAATATCAACGCCGCAATCGTCATCACTATTGTCGAACCGAATGCCCAGAGCATAGCGTAGCGCTGTAGCTCCCCAAATTGGATCCCTACCATACCGATTAAAAGATGAGCTGCAGCTACTAACGGGCTCAATACGTGCACCGGCTGCCCAAGCAATGCTGCACGACCGATTTCGACTTTGCTGACTCCATACGCCTGGGCTGCTTCAGCCAGTATCGGCAATACGCCAAGATAGAATGCATTATTGGACATAAAGAAAGTAAATGGTGCACTGATGATGGCTATGATGACCGCGAGATAAGGAGACATGAACTCTGGGATGATGGATACAAGCGTATTCGCCATCGCGTCAATCATTTCCGTTCCGGACATGATGCCGGTGAAAATACCAGCAGCTATGACAATTGTTGTTACTGCCAATCCATTTTTCGCATGAGCTGCCATTCTTTCCTGCTGATGGCTCATGCGTGGATAGTTGATCATAAGAGCGACAGCGAAGGCAACCATGAATAGGATTGTCAAAGAGACGAAGTCCAGAATAAGACAAACGAGCAATATAATTGTAAGCAGCAAGTTCACCCAAACAAGCTTCGGACGACGATAAGCAGGTACCTCTTCTGCAGCGCTGATTTCCCGCTGCGTTTGATTATCCAGCTGCACAACACCTAGACGCTTTCTTTCTTTTCTTCCAAGGATGAAAGCCACTGTTATCGCATAAAGAAGTCCTACTCCCATTACAGGAATAATCGGTATGAACAGCTCAGATGCTTCCAGATTCAAAGCAGCCATTGCCATTGCCGAAGCACCGCCCCAAGGTGTGATATTCATTACACCCATTGAGAGCATCGCTACTGTTGCGAGTATCAAACGATTCATTCCTAAGCGCTTATAAAGCGGTAATAATGCAGAAACAGTGATCATATACGTTGTTGTACCGTCTCCATCAAGTGCTACCATCATGGAAAGAATGGACGTACCAACAACAATTTTGAGCGGATCCCCTTTTACTACCTTCAGAATAAAATTGATTAAGGGATCGAACAGCCCTGCGTCAATCATGACTCCAAAGTACAGGATAGCAAACAAAATCATAATAGCTGTAGCGGCAATTCCTTCTACACCTTCCAGCATCATCGGTCCAAGCGAAGAAGTGAAGCCGCCTATTATACCAAATAGAATCGGAATTAGCGTCAACGCCACAAGTGGCGATAGCTTTTTGGACATAATTAAATACATAAATACAGCAACCATGGAGAAGCCCAATAAAGATAACAATAGAAAGTCCTCCTTCAATCGCGCTATTTGTTAGCGCTTTCAATTGAAATAAGTGTAACATTATGTTCACAAAATGCACAGTTTACTTACATTAAGTGCATTTTTTTCATTTTTCTCACGACTATTAGGATGAGTTCTCGGCTCTGTATTTATACTTGCGGACAGGCCTTCCGACTGTTCCATAGGTGACTTCCACTTCTGCTTCTTTTCTCGACACCATATATTCTAAGTAGCGTCGGACAGTGGAATGGCTTACTCCTACTTTCGCTGCTATTTCCTCAGCCTTTTCGCTGTTTTGCTGCTCCTTCATTGCCTGTCGTACGGATTCCAGGGTGTGGCGGTCGACTCCTTTTGGGTAAACCTCCTGTTCAACTGCTTCTGCTGTATGTATGTTAGGGTGAAAAAAAGCGTCAACTTGCTGCTGACCGATTTCATTTCTGGATTGAAGTTCCTTTTTATAGATGCTATATTCCTGGAGCACACGATGAAAACGATCGCCATCTACTGGTTTGATCAGATAACTGTACACGCCTCCACGCATTGCCTCACCGACTGTTTCGGTATCATTTGCTGCTGTCAGCAGGATGACATCTGTTCTACGGTAATTCTGGCGGATGAACCAAAGGATATCAATACCATTCATGTCAGGTAGATAGACGTCGAGCAGCACTAAGTCTGGCTTTAATGCCTGAAGCAGACTTTTCGCCTGCTCTCCATTTTCAGCGACACCAATCAGTCGATACCCTTTCATCTCATTTAAGTAATTCTGAAATATCATTGATGCTTCCACATTATCTTCCACTATCAGAACGTTCATCCGATCCATTTTCCACGCTTCCTTTCGGGAGAACAACCGTTGCGAGTGTTCCTCCTGCTTCGCTATCTCCATAATACAAAGCTCCATCCAGTTTCTCCAGTGCTGCCTGTACAATAGTCAATCCAATTCCATGCCCGTCGCCAGCTTCTTTTTTGGTTGAATATCCATCCACCAATACTGCTTGTTTTTCCTTTTCGGAAAGCCGCTTGCCATTGTCCTCAATATCAAATATCAGTTCTTGTCCTAAATCTGTGAAAGATACATAAACCTTTCCTTCGGTACCCTGATGCTTCGAAGCAGACTCAAATGCATTCTCTAGTAAGTTTCCAATGATAGTCACGATTTTTTCCGTTGCTTCCGGTCGCATATCGACGTTCATACTACTGCTTTCATCAATTGTTAATATCACTTTAAGTTCTTTGGCACGATTGAATTTGCCTAACAGGCAGGCTGCAATCATCGGTTCCTTTATGCTTGCCATCAGCACATTGACAACACTCTGCTGTTCCTCCACTTCCTCAGAGATGAGTCTGAGTGCTTTGTCGTATTGCTGCAAGCTGATTAAGCCGTACAATGTATTCAACTTGTTCATGAATTCATGATTGGAAGCTCGCATCTGATCTGCTTGCTGTTTCATTTTTGCAATTGTCTCTGATACGTCGATCACTTCTGATTCGGGACGTAATGTAAATACGACTCCCCATGTTTCTTCCGCTTCTTTTATTGGAGAAGCATCTACTATATAAATATCGCCAGCAACAAAAGTATATTTGTTATACCTACCTTCGCCATCTGCCAAAACTGCTTGATACAGAGATTGCAGATTCGTCTGGTCGATTGCATCCTCCAACACGGATTTACGCTTGAATATCTCTTGGGCTCTGCGATTAATAGATGTAATATGGCCTTTACGATCAATGGCTATGGTAGCATCTTTAATTGATGCCAGCGTCGTCTCCTTCTCTTTGAATAAGAAGGAAATCTCCTCTGGCTCTAATCCATAAATCAGCTTCTTCACCCGTTTCGCCACCAGATAGGCACCAAGCAGTCCAACAGCGAAGATAAGCAAGAACCAAATCAATACCTCCTGTAAATAGGAAAGTATCTGATCATTTAGGTTATGTTTTAGAAAGCCGACCGACGCTACACCAATAATATCACCCGATTCATTTCTTATCGGTGTTTTTGCTTTCACTGCATATCCGGAAATGCCATACCCTTCGTATATGACTTCTTTTCCTTCTTCTAATACCTGGTCATTGCTCGTCTTGGTTGGTTTACCTATTCTCTCCGGTTCTGGATGCGAAATTCGTATTCCATTTGTATCAGCAATGACAACATAGTCTGCTCCGCTATTTTGCTGAATCTTTAGCGACTCCTGCTGTATGGCATCGTCATTATCTCTATCCTCCAGATGCTGTAGAATTGTATCATCCTTGGCAGCAAGTTTAGCAACGGCCATCGCAGTATTACCTGCATCTTCCTCGACTATCTCATCAACCTTCCTTATGAATAGAGCGCTTACAAATAATAGACTAATCACAAGCAATATTGTAACCAATAAGACAATCTGACCTAGTAATCCAAGCCGAAGTCGCCTCCGCAGTTCCCCCATATAAGTCGTCCCCTTTGTTCTCCTCTACTATTATCATACTACTTCAAAGCAATAGGAAGATATAAGGTTATGAATATAAAAAAAGCACCCACATAAATAGTGGATGCTTGTCTTGTTATCTGCTTGTATATCCTGCATCAGCATGAATTGTCGTACCTGTTACATAAGAAGATTGATCAGACGCTAACCATAGGCTTGCTTGAGCAATCTCTTCTGGCTGACCAAATCTGCCGAGAAGACTTAGCATTGGTGCGAATTCCTCTTCTGTCTGACCTGTTTCTTCCAGGGAGCCTCTGAGCATTGGTGTATCAATTGCTCCAGGAGCAACTGTGTTTACACGGATGTTCATTGGACCGTTTTCAAGAGCTGCAACTTTTGTCATACCTACAACGCCATGTTTAGCTGCAACATATGCGATGTTATTAGGCTGCGGACGGAAGCCGCTGACAGAAGAAATATTAACGATACTGCCACCTTCACCTTGCTTGATCATTTGCTGTAATTCATATTTCATACAAAGCGCTGTACCTGTTAGATCAACTGAAATCAAACGGTTCCAGTACGCTTCATCGAATTCTGCTGCTGGTGCATTATCCGGTGTAAGAGCTGCATTATTGATAGCAACATCCAGACGCCCGAACTTCGCTACTGTTTCTTCTACCATCTGTTTTACTTGTGCTGAATCAGATACATCTACTTTCACGAAGAAAGCTGTTCCGCCAGCTGCTTCAATTTCTTCAACTGCCGCTTTACCTTTTTCTTCATTGAAGTCTGCTACGACAACCTTTGCTTTTGCTTCAGCAAATAATTTCGCAGTTGCCAGACCCATCCCCATAGCTGCGCCAGTTACGATTGCTACTTTACCTTCTAAAACTGGAAATGTCATGATTATTTCCCCCTCTATGTTTTACGCTTACATTTTTACTATAGAAGAATCCGCTTGCTGCGACAATATGAGATAATGGAGATAGAAATTTATTTTGAACAAGACAGACCAAACTGTTCAATAAAAGTGAGGAGAAACCTGTGAGCATCACCTATCCAGACAAGCGAGTAGAAAGAACACAGCACGCGTTAAAAATAGCTTTAATGAAACTGTTGGCAAAGAAAGCACTTCATAAAATCCATATTTCTGAAATAACAGAAGAAGCTGGTGTCAGCAGAGGAACTTTCTATACACATTATGAAAAGAAAGAAGATCTACTGGATGAACTCTCTGAGGATATGCTTGAGGAAATGACCATCGCTTTCCGAAAACCATACGAACAATTAGGAATGGTAGATTTACGGAGTCTCCCGTCAGAATCTATTATTTTGTTCGATCATTTCCTGGAAAATAAAGCATTCTACCAGCTGATGCTTGGGGCCACTTCGGACAATTTCTTCAAAGAAAAAATGACAGATCAGCTTCATTATCTTTTTAGGACAGACTATGCTTTTTATTTCCGCCAAATTGATGCTGAAATAGATCTTGAGCTTTTCTGTACGTATCGCATCCATGGCATGATTGGAATGATCGTGGAGTGGATTCAAAAAGGATTCGATAAACCTGCACCTTTTATGGCAGAACAGCTTTTGCATATTTTCAGATTTCATACCGAAAGTGTTATGATCCGGCATTGATTAATCGGTTTAAAAGCATAAATAAAAAAGCCCTCCAAAAGAGGGCTTTTTCTAATCAATTATTTGCTGCATTATTCTTCGCTTTTACCCGAACCTGATAAACAACCAACAAAATAATGAACCATACAGGTGTAACAAACAAGGCAATACGTGTATCTTCAGCTAATGCTAGAACAACGATGACAAATGCCAGGAATGCCAAAATCAGATAGTTCGATATCGGTGATAATGGCATTTTGAATTTGCTTTTCTTTGCAAGCTCTGGGCGTGTCTTACGATATTTCAAGTGGGCTAGAACGGTAATTCCCCAGATGAAAATAAAGCAGACTGTCGAAATGCTAGTAATTAACGTAAATACACCTTCAGGTATTACATAGTTGAGAATAACCGCAATCAATATGACGATTATGGAGAAGAACAATGCGTTCTTCGGTACTTTACGGAAATTCAGCTTCTTGAACGGCTGCGGTGCGTGGTCTTCCTTAGCTAAACTATAAACCATACGGCTTGTACTAAAGACCGCACTATTACAAGCTGATGCTGCTGATGTCAAAACGACGAAGTTGACGATACCTGCAGCTGCTACAATTCCAACTGCTGTGAACACTTGGACGAATGGACTTTCAGAAGGATTGATTGCATCCCATGGATAGATACTCATGATAACAATGAGTGCACCGATGTAGAATACAAGGATCCGAATCGGAATATTATTGATCGCTCTCGGAATGACTTTTTCCGGGTCTTCTGTTTCCCCTGCTGTCAGACCGACAAGTTCAATTCCGACAAAGGCGAACACAACCATTTGGAACGATAGAATAAATCCATGAATGCCATTTGGGAAGAAACCGCCATGATCCCAAAGGTTCGCAAAGCTGGATGGTCCAGCATCTGTCGAGAAACCGCGCAGAATCATGAAGACACCAACAACAATCAATGCTAAGATTGCAACAATTTTTATTAAGGCAAACCAGAATTCCATCTCACCGAACAGCTTTACTGTGGCTAGGTTCATAATGAGTAAAATCACAAGGGCAACCAACCCTGGCATCCACTGCGGAACTCCTGGGAACCAGAACTGTGTGTAGATTCCAACTGCAGTCAAATCGGCCATCGCTATCGAAATCCAGCAGAACCAATAGGTCCAGCCTGTAACGAAGGCTGCCCGATCACCGAAGTAATCGCCGATAAAGTCCACAAAAGAACCATACCCAAGATTACTTAATAGAATCTCGCCTAACGCCCGCATGATAAGAAAACAGAAAATACCGGTAATTAAATACGCAAATAGAATGGATGGTCCAGTCAGATGAATTGATTTTCCGGCACCAAGGAATAATCCTGTACCAATCGCTCCGCCAATCGCGATCAATTGGACGTGCCTGTTTTTCAATCCTCTGGCTAACTTTTCTTCAGCCATATATATGCTCCCCTCTTCCTTCATTTCGAGCATGGAATATGTGGTGTAAAGCCCTGACTCAAAATAAGTATACTAGTATATAGTATCCGAACAGAAAGAGGGGTGCAATAATCAAATTTTTCTAAAACTTAACTTTAAAGGTAAGGATTATAGCCTATTTTTACGCTTCTTGATAAAGAATGCCCAAATTATAACCAAATATATTGTTAAGGTCACTCCTGTAATAATAATAGATGTTGTCCAGATTACCCCTACAAGGATAAGCAGTAATGCAATGATTGCGAGCCATGTCGTCACAGGAAATGCTTTGACATGATATGTCGCTTTATCTATCTGCCCTCTTCGAGATTTTAAATGAGCAAAAGCAATGATCAGCCAAATGAACAGAACCGTGTAACCAAGCGATCCCATCAAATAATCGAATGTCTTACTTCCTATGAATAGAGAAATAAGCACACCTACATATAAGAAGGAAGTACAAACAAGTATAGCAACTACCGGCACCTGCCGTTTTGACAGCCAGGCAAACCGTCTTGAAATTCTGCCGTCAAGTGCTTGTGTATAGAGCACACGAGAGGATCCATAAAGACCTGAATTCATGGAAGAGATAATTGCTAGTAAAATAACTGCGTTCATGACATGGTCTGCTCCCGGAATTCCGATAAGCTGGAAGACAAGCACAAATGGACTTACTGCTGAACCATTCACTTCATTCCACGGAATCAGACTCACGATAATAAAGAACGGAAAAAGATAGAATGCGATGATACGTGTCAACGTACTGCGTACTGCCTTTGGTACGACCTTTTCCGGATTTTTCGTTTCAGCCAGCGTCACGCCAATAATTTCTGTTCCTCCATAGGAATAAATAACAACAAGCATTGCTGAAACTAGTCCGCCGGCACCATTCGGGAAGAATCCACCTTGTGCTGTTAAATTGCTGAACCCAGGAGCTGTGTGATCTCCGAATGAAACAAGCAACAGGACAACACCAGCAAGAATAAAAAGAATAATAACACTTATTTTGATTAATGCCAGCCAGTATTCTGTCTCAGCGAATGCTTTTACCGAGAAAAGATTCACAGCTGTCACAATCACTGCAACAATCAGCGTCAAAAGCCATACCGGATAATCAGGCAGCCAGTATTGCAGGAAGATTGCTGCTACAACAGCTTCAGCTGCTATGTTCAACACCCACATCTTCCAGTAAATCCAATCCAGAAAGAATGCCGGGAATTTGCCGATACTACTTTGTACCAAATCACGGAAAGTCCTTGCTTCCTTATTTTGTACTGCCATTTCGGCAAGACCTTGCATGACGAATAAAAGAATAATGCCTCCAATTAAATATGCGATGATAACAGATGGACCAGCCATATCAACAGCTGAGCTTGAGCCTTTGAACAAGCCGGCACCAATTGCACCACCCAACGCCATCATCATAATATGGCGCGCTGTCATGGTTCGTTTTAATCCATGTTGATCTTTCTTCATAATCGTTACCCCCATCTTGATGTCCCAGCATTTTTCCAAAGAAAAAAGCCTTCCGTCTCGTCTCCATCTAGGATGGAAAAGAGACGGAAAGCTTCTTAATTTCCGCGGTACCACTCTTGTTGGTTTTTAAAAACCCACTCTTCACCTTGTAACGAAGGTCACTCGTCAAAACCTAAAGAATATAATCTTTCAGTTCTGCTGCTCCAGGGTGAGTTCGAAGGAAGACATAGTCTGCGTTTCACCAACCCGCAGCTCTCTATAGCTATGCCTGTCCTTCTACTACTCCCATTCGTCGCTTTTGTTAAAATATTTCGATCAATTTCGAATTATTCATAACTATAATTGCAGCAGAATAGTTTGTCAACATTTCTTACAAATTAATTGACTTGAAGCTTTACCTGGCCTAGTAAACTGAAGTCAGCTTCATACAGCCCCTTCCCTAATGGAATTGGTGATAAAAAGGTACCAGAACTGATTACCATTCCTTTTTTCAGGAACAAGTTCTTTTGGGCCAATTTCTCTGTCAGCCAAGCTACCGAAGTGACCGGATTTCCCATTACTTCCGAGGCAAATCCCGTACCTACTTCTTTACCGTCATGTGTTAATGTAAGCTTGATACGGCCCACTTCTTCCAGTGCCAAATCATCTCTACCTTTATCAGAAACAACAACTTTTCCTGTCACGCCATTATCACAGATCAAGTCCATCAGCTGGAACTTCGGGAACCAATCAGCGAAACGGGAATCAGGTATCTCTATACCGGCTGAGAGAACACTTTTTGCCAAAATCTCATCTTCTTCTGCTCCAATACTCAAATCCTCTTTTAAAACAAACACAATTTCCGGCTCAAGTAGTGGTGATAACATAGAATCCAGCTCTATTTCTGTATCACCAGTATGTATCGTATCTTCAAATAAGGTCCCATAAGCCGGCTCCTTCGCGCCGAATAATGCCTGCGTGGCGGGACTCGTCATACTTATTTTATGTCCATTACTCTGCTTGCCAGTTTTTTCGGCTCTTGCTTTGGCAAAAGTCTCCTGTACTTCATAAGCCTGTTCTACTGTAAGTTGATGTTGTTGGCTGATAAAGTTAATCGGCTGCTTTGATTCCTGGACTGCGAGCATCTGAGCTGCTAATGTCTCTTTATTAACTTGTTTTGTTTGTTCTGGCATTTCCCTCTCCCTCTCTTTGTTTGAATTATCTGATTTATAAGATTATAGTATACACTTTTATTTTTTTCCAGAAAAATTCCGTTTTTAGCAATGTGTTTATAAGCAATCTTCTATCCAATTCACGTAAAAGTACCGAAACCCAACAAAAAAACACCTATCCAATGATAGGTGCTCCTGTTATCCGCTTATTTTTCGATTACTTTTGCATTTGTCACATTCGCAAGATTAACAACTTCCCCTGCAACACCGAACCAGCCATTTTCACTTGCCTTTATCTCGTTGACAACGTGAACATATGATCCAGACTGATAATCTGTGAATGTGTATTTCTCTCCACCAATGAACGTAAACTCTACATCAAACTTTTCTTGCACGAATAGTGCCTCCTTCAAATTTTATCTACATGTTCCTTTCCCTTCGCCAGCCCCTTTAAACACTTATTTGCTTATTATCAAACTATTTAGTAATCTTGACCCATAGCATCTTTGCTAGAGAGAGGGCGATCATGATGGGAAAATGCGTATTCTTGCACCTTGTTGGAATCTTCATCCTTATCGGCGGTATCTACTTATCTCTTACGGAAACAGGTATTGGAGTCAGTATGGCGATCTTTGGAGGACTTTTACTCGGTATCGGATCTTATTTAATACCTAATAAAAAAGCGAAGCGACCGAAGCATCAATAATCAAAACTTTTTTTGCGCTGTAAATAAGCGAGTATAAAAAGAATATTCGGAACCCATGAAAGCCAAGCAGTATAAGCATAATACACATCATAGTGCGTGGTCCCGAAGACAACCATAAATCCCCCTAACCAAACTCGTAGTGTCACAGCAGCAAATGTCACACTATAATTTACTATTGTCCAGCGCCGATGCTGGACAATTTTCTTTTGGATTGCTGCTTTAACAGCAAAGAAGACTGTTACGAGCCAGGTAATTGCCATTAAGTGGAACCCTGTTTGCGCAATTAATCCTCCAGTGGCATAGATCCTCTTGTCTACATATAAGATATTATTTTTGTTCGACACTTTCTTCCAAATAATCACAAAATAAGCCTCTATATACAAGATATCAAACCGCTTACAATATAGGTGAGACAGGTATATGACGGAAGGATGATGCAATATGGTGCTTAAAATGAAATGTATCTCCATCTTACATGCTTTTAAGAAAGGTGATCCAGGCGGTGCGTCTATTCTTTACTCACGTTATTTCCTTGTAATATCCTAGTAATTCACCCGAAACACTCTTAAACTTAACAATATTGGATGGTACTTCCATTTATGTTACAGTAAACTTAGACATTGTAAGTAATTAGGGGGTACTTTTTTGAAACGACTAAGCAGTCTTATTATTACATCCCTTGTTTTTCTTTTGTTGCTCGCTGCGGGCTGCAGTAATACAGAAAAGACAGTCCAAGCTACGACCCCAGAAGCAGAACTGCATACTAAGGAAAATCAAATGCAGCATAAAGAACAACCGGCGATAAAAACTGAAGAAGAAGATGAGGAAGAAATAGCAGCTTCAAAAGATTTGGAAACTAACCAGGATAGTGAAGCTGAAACAAGTGCTGAAGGCACGAAAACTACCGAAGATGAAATGGCTCAGCAGATCCAGGATCTTAAAGCTGTTGGCAGTTCAGACGAAGCAGTGGAATTACTTTCAAATAATCTTGGTATTACAGAAAATGAAGATCTTGAGATAGATCTGACAGCCGGTGGAGAGGTTACAATGGATGGAACAGGCATCTACTATACTTTGGTGCTGAAGTCTAAATCCATGATAGAAAATGGCGGCTCTGGAACTGCAGGCATTTATCGTGTGTATGAAGATGGTACAATTATCGATGAATACACAGAAGGCTCCCAATAAGGGAGCCTTTTTACTTAGAAATCGTATTCTGCTTCTCTTTTCATTCGTATGGAAGCCTGTGCTTCTGCCAAGTCGAATGCATCTTCAATAAGTCTCTGCAATCGGAAATGCACATCATCATTGATAATTTTTCCGTTCAGGAAATCCTTTTCTTCTGCAAATACAAAAGTCGACACAAGATGAGCTTTCATATACGAAAGAATTGGTTTGAGCTGCTGCTCGGCCACTAGGAAATGTTTTGCTGATCCAGCAGTGACAACGATAGCTGCGACTTTATCGCGTAATGCCTGTGTCGGCAGCAGATCGAATACATTTTTCAATGTACCTGGAATAGATGCTTGGAAGATTGGTGTTCCGATAAACAGGATATCTGCTTGCATGATCTGCTCGGTCACAAATGCCGTATCACCAGTGTAATCCAAGTAGTTTCTTCCATCACTGAATTGCAGCTGATAGTCCGCCAAGTCTAATAGCACGTGTTCTGCATTAGGATAAGCTTTGACCATCTCTTCCCAAAGAAGTGACATTGCTGTCTTTGTTTTTGATCCGACAATCGAGCCGGATATACCAACCACTTTCATTATTCAGCGCCTCCCTGCTTCGTGTATTTCTTGATAGCTGGTAAAATTTCAGTACCGATGTACTCGATGTTCTGTGCCATTTTCTCAAAAGGTACACCACCGAAATCTAGCTGAGCTAAATAACGCTGATGACCAAATTGCTCATGCTGATAAAGGATTTTCTCAATGATTTGCTGCGGGCTGCCGACATTGATGATACTTCGGTGATCGGCACCTTGTGCAAATAGCTGTTTCGGGAACCCCTGACCATTCGTTTTTTTCATACCCTCGTTGATGTGTGGATAATAATCACGTAGCGCTTCCTGTGTTGTCTCTGCTGCATAGAAGAATCCTGTCGTTGCTACTGGCAGCTGAGTTGGATCGAATCCACGCGCTGCCAGCGCTTCCCGGTACGTATCAATTGTCTGTTTAAACACACTTGCCGGACCGCCAAGCATAGCCACTGTCATCGGTACACCAGCATAGCCTGCTTTAATGGCACTAGCAGGCGTACCTCCAACAGCTCTCCAAATCGGCAAGGACCCGGATAATGGTCGTGGCAGAACTTCTGCATTTCGCAAAGGTCTGCGGAATTCACCGCTCCAATTAACGACTTCTTCCTCGTTTAATTGAAGAAGTAAATCGAACTTCTCTTCGAAAAGCGCCTCATAGTTATGAAGATCGTATCCAAGCAATTCAAACAGCCCAACACGTGATGCGCGGCCGGCGATGATTTCTGCGCGTCCATTGGATATCAAGTCGAGCGTCGCGAAATTCTCATATACTCGTACAGGATCTGATGTACTAAGAATTGTCGAGGAACTGCCGATTTTAATTTTTTCTGTAGCTTGCGCAATTGCTGCCAATATAACAGCATGAGCCTGCGATGCAAAGTAAGGTTGATGGCTTTCGCCAACACTGAAGAAATCGATGCCAGCCTGATCGGCAAGCTGAGCAAGCCGAACCATCTGCTGGATTCTTTCTTTGGCAGAGATACGTTCGCCTGTTCTCGGATCAGCCAAATGATCACCTAATGTATATATTCCAAATTCCATACCTTTACTTGGGTCAATGCGATATTTTTCCATAGTTCTGTCTCCCTAAGCTTTATTGTACAACCATTATCCTCCAAAGAACTCTTATTGGAAAGTACGCACTTCAAAGTGGTATAGTATAGAAAAGGATACTGTGAATGGGGGATATAAGATGAAAGACGTACCTGTAGAAATTCAGCCGGAAATGTGTAAAGTGACGGATGCGCTTGGTATTCTTGTAGGAAAGTGGAAACCGGTCATCCTTCTACATCTGCTTAATAGTGGTACACAGCGTTTTAATGAACTGAAACGCAGTTTACCCGGTATCACACAGAAAATGCTGACAAACCAGCTTCGTGAATTGGAAGAAGAAGATATTATCGAGCGTAAGGTATACGCGCAAGTTCCTCCGAAAGTCGAATACAGTGTTACAGAATACGGTAGAAGCCTTGAACCAATTTTGCATGCGATGCATGAATGGGGCGCTAAGCATACGATTCACAAGCAATCGAAAAAACACAATCAAGCAGAAGCTAAATAAATATATAAAAAAAGATGAACTGTCGCCAGTTCATCTTTTCTTTGTATTATGCTTGTTTTTTCAAACGTGCTGCTGCTTCTTTCACTTGTGCAAGACCAGCATCAACGATAGAAGCTGCTTCGCTAGGAGAAGCATTATGTCCTTCGATGATTACTTCTTCAATAATTTCCATTCCGAAGATACCGCCGAATACATTACGCATGTAGTTAATAGACATATCCATTGTTGCAGCTTCTGGTGTAGAGTATACGCCACCGCGTGCATTTAGGAAGATTGCTTTTTTGTCAGTCATCAATTGGATCATGTTGCCTTCTGCATCATATTTGAATGCAAATCCTGCAGCATAAACGTAGTCGATGAATGTTTGCAACTTAGCAGGAATAGTCAAGTTCCATAGTGGGAACGCGAATACAACTACATCAGCTGCTGTAAGAAGATCCATCGCTTTTTGTTTTGCAGCCAATAGACGCTGCTCTGTATCGTTTAGTTCTGCTCCAGTTTGTACTTTACCGAAAGCATCGAACAACTCTTGGCCGAAATAAGGTGTATCCTCTGCGAATACATCATAAATAGTAACAGAAAGATTTTCTGCACCTTCAATTTCCTGCATGAAAGACTCATACATTTTGCTAGAAATCGCCTCGGAAGCCGGGCGGTTATTTGCTTTGACAACTAATACGTTCATTCTGTAAAACCTCCATTATTCCTCATTCAGGATCGTATTCCCCTAAATCCCCTGTTACTATTATCATTTTTTTTAGACACTACAACAAGTACGCACTTAAAAGTGGCATAGTATCTTTTAGGATACTATTGGGAAGGTACAACAAAAAAGCAGCCTATCCAGGCTGCTTTTTCATCTTAATCTTCTTTATTCTGATGCAATGGCGGCGGAATCAGCCAGCCTTTTTCCTTCAATAGCTTCAGGAATTTCGCACCTAACATAGCTTTATTTGTATGGAACTGTCCGAACATCATACCAACATCTTCTCTGATAGACTGACTCATCATTGTACTGCAGCTCACAAGACCCGCAGCCACAGCTGCAGACGCCGTTGCTGCCACGTCCGGATCAATAAAGCGCGCTCCGACTGGGATAGATTCGAGATCCACTTTTGGTGGTTCCGGAGCAGCAGGAGGCAATGCAATACCATTTGCCTTCAATATTTCCGATACTTGCTTAACTTCTGCCTGTGCCCCATCAATTGCTTCCCCGATCAATTTCTTCAAATCATCATCGCCAACATGATTCAACAGCATCTGGTGATTTGCGATCATTTTATTACCTGTTAATACGAACGTCCATAGACCATATACTTCGCCATAATGCAACGGCTCATCCTGCGGGTTTCCGCTCAAAATTCCCATCGTCATCCTCCTAAACAAGTTCATACTTGTGCCGCCTTTCCCTTGCACAGGTATTAGGATGAGCCAATTCAGGAAAAATTATGTACAAAAAAAGCCGGCCCATAGGCCAGCTTTTCTATGCTTGTTTCTGTATCTGCTCAATTCCTTTACGAAGTGGCGTCACTTGTCTGCCAAGCAATTTTTCAAAATCATCGCTCGCTACTTCCAATGCACCCTCTCGGATACCTTCCTGAATAGCAACGAGCATTGGAAGAATGAATTCTGGTACACCTGTTTCTTTCATAATTCCTGCATAAGTTTTATCGTCCACTTGCTGAACTTGTACTTCTTTACCAAGAACTTCTCCTACTTCTTTAGCAAATTCTGCTTGAGAAAGGAGTGATCCAGACAGTTCATAAATTTTATTCTCATGCCCTTCTCCTGCCAGTACAGCTGCCGCTGCTTCTGCATAATCCTGCTGCAATGCCCAGCCTACTTTTCCATCTCCCGCAGATGTGACCCAAGGCGCACCTGCAAGCACTCCTTGAATACTTGAAGCTTCGTTTTCAAAGTACCAGTTATTGCGAAGGAATGCGTACGGAATTCCTGTATCCATGATTGCTTGCTCTGTAGCTTTGTGCGTAGGAGCCAGGAACAGCTCACTTTCCTGCGCATTTACAACGCTTGTATAAGCAATGAATTTCACATTAGCTTTCACAGCTGCTTTTACTGCTTGGGTATGTTGACGAATTCGAGTGTCATTGTCTCCATCAGCAGAAATAAGCAATAGACGATCTATTCCAGCAAATGCTTTATCCAATGATTCAGGCTGATCAAAATCACCCTGCCGCACCTCTACTCCTTGCACTCGCAAATCTTCAGCTTTTTCTGGATTACGAACACTTACCGCTATGTTATCAGCAGGAACTGTTTCAAGTAGTTTTTTTACAATTTTGCTTCCGAGATTTCCAGTAGCGCCTGTTACTAACATTTTCATATGTATAGCCCCCATCTTCATGTAATTGTTTATGTTACTTGTAATCAATATAGTTACTAGTTTGTGATTTGTCAAACAGAATTACTTTCTTACTATATGACTATGTATGAATACATATTTGCAATCAAGGCATCTTCTCGTTTGTGTAAAATCCTTATTCGAGTTAAAAGTAAGTACTTCTTTCAAATAAAATCTATGTTAGAATAACCTACAAAAACGTAAAGGAGGATTTAGTTTGATATCACATATTCTTGCTTTTCTAGCAGTAGCCATAATCATTGCTGTTACACCAGGACCTGATTTTGTATTAATTACGAAGAATACGCTTAAATATAATAATCAAAGCGGAAGAGCAACTGCATATGGTGTAGCTACATCTCATGTTATTTTTGCAACTGCTTCTGTTTTAGGATTAACATCGATTATCGCTAAATCGATTGTGCTCTTTCAAGTTATCAAATATGCTGGTGCTGCTTATTTAATATACTTAGGTATTAAAGCTTTAATTGCTAAAAAGAAGCAACCACAAGACCAAGACACTGCTTCTATTTCGGCAAATATTCCAAAGAGTACTGGTAACCTGCAGAATAGTTACTTTCAAGGTATGGCTAGTACACTGCTAAACCCTAAAGCACTTATTTTTTACATTAGTCTTTTACCTCAATTTATTGATCTAAATGGGAATGTTGCACTACAATCCATTATTTTAGCTGGCTTGTTTACGTTGGTTGTACTATCTTGGTTTCTTATTTATGTGTTCTTCCTTACGTACATTGGTTCATGGTTTAAAAAACCATCTGTTGAATGGATATTTGATAAAATTACAGGCATTACACTCGTTTCACTTGGATTGGCAGTTGCTTTGGAAAAGAAATAATACAAAAGAAAAACCTCCTGCCGGGAGGTTTTTTATTTTGAAACTTCTAAGTCAAGACCTTTAATGGATAGCTCATCACAATAAGCATACCTTTCGAACCCGTAACCCGACGCCCAGTATCTTGATAACCATACTTCGCATAAAGCTCACGAGCAAACTCATTCGCTACATTCACTGCAAGTACAATCTCATCTATGTGCGGAAATTGATGTTGAACAAATTCTGGAAGCTGCTGCAACGCAGCCTTTCCGTAACCTTTTCCGAGTTCATGATATTCCGTGGATAAAGTGCGTAACAGAATTGCTCTGGGATTTTCGGAATATGGCTGTACACCTTCTTGTTCATGCAAAGCGAAATATACTACAAGGCGATCATTGTCTATCCCTAGGACAGCATGACGATTCGGTTCCGCCTTGCATAAGGGGATACTTTTAGATGGATGTGCAGTAAAACGAAGCTGTTCTTCTGATAACACATAAGTATCAATTAAGCTTACGTGTTGTTCTTGAAAGCGAATGAGCTCCATATCATTTCTCCATTCAGTAGATTGATGAATTAAATGTGATTCATTCTTATAAAACTAAGTTGTCACCCGCACATAATATCCATCAGGATCTACAACACGAAAATCAATTTTCCCCCATGGCTGAGCGGTAATTTCAGACTCAATACAGTCAGGATAAATACGATGTATCTTGTTAAATACCATTTCCACGTCGTTTACAGGGAGAATCAGTTCTACGCCCTTGCCTTTCCTGGATTCAGCCATAGCATTAAAGTAGTGATTCTTACTCAGCACAGCTTCATCAGTCAGCAAAAGTGCTCCGCCACCTTCATCCTTAAAGACTGCTCTTTTCTCGTCATAATCGGCACAGCCTTTTCCAATTAGACAGCGATAGAAAATAATAGATGCAGCTAGCTTATGTACGAACAATTCTGTATGTAACATATCAGTCACCACATATTTTTTGTACTATCAGAACAATGGTCCATCGAAACCATTCAACCTGGCAATAACTCCAATCTGACCAGCATGGTAGACTTCGTGAGAATAGACATGATGGAACAGCCAACGCATTGTCGGCTCAGACGGAGGCTTCCATCCGTCCGAGAAGTCCGGAACAACTACTAACCTATTTAAATCTTTTGCTTCTAAAGAATGTAATACCTCATCAGTTTTCTCTCTGATTCTAAGATACTGTTCTAAAGGATTCTGATTTTCTTCAATTATTCTGCTTTCTTCACCCAATCCGATTTGAAATACCCAATAATCCTCAGTCTGAGCCATATGTTCGATTACCCAGGAAATAGTATTATGGTAAGTATTGGCCTCCCATTGCTGCGGAGTGAGTTTCTTCAAATAAGGAATGAGGATTTTCCTGACATCATTTCGATATGTAAAAATGAAAACCACTTCTTCCATGAAAGAATATCAATTTATATAGAATATTCTATCAACACAAACAATATTTGGAAAGTGAAAGAAGCTGGTGAATTCTACTCATTTCGTTCTTAAATAAGGGCTATGGAAACAATTAATAGGCTATCGAAAAATATATCGACAGCCTATATATTCTTATAGGAAGACTTATCTACTATTCAAACATACCGAAAATACGGAACTGATTTCTAGCTTCAGGTCTGATTTTCTGACCAAATAGTTTAATGATGGTTAATGAAAGAAGCTTATAAGCAGCGAATACAATAAGCGTACGAATTCCGATATCAATCCCTAAGAAGACCCATTCCTTCAGACCAGCTGCCTGAATGGTTTCGGAGCCGAAGGTAATCATCAAGCTCGTGATACCTGCACAAAGATTGGACGTGACGAAAGCCAGAAGCAACTCTGCAGATGTCAATTCCCTCTTCATCTTCCCAGCCCTTTCCTTTTTTATTTACCATAACCGCTAAAGAGAAACCCAAAACCAATTTCTGTAAGTAAAATAAAAAAAGCTGGAGGATACCCTCCAGCTTATTTGCCAGCTAAAATTAGTCCTAATTCAGACAATAACGCACTGCCGACATATGTGCCAGTAAAGACAAACACTGCTACAATACCAACTTTCCAGGAAGTTTTGCGCAAATCTACTAATCGGTCGACTACGGAGATTCCCGCGAAGGTAAGGATAGGTGTTGTAATAGCAAGAAAATCTACATGGCCAATAGCTGTTACGAAAAAGTCAAATGACATACATAATATTAGAGATGTTACAGCTACCCAGCCGAGCATCGGAAATTCCTGCAGAATCTTTATAGGTGTTTTCTTCATTAAATCAGACAGCAGCACACCAATCATCGAGAAGAGCCATAAAGTCAATAATCCCATGATTGTCATCCATTCGACTGGAGTCGATGCCGGATCCTTCAACAGCTTGATTTGCTGCGTAAATAGAATCAGAGCTGTACTAAGCAGGATGACTAGTCCATATTTAAAATATTTATTCAGCTGCACGGACATCTGCTGGCACCTCCGGTTGTTTTTTCGTTTTTGTCAGTTTGTTGTACAAGAAACGCTGCAACGGAACGGCCAGGAACACCATTGTGAAAGTCCCGAGGAAGCTTGTGAGCAGCTGACTGGCTGCGGCATAGCCAAGGATGGTGCTTTCCATTTCAGGGACTCGCTCGATTAATGTAGCAGATGAAGCGGTCATCATACTTGCGGAGCCAACCCCTGATGCCATTGCCAATGCTTCTACACGGAAACCGACATCAAGCATGATTGGTGCAATCAAACTGAAGAAAATGGTACCGAAAAGTGTACCAATAATATAAAGGGACAGAACTCCCTGCCCTTCTTTTGATTCAAGTGTATACTTCTCAGATATGTATGCGAGCTCCCCTTCTCGGCCTAGACCGAGCGTAGCTCCTATCGCTTCTCGACGCAATCCGATAAGCAGTGCTACTGGCAAGCCCAATAACACAGTTCCGAGGTTTCCGAGTTCCTGGGCAATGAATACCCACCCGACATTAAGGATTTCCTTTAACTGCGGCGCAACATCTGCACCGTACCTTGCCATTAGTGGCAGCATGATAAAAATAAGATACTTACTGGAGAATTGCACATTCACCTTGCTATATATTTTTTTCATGAAACCCTTCCGAGCAATTGGCAAGCCAAGAATCATCGTAATTAAAATAGCAAAAGCGAGCGGCAGCAGCGAAACTGAGAATGCCCCGAAAGATAGAGATTGTGTCCCAATCATTTCTGCTGCGGTAATAACAATAAGTGCGAAGACAAGTAAAATTACATAATTACGCTTCAATTCCATGCTCCTCCTTTTGTTCTAAAATAGATTGAATTACCTGCATATATTCCTCGTAAGACCTTTTATACAGCTTGCTTCTATCAATATTTCCATTCAGCTTGCCTAGCACTTGGAGCAGGAATTTCGGAAAAATATCATAGATATATTCCGGATCAACATCGATGAAGTCATCACCATGGATTGTGCCTGTAAATCCACTGTAGCCAATCTGGATACACGGCATCATATAGGACAAATCTCCAATATCGCCTGCTGCACTAATGCTGTTATCCTCCAAAATATCCTCGATTTGCTCCTCTTCTTCATAAGCCGCTTTCACAAACGTGGACAAATAGCGATCCTGCTGAAACGGTAAATAACCCATTTGCGTATCAATCTCTACTTCACCCTGAAGCGCCATCGCACTGCCTTGTGCCGCAGCATCCAATCGTTTAGCGACAGTTTGCATATATGGCGTTGATAATGTTCGTAAATCAGTTCCTACTTTTATGTGATTTGGTATGACATTTGTGGACATATCCGATTCCATCACAATTGGGTTTAGACGGACTTTTTCCTTTTCGTCCAGCTGCTGCCGGCCAAGACTGATTGCCGTGTGAAACAACGTAGACATGTTGTAGGCATTAACCGAAGAAAATGGATCGAACCCCGCATGTGTCGACTTGCCTTTAAAGGTGTAGCGCTTATATAGGAAGCCCGCCAAATCACAATCAATTTCGATGGTGCGTTTCGCAAATTCCCCACCCATTGCATGAACACAAACGCTTAAGTCGATATCATCGAAAACACCGAGCTTCATTGCTTCCGGCTTTCCGCCATAATGTGATATGACTCCCTTATGCATCAGCTCATCACGAAAAGCAAGATCTAAATATTCCTCTGCAGGAACGAAAATAAAACTGATTGTATAATCGAATTGTTCATATGCTTTTGATTCGACCAACTGGCGATAAAGGGCCAGCGCAATGGCCACCTGCGTGTAATGTCCGCAGTTATGAGCAGCTCCGGTTTCTGGGTCTGACCGAAAATGCGATGGTGCATAGACAGCATCCAATTCAGCCAAAAAGGCAATATGTATAGGCTTTCCTTCTCCAAGAGTTGTTCGCAGACCAGTTGTGCTGAATTCTTGAATAGTACATTCTGAATTACATTTTCTCAGATAATCAATGACTGCCTGTTTCGTATGTTTCTCCTTGTAGCCTAATTCAGGATTTTCATAAATAGATTCTCCAAGTTTCTTAATTTCCTCGTAATATGTACTGAACAGAAAATCCGCCTCCACTCGCTAAATATTTTAATAATTAGGATTAATTTAACTATTTATATCGTATTTAGTCAATAGTGAAAAGGTAATTTTCTTAGTAAAAACCGAACTATATAGTTAATTAACTAAATAAAATTCGTTTATGTTCGGTTTTTCTATTTTTTAGAGAAAGTAGTACTCGGAGCTACTTACAATTTTATTCGTTTAATTTCCCAGCCTCTTACGACTTTTGATTTCTTAATCCGTCAACAAAAAAATACACCGTAGAAGCTCTGGCTTCTACGGTGTATTTCAAACAATATTTAAAAATCCCCTTGTTTAACTCGCTTGATTAACTCTTCCAACCAATGAATGGTATGTTCCGTTCTTGTTGTTACATAGCCACTCATAAAATCAATGAATTTTTCTTTATCTTCATCTTTTTGGACAAGCTTATCGAATGTTTTAATTTGTTCCCAGCGATCTGTAATTCTTTCTAGCTTATCTTCTAGAATACTCACTACTTTATCACGATCGACATATTTGATATTAGCTAAGCAAACGACCATATCGCTTATCTTATCTGCATTTTTCATGACTTTATAGATCTTTTTCGGCAGCTCTTCGCGACCCTTTGCTGTAATCTGAAATACTTGCTTATCGGGGCGATGTTCTTCTTTAATGATTTCCACTGCTTCAATTAATCCTTGCTTAGCTAAGGAATCGAAATGATAGTAAAGCTTGCTTTCTGTCAGCCCGCCAAGTTGATCTAATGGGATAGGCTCGGATAGTTGTTTTTTAAGTTTGTAAGGATAATTATTATCCTCCATCAGTTTGCTGAGTATGAAAATTTGAATGGACATTCTCTTTGCTCCCTCAAGCAGAATGATCTTATTATATCAAATTTAAACTGTCACTTTAATAGCTTCTGTTTCTTCGCTGCTATTTCCGCCTTCTGCCGCCTTAGGCTTATGAACGAAAGCAACGATGATAATGTTAATCAGCATTGCTGCCGCCCCTACCGCGACCATTGACCAAATAAATGGACTTGGGCTTGTGCTTCCGAACAGATTCGCAAAGTATGCTTGGACAGAGTAATACATTGGTGAGATATGACTCATCCATTCATATGGCGCATACATCATATCACGAGACATCGTAGCACCGTTTGCAAGTGTTTGCATCAACAGAATTGGTAAGTTTAGAATCATACCGCCTTGACCAAGCAAGAAGATAAAGATTGCTGCAAAGTTGAAGCAAACCATATAGTTCAAGATTTGCTGGCCTAACATACCAAAGTACAAGTCACCGCTTGGATCATTTACAAGGTAAACAATTCCTGTAGCAACTAAAGCAGCAAATACTGCAATCAATAATGCGGTCAACTGGACATATAGGAATAGGCGAGTTCTGCTTGCTTTTCCTCGGTTTTCTTTGAATGCACCTACTAATTGCATCGCACCAATCATGGCACCAACATAACCAGCCATTGTCAAGAACATAGGCAGCATGTTGTTGTTCATCCCATCTGGCATTTCGTTGATCGTTACAACGTTACCTTGATAAGCTGTTTCAATTTGATTACTTAGTGCTGCTGCTTGATCTTCTGGTACATTGAAGTTCATCAATACACCCTCAGCTGTCTGCTGTGAGAACTGAGCACTCAACTGATTGTTAATTTGCCCAACTACTGAGCTCATTGTAGAAGAAACAGTCGTTGCACCAGCTTCATTAATTGTAAAGTCGATACTAGAAGAAGCTTCTCCGCTTTGTACATTCTCAGAGAAATTCTCTGGGATATGAACAACTAATGCCAAGTCATTTTTATCTAAATCATCTAATGCTTGCTTATTTGTCAAATCAGTTTTGATATCCTTAAAAGGCAGCTTTTCTGTCAGCTTGTCTGCGATTGTAGCACCAACTTCTCCAGCATCGTCATTTACGATGGCAACCTTTAATTGATCGACGTTCCCTGGTATAGCTGAATAACCAGGCAGGAATATCCCAAGCATAAAGACGGCATATAGAATACCCATGAAAATAGCGCCGATAGCTCCTTTAGATTTTAAGAACTGTGTAAATTTCATATTTGCATCCTTCCTTAAATAAAAGAGTATTTTAGTTTATTTAAAGTACTCAAATTAGAGTACTTTTGTTAGAGCAATTAATATCTTATTTCACTTCCTCAAAGAAGTCAACAAAGATTTTCTTCCTTTTCTTGAGGCATCTGGATAAGTCCTTTTCTCTTCACTAAATGGACACAAAAAAGTCCTTATACAACTGTATAAGGACTTTCGTTTACTCGATTATTATTGTTGCTTTTACCTTGCTCGAGTCATTAAGCCTATACCCTGGTTCACCGAAATACGGCATCCCATCCTTCCAGAAGAAACGCTGGATTCGGGCGTGACGGTTCGGGTCGTATAGTGGATTTCCTTCAATTTCTTTATAGGATCTAGCATGATAAACAAGCAAATCTATGCCTTCTTCTGTCACTGTAAAGCTATTATGACCAGGCCCATAAAGACCGGTATTCTCCGAGCTTGTCAGCACAGGCTCAGGCAGCTTTGTCCATGATGCAGGATCTAGCAGATCAGCATCTTCATCTGCATAGAGGAGACCCATAGCATAGCGGTCATCCGTTGCACTAGCAGAAAATGTAAGAAACACTTTTCCATGACGATGCAGGAAAGCCGGGCCTTCGTTAACGTCGAAACCGTCTGTCTCCCATGGATGTTCAGGTTTTGCCAGCAGTACTTGCTCACCCTTTATCTCCCAAGGATTTTTCATCTCGGCGATATAAAGATTGGAGATTGTATCATTCTCTGTTTTCTGAGCCCAGACCAGATATCGTCTGTTTTGATGTTCAAACGTTGTCGCATCCAATGAGAAGCTCTGGAAATCTGTATTGATTGCTCCTTTTTCCGTCCATTCATCAGAAAACGGATCTCCTGTACACTCCAGCACATATGGACGTATTGCCCACACATCATCTTTATCTCCAGCTGCAAAATGTATGTACCAATTTCCATCTATATGATGCAGCTCCGGAGCCCAGATATGCTCTGACAATATGCCAGATTCACGCGCCTCCCAAACCGTATGTTCCTCTGCCTCACGCAAACCTTCTAACGTCTTGGCGCGGCGCAGAACAATTCTGTCAAACTTCGGATAGGAGCCTGTGAAATAGTAGAATCCATCCTCTGCTTTCAGAATATACGGATCAGCACGCTGTTCAATAAATGGTTCTGGGAAATTCTCCGTTTCAATCTCTCCCTCTAATTCATATGTTCCAGCTTCACTCATTTCCGGCAGATCCGGCCAGCTTACTCGATATGCTGCTTGCACACCTTCTTCAATAAATACGTCGACTGTCTTCGGAAGCTCTACAGGCTCTCCTTGCTTCATACGAACTTCAACATGTTCGACATCAATCGTTTTCATCTTATCTCCTCCATATGCTTAAGTGA
Source organism: Terribacillus saccharophilus (assembly GCA_900110015.1). GTDB lineage: Bacteria > Bacillota > Bacilli > Bacillales > Amphibacillaceae > Terribacillus > Terribacillus saccharophilus. The sequence continues at coordinate 118,712 of FOCD01000004.1, read as the reverse complement.
ATGGAAGTTCCTTGATGGATGGCAGAATCAGATCCGGCTTGATACTAGAAATATCCGCCTGTTCTTTGGTTGTATTTCCTGTGAGCACTAATGCTGTCTTTAAGCCGAACATAGCGCCCATTGCGATGTCGGAAGTCAGACTGTCTCCGACAATCATCGTCTTATCTGGTTCACTTCCAGCTTGCTGCATTACCTTTTGATACATGAAATGTGATGGCTTGCCGACGATAATATCGGTTTTCTTTCCTGTTGACGCTTCAATCGCTCCAATCAATCCACCAACATCCAGCTGTAAGCCATCTTTTCCTGGGAAAACAGGATCCTGATTGGTTGCGAGAATCCTGGCACCGTGGATGACAGCCCGGAAAGCCTGGTTTAAATCATGATAAGTAACACCTGTGTGCAGGGAAATCACGAGCCAATCAGCATCCTCCGGTTCATTAGCAAGTGTCAGACCAGCTTCAATGAGCTCTTCCCGTAAGCCTTCTTCCCCGAGCACCCACACAGGCAGCTTAGGATAATGGGTCTGCAGATAATCAGCTGCAAGATAGGAGGATAGAATAATATCTTCCTTTTCCCACTGAATACCTTGCTCCTTAAAATAGGCTGCAATCTGATTTCGGGAATGCGTGCCTCGATTGCTCAGCCCAATCACCCGTTTACCAGCTTCCTGCAGAGTCCGGATCGTTTCAGCAGCGCCGTCAATTAACGTGAAATCCTTCCATACTGTTCCGTCCAAATCGAATAGAATGCTATCTAACGCTTGATAGTAAGCCATAACTATCGCCTCCTTGCTTTGATTATACCTGCTGCCAGCGATTCCCGTCAGGATCTGGGCAGCGTTTATACGGAAGGGAGGCTCGGAAAGCTACAAAACAACCGCAGCGAGCACAGGTATGGTCTGCTGTAAGCGACGGACAATTTGAACATATTTCTAATCGAGCAGACACGATGCTTTCTTCAGCCAAAACGGGTTCCATTGCTAGTTGATCTGCAACAAGTGCAGTCACTTCCTCCGCTGTATAGCTTTTCTTTTGCAGGCAAGTCCGGCAAGTCATTGACTGCTGATCCGATCCTGCAGTGGGTAGCTGATCTGCTTGTTCTTGAATTGATTGATAAGAAGCAGACCAGTACAGCGATCACGCAGATGGTACGCTTCATTCAAGCTGTTCTGTACAAGCCCTGAACCAATTCCAATTTCCTCAGCAGAAGCAGGTGCTCCGACCTGGTACAAATAGTATTGCAGTGCTTCCGGCGTCGGGAGTGCAGCAATCATCAAGCTGATTTCTTCCCAATGCTCCTGTAACCCTGGAGCATAAGCTCCTTTTGCTTCTGAAGGATTAAACTGCTCAATCCAATCTTTGTATAGTTCCGTAATAATGCTGCAAGCAACACCAACTTTAGCTCCATGTAGAAGCTGCCGTTTATCCGTTTCAAGCAAATGCATCTCCCAATAATGGGACAAATGATGCTCTGCTCCTGAAGCAGGTCGGGAGAAATCCAACACCTGCATGACAAGACCAGACTCGATTAATGCTTCCATCAAAATTCGTATGCCAGCTTCATCCGCCTTGGCTATTTCCTCGACATGATCGACACAAGTATCTAGCGAATGTCGTGTCATTTTGGCAGCCAGTGCATTATAGGGTTCTCCTCCGACTCTTGCAGAGATTTCCCAATCAAGCAGTGAGGTGAACTTTCCTAAAATATCTCCGAAACCAGCTGCAGTAAGTGGCCGGGGAGCTGCACATAACACATCCAAATCGGCAAACACCGCTATCGGTGCGGCTGTCTGGATCGTTTGCTTCACTCCCCGCAGGATTAGTGGCGCACCTTTGGAGGTGAAGCCATCGACTGATGCTGCTGTCGGAACTGCCACGAATGGAATGGAAAGCTTCTGACTGCAGAAACGGGTAATATCATGAATCGTTCCCGCCCCCACTGCTAAGAGGACATCTATATCCCCCGGCGTTTCAACAAGCACCTGTACAAGCGAAGCTTCATCAGCATTCACTTGACCGTGGTGATTCGCTAAAAGTTCAATCGTCTGAACATGGATGTTCTCTCTTTCAAGCAGCGCTGCCAGTTTGTCACCTGCGGCTGCTCTAGTCTGAGCATCCATAATAAGGACAGCTTTGCTCAAGCCCTTCTCATTCAAGTAAGCTCCGATTGATGTGAGTGCTCCACCTTCCACTTGCAGAAGCGGAAAAGTGGAAGGATTTATCCCATATTCATCTGCTAGTGCCAGCATATCTGCCGATAACTGCATCAGGCACCCTCCTCGATTGTCAAAACGGTCACGCTCATTGCTGGTAAAGTAACTTGTAATCCGCCATCCTGCTCGGCGAAATTCGTAAACGACACTACCTCAACGTCATTAGGCGAATCGAATGTATTACGGGCATCTCTCTTGTCTGATGCGAGAATTTTGCCGCTTACAGTTCCGAGTGTTGCACCGCGAAGCTCTGTATTTACTGTAACTTCATTTGTGTGGTCCAGATTACAGAAGCTAATATGAATTTTGCCGTCTTTTCCTCTCGATACAGAAGTACTGACAGTTGGATATGCCAATTCGCCATGCTTTATTTCATCTGATTCCAGATGGGAGGAAAGACGTTCCGCATCTTGATGTACTTGATACAAATCAAACACATGATACGTCGGTGTCTTGATCATTTCCTGACCTTCTGTCAAGATCATCGCTTGCAATACGTTGACTGTTTGCGCGATATTAGCCATCTGAACGCGTTCACTATGGTTATTGAAGATATTGAGTGAAGCACCAGCTACGAGCGCGTCACGGATTGTATTTTGCTGATACAGGAAGCCTGGGTTAGTACCAGGTTCCACGTCGAACCAAGTTCCCCACTCATCGATGATCAGCCCGACGCGTTTCTCAGGATCGTATTTATCCATGATAGTGCCATGCTTCTCAATCAACTCTTCAATATGAAGCGCACGCTTCAGCGTCAGATGCCATTCGTCTTCGGAAAAATCAGTAGCAGAGCCCTTACCAAGCCAGAAATCACCTGGAATCGTGTAATAATGAAGGCTTAATCCATCCATCATCGGTGCTGCTTCTTGCATGAGTGTCTCTGTCCACTTGTAATCATCAACATTGGCACCGCCGGCAATCTTATACAGCTTGTTGTCGCCGTAATTGCGTACATATGTCTGATAGCGACGATACAAATCAGCGTAATATTCCGGCCGCATATTTCCGCCGCAGCCCCAGTTTTCATTACCAACCCCGAAATACGTCAGCTTCCACGGCTCCTCGCGACCGTTCTCCTGACGCCAAGCTGTCATCGGCGATTCGCCATCAAATGTCATGTACTCGACCCACTCCGACATTTCCTGGACAGTACCGCTGCCAACGTTTCCGCAAATGTATGGCTCTGCTCCGAGCAGCTCGCAAAGCGTGAAGAATTCATGTGTCCCGAAATGGTTATTCTCCACAACTCCTCCCCAATGGGTATTCACCATACGCTTGCGCTCTTCACGAGGGCCAACTCCGTCTTTCCAGTGATATTCATCTGCAAAACAACCCCCAGGCCACCGTAATACCGGGATGTTCAGCTTTTGGAGTGCCTCAAGTACATCGTTGCGGATGCCTTTTGTATTTGGTATGGAAGAATCCTCTCCGACCCAGATTCCTTCATATATTCCTCTTCCGAGATGCTCCGCGAAATGTCCGTAAATGTTTTTATTTATTTTTCCTTCTGTGACATCAGCTTGAATGATCAATTTTGTCGACATGTTATCGCTCCAATCTATCAAAAATAAACTAACTGGCTAACTGTTCTTTGTGTTTCATCGTGGAGAATACCTTCATGCTCAGCCACATCCAGCCAAAAGCACTGACACTGAAACAAAAGAACAGCAGCAGCACCGGCAAGCCGATGCTATGATACAAAAGCGCGAACAGAAGTACACCGATCGATAGCGTCATATGGAACCTTGTCAGTCCAATGATGAACGCACTCCTAATGACCTGGAACGTACCTGACTTATAATTTGCCAGCAGCGGAAAACTCCAGAGCACAACCGTCATATAGCAGAAAATGAGCACATAGAAAAGGAAAGGCACCAGGAAGAATAACTGCCCATCCGCCTGTCTGATAAGCAGATAGTTTGTATACAGGATGAAACCCGCTGCTCCAAGGAGCCACCCTAATTTGTTTGCTGACCAGAACTCCTGTTTAAATGCTTTATGGAATGCTTGGTGCACCTTTACTTCTTCTCCATTAAGTATCCGGCGGGAAACCTGCAAGGCAGCTACCGTTGCCGGAGCTGCACCGGCAACGGCCAGACCTAAGAGGCTGTATAGCAGAAACAGTGCATTCAAGTGTGCAAATCGGGTGATCCACAAAAGAGACTTATCGAGATTACTCATCACTTTCTTCAGCATGGTTCTAACTCCTTTCTAATTAAAGCTCATGATTCAGCCTTTGACACCGCCCACAGTCAATCCGGAAATGAAATAGCGCTGGAAGAAGAAGAACAGAATCACAATCGGAATAATTGTCATAACAGATCCCGCAATCAACACATCATAGTTATTACCATACGGCGTAAGCAGTGTTGCCAATCCGAGCGGGAGCGTGAACATATCATTCGAACGAAGTACGAGTAATGGCCATAGGAAGTTATTCCAGCTGCCAAGCCCTTGCAGGATTGCCATCGCTGCCAAGGACGGTCCCATTAGCGGCAGCATGATTTTAAAGAAGATACCGTATTCAGTCGATCCGTCAATCCGGGCAGCGTCCATTAGTTCTTTAGGCAAACCAAGTGCATATTGCCGGAAGAAGAAGACTGCTACCGGAGCAACGACACCTGGAAGAATCACGCCTAGATACGTATCAATCAGCGTCATATCGATCATCAACTGGAATAACGGCAGCATCAGGATTTCAAAGGGCACCATCAGGATGAATACGACAGCGACAAAGAAAATGTTGCTTCCTTTAAAGTCATACATCGCCAGCGCATAACCAACCATGGATGAAAAGAACAGGGACAAAACAATCATCAATGCAGAAATCCAAAGACTGTTTCCATACCAAGTCCAATATTCTGCTGATTGTGTAAAGATGTACGTGTAATTGCTAAGTGTCAGTTCATCCCAAGGGAAGCTGAAAGAAATACCGTTTCGCATCAAGGAGGCGGAAGGAATGAACGAGGACAGCACGATACTGATGATCGGGAAAAGTGCTATCAAACTGACAATAGCCATGACAACAGTAGCGACAACTCCCAGTAGTTTGTTGTTATTCTTTTTCATCATCGATCCCCCTTCTTGAATGTGCCGGTAGCAATTAAATAGATAATACTGATTACGAAGATGATGAGCATTAATACGACGCCAAGCGCAGCACCGAAGCCCATATCATTCTGCTGGATACCTTGCTGGTAAATGTAAGCAGCAATCGAGAGACCAATGTTACCAGGTGAACCAACAGCCCAGAATACGTAGCTTTCTTCAAACATACGGAAGCCGTTGATGATCGTGATCGTACTAACGAAAATGATAATCGGCTTAAGCATTGGCATCGTAATGAAACGGAAGCGCTGGAATCTGGTAGCACCATCAATTTCGGCTGCTTCGTACATTTCATCCGGTACATTTTGTAAGGCTGCTAGGAAGTAAAGGATATTTACGCCGATCCAGCGCCAGCAGGCGAGCATTACCATAAGGCCGATTGCTGCCCATGGCGTGAACATCCATTTCAGTGGATCAAAGCCGAACACCCCAATGAGCTGGTTAGCAACAGCGCTTTCCTGCTCACTGAACATGAAGCGGAAGATCATACCGCCGACGATCGTCGATGTAAGTGCCGGGATAAAGAGTGAAGCTCGGAAAATCGTCCGGAAGCGAACATGCTTCGAATTCAGAATTACCGCAAGCACCATCGGTATGATAGTCAAAATCAGTACGGTAAGTACTACATAAGCAGTTGTATTTGAGACAGCTCTGTAAAACGTTGGGTTAAAGACGCGCTCATAGTTGCTCATCCCAATGAATTCCACTTGTCCCGGGAGTACACTCTGGAAACTCATGATAACTCCCTGGATAGCCGGATACACTGTGAAAAGAAGCAGTGACAGTACAAATGGCGATATGAAAACGAATGGTACTACCTTTTTTGAATTCAGAAACCGGAGGAACTTATTCTGTTTCTTCCGCGTTCTCACCGGTGATACTGGCGTAACTGTATTCATCACAATCCCCCCTCACCCTTAATTTGTTCTGGCTTTCCGCAGCCGGATGACATTCCAGGAAGTCCTATTCAATTGTGCCTTCAGTCTGCCGTCTTCCAAACTTGATTCTCCTTTGTTATGCGGTGCAACGCGTGTCGTGTCCTTTGTATTGGCAGCCTTCAAATCATGATGCTCAAGCACGATATGCTCTGCAATTTCATAGCCTTCAAAGCTCCTGACATCGACTTCCAGTGGAATAGCTTCTTCCAGGTGCTTGTTCACTAAGAAAATCGTCAATGCTTCATCCTGCTCATCATAGACAGCAGCGCTATCAATGAACGGTACATCTGTGAAGTCTTTGCTATCATACTTAGGAGAAGAAAGGATCGGCTGCAAGCTGATTCCACGACCGTAAACGGATGCGTGCAAATAAGGATAATAGATTGTCTGTTTCCAAGATTGACCATTGTTTTCAGTCATAATTGGAGCAATAACGTTCACCAGCTGTGCCATGCAAGCCATTTTCACGCGATCAGCATGACGGAGCAAAGTGATTAGCATGCTTCCTACTAGGAGCGCGTCTTCAAAATTGTAGACGTCCTCCAGCTGTGGTGGTGCAACTGTCCATGGATCCAAGCGTTCATCATGCTCTCTGGAGTGATACCATACGTTCCATTCATCAAAGCTCAAATTGATTGTTTTCTTGCTGCGATGCTTTGCTTTGATGTAATCACAGGTAGCAGTAACCGTTTTGATAAAATGATCCATATCCATGTTCTTCGCCAGGTAGTTAGCTGGATCATTGGAGGTGTTCCCGTAATACTGATGCAGCGAGATATAATCCACTTCGTCATACGCGATATCTAAAGTCGTTGCTTCGTACTCTGGGAAAGTCGGCATATCCGTATTGGAGCTGCCGCACGCAACAAGTTCAATACTCGGATCAACGAGTTTCATTGCCTTGCCTGTCTCTTTGGCGATTCTGCCGTATTCAGCCGCTGTTTTATGCCCTACTTGCCAAGGTCCATCCATTTCATTTCCTAAACACCAGGTTTTGATATTATGCGGCTGATCATAGCCATGCTCCCTGCGCAAATCACTCCAGTACGTCCCGCTAGGATGATTTGTATATTCAATCAGGTTGCGTGCTGCATCAATACCTCGCGTACCAAGGTTCACAGCCATCATGACTTCCGCTTGCGCTTTCTTCGCCCAATCCACGAATTCATTCGTCCCGATCTCATTCGTCTCGATTGTGCGCCAAGCCAGCTCCAGTCGCTTCGGCCGGCTTTCCTTCGGTCCGACACCATCTTCCCAGTTGTAAGCAGATACCATATTTCCGCCAGGATAACGGACAATAGGCACTTGCAGCTCTTTCACCAAGTCAATAACATCTTTTCGAAAACCTTGTTCATCTGCATCTGGATGGCCAGGTTCATAAATACCGCCGTATACTGCTCTTCCTAGATGTTCAATGAATGATCCGTAAATTCGCTTGTCGACTTCGCTGATTTGATAACTCTTATCCAAAACCATCTTTGCTTGCAATTTATCTGCCATTTATCCCCACTCCTCTTTCTTTTTTGATAACGCTTACAATTAAGGTAAAAAAAGAAGGTGACACATCTCGCATCACGTACGAACATATTCCTCCTGCAATCTCCTTAACTAGAAATATGTACGTATAAGTTTATATATTCAGTATAGACAGATGCGTCTATAAAAACAAGCGTTTTTTGTATTAGTTGGAAATAATATAAGAACCCCAAGCTGCGATAGTGCTGCTTGGGGTTCTAGAGTCCAGTTATTACTTCATCGTACTTTCAATCTTATCAGCAGCTTCTTTCATTGCTTCCTCAGGAGTCTTATTCTTCTGTCTCAGCACAGAATCTGCGATTATCGTATTATACTCCGTCGAAACATCCGGTGTATTTTCGGTGATATTCAGTGTGTTGATCTCATCTTTAACCTCTAAGAGCATATCGAAGATGCCATCACCGAAGAATTGATAATACTTATTATCTTCTTTGACTGCTTCACTTTCCCATACATCCCAGCGAGGCGGGTCAAATCCGAGAACCTTCCATAGATTGATGCTTCCTTCTTCCGACAGCTTGGTATACGCCAGGAATTCCTTCGCCAAATCCGTCTCTTCTGACTGATTGGTCACGACCGTACCGGTACCGCCCATACCTGCAGAACGTTTACCGCCTTCTTCCCATGCAGGAAGCGGCTTGATGGCAATTTTGCCTTCCATTTCTGGCATGTTGTCAACAAAACGTCCCATATACCAAAGCGGTGCTAGTATGGCAGCTGCCTTTCCTTCCGAATAATACTTATAGAAATCCTCTGATTGGTTCATTCCACCAGGAGTAAGTTCAGCGATTTTCTCTGTATAAATAGCATCATACAAGAATTGAAGGGTCTTAACGTTGGTTTCGTTATCCAATGTCAAATTGCCTTCTGCATCAAAGAAATCGGAATCTTGCTGGGAAACCATCGGCCACAAATCCATGAGGAAGTCACCTGTACCGACGTTCCACATAACAGCATCTGTGTTTTCTGTCACTTGTTTACCGGCTTCCACGAAGTCATCCCATGTCTGGATGGAATCGATATCCACTCCAGCTTGCTCCATAATTTCTGTATTATAATACATAACAGTTGCACCTACATGAGTTGGAACGCCATAATAATCGCCCTCCTTCGCATATAGATCAAAACGAGCTTCAACGGAATCAGCAAGGACTGGCTCCACATATTCGTTCATTGCTTCAAGCTGCGGTGTTCCTTGTAAAAAGTTCGGAAACTTGCTTAATTCAATATCCGCTATATCTGGTGCTCCTTTACCTGATTGCAAACTAAGCAGCAAGTTATTATGCATATTATCGTACGGATACGTTTCAGCTACGAGCTTGATTGGTCGGTCCGGAAATTCTTCATTCCAGCGTTCTGCTGAATCTTTGAATAAATCCATATGCTGACCGACAAATGTCCAATAAGTCAATTCTGTTGCATTCTCCAGATCTGCACCAACAACTTCCGTTTCATCCGCTTCACTGCCACCGCCACTTCCACCTTTGCTGCAAGCAACCAATACAATGACCATCAAACCGATCATCAGCGTCTTCAAGACCTTCTTCATAAAGCTACCCCCTCATTTTTGGACTCAATAAGCAGAAATTGAAAGCGTTTACTAAAGAGGTCATACCTCCCTTTCCGTACTCGGCTAACTGAGGATCGGTCTAGATGATAGCGCATACATTTAGATGCGTCAGCCTATACGATGCGTGTTATGTATATCCTATCACCGCTGCCCTAATCAGTCAATAAGTTTCAGGTTAATATCTTCACAACTTATACGAACAAGATTTTATAAATAGAAATTATGAAGAATACTTGTTCAACAAGTTATAAAAATAGAGCTGATTAACTCAGCTCCATCTGTTTACTTTATTTTTTCTAATGTATCTGCTTTGATAGCTTGTGTCGACTGCCTTGGTACTAGCTTTGTCGGGAACACAACACTGTCTATTGCCCCTTCAGAGCCCTTACCTTGATTACTCTCAATTAAATCCAGAATCAATTTGCCGGCCGCCCTGCCAAGCTCTGCTTTCGGATGTTCAACAGATGTCAGTTTCACTTCCGATAATTCAGTCAGGAAGGAATTATCAAAGCCTACAATCGACATATCCTGAGGAATTTTTAAATTACGTTCCCGTAGCACATTAATCAGTTTGATAGCCAGTTCATCGTTATAGCATACTAATCCAGTTGGCTTGGCATCTGTTTGATTCAATAATGCTTCAAGCTCCTGTACTGGCTTTTCATGCTTTTCTTCTGTGTTGTATGTCACGATATGTTTCGGATTGATTGGTACTTTATATTCGCGATGTGCTTTTAAGTATCCTTTCATTCGCAGCGTGCCCTGCATGTCGTCCGTTTTAAAGAAGCCGATGATATCCCTATGCCCTTGCTTGATAAGATGCTCTGTTTGCAGAAACGCACCACGCTCATCATCGACAAGCACTCGATACGGCTCCAAAGCATCGTAATAAGCATTAATCATGATATATGGAATCTGCAGCCGCTCCAAATTCAAATAGTAATTGATATTCGGATTGGCAGATGCACTTTTAGTCGGCTCAATAATAGCACCATCAAAACCAGTAGTGATAATTCGTTCGAGATACTCCCGCTCTTTTTCATGATCATTATTCGTATTAAACAAGCTCACATTATAGCCATGATCACTTAAATAAGCTTCTGCTCCGCGGATGATCGATGGGAAAATATAATCTGAAATGTACGTCGTTACGATGGCAATATTTTTATTTTGCATAGCGTTCTGCTGCAGCTGCTGTTTCGACCGATCAGCACAGAATGTTCCAGCACCTTGTTCACGGTAAAGCCAGCCCTCATTCACCAGCTCCCCGATTGCAAGACGTACCGTATGACGGCTCACATCGAATTGCTTCATCATTTCGCTCTCCGATGGAATTTTAGCATGCGGCTCATACGTACCATCGAGGATTTTGGACTTGATTGCCTGTTTTACAATTGCATATTTTGTCTGCATAACTAACACCAGCTTCCTTGACATGTTCGTATAAGTTAGCATAACACATGAGAAGGAATAGGGCACTATGTTGCTATAAATTACATTCAAGCAAAAGAAGACAGGTTTCGGAAAAGATATGATTTATTCCGTCCTTTGCTGATTAAATAACGATATGATACGATCGGGACATATGTCCTTTCCTTTCCAAATTACCAACATATACTATAAGTAGAGGGCGGGCCTGTTTATGCAGCTTATACATAACGCAACACTGCTGGAATCTTATGTAGAGAAATATGAGATCAGGCAGCACTTTCCAACTGAAGTGATAAATCATTTTCATTTATACAGCGCCAGTACCGGTGATGCTATCTGCGAACAAGGAGAACACGTAACGCAGCTGTATTTGCTTGTAAAAGGGAAAGCTACTGTATCTTACGTTGCCGAGAATGGCAAGAAACTGATTGTTTCATTCAAACAAGCTTTCGAATTATTTGGTGATATAGAATATATCAAGCAGATCGATGCATTACATACAGTTGAGGCTGCTAGTGATGTCCATCTAATCGGGATACCAATTGATTCACTACATACATATGCGGCTGCATATCCGCCTTTTCTGCAGCTTCTGCTCAGCGAAGTAACAGAGAAGTTCCAGCTTAAATCAAGAGCATTCAGCTTCAGTCTGACCCACGGCGCTCTCACCAGGTTAGCAAGCTATCTAGTGCGTATGATGACAGCGCATGACGGCAGACAGCTGACCAGCCCATTGCCAACTAGCCGAACAAGCGATATTGCGGATCATATCGGGACGACCTCTCGGCACGTGAACCGTTTACTTGTTACGTTAGCTAAAGAAGGCATTATTGAACGCAGCAAGAGTGCAATATCTATAAAAGACTGGGAAAAACTCGAACAGCTAGCAAATCAATCAATCTACGCTTAATAACTGGAGGAAGACAACATGACTAAACAATATGATGCTTTATTTTTCGATGTTGATAACACCATCTTAGACTTCACAAAAACTGAGCAGGAAGCTCTGCCGCTTCTATTTAAACAACACGGCCTGCCAACAGATGAAACAGCGATGACCGCGTACCGCACCATCAACCAGCGACTGTGGAGTTCTTTTGAAAAAGGAGAAATCAATCGTGATACTGTCGTCAGTTCCAGGTTCACCGAGTTCTTCGCCATCTACAACAAGCAAGTAGACGGAGCTGACTTGGATGCTGCCTATCGCGAACTGCTCGCACAAGGAAGACATATGATAGCTGGTGCAGCTGAAATATTGGAGGAACTGTCCAAGAATTATCCTTTATATATCGTGACAAACGGTGTATCTGAGACACAATTCCGCCGTCTGAAAGCGACTGGACTGCTTCCATATTTTCAATCTATTTTCGTTTCTGAAGATACCGGTTTCCAAAAACCGATGGCTGGGTTCTTTGATTATGTGTTTGAACGCGTTCCTGGCATTGAGCCGGAACGTTCACTGATTATCGGAGATTCCTTAGTAGCAGATATTCAAGGAGGTAATATGGCTGGTATGGACACATGCTGGTTCAACCCAGGCAGACTGCCGAATCACCTTCCGCTTCAGCCGGATTTTGAAATAACTACATTAGACGAATTGCAGGATATTCTGAAGTAATAGAAAAAACACATACTATTAGTTAACTTATAATCGAAAGTCCATGGAGAATAGTGTGGTGGTTTAAAAAGTATGCATGTGCACACACTCTTTTTTGATCCTTTATTCGATAGTATAGATAAGTTCCTAATTTAAAAAGGAAGATGCGCCAATGCACATCTTCCTTTGATTTATAATGGCTTATCTTGTAGATATGTTTTCACATAATCAGTGAATTGGCGTAAAGCAGAAAATTGTTCATGTCTCTCGTGCTTTGAAAACATCCAAGAGTTGCGTGTAATTTTGTTTCCCTTTTTATCATGTATTGGAATCGTATGAAGCTCATTGCGATTTCGTACTACTAAACCAGGAAATATCGAGAAGCCTCGTATATTTACATTTTTTCACAGTTTGAAGATACCTTTCAATTAATTTTGGATAAATTATCCAAATACCATTTTACATTCCAGTTAAACTATGTTTTAAATAGACATAAGTGAATTGGAATTTATTTTCCACATGAAAAGGTCCTATATTTAAAAGCTACGCAAATATACTTGAACAATTCATTAGAAATGAGGGATAAAATGAAATTGATTAACAGTGTATCTAGAGGATTTTTAGTATTTATTTTGCTCTACATTTCAGGGGTTGTTATAGCTGCGCCATTTTTGTTTGAACTGCTCAATGTGGATATAGCAATTGATTTGCGTCTGTTCGCGATTCCTTTGGCGGCCATTGTACATAATGCACACGAAATGTACGGAGGTATTACCATATGGGGTGTTCTTTCAGCAGGTGTCCTTGGAGGAATTTTAAATTATACACTATTCCTTTTGCTAAACAGGAAACATGCATAATTTGAAATTTACCTAACCCTTTTTGCGTGTTTATTTAAAAAGTTGAAGTGTTCACTATTATGCAGAAAAAAAGATCGGCATAAGCCGATCTTATTTCCATACCACCTGGTTCCACTGCAACTCTTTCCGGAACTGTTTTAGGGTTGTATTATTATCAATCGTCACACATTCGATGCCGACCAATTCTGCAAAGTCCTCCAGTTGCTCTGCTGAGAGTGCAAATGATAGCGCCGTATGATGGGCACCGCCAGCATAGATCCACGCTTCGGTTGCTTCGCTCAAGGACGGCTGCGGCTTCCATAAGACTTTGGCAACCGGCAGATTCGGTGTTTCTTTTTCAGATTCAACAGCGTCCACTTTGTTGATAATCATCCGGAAGCGTCCGCCGAGCTCGATAATGGAGACATTGACCGCTTCACCAGAGATGCCATCGAATACAATACGAGCCGGATCCTCCTTACCGCCAATACCGAGCGGATGCACCTGGATGGACGGTCGATTTGCTGCCACTGTCGGACAGACCTCCAGCATATGTGATCCTAGAATTAGTTCATTGCCTTCTTCCAAATGATATGTGTAATCCTCCATAAAGGATGTCCTATCATTATTTGCCATCGCCTTTAGCAAGCGCACGAGTGCTGCTGTACGCCAGTCTCCTTCTCCTGCAAAGCCATAGCCCTGTGCCATCAGATGCTGAACAGCAAGACCTGGGAGCTGCTTCATACCATGCAGATCTTCAAAGTTTGTGCTGAATGCTTGATAGCCTCCACGATCCAAGAAACGCTTCAACGCAACTCCAATACGCGCCTGCTCCCGCACAGAAGCTAGCTGGTCTTCTTCAGTCGGAAGGTCATAAGCTTCCTTATACCTCGATACCTGTTCATCGACATCGGATTCACTAACTTCCTTCATCTCGGCAACAAGATCGCCGATACCGTAATAATCAACTGTCCAGCCAAATTTAATCTGCGCTTCTACTTTATCACCGTCTGTGACCGCTACAGTGCGCATATTATCACCAAAGCGAGCTACTTTGATTTGCTGACTTTCATTGAATCCAACGGCAGTTGTCATCCAATCCGAGACTCGATTTTGTATTTCTTTATTACCCCAATAGCCGACAATGACTTTTCTGGCTTTATTTAGGCGTGTTCCCATGAAACCATACTCACGATCACCATGAGCGGATTGGTTCAGGTTCATAAAGTCCATATCGATTGTATCCCATGGCACATCGCGGTTGTATTGTGTATGCAAATGCAGCAATGGTTTCTGTAATGTCTTCAATCCGCCAATCCACATCTTTGCAGGTGAAAATGTGTGCATCCAGGTAATCAACCCGGCACATTCCGGATCCGCATTTGCCTCCAGACTAACTCGCTGGATATCAGCTGCATTCGTCAGTACTTCCTTGAAAGCAATCGGAAATGGTAGTGTGCCTTGCTCATTCAGTTTGTTAACCAGATCCTCAGAGTTCCCTTGCACCTGATTAAGCGTTTCTTCTCCGTATAAGTGCTGGCTTCCTGTCACGAACCAAAATACATATGGCTTTACTTGTAACATCCTAGCTCCCCCTTTATTACTGTACAGTCAATTTTCTTTCAGACTGAGACCGAATCGATTTCAGGCGTTTCATCACATCGTTTGCTCCCCGGCCAAAATAATCGTGCAACGTGTTATATTCCTGATAGATTAACTCATAGATTTCAACATTTTCTGGTATCGGCTGAATAACCTCTTCCTTCACTCTTGCCATCTTGTCAGCAGCATCAAGTACGCTGTCATATCCGCCTGCTTCTGCACCAGCAGCTACGGCACCGAACATCGCTGCACCAACAGCTGGCGTTTGCACCGAATCCGCAATATAAATAGGTCGGTTCGTTACGTCTGCGAAAATTTGCATCAGCAATTTATTCTTCTGAGGCAGACCACCGCAAGCATAGAGCTCTTCTACCGCAACGCCACTTTGATGGAAAGCGTCTACAATTTTACGAGTACCAAAGGCTGTTGCTTCGAGCAAGGCACGATATACTTCTTCCGGCTTTGTCGCCAGCGTCAGACCGAGCACCATCCCGCTTAATTCCGTGTCAACCAGCACGGAACGGTTACCGTTCATCCAGTCCAACGCCAACAATCCTGTTTCTCCTGGGCGATACGTACTAGCTCGCTCCTCCAGCCATTGATGCACATTCTGCCCGGCAGCTTCTGCCTGACGATAGACATAAGCCGGAACCTGCTCGTCGACGAACCAGCCAAAAATATCACCAACTGCAGACTGTCCAGCTTCGTACCCATAATAGCCCTCGATAATGCCATCCTCGACGACACCGCACATTCCTTCGACCGTCCGCTCTTCTGTACCAAGCAGCATGTGACAAATCGATGTGCCCATTGCCATCACGAGTTTGCCTGGAGTTACAACACCCATTGCCGGAACAGCTGCATGGGCATCGACATTTCCTACCGCGATCGCAATACCTGGTGATAGATTCATAGATGCTGCAAATGAATCCTGAAGTTCTCCAGCTTTTGTTCCGAGCGGATATACTTCTCCACGCAGCTTCGTATCAGCCAAATCTCGCATTGCCGGGTGCAGGCTTTCGAAGAAATCTGCCGTTGGATAGCCGTCCCGCTTATGCCAGATAGCTTTATAACCAGCTGTACAGCTATTTCGTTTCAGTTCACCTGTCAGCTGAGATATGACCCAATCTGTTGCTTCGATGAACTGATCGGCAGCTTCATAGATTTCAGGAGCTTCATCAGCAATTTGCCAGATTTTTGGTATCATCCATTCCGAGCTGATTTTCCCGCCATAGCGAGCTAGAAATTCCTCGCCACGCTCACCAGCAATTTCATTCAGCTTATTCGCTTCTTCCTGTGCAGCATGATGCTTCCAAAGCTTTACCCAGCTGTGCGGATTATCACGAAATGCCGGATCAAAGCATAATGGTTCCAGATTTACATCCACTGGTAAAATCGTACAAGCAGTAAAATCGATACCGAGTCCGATAACATCTGCCGGATCCACCCCGGCAGCCTGCATAACCGCTGGTACCGATTGGCGCAGTACATCGAGGTAATCCATCGGATGCTGAAGCGCCCATTCATAGCCAAGCGCTTTATCCAAATGCGGCAGTTTAACATCCATTACGCCATGACGGTATTCCGTCACATGCTCTGCCATTTCCATCCCATCTTGAAGCCGGACGAGCACCGCTCTGCCGGATTGTGTTCCATAATCAATTCCAATCGAAAATTTGTCCGTACCCATGGAATTCTCCTCCTAAGTGGTTTGGCCGTAGTATGCGTCAGCCCCGTGTTTTCGTAGATAATGCTTATCCAGCAGCTGCTGGTCCATATCCTCCACCTGCTGATCCAGCTGGTAGGACAGATGCGCAATCTTTGCTACCTCTTCCAGCACTACAGCGTTATGTACCGCTTCGGCCGGTGATTTCCCCCAATTGAAAGGCGCATGCTTGTGTACGAGCACACTCGGCACCTGATTCGGATCAAGTCCCTTTGTCCGAAAAGTCTCCACAATCACATTTCCTGTCTCCAACTCATAGTCTTTCTGAATCTCTTGTCCGGTCATCGGTCTGGTACAAGGGACCGTTCCATAGAAGTAGTCCGCATGAGTTGTGCCAAGAGCAGGCACCCCTTTTCCAGATTGCGCAAAGGATGTTGCCCAAGTGGAATGGGTATGGACGATTCCGCCAATATCTTCAAAATGCTTATACAAAACTAAATGAGTTGCTGTATCCGATGAAGGCTTCATGTCGCCTTCTACTACTTCGCCATCCAGGTTAACAACAACCATATCCTTTACCGTCAGCTTCTCATATGCCACGCCACTCGGCTTGATGACCACCAGCCCGGCATCTCTATTGATACCGCTTACATTTCCCCACGTAAAAGTTACCAGCTCATGCTTTGGAAGGTCTAAATTCGCTTGCAGTACCTGTTCCTTTAATTCCTCCAGCATTAGGTCCACCTCTTCTTGTACGTATATTTGATTTCATAATGTGATTTTACCTCAATTGGTACGTACAATCAATCACTTTTTCTCAACATAAACGTACAAGTTGAATAATTAGCATAAAAAAAGAAGACACTTCTGAGGAAATGTCTTCTTGAGCTTATTTTTTTCTTTTGATCGGAGCTGGTTTCGTATCGGACGGAATCAATGATCTATACGTTTCTCCGCCTAGATTGGCCTGGTGTTCTGCCTTTATTCCTTCGAGCAGCTCGGGCTTCTCTAATAATTCTATAGCTGAGGCAGCTAAAACCTTACCTGTGAACAGCATACCTTTATGAGCAACAGAAGTTTTCCCTTGCGTAACAAGCTGCCAGCTATGGAATGGTGTTGCATAAGCACAGGTAGTAACATAGATCTGACCTGTTGGTACAAGCCAGCTGACGTCACCAACATCTGTTGAACCTTTGAAGAAGCCTGGTACTGGAGGGAAATCCAAAATGCTCTGTGCGAGCACTTTATTATCATTCTTTTGTATGACAGCTTTTTCTTCTGCACTGAATGTTTGTTGTACCTCTTGTGCAAATGATAACTCTTCTTCCGAATAGCTTGGTGCATCGGTTGCTTTCAAATGCTTATGTATCAGCTTTCCTAATGTCTCATTTGGAATCAGATCTGCTGATGCCGCATCGAACTGGATCTCCAATTGTGTACCTGTCATCAAGGCTGCTCCTCTGGCAACGTCTTTGACCCGCTCCAGAATCTCTTCAACCTGACCCATTTTTGGAGCACGGATTTTGTAAAGTACCTCTGCATTAGCCTGTACAACATTCGGGCTCATTCCGCCAGTATCAGTAATGGCATAATGCAGCTGTCCTTCCGGAATGATGTGCTCACGCAGGAAATTGGAACCGATGTTCATCAGCTCAACTGCATCCAAAGCACTTCTGCCAAGATGAGGACTGAAAGCTGCGTGACTGCTTGTCCCGGTAAAACGGAAATAAACTTGGCATGTCGCCAGCATTCTAGCATGATAGACTTGATTTTCATCCCATGGATGCCATGTCAATGCCACATCTACATCATCAAAAAGACCGGCTCGAGCCATAAAGGCCTTACCGCCTCCGCCTTCTTCTGCCGGACATCCATAATAACGCACTGTTCCTTCGAGTCCGGTTTCTTCCATCAGCTGCTTTACTGCAATCGCAGCTGCAATCGCTCCTGTCCCAAGCAGGTTATGTCCGCAGCCATGTCCATTGCCGCCTTCTTCTATCGGATTCTTTGTTGCGCTATCTGCTTGCTGGCTCAAACCAGATAATGCATCGTACTCACCTAGAAATGCAATGACCGGCTTCCCGCTTCCAAAGCTAGCAACAAATGCAGTCTCAACATCACCCGCATTTCGCTCCACTTCAAAACCTTCTTCTTCCAATGTTGCCGCTAGTATTTCAGCAGATTGAACCTCTTCATATCTCGTCTCTGCAAAATCCCATATTCGATCGCTGACAGCAGTCAGCTCATTACTTTTACCTTCCAGAATTTCTGATATTCTCGTGTAAACATCATGACTTGTTTGCAAGATAGGGTTCCTCCTGATAGTAGAATCAATCATCCCTATTATATCATTTATAATTCTGAAAATTTAGTTACTTGTTAGATTATCTACCGAACCTGCTTTAAAGAAATGATACCAAGCATCAATTTTCTCGTCTTCTCTGACTTTAAGTAATTTCAATATGTCTCTAGCAAATTCCAAAGGGGCTGTTCCATTAGCTGTAATTAAATTACCGCCTCGGACTGATTGTGCATGAATATAGTCGCTCTCTCCAACATAATTTGGAGCTCCCTCTTTCAGGTTTTCCAGACTGTTACTAGTATGCTTCACGCCATCCAAGAAATCATACCTTCCAAGGAAAACAGTAGCATCACAAATAGCTGCCACAGGAATATTGTTTGAAACACAGCGTGCAATCAGCTCTTTTACTGGAACAGTTTCAGGCTGTCTCCACGTGTTACCGCCAGGCAGGATAAGCATGTAAAAGTCGATAGTTTCGGTATCTGCTAAACTATAATCTGGGAGAACCTTGAATCCTCCGATAGATGAAACTGGCTTTCCGTCTAGTGTTACAGTCTTCATCTGAAACTCTGAATGTGGTGCTTGCAGTTCTGCTGCTACATAGCTCGCTTCCCAATCTGCGTATTGGTCGGTAAGAAAAATAAGGACTGTTTTTTTCATTCATAGATCCTCTTTTCTACTTTTTTTAAACGTCCCTGCTCATGAACATAATTCTTTCAATCTCCTTGAATCCATTACGTTTATAGAAATTTTCTGCTGGTAAGCCACGATCTGTCAGTAAGGAAATCATATCTGCATCTGTAGTTTCAATAAGGTACTCCATAAGGGTCTTTCCGATGCCTTTATTCTGTTGGTCAGCTCGCACACACATCTCGTTTATAAAGAATTCATCACCAGACCACCATTTCCTTTTCACACCGAAGAGAAAGCCAATCACTTCTTCATTCTCTACTGCAACAATTCCAGTAAATCCGGGTGTTTGGTAAAAATCGATCAAATAAGAAAATGCTGATTCTGCGGTCCAAGCTTCATTCCATGGAGCTTCATTGAAAACCTTGGCATAAGTATCGCTGCATGCTTTTAAATCATTCTCTGTACACAAACGTATTTCCATATGATCCCCACCTCAAAGTTTCTTTGTCTTCACCATCGATACTGTCTCGTAACCTAGCTGATTATATACATGCTGCGCACCCGCGTTGTTAGCAAAAACATTTAGTGCTATTGTTCCAATACTTTCTTGCTTCGCCACTTCTTCTAAAAGAGTCAGCGTAGCACTGGCATAGCCCATCCTTCTGAATGTTTCATGTATGTAGATATGGAAAATAAAAAACCTGTCTCTTTCTGGCTGAATGTTGTACCAAATGAAACCAACATTCTCTTTCTTATCTTCGCAAAATACGTTTCCAATAAAATGATCTTTCTTTCTCTTTTCTTCTGTTAATAAACTACGCAGCTGGGTGTCGGCATCCTTGAGAGCCGTCTCTTTTGGCATTCCGAGATTAGCAGATACATTTTCCGCATAGTTTGGAATTTCAAATTCAATATACTGCTGTACTTCTTCTGTATTCATTTCTTTGAATATAACTGACATATAGCAAGCCTCCTAAATTCCATAATTTCCTTATATATTACAGGAACCACAAACATAAGTGATACAAATAATTAAAAAAGACCTTCCCCGTAAGGAAGGTCTTCTGTTATTTTCATTTGCCCCAGTCACTGCCATTAGATTTAATTAGATTTGAATACCAATAGAAGGAATCCTTCCGTATACGCTTCAAGTCTAATAGTTCTTCATCCGTTGTGTTGATATAAACCAAACCGTAACGTTTTGCCATACCGTTACCTGTGCTAAGCAGATCTGTGAATGACCACGGATTGTATGAGATGACTTCACAGCCGTCCATGATGGCTAGTCCTACTTGATAGATTTGGTCACGCAGGAATTCGATTCGTTTCGGATCATGAACTTTTCCATCTTCTGATACACTGTCATACGCCCCATAGCCGTTTTCTGTAATCATCATTGGGAGCTGGTAGTGATCCCACACATATCGAAGCATATAGCGCATAGCTACAGGATCGATTTCCCAGTCCCAATCTGTCGTCTCCACATAAGGGTTCTCCGTAAGCTGATAAAGTCCCGGTACCTTCGGAAATTCCAGATTACCTTTTACACCGCTTTTATTTAGCTTATATTCGCGAGGCTCTTCATCGATTCCACAAGCCTTAGCTGTATTAGATCGGTAGCAGTTCAAGGCAAAGAAATCGATTCTAGCTTCCTTAATCAGTTCCATATCGCCTTCTTGTATTTCTGGATCGATATCATTTTCTTTCCAGTAACTCTTAATAAAACCATTGTACTCACGGTGTGCATAAAAATCGTTCCACACCTTTTCAGTCAATTCTTCTGCATTCATCGCAGCAATCTGATCATCAGGATGTGCAGATGCCGGATAGATCGGAACATAACCTGGAACAGGACCGATTTTACCGTCTTCAACCAGTTCATGACAAGCAATGACTGCTTTGGCGTGGCACATATTCATTATATGGTTGACCTTCCACTTATCCTTGAACCATGTTTCTGGATACTTCGCAACACCAAGCCAATCGCCATAGCAAATCTGCATATTTTGCTCATTCAAGGAATGCCAGTATTTTACTCTATCCCCGAATTCAGTGAAGCAGGTTCGAACATATCGGTCAAATGCATCAATAATTCCTCTGTCATACCAGCCATTATATTTTTCATCGACCCATACTGGCATATCGTAATGGTAAAGAGTAACAATCGGCTCGATATTATGTTTGATTAATTCATTGATTAAATTGTTATAGAAGTCGATCCCTTTTTGGTTTGGTTCAGTGGAATCGCTAGGATAAATACGAGGCCAAGCAATCGAGAAACGATAGGATGAAAAGCCGCACTCAGCCATCAGTTTGACATCCTCTTCGTAGTGATGATAATGATCAGCCGCGATAGAGTTATCTGTATAAGGTTTTTTCTTTTGACTGTTCAAATCGATAATGGCAGTTGTTCTGCCATCTTCATTCACTGCTCCCTCTACCTGCCAAGCAGCACTGGAAGCTCCCCACAAAAAATCTTTCGGAAAAACTGGATCTTGTTTATAGAACATATTCCCATCCCTCTCCAATCTTTATTTGTGTTCCTATATCTACTGTAAACTCTCTTATTTTTTCATGTGGTGCAGGTTTTGGAACCTAGCTTTTGAACTTGCCTGATTTGCTTGCGATTATCGTTCCTGCAAATGATACTATTGCAGCCAAAACGATAGTCACAAGGGAATACCAGAAGTTTGCACTCAAGCCCGATCCATCGGTTGGAATGAATGTGGGAATTGCTGCTATACCCGGTGACACAACAGCATACTGTTTCAAGAAGACGATACCCGCAAATATGCCGCCAACCAGTCCGCCTGTAATAGCTCCTATCAATGCAGCTCGGAACCTGATCAATACACCAAAGATGGCAGGCTCTGTAATTCCCATTACACCTGTAATACCTGCCGATAGACTCATTGCCTTGGTGTCTTTATCTTTCTTTAGCAAAGTCATTGCAAGTGCGGCTGAGCCAATAGCAACATTCGCTGCAAGCATGCCACTCATCACAAAGGCGTCATAGCCATTGTCAGCCATAGATGCAAATACTAGTGGGAACAACGCTTGGTTTGTGCCCGTCATTACTAACAGAGGTGTCAATGCGCCGATTAA
This sequence comes from Terribacillus saccharophilus, assembly GCA_900110015.1. Classification (GTDB taxonomy): domain Bacteria; phylum Bacillota; class Bacilli; order Bacillales; family Amphibacillaceae; genus Terribacillus; species Terribacillus saccharophilus. Next base: position 96,170 of record FOCD01000004.1, on the reverse strand, counting down.
CCCAACCGACAACCATCCAAGCTCTGCGTTAACGAAATTCAAACCAGAAGCAATATACGTACCGATAAAGTTACCAAGTGGTCCTAAAACAATTAACGTTATAGGAGTTACAATCAAGATGGTAAGCAAAGGCTGAGCAAAAAACTTAATCTCTTTCGGAATAACCTTATTCCAGCCTTTGTCGACTACCGACATGAACAATACACCCAAAATGATTGGAATAACTGATGTACTATAGGTAACTTGCGGAATAGTAATACCTAAAAAATTGAGACCTTCCGCATTATTGATACTGGAATGCACTAAGATTGCCCCAAGATACATCCCCATCAAAGGATTAATAGATAATTTCCTAGCCGCACTATAACCGATAAAAATTGGCAGGAAGAAAAAACCTGCATTATTAATGGCTGTTAATACCGTATACGTCCCGCTTGTATCTGATAGACCGAAGAAAGTGACAGCTATATTCAGTACAGCAGCAACAAGCCCTGCAGCGACCAGTACAGGAAGCACCGGCACGAATGTCCCGCTTATAAAATCGACAATCACTGCAAATGGATTCTTTTTGTTCTTGTTTTGTTCCTCGCCATCAACAAGTTCAACCGCTGCAGCTTGCTTGGCTTGGGTCTCACTGAATTCCCCAACCTGCAAAACGCTACTGTAAACATTAGCTACATCAGTTCCAATAATGACCTGTAGTTCGTTGCCCCGATTGACGACGCCCATGACACCTTTTAGTTGCTTTAACTCTTCTTGCTTCACACGCTCAATATCCGAAACAGTCAACCGTAATCTTGTAGCACAATGATTGACGACTTTAATATTATTAGTGCCGCCAGCACCTTCGATAATCTTTTTGGAGAGCTCGTTATATTTGCTCATCTCTTCCACATCCTCAAATTTAATGGTTGGTAATCTGAGTAATGCCGTTGTTCATTTATTCTGTTTGACATATTCGCTATAAAGCAGATCCAGCATAAAATGGATTCCATACTTGCTGTAGATAGGGAAATTCAGTTCCTCTCCCCTCTTTGCAGATAGGTAATAGACCTTGTCATAGAACGATTCGATCTGTGGATTCTCCATCCCAGTAATCAAAACTTTCGATGCCTTCAGCCCTTTTGTAAACGAGCAAGCTTGACCTGCGAATACACCTGAAGTGGAGAGTGTAATTAACAGATCCTTTTCATCCAAATTCCTGATTAATTCATTTTCAGTGTAATGCTCGGAAATCAAGTAGATGATGCGCTTATGGGTAATCAGTTTCTCTTGAAAATCCTTGATTAAGCCACCGTAAGCACCTGGTGTCATAAAGATGACATTTCGGCTCTTCTGAAATCGCTCCAGTAGATCTTGTAAGACAGATTCATTTAGTGCAATCGACATATCCTGAATCATCTTATTGATCTCAAAGGAAAGCAGTTGCTGATAATTTGGTTGTTTATAATACTCGATGTTTTTGTAATACACTTCGTCATAGCGAAAGAATTCTGCTTTCAAATCAATGAAATTCTCATATCCTATCGCTTTACAGAACCTCCTCACACTAGATCGTGAAACAAAGCAATCTGTTGAAACATCAAAAATATTTAAATGCTGCAGTTCACTGTAATTTTCCAGGAAATAATGTGCCAATACATAGTTCGTATCGCGGACATTCCCCTCATTGATAATAGAGAACAAACTGTGAAGTAAGCTGGAGTGCAAAGGACTAGATTGATCGGCCGTCATTGTCATAGTCTCCTTTTCAACTAGGAATAAGCATTAATGAAAGCGGTTTCTATTCCTAGTATTATTGTAGAACGCCCGGAAGTTATTTGTGGTGCAAAATTTGAACCCAAGGCCGGACATAAATTTGTATTATGGTGAAAATATCATACGTCCACTCTCTAATTACGACAAGCACAAAAAAGGCACATCCTCTGATTATCAAGGATGCGCCTTCATTTATTGGAAAAGATGCTTCAAATAACCCTCCCTGTTCTCTAAAAAACCTCTCGTAATCTGATAATGCTCTGTCTCTTCATAGTCTATTGATCTGATTCCATCCTCGCTGAAATGAAAAATCTCAGCTTCCGGATAACCGAGCAAAATTGGTGAATGGGTCGCAATAATGAATTGCACCTCCCCTGATTTCTCCAAGTCATGGATGATGCGAAGAAAGGTAAGCTGGCGCTGTGGCGACAGTGCTGCCTCGGGCTCATCCAGTAAGTATATAGCCTTGCCTCCAAATCGATTCTGAAACAAAGAAAGAAAGGCTTCTCCATGAGACTGATGATGTAGTGATCTTCCTCCGTATGCTTGGATTGAACCGATGTCATCTATGTGCGAAGCAAAATGGTAGAAAGATTCTGCCCGCAGGAAGAAGCCATTCGTCACTTTAGGCAGCCAGGATAGCCGAATGTGATCAGAAAGTGCAGCTTCAGATGCTTCCAGGTCATAGGTATTATTCCGACCTCCACCAGCTGTATTAAATCCGCAAATGTCTGCGATTGCTTCCATTAATGTTGATTTACCGCTTCCGTTCTCACCAACGAAAAAGGTTACTGGATTTGTAAGTTCCAGCTCATCCAGCTGCTTAATTGCTGGGATTGAATAAGGATATGTATGAGAAAGATTATTTCCTTCCCGCAGTAGCTTTACTCTTTTTAAAAACAAATGCTCAGCCCTTTCGTTTATTACATGTCAGATTGCATTGCATTTCTTAACCGGTAAAAACAAACATAATGGAATATTAGATCTCCAGTAAATATAATTACATAAGCAAGAAGCACATGCAGAATATCACTTATATGTATCCATCCTATTACGCGTGCCAATGCAACAAAAGCAATTAAGCCACTTCCTGTTATCCAAGCTGTCTTAATTTGTTTCCTATGATAAACCATTTCCTGGGCACTGCTCATCCGCCTATTTCTTCTCCGAAATACTTCGATAATCCGTACAATAACTATGATTCCCACTACAAGCGGGACGTAAGTAAATGCTGTCATCACATAAGCACCTTCCTATAAAAACCTTATTATTTATGTACGTTATATAAAATGCTGCTTCCTTTTAGTATTCCATCTAAATTATCAACCACCTGCCTGAAACTACAAGGGAATGGTCTTAAGGTTCAAATCAATAACATTATGTTAGATGTACATACTGAAAATACATATGATTTACGATATGACTTTTATATTGGATTGTCTTTACTGTCACATAAAAAGCAGGATCACATCTGATACCGGTTTAGACAGAACACATTACGGTAATGGAATTGTAATCATCTTTTGCTCCAATAGTCACATGACAATCCCTTCCAATTGCGCTACTATAATATTTGTGTACAGAAAAAGACCGTTCGGTGCTGCCAACACCAATCGGTCTGTCCAGTAATAGCATGATTCCCTAGGGGATCTGCGCGAAAAAGAGGTAACGTAACCACCCTTCTCGAGCTGCCAACTCAAGGGTGGTTATTTTTTCTCGTTCTTTTCCGACAAGATCGCAACAATCAACGTTCCAAATCCGATCATCAACGTCAACGCCTCAGCCACCGTCATCCGCTACACCACCCTCCGTTAAAGGAAAGAGTAATGCGCAAACCACCCTTGAGTCACCTATGCTATTGTCCTACTATTATATCAAAGGTCAAGGGCCGAACATACGTTACTATAGTCCATATTTTTCCAAAATGGTGTAGGACTTAAATAACTTTTCTTTATTTATCTTAAAAAGAGACAAGTAAATCATACTCGGCATGGCCTCTTTGACTCCTCTTTTGCCGTAATAACCGCAAAGCATTATACTTTAAGAAGGAACTCCTATAATGAGGTGGGTCATCATGAACTTTAATCCAGTAACAAATAAAAGACTATACATACAGATTTACGAACAAATCGTTGAGCAAATGAAGTCTGGTGCTTTCAAGGTCGGTGATAAGCTGCCATCAGAACGGGAGCTATGTGAACAGTTCGGTGTAAGCAGAGCCCCGGTTCGCCAAGCGATGAGCGCATTAGAAATGAACGGATTCACCTATTCCAGACAAGGAGAGGGTGTTTTCATTAAGTCCTTGCCAGCTGATGAGATCTATTCCCCCGCTTTCTTATCAAATGTGTCCCCAGAGGATATTGTGGAAGCTCGGATGAACATCGAACCGCTCATCGTACGTTTCGCAGCGATGCGCGCTACAGAGGAAGATTTGAAAGAGTTGAATGAAACAATCAAGCAAATGGAGAAGGAAACAAATGAAGGTGTATATGTTCCGGAAACGGATGAAAAATTGCATAATGGCATAGCAAAAGCATCTCATAATGATCTGTACATCCAGTTCATGGCTACCATCAGCAGCGCCATGAAGCAGCAGCAAATGTGGACTTTCATCCGCGATCGTACAGTAACAAGACCTGATTTTCGCGGCGTAAATTTCCATGAGCACAAGAATTTGATTGAAGCAATCGAGGATCATGACGAGGAAAAAGCAGAAGCCTTGATGAAGCTTCACATGGATAATCTGTATGAACGGTATTGGAAAGTATAAAAGGAGTCAGCATCTGCTGACTCCTTTCTCTTTATTCCGCTACTGTATTATCATCTCGGCATTCCAGACATACGCCGTACAACACACGTCCGCCTTCCGGGCTGTCTGCCACATCAATCACATCTTCGCAATCTTGACAAATAATCGTTTGCTTCGAATTCAATTTCTCTTCCATTTTTCTTCGCCTCCGATTGATTTTTTCGTCATGCTTTTATCAGCTTGATTTACCGAGTTTCTTTTCAGCAATCCGAGAGACTGCTTTTCCGGACTGCTTCACTAGGAATATTATGATAAGCGAGCTTAGAATCATGCTTATACCAAGGAAAATCATACTCATTGTGAAAGAACCTGTTGTATCCCGGATATAACCGACGGCATACGGTCCGAAAAATCCACCTAGATTCCCGATACTGTTGATCAATGCAATCGCTCCAGCAGCCGCCGACTCAGTAAGGAAGGATGGCGGTATAGCCCAGAACGGAGAGTATGCTCCAAAAGCCCCGCACAGAGCAATTGTCAGCAGCACGAACGATAGAATATTATTCGACTCAGCTACATAGCTGCTCGCTATCATAGCGATTGCACTTGTTGTTAAACAAGCAGCCACGTGCCAGCGTCTTTCGTTCTTTTTATCTGAGTGGTTCCCGACAAGGATCATTGCCACCATGGCGATAGCATACATCAGTCCAAGCAGCCAGCCCAGACCTTGTGTGCTGATCGACAAGGATTCCGACATGGACTGCGACAAGGTCGGTAGAAACATATTGATACCATAGTAGCCGAACATCCAGCAGAAGTAGCCCGCGGATAAAATCAACACATCTCGATCTTTCAGAGCCTGCGCAAACGTATAATGCTTTACTTGCTGCTTCGCTTCCTTTTCTTTTTGCGTCACATCCAGCAGCCACTTCTTCTCTTCTGGCTTCAGCCATTTCACATCTTCCAGACGATCATCCAAATAGAAGAAGCAGATGATTCCCAGAACAAGAGCTGGAACCGCTTCCAAAATAAACAACCACTGCCACCCTGCAAGGTTTAACCAATTAATCTGCATCAAGAATGTAGATAATGGTGCTCCAACTGCATTGGCTCCCGGTATGGCTAGCATAAAGGCAGCAATTGCCTTTGCGTGATGCTTCGATTGGAAGAAGCCACTCAAGTAATACACCATACATGGATAGAAGCTTGCTTCGGCTACCCCTAATAGGAATCGAGCCGTATAGAACTGCCATGGTTCTGTTACAAATGCCATTAGGATCGCGATAATTGCCCACGAGATCATGATTCGGCTGATCCAGCGCCGCGCTCCAATTCTGGTCATGATTGCACTTCCCGGTACCTCCAGCAGGAAGTAGCCTAAGAAGAATATACCCGCTCCAAGACCGTAGACTGCATTCGAGAAACCAAGATCTTCATTCATCTGTAAAGCTGCAAAACTGATATTCACACGATCCAGGATCGAGATAAAGAAACAGAGAAACAGAAACGGTATCAGACGTAATGTAACTTTCCGGGTAGTGGATTTCTCAAGCATGTGCTGCTCCAAGATTATTCCTCCAATCATTTCAGATGCAGGACGGGGCTAGTGGCCCGCCCGTTCTTTAGTCCATATGCGAGCCACCATTGATATCAATTTCTTCCCCAGTAATATAGGAGGATTCTTCGGATGCAAGGAATGCAACTGCAGAAGCGATTTCCTTCGTCTCCCCTGGTCTGCCCAGTGGAATTCCAGAGATGACTTGCAACGCATCTTCCTGCGGCAGTGACTTCCAAATATCCGTATTCACTAATCCCGGAGCAACGCAGTTAACCGTGATGCCATCCAGTCCCACTTCCCGTGCAAGATTCTTGGAGAATCCCAGTACAGCTGCTTTGGATGCGGAGTAATGCGCCCCACCGAAAACACCACCGCCGCGCTTTGCGGAAACAGAAGACAAACTGACGATGCGGCCGAATTTCTGCTTGCGCATTGGCGCTAATACTGCTTGCGTACAGAGGAACAGCCCGAACATATTGACGTTGAAGACCTTTGTGATGTCTGTGAGTGTCATTTCTTCTACTGTCACTTTTTGAGAGATACCGGCGTTGTTAACGAGAATATCGATTCGTCCGAATGCATCCAGCGTTTTTTCTACCATTGCGTCAACAGATGCTTTATCTGTTACGTTGACTTCCACTCCTAGAGCTGTCCCACCGCCTTCCGTTATGACAGCTACCGTCTCTTCGATACCTTCCTTATTCATATCAGCAATGACTACTTTTGCACCCTGCTCGGCTAGCGTCAGTGCAATAGTCCGGCCGATTCCTTTTGCAGATCCACTACCTGTAACGATTGCGACTCGCTCATCCAATTTGAACATGTTCCCCGACCCCTATGCTATTAATTTGTTAGTAATTTATTTGCTTTTGCGATAATGTTTTCTACGGTAATACCGTTGATTTCAAGCAGCTTCTCATAAGGTGCGGATTCACCGAATCTATCCTGTACACCGATACGAGCCAGCTGTCCCTTCCCTGCTTCCGCTATGACTTCAGCCACAGCACTGCCAAGACCGTTCAAGATATTGTGATCTTCGACGGTGATGATTCTTCCGATATCCAGGCAATCTTTTACTGCATCTACATCGAGCGGTTTGATTGTATGCATATCCAACAGCTTAACGGAAACGCCATTTTGCTCCAGCTGTTCAGCAGCTTCAATTGCTAAACGAACCGTATCACCATTTGCGATGATGGCAATATCCGCTCCGTCACGAAGCTGTTTTGCTTTACCAATTTCAAACGTCTCATTTTCGTCATAAATCATTGGTACGGCATCACGCGTGAAGCGCAGGTAAACCGGCCCGTACATGGCAGCTGCTTCAGCAATCAATTTTCGAGTAGAATGATAATCCGCACCCATAATGACAGTCATATTCGGGAATGATCGCATGACTCCCATATCCTCAATCGCCTGATGACTTCCTCCGTCATTCCCTGGCGTCAGACCGCCATGTGAGCAAGCGATTTTCACATTCAAATTCGGGTAGCAGACTTCCTGACGAATTTGCTCAGCCATGCGAAGTGATCCGAACACGGCGTACGTACTGATGAATGGGATCTTTCCTGTTGTCGCAAGCCCCGCCGCGATACCAGCACCGTTCTGCTCTGCAATTCCTACATTGATATGCTGCATCGGGAATTTTTCAATGAACTTATCTGTTTTACAAGATTTCCCGATATCAATATCCACGACGTAAATATCTTTATTAGACTCACCTAAACGGACAATCTCGTCTCCAAATGCAGCTCTTGTCGCTTTTTTCTCGACGGCTTTTTTTGTCACACTCATACCGGCAAGCCTCCTTCTAGTTCCTTGATTGCCAACTCGAATTCCTCTTTGTTCGGCGCTGTACCATGCCATGCAGCTTGGTCCTCCATGTAAGAGACTCCTTTTCCTTTAACGGTATCGCAGACAATGCACTTCGGCTTTCCGTTCTTCTGCTTCGCAAAGGTATCCAACGTCTCGACGATTTGCTCCATGCTGTGCCCATCAATGCGCGTAGTATCAAAACCAAATGCATCGAATTTCTTTTCCAGATCGAGCAGCGGCATAACATCCTCACAGAACCCATCTATCTGCAGCCTGTTGTTATCCACGAATACGATCAAGTTATCCAGCTTATATTTGACCGCTGCTTGGATTGCTTCCCATATCTGTCCTTCCTGACACTCCCCATCGCCTACCATTGCAAATACGCGGTAGTCTTTTTCATCACGCTGTCCTGCAATCGCCATTCCGACAGCACAGGATAGGCCTTGGCCTAATGATCCTGTTGATATATCAATTCCAGGACATTTTTTCATATCGGGATGTCCTTGGAAAGGCGATCCATACTGCCTTAAAGTGTATACGCTTTCATTTGAAACAAAGCCTCGTAAAGCTAAAGCTGCATATTGTATTGGAGCTACATGCCCTTTTGATAAAACGAATCGATCTCGATCTTCCCATTTCGGATTGGCCGGATCTACATTCATTTCTCTGAAATATAAAGCCGATATAACATCCGCAGCCGACAAGGAACCTCCCGGGTGCCCAGACTGTGCTTCATACACCATCGTGACTGCTGTCTTGCGTAATTCAATCGCATGCTGTTTCAACTGTTCAACACTCGTTTGCTGCATATGCCACACTCCTGTTCCTAAGTGATCCTCTTGTAAACTCATATACTTGTATACTTGTATTACAAGTGGTGTTGAAAACATCATAACTCCATATCCCAGCAATGTCCAGTACAAATGTTAATTTGTTTCATTTGCCTATTTTTATTATGTTCACAGCAAACAAAGAAGGGCCTCTCTTCTGAGAGGCCCTTCAACTTAAGGATTTATCTATCACTGTTATTGATAAATTTCGGTGGAAGTTATCCATTTCATGAATTGCTGGTATGGATAATATGTTGTTCCATTCAATTCAATCTTAGGTGCATTTGGGTGCTGCTTCAGCAAATCTGCAACCTCATCTTTACTAAGATTCAAATATGTATGCAAATCCTTTTCCTTAATTAGTGTAGGATATTCGTCTTCAAACTGAAACGAAGCTTCTGGATTTTTAAAGTTCTTAAGTCCATTCCCTATGAAGTATCCAAACGCTGCTATTCCTAACCCTATCCAGAAAAAATCTACCTCCATGTAATCCACTCCTTTATTTCTTTACAGAACTTTAATTTTTTTCGTTCTTTAAAAAACCAAAGAAACTAACAACAATTAATGCAGCCGCTGAAGAAATTAACAAGCAGATGCTAATAACTGTCATTCCCATTCCACTAAAACCGCCAATTACGAAACTAGCAATTAGCAATACAATACTTACTGCCGTAAATGCAGAAGGGACTATATACATTACTGGTGGCTTCTTATTTTTAAAGAATAAAGAAATGCCGATAATAAGTGCTGCGAAAATAATGTTCATAAACCAAAATTCCATCATGACTCCTCCTTGCTGGCTACTAAAAAAATCTGGCTAACCCTTCATTCTTACAAGATGCCTCGAAAAATGATGTATAAGCTGTTCTACGAATTGAGTTACCAAAAGTTCCTAATTTTCTCCCAGCTTATAAGATTTCTTGTTAATTAACATGACAGAAGCTTTGTAACATAACCGTCGTCATGCTATATTCTTTAGAAATTGCAGCCGGTTAATATAAAGGTGAAGGAGTGTATGCAGTGCCATCAAAAGTCCTGATTCTCAGTCATCCGAAGCTGACGAATGTTGTGCAACAGGTTATGGATAGTACGGAGCAGCTGCCTGATGTGACGATTCGTGATGTACATTTTGGGCATGTTGTTGATTACTTGAACGATCATCTGCATACGATTCAGCCGCAGATGATTATTACTGGAGGAGCACATTGGACGATGTTGGACAAAAGTGTTTATCAATCAGCACTTCCGATACTCCCGATTCCGATTACGCGTTATGATTTGCTGCAGGCTGCATTGCAGGCCAGACAATTTGGTCCCCGCATTGCCGTTATTCATTATGGGGAGGATTTGCAAAGTTATCAGGATGTGGTGCAGCATTTAGATGGGGAGTATTTATTCTTTGCTTACAGCTCCAAGAATGATGCCACCGCACTGCTTGCATCACTCAAACAAGCTGGCATAGATGCTATTATTGGCAGTGGCTTTATTTGTACCCTCGCCGATCAGTTCGAGATACCGTCTGTTTTCCTTCATTCGAAAGATTCTATTATGAAAATCTTAGAGCATGTTGCACGCTTGGAAACCTCGCGAACGGAGATTGAGCAGGTTACTAGAAAATGGGCGCAGGAATTCATGCGGCATCCGCTCGATACGTATGAACCAGCTTCCTATCCAGCACAGCAATGGATACGCCAACCTTTCCAACAACAAAAAAGAGTCAAAAGACAGCATGCGCTTGATGATTTCCTATATCCATTGGAAGTACCTGCTTGTTGTAATGAATATCCTTATCTGTCCGTTGGTGTAGTGGAAAGTAAAGAAGGAATCGGACATTTAACCACTTCCCTGAACCAGCTGGAATCTGCTAGTGAGGTAGATTTTGTTTACTCTGTCCGAGAGGATCGCGGTCATGTTCTGTTCTTTTCCAAGGAATCGGGCAAGATAGAAGAACGATTAAAATCTACTACAACTATTCCTGATCTTATTGCTGGTATCAGTTCCGAGACGTCCAAAACAAATAATCTAGCTGATAAAATACGTGAAGCTCAGATCGCATTGGAGCTTGCCAAGCAATCCAATTCAAATAATATCTGTCTTCTAGACCAAAACAGTCCTTATCACATGCTGCTGCCACTTGTACGCAGTGAAGCCATGCCAGAGATCAAACTACTTCTACCTCTTTTCGGACATCGTAATACAGCTAAGCTGCTGGAAGTGCTTCGATTGTTGCTGGATCACGGCTTATCCGTTACTACAGTTGCGAATCATTTAGGAGTATCCAGACAAACTGTGTACGGTCACCTAGAACGAATAGAAGCTCTGATCGGCTTACTGACTGATCCTGAAAAACGCTTTGCTCTTTCGCTTGAGCTGCGTGTTCAGGAGCTGAAGACAGCTGTGGAGAAATTGGATACTGCGCAGACGAACGCAAAGATCTTCCCTATAAGTATGTAAGCAAATCAAAAACACATCTCCCCAAAAAGAGATGTGTTTTTCATATCTTATGTTGTTATTGGCGTAGCCTTCAACGCCGTCAAATACTCCACTACCTGCTGTTTCGGCAGTACATCGGCATACCTTGCATTCACATCAAACAAATTCGCATCATGTGATTCCTTTGCTTGATCTCCGACACATTCCACCGGCACAATCGTCTTGAATCCATATGAAAACGCGTCAATGATCGTTGCCCGTACACAGCCACTAGTTGTGCAGCCTGTGACAATGACGGTGTCCACTTGCTTTGTCGTCAGGAGTGACAGCACCTCGGTCCCGAAGAAAGCTGACGGATATTTTTTCAGTACAATCGGCTCACCCGTAACTGGCTCTACTTCCGGACTTACTTCTGCTGCATGTGAGCCAACTGTAATCCAGCCGATATCTGTTTTCCAATTACCTGTATCCCATTGTTCTTCCCTGTAGCCGACGACTGTATAGATGACTGGAACATCTTTCTCACGTGCTAACTCCAGGATCTCTGCCGTTTCAGCAGCCGCCTGCTTGATAAGGGGACTTTTTCCGGTAGGATATTCACTGTTCGTGAAAGCATGCTGGAAATCTACTAGTAATAGAGCTGGTTTCTCTCCAAATCCCACTGGCTTTTGACCATAACCTGCTTGCTGGTAGGCTGATTGTTTATCTGTCATATGCATCCCTCCTGTTTTATGTAAGCAATAGAATCCCACCTAATATCGGCAGCAAAATAATCACTGTTCGCAGCACCTGCACGGGCGCAAGTCGTGTGAATTTTGCACCGATGAATGAGCCTATCATCGTACCTGCGACTACTTGTACGAGCAGTGTGATATCAATGAACCCAGCTTGAGCGAAGCCGAATGCTCCCAGAAATGAAATTGGAATGAGCACAAACATGCTCGTTGCTGCCGCTTGCTGAATACTTAGCCCGAAAAAGACCATCAATCCCAATTGAATCAAGGGCGTCGACCCGATGCCGAAACACCCTGACAAAAAACCAGTGCTGCCGCCCACTCCCATCGCCAGCAGCAGATATTGCTTTTGGCTGAACACTTTCTCTACCTTTACGCTGCCGCTAAGTTTAGTTCGGAAAAACAGCAGGATAGAAGACACGAATAAAAGCAGAGCGGAAACGATAATTAGCGGTGTTTCCGGCAGACCTGCTGCCACTTGTGTGCCCAGATAAGCACTAACAGCACCGAATGCTCCGACCATAGCACCAGTTTTCAGTTGTATATTACCTTCTTTGAAATGACTGATGGACCCGGAAATCACCGTGAAGATCATGGCTGTTGTGCTTGTGCCGAGCGCTGTATGGATCGGAATCTGGAAAACACTAATTAAAAGCGCTAGCACAAATCCAGATCCTCCCCCGCCGGCGAATCCCAACAGCAAACCTAATGCAAACATTGTCGCCAGCATCATCATAAGTTCCGACCTTTTCTGTTTAAATTAGTGAAGAAATCACACAACCTGTTCGATCGTCACACCTTCCAAAAGGCCCTCAACCGCTTGATCCAGCCTTAACTTGCAGTCTTCCCCAAGCTCAAAGCTGTCGTCCGCAGCGCGTACTACTTGCTTATCCTGGATAAATACACCCTGCTCAATCGCATTAGCACCTAACACAGACAGCACCGGCTTTAAAGCAAACTCAAGCATCAACAAATGTGCTGTTGTACCGCCCATTGCCAGCGGCAGCACCTTTTTTCCAGCTAAGCCTCTTTCTGGAACCAAATCAAGGAAGCATTTCAACACACCAGTATAAGAAGCTTTATACACCTGCGTTGCCACTACGACGACATCTGCATCCTTCACGAGTTGTGTCGCGTGGATGATAGCATCGCTCGTAAAATTGGCATAAAGCAAATCTTCCGCCGGCAAATCCGCTACTACAACATGCGATACGTCACAGCCCTTGAGCTCCAAATCAGCAATCACATAATCAACTGGACCATTCAACCGGGACGTTTTCTTCGGACTGCCTGTAATCACAACTGCTTTCGTCATATTAATCGCCCTCCATTTTTGTTAGTTTACTACTTCCGTTTGATAGCGTTCATATACTTCTGGTTTCCGGTTGGCCAGCCAGTCGACACGATTACGGGATTCAGCAAGTGTAGCTTTGTTGATCTCTGCGGATACATGCTGCCACTCTCCATCTGCAGCTACTGCCATCACATCTCCGAATGGATTGAGGATACAAGACTGGCCGAAATGATGGCGCAGCACTTCCTCGCCTTGAAGCTGTTCTGTTCCTGCTTTGTTCACACCCATAACAAACAAATTATTCTCGAGGGCCCTTACCCGAAGCTCTGCCACATACAAATCCTTTCGGAAGCCATATGTCGCTGTCGGCACGACGATCGCATCGACATCCTGCACGCGCAGAGAACGCCATGCTTCCGGGAATGACCGATCAAAGCAAATGAGTATGCCTATCTTCCAGCCATTGTCCAGAGTGAACGTCGGAAACGTATTCCCTCCGCCACCGTATTGTTCGAAATAGAATTTCTCATCCGTTTTCATCGTTGTATCATCGACCTTCGGTACATGCACTTTTCGATAGCTGCCAATCAGTCCTCTAGTCGGAGAACAGACAAACGCTGTATTGTAGTAATTCGTGCTGTCCCCTTCCTCGGCTCTCTCGAACACAGTACCGATTAGATGCGTTCCTGTTTCTTCTGCTAAAGCAGTCATCGCCGTCACTGTCGGACCATCCATCGGTTCAGCAAAATCGAAGAACGTCTCATCCGGTGTCGTAACCGCCGCAAAATACGGCGCCGTCATCAGCTCTGCACAAACAAGCAAATCTGGTTTGTCAGCTGTAATCACCCGTCTGCACTCTGTGATGATTTTCTGCAAATTCGTTTCAACATCCCCTGCATAAGCGCCATTCTGCAGTCCAGCAATCACCATGCTTTCCTTCACTAGATCTCCTCCTTAGCCAATGATTTCTTTCACGACTGTATTCCGAAGTCCTTTAGCATCCAACAAGGGAACGATGTCACTTTCGAAGAAATTCATATCTGTCACAAAGTCAGGGAATGTGAACAGCAAGCCATCGATCATCGTTTCTTTCTCGATTTTTTCAATCTGTTCAGCAATTTTCTGCGGGGAGCCAACAAGCGTAGGAACGATAAAGATTTCACCTAATAGCTCCATCGTCGAGCCTGTTTTATCATTATCACGCGCATCCTGCAGCCCCTCAAAGCCGCCTTTATCAGTACCTTCAATAAAGTTCAAATACATGTTCTCCGCTTCTTCATCTGTTTCAGCGGAAATAATTGTATACACCGCATACGTCTTGATCGACTTGTTCATGCTCGCTGCAATTGCTTTCCCTTTGGCACTAAGCTCGGCGATGCGGTCAAAATCACCTGCGACGAAATTGATATCACCATGCTTGATCGTGAATTCCAATCCTTTATCCGACATACCAGCACAAACAATCGGTGGATTCGGTTTCGTTTTTGGCGTCGGCTGACACATGCAATCTTCCAACTCAAAGTATTTGCCCTTATGCGTTAGTCGTCCTTTATCCCACAGCTGCTTCACAACTGTCAGCCATTCATCGGCATACTCATAACGATCGCCATAGAACTCATCTCCTGGCCATAGCCCCATCTGAGAATACTCATATTTATTCCAGCCTGCCACGACATTCAAGCCGAAGCGCCCATCACTAATATCATCAATCGTCGCCGCCATCCGCGCTGCCATTGCCGGATTGTATGTGAGCGGCTGTACAGATGCGTAAATCCCAATCTTATCTGTGACAGCTGCCAGCCCCGCCATCAGATTGAAAGACTCCATCGCATAATCCCAATGCTCCGTCTTCCCGCCATACCCGCGATACTTCACCATCGACAACACAAAATCCAACCCCATATTCTCCGCCCGCAGCGCAATATCCTTATTCAATTCAAACGTTGGCATATACTGCGGTGAGTTATTCGACATGATCCACCCATTATTCGCTATTGGCAAGAAAATTCCGAAGTCCATTATTATCGCTCCTTTTGTGTTGTGTAATTAACCTACATTAATTGTATAATTATTCAGAAAATAAAAGGAGCTTACAATGTGTTAAGCAGAAGTGACAAAGTGTAACCATTAAGTACAGCTTCTCGAATTAAGCTATAATGAATCCTCACTAATGAATCAAAAAGGTGGGTAATCCGTTGGTTAATCTCGCACAAGAACTCTCACATATCTATTGGAGCAGCAGCTCTCCCTGTGCCGGTAAAACAACCATTGCCCGAAAACTCGCAGCCGAATATGGCTTTACATATTACAAATGCGATGACTGCTATGATGACCACATGTCCCGCAGTACACCAGATCAGTATCCAAAAATGTACAAAATAAAAGACCAGACATGAGTTCAGGTCTGGTCTACGCAGTTTTGCTCTTTGTCTGTTGAGGAGCAAATTGAAGATGTAATTCGTGTGTATGAGGAGCAATTTAGTCTAATACTGGAGGACTTACTATCCCGTCCTAAAACAACACCTATTCTTGTTGAAGAAGCAGCATTGCTGCCTCATATGGTTGCTCCCCTTCTTACTGACTTGCATCATGCAATTTGGATGGTGCCGACACCGGAATTCCAAATAGAGCATTATAAGAAAAGAGAGTGGATACATCGTATTCTTGATCAGTATGATGATCCTGGTTTGGCATTTTCTAATTGGATGGAGCGGGATAGTGGGTTTGGAAAGCGGGTAGCGAAGCAGGCGGAACTTATTAATCTCAATACTATGCGTGTCGATGGCATATTTACATTTAATCAGAACTATGAATTAGTAAGAAGAACATTTCATGAAAGTAAATATATCAGTACATTGGCTAATAAATTTACTTTCTAAATTCTAATCATTCCTATTTAGGTAGTTTTGTCAGTTTAATTGAGCGCTATCTTAAGATTAGTTTAGGATTTTTTAGAGACTTGAAATAAACATACAAAAGACGCTTCCGCCACAAGAGAGGTGTCTTTTTTCTATTTTTAAGGGAACACACAAAAGACACTCTTGAATAGTATCTTATGTGAAACAGGGGATTTAAAAACTTATTACAAGACAAGTAACTATAACTGCGGTTCGATTTATCATTCCTACGATTACTGAATTCTTTGATAACGGAAAGTTACACTTAAACCATTTCAAGTGGTCTTATCAGCCCCTATAAGGTAATAAATTTAATTAATATACATAAAATTACATTATAGTAAAAGTATTCCATTAAAGGTAATAGTGTGATAGCATTACTTATGTAATTAATTAACCTATAGGAGGATATATATTTATGAAAAGAACTTGGAAAGTGGTTATAGCATTAACTATTTTATTGTCTGTAATTATGAATGGAGCTTCAGTGTCAAACGCTGCAACTAGTACTATAGAAAACGGAGCTAATGATTCTACATCCTTAGATTTGTCTCAACTAGAAGATTTCCTTTCTGATGATGAGATTGAGAAAATGAAAGAAACAATAGAAAGCGAAGAGATGCAAGAAGAGGCTAAAAAAGGTATGGCTCTACAACCTTACGTGGATGCTAGTGGTACATATATTGAATTTGATTACGAAAAAGCTTTAGAGGATGGGTTATCATCGACACTTGTCATGGAAACTAAAGAAGCTTATGATAGAGCAAACGCTTCTCTAGCAGATTCCGAACCACAATTCTCTATAATGGCTAAGAAGAAAAAGTGTGGTGGATCAAATAGATATGTTGGGAATGCCGTTTCTGGGACAATTTATCTTGATTCATGCACAGTTAATAAAATGGTTGCCATTTTAAACGGTGGTGCAGCGGCTTCAGGACTTATTGCACTAATTCCAGGCGGAGCACCAGCTGCAGGAATTTCAGTAGCATTTTATGGAGCAGGTGCTAGCATTTTGAGTTACAATAACTCTGCTGGAAAAGGAATTAAAATTAAAACTTTAAGAAATCCTATAACTAAAAAATATTACTTCTATTGGGTAAAATCACAATAAGTATAACTACGCTGAGGTGGATAGAATGAGACTGCTAAAAATAACACTCTTTTTACTCTCTTTGTTGGGTATTGCTATTAGTCTCTATACGCTACTAATTGATTCAACTCGCCCTAATATTTATTTGATATCTCCTATTATTGGATTGATTTTAATAATTATCATCGTGATAATATCTAAGACAAGGAAAAAAATGGAGTGATTTGTAAGAGGAGGAGTGATTCATACTCCTCCTCTTACTTTGTGTTTCAGTTATTGTTAAAGCATCCATTGAGGAACATACTCTGATTAACCATTCAGTATTAAGGTATATGCTTACTTGTTCTCAACCTGATATTTTAGAAATACCCTATAAATCTCATTTATTAGTTTTACAGCATATTATCTTCAGTATCACCGATATACTCAGTATTTCTCAAAATAAACGCCGTACATTATTTCTGTTAAATTTTCAATGGTTGATAATATGGATTCTTATATAGCCTATTGTGCAGTTACAAATGCCTACTTATCAAAAGATTCCCTTTATAGTCCTTTGGCCCAATAAAAAGTGCAATCCTGGTTAGCAAGATTGCACTTTCTTAAAAGTATCTTATTTCAATATCGACGTTAGTGAATATCACTCTTCCTAAACGTACCACCCTTAACTTCCGCTACATCATAAATTGTAACAAAAGCTCCATCATCAATATCATTGATGATTTCCTTCATCTTACTTTCCTCTAGGCGGTTAATAATGCATGTGATTTCCATAAACTTTTCATGTGTATATCCGCCGTATGCTTCCTTGTAGGTAGCACTTCTTCCTAACCGGTCGCGAATGGTTTCTACCATAAGCTTTGGTTCGGTAGTAATGATTTTGAAGGTTTTCGAACCGCTTAGACCTTCTTCTACGATGTGGATGACTTTGGATGCGATAAAGTAGGCGATTGCTGAGAGAATAGCTCCCTTCAGACCAAATACAGTGGAAACAAAGATGAAGACAAACATGTTAAGGAATAAGATCAAATCACTTGTTCCAAATGGTAACTTACGTGATAGCAGAACGGCCAGCATATCAATGCCGTCTACTGCTCCACCATTACGCAAAGCGAGACCCATACCTAAACCTAGGATAATACCTCCGACTACAGTAACGAGCAGGGTGTCTCCTTCAATAATGGCTGGTGTGTGATGCATAAGAACTGTACCAATAGATAATGACGCGATTCCGATTACAGAATAAATCGCGAAGCTTTTTCCTATCTGTTTATAACCTAACCATACAAATGGGAGGTTAATAATAGCGATTAGTGCACCTAGCGGCAGTCCAGCTAGTTGAGAAATGACGATACTGATACCAGTGACGCCTCCGTCTGATACATTGTTTGGGATCAAGACGGTTTCCAGGCCGTATGCTGCGATGAATCCCCCGAGGATGACGGCTAATCCTCGTAACAAGATGAATAACTTACTTCGGTTACGCTTTCTGATTTTGCTCATACAGTTACCTCATTCTAAATTTTTTAACCTTATAATTTTACCACAAGCAGTATGGCCTCTGCTAATTCCTGAGAACTTTTCACAATTAATTTGAACCAAAAAAGGACTTCATCCCCTTGGAAGTAATCCTTATTTCTTCATTCACTCAGGCTGCATTCGAACAACAACCTTCTCACGTACATGGTTATCTTTTACTTCATTCAACCTATCAGGTATTTCCTCACGGGAAAGGACTTTGTTCACCATAGCATCCAGCTTGCCTTCTGCCACTTTATTCAAAAGATATGAACTGCCAATCTTATCAAGTTTCACTCCTTGGTCAGAAAGGGAAAAATAAGATACTATCAATTATGTAACTATTAAAATTCGATACAATAGCACAAATTTCACCTATACTTGCAAATTTATTTTATAATAGAAGAAGTAAAATTATGTAAAAGTTAGTAATTCTGAAAGGAGATACATAATCTTGAACACCAAATACTTAGACTTACTAGCTCAGAAATATGACACGGAAGAAAAAGTAGTCACTGAAATAATCAATTTAAAAGCTATTCTCAATCTCCCTAAGGGTACCGAGCATTTTGTCAGTGACTTACATGGGGAATATCAAGCCTTTCAGCATGTGCTGCGAAATGGCTCTGGAAGAGTAAAAGAAAAAATCCGAGATATCTTCAGCGGTGTCATCTTTGAAAAAGAAATTGATGAACTCGCTGCTTTGGTTTATTACCCAGAAGAGAAACTGCAAATCATTAAAAATGACTTTAATCAGGATGAGGATCTTAACGAGTGGTATAAAAAGACGATCAAACGAATGATCAAGTTAATCTCATATGCCTCTTCTAAATATACGCGCTCCAAACTACGCAAGGCATTGCCCAATCAGTTTGCTTATATTATTGAAGAACTCCTATACAAAACGGAGGAATCCGGAAATAAGGAGCAATATTATCACGAGATTCTCGAGCAAGTTATCTCGCTCGGACAAGCTGACAAGCTCATCACAGGACTGGCATACAGTACGCACCAGCTCGTAGTGGATCATCTGCATGTTGTAGGTGATATTTATGATCGCGGACCTGAACCGGATAAAATTATGGAAGAACTCATTAATTATCATTCTGTTGATGTGCAATGGGGAAATCATGATGTGCTCTGGATTGGCGCCTTTGCTGGATCAAAAGTTTGTCTAGCGAATATCCTTCGTATCTGCGCGCGCTATGACAACTTGGACATTATTGAAGATGTTTACGGTATTAACCTTCGCCCGCTGCTAAATCTAGCGGAGAAATATTATGACGATAACCCTGCGTTTCGTCCTAAAACGCAAGCAGATAAAAAAACATCTGAGGAAGAGATCGTACAGATAACTAAGATGCACCAGGCAATTTCAATGATTCAATTCAAGCTGGAAAGTCCAATTATCAAAAGACGAGACTTTTTCAATATGGAAGAACGATTGTTGCTTGAGAAAATCAATTTTGACTCAAATGAAATAACTCTAAATGGCAAAGCTTACCCGTTAGAAAATACATGCTTCAGCACGATCAATCCAAAGCAGCCTGATATGCTATTAGAAGAAGAACAGCAAGTGATCGACAAGCTTCTATTCTCTGTTCAGCATTCCGAGAAGCTGGCCAGACACATGAACTTCCTCATGAGGAAAGGCAGTCTGTATTTGCGATATAACGGCAACCTTTTAATACATGGATGTATACCGATAGATCAAAATGGCGATATGGAAAAGATGGAGATTGAGGGTAAAGACTACGCAGGCCGCGAGCTGCTAGATAGATTCGAACAATATCTTCGCTATTCATTTGCTCATCCAGAAGAAACAGATGATTTGGCTACAGACATGGTCTGGTATTTATGGACGGGTGAATACTCTTCCCTATTCGGTAAAAGAGCCATGACAACTTTTGAACGTTACTTTATCAAAGATAAGGTGACTCATAAGGAAATCAAAAATCATTATTACCATCTACGTGAAAACGAGGAAACGTGCGAAAAAATTCTAACAGAATTTGATCTAGATCCAGAACATGGCCACATCATTAACGGCCATACACCTGTGAAAGAGATTGAAGGCGAAAACCCGATCAAAGCGAACGGAAAGATCATCGTTATCGATGGAGGCTTCTCCAAAGCCTACCAATCGAAAACGGGCATCGCTGGATACACATTATTGTATAACTCCTATGGCATGAAGCTTGTCGCTCACAAGCATTTCAACTCCAAAAACGAAGTGCTACATGATGGTACAGATGTATTATCCGTTAAGCGATTGGTAGATAAAGAACTGGAGCGGAAAAAGGTTCTGGAGACGAATGTTGGAGAGGAATTATGTCAGGAAATTAATATACTCAAGAATTTGATGGAGTATCGTTATATGAAGTGAGAATAAAGAAAACGCAAGAATTACCTAACCTTACGTGCTTCAAAAGCCCCTATTCAAGAATAGGGGCTTTTTTGATATTACCTACACCTTGTCTTACATCTGCTAATGCCATGAAAAAATTCTTATTAAAGTGTAAAAACGTTAAATTTGGTAACTAATAGGTACGCAGTATAAAGCATTACGCAAGTAGATAGAAAAGAAGCTAACTTATTAGGAACTCTTAATAACTTAAAAAGTATAATTAAAATTATTCCAACCCCAAGTAACGAACCCATAAAGATACCTAGTCTACCAGCCATCTCATTAATTATCGAATTATCTACACTTGAAAAATCTAATTTATCCATATAACCCCTCCGCCCTATCTATCGGCTGAATTTTATGGTTCTTAACTTTTCTATCTTTAGCTACCATTTAAGCATACTTCATACTTCTCAGCGTATCATCTAATCAATAATTAAATGATCAATTTTAGATGGATCCTTGCTTCTTCTAAACTTGCCGGCAGACATCCCCACTGCTTTGCGGAAGACCTTATTGAAGTAATTCGCGTTGGCGTACCCTACTTTTTCAGCGATTTCATTCACAGTGTACGTTGTCGCAAGCAGAAGATCAGCTGCCTTCTTGACTCTAATTTTGGTGAGGTATTGAATAGGACTCATATGGACATCTTGCTGGAACTGCTTCAGAAAGTAATAACGCGAATAGCCAGAAGCAGCCGCAATATCATCTAATGTAAGTGGATCAGCATATCTTGTTTGGATATAGGAGAGCGTTTTTGCAATTGGAACTGAAAGATCTTTTGGCGATTTCTCAATGTTTTTTGCAAATCGGTACAGCTCCATCATAAACTCGTATGCTTTTGCCGAGGCATGGTAGACGTCGGTAATCTTTTGATCAGCAGTATCCTGATAGATAGTAAATAAAAGCTGAATTAATTTAGAATCGGGAGATAACTTTAGCACAGAGCCGCTTCGTGCTTTGGCAAATCGCCAGCATTCTGCTGCTTTACTGCCCACTAAAGTGATAAAAATAAACTCCCATCCGTCACTATCTTCAGGCAGATAATATCGATGGTCACTTGGTATCTCCACAATAAATGCTTCTCCTGGCTTTAGTGCATAGCTTGTTCCTTCTATATGAATCTGCCCTTTTCCAGATAAGGTATATTGGAATACGTAAGTTCCTACGTCCTCCCGCTGCATTCCGTACCAATCGTAGATAGCGCCTGGTGTTTTTTTATCTCGTCCAAGCAGTAAAATGTTTGCCATCTCATTAAAGAGTGCGTCATAGAAGTGAAAACCATATACACCGTACCCTTCCTCTCGCTGATTAGCAGACATAATCTCCCTCCAATCTAACAGCTAAACACAAACAAAGCGACTGGAATAGCCGCTTTAGAATTTGCTCGATTATGCTTTTGATAAGACTCCCTCTTATCCTTTGACACTTCCGGCCGCAAGTCCTTCAATAAAGAAGCGCTGCAGGAATAAAAACAAGAAAATCATTGGCAATGATGCAATAAGTGCAGCCGCTCCTACAAGTCCAAGCTGGCTGGTATTTTGACCAAAGAAGCTTGCTAGGGCTACAGTCAATGTATGCATATCGGAATCTTGCAAGAAGAAGATGGCAAACTGATAGTCGTTCCAAATATAAACACAAGACAGAATCAATACGGTTGCGGTAATTGGTTTTAGCAACGGGAACACTATCCGAAAGAAGATGCCGATTGTGCTGGCTCCGTCCATTTTTGCTGCTTCTTCTAATTCTTTTGGTACCGTGGAACGAATGAAACCTGCATACAAGAAAATGGTTAACGGTAAGAATGCAGCCACATTATTTAGGACAGCTACTAGGCGTGTATTCATCAGACCAACGTCTACGACCAGCTGATACAACGGAACGAGTGCTGTCAGCGGCGGAATCACCATCACTGCGACAAATAACATATACACATACTTATTCAACCTTGTTTGGCGTCTTGCCAGTGCGTAAGCTGCCAAGGAGCCGAATAGTATAAGCATCGCTGCTGCAAAGAAGGTAATCACAAAGGTGTTCATAAACGCATTAGACAGATTCGCCTGTTCCCAAGCAGCCGTGAAGTTCTCCAAGCTAAAGTATTCTGGGAACAACCATTTTGACGAAAAGTCACCGGCCCGCTTAAAAGCAGTCGTTAACAAAATGTAGTATGGAATTAAATGAAGTAAGGTTATCACTAAAGCTACAGCTGTTAAAAACCATTTGGCCCTTTTGGACACTTGATTCATTATGCTTCCACCTCTTTTCGTTTTAGGTAGAGCAGTGCTGCCAAACTAAGTACCAGGATAATCACTGCCATTAATACACCTTGCGTTGCTGCGTAACCCGCATCCTGCCGCGCAAAATAAAGCGAGTACATAAACGTCGACATCGACTGAGAGGCATTACCCGGACCGCCATTTGTCAGCGAGACAATTACATCGAATAGCTTCAGTCCGCCAATTATGTTGATAACAACATTGATTGTGATCGCAGGCGCCAGCAATGGCAGCGTAATATTCTTAAATTTCGACCAGCTTGACGCACCATCAATATTCGCTGCTTCGTAATACTCCTTGGAAATACTCTGCAAACCAGCCAGATAGATAATCATCGCAACACCTACAAACTGAAACGTATTAACGAAAACGATAATGTACGGGTTCACTTCTGGATTACCGAGCGCATTGACCGGATCCAAACCAAGCCAGTTATATATATCGTTCAACGCTCCTCCTTGATACGCAAAGAAGAAATACCAAATGTAACCCATAACAAGCGGGCTGATAATAACAGGTAAGTAGATGATCGTGCGCGTTAACGTCCGTACCTTTAGATGGTGATTAAGCAATAAAGCATAGCCCAGACCGATAATATTTTGCAGCACAGTACTGCCAATGCCGTACAGCAGGGTGTTTTTTACAACCAGCCATGTATCTGGATCAGCAAACATTCGCTTGTATTGTTCAAGACCAATGTAATCATAAACTTGTGAAAACCCATTCCAATTCGTCAAGGAAATACGGATGCCATCTAAAAAGGGATAAACAATAAATAGCATGACAAGCAAGACACTGGGCAAGTACATCCACCAAAGAGAGGATTCTTTTCTGCGTTTTTTTGCTTTCTTTCCTTTTTTTGCTTCTACAGTCGATGATAAAGGCTGATCCATTCTCTTTCATCTCCTTTTAGTAAACAGAAGGAGCATCAGCTCCTTCTGCCTACAATTTTACTTTTTCACTAAGCGACTATATTCTTCACTCATTTTCTTAGATACTTGTTCCGGAGTCATTGCTCCTGAGACAAGCTCTTGACCTGTTGCTCCCATCGGATCCCACATTCCGCTTGGCAAGTAAGCACGGTCAAAATAAGGCTCAATACGAGTACCTTCATACTGGTTATAAAAATCAGCAAAATAATTATCGGCATCAACATTGGTTAACGCATCCGGAAGGGATGTTCCTTCTGCAAATTTTTTCGCGACTTCCGGCTGTGCGATATACTCGATGAATTTCTTAGCTTCTTCCTTATACTCGGAGTCCTTTGAAATGGCTAAGGTAAAGCGCTCACCGCCAATCCAGCTTGGCTCATCATCTGCATGAATTGCAGGAACCGGCATTGTACCCAGCTGTACATCTGGATTCAGCTCAGATACCTCACGTCCAATCGAACCACTCATCATTATAAATGCCACTTTATTTTGAGCTAGTAAATCCGCAACCTGAGTTGTCTGAGCCGTAACTGCATCTTTATTCAGCAATCCTTTATCATTCATTTCCTTCAGCTTCTCCGGCAGGTACGTGTAGTTAGACCAGTCAAAGGATCCATCTAGTAACGCATCACCATGACTATTGGAAGGTGACGTGATTAACAGCGGAGTTGCGAACTGATCAAAGTACTGCCCAAATTGGCTCTTATCTGATCCGCCCAGCCAAAAAGGTACAACCTCCCCGCCACTTTTTTCTTTCACTGTTTCGAGTGCTGTCATGAATTCATCAAAGGTTTCCGGCGGCTCTATCCCATACTCATCTAGCAGATTCTTGTTATAGGTAATACCGTCAAGTGCTTGATTTATCGGATAAGCATTCAGCTTCCCAGTCTCATCTGTTAAAATACTGGCCATGGCTTCATCCAGATTCTCGGTCCATTCCATGTCACTTAGATCCTCGGTATATTCTGCATAACGAGTAGTTGACCAGCCGTGTGTATCGAATAAATCCGGCATATCATTTGCTGCCATCTTAACGCGTGCCATTTCTTCATATCCATCTGTTGGATAAGTATCTTCAATATCGATATCCGGATTCTCTTCTTCAAATTCAGAAACAACTTCCTTGAAGATTTCTTGGTCTGCCTTATTCGTGGCTGTAGACATGAGCGTTAATTTTGTTTGTCCATCGCCATTGGCACTGTTTCCGCAAGCTGACAGCACAAAAACCGCTGATAAAGAAACTAGAAGTAATGTCATTTTCTTGTTCATGATATCCCTCACATTTCTATTTTTTGATAGACTTCCATCAATTAAAGCGCTTACATAATATTTTGAAACAAACAGTCTTTAATTTCTAAAGACTGACTGTTTCATTTTCAGAATGATAAGCAGGTAGCATCTCACCATGTGCCTCAATCAAATCATCACACATATTGATAATGTCCTCCATAGAAAGCTCAGCAGCAGTGTGCGGATCAAGCAAAGCAGCTTGATAGATTTTCTCTTTTGATTTTGTAATGGCAGCTTCAATCGTTAGGAGCTGTGTATTAATATTCGTGCGATTTAAAGCAGCCAGCTGTTCCGGTAATTCCCCCATATAGGCCGGTGTAATTCCATTTCTGTTTGCTATACAAGGCACCTCAACGACTGCTTTTTCAGGTAAGTTGCTAATCAGTCCTCCCGTATTTACGACATTCCCTCCAAACACAAATGGTTCATTTGTTTCCATCGCTTCAATAATTCTTGAACCATATTCGCGAGAACGCTTATGGGTTAAACCTTGATTGTTAAGCAGCTCATCTTTAGTTTTCTGCCAGTTCTCAATCTGCACCTCACAGCGGCGTGGGTATTCATCCAGCGGAATATTGAGACGATCAATCAATTCCGGATACTTATCTTTAATAAAATACGGATGATATTCCGCATTGTGCTCAGAGGATTCAGTCACGTAATAGCCAAATTTGTCCATTAACTCATAACGGACCATATCATGATGCTTTTCTTTTTGTTTTTCTTTAGCGCGCTTCTTAATCTCAGGATATAGATCCTTTCCATTCGATTTAATCTCAAGCAACCAAGCCATATGGTTAATACCTGCAATCCGCTCCTCTATATTCTCATGCGGGATATCCAGATCCTTCAACAGGTCCTTCGTACATACCTGCACACTATGGCATAGCCCAATCATTTTCACATTCGTATAGCGAGAAACTGCACCAGTAAGAGCTGCCATTGGATTTGTGTAATTTAATAGCCAAGCATCTGGACAGACCTCCTCGATATCTTTAGCGATATCAAGCAAAACTGGTATCGTCCGCAACGACCGGAATATACCACCTATACCTACCGTATCAGCTATCGTCTGCCGAAGACCATACTTCTTCGGAATTTCAAAGTCGATTACAGTACTCGGCTTATAGCCTCCAACCTGTATCGCGTTAATAACGTAACTCGCATCCTTGAGTGCTTCTTTGCGATCTGTATAGGCTTTGATGGTGACATCTGCCTGTAAGGTAATCTTCAAGGCATTTAATAACAGCTCCGACTCTTCTAAGCGCTCCTCATTGATATCAAATAAAGCAAATTCGAAATTCTGCAGAGCAGGGGATAACATGCAGTCTCCCAATACATTCTTTGTGAAAATTGTACTTCCTGCTCCGATAAACGTAATTTTTTTCATATGAAAGCCTCCTGGATTAATAAGGGATTCCTTTATTTAAAATCATTGCTTTAGTCGATAATATAGCGCTTACACAATAAGTGGCAATGGTAAATAAAATCGGAAAAAGGGTAAAATATTGCTTTCTATATTTCTTGATACTTTTCACAATCTTAAATTCAAAAGTTGATTATCATCAAAAAAAAGAAGATCACATGTGATCTTCTTTTTTGTGCTTATATACTATTTCCTAGCTTCTCTCTTCACCTATTGGTTGTGAATCAACAGAGATCTTTTGATTTTTACCTGCAATCGTCCCTAAAAAGGCAATGCATAAAGCAGCAACCATAAGAATAATCAGCGGAACAGTCCATCCATTTGTCTTTTCAGCGATGGTACCAAGCAGAAGCGGTCCCATCGCAGCAACCAAATAGCCGACAGATTGAGCCATGCTTGATAGCTGGGAAGATTCGGCTATTGAATTAGTACGTAGAACAAAGAACATCATGGCTAAACTGAATGCTGTTCCTGCACCAACCCCCGTTAATACAAGTGGTGCGATGATAAGCTGAGAGGAAATTAACGAAACCCCTACTAAACCAAAGAAGAATAATAGACCCGCAATACAGCCAATTAGCCGCTGACTTTTCATCCTGCCTGCAATAATAGGTGCGATGAATGTAGTCGGAATCAGACCTAGCTGATAAATGGCAATAAGCCACCCTGCTTCACTCTCATCAAATCCCTTCGTCATTAATATATCTGGAAGCCACGTAAAAAGGCTGTACGGTATGAAGGATTGCAAACCCATAAATAGCGTTACAGCCCACGCAATCTTAGATTTGAAAATTCCCCGAGAGGATTTGTTCTCTACTTTCACAAACACTTTCTTCTCCGAACGTGATGCCGGCAGTCGAAGCAGCAATATAATAATCGCTATTAGTGAAAGAATACTCCACATTTGCATCGCATTTCGCCAGCCGAAGCTAGGTACAGATGCAATCGGCACAGAAATACCGGAAGCAAGCGCACCAAAAATATTCATCGAAACAGAATAAATACCAGTCATGAGCCCGATTTGGTAAGGAAAACTGGACTTGATCAAACCTGGCATCAGCACATTACCAAAAGCAATCGCCATACCAAGCAAAACTGTACCAAATAACAAAAGCGGCAGACCGCTTAAAGCCCTAATAAAAATACCCACAGTCAGCATGCACATAGCAGCTAACAGCGTTAACTCCATGCCGAACTTACTCGATATTTTCGGCACTAACGAGGAAAAAACGCCAAAAGCAAGCAACGGCAATGTATTTACCAGACCAACCATGGAGTTAGAAACGTCCAGCTCTTCGCGAAAGAATGGTATAAGCGGCCCAACGGAAGTGAGCGGTGAACGTAAAGTAGCAGCAATAAAAAGAATTGCTAATATCAATAAAAATGTATAATAACGTTTTTGCGAATTTGTATTAGATCTGTTCACATAAAATATCCTTCCTAAGTAAGATGCAATAATTCATCATAACAAATATTTTAAATAGGAAGTAGAAGTTTATTCAACAGTTAATAATTTTTATGAAGATAGCCTCTTCCACTAGGCATTCGCACAGTCCTTTAGGCAAGGACCTACATATCGTACATGGAAAACAATGGAGGTATGTATATGACCAATTTTTATTCCTTCCATGGAACTGTAACGATGATTAGTGATTTCCAGGGCAATGGCCGAGCGGATGGCTGTTATAAATTCTTTACTGTCGAAAACGATACAGGATCAATAGTGAACTTTGTT
This sequence comes from Terribacillus saccharophilus, assembly GCA_900110015.1. GTDB lineage: Bacteria > Bacillota > Bacilli > Bacillales > Amphibacillaceae > Terribacillus > Terribacillus saccharophilus. Next base: position 67,425 of record FOCD01000004.1, on the reverse strand, counting down.
GTATCACCTACTACTTACTTCGTTGATCATGCAATGGTATCCGTAGGTGATCGTGTGACTGGCTATTATGATGGTGATGCACCTGCGATTCTTATTTATCCTCCGCAGTATCCAGCACTTGTTATGGTAAAGGAAAGCCCTAACCAGAATGTAAAGGTCAGCTTCTTCGATAATCAACTGTTGAGCAGTGATGGACAATTGAAGCTGAATATATCCCAAGCTACGCCGCTGCTATTAACGAACGGGCAAGCTTTTACTGGTAACCTTGGAAACCGGGATTTAATTGTTGTATATGGACCCACTACGATGAGTATTCCCGCTCAGACCACTCCTTATTGGGTCATTGTTTTGTGTAAAAGTTTATAGAAAAACGTGAAATCTTGGTAATCAAGATTTCACGTTTTTTTGAGCAAGCTATATAGTCGTTCTGTTGTTTTACTGCTTTCTAATTTCAACTGCTAATCGCAAGTTCGAGATAATTCCAAGCAGCACTATAAATGAACAAACTCCCTTTTCAAAAGCTGTCCCTAGCAGCTGTTGTATAAGACCAACTGCACACAGTACAACAAGAAACCAACATATAATGCTTATGCCGCGATTGAATCTTACGGCTTTATTTTCAGCAGCAAAAAAAGTAAATAGACCTCCTATAATACAAATGATAATACTGATGATAGATAGTTGGAGTTGCGTTGCAAAAGAATCAGATCGTCCGCCATTCACCCATGTATATGGTAGAATTCCGCTAATAACTAAAACATGAATTAAGATAGTGAAAGAGTAGAAACAAATCCCTAATAATACTGCTGTTTTTATACTTATGTATCTAATATTGTTAATCAGTAAGATCACCTCTGTTTCGAGCTTAGCCTCTTGATAAACATGTTCACTTCAGTGGCTAGTAACTACGTATATGTAAACTTTCTACTACACATACCAGGATGCTTGTATTACTTTCAATTTAAAAAAGGCGTACCATGAAGGAACGCCTTTCAGCACTACATTTTATTCAGATTGATCTGTATCTTCTTCTGTATCATCAGTATCTTGTTCTTGCTCCTGTTCCTGCTCTTGTTCCTCAATTTGCTCATCATCAGCTGGATCTTCATCATCATTGTTATTACATGCCGCCAACGTAAGGACCGATACCATTCCCAATGCTACCATCCATTTTTTAAGCATTGAAACCTCTCCTCTTTAAGAAATTAAGGTACATATGTAAGATACCAGAAGCTTGTTAAGGAAAGGTCAATTCAATGTAAACAGGCTGTTAATGCGAACGATTATTATTGACGTTAATCGACATGATGAATTCTTCTACAAATAAGTTTATATACCTGAAAATGTAGTTAACCTAGATTAATCTGCAGCTGCTTTTAATCTAATTTGAATACTTGACTCCCTCTTTTTTTCATCTCTTTTATTCCTTTAAAATTAAATGGATTGTCGATATATAAACAGTACTTACTAATGAATCAGAAAGAAATATTTTGGACTGGGAACCTTGATAGTTTTTACATTAGTTTAATCAGTATAATGATATTACTAGAGTTTCTTATTATGATCCTAATTCTGTTTGTAGTGGACCACTTTATTATTTTAAAAACTAGCTTATAAATTATTCTATTAGAGATAGATAAAGGGAGAGATTTAATGGGCAGGAAAAAGCGACAGCATTTACAAAACTCAGCTCAATTAAAACGTGAGGTTGCTAATAGTGAGAGGTGAGAGGATAAGAATTATATTTGGCTTCATCGTGGTAATGAGTACTTTTGTTATTTTAGGTGTATCTTCTATGGTTTTAAGAACATTCTTTGCTTCAAACCTTTATCATGCATTCATCTATGATTGGATAGGAACTGCCTTGTTGTACTTAGCTGCCTTGACCCTGATTGCCTTTTTTGTGTACACAAGTCTTGTTATTACAATAAAAAATCCACAGAAAGTCGGCAAAAGACAGGTATTTTATTTTGGTTTAACAGGGATAATTTGTTTTACCATAGGTGTTTTCATTGTTCCACAATTAAGTTCTTTAACAATTAATAGTATGGGAGATATGAGGGATTACTCAAATGGCGCGATACATGTAGATGACTTTGAAGTGGTGGATGTATATACTGGTGGCCACTCAACTATTGCACTCATCACAACAGATGAACTAGATCTTACGCTGATGATCAACAATTATCAGATAGAAGAAGGCAAAACATATCGATTTACATACTTGGAACGGACTGGCACTATTTTAAGTGTTGGAGAGCAGTAATTTCATTTATTACTTACATTATTGAAGTGCAAATCAAAGAACAATTACATAGTTTTTGATATTTGTCTCGTTATGCTCTTAAATCGACTGTCGTCCTAAAGGCTTGATGAGCATATTTTAATAACACAAAAACCACTTCCTATTCTTTATAGGGAAGTGGTTTTTGCTAATGACTACTTTTCAAATGGATGAAACATGAAATTATATCCTACCGCCTATGTCAGGCATTCCGCCGCCAGCGTTTGCTTCGAGCTTATCATGCTACAACTGCTTCCGTAGTTAGGACATAGCTGCTACGTATGCTGAGTTAAAGCCTTCACCGACATTCACTTATTCCAACTTACCTTCCTGTTGTTTACACAATTACTTATAAAAAACATTGCAAGGTAAGCCGTATGCTTGTAAATATATAATCTCCTTCTGAGAGGGTGCTTATATATTCACTCGTATAAGGACGCTATCTCTTTAAATGTGATAGTTGCTCTTTGCGTTTTCATATCAGCAACTTGATTGCTGAAATTACTTATAATAGTAGGTATCTTCTCTAGCGCCCTTTCGCTTATGCCAGTATCTCTGCTACTTCGTTTAGTCGTCACATCTTTCATCGCATCAATCACTTTACCTTTTTGGTCTTCCCCTACAAGAACGTTATTAGCGAGCTTATAGAAGGTTTGATCTTCACCAAGGATTTCTTCAACTTTACGTTTTAATACCGATTTCTTGTGACTGAAATCCTCTTCCGGAATTAATTCTATGGATTCTTGAATTGTGAATTCAGACATTTATATCCTCCTCGACAAATCAAACAGCGCGGACACTTCCTCATCTTCTTTGAACAGCTCTTCAATCGCTTTTCGATAATTTTCAATATAACTAAAACCTGTATCTACAGAATATTTCATCTCGGCTATCTCTTCATCAAGATCCGCTTGCTCTAAGGGGTAAATTTCGTGGAGTACATTCACGGAGCTAATTTTATAAGAAGGGAATCTATACTGTCCGAGTTCATGCGCATAGCTGCTAGGGCTGGATTCTACATTATAGATTTCGCGCATAACTTTCCATTTTTCATCTTTATAAGCAAACTCTATCTCATCTCTAACGAGCGTCTCTAATTCGGTAATAAGGGTTTGCTTGACCTCTAAAGAAGTTACACCTTGTGTGTATAATCTCATAGCAGCTGACATATTCACTTTTATTGGATCCCCGCCTCCAGCATCTGATGTGAAAACAAGGTCTTTTCCGACGTAACTCCTGTTTCCTTTTGCTAACGCATTGAGCATTTCAGGTATACTATGACTATCCACAATGCCTTCTAAACTTTCCAGTGTGCCGCTTTCCTTTATTCTGTCTAGAATATTGGGGATTTTGAAGTATAAGATCGCGGCAACTGCCGCTAAGCCAGCATCGCCTAACCCTCTACGAATCTTATCAAACCAACCATCGTCATCGTGCATATCAACGTTATATTGTATAGCTTCCTGTAAGTTGGTTAATTCTTTTTCCAAGTTACCCAACTCTTCAATCATTACTTTCTTTTGGTCCGCTGTTATATACCCACCTTTATATAACTCGTCAAAAATAACTTCCGAGTTTTCTTCCATTAACCGTATATTCTCCAAGACCCTGGGTAAGTTGTCGTTTAGACCACTTATAGTTTGATCTACTTCTTCAGGGTGCTCTCGATACCACTTTATTGCACCGCTAATACTATACTCATCCAAACTTTCTATATTAGCTCCAAGGAGCTGATTCATCGACTGATTAAATCCGCCTTTTTCATCACCCTCTGCGTAATCGGTAGCGAGTACCCTTAAGCTTTCAATAACAGGAGCGGGTATTTTATCGATCATTTCTTTAAGACCGCTGACATTTGGATTGGTATCTATAATCTTTGTTTCGCTGAACTCTGTAATAAAACCGAACTTTTCGCTTATCGAATAAAGAGGGTCATCTTCGGAAACTGTATTGTGGATTTTGACATCTCTTTCTCCATAGTAATCTAGGGCAAACTTTTTTATGTCTTCAAGAGGAACATCTTGTATTTCAGTTATTCTCCTAAGATTGAATTCATCTTGAACTAATTTAGCGAATTCTACGTCATATTGTGCAAGTTCGTAAGGAGACAACATCAATCCATTAACCCCGTAGACCTCATCAAAAGTGCCGTCAGTTAGTGCAGTCATACCACTATTGTGAAGACCTAGTGAATGATTAAAAGATATAACATCACTTTTATTCGTATCTATGTTGAAGTGAGTTATTGCATCGTCAGTGAAGCCTTTAGCTGCCTCTACTTGATCAACAGCTATACCAGCGAAGGGACCCTTTATGTTGTAGAGCCAGTCTTCCATCCCTTGTGTGCCTTGCGAAATCACGTAAAGGTTCTGCTCTCCACCGCTTGAAATCGACAAAGCAGTACCATCGTAATTCGAATTGATTTTTCTTGTTACATTAGAGTCGGAGGAGTGGAACACCTCTACCTCACCTTCAAATAATTCTCCAGTTTCTTCAAGATATATAGTCCTAAAAGTTTCTTCCATTTTTTCAGGATTATTTCCATACTCTGAGTTTACGAGCCGCATCCAGATCTCTTCTTTTGTGATCTTGTCTAAGGGCATTGCTATCACCCACTCTTACTTTCCGATAACTTAATAGATTTAATTATAGATTTTAACTTTTCTTTCTCTGAATCTTTAAGTTCAGAGCATTGTTCTTCATTCAGACCATCTATACAGTTCCATAAAGAGTAAAACTGAATTTGTTGACTATTATCATTCCATATTAGGCCGAGCACTCCATCATCAGTTTCAGCAAATTCAGTGTATTGACCTTTGACGCTTGTTTCGAGTGTTTCAAATTCTAACTCTTCGCCGAATCGATTTGATAATGAATCCTTACTTGATTCCTCGCTTACTACAAAAGAGTAATACTCAACAATTACATCTGCCACTAAATCTTTATCTTCAGGGTGATAAAAAGGTATTACTTCGCTTCTATCCTCAGGTCCGATATTGTACCTTGTTTCGTCAATAATCATATCCTCAGGAAAATCCAAAGTAAAAGCTCCAGACTTAGCCTTCAAAAGATAATACCCTTCTCTTACGGGTTCGGTAGACGTTAAAAACTCTTCGGTAAATTGATTGTTAAAAGCTTCTACATTCGGCTTAGCTTTAACTTCATTTTGATTATTGTTTCCTGAAGACTGATTTGAATTATCACCTTTAGACACTCCGCATCCTCCTATGATCAAAGTTGTTAAAATGAGAGCAATCACAATTCTTAGTCTCACGTAGCGTAACCTCCAATTTGGGTATGCTGCAGTCAATAAAATTATATTAAACATATCCATTCATTCCCAGTCGTATGAGGTAGAAGATGTAAAACACTTCTTTAGTTCTGGGTAAAAAGGACCCAAGTCAGTATATTTTCTTTCAGTAACTATCCAAAATCAAGAAATGATAGTCGCTTCTGCAACATAGGAACAATTAAGTTCTATGAAAGAATTTCGAATATGCCTATCTTTCTTTTAGGTTTGAGGAAATTGCAGGCAGTTGTTAAGTAGTTTAAGTAATGAAGAAAGGTGCCTCGGTTGAGGGTTCTTTTCATAAGTGTGAGTCACAGCCGTGGATATTTTCCATGTTCTTGAAATTTTTATCATTCAATTTTTGTCAAATTTAATAGAACGAATAACCGATTTAAATTTCTCTTTTTCAATGTCTTTAAGCTTTAGACATGTTTCATCACTCAGTTCATCTTTACAATCCCACGCAGCATAAAATTGAATTTGTTGAGCATTGTCGTTCCAAACCAAACCTGTTACACCATTCACCTTTCCGCTTTTAGCTTCGGCGTACTCAGCTTTTTGCCCTTCTGTTTTGGACTTAAGGGGTTCAAACTGTAACTCTTCCCCAAAGCGGCCAGACATCGATTTTTTACTTATCTCTTCGTCTCCCATAAATGCATAGTATTCTAAAGTAATACTCCAAACTAAGTCCCTTTCATTATCCGGATGATAAAAAATAATTACTTCACTACCACCATTTGGATCCACAGAATATCCAGTCTCATCTATCACCATATCTTCTGGAAAGTCCAATGTAAAAGCCCCGGTCTTGGCTTTTAAAGGATAATAACCTTCTCTTACTGGTTTGGTAGGTGTTAAAAACTCTTCGGTAAATGGATCGTTGAAAGCCGCTACATTCGGTTTAGCTCTAGCTTCATTTTGATTATCGTTTCCTGGAGAATGGTCAGATCCATCACCATTAGACAATCCGCATCCTCCTATGATCAAAGTTGTTAAAATAAGAACAATCACAATTCTTAGTCTCACGTAGCGTAACCTCCAATTTGGGTATGCTGCAGTTAATAAAATTATATTAAACATATCCATTCATTCCCAGTCGCATGAGATAGAAGATGTAAAATACTTTAACGGTCCCCAGGGGTTACTATGAAAATGTATCTCCTTTCGCTTCAGTATTCATGAGTGAAATGTGGAGTGAAGCAAAGCTCTTGGGCATGGCTTATGCTAATGAGCAAGCAACAAAACATTGAGCCGCTCCTGTTTTAGATGAAGAATAAAGGTTAAAAAAGCGCCAAACCAAAAGGCTTAGCGCTTTTTTAGACTTAACTAGAAGCCATGTATTCATGAATTATTACGTAAAAATTCATCATTAGTGACATCTGTTATAAACATATGGCCCGGAGCATGCGTAATCACTAATGGAATCTGTGAATGGATCGCTGCAGATTGAGGCGTTACACCACACTCCCAAAACACAGGAGTCTCTCCTTCACCGAACTCCGTAAATTCACCAAAATCAGGCTCACTAATATCGTCGATACCTATTTCTTTAGGATCTCCAACGTGAATTGGAGATCCATGCATGTTTGGAAACTGTGCGGTGACATCAATTGCCTTTTGAACGAGCTCATTTTTAATGGGTCTCATGGAGACTACGACAGGCCCACTAAATTCACCAGCTTGCTTCGTTTGACGGTTTGTTATGTACATCGCAACATTTCTGTTCTGCTCGATATGCTTTAAAGGAACGCCTTCCTTTAGTAATGCACTTTCAAAGGTAAAGCTGCAGCCTATCAAGAAAGATACAAAGTCATCCCGCCAGATTTCTTTAAGATCCTGACGCTTTTCTGTTAATTTACCGTTCTCATATACAAAGTAAAGCGGAATATCACTTCTAATATCTGATCCGGCAGCAAGAGCAGACTCAACCACACCTGGTTCTAATACATCAATAATTGGACAAGACTTCGGGTTCCGATTAGCAAACAGCAAAAAATCAAAAGCATATTCCTTTGGTACAATTGCTAAATTAGCTTGTACATAATCACTACCTAAGCCAGAAGTATGGGTATTGTGTTCCCCGCTTCTGATTTTTTCTCTTATAGTGCTTGGATTCATTTGTAATTCCCCCTGTCTCTCTAGTTAATTCCAATACTAACTCACTCACCTAGATTGTGTATATCGTTGTCTCCTATTTTCTCGGACGTTCTAATTCTTTATATTCCTCCATATATTTACCACTATTAGCTACAAAGGAATGATAAAGAGCTTTTATTGCTAAATTTTTCTCTAAGCCCATTTCAGCTTTCAGTCTCTTTAACTCCGCATGTAATTCACTTTGTTGGTTAATTAATTTCGTCATAGTTGTTTTAGTGTATTTCATTTGAACACATCCTTAATTCATTACCTTTATAAATACGACTTTTAAATAGTTAAATTCGGGATAGTTGTGCGGTACCGTAAAATCTTCTGGCAATTGATGTTCTTCTAAGATTTTGTAGCGTGTGTTTGATTCAGTAAATGCTTTATCGATAAAGCCCTTAAATTTTTTCATGTTGAAGCTTGCGTTATTTGTGGATGCAATAATTACTCCACCCTGATTTGTAATTTTCAAGGTATCTTTTAGCAGCTTCGGATAATCCTTTGCGGTACTAAATGTTATTTTCTTTGTCCGCGCAAAGCTTGGTGGATCCAATACGACAACATCATATTTCAACTCATGACGGGCCGCATATCGGAAGTAATCAAAGACATCCATCACCTTAATGTCCTGCGCTTCATAGTCAATTTCGTTAACTGAAAATTGCTCAATAGTCTTTGGCAGGCTTCGTTTTGCTACATCCACACTAGTTGTTCCTGTCGCACCACCAAGAACTGCTGCTACAGAGAACGCACCTGTATAAGAGAATGTATTTAAAACCGTTTTTCCTTTTGAATAATGGTCACGTAATGCTTTTCGTACATTGCGTTGATCTAAGAATATTCCAGTCATTGCGCCATCATTTAAATCTACCGCATATTTCATCCCGTTTTCCAAGATGATTAAAGGAAATTCTCCCTTTTCACCTGACACATAATCATCTTGTTCCACATATTGTCCATTCGTATTAAACCGTAATTTTTCATATAAACCACGAACTTCTACCACTTCACTCAATGCTTGATATATCTCTTCACGGAAAGAATAAATACCTTCACTATACCAACTCACCATATAAAAGCCGCTATAGAAATCAATAATCAATCCGCCAATACCGTCTCCTTCTCCATTAAACACACGAAAAGCAGTTGTATCTTCTGCTTCATATAAATTCTTCCGCCTTGCAACAGCTTCACTAATCTTCTTAACAAAAAACTGCTTATCAATTTTCTCTTGTTCCTTGCGAGTCAAAACCCAGCCAATTCCTTTATTTTGTAACCCATAATATGCTGTTGCAATATATCTGCCGCTTGGATCAACTAGGCGCAAAATGCTCCCCTCATCCATCGCCACTCCTGAGGTTTCAACTGCTTCTTTTGAGAGTAACGGATAGCCATTCTTTATATCTGTAACGAATTTCGATTTAATCTTTACTTCTACTAACTGTCGCATGTAGTCATCCTTAATTTTTATAGTTTGATTTAATTATGCCATTTTTAAATCGAATAAGCGAAAATAGTAAAAAATAAAGGGAGTAGCAACTAGCTACTCCCGAAATATTACAAACCAACTTGATCGGCACCGTATGTTGCATGCTCTGTGCTATATCCTTCAAAAATCAATTGATCAATTAAGCCCTGTCTTGAAAAAGAAGTATAATCAAGGTAGTTTTGAGCCGCCTTAGCTGCTTGTTCTTGCCAATCAACCGTGATGTTTTCTACACCGTATGTTGCTTCTTCTGTACTAAAACCTTCAAACTCTAATTGTTCAATCAATCCTGATTCAGAGAATGCAGTGTAGCTTATATAGTTATCAGCTGACTTAACCGCTTGTTCTTGCCAATCAACCGTGATATTTTCTACACCGTATGTTGCTTCTTCTGTACTAAAACCTTCAAACTCTAATTGTTCAATCAATCCTGATTTAGAGAATGCAGTGTAACTTATATAGTTATCAGCTGTTTTAATCGCCTGCTCTTGAGAAACCGTTACGCTGGCTTCTTCAGCTTCTCGTTCCTCTTGCTCTTTTTTTGCTTGTTCCTCTGCTTCTTTAGCTTCTTGCTCTTTCTGTGCTTGTTCTTCAGCTGCTTTAGCTTCCTCTTCTTGCTTAGCTTTCTCTTCAGCCTCTTTAGCTTCTTGCTCTTTCTCCGCTTGTTCCTCTGCTTCCTGCTCTTCCTGTGCTTGTTCATCTGCTTTCTTAGCTTCTTGCTCCTCGACCTCTTGAGCTTTCTCCTGTGCAGCATCTGCGGATGACTCAGCTGTAGCTTTTTCAGCAGCAGGAGTCTCTTCAATCATTGATCCTCCAATAATCGATATGACTATAAGTGCGATCAGACAGCCACCTGATTTTGCAAAGTTTCTACGCCTGTTCCCTTTTCCTTTTACTAAGGCTAAGACAAAAAAGATTACCATACCTGCTAAAGCTAATAACGTTAAAATGACTAAGAATGATTCCAATGGTAACTCTCCCCTTATCTCCTTTAAAGACGTTTTTCAGTACATGGTTGTTAATCTTCGTTCTCGTACTATTATACCATGACTTAAGACATATTTTTACCAAAAAATGTGTGTTATTTAAACATATCTAATCAGAATTCTTATAGATTATCTGTTTGTACTTTTGCATTTAACATCATAAGTTAAGTCAGAGAATAGTTGTTATGGGCAAGTTGGCAACCAATCTTTAGCAAACCACTCTATAACAAAGAGGTGTCGCGTACTTAACAGTCTTATGGAGCAGCAATACCACTTCACATTCTAAATCTTTGAACAGTGTAGTGTGTGCAAAAAAATTACACTCATAGCCTTCTCTTATTATCCATTCATTTACTTCTAACCTCGCTGTACCTTATATAACTATCTTTGAATCCTCTTTAAAATTATTGAAACTAAAAATCCTTGTAACTCGTATAAATATAAAATACATAAAAAGGGGAAATGCACACATGTTAGAAGGAATAACAATTGTTTCCATCATCATTATGCTTGTTGTACTGGCAGCTATCGCAGGAACTGCATGGTTCATTTACATGAAAATCAGATTCCGCACCGTGCCGTCCAACGAAGCACTCATCGTTACCGGCCCGAAACTTGGCGATGAGACAAAGGAAACGAATATTTATAAAGATGACCAAGGGCGCTATATGAAAGTTATCCGCGGTGGCGGTCACAGACTAAGAATGTTCCAAACTGGCACTAAAGTATCTTTGAAATCATTCCAATTACAAATCAAAACACCAAAAGTATATACAGCACAGCACGTTGCTGTATACGGAGAAGCTGTTGCAACAGTCAAAGTAGCCGACACACTGGAAGGAATCGTGCGTTATGCCGAGCAGTTCTTGGGGAAAGCGCAGGGAGAAATTGAGCAGGAAATTGGCGAAGTATTAAACTCCAGTTTGCGGGCAATTTTATCAAGTATGACCGTTGAGCAAATCAACGGCGACCGAGAACGTTTCAATGAAGATGTACGTAAAATTGCACAAAAAGAACTAAATGATATGGGCTTCCGCATCACATCACTTGGACTCACAGACATCAGCGATGATGAAGGTTACTTGGAAAACTTGGGCCGTCCGCAAATCGCCAAAATCGAAAAAGAAGCTGAAATAGCAGAAGCGAACAACAAACGCGAAACCGAACTCAAGCGTGCCGAAGTAAACGAAGAAGTATCTCGCGAGAAATACCAGCGTGAAATGAACATCGCAGAAGTTCGTAAAACAAAAGACATCAAAGATGCCCAAATCAAAGCGGAAACAGAGCGTGAAAGAGCCATCGCCGAAGCTGCATACGAACTGGAAAAAGAAGAAAAACGCTTAGGTATCGAAAAACAACGTCTTGAAATCAGAGAACAGGAACAAGAAAGTGAATTAAGACTGCGCCAAAAAGAACGTGAAAACGACGTTAAACTGGAACAGCAGCAAGTAGAAGTACAAAAACAAAAAGCCGAAGCAGAATACCTCACCAAAACAAGAGAAGCACAAGCCCGTGCCGAAGCAAGAAGAGTTGAAGGAGAAGCAGAAGCCGAGGTTATCAAACAAAAGAGCATCGCGGAGGTCGAAGCGATCGAGAAACGCGCCCAAGCAATGGCGAAACACCAAGACGTCATCCTAAGAGAGAAACTTATCGACATCATGCCGGATTATGCTCGAGCAATCAGTGAATCATTTAGCAATGTCGAGTCCATCCGTATTTTGGATAATGGTTCAGGCGGTGGAATTAACTCCTTGCCTAACACTGTTACAAATACAATGGCAAACCTGCAAGAGAGTCTTGGTCAAATGACTGGCTTCGACTTGGAAGGATTTTTGCAGAATATCAGCACACCAAAACCAAATAAGAGTACAGATGAAGATAATGTGAAATCTGATCAGCAGCAAATCCCAGTTAATGATTCTATCATACGTTTTGAAGAAGAAGACACAAATCACGAATAAAACATAGACACCTGCGCTAATGCACAGGTGTCATTAAGAAAGGAGCCCTGACCCAAATCAGCGCTCCTTCTTTTATACCTTTATTTTTTTAGCTTAACAGATACACCACTTCTCGCAGACTCCAAAGCAGCATACGTCACCTCATGAGTTAGATATGCATCACTATAATCAGAGAGGATTTGCGAGGTGTCGCCAGTACGAACGGCATGAATAAATGCCTCATTCTCCCGAACGTATGGATTGTCCGTATCCTTATACATCGTCTTTATACCTTCTTGGTCTATTTCTAGTTTATCTCCCTGCCAATCTAGTATTCCTTTATCTGTATAAAGCTTGAGCCCAACATCTCCCATGCCACTAGGAAGGACACATGCATTTGACAGATTAGCTATCACGCCATTTTGCAGCCGTAAACTTACCGTACCAATGTCCGGTACCGTAACATTATCGTACTTGTTATGCTGTACTTGATTGCCATACATCGCGTAAACTTCTTCAACCTCACCGCAGACGTATCTTAGTAAATCTACAATATGCGTTGTTTGTTCGATAAATTGACCCCCAGACTTCTCTTGATCTCTCCACCAACCCACCATGGGCATCTCACCCATCCATTTACCTAATACCATGCCAAGCGTTTGTCCATTTACGTTTTCCTTTAGATACTCAACCGAATCAGTGTATCGAAAATGATACCCAACAGACGTAATCAGAGAACTTTCATTCAAACGCTCCAACACCTTGGCAGGGATCTTGTCCTCTGTCCCCAGTGGCTTTTCGATGAGGAAAGGAATACCACGCCCTATAAGCTCTAATTCAATCTCTCCCCGAACCATTGGCGGCGTAACAATATAAACCGCATCAAGCTCCTCTGCATCCAGCATTTCCACATACTGATCATACCCAATTGCACCCTCATAATCGGACGCCATATCCGCTGCTTTCTCTTTGCTTGTTCCGCAAATAGCTTGGATCTGAACCCCATCCATCTTAGATAGAATGTCCGCATGCTTGCGGCTAAACCAACCTGTTCCAATCATTCCAATTTTGAGTGTCATGTTTTTCTCTCCCTTGTTTGTTGGTAGTGAGCTGTAAAATAGAAAGATGTTGCTTACGTTTCAGTGGCGTGGTGTCCTAACGGGTCACTTTGATAAAAGCAGCTTTGAGGTAGTTAAATTCCGGATAGTGATTTAGTACTGTGAAATCTTCTGACAACTGATATTATTCTTAAACCCATAATGAAAATAGAAAAGAAAAAGCCTCCCAAAAGTCCATTGACCATTGAGAGGCTTCTTAGATTTAATTAGCTTTTTTGAAAAAACCAATTAAAAATCTATATTCATTTATAGAGTTTCAAATCCTTGTGTAGCAAAGGGTTTGAGGACAGATTACATCATTCCGCCCATTCCACCCATGCCGCCCATGTCAGGCATGCCGCCGCCAGCGTTTTCTTCTGGCTTGTCAGCTACTACAGCTTCCGTAGTTAGGAACATAGCTGCAACGGATGCTGCGTTTTGAAGTGCGGAGCGTGTTACTTTAGTTGGGTCAACGATACCTGTTTCAAGCATGTTTACCCATTCGCCTGTTGCTGCATTGAAGCCTACGCCGACGTCTTCTTTTTTCAGACGTTCGATGATAACGGATCCTTCAAGGCCTGCGTTGTGTGCGATTTGGCGAACTGGTTCTTCGATTGCACGAAGGACGATTTTCGCACCAGTTTCTTCGTCGCCAGTTAGTTCAAGACCTGCAACGTGGTTGTAGATGTTAACTAGAGCTGTACCACCACCAGCTACGATACCTTCTTCTACTGCTGCGCGAGTAGAGTTAAGGGCGTCTTCGATGCGTAGTTTGCGTTCTTTCAATTCTGTTTCAGTAGCAGCACCGACTTTGATTACTGCAACTCCGCCAGAAAGTTTCGCTAGGCGCTCTTGTAGTTTTTCTTTGTCGAATTCAGAAGTAGTTTCTTCTACTTGTGCACGGATTTGTGCTACGCGGGAAGAAATGTTTTCTGGGTTACCGTTACCTTCAACGACAGTTGTGTTTTCTTTTGTAACAACAACTTTAGAAGCGCGGCCAAGCTGTGTGATTTGTGTGTTCTTCAGATCAAGACCTAGGTCTTCTGTGATCACTTCACCACCAGTTAGTGTCGCAATATCTTCTAGCATTGCTTTACGACGGTCACCGAAGCCAGGAGCTTTAACAGCTACAGCGTTGAATGTTCCGCGTAGTTTGTTTACAACAAGTGTTGCAAGTGCTTCGCCTTCTACGTCTTCAGCGATCATCAATAGAGGCTTGCCTTGTTGTACAACTTGCTCAAGCACAGGAAGTACTTCCTGGATGCTGGAGATTTTTTTATCTGTGATCAAGATGTATGGATCTTCAAGAACTGCTTCCATTTTATCTTGGTCAGAAACCATGTACGGAGAAGCATAGCCGCGATCGAATTGCATACCTTCTACAACTTCAAGCTCTGTGTTGAAGCCGCGGGATTCTTCGATAGTGATAACGCCGTCGTTACCAACGCGCTCCATTGCTTCTGCGATTAGTTTGCCAACTTCTTCGTCAGCTGCAGAGATTGCCGCTACTTGTGCGATAGACTCTTTGCCTTCGATTGGTTTAGAGATTTCTTTAAGCTGCTTGATAGCTACTTCAACAGCTTTTTCGATACCGCGGCGTACGCCTACTGGGTTTGCACCAGAAGCGACGTTTTTAAGACCTTCGCGGATCATTGCTTGTGCAAGAACAGTAGCTGTAGTTGTACCGTCACCAGCGATTTCGTTTGTTTTAGAAGCAACTTCAGATACAAGCTGTGCACCCATGTTTTCGAATGCATCTTCTAGTTCGATTTCTTTAGCGATTGTCACACCATCATTCGTGATTAGTGGAGAACCGAATTTTTTATCCAGAACGACGTTACGGCCTTTTGGTCCGAGTGTTACTTTAACTGCATCTGCAAGAGTGTCCACACCGCGAAGCATGGAACGACGAGCGTCTTCAGAGAACTTAATGTCTTTAGCCATTAATAAAAACCTCCTATAATATCTTCTATGTTATATAAATCTGTTCTTCGGATTATCCTACTACTGCAAGGATGTCGCTTTCGCGAAGAATTAAGTAGTCTTTTCCTTCATATTTCAATTCTGTACCAGAGTATTTAGAGAAGATGATCAAATCGCCTTCTGAAACTTCCAGCGCAACTCTTTCTCCATTATCGGTTACACGACCGCTACCGACGGCAACAACTTTACCTTCTTGCGGTTTTTCCTTCGCAGATTCAGGAAGCACGATACCAAATGCTGTTTTTTCCTCCTGCTCTACAAGTTCAATTACGACACGATCGCCTAGTGGCTTCAACATGTGAGAAACCCTCCTTATATAATCGATAATTTGATTTTTAGCACTCGAGTTAGTTGAGTGCTAACCCAGTTATTATAATAATCAAAACGAAAACGGAATGCAAGCATGACACTCTGATAGTTGTTCGACGAATTTCCCGTATCTCCTGCCAAGGACTGGACGAATTAACAGGCCAATTACAATGCGCACCGCTACATACTTACCTGCTTCTTATGTTAAAATACGTAAGATGCCAACTACATAAGTAAGGCGGAAGGAGTCGTTATATTGCCAGCACGTTATTGGTTCGTCATATTGACATATATTGTGATGCAGCTCTCTGCATTCCTGCTTGTTCCTTTCGTTCCTTGGATGAGGGAGCAGAATCTGGATGTTGTGACCATATCGTATTGGTGGAGTCTGATCACCTTCCTGCTCGCTGTCATCATCGTCTGCTTTATGCTGCGCAAAGATATGCGCACACCAGCTATGCGAAACGCCACTGGTCCTGGTATGACGATTGTCTGGATCATTATCGGTTTCTTTGGTGCCTATGCCGGACAGATAATTGCAGGCTTGATCGAGACGTATGCTTTTGGAATCACACAAGGCTCAGAAAATACGTCTAGCATCCTGGACGCGGTTCGGGAAGTTCCAGCGTTCGTACTAATTGTCGTCGTATTCGCACCAATATTGGAAGAAATCATTTTCCGTAAAATACTATTCGGCGAAATCTACAAGCGAACAAACTTCTTCGTAGCAGTACTTATCTCCGCTCTCGTATTCGGAGCTGTACATGGAGACTTCTTACACCTATTGCAATACTTCGTTATGGGTGTCGTTTTTGCAGCTTTATATGTACAAACAAAGCGAATCATCGTACCGATCATCACACACGGCTTGATGAATCTGATGGTCGTCATCATTCAGCTTTATCTCACCCCGGAAAGAATGGAAGAATTAGAAAGAATGCAGAAACAATTAGAAAATATGCAAATGATCATCTTTGGAGGATAAGAATTTATGATACGATCGCCATTGCCCGCCGCGATACTTTACCTTGTGATAGGTGTTTTCTTCGTCTATTGGGCCATTCATGACGTACAGGCAGCGAAAGACTGGACGATTTTCAGCATCTTGCTTGCAGTGTTCGCTGCATTTGATTTTTACACATCGTTCCGATATTTCAGTCTGTATTTCAAAATCAAAAAAATGAACAACAAGAAATGAGGAAAACCAGCCAATTGAGGCTGGTTTTTTCGTTCCCTCATTCCTGTTCTATATGTAAGCTTGCCACTCTACAGATTCAGGATATGCTATATCTTTCGATAATATCTCAAGGCAGGATAACTTTCTCCCTCTATATCATGGTAGCCAGGTCGCTCATGCTGGACGACGAATCCTCTCGCTTCATAAAAAGGTATGCCCTTCTGATTTCCCTTTGCTACAGATACCCATTGCTCCGTGGCGTTAAACTGCTCTTTTTGCTGTTTGGTGAGGGCATCTAATAATTTCGTTCCTATACCCTCATTACGTCGATCAGGATCTAGATAAAGTACGAAAACCTCCCCAATATCTTCACCTATCATTCCACCGCCAATTGCTCCGATCACTTCCCCATCTTCGAGCGCAACGATATATCCGCCCCAATCTCTGCTCATCTCCGATACTTCTTTTAAGATCCTGTCGTGATTATAAAACTCATCGATAATTCCCTGAATGTATTTCTCCGAGCGCGTTTCGCTGTACGTGGCCCAATAGCCATCACTGCATACCTTGGATATACCCGCTACATGGTCTGGATTTGCTAGTGTTATATGTATCATAATTGCCTCCTTTATAGATCGTGAGCAATTGATGACTGACATGCTGTTATGTAGATCTCTTAAGATTTATTTTGCAACCTCAACATTTTCATCGCAATTCAGCCAGTATTGTGTTCCATCAGATGTCCTCTTAAATAATTCAAAAGTTATTAGATATCTTCTTTGTTCGACGTAATCGTCTTTTGAAAACATAGTTAGAAGTTCAGCATTGATCTCCTGCTCAGAATAGGTTTTTCCTTCATCAAATTTCTTTGCAAATTCAGTTAATAAGATATACTTTTTTTTCTCTTTTGCAGGAACACTGATAACTTTACCATCTTTCATGAAATTAGAGATTACTTGATTTCTTTCTTTTTCTGTAAAGCTGTATTTCAAGATTTCTCAACTCCTCTTTTTCATACCTCCTAAAATATACATTCCCATATTATAAAAAATTGGGGTACTTTCCTTTGTTTCTAATCCTATGTATGCTTACTTCTTCAAGATTAGTTTTTTGATTATGTGCTAACTCTGCATTACTTAAATCAGTAGTACGAATACCTTAAAAATACCTTTATCAAATTCTACCATCGACTGCTTCTGGCATCTCTCATTACAATTGTCTCATTCGAAAAAATTATTCACATCATTGATATTACTAGAAAAAGTTAATTTTTTCTAATAATTGTAGTTTTTTGTCGAAGAGAATTCATTCCCTTTTCCGTGAATTTATTTATAATTATTAACAGCAACAGAAAAAAATGGAAATGGGGTCTATTATGAAAAACAAAAAGGTTGTTTCTCTATCTATTGCAGCTATTACCAGTCTCTCTTTACTTTTTCCTTTGGTTACGTCCGCAGAGGAAGATAATGTAATTGTAAATCACGAGCAAGACGGTAATCTTGAAATAACTACTTATGAATATCCTGATGGGGTTGAGTATGATTTCGAAGAACAACCAACATCGAGTTTTTCAACTATGTATGTTCCATATGATGGAAAAGACTATAGCCAGGTAACTAAATCTACTTATAAAAAGCAGGCTTGGTCTACGGAAATTAAAAATAATAGTAGCTCACAGGATAGTGTATCCAGATCAGTAAACAGATCAAGATTTTCTAATGGAAGTGTTGGCGGTTCAGCTGAAGCGAGCGCAAACTTTAAATTAGTAACTGCTAAAGTAGGAATCTCCGCGGAAAAATCATGGGGAAAAAGTGATACGGTTTCAGTAAGATACACATGGAATATTCCTGCTAAAAAGACAACTACAATTAAAACTGGTTCTAAAGCTGTAAAATCTGCTGGTACAATTAAATATTATAGTCGGGGAAAAGTATATAAAACAGTTAATGGAAATGTTAATTACAGCTATACCGAGTATTCTGATAAGACATCGAAATAAAACAGGAAAGGCTATCTATGAATATCAAAAACTTATTTGTATTTATACTTCTTTGCATCTTTTTGTCTGGCTGTAGTTCTGAGGATTCTTCTTCAACCAACACTAATAGCGAGAAATCTCTAAATAGTGGGCATGTTACGAAAGCTAGTGATGCAAATAATGACTCGGATAATGCTTATAATTCCATTCGCGACTATTATGATTCAATAAGTGGCGAAACATATAAAACCGGGATTTTAGAGATATCTCCTATAAACTCTGAAAAACATGAATATCTGCTAAAGCTAAATGTATGGATTGACTCAAAACTTCAAGAAAGACTTGCTAATACCGAAAAGGACTATTGGTTTACTTTTAGAGATATTCCGGGTAATGATTTGATCCAAAGAAATGTTGCACTGACACCCGAACCTTTAAATGGTAAACCCTTAATATCTAATATAAAAGAAAATATAATTAGTATTGAACAAGTAATGATTCTAAATGATGAAATTTCTAGTAGAGATTTAGAAGAATTGTTAAACCCCGAGAATTATAGTTTTGAAATTCTAGATGAACACAAAGATCCAACTGCTGCTACTCTCGGATTAGAATTAGATATGATAAACTAATTTCAAACCTCATTGAGAATATTAATACTCAATGAGGTTTGAGATTTTTATTATATTTTCGAATTAAGATAAACCAATCGCTAGTTTAACCTGTCCATATACGTAATAAGAGACTTTAATTTGCCTTGAATTGCTACCCTCAGTACAGAAGGTTGGATAGATAATATTGACTTGCCGAAATGCATAAAATACTCTGCAATAAATGCCTCTTCATCTGCATTATAATAGCCTGAAATCGTAAACGTATTTCCTGTTTTCTCGAGGCTCATTGACGGATAACTCTCTTTGTCATAAAGGTCCTTACCTCGTTCCGTAACTTCAACGGTGAACGTGGTCGCCCCTGGTTGAGGATGATACGTTTTTAAAAGTGAAAGAAGATACTGTAATTCCTGCGGCTGGTTCTCTTCTGACTCTTTCAATTGCACTATCTTGTCGCAGCGTACAGTCTGGATACGATTTGAATTCATATTGTAGACTTTCGCATACCATTGTCCGAATTTCGCCTGCAGTGTAACAAACTGTACTGTCATACTTCGGATTTCTTCTTTTCGATAGGAAATTGAATAGACCTTCTCCTCCATGATACCTTTTAGGATTTCTTTAAGATAAGGTGCCTCATTACTATGGCTGGGTGTATCCAGCTTTACCGAATCCTTCATCTTTTTCACTCTATCTTTTATACCGCTTGGTAAGACACTCCGAAAGGTCTCTTCCAAGCTATTTATCTCTTGTTCAAATGGTGTTTCCTTATATCCAGATAACGTTAGCATCGCAAAGTAAATGGCGTATAGTTCATTTGCAGTAAAAGTGATTGGCGAAATGATGCGATTATCTAAGACAACGTACTTTCCGTTTCGACCGTGTTCCGCGTAGATCGGCATTCCGAGCATTTCAAGTGCCTGGACATCTCGAATGGCTGTGCTTCTGGATATACCATACTCCTCCATCAAGTCTTTTAAGTTAAATTGCTTCTTCTCATTTATGTATTGCAGCATGTCCTGCAATCTTTCTGATTTACGCATGATAAAAGCTCCTTAATAGGTGTCATGAATTGATACCTTTTTACTGTAAGCTAAAACTGTTAACAGGAAAAGGAGGGTTTTTTATGACATTGGAGATAGCAGTTTTTCTATCAATGAATGGAAAGGCTAAAGAGGCGATTGAATTCTATAAGCGCAACTTGCAAGCAGAGGAACTTTTACTTGTGACTTATACAGACATGACACAGCGTGATCCCTCCATGGAGCTTACAGAAGAAAACAAGGAGCTTATCTCGCACTCTGTGCTACAAATTGGAAAAACGAAAGTAATGATTGCGGAAGAGACAATGGAGCCTAAGGAGAAATATCAAGCAGGAAATAACTTTTCTCTTTGTATTCAAAGTGCAGACTTAACGGAGGTAAAACGTTTCTATCAGAATATAACGAGTGACACTCGTGTGAATGTTATACGTCCGCTATCGGCGAATATGTTCAGTGAAGCGTATGCTATTGTGCGAGATCCCTTTGGAGTTGATTTACAGCTGATGTATGATCCAAGATTGAATTAGATACTAAAAAGAAAGGAACCAGCATTTATGCGTGGTTCCTTTCTTTAATCACATAGCAGGATATTTGCTGCACTTTCGCATTCTTTCCCGCACTTGTGAATGTAAAAATTAGCGCGAAAGAGTACGTCTGTGTATCTTTTTTGAAAGAACCGTTCACTGCTCCTTGCTTGCCGTGAGTGAAAGCACTGGCAATATGTAAAGATGTGACATTCTGCAAAGGAGTTAACATAGATAAGATATTCTTATGGCCAACATATACATCCCCACCAGCTAGCTCCACTGTGCAATCTGCGGCAAGTTTCTCTTCTAACTGTTCATGTTGCTGCAGAAATGCGTCAACCGTCATCTGACGAATTTGCTCACTCTTAGGAGAGTTGCCGCATGATGAAATGCCTGTCACCTGTATTTTTGTCATGAGTATCCTCTTTCTTTTGCATTATTATCTCACTGAGAAACGAAAATCTTCCGCTTCAATACTTTTGTGACAATACGCTGATAAGCTTCTCTTTGCGGATTCTTCGCCAGCTTCTTATTATTAAGTCGCCCAATAACTTTTCGCACATCCTTATCAGAAATAAGCAGATCCCGATACGGCTGTTGCTTCAAATACTGCTGGAACCAATCTGTCTTTTTCAAGTGCTCGATATTGTGCTGCGTATCATCCTCAGAATAAGAGCCAGAAATGGAAGACAGCATCAGAATACTAAACACATCCAAGAGTATAATCATGTTTTCAATCCTTTCCTAATAATGTAACTGATATTATCTGTACGATTCAATAAATAATGGGTTTCATTTCCATTTACACATAACAAAAAAACCTACCGCTACAAAACGGTAGGTTCCACATCATTATCATTTAAGAAGCAATGGGCTTCGTCGGGGTTTTAGTTGTGTGTTTTGGATAGTGATTTCTTAGATAAGGCATTACCCAGCGATCCAATCCATATCGTCCGGCATTAGCTCCTGCGACAAGTAAGAAGATAGTAAGCAAGACCATTTGTGCGTTTGTGCTGACGGTACCACTGAACAAGAAAGCGAAGTTCATTGTTATTCCCATAAGAGCAGCGAAGTTAGTGAAGACTCCGAGAATAAGTGCGATTCCTACAAGTATCTCTCCCCACATAACAAGGAAGCTGAACAACCCTGCGTTTGGCAATGCGACTTGTTCCAGGAAGACTGCCCACCAGCCTTGCACCGCTGGATGATCTCCGCCGGCTTGTGCGACTGCTCCTTGCAGGAAGCCACTTGCATCAAAACCGCCGCCTGTCAGTTTGCCCAGTCCGCCTGTTAACCAGCTATAGCCAAGATAAATTCGGATAACTGCCCAAAGTCCCGCTGCTGCTTTACTGTTTCGAATCCACTGTATGATCATTTTCTTCAACACTCCATTCATGAAAATTGTTTGTTAAATATTTCACATAATAGATTGAGATGGATTAGCGCTGTTCCTTCTACACTTGTAGTATAAGCGAAAAAAAGATATTGCGCGTACCATTGTGAACGTTTTCACAAATTCGCAATATTCCTATTACAGATTTGTGAACATGGGCGAAATGCTGTTTCAAATGCTCTTCTTTATCCGATTGCTTCTTGTCATAAGAAAAGAACGAGGTGTATGCCTCGTTCTCCGATTCAAAGGGATATTCTCATTTTATTTTAATGCTTCACAATACCTTCCGGGACTGCGGAAAGGTTTTCGTTACATTGTCTTCCTACGCTTTTCATCTTCCTCTTCACGTTCCACCCAATAATCGGCATTTTCAATATTGACTTTTGAAGGACGGAATATGGGATCAAGCCCTTGCTTCCTTTGTGCCTTATAATCCTTGAGTGCGATCATCGTCGGTTTATACAGCAGGATGACAGCTATTAAGTTTACCCAAACCATTAATCCAAGTCCTATATCCGCTAGTGTCCAAGTAAAGGTTGCCGAGCGTACAGTGCCGAAGAATATCGCCGCCAAGAATAATACCTTTAAAATATTGGAGAAAACCTTCCTTGATTTACCTCTGACGATATAAAACAGATTCGTCTCAGCAATATAGAAATAAGCAACGAGTGTAGTAAAGGCAAAGAGAAATAGAGAGATTGCCACAAATGGCGATCCGAATCCGCCAAGCACTCCATCTACTGCTGCCTGCGTATAGCCTGCACCTGCTTCCATACCATTTGTATAGTCGACAATATAGCCGCCATCCGGATCTGTAACACTATAATTACCTGTCATCAATATCATCAGTGCAGTTGCTGTACAAATAAGCAGTGTATCAATATAGACTGAGAAGGATTGTACCAAGCCCTGCTTTACTGGGTGGGAAACTTCTGCAGCAGCCGCTGCCTGCGCTCCAGTTCCCTGCCCTGCCTCATTGGAATATAAGCCGCGTTTTACTCCCCAGCTTATGGCTGCACCAATCATACCGCCAAACGCAGAGTCAACACCGAAAGCACTGCTGAAAATCAGCGCAAATGTACTTGGAACCTGTTCGATATTCGCGAAGATAACAATAGCAGCAACGATTAGATAAAATAATGCCATGATTGGAACAACATATGAAGCCAAGAAGGCTATTCTGCGGACACCGCCAAAGATGACATATCCTGTGATAACAACCAAAGCAATTCCAGTGATCACTGGTCCGATGCCGAATGCATTATTCATGCTTTCAGCAATTGCATTTGCCTGTACACCTGGTGTTAAAAGACAGGTAGACACAGCTGCAACCACCGCAAAAATATAGCCATACCATTTCCATCCAAGCCCTTTCTCCGCATAATAGGCTGGTCCCCCGCGATACTCGCCATCCACTTTCTTTTTATAAATCTGCGCAAGCGTCGACTCCGCAAAAGCAGCCGCAGATCCAAAGAAAGCAATGAACCACATCCAGAACACAGCCCCAGGGCCTCCTGCTGCGATAGCAGTCGCAACCCCTGCTATATTCCCTGTACCAACTCTGCCTGAAAGCGCAATAACCAGCGATTGAAAGGGCGAAACGCCTGATTCAGAACTTTTCCCGGTAAACGTGTGCACAACCATGTCCTTCACATATCTTACCTGCAGAAACCCGGATGCAATTGTATAAACCCCAGCAACCACAGCGATGAAAATCAGCATTGGTACACTCCATAAATAACCGCTAATCTCCGTTAGTAAAGCTTCAAAGCCCAATAGAATACCTCCTGAAAAGATGTATTTAAGACGGATTATGGGTTAATTATGTCGAAATACCATGATGGATGCATCTATGTTGTGAGATCATATAACACACTTATTTGATTATTCAGATATTTATTCTGTTCTCAGAAGGTAATATTTAAATATATTAACAAAACGTAGTCAGTACTTTCTTACATTCTCTAAAATACACCTATCAATTATTCCCTTTACTTCGTTTCGGTCAGACATTCACCGTTGACGAATACTACGTTTTTCATTCTGCAGCTAGTCAGTTTTTGAACGGAAAAAAAGACCGCCAGATTGACGATCTTCATTATTCAACAAAAGCCGTTAATCTTATTCCATTTTCAAAAGTTCAGCAATAATATCGGAACTACCAGGCATCAATAAGACTATTGACACCACTATGAATAAGATTCCAATAACAAACAACAAAATTACTGCCTTAACAGCTGCAGAAACACCTTTTTTCATGATTCCTATACTAAACAAAATGATACCTATCAAAAGTAGTAGTAAATACCAAAAACCCACTACATCAACCCTCTCTGCAAATCATCTGTTTTTAAGTCCTATATTAAACTCAACGATACGAATCATGTGTCGGTACAAACAAATCTTCCTCAGCCTGCCGGACAACTGAGAAATGGTCGACGTTATAGTGACCGTGCAGAATCTGATTATGATGCTGAATGATTTGCTCTGCAGTCAGAACATCGGAGCCGGCTGTGGAATGGCCATCTGCCACGAGTGTTACATCCATCCCTTGTACGGTTGCAGTACGAACTGCCGTGTCGATACAATGCTGGGTTTCACAGCCCATGATGACAAGATGTGTGAAACCTTCTTCTTTTACATGTTCCAGCAAACCTGTTCCATAGAAAGCATTTGTTGCCTGCTTGTTAAAGACAGGCGCTTTCTCTGGCACTTGGATACCCGGATGAATCTGGAAGCCGGCACCTTTCCCTTCTGCTACATCTGTATCACGGACGAATAGAATCGAGGCGTCTGCTGTTTGTGCTTTGGCGATAACCAGATTAATTTTCTCAATTAGGTTTTCTTTTCGATAAACAGGTTTCTCTCCTGCTCCGCCTTCAACCAGTGCTTGCTGTGCGTCAATAATCAATAGTGCTTGCTTCAATAAAAGCTCCCCTTTAGCTGATTGCTGTGACACTCCTGCTTTGCGACTTGTATGCTGCATTTGTCTTTTTCATACTGAACCGCCTCCTCTATACTGTTAGCTTCAGTATACTGGAAATTAAACAGGAATCGGGAATTTTACCACAAACTAAAATTGTAATTCTTTGCTTCGTAAAAGATAAGTCTGAATCAGCTGATTTGTATCCTCCAAGTCCTTTACTGACACGACCTGGGTCGTCTGATCAAGATGCTCTATCGGGATATTTAGGACGCTGACTGGAATTTTAGTAGATAGCTTTTTATAGCGATGCCGAAATAAAAATTCCAGCTGAAATGGAATATCATGAGCTATGGCCAAATCGACCAGCTGATTTTTTAATGCCTGATTGATTGGAATTGTTTTGTCTGCCACTTTGATCGCAACTCCGCTTCCTAATTCGATGGCTCCTCGGCTTTTGTGCGCTATTCTTTGGCGAGATACGGATCCGATAAAAAAGGCCGCTTCCCCTTCGAGCTGATAGGTAAGTTGCTTTTTGTTATGAAACGGAAAGAAGATAATAGTGATTTCCCCTTCAGCTGTATCCCATTGCTGCAGTAGATTAATCGCAATTGCCGGTGCCACTTTATTATCCAATCCTTTTCCGACGACTCTTCCGCTCACTTCGTCACCAAGATACAGGAAATCATCATATAGCGTAACATGGTTGCCAGGCTCAACACCCATCTCGCGCGCATCGTTTTTCGAGTTGGCGCCGATGTCGATCACAGCCGCATGCTGCCCTGTTTCCCCTGCCATAATTACGCCCTGCACTAATCCATTCTTTGTCTCGACTTGAACAGTCTGGCCTTGAGCATAGGTGAGGGAAAAATAATTCGCATCCGCTACAAGAGAACCTGACTCTGTAATGGATGATACAACGTAAATTTCCTCCTTCACCTCTGCAAGCAAAGTGATTTTTGGCGAATACTTTTCTCCATATTTACGGACAATAAGATTCCCCCGACTGTCAAAGTGCATCTCATCCGCGAACGGTGTAATCTTATCGACAATCTGTGAAACAAAGGACTGATTGTACCCTTTATACTTAGACAGTTCCCGAATCAATTCAAACATGTTGCCTTCCCCTTTCTGTAGGCAGCGGGACAAATACAAAAGCCTCTCGTGCAAGATGCGTCGAGAGGCTTCCTCTATTCATCTTATCTGCCGGCTATGAACCGATGGAATTAGCACAGTATCTGTTGTCAGACCTGCTGCTGAGGTTTCACAGGGCCATATCCCTCCACCTCTCTAGATAAGAAACATATACAGTTTTCAGAAAGTTTATCAAACAGCGAGCAGATTGTCAATATACCTTATAGGGTTACTCGGATTAATTGAGTATTAGCATACAAATATAAATTGCTTTAGACAATCATTATTATGCGCATATAAGAATGACTTAGAACAATCAAAATCAATGAACCTTTTGATTAGTTTTATTGGTATATTTATACATATGTATTACGGGAGGGAGATACTTTGAATTTAATACCCGAGAAACATTCTTACGATGATTATTTAATCGAATCAGATGTAATAGACTACTCACATCCTCTGATCAAGGAGAAGGTCAGTGAGCTGATTTCATCTCAAATGTCCGAATCAGACATAGTCAGAGTGGTATTCAATTACGTCCGTGACAGTATAGCGCACTCATGGGATATTCAAAGCCCACGGGTGACTTGCAAAGCTTCAGAAGTACTTACATATGAAGAAGGTATTTGTTATGCAAAGTCTAACTTGTTTGCCGCTATGTTAAGGTCATTAGACATTCCAACTGGTTTTTGCTACCAAAGATTGACCCTATTCGATACACCTGAAAAAGGATATTGTATACATGCACTATATGGAGTTTATATCAAAGACTTAAATAGGTGGATCCGTTTAGACGTACGCGGAAACAAACCTGGCATACAATCTGAATTTTCTCTGGACGAAGAGCAATTAGCATTCCTAATTAATGAAGATTACAGTGAAATAGATTATCCTATTATCTACGCTGCACCCAATGCAAAGACAATCCACACATTAGAAATAAGCAAAAATGCTCTGAACATGTATAAGAATCACTTACCTGATTTTTTATGATATTGAAAAGCATTATATACGAAAGGGCTGATTATTATGAGTTGGGAAGCCAAACGTGTCATTGCTGTATTATTCATTAGCATTCCTCTTTTAATCGCAGTTTATCTTTGTTTTAACAGTCATTTATTGTATCAAAGCAGCTTTGACATGACCGATGGTGATGTTATAGGCAGGACTCTAATAATCATCTTTACACTCTATCTTTTCACGAAGATAGGGTTCGTTATATTGAAGAGTACAGAAAAGCAGCCTTAATACTAAAAGCTACATACAGCATAATAAAACCCTCGACCAATATAATTGTTCGAGGGTTTTATATATACTATTGATTAATATCACAAACAGTTTGCTAAACAGAATAATTCGCAGGCATCCAGCTTGCTCCAACTCCGCCTCTTCCAAAATGAATTGCCATGACAGAACTGATTTCATTGCTGATAAATACTTCTACTCTATCTCCGCATGTTTCCATCGCATGCTTCAGCTCCGTGGCGAGATCAATGGAATTCACGTGTGTAATACGAACAACTTGTTTTCCTGATTGCTCTATATCATGTCGCAATCTTTCCAGCATCCATTTTAACAGACGTTTCTTAGTACGAACTTTACCCATAACTTCTAATTTCACATTCTCAAATCCGATAATTGGCTTAATATGCAATAAGTTTCCGATCCTTGATGCTGTTTTCGAAATGCGACCAGTACGTACTAGCGTAGTCAGGTCATTAATCGTAAGGTACAGCTGTCCATGTGTTCGGTAATATTCAATTGCCTTTAATAGTTCATCAAGTGACTTACCTTGCTCCATGAGCTCACACACTTTAATGACGATATTTTCTACTCCAATAGAAGCTGTATTCGAATCGATGACGGTAATTTTTTCTTTTGCACCTTCGATGGAATCCTTTGCTATACGGGCGGAATTGACGGTACCGCTTACATTTTCTGTACAATGAAGACTGATTATAGCATCATATTCTGCCAATAATCTCTCATATAGGGTTACAAATACTTCCGGTGACGGCAAGGAAGAAGAATAGGAAGCTCCCTCATCTATAAAACGAAATAACTGATCATTCGTAATCTCTTTTAAATCAATATAAGACTTATCATCTACAACAACATTTAAATGCGCGTAATATATAAAAGGATATCTCTGTAAATCCTCTTCTCTCAAGTTAGTAAGACTGTCTGTCACAATTGCAATTTTCATATATTCACCTCTAATTCAGTATAACTTGTAAATAGAATAAAGAAACAAGAAAATTAGGAAATTAGTAATAAAATCAAACAAAAAAATACATACAATTATCACATATTCCCGTTTACTGTTACTTTGGATTAAGCTGGAAGTTATTTCGTGTTAAATCTACGTTATTACTTATAAATTACCCATATTACTAAGGTTAGTTAACATTTTCCCAATAAAGAACCTCTTATAAAAAAAGCTGCCGGTCTCCCGGCAGCTTTACTTATTCTGGTGCTGTTTCATGTGCCGGAGTAGTCAAATCAACCTCCTCCAGTTTGTGCACCTTCGTTTTCTTTTTCACTTTAAAAATGAGCCAGCAAAGCAGGAAGACTGGAATACCGATATAAGAAGCAATTAAAGTGCCCCATTCAATTCCATCTGCAGTGAAAGCAGTGAAGCTCTGACCGATAATGACGATGATACATAGCACAAAAGCAAGTATCGGCGCTATCGGATAGAATTTAGCTGTGTATGGTAAATCCTTGATGTCATTTCCTTGAGCAAGATATGCTTTTCGGAATCGATAATGACTAACAGCAATACCAACCCACACGATAAAGCCAGCCATACCTGACACGTTCAACAACCATGTGTACACAACACCATTTCCGAAGAAAGATGTTAGGAAAGCGACACAGCCTACTGCTGCTGTAGCAATCAATGCATTTACAGGCACGCCGTTTTTGTTAAGTTTACCAAGGAAAGCTGGTGCTTTCCCTTCTTTCGCCAAGTTCCAAAGCATCCGTGTGCTGGCATACATGCCGGAGTTACCGGCAGATAATACAGCCGTAAGGATAACAGCGTTCATAACAGATGCTGCAAACGCGATTCCAGCTTTTTCAAACACAAGTGTGAACGGACTTAGACGGACATCATCACTTGCAAGACTCTCTGTTGTATAAGGAATGAGCATCCCGATAATGAAGATAGCCAAGATGTAGAACAACAGAATACGCCAGAAGACCGAACGAATTGCTTTCGGAATCGATTTTCTCGGATTGTCTGCTTCTCCGGCAGCTGCTCCAAGCAGCTCTGTTCCTTGGAAAGAGAAGCCAGCAGCCATGAATACGCCAAGCAATGCAAGAAAGCCGCCATTAAATGGTGCGTCTTCTACAGTGAAGTTGGAGAATCCAGGTGAATCGCCGCCAAGGATACCAATGATCATCAATAAACCAACAATGATGAAAATGATGACAGTAACGACTTTGATCAAAGCGAACCAATATTCGGATTCACCGAATCCTTTAACAGAAATATAATTCAATAAGAACATGATGATAAGACTGATAGCACTCCAGATCCATGATGGAGTATCCGGGAACCAGAATCCCATTATCAATGTAACAGCAACAAGCTCCGCTGCAATTGTGATAGCCCAGTTGAACCAATAGTTCCAGCCTAGTGCAAATCCAAACGATTCGTCGACAAAACGTGATCCATATGTGCTGAAGCTTCCGGATACAGGCATGAATGCTGCCATTTCCGCCAAGCTTGTCATCAAGAAGAATACCATACAGCCAATTAGCGCATATGCAAGCAATGCTCCTCCTGGTCCTGCACTGCTAATGGCTCCTCCGCTGGCCAGGAATAATCCTGTACCAATTGTACCGCCAAGGGAGATCATCCCTAAGTGACGAGCTTTCAGTGCTCTGCGTAAGCCCGTTTGTTTCGTATTGTTACTCACTTTCTTTCCCCTCTCTGTTTCTTCGTCCGTTGCGCTATAGATACGAAAAAAGACCATCCCGGATAGTTTGCTCTATCGGAACGGCCTTTACTTATAAACAGCATCATTCTCACAAAGATAGCGCAACACGCCAGCTTTGCGACTGACGTGACAGTCCTGCCCCTATTCGGGAGCAGGCCCAGCCAGTAGGATTGGAGAATCCATCCAGCTTCGGCAGCTGTTCCTTTCCAGTCTAATCAACGATCTCTCCTGATCTCCTAGTCTGTACTAATAACAGCTGCAACCTCTACCTCATCAAATGATGAGGATTTGTATGCAATTAAAAAACCTTTTTAACTGTACTACACACATTGACTTATTTCAACAAGATTTTTTTTCCTGCATAAAGAAACACGCGACAAGCGCGTGTTCTCTTTTATTATATTAGTTGTCTTTTGCTGTTTCTGGCTGACCTGTCATTTCCTTTGTTACGCAGAGAAGACATGATCCAGCGATCAATGCCGTACCGTCCAGCGTTTGTCCCGCCGATGATCAGCACTAAGCCCAAGATGATAAATATCAAATTTTGCCCAACCGCACCGCTTAATAGGAATGAGATATTCATTAATATTCCCATAAAAGCTGCAAATGCAGTGAATGCACCAAGCAGTAGTGCCAATCCGACCAGAGTCTCTCCCCACATAACAAGGAAACTGAAAACCTCTGCATTTGGAAGGACCACTTCTTCTAAGAAACTTCCCCACCAGCTCTGGATGACACCGGCATCCGAGCGCGCTAACGCACCTTGGACAAATCCGCTTGCATCAAAGTTTCCGCTCATCAGCTTACCTAAGCCGGCGGACAGGAACGTGTACCCAAGATATAATCTGATCACTAGGAAAACGACTGCCGCTCCCTTACTGTGACGTAAGGTGTTGATCATATTTTTTTCCTCTCCTATCGCTGCCAAAGTTTGTAAACCGATGTGGTTCGGCACTTCCACAGCTCTAGTATAAAAGGAAAAACAAAAAATGGAATATTTATACGAAATTCTTAATATAATAGTAATAATTTTAGAATATTTTAAAAGATTCTCCTAGATAGCCACTATATAGTCAGATGCTGGTTTTTCATGATTCTTAGGTAACAGGCAGAAAATCCTATCAGATAAATTAGCTTTCACAATACAGCAAGTCGATAATAGTAATTCGCCTTCTCTTCTTCTCCTTTTAGCGTGTAATAATCCGCCATGCGCAGACTGTAATAATGGACACTTTCGCTATCATCAATTTCTTTATAAAAGGCAATGCCTTCTGCCCATACCGCTTCAAAATTGTCACAATCGACAAATTGCTTGTGCAGCATAGCGAAGGCCCATTGATAGACCATATCCTTCTTTTCCTTACTCTTAGTAAGGCCAATTTGGTAGTATTTCATTGCTTCTGAGTGGTGATTGACACGGAAGAGGGATTCTGTCAGATAGTAGAGGCTCTTCAAATAATGAGAGCAAGGGGTGGCATGTACAGCTTGATCAAAGTAGTCGACTGCCTTTTCAAACTTTCGCTGCACAAAATGAAGCAATCCTAAATTGTGATGAACCATTGATGCTAGATCAAGAGATGTTTCGTCAATATTATGCTGGCTGTCGAGTGCTTCGTATAAAAGAAACTCGGCTTGTTCAAAGTTCCGTATTTCCAGATGATTCAGTCCGAGCAGCAGCTTGCATTTAGCAAGATGATATTGCTGCTTGTATGATGCTGCATAACGAAGTGCTTTATTCGCGTTCAGTACTGATAGTGCGGGAATACCAGTGCGATAATAAGCATGAGATAGCTTATAATAAAAATCTGCTTTTTCTTCATCCTCTGTTATGTAAAGCTCAGCTTGTTCATAATATCTTAATGCTTCTTTCCATCTTTTCTTTTTGAAGAGAACTTGCCCTTTAAAATATTTATAGAAGTATTCATTCTGTTGCGAAAGGTCATGCCCTCGCTCCTCAAACTCTTCCAATAGATATCCTGCAGGTTGCAATTCCCCCTGCATCACCTGGTACCGAATGGTAAGCAAATCTGCTTTAATTAACACTTCCTCTAATCTAATGTCCTTCTTCATTGTGTCAATTATATCTGCCAGCATTGCTGCTTCCTCTTGTTTTTCCTGTTTCATCACATCATAGAAGTCTTGCAGCAGCTCGCTAAAATCTTTATCTGTGATTGACAAAACCAGGCCCATAGTTACTCCTCCCCCTCGTTCATGTGATTCTATTCCATTTCCTATATTAGAAATTTGCTATTTATTTTACTTCTCTATCAGATACTTATTTCCTGCCTATTTCCTAAAACAAAAAAGGATTGACGGCAAATCACCGTCAATCCTCCTATTAATTTTGTACCATATTTCTTATTTCAGATAAATCGACTATTCTCGGCAGCTTTACAAGCTGATTATACGACTGATCTTTTACAAATACTTTTGTTGTAGAATCCTCCAGCAGCGTATTCAGTACATGCGGCTTATCATCAAAATAATAATCAAGCTGGAGTTTCTTGATGATATGTACCTTTTCTTCATCCTGCATGCCATAGAAGAATTGTTCTTCTTTAATCGGAAATCCAAGTGCACGGAGCCACTCCATTGTTCTTTCACCATGCTCTTTTGGTCTTGAGGTAATATAGTAAATCTCATGCCCTTCCCGATCCAGTTCCTGCAATAGCTCGACGGCATCTGGGAAAGGCGGACAAGTAGTATAATAGATTTCTTCCAAGGTGGCGTTCCACATTTCTGATCCTTGTTCATCCGTCAGTCCGAATGGTTCATGTATCTCGACGCGTTCAAGCTTTTGAAACACATCAAGGGGAATGTTCTGATTCAGTTTTTTATTATAAATATGGAAGGCATGCTCCCGCAGATTGATGAGTGTATCATCAATGTCAAAACCTAATTTCAATGTTCTATATCCCCTTTTTCATAGCGCGGATAGCCGATAAATTTGAAATCTTGTCCGATTTTAATGATGTCTGTATCGGTCAATTCAACCGCATCAGCCATTTTAGCAAAACCTGTTCCTTCCAGGAAAGTTGGCGCATCTTTCCCGCCAACCAATTTCGGAGCGAAGTAAAGCACTGCTTTATCAATCAAATAATTCTCCAGGAATGAGGCATGGACGCTTCCTCCTCCTTCAATCAAAACAGAGGAAATAAGCTGCTCGCCTAGTGTCTCAACTACTTCTTTCACATCCACACGATGTGACCCACTTGTCCGGAATATTTTTATTCCTTGAGACGAGAGTAATTTCTCCTTCTCTTCATCTGCTTTCTGGCTTGTGAAAACCCAAGTTTCTGCCAATTTATCAGTGACTACTTTGCTATCCATCGGTATGCGCAAAGTGGAGTCCAAAATGATTCGGATCGGATTCCGTCCGTTCGGTATTCTGGCTGTCAGCTCTGGATCATCTTCAATAATCGTATTCACACCAACAAGAATTGCCATGTTCTCATTGCGCAGCTGATGGACATCCTGTCTGGAAGCAGCAGATGTGATCCACTTGCTATCAAGCGAATGTGTAGCAATCTTACCGTCTAATGTTGTTCCTGCCTTTAATGTGACAAACGGCTTTTTCTCGACGATGAATTTATTGAATACCTCATTCATCTTGCGGGCTTCTTCTTCCCGGACACCGATAGTCACTTCAATACCAGCTTCTTCAAGAATTTTCACTCCGTTCCCGGAAACAACTGGGTTCGGGTCAAGCGTGGCAATGACCACTTTTTTAATTCCCGCCTCTTTAATTGCCACCGCACATGGACCTGTCCGTCCATGATGGGAACAAGGCTCGAGCGTGACATAAATCGTCCCGCCCTTTGCTTTTTCTCCTGCCATCCGGATAGCATGAATCTCGGCATGCGGTTCACCGGCCTTTAAATGAGTACCAATACCAACAATATGATTGTCGTTCACAATAACGGACCCTACAAGCGGATTCGGATCGGTTTGTCCTTTCATTGCCTTGGCGTTCTGCAACGCCAAATCCATATAAAATGAGTGATCAGTCATTGCTGCAAATCTCCTCATCGCCAAGGTGGCCCGAGCGGACGATCTTCGTCTTCAAGTAATTCTCATTGAACTCAGACACATCTCCCCATAATGCGGACCGTCCGGAAAGCTGCATACCCGCTTGCTCCATTGCAGCCAATTTACGCGGGTTATTCGTCATTAGCGTAACAGGCTTCGTACGCAATGCTTTGAGTACTTGAATGGCATCGGTATAGTCACGGGAATCATCCACAAAACCAAGACTTTCATTCGCTTCTACCGTGTCATAGCCATTTTCCTGCAGGATGTATGCCATTGCTTTACTGAACAACCCGATTCCGCGCCCTTCATGGTTTGCCAAATAAAATAGTGCCCCTGTACCATGCTCAACGATTCGCTGCATAGACTGCTTCAGCTGGAAGCCGCAATCACAGCGTTTGCTGCCAAAAATATCACCCGTATGGCAGATAGAATGCATTCGGATCAGCGCATCTTCATCTTCGGAAAAGTCGCCATAAACCAACACACTGGACTGCTGCATTTCCGCCAGATTCATGTCAGATAATTTTGCGATAACTTCTTCATAATCTTTGGCCACTTCCTCACAATTCAGCCAGCAATACCATTGGAAGGTAACTGTTTCTCCGTAAAGGTTAACAGGCAGCTTTATTGGGCCGACGAGATAAATGGCTCCCTCTGCTGTCGGAATAAGTTCAATTTTATCTTTTAAGATCGAAATGGCTTTCGATTCTAGTTTCATTTCTGTCATCATCTTTCTCCTTTTTTATCAGTGTACGTTGAAATTACTGGATTTATGTAGGCACCAGTTCACCATTACCTTGTTGTGCATTTTAGGTGTAGTATTCTTATTCCATCATAGTATGACAAAGTAAATCTTAGAAGTAGGCACATCAAGGTTATTTAGTATCCCAAAAGTAACTAATGCGATATTGTGCTAACTATACACCGAAAAACAAACATGGAAAATAAAAAGGCTCCACTCCTCGAGGAAGCTGGAACCGTATTCTACTCGGTTAACGAAGTTACTTTATGAGGGAGAATTTTATTCAAGTCTTCTAAGGAAAGTTCTACCTGATAACCGATTTTGCCTGCACTGAAAATGATGGTCTCGTGTTCTGAAGCAGTTTCGTGCACAACAGTCCGGAAAACCTTTTTCATTCCAATTGGTGAACAGCCGCCATGAACATATCCAGTTAACGAAAGCAATTCCTTCGCCGGCAGCATTCGTACCGATTTCTCTCCAACACTCGCAGCTGCCCGCTTTAAGTCCAGCTCTTTTTCGACCGGGATAACAAATACATAATACTGGTTTGCTTTGCTGACTGTAACCAGCGTTTTGAACACCTGAGCTGGATTCTGTCCTAACACCTCAGCCACTTCTGTACCGCTGATTGCATCTGTATCGGCGTAACTATAGGATTTGTATGGTATTTTCTTTTGATCCAGCATACGCATGACATTCGTTTTGTAGTCCATCGTTTCACTCCTCCTCATACAGCTATGGTTACAACCGTTTTACTACGAATAATCCGACTGTCATCAAAAATACAATGCCTATGCCATATACTGCAATCAAGCCAAGCTCAACTGTTTCGTAGCCTATTCCAAAAAGTACGAGCAGCAGTATACCTGAAAGCAGCCACACTCCTGCAGTAGCAGCTAATAAATAATCTTTCAGCATTCTAACTGTACGCTCATCCATTTCTGGCTGCCGTTTTCTATCTCTTAACCAGCTGACCAGCATAGGCAACCCGATGCCACCGGCTATTCCGACCAGAATTAGTACGAGCAATGATTTGCCCGACGGTAAATCTTCGCCGATAAGCTTTAAGCCAAGCCATAAACCCAGGAAACAACAAAGAGTAATGAATATATATACCAAAAGTTCATAGCGCTTCTTCATCTTTCGCATATGCTACTCCTCCTCTATATAAAATAGCTCTTCAAACGGGACATCAAAATACGCAAGCAGCCGAAAAGCCAGCTCTAAACTGGGATTGTATTTTCCTTTTTCGATGGCATTAATTGTCTGTCGTGTGATGCCTAGATCCTCCGCCATCTTCACTTGGGTGATATGACGAGCTTGTCGCATTTCCCTTACTTTGTTATTAACTTTCATCCGCATCCTGTCCTATCCACATGTAAAGGTACCTTTACAAACAAGATATACTAAAAAAGACCAGATGTAAAGGTTACTTTACACCTGGTCCTTTAGTTTATCTAAAAATCTTTTTACTTCTTGCGGACTTTTTAATGTGATAATTTGCTTGTCCATCCCTAGGTCCGCAAGCTTCTGCTGCAACTGGGGACGTTTCTTTCTCGGAAAGTCCCAAATCCACTTGAGGAACTGCAAATCAATTTTTTCCTTACATCCAGACTGCATGTCAGGGCGTGATCGATTATGATACATCAGACGTCTCTTCCATACTCTGTACAAACAAAGTGTCCGCGGCATATCCAAGAAAATAATTGTATCGGCTGCCTCCAGCCGAATGTCTAATGTGCTTTGGTAGTTGCCATCAATAATCCAGCTTTTCCGGCTTACTAATTGTGACTGAATCTGCTTTTGTTCTTCTCGTGGTGTAAGTATCCAATTTGGTTTCCAAAGGATAGCGTCCAAATGCCACACTTCTATATCTAGCTTCTTTCCAATATCCATAGCTAAAGTAGACTTACCAGAACCGCTGGAACCGATCAATGCAATTCTGTTCATCGTATGACTCCTGCCAATTCCTGCTCGAGCTCTGCTTCTGAAATAACACGAATTCCAGCTCGTCTGAACATAGCTGTCGTAACACCTGCACCTGCCTGCTTATGGCCTTGGAAGGTACCATCATAAATCACCGAACTGCCGCAAGATAGGCTGTTTTCTTTTAAAACAACCAAATCCACATCCTGCTCCTTGGCAAGTGATAAGGCGTGTGCTGCACCTTCTATGTACTTACTGGTGACATCTGTTCCTGAATACTCGACGACTTTTGCACGGCCATCTAAAACGTCATACCCATTTCCTCCGACAATTTCAGCTGGTTCCCTTGGGGTTACGAATCCGCCAAGTAATTCAGGACACACACTGATTGCCTTTTTCTGAGCAATCAGCTGTTCCACAATCGTATCGGTGGCTGGTGTTCCATTGTAACGGACAGGTCTTCCCGCTAAACAGGCACTTACCATTATCATACACAATCCCCCTTATGCTTCAGGTTCAGGATAATACATCAGTAAGAAAAAGCTCGCTGTATTGGCTGCTTTATTTTCATAGCTGTGCATCGTATTGCCTGAGAATTGCAGCGCGTCTCCAGTGTTCAGCTGATGTTCTTCTCCATCCAGAGAAACTGTGAGAGCCCCATCTCGCACAAGCAGATATTCCTCTCCAAGATGCGTTTTCGCTCCATGTACACAGCCTGGTTCCAATTCCACTGTGTAAATCTCGAATTTCCTGTCAGGCTGAAATTTAAAATAAGGAAACACCCGATACCCGCCTTCTTCATCCTCCACCGCGGAAATGTCCTCCTTATTAATCTTAATAAAGGAGACCTTATCTTCTTTCATAAAATACGAAAACGAAACCTGCAGTCCATTGGCTATTTTCCACAACGTGGATACAGTCGGATTGGATTTCCCTTTTTCGATTTGCGCCAGCATCGCTTTGCTTACACCCGTTAATTCAGCCGTGCGATCAAGGCTAAGTCCGCGGCTTTTACGCAAGCCGGCAAGGTTACTGGCAATCATCTTATTCAAATGCTCCATCAGAATTCTCCTTTCTTCTGCGAAAGTTATTGTTCAATATAACGTACATATGTATAATATAACGAAAAGGAGTGATATCATGCTTACAGATTCCGTCAGTAGAAGTACTTCGCTGACTTTTGTCCAAGGATTTCGAGATTGTTTGCCCACTCTCTTCGGCTATATCAGCGTAGGTATTGCGTTCGGTATTGTTGGTACGGCTTCTCATCTAAGTATACTGGAAATCACTTTGCTTTCAGCAAGCGTTTATGCTGGCGCTGCTCAATTTGCCATATGCGCATTGTTGCTTGCCGGCAGCCCTTTGTCTGCCATCGTCTTTTCAGCTTTCATAATCAATTTGCGTAATTTCCTGTTAAGCGCCACCCTTGCCCCTCATTTTACCAAAGAATCGTTTCTTCATAACATAGGAGTCGGCATTTTAATGACAGACGAATCCTTCGGCGTTGCCGCCACGAAGTTGAAGCAATTTGGCAGTCTCTCTGCTCATTGGATGCATGGCTTGAATCTCACGGCTTATCTGTTTTGGAACTTATCCTGTATAGTCGGCGCTGTTAGCGGCCAATGGATTTCAGATCCAGAAGCATGGGGTTTGGATTTTGCTTTGCCTGCTATGTTCTTGGGTTTGCTTTTCTTACAGCTCGAGCATGTGCCCTCAGCAAAATGGAAGCTGTACGCTACACTGATTCTCTGCATGATCGCCGCCATGCTCGGCTTATCACTTCTGCTTCCAACACATATTTCTGTTATCCTTGCTACCGTTATAGTCGCGTCACTCGGGGTGGTGCTGGATAAATGAGTATGAACAGCACTGTACTGGCAGTCATTGCACTTTCTGCCTTAGTTACTGTCATCCCTAGAATTCTGCCGTTCATCCTAGTTCGAAACTTGCGTTTGCCCGATGCAGTCATGAAATGGCTGTCCTTTGTACCTGTCTGTATTTTGACAGCATTGGTTATTGAAAATATGCTCATGCAAGAACAAAGCAGGCTATCTATCGATTGGCCGGTATTGCTTATTCTGCTCCCGACAGCCATTATTGCTTACAAATATCGAAGTCTTTCCATGACTGTAGTAAGCGGTGTGCTGCTGATGGCAATATATCGAAATATACTGTAATTAAAAAGGCCTCATCCATAGGATAAGGCCTCCTTCATGATAGCAAATCATCTATTTTTTCCGTATATGGTTTAAAATTAACTGAGCCATAGAATTGACCTATCAGCCGAACTGGATCTCCAAAAAAGAAATATTCATATAGTGTCTCCCTCGTGCCAAATGAAGACATAACAAAGTCCCAAGCAAGCCTAAACAGCTTTACTCGATCCTTCCCTAGGTTCGTTTTACCCTGAAGATAATGGTTCAATGCTGTTCCATGTTCTGATTTAAATGCATGCAACGGCGGGATACTCATCAGTCCGCTTGCTCCGAGCTGGTGAATCGTTGGCGCGATTTCCGGATACTTTCGTGCAAAAATATTAGATGCTACCTGGAGTGGCTTTAGATCAGGACAGAACGTCCCCCACTGATCAGGAGCAGCGCCTGCTTCCGCTTGCTGCAGGAGTGATTGAAGTACCTCTGCTAAAATGACCAGACTAGCTGCTTTTTCCTGAACATGCTGGTACTCTGCGATATTGATTTCCTCTATTAAGGATTGTACGAGACCAATTGCGAATTCCAGCTTAGCAATTCGGCGGATCAATACTTGATGCAAGGTAAAGGCTGCGAAATTGCTTTGGTTCTTAAAGCTGCTTGCTACTGCGACATTGTCATAGTAAAAAATACGTTCCCATGGAACAAGTACTTTATCAAACAATACGATTGTATCTATTTCTTCGTACCTGGCACTCAGCGGATAATCTGCTGTACTCTTTCCGCCGGCAAATGACTCTCTTGCCACGAATGTCAGGCCCTCTGCATTACTTGGTATGGCGAATCCGTAGCCTCTATCCTGCTCAAATCCCCCTGTTGACATGACTACCAGTTCATCCGTAATACCGCCTTGTGTTGCTAACAGTTTCGCTCCTTGAATGATAATACCCTCCGCATTGCGATCCACGACTTTTGCGGCAATCGGCTCATCATTCTGCTCAAAATAGAAATCGGCTCTGTTTACCTGAGGGTCAATGAATGTATGCGTCATTGTCAGATCATGCTGTCGGACATATTCATAATAGCTTCGCAGATGATCAGGAAAGCAGTTATCTTTTCCTTCCAATAAGGAAGCAGAAGATGCGAGCGCCATCAGTACGGTATTCATATAATCCGGACTGCGGCCAACCATCCCATTTGTCTGTTCCGCCCAGCATCTGATCATACTGCTTCGCCTTTTCAAGTCCTCCTTCGTTTCAGGTTTGAGAAAAGAAAGACCATAACGCTCTCCTGTATCACTGTCTGTATATGTCAGAACATCTGCGTATGCAGGATCATGCTGCAAATCGTACAATCCTGCTTGCGTACGCATCACTCCACGAAATGCACTATGCTTGGAAAGCGGCTTCTTCACAATTGATTTCCCATTCAACACTTTGTTACCTAATGCATCAATACTGGTTAGATAGGCATCTCCAGTTCTGATAGACAAACACACCCACCCCTGTCATTTTGTAATCCAAAACGGATAAGCCGTTCTTCTCATGCAGATACTAGATCTGTTATTCTCCCTTTCGTCTTTCTATTACCGTACGTACTGCTGCAAGGAAGACGATCAAGATGAAAACACCAAAAGCAAACAGCATCGTAAACATACAAAAACCCCCTCAAAGAAGAATATTCGTATCGTTCACAATTTATTCAAAACAAAGTACTTGATAAAGTTTGTGAAGTGTTGCACAATGTATTTATAAAGAATGTGAAGTCGTTCACATACTATAAATCTTAACAAAGGTGATGATCTACATGGAAAGAATCAATAAAGTAGCTTTGGTTGGTGCGGGATTCGTTGGGAGCAGTTATGCGTTCGCATTGCTGAATCAGAATATCGTGGATGAACTAGTGATTATTGATTTAAATGAGAATAAAGCGATGGGCGATGCAATGGATCTGAATCACGGCCAAGCATTTGCCCCTCGCCCGACAAAAATCAGCTATGGCACATACGCTGACTGTACGGATGCTGATATTGTCTGCATTACTGCTGGTGCAAATCAAAAGCCAGGAGAAACAAGACTCGACCTTGTCAGCAAAAACGTAAGTATTTTCAAAGGTATTGTTGATGAAGTAATGGCAAGCGGCTTTGATGGCATCTTCTTGATTGCTACAAACCCAGTCGATGTACTAACACATGCAGTTTGGAAATTCAGCGGTTTGCCTAAAGAACGTGTTATTGGTAGTGGTACAACATTGGATTCTAGCCGTCTTCGTTTCATGCTTGGTGATTACTTCGGAGTAGCGCCGCATGATGTACAGGCGCATATGATT
Organism: Terribacillus saccharophilus; assembly: GCA_900110015.1. Taxonomy (GTDB): domain Bacteria; phylum Bacillota; class Bacilli; order Bacillales; family Amphibacillaceae; genus Terribacillus; species Terribacillus saccharophilus. Next base: position 25,995 of record FOCD01000004.1, on the reverse strand, counting down.
GGGGAGCATGGCGACACGGAACTTCCGGTCTGGAGCCAAGCTACAATCGGCGGTGTACCGCTTGCAACAATGATGCAGACAGACAGCAAATATAAAACAGAAGATTTAGATGAGATTTATGTAAATGTTCGAGATGCTGCTTATCACGTAATCGAGAAAAAAGGCGCAACTTACTATGGCATTGCAATGAGTCTAGTACGCATAACACAAGCAATCCTTGGTGACGAAAAAGCAATTTTGCCAGTAACAGCATATCTCGATGGTGAATACGGGGAGAAAGATGTGTATATCGGAGCTCCGACTATTGTCGGTCGTAAAGGTGCACAGCAGGTTCTGGAGCTGCCATTAAACGAGAAAGAAAAAGAACAGTTCAAACATAGTGCTGGCGTCCTTAGAAATATCGTAGAAACTGCCTTTCAGACTGTGAACTAACCCAAACTCCATCAGAAAAGAGATGAGCATAGCATGTGGATGCAAGCGTATGATCCGTTTGGCAATGAGTATGTTAGTGCAATAATCGCCTTTTTACCAATTCTGTTTTTCTTAGTTGGTTTGACTGTATTTAAAATGAAAGGAATACTAGCTGCGGGGCTCACTTTGATAATCAGCTTCGCAGTAGCAGTATTCGTTTTTCAAATGCCTGCATTGAAAGCGTTATCCAGCATCGTTCTTGGTATCGGAAATGGTTTATGGCCAATCGGCTACATCGTCATCATGGCTGTATGGCTGTATAAGCTGGCTGTCAAATCCGGTAAATTCGATGTAATACGAGGCAGTATCGCAAGCATTTCACAAGATCATCGTTTACAGCTATTATTAATTGGTTTTAGTTTCAATGCATTTTTGGAAGGAGCAGCTGGCTTTGGTGTACCGATTGCCATCAGTGCAGCCCTTCTTACTCAGCTCGGTTTCAAGCCGCTTAAAGCAGCCGGACTTTGCTTGATCGCCAATGCAGCATCTGGAGCTTTCGGCGCTATCGGAATTCCGGTTATCACTGGTGCTCAGCTTGGTGGCATCAGCAGTCTGGAGCTTTCCCGGACACTTGCCTTGATCCTGCCTCCAGTCAGTTTTTTGATTCCGTTCCTGCTCGTCTTTATATTGAACGGATTCAAAGGTATTAAAGAGACATTTCCAGCTTTGCTTGTACTTAGCGGAACATATACAATCATTCAAACTGCGACTATGGTTTTCATAGGTCCGGAGCTTGCTAATATTGGAGCTGCCCTAATCAGTATGGGTGTACTTGCTCTCTTCCTTCGTAAATGGCAGCCAAAGCATATTTACCGGGAAAAAGGTGCGGAAGTACAAGAAGAGCCTGCAAAGTATTCACTTGGACAAGTGGCTAAAGCATGGTCACCATTCTATATCCTAACTATTGTCATCGCCTTTTGGAGCGCACCATTCTTTAAAAATTTATTTGCACCGGAAGGCCCGTTGGCAGGCTGGATTGCCTACTTGAAAATGCCTTTTCTGCATCAGGAAGTTGTCAAGATTGCACCAATTGCCGTCACTGATACACCAATGGATGCCATTTTGAAGCTGGACTTTGTTTCTGCAACAGGCACAGCTATCCTGGTCGCAGTCATTTTGACTAGTCTGTTCAGCCGGAATATCAACTGGAAGTGTGCAGGGAGCGGATTACAGGAAGCAGCCAAAGAACTATGGATACCAATTCTCACAATCTGCTTTATCATGGCGTTTGCAAATCTATCAAACTATGCCGGTCTAAGTGCTTCCATAGGTTTGGCCTTGGCCAAAACAGGCAGCCTGTTTCCATTATTCAGTCCGATACTCGGCTGGATCGGCGTGTTCATCACCGGCTCAGTTGTCAGCAATAACGCACTGTTCGGTACACTGCAAGTTGTTACCGGCAGCCAGATCGGTACAAGCTCAGCCCTGCTCCTATCTGCCAATACAGCAGGCGGTGTCATGGCCAAGCTCATATCTCCACAGTCCATCGCAATTGCAACTGCAGCTGTAAAAGAGACAGGTAATGAGTCAGCATTGTTTAATCAGACTATTAAGTATAGCTTGCTGCTGGCTGGATTCGTTTGTGTATTGACGTTTGTTTTATCATTGTTTCTGTAAAACAGTTATAGCGAGGACGTCGTATGGTGTCCTCGCTCTTTATATTCTGTTTTCAAAGTCATCCTTACAGATACAAGTTTAATTTACTGAGATATTTCCTGAGGCCGTATCAATTGCGACACGATAATCACCACTCCCACTCTTCCCAGTTGTCATTTTTTTTGTTTCGTTTCTGTCCATGAGCGGATAAGTGATCGCTCTTCTGCCACTGTTAGATGAAAGCCTAAACAGTGCGTTTGGCTCGACTTCTTGTATGCCAAGATGAACTGCACCGCTTGTCGTTTTAATAGAAATGTCCCCCTGAACTGCTAATGCATTGAGCGTTAGATTCCCACTGCTGCTATCAATCGCCAAACCTTTTATGTGTAAGTTTTCAACATCTAAATTCCCAGATGATCCCTCAAATATCAATCTTCCCAAATAAGATTCTGGTATTCGTAACTCAAGTTTTGGTTTGTCACGTGAAAATAACCTCCTTATATCGCTTCCAAGTGATACAAAAATGCTTCCACGTTCAGCCTCCACCTTCAAACCAGGTCCATTATCGTCCAAATGGAGGATAATTTCTAACTCTGATGAATCGGTTTGAATTACACTTGTATCCGTACTTCCAAAATCTAGGTGTATTTTCTCTACACTTTCCACAGATAACTGCCGATAATCTTCATTTGGAGTTGTTTGACAGCCACATAAGATGATAACAAAGCACAAGCTTAACAAGTATCTAATCTTCATAAAATTCCCCCTTCAATTTTCATTATAAAAAATGACATTACGTCAGTTTCCATTAAAAAAATCCACTTGAAAATGACGTAACGTCATTTTGTAGACTTGAAAAAGAGGTCAAAATAGGTAGGAGGTGTAATAGTGAATAGAGGAGATGCAATTATTTATGGATGTGTCATTGTCGGAGCTGGTGTGGGACTGCTTATTGATCATGCATTTCCAGGAGTATTGATTGGATTAGGTATTGGTTACCTTCTAAAACAAGCATTTGATAACGAAGAAAAGTAAGGAGGAAAAGCATGCTTCATATTCATGATGTGAGGAAATTGACAGGCGTAACAGTACGAACACTCCGCCACTACGATCACCTAGACCTACTTATGCCCGCGGCAAAAACAGAAGGGGGACATCGTCTGTATGGAGAATACGAGTTAAAAAAACTTCAGCAGATACAGTTTTTGAAGCAAATCGGTTTCTCTTTGGGGGAAATTAAAAGCATGTTGCAGGAGGAGAACTGGGAATGGACGGATAGCATAAAAAAACAGCTGATTTATGTAGTTCAAGAACAACAACATCTGCATCAGACAGAAATACTGCTGCGAGAATTAATGAATAGCATTGCATTGGAAGGCCAAGATCATCTGGAAGCAATCCGGAAATTGATGTTACTTATGGACGGAGAGAAAACGATGCAGGACAGATACAAGGAAAAAGTTTTTAATCAGCAGCAAATGCAGCTATTGGATAGAATCCCACGTATGGTTGGACATGATTCGGATTCTTTGGAATGGATTGGCTTAATCGGACAGCTAAAAGAGCATATGGATAGGGGATTGTCTGATGATCGAGTGCAGCAGATCATTAGACGTATGGATGAGAAACGCTCGGAACAGTTTGAAGGCGAAGATGATTTTTTGAATAAACTGTGGGAAATCCGTCTATCACCAGAGGAATCGGAGAAAATGGGGCTATACCCGATTGATCAAGACTTACTGCATTTTATGGAAGATGCTTACACAGTATTCATGCAGTCGAAGCAGAAGGAAAAGGATTAAAATGCAAACCGAACTACTTCTTATTATAGGCGGACTTGCATTATTAGATATGATTAGCCCGGTCGCTTTAGGCGTTACATTCTATTGGATAACAGAAAAGCATTCGGATACCACTCAAAAGCTGTTCATCTACCTAGCTACTATAGCAGTATTATATTTTAGTTTCGGTCTATTGCTATTGTTAGGGCTCGACTTCCTATTGGATAACGTTGTTGAGTTTCTGCAGACAAGGATGGTAAGCTGGTTTGTATTTATCCTTGGTATCATACTGTTTGTTATAAGTTTCTATGTTCCAAAAAAAAGATCGACCCTCGTTCCCATAAAGCGCGGGCCTGAGCACAGAGGCCATGCATTGTCCTTAGGTATATTTACATTTCTATTAGAGGCCGGAACAGCCCTCCCATATATAGCTGCTACAGGGATCATTGCAGCAGCTGATAGTACCTTGGGACAAAGTCTTGCCCTTCTTGGAGTATACAATCTTCTCATGATTCTTCCTTGTATATTGCTTTATATGCTGTTTCAATTTGCTGGAGAATCCTTAAAAACGAAGGCCAGTACACTTCTTCAGAAATTACAGCAATCTACAGGCTCAGCATTGTCGTGGATTCTTTGTCTAGCAGGTTTAGTTTTAATTTATTATACAGTGGATTATCTTTAGGCTAACGCTGTCCTGGTTTATACATTGGACAGCGTTTTTCTTATTTTAGTTAAGCTATTCTAAAGTTTTCTCCTTATCCATCGTAACTCCCTCTAGCACTGGATCTGGACCATAACCTTGCACGCTTCGCTGGTTTGCCAGTCGTGTATTATACATTGTATTTCTCCACTCCTTCAAAAGAATCTTGCATGACTTGCCGCCCTATAGTTTTCCGGATGTTCCGTCATCTCCATACACTTTTATACTTCTTCTCATACTTGTCGTCCTCGACTGTATCGATCAACTCCATCGCCGTTTGTTTGATTGCTTCATCGCCTAACTCGTCGTACAGATGCTTCATATTCTGCTGGATATCAAAACGAATTAACGTATAGTTCTTTTCTTCTGTAGTTTTGAATCGGTCGACCATATACGTCATAACCAAGTCCTTTTGTTCTGTTCCGCCAAGACCAACTTTCCAAAATGATTGCAGACTATGTCTGGCAGTGACGAACTTCTCATCTTTGGTTACTTCCCAGAGCCTCGGCAAATCTGTAAGCATTCTATTTTCTGGATCACTTTGTGCAAGATTAGCTAAATATTGTGCCGCTCGGGATCGCTGATGATTATCTTGATCTGTCAAACCGTCCAGCAAGTCATCCCAGACCTCGTATGCCCAGTCCACTTGCTTTTCTGTCGCTTGGAGTATGTATAGATATGCTTCATAGCTTTCTTGTTTGTCCTTAGATTTTGATCTTATGAATGCCTCTTTTATTTCTCTATCCATGCAGCTCCTCCTTAATTCTGATTAAAAAATCTTCAATATCAAAAAGAAAACAGGCGGGACAAGCAGCGCTGGCAGGAAGTTCATCGTCTTGAACTTCTTAATTCCTAAAATGCTTAAGCCTGATGCCATGATCAATACGCCGCCTACGATGCTCACTTCATTCAGCAAGTCCACATTCACTGTACTTTCCAATGCTTTTGCCACTAAATAAATCGAACCTTGCCATAAGAATAAAACCCCTGCCGATAATGCAATACCAAATCCGAAAGTAGACGCCAGAACCAAGGACGTTACGAAATCCAGCATACCGTTTGCAAGCAAGTAGGAATAATTACCATGCAGGGCGGCTTCTACTGGACCTAGTATAGAAAGAGATCCAATACAGAACAACAGGATTGCTGTAGACAGACCTTCTGCCAAATTCGACTTGGAGAATTTCTTTACAACGTTTGTGAATCTTGCATCCAGATCCAGTTTTTCGCCCACTATAGCTCCAATCGCCAAACTGATAATGAATAGGACAGAGTATTTACTATCCGGCAGATGTCCAACTATAGCATTGATACCTAATGCCAGTGCGGCTAATCCCATTGCCTGCATGAGGATTGTTTGATATCTATCTTTCATTCCTTTCTTAAAGACAGTACCGAGTGTACTGCCGATGATGATCATTGCTACATTGAATAATGTCCCAAACATAATTTCTCCTCCAAAAACTTAAGAACTTTATACTGTTTCCCGCTTAATTAACTTGGTGTGGAATAGCTTCTGGTTCGCTTCCTTCTCCATAACTTGCTGGAACAGATGTTCGCCCATTTCTTCCAGCGGCAGATGCATACTTGTAATCCCCATCATTCGGGCCATTGGAAGGTCATCGAAGCCGATAATGGCCAGCTCTTCCGGAATACGTAAACCAATCTTATTAGCATAAGTTATCACGCCAGCAGCAACGTGATCACTTGTTATAATCATTGCTGATGGCGGATCTTCCATTCGCAGAAGTTTTTTTACTATCGTCTCGCCGTCCTCGAAATACAGCATCTTATCAAAGACATTATCTGTACGATATTGCAGTTTTCTTGCTGCAAGGAAATCCCGGTAAGCAGCGTTTCGATTTTTACTGCTCGTCCCATCTAGCCTCGTTACGGTATAGCCGATCCTAGTATGTCCTTCCTCATATAGATAGGAGAGTGCGTCCTGAAAAGCTTGATAATGATCGACATACGAAGATGACAATTCCTCCGGTACCTTCTCACATACAACAATCGGTCCATACTGTTTGTAAGACTTTATCAAGGACAGCTCACAGCTGCGCGAACAGATGATCAGGCCATCTATCTGCTTTTGCCGAAGCATCTGTAATGCGTCCTTTTCCCTCTCTGTTTGATAATCTGTCTGAATCAATACGAGCTTGAAGTGATGCACGAATGCTTGTTTCGCTATTCCTTTCAATAGCCGAGCAAAATAAGGGTGATCTGAAAAAGGCAGCACTACACCGATCAGCTGCGTTTTTCCAGTTTTCAAATGTACCGCATTAACATTCTTTTCATACCCAGTTTGTCCGATGGCCTCCAGCACAGACTTCCGTTTCTCCTCAGTCACATAAGGATGATTATTGAGCACTCGGGATACAGTCGTCACCGAGACTCCGGCCATCCTGGCTAAATCCTTGATCGTCGCCATATGTTCTCCCTCTCGCAATATACTTGCTTTCAGTATAACGCTTCCGTGTTTGAAAAAACACTTGACCTGGTATCGTTTTCAGCAAGTAATCTGTGTTTAAAGGTGCTGGGAACCCGGAGCGTAATCCGTTTTGGCAGAGCGTGATCTGGTACCGCACTTTTATCTGCTTAAGATGCTAATCCTAAATACAAAACAAAAAGGCCGAAGCGGCCTTTTTTACATGATCTCTTTTATGTAATCATACACATTCTTCACAATCAGCACAGTTGTTACGACAATGAAAAGAATACGAACATATCCGCTGCCCCGCTTAATTGCAAATCGTGAACCTACGATCGACCCGAATATACCAGATATCCCCATGATTAAGCCAATAGCATAATGTACTTGCCCTAAAATCATAAACAAAATCAGCGCAGACACATTACTGCCGAAGTTTAACAGCTTTGCGCTGCCGGCAGCACGCAGGAAATCAAAGCCGATGAACAGGAAGGCGAACATGAGGAATGACCCTGTCCCTGGTCCGAGAAAACCGTCATAAAAACCGATTAGCGTCAGGACTGCTGCAAAAATAAGCAGTCTTTTTGGTGTTAATCGTTCATATGTAGAGACGCTGCCCCAATCCTTTTTCATGATAGTATAAATAGCGACCGCAATCAGCATCACTAGCATGAGCGGTTTGAATAAAACTGGATCGATAACGTGTACGGTCCATGCTCCGAGCAATGAACCGATGAAGGATAACGGAAAGAACTTCATAACTGATTTCAAATCCAGATTGCCAGATCGATAGAACATGAGCGTGCTTGTAAATGACCCCAGCGTTCCGGCCAGTTTATTCGTTGCCACTGCAGCAGCCGGGTTCAATCCAGCAAACAGCAATGCTGGAATCGTAATCAGTCCGCCCCCACCGACAACAGAATCAATGAATGCGGCAAGAAATCCGAAAAGAATAATAATTAAAATCGTGTCTAATTCCAAATGCATACAGCTTTCCTGCCCTTTCTCTAAAAGAATTTAGTAATACAATTATCTTACCATAAGAGAAAAAGGCAAAGGCAGCTGGTTTTCTAGTCTTCAAAATAGATATAAGCTTATAAATGGAAAGTACCTCAAGAACACTGTGATACATTAATTAGAAGTTTTATGCTTAAAAATGGAATAGCTGGCACACAGAACTAGCATCAAGCCGATAACCAGCAATGAATAGCGAAACACTGTGGAACCAAGGCTGTGAGCTGAAAAGAAAGCGAGACTTGTATACAACGTAATTACGCCTAGAAGAATTCCTGAAATATTGATATATATCTTTTTGTTCTTATTCATATTCCGTATTGTCAAACCTAATAGTAATGCTGCGCTGATAAGAGTCATAATTGGATAAACAGCGTAAAACTTAATGGCATAGACAAAGAAGTCCAGCCAGACAATATCTTGCGGAAAGATCGGATTGGAAACGAGTAGATGTGTAAAAGGCGTTGAACGCTGCCATTCAAATGGATCATTTACTATGTTACTGCCCTCATAAAGTGAAAACAAAAGGAAAAATATAAAAGCAAACCCTGCCAAGACAAATCCAACGTAATTCCGCGACATTTCTCTTCCTCCTCTTTATAAAACAATATTCTGCTTTTCTGCCTAAAAACCTCTATCATACAATTTAAAGTCCTTTTCATAAAAAAGTATAATTTACCAATTAATCACTAGCAATGAATATCTTATTGACATTCTACTGGATTCATTCTATTATTTACCTAATTGATACTGATTATCATTATCACGAAAAGCTCCTCTATCAAAAGCAGAAAGCAGGAATATAAAATGAAAAAAGCTCTAATCGCTATTATCGGTCTCTTCCTACTCATTCTCAGCGCATGCGGTTCTTCAGAAGAATCTACTGCCTCTGGCAGCGAAAAAGAGACAAACGAAACTTTTACATACGAATCTGAAACAGGTCCCGTTGAAGTACCGACCGATCCGCAAAGAATTGTAGTACTGGCATCTTATGCTGGTGATGTACTTTCCCTTGGCGGCAATATTGTCGGTGTAGATCAATGGGCGAAAAGCAGTCCTGTACTAGCAGACGGATTAAAAGATGCTGAAACAGTAAGCGAGGAAGATGTAGAAAAAATCCTTGAACTGAAGCCGGATCTGATTATCGCAGCAGATACAACAAAGAATCTGGACAAGTTTAAAGAGATTGCACCTACTGTAACGTATACATATAACAAAGTCGATTACCTAACGCAGCATGTTGAAATCGGAAAACTGCTGAATAAAGGTGATGAAGCACAGCAATGGGTTGATGACTTCAAGGATCGTGCGAAAACAACAGGCGATGAAATTAAAGCCAAAATCGGCGAAGATGCAACTGTCACTGTAATGGAAAGCTATGAAAAAGGCATCGGCGTACTTGGCGACAGCTGGGGACGTGGCACGGAAGTCCTTTATCAAGAGATGGGACTTAAAATGCCTGATAAGGTAAAAGAAATGACGGAGAAAGACGGCTATTCCATGATTTCTTCAGAAGTGCTTCCTGAATACGTCGGAGATTATCTTGTGATCAGCGAATATAAGGATCAGGATAATTCCTACCAAGAGACAGAACTATTCAAAGAAATGCCTGCTGTTAAAGATGGACATGTCTTGACTGCAGATGCAAATGCATTTCTGTTCAACGACGCATTGACTTTGGATTATCAGCTGGACTTCTTTAAAGAGCAGTTCTTGAAGTAATCAAAAAAGAGGGCGATTTTGTCCTCTTTTTTTCGTGTATTCACACTTCTATTTTCTTATTGGAAAGCTCACGCACTATTTCCATGAACTTATCCACAGCTGGAGAGTGCCAGTTTTTCGATCTGACCATCATATAGGAGTAAATCGGTTTGAAGCTCTCAGTATGTTCCAATAGCTTTAGTGTTCCATTCTCTATTTCCTTTTCCACAGTAACAAGAGGCAATGCCGCAAATCCTAATCCGCTAGCGACAACCTGCTTAATTGCTTCAAGACTCCAAAGCTCCATCGTCTGAAATCTAGGTATATCCTGTTTAATCACGTGCTCTTCAAACATTACCCGGTAGCTGCAGCCTTCTTCATTTGTTACAAAACAAGCTTCCGTGCCTTTATAATCGTCGAAATGCGATGCTTTTTCAGGAGCTGTCACCAAGACAATCTCTTCTTTATGCAACTTATGATACACATAATTATCCGTCTGCAGCTCAGGCCAAAGCATGAATGCCACATCCACGTTTCCATTCAGCAGCTCTTTTTGATTATCCCCACATGTCCCATTGCTTAATTTGATTTTCACTTCCGGATATTTCATAGAATAAGTCTTCAATATTGGCCCTAGCCTCGAAATGGTTAGCGATTCAGGCGCAGCAATCTTCAGCTCTCCATTTACCCGGTTATCATTCAGTTTTTCTATGCGCTGATACGAGCCTAGTAGCTCATCTACCATTCCTACTAATTCCCGTCCTAAGTCCGTTAAATGAAGCTCTCTTTTTACATATGAAAATACTGGACCTCCCAGCTGCTGTTCCAAAGCTTGGATGTGCGCTGTAATGGTAGATTGTGTATAGCCGAGTTTTGCAGCTGCGTTCGTATAACTTCCTACATCCACGATCGTACGGAAAGTAATGAATTGTCTTATCTCCATCGCGCATCTTCTCCCTTTATCGAAAATATCTATAATGTTTATCTGTAATTTCAATTTTACCGATACTGATTTTCATCATACAATGGTTCATGTTAGTTAGCAATTGCAAAAGGAGAACTATCATCCATGAGTCTTACTGCATTTTTTTCATATATCATCATCACCAGCATCACACCTGGTCCGAGTAATCTGCTGCTTATGAATGAATCACGAAAACATGGGCTGAAGGGAGCTTGGAAGTTTAATAGCGGCATCGTTGCCGGATTTATCCTTTTAGGGATTATAGGGTCAATAATAACGAAGACAGTGTATAACTGGATTCCTGCAGTGGAGCCTTATCTTAAGGTATTAGGGGCCTTGTACTTGCTGTTTATTGCCTATAAAATAATGTTCGATAAGAGTTCGAAAGAGGAAGATACGATCGAGCTTCCCTCCTTCCTTTCCGGCTTTTTGTTCCAGCTTATTAATATAAAAAGTATCCTTTACTTCATCACAGCAATGGCGACTTTTATCTTACCTTTCGAGGCTTCGATTTCTTCCGTTATCCTGTATGCAGGTGTGACTATTATCATAGGCTGTTTAGGTCTTCTTTTATGGGCAGCCTTTGGTTCAGCATTCAAGAAGTTCTTCAACAAATATACAAGATCGATTAATTTGATAATGTGTTTGCTACTTGTTTTCTCTGCTATAACTATCTTCAAATGAAGAGAGACTAGGACATAACTGAAGCGTCAGTGCTAAAAACCGAATATTGTTCTTGTGCACCGCTTCGGCAAAACACTTCGCTAAGTGAGACTGTAGCGCAACATAGCGTAGGAAATACACGGAGACTCCCGCGGGAGGAAGGCCTAGGTGAGACCCCGCAGTGCGAATGCACGAGGAGGCTCACCAGCCGCCCGCAGGAAAGCGGAGTGTATTTCCGGAGCGGTAGCCTGATGAAGCATAAAAAAACCAAACAATACCGCGGAGCATTATTGTTTGGTTTTTTGTGATGCTAAAAGGCTTTGTCCCAACCTCTTCTTTTTATATTTAACTATCACTTAAATGCTGAATTGCTCTCCAGTACATCTGTATCTTTTAAAATAGTATTTGAATAATTCTTTCCCCATGCATACATTGCATCAAGTATCGGCAGCAATGAAAGACCTTCTTCTGTTAGGGAATACTCTACTTTTGGCGGGACAACTGGATACACTTCGCGGTGCACAATCTGATCGTCTTCCAATTCTCGCAGCTGCGAGACGAGCATGCGCTGTGTAATGCCTGGAATTAGACCTTTCAGTTCATTGAAGCGCTTTGTCCCTTCCTTGCCAAGATGCCACATAATCAGCATTTTCCACTTTCCGCCGATGATGGACAGCGTCAATTCCTTTTCACAATTGAATTTCTGTTTTTCCAAACGACTCATCCGCCATTCCTCCTTACAGTATACTTTTCGTCACTATGTAAGAAAAAAGTGCGTACTTACATAGTTAAATTATACTCCCTATAATAAGAGATGCAAAGGGATAGCCTGTTTCTCGCTGGCTAACCTACTTTCTTAGAAGGGATGATAATATGAATAGATTTACTATACCTCGTGATATTTACTTTGGTGAAGGTGCTTTGGAAGTATTAGAAAGCATTAAAGGAAATAAAGCGATGCTTGTTATCGGCGGGGCTTCTGCCAGAAAAAGCGGTGTCTTGGACCGTGTCCAGTCTCACCTCGAGAAAGCTGGTATCCAGACTAAAGTGATTGAAGGTATCCGTGAGGAGCCTACAACTGACAAAATCAATGAAGCATTAGAAGATTTCGAACAATTCGGTCCAGACTGGGTTATTGGAATCGGTGGCGGATCCGTTATGGATGCGGCTAAAGCGATGTGGGTGTTCTACGAGCATCCAAACCTATCATTTGAAGATGCTACAAAACCATTTGAATTGCCAGCATTGCGTTCGAAAGCAAAATTCATCGGAATTCCAACAACAAGCGGCAGCGCATCCGAAATCTCCAACCTGTCTGTCGTCACTAATAGCAAAACAAAAATCAAATATCCATTGGCTGACTTTGAGCTTACACCAGATATCGCGATCATTGATCCGATTACTATCTTTGATATGCCGAAACATATTACAGCCTTCACTGGCATGGATGCTGTCACGCATTGCATCGAATCTTATGTAGCGAAGCCACGGACTGTGTTCACTGATTCGCTGGCTATTGAAGGAGCTGAGATTCTTCGTAATCATCTGATAGCATCTTATAATGGTGAACGCACTTCCCGCGAACAAGTGCATTATGCACAGGCGATGGCTGGTATGGCATTTGCAAATGCTGTACTTGGTAATGTCCACAGCATGGCACATAAGAGCGGTCCTACTTTTGGTATTGCCCATGGATTGGCTAATGCGATTTATTTACCGTATGTTATCCAGTTCAACCGCACTGTTTCCGAAGAGAGATATGCCCGCATTGCCCGCCGTCTGCAATTAAACGGTACTACTGATGCTGAACTGACAGACTCTCTAATTCAATGGATACGCGATTTGAACCGTGAAATGGATATTCCATTGAATCTACGTGATTTCGGCGTTGCCGAGGATTTATTCTATGCTCATGTAGAAGATATGGCTGCTAATGCAGTTACAGATCCATGTACTGGCACTAACCCGCGTGAGACATCTGTTGAACAAATGAAAAAACTATATGTCGCTGCCTTTGAAGGCGAAGATGTAGATTTCTAAAAAAAATAACCTCTGGAGCAAATGAATGCTTCAGAGGTTATTTTTTTCAATCAATCCCTTCAGGTTCGCGTATTCCTTATCTGGGTTGTGACCAAGTCGTTCTGCTGGTGCGCCTTTTCGGTTAATCCAAGCAGTATGAAAACCGAAATTAGCGGCTCCAGCGATATCCCAGCTATTCGAAGAAAGAAAAAGTACTTCTTCACGTTTTACATCTACTTGTTTTAATAAGTATGCGTATGAAGCTGTTGCTGGTTTATATTGTTTTATTTCGTCGACACTGACAATCGCATCAAAATACTGTGCCAGATCTGCATTCCTTAAAAGAGGATCGAGCATCCCATCTGGTCCATTTGAAAAAACGGCCAGCTTTTTGTCTTGAACTTGCTGCAGCACCTCTTCCGTTTCTTCATAAGGACGCAGCTGGTCATAGGCGTCCATCAGCTTCTGGATAATCTCATCTTTATACTTGCATTCATGCGTTTCCAAGGCATATCGAAGAGCGTCTCTCGTAACATCATTAAATGGTTTGTACTGACCCATCAGTTGCCGCAAGAATGCATATTCAAGCTGCTTGCTGCGCCATAAGGAAGAGATAGACTCCCCTTTTTCCGGGAATTGCTGCTCACAAGCTTCTTGTACACTTTGGACATCAAATAACGTACCATATACATCAAATACTATTGCTTTCATTTCAGCCATTGGAAACTCCTTTCGCCTTTTGCTCCTGTTGCTTCTCTGTCTTATACCGCATAATGAACGACACTGGAACCATGATGAGCATTAATATGCCGGAAAATACAAATGCCTCATTGATTGTTTGCAAGCTAGCTTGCTGGGCTGCTTCTCCTGCAGCTGTCAGATGTGCTCGGCGCACTTCAAAATAAATGCTGAAGAACACGATTCCGAAGGCAGAAGATATTTGCCGCAAAACATTGTTCATCGCAGAACCCTGAGATACAAGATGTTCTGGTATATCATTCATTCCCGCTGTCGTTGCAGGCATATTGCTGAGACCGAGACCTGCCCCCCGAAGCATATTGATTACAAGGATCAGCCAAAATGGTGTAGATAGACTGAGATTACCGATCAAGAATGTAGCAAGAGCCAGAATTAGCAGCCCTGGAGGTACTACCCAGCGCGGCCCTTTCTTATCTAAAAGCTTGCCGCCCAATGACATCATGGCACCGCTGAACAATGCTGCTGGAAGAAAGAGCAAACCTGTCTGGATCTCACTAAGACCGTAGACATTCTGAATCAATAATGGCAACAGGAATATACCAGAAAATAACCCAATGGAAGCTGTCGCTGTCACCAGTATCGACACTGTATAGGTTGGGTTACGGAAAAGTGAGAGCTCCAATAATGGCTGCTCTTTTCGTCGCTCATAGTAAACAAAAATCGCAATGGCTAGTATTCCAGCTGCAATTAGCGCAAGATTAGGTGCTGATACAAGCACATCAAGTGTCTGTCCACGACCTAAAGCATACAGAACGAGACCAATACCGAGTGTAACGAATACGAATCCACCCTTGTCGAAGCGGCGTTCTGGATTAGCTGCGGTGGATTTCAAGTAACGACTAGCCATCAGTAAACCGAGGAGACCGAACGGCAAATTGAAAGCGAATAGGAACGGCCATGGTAAGTAAGCAATCAACACACCGCCTATCGTCGGTCCTATGGCAGGAGCTACCATTGCTGCTACACCATACACACCGACAGCGAGACCGCGCTCCTGCTTCGGGAAGGCCTGGAATATAAGTGCCATCGATATCGGCATCATCAATCCCCCGCCTATACCTTGAATAAAGCGTGCCGTAATCACAAATGGCAGACTGCCGGAAAAGATACCAAAAATGGACCCTGCAAGAAATATCACAAGGCCAAGTAGATAGATACTTTTTTTCCCGAACCGATCGCCAAGATAGCCTGTGACAGGCATCGTCATACCCATTGCAACCATGAAGATGGTCAGTATCCAGCCGACACTGACAGCATTGGCATCGAATGTGGAAATCAATGATGGCAGTGCCGGATTCAGCATACTATTGTTCAAAATAACAGTGAATGTCCCAAAAAGGACGGCAACAACGACCAACCACTTGGATTCTAGTTTACTCACATGCATACTCCCAACTGTTTTTGCGTTTCACTCCAGTTGGTAACGCTTCCTATTTTACGACCAACACTGGGCAATTCGCTCTTTTGATCACTTCCGTACTTACACTTCCAACCACAAGCTTCTGAAACCCGTTCAAGCCTCGTGTCCCAATCACAACCAAGTCGAACGAATCATTATTTGCCTTATTAGCAATCGTTTTACCGGCATCGCCACGTTCAATCGTACGGGTATAAGGAATATTCGCATTCTGCAGTTCCGCTTCATTTGGCTGGATACGAAGTTCTCCATCCCGATTAATATTATCCGGCTTTACCTGCTGCAGAACAATTTCGCTATTACTTACATCTTGAATGACATGGGTAACTTCCAGCTGTACAGGATGTGTGCTGGCCTGACAAATTTTAATTACTTCTTCTGTCGCTCGAATTGAGTTCTCTGAACCGTCGACAGCCAATAGGATTTTTTCGTACATACTAGCGCCTCCTACAACCATGATAGTAATCATTTCCCTTAATATGGCGCTAACAAACGACGAAAACACTTCGATACCCGAAACTTATCTGTATGAAATTAACAATAACATTAAATACCTTTTTGGAAAAGTATGAGATGATATTGGAAAGAATTTAGGGGGACTGTGTTTGCTAGCCAAGACCATCAGTTTCATTGTCATTTTTCTCTTAGTTATTGGAGTAGCTGTCTGGATATTTGCTGCTTTCGAACCTTTCAAGCAGGAAGCTTTTATTGAAGATACTATAGAAAAGATTGAAGTGTATGATGCGGAAGCTACTGAACCTTCTGAGACAATAACAGAAAAGGGGCAGGTAGAAAGTATAGTTACATGCATTAATACATGCAAACGCGAGGAAATGAGTCCCGAAGCTTCCTATTCAGCTCTTGATATTACACTGATTTTATATGGAGAAGAAGACAATTATAAAGTCGGCGTTTGGCAGGGTGGCAGTACGGTCAGCTTTGTGTATGATGCCACTATAATAGAGAGTGAATTTGAACCTTTTTCGTTGTAGTACTAGAAAAGCCGTCCCTTTTTATTTGGGCGGCTTTTCTTTGAAGCATTGACATCTCTATATTCGCTTCAGATTCTCCCTTCATAGGACTATCTAATAAACGAGACTGGATTCTAATCTATAACCTGCATCCGCTCATTAAACTTCGTTGGATAAGACAAGAAGCCTAGCATGATACTCGTCACAATCGCAGTTGTCAGCAGAAGGAAAAGAATCAGGAGCTGGAACATGACTGCTTGGAGCGGATCTGCTCCGGCAATGATTTGCCCGCTCATCATACCTGGCAGCTGAACTAGTCCAATCGTTTTCTGGCTTTCTATCGTCGGTATGGTACTTGCCTTAATGGATGCAAGCAGCGAGCGCTGAATTGCTTGCTTCGGTGTACCTCCTAAGGAAAGGATGAGCTCTGTTTCCTCTCTTCTGGATGCCACTTCTGAAGTGAACCGATTCAAAAACAAGATACCTAGGACCATCGAGTTCCCTATAACCATTCCGCTTAATGGGATGATATATTGTGCAGTTGGTGGTGTAATCTGAAGTCCCAATAAAATTCCTTGTGTCAGTACTTCGATTACAATGAATGTAAGCACCAGCTTCCATGTAATACCCCTGATAGATGCCCCTTTCTTTCTAGCATTTTGTACTGCTGCACCGATCATAAGCGCAACCATGAGGAAAATATAAAGGATATTACCTGAGTCGAAGATAAACTGCAGCACATAGCCAACGGCAAGCAGCTGAATAATGGAGCGGACTGTTGCAATGAGCGTATCTTTCTCGAGCCCCAGTTGTAATGTCTTAGATAAGATAAGTGGAATAAGGACAAATATCAAGGTGAGTAATAAAGCAAGTGTACTCATTTTTCCTCCTCCATGACAAAGTGTTTAACAGCATCATTTTCTGGATGATCCAGTATGTCAATCGGCCCTGCTTCGGCAATAGTGCCATTCATCATGACCCAGACTTCATCTGCAACCGATTTTGCCTGCTCCAGATTATGCGTAATCCAGATGATTGTCGTGCCATACTCGCTATTGATCCGCCTCATTAGATTTTCAATATCCTGCTTAGAAACTCGGTCCAAGGAAGAAGTGATTTCATCTAGCAGTAAGATTTCCGGCTCATTCAGCAATGTTCGGGCAATGGAGACTTTCTGTTTTTGCCCGCCTGATAAATCCCTGCTTTTTCGATCAAGTATCTCTGCCTCTAATCCTACTTCTTGTATTATCCGCTCCGCCTCATCTTGTTTCAGTTCTTTTCCGGCAAGCTGTAATGACAATGCTACATTATCCCGAACGCTTCCTTCCAGCATAGTTGCCTGCTGCAGGACTATACCGACACGACGACGCAAATTTACTGGATCAAACGTTAAGATATCCTCCCCATCAATCAGGATGTTTCCATCTGAGGGGGACAGCAATCCATTACATAATCGAAAAAGTGTTGTTTTTCCTGCGCCTGATGGACCAATTATCGCGGTGATCTTTCCTTTCGTGAACATACCTGTAATCCCGTGAATTATTTTATTTTTTTCTGTTTCGTAGACTACATCTTGTAACGTTATGGCGGCTTGCTGCTTCATGCTTTCCCTTCCCTTCCGCTTCTTACTGTCCTAGTATCTTTCCTTCGCCTCTATTTACCCGTAATAAGTACATAGAATTAGATAACCTTATGTAAGTAAAAAGCACCTCTTATAAGAGGTGCTTGAATTAATAGTGCTTCAAAAAATAAACTAATGACTGCAATTCGATAGCCAAATCGATATGATGCACGCGGATATTGCTTGGTACTGCAATACGTGCTGGCGTAAAGTTCAGGATTCCAGCAATACCGCATTCGACAAGGCGGTCCGTGATTGCTTGAGCAGCATGCGCTGGCACCGTTAGGATCGCTGCACTTACGTTGCAGATATATTGTTCCAAATCATCAATATGGTATACAGGGACACCGCCGATATTATGATCCACTTTTCCTGGATCTGTATCGAATGCCATTTCTATTTTTGTATTGTTATTCTTCGTAAAGTTATAATTCAGGAATGCTGTTCCAAGATTACCGACCCCGATAAGCGCCACTCTTGTGATCTCATCTTGATCTAGTGTCTTCCGGAAGAAGTTCAGCAAGTACTCTACATTATAACCATAGCCTTTCTTGCCAAGTGCTCCGAAATAGGAAAAGTCACGGCGGATTGTAGCTGAGTCTACTTTTACCGATTCACTGAGTTCTTTTGAAGAAACTCTTGTTTTACCCTGCAAATGCAGACTGTTGAGAAATCGATAATAAAGTGGCAGCCGCTTTGCCGTAGCTTTTGGTATTTTATTTTGATCCATATACATGCTAATTTATCCTCCTAAAGCCTGCAGCTTCCAGAAGCGAACTTCGTGCAGCCATGCAGCTGATCAAAAGGCCTATCGGACTAGAACGATACCGTTCTGTTACCTCTTGTCGTATATGACCAGCACTATTCCTAAAACGGAATAATGGCTGCAGACAGGTTCCTTTCTGGCATCTATAAGGAGTTGCAGATGCTGCCTGCGGCTTCGTCCTTGAATTGTTACGATATGATACTTTCACAAAGTACGATTATAGTTAACAACTTATTCTAACAGATATAAGAAGGAAAGTCTTGTACAGATTCACAAAGAAGATGATGAGGGGGCACCTTGTCTCCATTTTAACAAATTCATTTCTGATGTCCATTCACATGAAAGCGAAAAGCGCAGGAATTCGGCGCTTGCTACTGTTTTGTCACATAGGATACACTGATAGTATGAGGTGAACAGAATGATTTTATTGCAAGCGAATAATATAACGAAACTATTTGGCGCAGACGTCATTTTATCAAATATAAAACTGGAAGTACAAACACAAGATCGATTAGCCATTGTCGGACGAAACGGTGCCGGAAAATCGACCTTGCTCAAGATCCTTGCAGGAGAACTGAGCTATGACGAAGGAAATGTATTCTTAGCAAGAGATGCCACACTTGGGTACCTGGAGCAGCATACAGGCCTAGAGTCGGAAAAAAGCATCCTGGAAGAAATGAAGACTGTCTTTGCAGATCTTATTCAGCAAGAGGAAGAGCTGCGCCGTCTCGAAGCAAGGATGGGAGACCCTGATCTTATTTCAGACGAAACAGCCTATCAGCAGCTTCTAACCAATTATGATACAAAACAGCAGGCCTTCCGATTAAACGGAGGCTATCAATATGAAGCAGATATCCGTTCCGTGCTGAACGGTCTCCGATTTGGAGACAAAGACTTGTCCACACCGATAGGTTCATTAAGCGGCGGGCAAAAAACGCGCCTAGCCCTAGGAAAGCTCCTTCTCCAGAAACCGGACGTATTAATACTGGATGAGCCGACTAACCATTTGGACATTTCTACTTTGGACTGGCTGGAAGGTTATTTGAGCAGCTATCAAGGAGCTGTCGTAGTTGTGTCGCATGACCGTTACTTCCTCGACAAAACTGTTAATACCGTAATTGAGATAGCGCACAATCACTCTGTTCGTTACAAAGGAAATTACAGTAACTATCTTGAACAGAAAGCTGCCAATTTCGAACGCGAGCTGAAGCAATTCGAGAAACAGCAGTCTGAAATTAAAAAGATGGAAGAATTCGTTCAAAAAAATATCGCACGTGCCACAACGACGAAACGCGCACAAAGCAGACGTAAACAGCTGGAAAAGATGGAACGAATCGATCGGCCGCTTCATGATGCATCTTCTGCAAAACTTACATTTGATATCGATCGGCGGAGCGGAAATGATGTGTTGAAGGTACATGACTTGGCTTATCAATATCCAGAGAGTACCTCTCCTGTCTTTGAGCACGTTACTTTCCATATGAATCGACAGGACCGCATCGCTCTTACGGGGCCAAATGGAACTGGGAAGACGACATTGCTCAAGACCATTATCGGAAAGCTGCCTGCTAAATCCGGTAAGGTAGAGCTAGGGACAGGCGTCAGCATTGGTTATTATGACCAGGAACAGACAGAATTGCATTCATCGAAGAGCGTCCTTGCCGAGTTATGGGACGAGTATCCGCTTATGGACGAGAAGAATATCCGCACAATTCTCGGTAACTTCCTGTTCACTGGTGATGATGTACTCAAAATAGTCAACACACTGAGCGGTGGTGAAAAGGCTCGGCTTGCTTTGGCTAAACTGATGATGCAGAAATCGAATCTATTGATCATGGATGAACCGACCAACCACCTTGATTTAGACAGCAAGGAAGTATTGGAAGGTGCGTTGGCCGACTATCCAGGTACTATACTCTTTGTCTCCCATGACCGATATTTCATGAATAAGGTTTCCACACAAGTACTCGAAATGGCAGACAAGCAGATCATATCCTACTTGGGCAACTATGATTACTTTATAGAAAAGAAACAAGAGAAGCAGGAGATTGCTGCCTTAGAAGCTATAACTGCGGAAACGAAACAGACAACTGTTACGCCGGAGAACAAATCTTCTTATCATCAAGATAAGGCAATAAAGCGGGAGATTCGGAAACGGGAACGACGTATTTCAGAGCTTGAAGAAAAGATAGTCGAACTCGAGACTGAAATTGTAAGCAATGAAACTTTGCTTACCGATCCAGAAATTTTCCAAGATTATCAGAAGGCACAGGAAATTACTGAAAGAAATGAAGAGCTGCAGGCAACGCTTCTAGAAGTAATGGAAGAATGGGAAACACTTAGCGAAGAACAGGAAAGTTATACACAGGGATAAATACGTTTTCATTGTTGATTTGATGGGATATACACAAAGTTATGCACAATATCCACAGAATCCACAACAGTTTTACACAGATTTATCCACTTCTTTACCTGGTACTAATAGTGGGTTTTAAAAAGTTATACACAATTCAGAATATAGTTGTGAATAAAAAAGCATCGTTTTCTTAATGAAAACGATGCTTTTTATTATAGCGGCATGGATGCCCTAGCATTCATTGATAAATCAGCGAATTTCTCTTGATGATAAAGAATGGATGCAGCTGCTCCAATCATGGCTGCGTTATCCGTGCACAAAGCAAGCGGCGGGATGAGCAGATTAGCTTGCTTGTCCGCAAACACTTCTTCCAAAGAAGCGCGCAGCCCACGGTTCGCAGCAACACCACCTGCAACAATAACTTGCTTTGCGCCGAATGCTTCGGCTGCTCGGATTGTTTTACCTACAAGCACATCTACAACGCTTGCTTGGAAACTTGCCGCTACATCTTCAGGTGCAAATGTTTCTCCCTTTTGCTTAGCATTATGCAGTGTGTTAATGACCGCAGATTTCAAACCGGAAAAGCTGAAATCATAACTCTCTGGCTCAAGCCATGCACGAGGGAAATCAATCGATTGCTCGCCTTCTGCTGCCAGCTTATCAATGCGGGGACCTCCTGGATAAGGCAGCTGCAATGTTCTGGCTACCTTGTCATAAGCCTCACCTGCTGCATCGTCACGGGTCTCTCCAATGACTTCAAAGCTGCCATGTTCTTTCATAAGAACAAGCTCTGTATGACCGCCAGAAACGACCAATGCAAGCAGCGGGAACTCGAACTCCTGCTCCAGTCGGTTGGCATAAATATGCCCTGCAATATGGTGGACACCAATCAGCGGTTTGCCTATGGAGAATGCCAGCGCTTTGGCGGCATTCACTCCGACAAGCAATGCACCGATAAGACCAGGTCCTTGTGTCACAGCAATCGCGTCCAATTCTTCTTTCTGGATTCCAGCTTGCTGGATCGCCTCTTCAATGACGAGCGTAATTTGTTCCACATGATGCCTGGATGCTATTTCCGGTACGACACCGCCAAAACGTTTATGGCTCTCAATTTGGGAAGCGACGATATTGGATCTGATAATCCTGCCACCCTCGATGACGGCTGCGGCTGTTTCATCACAGCTTGTTTCTATAGCTAAAATTAGTTCTGATGTTTTCATAAATTCACCCACATTACAATCGCGTCTTCCTGATTGTCTGTATAATAGTTTTTCCGGATACCGCCCGGGACTAAACCGAATTTCCGGTATAGATGCTGTGCCGGTACATTCGTTACACGTACCTCTAGGGATAAACGGTAAGCCCCTGCCATAATTGCTTGTTCCATTACATGGGCAAACAGCTTCTCGCCCAGTTTCTGACCTCGAAAGCTCGGGAGTATGGCAATATTCGTGATTTGTGCTTCATCAATGACGAGCCACATACCGCAATAACCAGCAATTACACCATCGCTTTCAATGACAAAATAATTCGCAAACGTATTTTCTGTAATTTCACGTTCAAATATATCGATGGTCCAAGGAGTTGCAAATGATGCTTTCTCGATTTTATAGACAGCTGGCACATCGGTTAATTGCATCGGGCGCACAGTCACTTTTGCGCTCACTTCTGCTGCTCCTGCTGTTTCAACCAATTTGACTCAGCCTCTGTCATACGAACATAATTTGGTACGATTTGATGCATATCATCTGCTTTCCTTTCAGCTCCTATTTGAGCAAGTACAGATGGACGAGCATAATGTATAGCGGATTCCGGGATTACTGCTTGCTCACCCAGCACCTCGATGATCATACTCCGATACATCTCGATGTCAGGGCTTAGAAACAATATTTTTTCCCCTTTTTCCCGCAGTTGTTCCAGCCAATCCGAGAATAGCGGATTGACGATTTCTTCTGTTTGTTCAAAAGAGTCACTATTACTCGCGTAAAGAGCAGTATACACTTGACCTCTTCGGGCATCGAAGAAAGGACAAACATACCCTGAGAATAGCTCCCCTTGATGTGCAAGAGCTTCCAGACTTGAAACACCGATGACGTCGATGCCAAGTGCCCATGCCATTGTTTTCGCAGTTGCCATACTGATTCGAACACCTGTATATGATCCAGGTCCCTGACCAACAACAATTCGATCTAAATCAGCAGGAGTCGTTTTTGTTTCCTTCATCAATTGTTCGATCGCGGGAAGCAATCGAACCGAATGATCTCTGTGTCCATGCATCACATGTTCACCTAATGTCACTCCATCTTTCACAATCGCTACTCCTAGCAGCTGATTGGAAGTATCCATCGCTAATATATTCATTCTGCTAACTCCTTACAAAGCTTTTCATAACGTTCACCAATTGGCTGAAGCAAGATTGTTCTTGCTTCTCCATCATGCTTGAGCGTAAGCTCCAGACGTTCCTTTGGCAAGAAATCTTCAATGAATTGCGCCCATTCTACAATGGAAACACCTTCTCCTGAAAAATACTCCTCAAAACCGATATCTTCATCGCTGTTTTCTAACCGGTAAACATCCATATGATATAGAGGCAGACGTCCTTCATATTCCTTGATGATAGTGAAGGTAGGACTGTTTATTGTTCTTTTCACTCCTAGACCCGCGCCTATTGCTTTAGTCAGCGTCGTCTTTCCTGCACCAAGGTCTCCTTCCATCGTGATGATATCTCCAGCTTGAAGCAGCTCGGCAAGCTTTCGTCCAAACGAATTGGTATCTTCTATTGTATGCATCTTCTTTATAAATTGGGTCATAACCGTCACCTGACTCACTTTCATTCTTTGTTCATCTATTCATCATAGCAAAATATAGCCTAAAAGCAAAAGCACTAGAAACAAAAAGGCTTTCGTGGATTTATGGAGAATACTTATATTATCAGCCAATAAAGGAGTATGCATATGGAAGCATTAGAGCAAATGTACAACTACAGCTGGAATGGTGAGATGAAATCCTACCTGGATCAAGTCGATCTGAGCGGATACCAGCATGTCTGGATCGGACGCTTCGGCGGAAGCATTGCCCATGGTGCTTATAAGAACGAGAATGCTTGCCTTATCCTTACAGGAGCCGATTGGGAGTTAGCAGTTGTCATGGGGGCACAGCACACAGTAGAAAGTGCTGCCTTCATCGCAGACTCCCTTATACTCAGACAAAGGAAAATAACTGAGACGCTTGATGAAGATGTTTCCAGCGCAATTAAAAAGATCGACAGCTTTCTGATGAGCATGTTCAACAGCGTGCGATTCCGCTCAACAGCAGCCAAGGTGAACGGTAATGCTTCCTGTTTAATTGCCGTACGTAAAGAGGGTTATTTGTATTGGTTATCCATTGGCGAAAATTCGCTTTATCATCTAGTACCTTCTCCAAACCATTACAACTCTGTTCAGCTAAATCAGCAAAATAGCTCAGGTAAAATTGGTGCTGATAATACATTTGATCAAGCAGTGCCTGTCTTCAATATGGGAAGCGTACCTCTTTCAAGTGGTACCAACCATATCTTGCTCTCCACAATCGGATTGCAGTGCTTCCCTGTATCTCCATATAAAAGTGCTTCCCGGCTGCAGCGAGCCTTTAGCAAAAGCGATGATATGCCGCATTTTATGCAGACAATGCTTGCAAACGCCCAGTCAGCAGGTGCAGCGGAAAGCATTACACTAATTGGATGGGAAATACACATATAAAAAAAGCTTTAGGAGTAATCCTAAAGCTTTTGAACGTTTTATGTATGGCGGTCCGGACGGGACTCGAACCCGCGACCTCCTGCGTGACAGGCAGGCATTCTAACCAACTGAACTACCGGACCAATGTTGCTACTATGTATTAGTGCAATAAACTTTTGACTGTACACTTTGTGTACTTCCACTAAAAAATTATGGTTGCGGGGGCAGGATTTGAACCTGCGACCTTCGGGTTATGAGCCCGACGAGCTACCCCTGCTCCACCCCGCGATAATATAAAGGAAATACTCGGCCTGGCAGCGTCCTACTCTCGCAGGGCGAACCCAACTACCATCGGCGCTGAAGAGCTTAACTACTGTGTTCGGCATGGGAACAGGTGTGACCTCTTCGCAATTACCACCAGACCTTACTTATCTTTTCCAACGACAATATGTATTATACACTGTCTAATCAGGAAAAGCAAGTTTTTTTGAAGTGAACCTTCAAAACTAGATAAGAAACATGTCCTGCCAGACATCTCATGCGGCCAAGCACCGGAGTGCTTGGACTTTGGCGTTGACTTACTAGTCATATCCAGCTCCAGAAACCAGAAACTATGGCCTAAGCGATAAATCTCTGCGTGAAGAAGTACACTCCACTCCGAGCTTTCTCACTTATTCCGCCGTTTCTAAACGGTTTCTTTCGCTTTTCGTTTTTAGTTAAGTCCTCGATCGATTAGTATTCGTCAGCTGCACGTGTCACCACGCTTCCACCTCGAACCTATCTACCTCATCGTCTCTGAGGGATCTTACTCATTTAAAATGATGAGAAGTCTCATCTTGAGGGGGGCTTCATGCTTAGATGCTTTCAGCACTTATCCCTTCCGCACGTAGCTACCCAGCTATGCTCCTGGCGGAACAACTGGTGCACCAGCGGTGCGTCCATCCCGGTCCTCTCGTACTAAGGACAGCTCCTCTCAAACTTCTAACGCCCACGACGGATAGGGACCGAACTGTCTCACGACGTTCTGAACCCAGCTCGCGTACCGCTTT
>FOCD01000002.1 GCA_900110015.1 Terribacillus saccharophilus | reverse complement strand
AGCAGGACCAACTGGCCCAGCGGGAGCGACGGGAATAGCAGGCCCAACTGGAGCAGTAGGAGCAACGGGAATAGCAGGCCCAACCGGAGCGCCAGGAGCAACTGGGATCGCGGGTCCAACTGGTCCAGCGGGAGTAACAGGAGTAGCAGGACCGACAGGGGTGCCAGGAATAACTGGTTCAACTGGATTAACCGGAGCTACTGGTACTGGCGTTACTGACAGTTCTATGTATGCAGCTAATACAAGCGGAAGCGTTATAGCTGTGTTGTTAGGAGGCACTAATATACCACTTCCCAATGCGCAAAACTTGGATGGCTTTGTTTATAACGGTGGAGCGGCAACATTCACTGTACCTGCAACAGGAAGGTATTATATCACTTATCAAATAAACGTAACTGCGGCGCTTTTAATCTCTTCGCGAATTGTAGTGAATGGTGCGCAGGTTGCGGGAACAGTAGTAAGTCCTGCTGTCTCAATATCAAGTTATTATGGCGAAGTTATTACTAATTTAACAGCAGGAAATACTGTAGCTTTACAATTATTCGGATTAGTAGGTACGGCAACGCTAAATGGCGGAGGCTCTACTGGAGCATCACTAACAATCATCCGTTTAAGCTAGAAAAATAGAAGTGCAGCCAAATGGCTGCACCTCTATTTCTTTTGTTCCCGAATAACGTTATTAATGCGCACCATTGTTTCTGTCATTTGATGCAATTCCTCAAGGTCAATCTTGGAATAATATTTATCGATGAGTATCTCGTCTAATTGCTTGAGACTATCCATATACTCTCGGCCATTGTTTCCAAGAGCCAAGAAGTATTCCCGCTTATTTGTGGGATTGGCTTGCTTTGTGATCATGTCTCTTTTCTCCAGTTTAGATAGTACTTGGCTAACAGCACTTTTGGAGATGCCGAAATCTGCTGCAATATCGTTGGCTGTAGTTTGCTTGTTTCTCTGGATATAAGACAGCATGTATTCCTGCTGAACCGTTAAATCCAGCTCATCAAGTTTCTTTGTCTCTTGGGAGATAAGAATGCCAAACTCCTCATAGGCTTCATTCATTCTTCGGATTATTTCCTTATACGAACGGCTCATGTGCATCGTTCCTTCCAAAACAACTTCTTTATTGCATATTACGCCATTTTTTAGCTTTTGCAAATACTAGAGCCGCCATAAGTAATCCGGTACCAGCGAATGCGGCAAGAAGAATACGTGCAGAAAAACCAACGCTCATCAAGGAACTGAATAGGGTTTGAGAAATAGGGTCGAATGCTGTGGAAGCCAAGAATACGATACTCATGACCCTTCCCATCATCGCCGGATCGGTTTTCTCCTGAATGATGACATCAGTTGGAATGTACGTTATAAAACCGAAAAATCCAATCATTGCTGCAACTGGGATCAGCCAATGTAAACTTGGGATTTGACTAAAGACTCCAAGAGCTAAAACACTGGCAATCAGGAATATAAGAATTAGCCTTCCGCGATTCTTTTTTAATGTGAAAAAAAGTAAGAAGATAGTGGCTGTCAGGGAACCAATAGAGAAACCAGCCTCTAGGAAGCTAAGATCCAAAGCGCTGCCGCCAAGTTCTTCAGCCAGGATAGGCAAGCTAAGGAACATCGGACCGAAAACAAAGAAATTCACGATGATAATAATGCTTATTGCAGATATATATATAGAAGAGGATCGCAGATAACGATATCCTTCTTTAAATTCCGTAATAAATGAAGTTTTTTCTTTGTGCTTATCTGGCTTTGCATCCTTAATAAAAGCTGGGAAAACAAAACAAGCTCCTATTAAAGTAGCTATAATGCTGACAGCAAAGGTAGCGCTGAAATTGTAATAATGCAAGATAGCGCCAGCAGCAACAGGACCAATTAAATAAAGCAATTCCTGTGAGCTATGAATAAGTGTATTGGCAGGCTGCAGTTGTTTCGGAGAAACAATGCTCGGGATTAAAGACGAAAGAGCTGGGAAGAAAAAACCGTCCAAACAGCCGATGAAAAAGGACACAATCAGTAGTAGAGCTAAAGTTAAGGAATCATCCATTACACTCCAAAGCAGGATACCTAGTAAAACGCCCTTTAGCAATTGCGTACTGAACAAGATTTTTGATTTTTGTATGCGATCAGCGAGTACACCACCAATTATCATAGTGATCATACGTGGTATCGAAGCAGCTGCCATTACCAAGCCAAGATACTGAGGATGATGCAGCACATCAACCACATACCAGGACACTGTAATCATATACATGGAGAAACTTAAGACCGTAAAGAGCTCGGAAAAGAGCAGACAGCTGAATTGTTTGTTTTTAAATAAAGCGTTCATTGTAAGCACCTCATAATTAAGTTAACTAAACTAAACTATATGGGTTTATTTTATTGATGTCAACAGGGAAATCCCTATTTGGTATATACTGGAGATAAAGAATAGAGGAGGTATGGAAATGAAAGAAGTACGAGTAGCTTACGCATTGATTCATAATGAAAAGACACAGCAAATTCTTATGGTACATAACAAAAAGAACGACAGTTGGACATTACCGGGCGGCTTAGTCGAACCAGGTGAATCCTTGGCCGAAGCTGCAGTACGGGAAGCAAAGGAAGAAACAGGTTTGGATGTAGAAGTAACGACTATTGTTGCTGTAAACGAGGCAAAATTACAAGCTATCAATGAACACGCTACCTTTGTAACGTTTAAAGCTAAGCAGCTAAATGATGAAATACTAATACAGGATACGGAGAAAATATCTGAAGCTGCATGGAAGTCTTATGATGAAGTGGATAAAGTGATGACATATCATCCGGGCGGAATTGAGAATTTACTTGGAAACGGCGTGCCTTATGTGGATGAAGGGGTTATTCATTCGGTAACAAAAGAGGAATGAATATGAATAGAAGTTCGGAACTTCCACAATATTACCTCTCCTCCCTCCAGTACAGCTGGCATGTTAGATATAGTTGGCTGGAATGGTGTAAGTCAATTCCGGTTACAGAACTTAACAAGAGCCGTATTGGAGGGCAAGGTAGTATATTGGAAACATTACTTCATATCATTGACGTAGAAAATAGCTGGATAAACGCAATAAGAGGAAAGAATGATGTACCACTAACTATTCAAGATTATAATACGCTAGCATCAGTGGAAGAGATTTCTACTCAAACGATGGAGATGGCAGATACATTCATACGAGAGGAATTGCCACATTTGCAAGTAGACAAAGAAATTAACGTCAGTTGGGATGACAGCAAGTATAGTGTGGATAGTATTCTGAACCATATTATCTTTCATTCTGTTCATCATATGGGGCAATTATCAATTTGGGCTCGACAGATGAACCGAGCTCCTGTCGATGTAAGCTACCTTAATACTGAAATGGAATTAGAGGACAAGTAGGTGCAAATTGAAAAGAATGAGCGAAAAATAAGCCGGCAGCTGATGTCCGGCTTTTTTTGTGTGCTAGTTTTTAATTAGACGCAGAAAGTTAACTGAATAATACTACATATATAATTTAACTGAAGTATCATATCCATATATAGTTTTCTCTGATAGAATAGAGGGAACAGCTTACAGTATCGAATCGACTCGGAATATGATAAAATATTGAACAGAATGGACTGATACGATGGGACTTTCTGAAAGAGGATTAGCGACGATGCCGAAATCCCTCCAAACAAAAACCTTACTCATCGCCTATGCTTCCGTCAGCGGTAATACGAAGGAAGTTGCCAAGCTTATTGCGGAAGAGCTGACGCATAAGCAGCAGGATGTAACGCTTTATTGCATTAATGGCAATGAGCAGTTTCCACATGTGCCAGATTATGATGCGATGCTGATTGGTACGTATACATGGGGATCAGGTGATACCCCATTCGATGTGAAGGATTTTGTGGCGGATGTTGGATATAAGCCGGAGAAGGTGTTCGTGTTCGGCACTGGTGATACGCAATTTGGCGGTGATGATATGTTTTGCATGGCAGCGGACAAGCTTGCCAAATTCTATCATTCGCCAATTGCTCCGCTCAAAATAGAACAATCACCAAGAGGATCTCAGGAAGAAGAAGTATTGGAATGGACGAGAGGAGTATTGGAATGTCTAAATTGATGAAGGCTACCGTTCTGGAGCCGACGAATCCAAATAAATCTACTGCATTATTTAACGGAGATGCAAGCGGAATCCTGCACTGGGATAACGTTGCTTACCCGCATTTCTATGAACTGCGCAAAACAATTCGAGGTTTGTTCTGGACTGCCAATGAAGTGAATATGGTGGCAGATACGAAGCAATTTGCGAATTTATCCGATCAGGAGCGGACAGCATTCCTGAAGATTATTGGTTTGCTGGCGACATTGGACGGTCCTCAAACGGATATCGCCTCTAAAATAGCTGCTTATTCGACAGACCCAAGTGTCAAATCGATTTTAGCAACTATTGCTGATCAGGAAAGCGAACATAACCACAGCTATACGTATGTACTTGCTTCTGTTACAAATTACGATAACCAAATTGCTTCCTTTAACGAAGGACGTACGGATAAAGTCTTGTTGGAGCGGAACGAACGCATTGCAGCTGTTTATAACGAATTCGCGCAAAATCCGACAATCGAGACAGTTCTTAAAGCAATGGTGTACTCTACATTGTTGGAGGGATTATTCTTCTACAGCGGTTTCGCGTTCTTCTATAATTTGGCGCGTAATCAAAAAATGGTCGGCACATCTACGATGATTTCCTACATCAACCGGGATGAACTGCATCATGGTCGTTTTATCAGTGAATTGTTCCGCGCGACACTAGCGGAAAATCCAGAGTACAATAACGACGAATTCATTGAGTGGGTGTATGATCAATTCCGTCATTCAGTAGAGCAAGAAACACGCTGGAGCCGTTATGTATTGGACGGTATCGATGGTATCAACCTTGATGACATGGAAGGCTACGTGAAATATCGTGCGAATAAAATGCTTCGTATGCTTGGACTGAGCGAAATTTACGAAGGCTACGAAAAGAATCCGATGAAATGGATTCGTGCCTACACAGATAACTTCAATGGTACGAAATCCGATTTCTTCGAACAAAAATCCCGTCAGTATACGAAAACAAGTGATCTGAACGGATTCGATGATCTATAAGAACAGCAATAGAGCCAGCCGGTGACGGCTGGCTCTATCTGTATTCTTCTTTCTTCTGTACAATTCGGTGAATATGGATTGTCAGGTAAAGCAGATCCTCATTAGTCAGCTGCTCTTGGTACATTTTCTGGATATAGGACTGAACCTTCTGTGCACATGCATAGGCTTTACTGTAGTTGGTTTTTACCATTTCAAACAAGCTATTATCTTCGTCCTTTTGTTTCCGGTGGTTCAATATCCTTTGAGCAAAGAATTTTAAGTGTGTAACAAAACGGTAGTAGGCCAGCGACTCTTCATCGTATTCAATACCAAAATGGAATTTCACGATATGAAGGACATCTTGGATAAACTTCGTAATATTAATCATCACTGGCATATCTTCATTCATTTGAGCATTGACGATGTGCAAAGCTATGAAGCCTGCTTCATCCTCAGGCAGAATAATGCCAACTTTTTCCGCAATAATCGAAAGCGCATGCTGACCGATGCGATATTCATCTGGATAAAATCGTTTGGTTTCCCAAAGCAGTGCATTTTTTATATCGATTCCCTGCTTATATCTTTCAACGGCGTAGTAGATATGATCAGTCAGGCTGACATAGATATTGTCATGTATCTTCTTATTTGTGTGTTGCTTGGCATATTGGATAATCTCTTCGGATACTTCGACAAAGGAAAGTGGAATCTCAGATAATAATTCCATCAATCGTTTGTTCATTTCCTTATCATCGAGCTTAAATGTCTTTTCAATCCTTGTTTCATCCACTTCATCGCCAGCTTTACAGCCAAAGGCAATTCCCCGTCCCATGATGACAAGCTCTTGCTCCTGCTCGCCCAAGACGGTGATGACGTTATTATTCAACACTTGCTTGATCTGCATCAGGACCACCTATTCCTTAGAAAGGATAAACTATCTAGGTATATAGTATAGGAAAATGATAACGATTACAATCGGCATTATCTTAATTACATGACAAATTAGTGAGCTTATATGCTTTTCCTGCAATATAGGTCTTTTATTCCTTTTATCCATAATGTGGAATTGATAAACTAGAAGTGAAAACAGCTTAAAAGGAGGTATTCATTATTGCTCCTGGTGTATTGCCTATATTCTTGATTGCTGGCATTATTGAATTCGTTACTATCATCAGTTTTATTTTTATGCTTGAAAGCAACCTTGACTTTGTTTTAGTAGTAGTAGTTTTTCTCGTATTAAGTATGCTATCGACAACGTTATTTCTGGTAGGAATAAGAAAAAATAATCACTATCAAAAGAATAAATAATAATCGATAGAGTGCTGCAGAAGCAGCACTTTTTATTTGGTGAAATGGATAACTGGAAAGTCCTTTGAACATAAGTCTAGAAAAACATCAACTATATCTGCCTTGCAGCAAATGTTAGCAGGAAATTCTTTTCGAAGATTGAAGAAAATTAATAACAATCGCAATAGAAGTATGGATTTTATGACAAAAAAATATGTGAAATAATTCTATACTATGTAAAGATAAAGAGCCGAGCAGTGCACCCGGCTCCTTAATGACTTACAAGATATCTACTCTTACAAGTAGTGCTACTAGCAATTGAACAAGCAATTGAACATTTACAGCTATATCGGTATCTGTTGTTGTTACGCGAACATTACGGGAATTTTTTACAACAGTCTTTTGAACGTTTTTCTGTTTGATAGTAGCTTTCTGGAATAGTTCCTGGGCAATCTGATCAGCTCTGCTGCTATCAGCAATAGAGATATTCAAGATGACTGCAATAGCTGCTTGCAAAGCCGCTTGAATAGTTAGAGCCGCTTGCGTGTCAGTTGTTGATACTTCTACATCCACAGAATCGACAACATAGATACTTTCCTTAGAGAACTGTTCTGTTACGGATTTCTGTCTAGCTTCTTGATTCAAATCTGGATCTGAAAAGGACGCTGCTGTTCTTGGATCTAGAGCACTCCACTTTTGGTTTCTATCTGGACGCCAAACATCACTCATCTATATCACCTCCTTAATCTAGTATTCGTTTAAGCTCTAACTGAAGTTCATCAGAAATCTTCTTGATTTGATTTTTTCTTTCGGGGGAAAGGTTACGTAGAGCATTATCGGATACCCCATGCTTTGCTAGAACATCCGTCAGCAGTAAATCCATAATGGATCCTTGTGGATTGCTTCCAGCAGCTTCCATGAACTTTTTCTTGAAATTCTCATCCATGAATGGCCAGCCTCCTTCTTTAATAAGTTTTTCATTCGTATAGTGTAGACTATGAGGATTTGTAATTTTGTAGTGGGTAAATTACAGCTATGAAAAACCTATTTTTTCGGAAAGTAGAATAGATGTCTCTGTTTTAACTAGATAAAAGTCCTTATTGAAGTAAAAAAGGACAGGTGTCTCTAATAGACTTATGACATATTTTCGAATCGATATAGAAGTTGATAGGCAGATGGTGTAAGATGTCTTCTTATTGTTTTGCTTCATAATTTGATTTGCAAAGATCAAATGTAAATGTTATTTTTATTACTGTACCGTCTGGACGGTTAGGGGAGGAAATATGAAAACACAAGATAAAATCCTTGATGCAGCATCCGTGCTCATTCTGGAAGAGGGCGTCAGCAACGTCACACTTGAGAAAATAGCTAAGCGTGCAGAAATCAGCAAAGGCGGTCTGCTGTATCATTACCGCACAAAGGAAGCATTATTTCAGGAGCTGAATACAGCCGCAATTCGAGAGTTTGAAGAAGCCATTACTCGCTATTTGAGTGAACAGCCAAACGGAAGAGGAGCATACGCCCGGGCTTATGCACTAGCAACAATAGAAGATATCCAAAAAGGCGGCACACATCGCAGCAGTGCACTTATTTCTATTTTCAGTGACCACCCGGAAATCATGGGTATCTGGAAAGAAGGCTATGCGAGATGGCAGCAGCAGTTTGATCAAGATGGATTGGATTGGGAAGAATCTGCTACTATTCGCTATGTCTGTGATGGTCTTTGGTTCAATGAAATGGCAGGAACTACAAGCACATCCGCTTTCGCTGCCGACTTATTGCACAAGCTGCTTGAATGTATAGATAAAGAAGAGGGGGTTTAATATGTCTTATTTATTCTTGGCTGCATCCATTCTTTTTGAAGTCTTCAGTTCAACAATGCTGAAACTTTCAGATGGATTTAAACGTCTGCTGCCAGTGATCGGTATAGTAGTGGGGTATGGCATCAGCTTCTACGCGCTATCCATCACATTGCAGTCCCTTCCGCTGGGGGTTGTCTATGCGACATGGAGTGGTATTGGTACCATTTTGACTGTTGTGATCGGTGTATTGCTTTTCAAAGAGAAGGTTAATAAAAAGGGTGCTCTGGGCATCGCCATACTGTTGGTTGGGCTTGTATTGATGAACTTATCGAAGTGAAGGGTGATGTAAAATGAAAGCAGGTATTTTTCTTGCATTAGCAATTGTACTGGAGACGATAGCATCATCCATGCTGAAAGTATCGGATGGTTTTTCTATCTTGCTTCCATCAATAATCGTAGTAGTCGGATATCTAGGCGCATTCCTATTTTTATCCTTCACGTTGAAATCCATGTCGTTATCTACGGCCTATGCGACCTGGTCCGGTGCAGGAACAGCACTGACAGCAATGATTGGTATCACTGTATTTGGAGAATCGGCTTCTTGGATGAAGTTTATCGGCTTGGCACTGGTTATTGTCGGACTCGTCTTATTGAATACGCAACATAAAGAAGCAAAAGAAAAAGAGGCATCAGTTCAATAAGAAAAGAGGCTGGGACATAACTAGACAAATCATACCTAAAGACGAACAATCAGGATGAATTACCGCTCCGGAAATACACTGCGCTTTCCGCGGGCGGCTGGTGAGCCTCCTCGTGCTGTCGCACTCCGGGGTCTCACCTAGGCCTTCCTCCCGCAGGAGTCTCCGTGTATTTCCTCCGCTAAGTTGATCGTAATTAAAGCCTCTTAGAATAGGGAACACAAATAACGCAGGAGGAAAGCGAAGTATTCTGTGGGAGCGAGATTCATAATCGTATTTTTAATAAAAAATCCGAAAGATGCAAATTTCTCATTTATCTGCATCGTTCGGATTTTTGTATGGTCAAAACACTTTTGTCCAAGTCTCTTATTTTTTCAGCAAAAGATAAAGAAAATAAGGAGCGCCGATGAAGGCAACAACGATGCCGGCAGGCAGTCCATCAACTGTTGTTATATTGCGTCCGATTGTATCTGCCAGCAGCAAGAGCCAGCCACCGATCAAGGAGGCAACAGGAAGCACGTATTGATGTCTGGCACCTACAAGTGCTCGTGCGATATGTGGTGCCATCAAACCAACAAAGCTGATGCCCCCAGCAACGGAAACAGCTGCCGCAGCAATTGCTACTGCTGCAATCATAAGAATGATACGATCGCGATTCAGCTGTACACCAATACCAACTCCGACTTCTTCACTTAGAGCCAACACATTGAGCCGATTTGCCATATAAAGTGTAAGCGGCAGGATGATAAGGATCCACGGCAGCAGCGCA
This sequence comes from Terribacillus saccharophilus, assembly GCA_900110015.1. Classification (GTDB taxonomy): domain Bacteria; phylum Bacillota; class Bacilli; order Bacillales; family Amphibacillaceae; genus Terribacillus; species Terribacillus saccharophilus. Next base: position 1,004,540 of record FOCD01000002.1, on the reverse strand, counting down.
AGGACGAACGGCCAGTCTGTGCCCCAAATATTTCCCGCCAGCCACTTAGCGATGAAATCTACTTTCTCCCTGTCAGCAGAGGATATTAGGACGATCATCATACCGGATAAAGCCATAGAGAAACCGACACCCACCAATACGAGGCGGACCGGCTGGAGACCGTGCTGTTTGCTGTAGGAGAAAAGATAAATCAGCATTGCTGTCGCAAGTGCACTAACAAATCCTACAAGCGGCAGGACATATGCAAAGCTTCCTGCATCGATGGGCATGAATAGGAAAAATACTGCAATACCTAATCCAGCCCCAGAATTTATACCGATGATACCGGGATCTGTCAGATCGTTCCTCGTAATTCCTTGCAGAATTGTACCAGACAGAGCTAGTGCCATTCCTGCGAGCAGTGTAACTGTGATACGAGGAAGCCGAATATCAAACAGAACAAATGACTCAGGAAAAGTTCCATTGCCAAATAATGTTGGCAGTAAACGATCATAAGATAACGAGGCAGGACCAAGTCCCATACCGATAATGATTGTAACAAGGATCAACGCAGCCAGAGAAATCATCAAGATCGCTTGTTTGCCTTTTTTTGCTGTTTTCATGAGTAAGCGCGACCTCCCCGGTGGACGATGAATAAGAAGAATGGCAGACCAAGTGCAGCGACGATAGCCACAAGTGGTGTTTCATAAGGTGCATTGATCGTCCGTGCAGCCGTATCAGCGAGTAGCATGAATGTTCCTCCGGCAAAAAACGACAATGGCAGTATATATCTATAATCCGTTCCAGCAAAAAAGCGGACAATATGGGGAATCATCAGACCGATGAATGTCATATTACCGACCAATGCGACAGATGCTCCTGCCAGCAGGATGGTCACAAGGAATAATAATGCCTTGATTGCAAAGGTCTTCTGACCAAGGCCTACAGCTACTTCATCACTTAAGCTGAGAAGCGTTAGCTGATGTGAAAGAAATAACGACAAGATGATTCCTGCCAGTATGATTGGAATAACGAGCTTTAACTGCGTCCAGTTAACACCGACTAGACCGCCGGCTGTCCAAGCCGAAACTTGTTTGGACAGCTTAAAGCTTAAGCCGATTGCTTCGGATACTGCATATAACAAGGCGGATACAGCAGCGCCAGCCAGTACGACTTTGACCGGAGAAAGACCGCCTAGACGAAGTGATCCAATCCCAAATACAAGACCGGCGCCAACAGCAGCCCCGATAAAGCAGGCAATTATAATAACAATGTAATTTGCTTGAGGAATGAACGCTATAGCAACTGCCAGCGCTGCATTCGCTCCAGCTGTCAAACCGAGCAGGCCTGGATCGGCAAGTGGATTACGTGTCATCCCCTGCATAATGGCACCCGCCACAGCTAAAGCTGCTCCAACAAAAAAGGCCCCAACTTCACGCGGCAGCCGGTTTTCACGGATGATTAGAATATCCTCATTGGTTTGACTGCTGAATAATGCATTCCAGATATCACGCAAGGAAATATCGGCAGCACCAAGAGACAAAGCCACAGCAAATGCTGAAATAGACAATAGGATTCCAATAACAAGTTTCAAAACAAAAGGTATGTTCTTCATCGGCCAGCCATCTTTCTATGTAAGGATAAGGGAAAGAGCTTCCTATTTTCCTAGGAAGCTCTCTTTGATAAATTCTAACTGATAATCCAGTGTATTGGAATCGTTAAAGTAGAAGGCATTTCCATCGACTTCATATACCTGATTATTTTTTGCTGCAGTCGTATTCTGGAAGGACTCGGATTCTTCGACAGATGTATCTGCATCATCGAATTTGCTGAAGATGACGTAGTCACCCATATACTCAGGCAATACTTCTGTCGATAATGCGAAGTAACCTGCCTCCAGAGCATCCTGTTTTACTTTCTCAGGCATATTCAAGCCCATTGCCTGGTACAGCACTTCGGTTCCGCGTCCCCAGTTATCACCATACACGTACAGCTGTTTATCAAAATTCTCGACAACAGATACTGTCGCGTCAGCTCCGATTTGTTCCTTAATCTGCTCACCAGCTTCTGTGGCACGCTTTGTGAAATCATCAGCCCAAGTCTGTGCCTCGTCCTCTTTATTGACGAGCTTACCGATTTCAACGTGCTGATCAAGATAATCCAATTTGCCGTAAGTGAACGTAACAGTAGGGGCAATTTCTTTCAGCTTATCGAGATTTTTCAATCCGGTAAGACCTATGATCAAGTCCGGTTTGAGCTCGATGATCTTCTCCAGGTCATCTTCAGTTACTTCTTCTGCATCCTTCAATGCATCCTCAAAGCGTGGATTCTGCATGGACCAAGCATCAGCTCCGACGATTGGTACATCTAAATCAATCAAATCACCCACATAAGAGGAAAGAACGACAACTCGCTGTGGCTTAGCAGGTACCTCAACTGAACCATTTTCTGATTCGTACGTAATGGTGTCGCTCTCGCTTCCGGATGAAGACGCTTTCTCTTCAGAGTTAGATGTATTGCTGCCACAAGCAGCTAATACAAGTATTAAAATAAATAATACCGGGAATAGCTTTTTCATTATGTATGTCACTCCTCATGTTTAGGGGGGAGTGCCCTGTTAGGGGGACAGGGCACCAGGGTTATACGATGAGAATGAGAATGATTATCAATCTCGCTTGATTCCATCATAAAGGCAGAAAATTTGTATGTCAACATTGATTTTGAGAATTTTTTCCGTTATATTTGAATGAGAATGATTATCACTATCGGATTAAAGGAGGAGTCAGTGTGCAGGAAGAATTGCTCTATGATGTAACGATCATTGGTGGAGGTCCAGCGGGATTATATTCCGCTTTCTATAGTGGGTTAAGGCAAATGAAGACGAAAATCATTGAGTTTCAGCCTTACTTGGGCGGGAAGCTGCATGTTTATCCGGAAAAGATGATTTGGGACGTAGGCGGATTACCGCCGCTTCCAGCAGGCAAGCTGATTGACCAGCTGACAGAGCAGGCGCTTACCTTCGATCCGGAAGTGGTATTGAACGAGAAAGTAACAAGCATTAAACGGAACGATGATGGTATCTTTGAACTTCACGCTGCAAGTGGAACAGTCCACTATTCGAAGACAATCATTGTAGCAGTTGGCGGCGGAATACTAAATCCGCAAAAGCTGTCTATCGAAGGCTGTGAGCGGTTTGAGGTAGCGAACCTTAACTATACAGTGAAAGACATGCAGCGCTTCAAGGATAAAACTGTCATTATCTCCGGTGGTGGTAACTCTGCTGTCGATTGGGCAAATGAGCTGGAGCCTATCGCGAAACAGGTATACGTTACATATCGCAATGAGGCGCTGAAAGGTCATGAAGCATCAGTAGAGCGATTACAGTGCAGCGGTGCCAAGTGTTTCCTTTGTACATCAATCACGAAACTCGTGGCATGTCCGAACCAGCAAAACATTGAACGTGTTGAATTGACGAATCATGAAACGAACGAGACTACGTTCTTGCCAATTGATGAGGTAATTGTGAATCATGGCTATGAACGGGATATGGATCTGATCCAAAACAGTGAAGTGGATATCACGTTACTGGATAATTACTATATCGCTGGAACATCAAGCGGTGAATCCTCTGTACCTGGTCTATTTGCTGCAGGAGATATTCTGAAGCATGATGGAAAGGTCACGTTGATTGCCGGCTGCTTCCAGGATGCAGCGAACGCTGTCAATAAAGCGAAGCAGTATATCGAGCCTGCTGCAGACAGCTGGGGTATGGTTTCTTCTCATAACGTATTGTTCAAGCAGCGTAATAAAGAGCTTACGCAGAAATTGGTTTAAGAGCGCATATTGCGCTCTTTTTCTTTTATGTTAAAAAGGAAGTATGAACAGGTCGACGACATAGGGTACACAGACTATTGGCAGATGTTATATGGAAAGGTGTTGGTATAACAGAACCAGTGGGAAATCCATATTTATGAAGAAAGTACCTTTATTTTACATTAGATTACAATATCTGCTTATTTCTTCATCGCTGGTGGTATAGCTTAGCGAGGTGATGAAATGAGAAAAAAAGTACTGATTGCGCCATTTGCTGCATTACTCCTATTCCTGTGTGGCTGTGGGGCGAGCGCAACCGACGAAAACGCTAAAAGCGAAGCAACAGAAACAGAATCATCTGCTAATGAGAATCAAGAATCAGCGGAATTAGATACAAATGCTAGCAAAGACGAAGAAGCAGCAAAGCCAGATGAATTTTTTACAACAGAAGAGGATAGTGCAGAACTGCCCGAGAGTGACCCTCCTGTCCAAGAGGAAGGTACAGATGTATTGGAAGCTGACACATTAGAATCTGAAACCTCATCTGCTGAACCTGTAGATGGAAAAGTAACATTTGAAGGCGTGACATTCGAGTTGCCGACAGATTATATTTCTTTAGGTGAAATGGAAGAAATGGGCATACCTATGGTTGGCTATCAATATGGCTCTACAACGGTCAGTGTCGTAGCGGAGGATATTTCTACATTCCCGGATCTTACACTGGAAACGTATATTGCACTCGCAAAGCAGCAAACTGGCTATGAGTATAATAGTGATGAAACATACGAGATTAATGGCATGGAAACGAATGAACTAATCAGCATGATGGAAGGCTTCACACTACAGCAAAATACCATCATCCACGATGGAACAGCATATATTTTCTCTTTTAATACAATGGATGAGAACTATGAACAAGATAAAGAAGTCTTCAAAACGATCATGGAATCAGTTTCATTTGAGAGCGAAAGCAATATTTAAAAAAGAAGCAGCCTGACGGCAGCTTCTTTTTCCTTGAACTATAGTTTGTGTACTCTTTCCACAATTGCTGCCGTGACATCCGCCGTACCATATTTCCCGCTTAAATCAGGAGTCAGAATCCCAGCTGCTGTCACATCTTCAATAATATCCAGCAGTTTAACTCCAAGCTCTTCCTCACCAAAATGATCGAGCATTAACTTCGCTGTCCATATTTGCCCGAGCGGATTGGCGATACCTTTACCGACGATATCTGGAGCAGAACCGTGGACAGGTTCGAACATGGAAGGGAATTTACCGTTCACATTGATATTGGCAGCAGGAGCAATACCGATACTTCCCATGATGGCAGCGCCGATATCGGTAAGAACATCTCCAAATAGATTGCTGGCGACGATAACATCAAAACGCTGCGGCTGCGTGACAAAGAAAGCGGTGAGGGCATCGATGTGCTGACTGTCTGTTACGATATTCGGATAATCACTTTTCACAGATTGAAAGACTTCATCCCAAAACGGCATAGAATGAACAATTCCATTTGACTTCGTAGCGCTGGTTACATGCTTTCGGCGCTTTGCGGCAAGTTCAAATGCATAGCGCATAGCGCGCTCTGTGCCGCGCCTTGAGAATATCGCATTTTGAATTGCAACCTCATCCTCACCTCGGAAAATCCGGCCGCCAACTTCACTGTATTCTCCTTCACTATTCTCCCGTACAACTAATAAATCAAAGTCCTTAGGGTTGGTAAGTGGAGATGTAATGCCCTTTAGTAGCTTGGCAGGTCGAATATTGATAACCTGTTCGAATTCACGCCGTATTTTGATAAGCATTCCCCATAGCGAGATATGGTCTGGTACGAGCTTCTGATTCCCAACAGCTCCAAGAAAAATAGCATCTACATCCTGTAAGCGATCCAATGCATCATCAGGCATCATTTGATTATGTTCCAGATAATATTCACAGCTCCATGGATACTCAGTGAACTCAAACTGTAATCCGCCATGCACCTCGGAAATCGCTTTCAAAACTGTCTGCGCTGCTGGAACTACTTCTTTACCAACTCCATCTCCCGGTAAGCTTGCAATCTTTATTTTCTTCATACGTCTCCTCCTTGCTCGGCTTCTATAAACATTCCCCAGTATGTTAGCGGTTACTATTATTCTACATGAGTGAAATAAAATTCTAAAATATTTCACGGTGATTTATTTGAAAATACAGCATATATACCTTATAATCTCGATAAGCTAGTATAAAAGAGCGGAGATAAAAGCCTCCATCCCGGTAACGAGATGGGGGCTTTTTTTCAAAACTGAAAGGAGGCGATTCCCTTGGGAAGGTGAAGGTATTGAACATTTTATCGCAGCGAAAGAAGACACCAATATAGAAATACAACATCATACGGAGGTGAACCCCTGTATAGGGGGAAAATTTGGACCCATTATTAGCACTTAATTTAGCTTTAGTCGCCTTGTTCATCATTCTGACGGCATTCTTCGTCGGTGCCGAGTTCGCAGTCGTGAAAGTACGTATGTCACGAATCGAACAGCTCATCGAGGAAGGGAACAAGACCGCCTTAGTCGTACAGAAGCTTGTCCGTGATCTCGATTACTACTTATCTGCCTGCCAGCTAGGTATCACTGTCACTGCACTAGTTCTAGGTGCACTCGGTGAACCGACTGTCGAAAAGATATTACACCCAGTATTCGAGTACTTCGGTTTATCAGAATCTCTTTCTACCATTCTTTCATTCGCCATTGCCTTTGCCGTCGTGACATTCTTACACGTCGTTATCGGTGAGCTGGCTCCGAAAACATTGGCAATCCAATATACAGAGAAGATGACGCTCATTCTGGCGCGTCCGCTGTACTGGTTTGGAAAGCTGATGGCACCTTTTATCTACACACTGAATGGATCTGCACGCGTATTCCTACGCATGTTTGGCGTCAAGCCAGTTGCGCATGAGCAGGCCCACTCCGAAGAGGAACTGAAGATCATCATGGCACAAAGCTTCCAGAGCGGTGAAATCAACAAGACTGAGCTGGATTATATGGAAAACATCTTCACATTCAACGATCGCGTCGTCAAGGATATCCTTGTCCCGCGGACACAGGTTATTGCTATCTCTGATACGATGACACGACAAGAAATCCAGGAAGTGATGGTTGAGCATCAATATACACGCTATCCTGTAACAGAAGACGGTGATAAAGACCGGATTTACGGCTTTGTTAACGTCAAAGAAATGCTCACTGACTTCACGTCAAAAGAGGATAAGAATTTGGATGCGTTCATTCATCCAATCCCGACAGTTCATGAAGGAACAAGTCTGAATGATACGCTTCTGACAATGCAGAAAAGACGTGTTCATATTGCGTTAGTCGTCGATGAGTACGGCGGAACTGCTGGTATCGTAACGATGGAGGATATGCTTGAAGAAATCGTCGGTGAAATTCGCGACGAATTCGATGAAAATGAAAAACCGGACATCCAAAAGGTTGCAGAAAATAAGTACCGCCTGAATGGCCGCGTTCTACTTGAGGAAATTGAGGAGCAATTCAACATTCGTTTCGTCAACGAAGCAGAAGTCGATACAATCGGCGGCTGGATGCTCACCAATCTTCGCAGTATCGAAGAGCATAGCGTTATAGAAGCTCATGGATATGAGTGGGAAATAACCGAGACACTGAATCATCAAATCGTTGAAGTGGAAATGCGCAAACAAACCCAGGTCGAACAGCTGGAAGAAAGCATCTCCAATTAAAGAAACGCCGCCCTAATGAAGGGGCGGCGTTTTTTGTTGCTTCTTTATGGTAGTGATAAATGAATTGAAAGATAGTGTATAATGTTAATTGTTAACAAAAATAAAATTGTATATGAAAATTAAGAACATATTTATGTTGACAATTAACATAAATGAGCATATTATGAACTTATAAGATGTTCATTATTAACAAGGGTGATACAAAATGCAGCCAAATGAACGCAGAAATGTGATTTTAGAACAATTAAATAAGAATGAAAAGATAGATATCGATGCATTAGCCGAAGAACTCAATGTATCTGCTATGACAATCCGAAGAGATTTGAACTACTTGGAGGAACAAGAGCAGATTATCCGAACGCTTGGTGGTGCAATCCTCAACAAACCGCTGGTGATGGAGTCATCATTCCAGACAAAAGAGGGCAAGCATGCTGATGAAAAGCGTCAGATTGCTAAACGAGCTGTAGAGCTGGTGCAGGAACACTTTACAATCCTGCTTGATTCAGGAACAACGACGCTTGAGATTGCTAAGCTGCTAAAACAAAAGCAGAATTTAACAGTCGTTACGAATGATATCAAGATTGCAGCTGAGCTGATGGACAGTGAGGTTAAGGTGATCCTAACTGGCGGAGAGATGCAGAATAACATCGGGGCGCTATTTGGACCGCTCACAGAGCAGACATTGCGTAACCTGCATGTAGATCTGTTTTTCCTGGGAGCGCATGCGGTTCATCTGCACGTTGGGGTAACGGCGCCTACTTTTGAGAAGGCTTCCATTAAGAAGTTAATGGTCGAATCAGCACAGGCTACTTGGTTGGTGGCGGATTCGAGCAAGCTGGATCAGAAGGCGCTTGCGAAAGTTTGTGACTTAGAAGTATTATCCGGTGTCATTTCGGATAGCGGTATTAAGGCTTATCATCCGAGAGAATTACCGGAGCTTTTGGAGGTCGTAGCAGCAGAGGAGGAAGCCTGATGAAGATTGGTGTAATTGCAGATGATCTGACTGGTGGAAATGGAACTGGTGTTAAGCTGACGAAGCTTGGATATAACGTTGCGACGATGGTCTTCTACGACCATCTTCCTTCCTCAGACCAGATTAACGGTGTGATTGTCGATACCGATAGCCGGTATGTTAAGAGCGAGGTCGCGCACCGTCGTGTGAAAACAGTTGCGGAGAATCTAAAGAAGTGGGAAACAGATATCGTCTGCAAGCGAATCGACAGTACAGTGCGCGGTAATATCGGCGTTGAGCTTGATACACTGCTCGATGAACTGGGAACACAGGCAGTTGCGGTTGTCGTACCGGCTTACCCGGATTCCGGACGAATTGTGTCTGGTGGGTACTTGCTTGTTCACGGTGTACCTGTTCAATTGTCAGATGTAGGTAAGGACCCGGTTAAACCGGTTACGGAATCACATGTACCGAAACTGGTAGAAAAACAAAGTAAATTCACAGTAGCAAGCATCGGCCTTGAGACAATCCTTGCAGGCAAGCAAGCAATCGAGAGCAAGATGCAGGAAGCAATAGACGCGGGTGCCAGAATCCTTGTTCCGGATGTCATCACGAATGAAGACATTGATGCGGTAGCAGGTGCCATGGCAGAGCTCGAAGCTTACCAGATGGTGCCGGCTGATCCCGGCCCGCTGACAGCAGCATTCGCTCGAGCATTTAGCCGGAAGCGAATGAAGGACAAAAAGATTATTGTCACAGTAGGCAGTGTCACATCAAATAGCTCGAAACAGCTGCAATACCTAAAGGATAAGACAAATCTCAGGCCGATTTATGTGGATTCCAAAAAACTGGCTACAGTAGATGGCGTCTGGGACGAAGAGGTAGATCGGGTAATTGCCCTGGCAAAGCAGGAGATGGAGAAACAAGACATCCTGTTGATCACAACCGACGCACCTGGTGCTGAAATCCTTGATTTAAAAACGCTTGGAGCACAGCAAGGTGTAAGTCAAGATGCATTAGCGAAGCGTATCGCCGATGGTCTCGGCAAAATAACGCGGGTAGTTGTACAAGAAAGCAAGTTTGAAATTGGGGGCTGCTTCTCTAGTGGTGGAGATGTAACCGCTTCACTTTGCTCGATAAGCAGAGCGGAAGGAATTCAGCTGATGGATGAGATCCTGCCGTTGATCGCTTATGGGAAATTTATGGGAGGCTACCTGGATGGTATTCCAATCGTAACCAAAGGCGGCACAGCAGGCGGAACGAAAGCAATTTACACAAGTGTGAAATATTTGGAAGCTAAATTTTAAGGAGGAATAAACAATGACTGAAAGAGCAATTATCGCAATTCCAATGGGAGATCCAGCAGGTATCGGACCGGAAATCACAATGAAGTCACTAACAAAGCAGGAAATCTACGATGTATGTAAACCCCTTGTGATTGGTGATACAGCAGTTATCAAAAAAGCGATTGAAATCGTTGAAGCGAATCTGGAAGTAAATGAAGTATCTTCCCCGACAGAAGGAAAATACGAATTAGGTACAGTTGATGTAATCAATCTGGACAACATTGATATTGATACATTAGAGTACGGCCAAGTTTCCGCTCAAGGAGGCCAAGGTGCTTTCGAATATATCAAAAAATCTGTTGAGCTTGCAATGGATGGTCAGGTGCAAGCACTTGCGACTACACCTATCAACAAAGAATCCTTGAAAGCAGCTAAAGTTCCTTACATCGGCCATACAGAAATGCTGGAAGATCTAGCAGGATCTGATGATCCGCTAACAATGTTCGAAGTTAACGGCATGCGTATCTTCTTCCTTACACGTCACCTTTCCTTGAAAGATGCTATCGCGGAAATGACGAAAGAAAGAGTACAAGATTACTTGATTCGCTGTGACAGAGCACTTCAGCGTCTAGGTGTAGAAAATCGCCGCTTTGCAGTGGCAGGTTTGAACCCGCATAGCGGTGAAGGCGGCTTGTTCGGCTGGGAGGAAGTAGAACAAATCAAACCTGGTATCGAGCTTGCTGTTAAAGATGGTATCGATGCAGTCGGACCAGTTCCTGCTGACTCTGTCTTTTTCCAAGCACTAAACGGTAAGTACGATGCAGTTCTTTCCTTGTACCATGATCAAGGTCATATCGCTGCGAAGATGACAGACTTCCACCGTACGGTTTCCATCACGAATGGTCTGCCGTTCTTGCGTACATCCGTCGACCACGGTACAGCATTTGATATTGCTGGCAAAAACATTGCGGAAAGCATCAGCATGGAAGAATGTATCAAAGTTGCAGCGCAATATGCACCAAACTTTACTCGTACGACGCTTTAAGAAAACAACATACCTGATGATTGGAAGGATGAGCAGTCCTTCCTTTCTAACGGACAACAATGAAAACACTTACACGGAGATTTGGGGGAAATCATCATGCCATTATTGATCATAGCTTTAGGTGTACTTTTATTGCTTATCATGATTATGGGGCTTAAGCTCAATACATTTGTTTCATTAATCATTGTTTCCTTTATTGTCGCATTGCTGCTAGGCATGCCGATGTCAGATGTAGTTGGCTCAATTGAAAGCGGTTTAGGTGGTACGCTCGGTCATATAGCGCTGATATTCGGTATGGGTGCTATGCTTGGTCGTCTGATTGCAGATGCTGGCGGTGCCAACAGAATTGCGACTACACTTATTGATAAATTCGGTGAAAAACGTATTCAGTGGGCTGTTTTATTTGCTTCATTTATCGTTGGTATTGCCTTGTTCCTTGAAGTAACAATCGTCTTGCTTATTCCGATCATCTTCTCAATCGCAAAAGAATTGAAAGTATCTATCTTGCATCTCGGTTTGCCGATGGTAACAGCGGCACTTGCAACACACGCATTCCTGCCGCCGCACCCAGGTCCGACTGCAGTAGCAGCCGAATATGGTGCAAATATTGGACTTATGCTTATTTATGGAATAATTGTAGCAATTCCTACTGTTATTCTTGCAGGTATTTTGTATCCGAAGCTAGCTAAAAAAATAGTTCCATCTGCTTGGACACGTGAAGGCAGTGCATCCTTTGGTGTTGCGAAAACATTCAAAGAAGAAGAAATGCCTAGTTTCGGTATCAGTGTTTTCACTGCACTTTTCCCAGTTATCCTCATGGCAATCGGTGCCGCTGTGGATATCTTGCAAACATCACTAGAGTTTAATGACAATATGTTGATAGAAATCATCCGTTTTGTGGGTAACTCCTCCACAGCGATGGTAATCTCCCTATTAGTTGCGATATACACAATGGGGATAAGAAGAAATATCCCGATCAAAAAACTGATGGATTCTTGTGGATCAGCAATCAACGCACTTGGTATGCTGCTATTGATCATCGGTGGAGGCGGAGCCTTGAAGCAGGTTCTTATCGACGGCGGTGTTGGTGATTATGTAGCTTCTATCTTTGCAGATACTTCTATGTCACCAGTATTCTTCGCCTGGATGGTCGCTGCAATACTTCGTATCTGTCTTGGATCCGGAACAGTTGCTACACTGACAACAGCAGGTCTAGTTATTCCATCTCTAGGTACTATGCCAGATGTAAACCTGGAGCTAGTAGCTCTTGCAACAGGTGCTGGCAGTGCGATTGCTTCTCACGTCAACGATGCTGGATTCTGGATGGTAAAAGAATCCCTCGGAATGACATTGAAAGAAGCATTCGGAACCTATACAGTACTATCGACCGTTGTAGCTGTTTCAGGTCTTGTATTTACGATGATTTTGGATATATTCATCTAAAAAAACACCCCGGTCAAGCGATGCTTGGCCGGGGTATTTTTATAATAGAAACAATGTGATAATCGCTAAGAATAAGCAATAGATAGAGAAATATATTAATTTACCTTTTTTCATGACATCAATAAACCATTTCAAAGCAAAATAAGTACCGATAAGAGATGCAACAAACGCTACAGCATACGCGATTAAATAATCCGAAGTAATATTTTGACTGAACATGTCAGGTATCTCTAGGATACTAGCACCAAAGCTTACCGGTATATATAGTAAAAAGGAGAACATTAATGCTGTGTCTCGATTCATCCCTGTCAGCATCCCTGTCACCACTGTCGCTCCAGAGCGACTTACACCAGGAATAAGAGCAATTGATTGCCCAAGTCCAACCAATAGAGCCTCTTTCCAGCCTATCTTTTTCATATCTTTCGTTCCTTTGATATTTCTGATTAGGAATAAAGATATTGCAGTTAAAAGTAGTGCGATGCCTACTGTAAATGTACTCTTCAGATTTTCCCCAATAAAATCATTAAATAATAGTCCCAATAATGCGGCTGGTATCGTCCCAATAATAAGATAGAGGACGAGATTAAAATCATCTTTTTTTGTTTCTTCTCGTTTCACTATGTATTGGTAAGAGGACACAGATAATCTGGCTATTTGATTCTTATAAACCAGTACCACAGCAATAAGGGAAGCTGTGTTGACGACTACTTCAAAGCTTAAATCCTTTACTTCAATACCTAATAGATGCTGGGCAATGATTAAATGTCCGCTCGAACTGATAGGAATTGGTTCAGATATTCCTTGAACAAGACCTAAAAAGAGATATTTGAAAATCAAAATCCAAAAATCCATAATTATTTTCCTCACTGTTTGTTTCTGACTTTTTTCTCACTAAGATACCATATAGAATTGTTGATGTTTTGTCAATGATAATGGAGAAAAATAGCGGTAGTGTTGACATTTTGTCAACACTACCGCTATCATGGCGAAAGCCGGTAATTTTCTAAATGACTTAGTTTTCTTAATTGGAGATGCTCGATATGTTATCGAAAATAAAAGAGCTAGATAAGACATTACTTTTTTTGGTTATATGTATTTGTTTATTTGGATTGATCATGGTGTATAGCGCTAGCTATCCATTAGGTTCAATAAAATATAATGCCTCAAACTTCTTTTTTCATCGACAATGGATATCTTTTTTGATCGGCATCTTTGCTATGACAATGGGTTTTTTTCTGCCCTACAAGCTATATCAAAAATGGAGTCCGCTTCTTGTTATAGGATCAATCATACTACTCATACTTGTTCTCACACCTTGGTTTGGAGAAGTTCGGAATAACTCCCAGCGCTGGCTGCAGTTAGGCCCTTTCGTTCTTCAGCCGGCAGAATTCGTGAAGTTTACAATGGTCGTCTATTTTGCATCTGTTTGCGGAAAAAAACATAAGGCACTTACAAGTTTCAGAAAAGAATTATTACCGCCGCTATTACTATTAGGTGTGGTATTCTTGCTCATTCTTATGCAGCCGGATCTAGGGACTGCTACTTCAATAGCAATACCTTGTTTCTTTATTTTGCTATGTGCGGGAATCAAGAAACGTCATCTGTTCGCAATCGCTGGAGTGGGTGTGTGTGCTGTTATTTATCTAGCTGTATCTGCTCCTTATCGTTTAGCTCGCATCCTATCCTTTCAAAACCCATTTAGTGATCCAAATGGGAAAGGCTATCAGCTGATTAATGGTTATGAAGCCATCGCTTCTGGTGGTGTGTTTGGAAAAGGTGTGGGAGGCAGTGTTCAGAAACTCGGTTTTCTCCCCGAAGCTCATACCGATTTCATTATGGCTGTCGTTTTGGAGGAACTGGGGACTTTGGGGCTGGCTGTAGTGTTCTTCCTTTATTTTGGGCTTCTTATAAAGGGAGTTTACATAGCATTGCGAGCAAAGAATTCATACGGAACTTTATTGACGATTGGTTTTTTGTTTCAAATCATGGTTCAAGTAGTTTTTAACTTAGGAGCAGTTGCCGGTCTTTTACCAATTACGGGGATACCACTGCCCTTTATTAGTTATGGCGGTTCTTCTCTTATTGTGAATTTGTTTACGATGGGAATTATTTTGCAGATATCTCGGAATGCCAAGCATATCCGCATTCCTTTGGTGGAAAGAAGGCGTTAACTATGTTTGTAAAGAAATTGCGATTGGACGAGCTGGATAAGCCAATCTTGATCATATTATGTTTGTTGTGCGGAATCAGTATTTTGTTCATTTTTAGTACACAGTCTGGAGGACAATTCGGTAGCCAGAATTTTGCGTTGAAGCAATTTATCAATTATGTAATTGGCTTTACTTTATTGTTATTGTTCAGACTCTTGGATTTAAATCAGCTTCGTTTACTAGCTTGGTCATTCTACATTGTTTCAGTTTTGTCGCTTTTGTTTCTTACTATCGCACCAGAATCGATTGCGCCTAATATACTTGGGGCGAAAAGATGGTTCAGTATCCCTTTCGTAGGATCTATTCAGCCATCAGAGTTTTTCCGTATCAGCTTAATTATAATAGTAGCTAAATTGATAGCAGAACTTAAAGAAAAGCGTCCTAACAGAACAATGCAGGAGGATTTACTTCTATTGGGTAAGATATTGCTCGTGACGATTCCTCCTAGCTTACTTGTCTATCAGCAGCCAGATACAGGTATGGTTATGCTTTACATGTTTGCGATAGTGGCAATGTTAGGAATGATAAAGCTTAATAAGATTGTAGTGACAATAGGCATACTGGTACCATTACTAGCTATCAGTATAATTACTTGCTTATTTTTATTTAAGCCGGACATTATTTATGATGACCTAATACCTAAGCTAAAACCCCATCAGCAGGATAGGATTATAGGTTGGCTGGATCCAAGTGATAACAGCAATCAAGCCTTTCAAAGCCGAAGATCTGTCTTGGCAGTTGGGACAGGAGGGTTAACAGGAAAAGGAATAGAAGGGGGAAACGTGTATGTTCCTGAAAAGCACACAGATTTTATCTTTGCTTCTATTGCAGAAGAGGGAGGATTTCTGACAGGGGCAGTTGTAATTTTGCTCTTTTTCCTGCTAATTACTAGAATTTTAGAAATAGGATCTAAGAGTAATGATCCCTTTGGAACGTATATATGTGCCGGCTTGGCTTTGAGTCTCACTATACAAATAGTACAGAACATCGGTATGGTAGAGGGAATGTTACCAGTTAAAGGTATCGCTCTTCCTTTTTTGACATATGGAGGGAGCTCTTTATTTTCTAATATGATCCTGCTGGGAATTATTATGTCTGTTCGGAATACATATGCCCACCAGTTTTTTGGAGAACCGAAGAAAGTTATTTAGAAGATAAAAGGATGCCTTAATAATAAAAAGACTGAAATAGGTGGGATAGGCCGGATGATGGCGAATTCTAACCTTCTAATAGAAGTGCTTATAAAATTTTTACTAAAAAAGGAGAACAGCTTAGCTGTTCTCCTTTTATTTATATTACTGAGCTAGGTAACCACCATCAACTACAAGCGTTTCACCTGTTACGAAGTCGTTTTCTGTCAAGAATACGATAGCGTGTGCGATTTCATCCGCTTTGCCAAGACGGCCAATTGGGTGTTTCGCTACAAGGCTATCATAGAAGTCTCCAAGAGCTTCTTTGTTTACCATTCCTGATTCAACGAAGCCTGGATTTACAGCGTTAACACGAATGTTTTTATCGCCATATTCCACAGCTAGAGATTTAGTCAATGTGTTTACAGCACCTTTGCTGGCGTTGTAAGAGAACGCGCCAGGCTGTGCAACGAAGCCTAGTACAGAAGACGTGTTGATGATGACACCGCCGCCTGATTTCAGCATTTCTTGAATAGCATATTTGGAAGCCAAGAAAATACCATCCTGGTTGATTGCGATTACTTTGCGGTAATCTTCATAAGATAGCTCATGAGTTGCGCCCATGCCGCCGATACCAGCGTTGTTAACAAGAATATCAACTTGACCGTAGTGTGAAACAGTTTGATCGATCAAATTCTTAATAGAATCTTGTTCAGCAGCGTTGAACTCGATGAATAGAACGTCTCCGCCAGCTGCTTTCAGTCTGTCAGTTTCTTTTTGTCCTGCTTCAGCGTTGTAGTCTGCAATAACTACTTTACCGCCTTTTTTAACATAAGCTTCTGCAGCTGCAAGACCGATACCAGATGCTGCTCCTGTAACGATTGCTACTTTTCCTTCGATTGTTGACATATGCGTTACCCCCAGTTTGTTTAGGTAAATTATCCTACGACTTTATGATGAACTTTTGAACTAGATATGTCAAGAATTTGACACATTATTAGCAAATTCTTCATATTAAAAAAGAAGTGCCTAGCAGACACTCCTCTTTAATGTTCTATTATTTTTCATACTTATACACAATTGCTTCGTATGGTTGTAATGTATTTTTATTATCCACATGTGGATAATTGCTGAGAACACAATGCTTTTTATCCCAATCATCCACACACTCGCTGGGGATATCGTATTTTGCTTCTTTATCCGTCATATTCAGCAGGATAACCCATTCCTCATTTTCCAGACGACGTATATATCCAAAGATTTGCTCGTGGTCATTTAGGATAATCTCAAAGTCTCCATACACCATGATGGAATTTTCTTTACGCAGTCGAATCAACTTACGATAGAACTGCAGTACGGAATCTGGATTATCAACACCTGACTGCACGTTTATTTCCTTATAATTTGGATTGACTGGAAGCCAAGGTGTACCATCTGTGAATCCTGCTTGATCAGATGTATCCCACTGCATTGGAGTCCTAGCATGGTCACGGGTCTTCTCACGTATTCGGTCCATAATAGTCGTTTCGGAAGCACCTTGCTCGTTCACTTTCAAATCATAGTAGCTGAGTGCCTCTTGATCATCTATTGAATCAATAGAATCGAAATGCGGATAATTGGTCATACCAAGTTCTTCTCCCTGAAAAATAAACGGCGTTCCTCTCAAAGTATGCAGCATAGTAGCTAGCAGCTTTGCCGATGGAATCCTATATTCTCCATCATCGGCAAAGGTAGAAACCATTCGCGGTGCATCATGGTGGCTGAGGTATAAGCCGAACCAGCCGCCACCATCGCCGACGTCCTTCTGCCATTTACGAAGTACTTCCCGGAAATCATGTACTGTCCATTTCTTACTTTTGTTTTTATCTTCATCCTGATCAGCGAGTTCAGAAGCTTCTGCAGATAGTACCATATCCAATTCTTCTCGCTCTTGCTTTGTATACTGAAGTACATCATGATCATGTACGGCAGAGGTTTCACCTGCTGTGAAAAATTCGAAGTCCTTTTTCAGCTCTCTGTTCATTTCGTGGAGATAATCGTGGATGTGCGGCCCGTTTTTAAAGTATGCCTCACCTTTAGCCTGTAATGTCTCTTGATCTGAATCTGGGAAGCGCCGATCTTTCGAGATGACATTTACTGCATCAATACGGAAGCCATCAATTCCTTTTTCCAGCCAGAAACGCATAATGTTATATATTTCTTGGCGGACTTGCGGGTTATCCCAATTCAAATCAGGCTGTTTGTCGCTGTACAAATGCAAATAATATTCCTCAGTTTGTTCATTCCACGTCCACGCAGAGCGTCCAAGATGGGAGCGCCAATTCGAAGGAAGAGTGCCAGCGGGGTTTCCTTGTTCCCATATATAATAATCGTGATAAGGATTATCTTTAGAGGATCTTGCTTGCTGGAACCATTCATGCTCAATGGAGGTATGATTCGGTACAATATCGAGAACAAGCTTAATGCCGCGACGATGAAATGCTGCTAATATGTTTTCAAATTGTTCCATTGTCCCGTACACTTGCTGAATGGATCTGAAATCCTTTACATCATAGCCGTGGTCAACATCAGCGGATACATAAATAGGCGGAAGCCATACTGTATCCACTCCAAGATATTCTAAGTAATCTATTTTATCTAAGATGCCGCCGAAATCGCCGATTCCGTCTCCATTGCTGTCTTTAAAGCTGCGGGTGTACAATTCGTAGATAACACTTTCCTTCCAGTACTTCTTCTCCATCTGATCACCTGTCCTCCAAAATTTTCTTGTAGGACTATTCCCTTACTGAAGATAAATGAAAACCGCCAAGCTTATAGAAAGCAAGGCGGTTATGTATTAGCTGCGAATTTTCTTGATGATGAAGAAACAAGCTGCTGCAGCGATGCCAGCTGCAGCATATGGGGAGATTTCCAGCTTTATTTTTATAGATAATTTCATCGCCTTTCCTCCCTTTATAATCGAAAGATATTATAAAAAAGTGGCCACACGAAAAGCTGAATTCCTCCGATTATTCTTTAGGCTCGTGCTTAGTCGCAGCTATTTTTTTAGATCTGCGGTACAGCAAAATTCCAGCCAATCCATAGACTAGTCCAAGCACAACAAAAGCAATTCCTAAGTAAAATTTATCGCTAGCCCAAATCATCACACCAATTCCTGCGAGAATACAAAGTGTACCAAGGAAGAGTATATAAAGGGCGTTCTTTTTTAACATAAATAAAAGCCTCCTAAACGGATGTTAAACTCGTACTATTATAACAGAAAGCAAGACATTTTGATGCCTTATCTATTAAACTGGAAGCCTTTCCGATAAAATGGAACTAATACATATTGTGGGGGGAGACAGCATGCTGAGTTTGGTTCCATTAATGATTGAGCGGGTGGGTATCATCTTAATAACGGTGTTCCTGTTCTCCCAATTGAAAGCGTTTCGACGGCTTATTCTTCACAACCAAACAATGAAAGAGAAACTGCTTTTATTGCTGATTTTCGGATTCTTTGGTGTGTTGAGCAATTATACAGGTGTAGAGATACATAGCGATAGTCGCGTGGCCAACACGTGGTTATTGGACATTGAGGCGGATAGTGCCATTGCAAATACTCGAATTCTTGGAGTGACTATTGGTGGCTTGCTGGGAGGACCTTTTGTAGGGTTAGGTGTTGGCGTGATAGCTGGCGTACACAGACTATTACTGGGCGGATTCACAGCTGAGGCTTGTGCAATCTCAACTGTATTAGCAGGTTTAGCAGCGGGCTATTTCGGACGTCGACGTAAACAGAAAAAACAGCTGACAGCAGGGTATGCTATCCTGATCGGCGTCTCGATGGAAATCATCCAGATGACATTGATTTTGCTAATGGCATCAGACATGGAACCAGCTTGGCAGCTTGTGCAAATCATCGGGTTACCGATGATCGTAGTCAATGGAATCGGTATGCTGCTGTTCATGCTTATCATCCAGATTATCCTGCGTGAGCAGGAGCGAACACGCGCACTGCAGACGAATGCTGCATTTGCTATAGCAGACAGGACGCTTCCTTATTTTCGGAAAGGACTGAACACAGATTCGTGTAATAAAGTAGCTGAAATTATGCTGGAATGGACAGAAGCCGATGCGATTGCAATCACAGATAAACAAGGTGTACTAACTCATGTTGGCGTCGGGTCTGATCATCATTTACCAACCCACGGTTTTGCTACCGAGCTAACAAAACGTGTGCTTCAGGAAGGACGTGTACTGACGGCTAAATCACAGGAAGAGATTTTATGCTCTCATCCAAACTGCCCGCTGCGTGCGGCGGTCGTTCTCCCACTGCGAGTCGGGGAGGAAACAGTTGGTACATTAAAGCTGTATTTCATGAATCCAAATGATTTGACGAGGGTAGAACAGGAGCTGGCAGAAGGATTAGCTAATCTATTTTCTACACAGCTAGAGCTTGCTGAAGCTGAGCAGCAGAGCAAGCTGTTAAAAAATGCGGAGATAAAAGCATTGCAAGCGCAAGTTCATCCGCATTTTCTGTTTAACAGCATTAATACGATTTCAATTCTTTGCAGAACAGACCCGAACCAGGCACGTCAGCTGTTGCAGGAATTGAGCCGCTTTTTCCGAAGCAACTTGCAGGGAGCAAGGCATATGCTGATTCCGCTTGAGAAGGAAATTGAGCATATTCGGGCATATATCTCACTGGAGCAAGCTAGGTTTCCGGAAAAATTCATCTTACAGCTTGAGATTGAGCCAGGGTTGGAACAGACTCTTGTCCCGCCATTCCTGCTGCAGCCATTGGTGGAGAATAGTGTGAAACATGGATTTCGTGACACAGAAGCAGACGGAACGATCGTTATCAGTATCAAAAGAAAAGAAGAGTATGTCAGCATTACTGTTAAAGATAATGGACATGGGATAGAACAGGATAAGCTGAATCAAGCAGGGCGGCAGACAGTTGATTCGGTAACAGGCACAGGAACAGCACTGATTAACATACGGGAACGGCTGGAAGGCATTTATAATCATGAAGCGACATTATTTATCACAAGTAAACAAGAGGAAGGCACGACTATTCGCATCCAGCTACCAAGCAATCAGAAAGGGGAGATACCAGATGATGACAGCCTTTATCGTCGAGGATGAGCCACTTGCACGCCAGGAGCTTGTCTTTCTTTTGGAAAACAGCGGAGCAGTCGAGGTTGTAGGAGAAGGATCAACTTTAACCAAAAGCTATGAAGCAATTCGACACACAGCACCTGATGTCGTTTTTTTAGACATTGAACTTGCCGAAGGAACAGGGTTGCAGCTTGCGGAAAAACTGCAAGAGCTGCCAAAGTCACCTTCGTTCGTATTTGCAACAGCGTATGATGACTATGCCCTGCAGGCATTTGAGCTGCATGCAGCAGATTATCTGCTCAAGCCTTTTGATGAACAGCGGATCAATCAGTGCATTCATAAACTGCAGCGGATGATACCGGCTGCTACGGAGCCGAAAACGCCGATAAAAAAACTTCCCGTCATAGAGAATGAGCGGATTTCTTTGCTCGATATCCAATCCATCCTCTATATCACTACCCAGAGCGGCAAGACCCAGATAAAAACACTTCAGAAGCTCTTCCATTTGAATGAGCCGCTGGCATCCGTGGAAAAGAAGCTGACAGCTTCAAGTTTTATGCGTGTACATCGCAGTTATATCGTTCATCTTGAACATGTTACTGCGTTAGAGCCGTGGTTCAATTCCACATATAACCTTGTGATGGAGGATGGTTCTAAAGTACCGGTGAGTAGAACTTATGTAAGAGAAGTGAAGGAGAGATTTGGTTTATGAATGAGCTGTTTGAGGCGATTAGTTTAAGAGAAGCAGGCAAGCTGGCAGAAGCCAACGAAAGATTGATTGAGTTGGCTTCCGCTTATCCAGATAATGCTGAAGTACAGTATCAATGTGCGTGGAGCTTTGATGTACTTGGACAGGAAACTGCTGCTGTACCTTTTTATGAACGTGGAATTGCGCTGGGATTACCAAAGGAGCATGAAGAGGGAGCTTATTTAGGATTAGGAAGTACATACCGGACACTAGGGAATTATAAGAAAGCTGAGCAAACCTTAAAAAAAGCAATGAATCTGTTCCCTAAAAATAATGCTTTTCCTGTTTTCTATGCCATGGTGAAATATAACCAAAAAGAGCATGGTGAAGCGATGCAGATACTCCTCCAATTGCTTGCCGAAACAACATCCGATAATGATATCTTGGAATATCAGAAGGCAATTACTTTTTATGCGGATAAACTGGATATCGTATGGAGTTAAGAAGTCGTTAATGAAAAAGAAAAGCCCCACTCTCTCATCAGAGAGTGGGGCTTTAAATATTATTGTGCTGTATAACCGCCATCAACAATCAAGCTGTTACCAGTCATATAAGAAGAATCGTCAGAAGCTAGGAATAAAACAGCTTTCGCCATTTCTTCTGCTTTACCAAGACGCTTCATTGGTGTCATCGTGGAAAGTGCCGCTTTGTCATCTTCCGGGATGATTGGTGTGTCGATGAAGCCAGGGCATAGTGAGTTTACGCGGATGTTTTTGTCCGCATACTCAAGTGCAAGAGAACGTGTAAGGTTCACAACGCCGCCTTTAGCCGCATTATAAGCTGCAGATCCTGGCGAGCCAACCCAACCATACATGGAAGCAGTGTTCACGATATTTCCGCCGCCGTTAAGAAGCATTACGCGAAGTGCTTCGCGGGCTACTAGGAAGACACCGTCCAAGTCCACGTTTACAGTAGTGCGCCATTCTGCATAATCCAATTCATGTGAAGGATGAACGCGACCGATTCCAGCATTGTTGAATACAATATCAATCTTGCCGAAAGCCGTAACTGCTTGTTTGAACAAATCAGCTACTTCTTGTTCACTTGTAATATTCGTTTTGATGAAGACTGCTTCTGTGCCATTCGCTTTAAGCTCTTCCTCCACCATTTTTCCTTTTTCTTCGTTCAAGTCGACTAATACGAGCTTAGCGCCTTCCGCTGCGAAAAGACGAGCTGTAGCAGCGCCAATCCCTGATGCTCCCCCTGTAATTAGTGCAACTTTATTTTGTAATTTCCCCATTTTTGTTTCCCCCAGTATAATAGAATTAAATCGGTTACAATTTAATTGTAATACTTTGGACACATTTCTCAATCAGTAGCTGAAAAGCAGATGTCTAATTATTAGACAGATAATCCAATAATGTCTGACTAAGGGGGGATTTTTTTATGGAATATGAACAAAATTCGACATCTAAACGGCGCAATCGGACAAAAGAGCATTTTCGTGAGGCGTTGATCAAGCTGATAAAGAAAAAGGGGTATCATGCGGTCACAGTGAAAGATATCGTCGAAGAAGCAGCTTATAATCGCAGTACATTCTACTTCCATTATCAAGATAAAATCGAGTTGGCAGAGGATCTGCTCGATAAGATGTTTGCGGGACTGGAGGGCGCTGCGGGTATTATGTATACGCCAGGAAGAAAAACATCTACACAAGAGATAGATGTCCCATCCTTTTCACTTATTGCTTACATTTATGAACACAAAAGCTTTTTTGAGCTAATTAAATATGAAGACACATTACCGGGTATGCATACCCGTTTTCCAAATGCAATTAAGAACATATATGAAGAACAATTTGAATTTGAAACAATCAATGGGATGCAAGTGAATATGAAGTACTTCAAGATTTACACAGGTTTTGGATTTTACGGACTCGTACGCAATTTGATTGCAGAGGATTTCCAAACTCCTGAGGAACAATTCACAAGAGACGTTATCGAATTATCACAAACACATATTCAATCTTTCAAATATATCGGACGTTAGTTCAAATAAAACAAGCTCAACCTCATCAAGTGATAGAGAGGTTGAGCTTGTTTTTACATTCATCGTAACTCGCACAGAGTGAACGCTTGTTACACAGGCTTATTATCTTCTTGTTCAGCTTTCCACCAAAGGGCATCCTCTGGGTTCTCAACAGCTTCTTTATAATCAGACTTTGTAGCAACTGTTGGATAAGAGCCTTTTAAGGATTTTCCTGAAGTACTCTTGAACAAGAATAGAATCACAAGGAATCCGATGATGCTCACGGCAGTTAAATACCAGGCAGGCGCTAAGTTATTTCCTGTTTGGTGGACAAGCCATGTTGAAACTAATGGTGTCGTACCACCGAATATGGAAACCGAAACGTTAAATGTAACAGATAATGTTCGGTAACGTATATCTGTGTAAAACATCGTTGGCAATGATCCAGGGATGGAGCCTTCATACGTTGCAAGCAGCACACCAAGAATGAGAATACCTATTGAAACAAATACCAAACCATTCAAGTTTACTAAATAAAAAGCAAACGCAGAAAGAAGTGTTAATCCGCCTAAACCAATTAAGAATACAGTTTTGTTTCCGATTTTATCACTGAGTCGGCCGAACATTAATGTTAATGGAACCATGATGATCATGACAAGTGTAATCAATATGGTACCTACAGTACTGGATAAGCCAATGATTTCATCTAAATAGGATGGCATGTAAGATAATAACATATAGTTTGTCACATTAAAGAATGCCACGGCTACGAAACAAACAATAATATCTTTTTTATGGTTTTTCAGTATAGACAGGAAGCTTTCTTCCTCTTGTTCTTGACCTTCATTATTTGAAAGTTCATTTTCGAATATTGGTGATTCCTCTAAGCTTTTTCTTAGATACATCCCGACTAGCCCTAATGGTAGGCCAAGTAGAAATGGTAATCTCCATCCCCAGGAAGCCATCTGTTCATCAGATAAAACGATGAAGAGCAAACTGGCAACTAGTGAAGCTAATATATAACCTGTGAGCGTACCGATTTCTAATCCGCTTCCCAGTATATTCCGCTTATTATCTGGAGAAGATTCTGCAATATAGACCATTGCACCAGCGTATTCACCGCCAGTTGAAAATCCTTGAATAATTCTTGCGATTAATAAGAGTATCGGTGCCCATATACCTATTTGATCATATGTAGGCAATAACCCGATGAGTAATGTAGAAAAAGCCATTAAAATGATTGTGGTTGTTAAAACGACTTTTCTTCCTAATTTATCGCCGATTTTACCGAATATAATTCCGCCCACTGGACGCATTAAGAAGGCAATCGCAAATGTTGCAAAGGTGAACACTAATTTCAACTCATCATTCTGAACTGCACTAAAAAAGTTTTGGCTAATAATAACAGCTAAGTAGGAATATAAACCAAAATCGAACCATTCCATTGCGTTTCCTACTCCAGTAGCAAACACACTTTTCTTCGCGGTTTGAATATCTACAACGTTAATCTTCTTCTTGTTGAATTTCATTTTTTGTCAACTCCATGATATACGGTTATACAAGGACAACAAATACAGTTTAAACTGGCTTCAAATCACTGCATTACCCTATGGGAATGAGGGGTAGAACCAGCAAAGCTGTCATATGAGGAAAATGTATCTTACTGTAAACACCCATACTTTTTGATTTAAGGCTTGATCCATCGTTTGGCTAACATAATCATATTGTGCGCAAAAGATCTTTAACCATACTGATATAAAAAATGTAATTAAAAAAGCTTTCAAAGTGTATTTGAAAGGATTTTGATTCAGTAAGTTAAATTGTATCAACCTTAATAAATCATCAAGCAAGGAGAGTACATACATTCCTCCTTTCCTTCTGCACATATTTCCATCTAATCAATAAATACACAGCTATGGTTGTCATCCAAGAACATGATGACCCCTTGTATTACCTCTATTATTTAACTCATATTAAATACCCTAACAAAGTACAGACTAAACATAAAATATTTTGCTTTTGACTATTTGCCTGGAAAATCTATATATAACACAGTGTACATCTCTTATTTTTTTCTATATAATACCGACATGAATTCATATGCATATCGCAAACCAATTTATAGGTAACAGTACGAGCAGTAAAACAGATAGAAATAGAGGTGCCAGGATGAAATTCAGTGAATATGAAGTAGGGCGGCGCTACGAAACGAAAGCCCTCAAGCTTTCGAAAGAAGATATTATCGAATTTGCCAAAGTGTATGATCCTCAATACATGCATATAGACGAAGAAAAGGCCAAACAAGGACGCTTTGGTAATCTGATTGCGTCTGGAATGCAGACGATGAGTACTTCCTTCAAGCTATGGGTTGAGACTGGTGTTTACGGGGAGCACGTAGTAGCCGGAACTGGAATGAATAATATCCAATTTATTAAGCCAGTTTTCCCGGATGATGAGCTGCGGGTTGTCGTAGAAGTGATCGAGATAGTCCCAAAACGTCGTGGCAATGGTATCGTAACGGTACAGCTGAGCACGTATAATCAAGATGAAGTGAAAGTATTTCAAGCGGAACTTAGCGCACTTATTGATAATTAAGGAAAAAGGAGGCATCTATATAGATGCCTCCTTTTTAGCTCCCGGTTATTTCATTAACAGCCTTCTCGAAGCAGATATTCACCGTCCGCTGTTTGGAACGGGTCCGGTGCATGACACCGGCAGGGATAGTGAATAGGTCACCCGGCTGTAAGCTGACTGTCTTTTCTTCTATATCAATATATAGTTCGCCCTCGAGAACGAGGAACGCTTCATCACAATCATCATGCTTATGCCAATGATAGTCTCCGTCAATAACAGCCAAGCGTACGACATGATCATTCACTTCACTAACAATTTCATTCATATATGATGCGGAATGCTTTGTCAGGTCTAGCAAATGCAGCAGCTCGAGCTGTCCGATTTGTTCGGCTGCTGCCGAGGAGCGGAATTCGGAATGAAGCAGACTGAAGAGAAGAACATCCTGAAACTGCCCCTCCCATTTTCGTCCTTGGCGAATAGTGCCCTCTTGTTGGAAGCCTGCACGTCTGACCAATTGCTGAGAAGCGATATTATCGGCATTAACCTTGACCTCGAGCCTATTCAGCTGCAAGCGGTCAAAGCCGATACGTAGAAGCTCCTGCAGGGCTGCCGTCATGAAGCCTTGGCGCCAAAAGGCACTGCCGAGCTCGAATTCGATTTCGGCTGTTTCATGCAGAAAATTCAGGCGTTTGAATCCACAAGTACCGATGATGGTCTGGTTATCGTGCTTTTTAATCGTATATCGGCTTGTATGCTTCGTCTGTTCCAACTGCTTGATTCGGGTTTTTGCCTCTGTCAATGACTGTGAAATAGGATAACGCGTCCACTTCGTTACTGCTGCATCTGACCAGATCGGCAGCAATGCGTTGGCATCTTCCTCGGAAATCGGCTTTAGTAAGACTAGATTATGAGTCATACGTTCCTCCTTATAGTGATACTTCTGCCGTTTCTTGTTGTGTTTTGTGTGTACTAGGATTGCAAAGAAAGCTTGTAATAATAAATAGCCAAATCGTCTTGTCCGGTTTCCGTAAAGTGCGCTGCCAGTTCACTGGCATAAGTTCGTACATTGAACTTATCCCCTTGTTCCAAGAAGTATTCAATTCCCTCTGCCCACACCGTTTCGAAATTTGCACGATCGACATACTTCTTGTGCAGCATGGCAAATTCCCACTTGAATATGTCATCTTTCTCCTCGATGCTCAGCCTGAATCCTTCCTGATAGACATCTATTGCCTTATCTTGCTGTCCAGTTTTCCAATAAGAGTCTGCCAGAAGGAATAAGGTGTTCAAATAAGCGGAGTATGTCCGGTACTTTCGAGCAGCTGTTAAATATGGAATAGCGGCAAACGGCATTTGTTGCGCGGTATATAAGTAACCGATATTATGTTGCACCAGTGCAGTCAGGGCACCTTCATTTTTAAAATCAGTATGTGAAAGGGCATCATTCAAAGCGTTCTCTGCTTGAGTGAATTCCTTTTGGTCGATAAAGTTCAGTCCTCTCATTAAAAGACTGCGAGCAAGCAAATAGCGGTAAGCGGGGTATTTTTCGAATACTTTCACTGCATGTTCCGTATGGAAGACAGAAAGAGATGAAATATCCAAGTAGAAATATGTCATCGCTTTGCGGAAGTGGAAATCACCATGCTCTACTTCATCATCAATAGAAGAAAGATATTCCTCTGCCTGTTCAAAGGAAGCAAGTGCACACATGTATTGCATTTCTTCACCAAGACGCATTCCTTCTGCAAGATGATAATAATAATGTAATGCTGGCACGAAAGCATGCTTATATTTGCCTGCTTCTTCGTGATAATGTTTACTTTTCTTTAAATCTGATACAAGTACATGAAACCTGCAGGAGAGCAGTAAATAAACTATGTAAAGCATATCTTCCTGTTTCAGTTCATCTATCCGATTTGATAAGTCGTGATATATATCCGATGCTTCCTGCCGCTTCCCAAGCCGGATATGCAAATACCAATCTTCCAAAGCCGCAGTCAAATCTTGATCTATTACGAGCAAACTCCTATCCATACGCGTCCCCTTTATAGTCGTCTTTCGTTATATTTTACCATTTACGCCGAAATTTGTAGATAAAGATGCATAAAATGTAAATTACAAGTAGATTACTCGCTATGAGAAATGGGAAGTATATTCTATATCTCAGGAAGAGCGTGTATAATACTGCTATAGATAGAGAGGGAAAATTCACAATAAGGTGATGAGGAACATAGCAAGCATAGAAGAATTGCATCAGGAAAATGAACAGCTGAAGAAGAAACTTGCAGAATATGAGGGAATGATCAAGGAATTATCTGCACCGATGATTCCATCCATTGTACCGAATACAATACTTGTTCCGCTGACTGGAACATTTTCTGTGGAGCGTTTTACACATATTCAGGATAAGATCGTAGGCAGCGTTGTCGATGCTGATGCAGATACAGTCATCATTGATCTTACCGGCATCAACTACTTGGACATAGATACAGTAGGCTACAGGGAGCTAAGTGCCAATATAAAGAATCTGACAGAGGCACTGAAGCTGATGGGTGTTGAAACAATATTCGTCGGCTTTTCAGCCAAATTGGTACAAAAACTCGTCCTATCGAATTCAGGATTCCAAGGATTCAAGTCGTATTCCACATTCCGTTCCGGTCTTAAAAGCCTGTTAAAACAAAAGGGCATGGAAATTAGGGAAATAGAAAAATAAACCAACGCAGAGCTCTCGCTAATACGAGGGCTTTTTTTTCAATACTTTTCCATTATATTGACAGATTTCTTACAGTTGCTTTAATAATGCTAGCATTAGCGGTTTAACTGCTTACTTTGCATCTTATTTATTTGATATAATGCGAGGTAATCAAAGGAATTTATAAAGTAAGGTGATGATCATAAAAAAACTGAAGAACGTCCTATTCTTCTTGCTTGGAACCATTTTCTTAGGCTTTGGGATAGCAGGAATTGTTCTGCCGGTACTGCCCGGAGGCCCGTTCTTAATGGTAGCTACATTTTGTTACGCAAAAAGCTCCAAACGAATAGACGATTGGTTTAAAAGCACCACTTTCTATACAAAATATGTGTTGGCTATCACAGAGAAAAAAGGCATGACCCTTAAAGAAAAAATCCGAATCAACATAATTGCAGATGCCTTCATTTTATTTTCGGTATTTTATATTGATATATGGATAGTAAAAATTGTATTAATTGTACTTGGTCTTATAAAGCACTATTATTTCATAAAGAAAATTAAAACGATAAAGCCGGAAGAAGTAAGCGACGGCCTTAAGAATCGTGCATGATCCTTATATATAAAGAGAAAGACCGCTTTCTATTTGAGAGCGGTCTTTCTTATGAAATTTTGTTCCCGACCGCTATCCATCTGCCATCTATATCTTCAAATACAAACTCCTTATTGCCATAGTCAGTCACCATTAAAGGACGGACAAGGGTGATCCCTTTGTCCACAAATTCCTGCTGCATCGCTGCCTGCTTCTCTGTAATGAAATACGCATCATATCCGTATCCATACTGTACACGGTTCGGAAAAATTTTAGCCAGTGAAGATTGCGTCAGAATAAGCTCTATGGTATCGCGATACAGGCATATATGCGGCTCCGCACTATTAAGATAAGAAACAGACCGGAATCCTATTTTTTCATAATAAGCTGCAGTTTTGTGTATATCCGGACATGGGAAAATCTGCAGTAAATGGGTAAAGGATGCTTCTGTCATAAGGACATACCATCCAGGACGGCAGTAATCCAGAGCTGAGTTTGGGGTGAAGTGAGTTCAATATGTAAGGTAATCATGTTCTTTCCTCCTTCATTTATCTATACGCTTTTTGCTGTTTCTTTTCCTTCTTATAAGATAGATACATCTTCTGTATAAAAGTGATTTTCAAATAGCAACCTTTTCCATATATATACGTATAAACATTATAAGAGCCGAAGGAGGATGAGTATGGCGAACGCATTACTCATAATTGGTGTTATTGCAATTATAAATGGTGGAATATTTATGGGTGCTCTAACTAGCGGTCAGCAGCAGCGTGCGAACTATCATACCGAGACGAAGGAAGATAGATTGATGCGGTTTAAGATCGGAAGAATTTCTGTGTTGGTTGGGGTGCTAAGTTTCTTTGTAGGGTTGATTTTAAAGGTAGCTTTTTGAGAAGAGGATTATGAAGATTTGAAAAGATTGATACCATGAGCAGAGAAGGGTCATGAGTTCTAAAAAAATCCCGAACAGCTAATATGTTCGGGATTTCATAGCTTGGTCATAATAGCAACAAGAAAAAAGAAAACAAGCAGTCAGCGAATATCCATTAAAATTCCAATAATCACCACACTTAAGGTAAGGACGATAAATAGTATTCCTTCCTATCTTAATATCAATGGTCTGTTTATAAATAAATTGGATGTCGAGCTATGATTTATTTCGCACGCAAGCTGTTAATATCCGTTACTTGTTCCATATTATAGTCTCGTTTACTTTTCATAAACTTTTTAAAAAATGCAGGTTCTATCCCTGTAAGATGATGGAAAAATTCTATATCTGCTTTCCAGTCTTCTTCAATCATAGTACGGATATCTAAAATATCTTTACGTGCAACAAGGTCTAAGATTGCTTGCATCTTCTGTGGCCTTTGAACAGGTAGTTCATCATCCAAAGGCTCAATTTTTAAGTACCCGCGCCTATGAAGTGCGGCATAGAAATTTCTATGCTCTTTAGGTGTTAGCATATTGAGTTTAGCAGCGCGATATGCTAACACTTGAATTGATGTCATCCATTTCTGTTTTAAGTCCAAGTATGCATCTGGATTAGTTGGACGGGCGATACCTACCATGTCCCGTTTAAAGGCGGTTTCTGGCAGTAAAAAAGCACCTGCGAAAAGGTTTGCCTCATCTTCTAATTCTTTATGTTCTTTACGCTCCAGATTAGCAAAATCACGTCGATAGTGAAGTAGCAGATGTCCCAGCTCATGTGCAATATCAAAGTTCCGCCTGACAGCTGACCGTTTTTGATTGCCTAACATAATATAGGCGTAGTCATTCTTGGTCCATAAACTATAGGCATCAACATCTTCTCCGATTGCTTTCTCGAAGGCAAAAATGCCGCTGAATCGGAGTGGTGTACATGGAACAATATAAGTTTAAGTCAAAGCACAGCCAAATGATTGTAGACGCTATTGTAGAGGGTTACCGCGAATATATTGAACACAGGAAAGATCGACAGGAAAAAATGATCATTAGTACTGCTTTTGCATGGACAAAAGGTAATTTTATTGAAGACAAGTTAGCTAAGGAATGTAAGAAACATGGATTCTCTTACAGACTTTCCAAGGCTGGTCCTACATGGGATTATATCCAATTTATCCACGGTGAAAGCAAGATTCTTTTCTTAAGTAAGAATGCTGCATACTTTGATGAAAACAAATTTTCGCAGGCTGTACTGCCAATTGAAGCAGGTAAAGGTTCTCAACGCCGTACATATCTGCATGAACTGTCAAAGATTAATTCAGAACTTGAATTTCCAACTATAGATCTATCTAAGCATACGAAGGTAGAACAACAGGAACAATTATCATTATTTGTCACAAAGTCAGAAGTAATTGAGGAACTGTTGCAATTTAAAAAAGAGTTCAATGAATTTCATATTCTTACCTATCAGTTGGATGATGCGTATCAACTATCAGAGATTTTGCATTACTTGCCAAATCCTGCAACTAATGTAGCGTATTTAATTGAAGATTTAACTGATTATATATCTGGCGCTGATCTTTCAGAGGAAGACCGTGAGGCTGTCTCACCTAGCTCACAAGGAATGGAACGAACAGCAGAGCAATATGACATTGGCATCTTAGAGGATTTAGAAGAAGAGGAGAATTGATTTTGTTGGAAATATTAAGGAGGGAGCAGCATGTTCGTTGGTGAGAATCTTACCAATATACGTATCATGCATGGATATTCACGTAAGCAGCTCTCCGACATACTAGGAGTTACGGAACAGGCTATCTGGCAATATGAGCATGACTACACAACACCAAAAATGAATACGATAAACGAGTTAAAACAGATTTTTCATGTAAAAAGTAAGTTTTTCTTTTCTGAGGATATACTCTCTAATCACCATTCTGTCGATAATATCAATTTCATGCAAATTGCCTATCGATCGAAGGTAGTGCACGTCTTATCTAAGACACATTCTGAAGCAAAGCACATGGAATATCTGGATGCTTTTGTGCACTATGTTACTCAAAAGGTACGGCTTCCATTGCAACCAATTATTCGCATACGTGATGAGGTAATTAACTATTTACAATCATCTACTGAAGATCGGACTACTCAAATTCTCAAGATAGCTCATCTTGCCAGGGAAGGACTTGGCATTGAATCGCATTCCAACGACAATATTAAAGTGAATATGAAATGGAGTTAGAATTATTTTAAGTGTTTTTGGAAATCTATTTCTATTTTTAGGACTCATATCAAAGGTATAAACTTTATAAGGGTGCTTGTCCATTCTGAATTCTTTCATTAGGTGCGTTATAGCTATGCGTAAGCAGATTTAATTGGGCAGAAGGGTTCTTGAAGCAATAAGGAAGGCTTCCTTTTGCATTTCACCTGCCGAATCCTGCAACTCATCCTTCGTTTTTAGCTTTTTATATTGTAAACGCTATCAATAAAAGATTTGTCCCGTATAGTGGAGTGGTATATAACTTCTGCTTTGAGGGGGCGGAACAATATGAATGCGATTACAATGGTAATCGGGTCGATTTGTATTTTGATGATTGTGTACCGCTTATATGGAACATTTATGGCGGTAAAGGTGCTCAAGCTGGATGATTCAAAGAAAACACCAGCGCATGAGCTGGAGGATGGTAAGGATTATGTGCCGACAAACAAATGGGTATCATTTGGACACCATTTCGCGGCAATTGCTGCAGCAGGTCCGCTAGTTGGACCGATTTTAGCGGCGCAGTTCGGCTACTTACCAGGTTTGTTATGGTTATTGATTGGTGCAGTTATCGGGGGAGCTGTCCATGATATGGTCGTCTTGTTCGCATCCATGCGACAAAAGGGAGAGTCAGTAGCGGAAATTGCGAAAAGGGAGCTAGGTCCGGTTGCTGGTTTCTGTACTGGACTTGCCATGCTATTCATTATCACCATTACGATGGCAGGCTTATCCTTAGTCGTATTGCATGCACTGGAAGAGAATCCGTGGGGGACATTCTCGGTTGGTATTACGATTCCGATTGCAATGGCAGTGGGATTGTATCATCGCAAAACAGGCAATCTGAAACTGGCTACTATCGTTGGCTTCGCATTGATCATGGCTGGTGTATTCGTCGGACCGCTTATTGTCGGTACGCCACTAGGGGACTTTTTAACATTAGATGTAAAGACATTATCTATTCTTTTACCGATTTACGCATTCTTTGCAGCAGCATTGCCAGTATGGTTACTACTGGCACCACGAGATTATTTGAGCAGTTTCTTGAAAATCGGTGTATTCCTGGCTTTAATTCTAGGTGTATTCATTGTAAACCCAGCAATTCAAATGCCGGCATTCACTGAATTTGTCGGTGGGGGAGGGCCGGTAATGAATGGTCCGGTCTGGCCGTTCATCTCAATTACGATTGCCTGTGGAGCAATTTCTGGTTTCCACGCATTCGTCGGTTCTGGTACAACGCCTAAAATGATCAATCGCTGGAGTGACATCAAGCCGGTAGGTTTCGGTGCGATGCTTGTGGAGTGTGTGGTGGGAATCATGGCTTTGATTGCAGCAACAGCTCTTCATCCAGGAGACTATTTTGCGATCAACTCTACACCTGCAGTTTTCCAAACGCTTAATATGAGTACAGTAGATTTGGCTAGTTTGAGTCAGTCTATCGGGCTTGATTTGGAAGGCAGGACCGGCGGGGCAGTTACATTAGCCGTCGGGATGACATTCATTTTCACATCGATTTCATGGTTCGACAATTTGGCATCCTTCTTCTTCCAATTTGTGATTATGTTCGAGGCATTGTTCATATTGACGGCAATTGATTCCGGTACACGTGTCGCACGTTATCTAATTCAGGATTTCGGCAGCGTATTCTATAAGCCGCTGAAGCGTGTCGACTGGCTTCCGGGTAATATTTTCGCCAGTGCGCTCGCCTGCTTCCTATGGGGGTATCTGCTGTTTTCCGGAGATATCAGCTCTGTCTGGGCACTATTCGGCGTATCCAACCAGCTAATGGCGTCTATCGGATTGATCATCGGAGCGACTATCATTCTGAAAATAGCAGATAAACGCCGCTATATGCTAACCTGCTTAATCCCGCTAGCGTATCTTTACGTGACGGTCAACTACGCAGGCTACTGGATGGTAACGAATGTGTACTTGAATGCAGATGCAGCAGGTTATAATTTATTGAACGGTATCCTGTCGATAATCATGCTTGTCCTCGGACTTGTCATCATGATAACAGCCATCCGTAATTGGATGCAGAATTGGAATCGACCGGATGTAGCATTGAGAAGAGAATCAGTATAAAGTGGGGAAAGACCGGTGCATTAGTACCGGTCTTTTGCATGGGAAAAAAATATTGGAAATAACCTGTTGACAGGGTAATTTAAAGTGATATATAATTATCTCGAATTAGAGATAAATAAATTCTTCGAGCGAGCTCATATTTTTTTACCCTAATGTCTCGAATTCGAGATAATAAGCGGATGATATTTTTTTGACCATATATCTCGAATTCGAGGTAAATGAGGAGATGAAGAAGACATGACGCAATTTACAGAGTTAGTGAACGAGCGGAGATCAGCAAGCAACTTTCTCCCAGACAACCCAATAACGAAAAAAGAACTTGATGAGATCTTCAACTTAGTGAAGCTTGGTCCATCAGCATTCAATCTGCAGCATACGAATTACGTGGTCGTGTCAGACCCTGAAAAAAAGCAAAAATTAAAAGATGCGGCAAACGGCCAGTACAAGATCGAGAGTTCCTCGGCTGTGATCTTAGTTTTAGGCGATAAAGAAGCCTTTCAGCAAGCTGCCGATATCTATAAAGGCTTGAATCTGTTAGGCATCATTAATAAACAAGAATACGATTTTATGGTGAATGACACTGTTTCTTTTTATGAAGAACGGGGGCAAGAGTTTCACCGGGATGAAGCAATTCGGAACGCGTCCCTTTCCGCCATGCTGTTCATGCTGGCTGCTAAAGAAAAAGGCTGGGATACATGTCCGATGATCGGATTCGATGCCGACAAAGTAAAGGAAGTATTAGATGTTCCAGCGCAATATGAAGCTGTGCTGATGATTACGATCGGCAAAGAAAAAACAGCAAGCAGAAAACCAAGAGGATATCGCAGACCTATTAGTGAATTTGTTAGTTATCAATAAAAAACTTAGGAGTGAACAAAAATGACAAAACAAACACAAGGAATTCATCACATTACCGCAATTGTAGGCCATCCACAGGAAAACACTGATTTCTATGCTGGTGTATTGGGACTTAGACTTGTAAAGAAGACCGTGAACTTCGATGATCCAGGCACATACCATCTCTACTTTGGAGATGAAAAAGGTAAACCAGGTACGATCATTACCTTCTTCCCTTGGCCAAACGCATACCAAGGCAAAATTGGCGACGGTCAAGTAGGTGTTACATCTTATGTGGTACCAAAAGGCGCACTTGCTTTCTGGGAAAACAGACTTGCGAAATTTGATATTGCATTTAAGAAAACAGAGCGCTTTGGCGAGACGTACTTACAGTTTGATGATGTACATGGACTGCACTTGGAAATCGTGGAAAGAGAAGAAGGCGAAACGAATACATGGACATTTGGCGAAGTAACACCAGACGTTGCAATCAAAGGGTTTGGAGGAGCAACACTCTATTCTAAGACTCCTGACGCAACAGCAGGACTACTCGAGCAAATGGGTTTGGAAAAAGTCGGAGAAGAAGGCGATTATGTCCGTTATCAAGCTGCAGGCGATATCGGAAATATAATTGATATTAAATTGACAACGAGCGGAAAAAGTCAAATGGGCGTCGGTACCGTTCACCACATCGCGTGGCGAGCTAGCGATGATCAGGATCAGCTAGATTGGAGCGAATATGTAGATGGACTTGGCTATGGCGTTACACGCGTTCAAGATAGAAACTACTTCAATGCGATTTACTTCCGGGAGCACGGCGAAATTCTATTCGAAATCGCAACAGATCCCCCAGGATTCGCAATTGATGAAACACCGGAAACAATGGGTGAGAAATTGATGCTTCCAGAGCAATATGAACAGCATCGCAGTAAAATCGAAAATAATGTATTGCCATTTGAGGTTAGAGTTTTAGACTAATCTCACCGAAAGTATGGGGCAGTTGATTTCCATTGATTCTGCGAAGAATTAAAAGTTTCCAATCGGAGTCCTCTATACTGAAAGGCCGAAAAAGTCGCTCTCAGGGCGGAAGGATTGAGAAAAATGCTTAAAACAGCGGGAATTCATCATATCACTTCAATGGTTAACGATGCGCAAAGAACAGTTGATTTTTATGCAGGTGTGCTTGGATTAAGACTTGTGAAAAAAACCATCAACTTTGACAGACCTGAAGTATACCATCTCTATTTCGGAGATGAGCTAGGCAGCCCTGGTACGATCATCACATTCTTTCCGTGGCCGAAACAGCTCAAGGGTCGAATTGGAAAAGGGCAAGTCGGCGTAACCAGCTACAGCATCCCAGATGGAGCACTTCCGTTCTGGGAGGAGCGGCTGAAGAAATATGAGATTGTGGCAGAATCTGCTGTTCGTTTCGGTGAAAGGTATCTCAGCTTTGTTGATCCGGACGGTCTTCGTCTGGAGCTGGTGGAACAAAAACAAGGACCAGTGAACAGCTGGAACTTTGGCAGCATCACATCGGCAGTTGCGATAAAAGGATTTGCCGGTGCGACATTATTTTCGGCAGCACCTCATCAAACAGCTGATATTCTGGAGAACATTCTGGGATTGACATGCATCGGCCAGGAAGGTAATTATCTCCGCTTTCGTGCCGAATCGGACATTGGCAATACTGTCGATATTCAGCTCACTCCTGAGGTCCGTGGCTTAATGGGTGCTGGCACTGTTCACCATATTGCTTGGCGCGCCAAAAGCGATGAAGAGCAGAAGGAGTGGCACAAGCTTTTGGAAGAGAAGGGTCATCATCCGACTGAGATAACCGATCGAAATTATTTCAACGCATTATATTTTCACGAAGCCGGCGGTATTCTTTTTGAAATCGCGACAGATCCACCAGGCTTCTCCGTGGATGAACAAACAGAAAAGCTGGGAGAGAAACTCATGCTGCCGTCTTGGTTTGAATCCGAACGAGTTGAATTGGAACAAACACTACCGGACATCAAAGTCAGCGTTTTGGAGGGAGATACATGATGAAACACTTTTTTCATAAAGGTAAAGATAGCACCAAGCCGACTTTCTTACTGCTTCACGGAACCGGCGGAAATGAATTGGACTTGTTGCCACTAGCGGGAAGAATCGATGAAGATGCATCCGTGCTGAGCGTGCGGGGAAACGTCTTGGAAAATGGTATGCCGCGCTTTTTCAAGCGTTTAGCGGAAGGTGTATTTGATGAAGAGGATCTTGTGTACCGTACAAATGAATTAAATAATTTTCTTGATGAAGCAGCGGCAGAATATGACTTCGACCGTGATAACATTATCGCAATTGGCTACTCAAATGGCGCCAATATCGCTGCAAGCTTGTTGTTCCATTATCAGAATAGCTTAAAAGGTGCTATTCTCCATCATCCAATGGTGCCAAGAAGAGGAATCGAGCTTCCGGATCTAACCGGTAAAAACGTCTTTATCGCAGCAGGTACCAATGATCCAATCTGTTCACCAGCGGAAACATTGGAACTGGTCAAGCTACTGAAAGAAGCGCATGCAGATGTCCAGCTTCATTGGGAAAACAACGGGCATCAGCTAACAAACACAGAAGTGGAAGCAGCTCGCGAATGGTATATCGGCTAAATTGTTATAAGAAATATCAGCTCGATAGTGCATCAATCAATGGGGTTGATTCTAAGCAAGTGTGAAAGCAACAAATGAGGAGTGTAAACACAAATGGGATTTTTAGATAAATTATTCGGAAAAACAAAGGAGAATGAAACAATGGAAAACGTTAAATTAGCAGTTGTATATTACAGCATGGGCGGCACGAACTATCAAATGGCAAAATGGGCAGAAGAAGCAGCAAAAGAAGCTGGCGCAGAAGTAAAAGTACTGCAAGTACAAGAACTTGCACCACAATCTGTCATTGATGCTAATCCAGCTTGGAAAGCACAAACAGAAGCAACAAAAGATGTACCTGTCGCGTCTTCTGCTGATTTGGAATGGGCTGACGCAATCATCTTCAGCGTACCAACGCGCTTTGGTAACATGCCATCTCAAATGAAGCAATTCCTTGATCTACAAGGCGGTCTATGGGCAAACGGTAAAACAATTAATAAAGTAGTCAGCGCTATGACATCTGCGCAAAACCCGCACGGAGGACAAGAAGCAACATTGCTTTCCCTATACACTAGCATGATGCACTGGGGCGCAATCATCGCAACACCTGGCTACACAGATCCAGTATTATTCGCAGCTGGAGGAAACCCTTACGGCACAAGCGTAACAGTGGGTCAAGACGGCAAGATGATAGAAGATGTAGAAGCTGCTGTGAAGCATCAGGCAAAACGTACAGTATCTGTTGCAGAGTGGGTTAAAAAAGGAAATCAATAAGATAACATGAAAGGCTGGTATGCACGCATACCAGCCTTTTTTATTTACTACGAAAGTTTGCATGTCTTTACATTCTAATAATCATGGTTTAATATAATTAAATCGTAATTATTACTATTTAAAATTGAAGTCGTGCAAAGGGAGATATAAAATGGAACCTTATTATGACGTGATTATTGTTGGCGGAGGTGCTTCTGGCATTGGAATAGGCAGCATTTTGCAGGAGATGGGCTGTAAACATTTCGTTATCCTAGAGAAAGGGGAAATCGGTGCATCTTTCCGAAATTGGCCGCAAGAGATGCGGTTCATTACCCCTTCCTTTCCTGCTCAGGGCTTTGGACAGACGGATTTGAATGCAATTGCTCCGAAAACTTCTCCAGCATATACATTGGATGAAGAACATCCGACCGGCCTGGATTATGCGCAGTACTTAGAGTTAATTGCAGACCATTTTGAACTTCCGGTGGAGGAGAATACAACTGTTCACAGTGTTGTTAAGAATTCAGATGGATTTGAGGTAAGCACATCCAAGGGAGATATCTCCAGCAGGTTTCTTATTTGGGCTGCAGGAGAGTATCAATACCCGAACCGCAAGCCTTTTCCTGGAGCAGAACTGGCGATTCACTCCAGTGAAGTGAAATCATGGGCAAATATTATCGAATCAGAGCACCTTATAATTGGCGGCTACGAGAGTGGCATGGATGCTGCTTATCAGCTGTGCAGCAGAGGTGCCAAGGTCAAGGTGCTGGCGAAGACCAATACATGGGAATTCGATCATAGTGATCCTAGTGTTTCTTTGACGCCATACACCTACGGCAGAATTCGCAAACTTGAGGACCCAGAAAAACTTGAATTGATCGGAAACACAGAAGCGGTGCACATGTATCAGGAAGACGGAAAATATGCCGTTAAAACTGCTGATAACAAAGTATATTACAGCGATACACAGCCAATTTTGGCAACAGGATTTACGGGGAGTACGTCATTGCTTGGAGATCTTGTCACAAGAGGTGATCATGGAAAAGTACTGCTTACAGAAGATGATGAGGTAGTAAAAACGCCAGGTTTATTCCTGGCAGGACCCGAAGTGAGACATGACAGCCATGTATTTTGTTATATTTATAAATTCCGCCAGCGCTATGCGGTGGTAGCGAAAGCAATTGCGGATAATCTGCAATTGGACCAATCTATTTTGGAACAGTACAGACAAGAGAATTTTATTCTAGATGATTTGTCCATGTGTGGTGAACGGTGTCAATGCTAGCAGCCAATCAAAAAACTCAGGAAGTAATCTTGCTTGGGTGCGAATCAGTTGGAAAAACAACCTTTTTCCGACAGCTGACCGGGAAAGAAAATGCTGTGAGCTCTTATGTGAAAGGGTCGACAGTAGAGATGATCTCAGCCTCTGTACAAGGGACGAACCTTGTATTGGTAGATGCCCCAGGTCTTCGCGTAGAAGGAGACGCCTATTCCATGCAGCTTACCTTGGAGCATGCAAACCAAGCCAGCAGCATGATATTATTCGTCTCATCAGCATCTTTAAAGCAGGAGTTAAATATGCTGGAGAACCTGCTGCCTCTACGAGGAAGGAAGGCGGTACTAATAGTAACGCACACAGATCGCTACATGCCTGCCCAAGAGGAAAGAAGGTATATCGAGAACCTGCTCCATATTCCTGTCTTCTGGAAAGATACGCGTCAGGCAATGGGCCAGCAGGAATTGCTGCAGGCAATGGAAACGGCGGAAGTTTGGAGAGTGCCAAAGAGCGTACTCTCCTTCCTGCCGGAACCGAAAAATCCGCCACCATCCTTACTATACCCTTTTACTATTCCGGCAGTGGGCAAGCTATTAGCTCTTATGTTTTGTCTGGCAATATTTGCAGTACCTGTATTTGCAGCGTATTTTTTAGCCAGCTGGCTGCAACCACTGGCAGAGTCATACATCCTTAATCCGCTCACGGAAGCTCTGAGCAATCTGCCTGTGCTGCTTTCGGTGCTGCTAGTGGGGGATTATGGTTTGTTGACTTTAGGGTCTTATTCTTTTATTTGGGCTTTTCCCGTTATTGCCCTAGTGGCAGTGGCAACAGTTCTAACGGAAGAAAGCGGTATGCAGGAGCACATTACCCATGCATTGGATGGATGGCTGCGCAAAATTGGCCTGACAGGAAGAGATCTTGTACCAGTGTTAACTGGCTTCGGCTGTAACGTTGTAGCAGTTTTACAAAGCAGGAGCTGCAGTGTCTGTTCCAGGGGAGCGTGTGTGTCACTGTTATCATTCGGCTCCGCATGCAGCTATCAAATT
Organism: Terribacillus saccharophilus; assembly: GCA_900110015.1. Classification (GTDB taxonomy): domain Bacteria; phylum Bacillota; class Bacilli; order Bacillales; family Amphibacillaceae; genus Terribacillus; species Terribacillus saccharophilus. Next base: position 963,476 of record FOCD01000002.1, on the reverse strand, counting down.
GGTGCCACTTTATCGCTATTTGGTGCAGCTGGAAAACCAATTCTTTTTTTACCTTATTTGGTCGCATTATTTATTGTCGGTGCGATACATACGCGAATATGGAATAAACAAGCTGCTCCACAGCTGGAAAGAAAGGCGCCGCTGCCGTATGTACAAAAGCCTGATATGGCTAGCGCTGCAGCTCGCATAAAGGGAGTGGTCAGGCAATTCGTTCTGCAGGCGATGCCGATCTTCTTGCTTATTTGTGTAGCTGCATCCCTGCTCCAGTTTACCCCACTATTTCAGTGGCTGACTGTAATGCTTCAACCTTTTCTGCAGGTACTGCATTTACCTGCAGATACAGTGGAAGGAATCGTTTTCTCTTTTATTCGCAAAGATGGGCTGCTGGTGCTGAACCAAAATGGCGGTGTCTTGATAAGCAGTTTATCAACCGCCCAGATATTCTTGCTTGTTTATCTTGCCAGTACGTTATCGTCCTGTGTGGTAACGCTATATACTATTGCACGCGAATTCAGTGTGAAGCATGCAAGCAGCTTATTCGCCAAACAGGCATTAACCTCTGTTGCAAGCACAGTAGGACTGGCCGTTATTCTATATACACTCTTTTAAAAATACGCACAAATGAAAGGACACTTCTGCAGTGAAGTGTCCTTTTGGGGTTACAGACGATATTATTTAGTTTATTGGTACACCCATCTGCCTTCGTGCCTGCTCAAGTATCTCCATTGTAATAATTGAATTTTCCCATGTGTTGACTGAAGACTGCTGTTTATTTGTTTGGATAAGCTGAATGAACTCTGCAATTTCATAGTACATCGGGTCGTATTCCTGCTGCCTGCTAATGTCTTCACTTGTTCCGTCAGGATAATGTATTTCCGCTTTCTTCGGACTTGAAATATGGTGGACTACAATGGTTCCTTTTTCACCGATAATTTCAGTGGGAAGATAGGAGTTCGTGATGCAGGAGAACATGACACTCGCTTTGACTTCTTCATAATCGAGAAGCATATGTCCTTGCCCGTCGACGCCTGATGCTAAAATAGTGCCAGTTGTTTGAATAGACGTTGGTCTGCCAAACAGCGCAACCAAGGGTGCGATAGTGTAAACGCCGAGATCCATTAAAGCTCCACCAGATAAGGCTGGATTGAATAAATTTGGCAATGATCCATTCTTCAAATCATCATAAAACGAAGAGTAGCGGCAGCTTGAAGAAAAGTAAGAGCGTATAGGACCTATTTTATGCAGATGTTCTCTGACGCTCAGGAAGTTGGGCATATATGTCGATTTCATCGCTTCCATAAGAACAACGCCTTTTTCTTCTGCCTTCCTAATCATTTGTAATACTTCTGAACTGTTAGAGGCAAAAGGCTTTTCGCAAAGCACATGCTTGCCGTTCTCCATAAACAATAATGATTGTTCCGCATGTAAAGCGTTGGGACTGGCTATGTAGACGGCGTCTATGTCATCGTGTTTAGCCATCTCGTTGATGTCAGTAAAGGCGAGTGGAAGCTGATGCTTCTTAGTAAATGCTTGTCCTTTTTCTTCCGACCGGGAATACACAGCTGTAACGTTGAAATCTTCATGCTGTTTGCCAGCTGCAATTAATCGCTCAGTAATCCAATTTGTACCGACGATACCGAATTTAATCAACCTGCATCAACATCCTTTCAGAGGTGGTTATACTATAATCCTACTTCTATATTAGCATTGAATGAAGCATGACTTAATCAAGAGCACAGAAAGAGAACGGACACGTATCAAGCGGATGTCCGTTCTCTAAAACAGTTATGTTTTGTTTATTTATCTAGTATTTCTAAGAGAAATACTGCGCTGCCAAGATCAGTTGGCTTTTCTGTAGTACCATGATGATTTGCATATCCGACTAAGCTACTTATAACAATAGTACCTATCAGTACCAGTGAAAAAATAACTTTCTTCAAACAAATCCTCCTCTTTTTAAGTAAGAGTTAATAGATAGTACTTCATTGCAATATCATGCTGATTGTTATCCGCATAATATTGGGCTAATTGTTTCGAGAAAAGCCTGACATTATAAACATCTTCTACTTTCTGAAAATAATTTATCCCCTCCTGCCAGACAATTTCAAAATTCAGCCTGTCTTCATATTTTTTATGCAGCATTGCGAATTCCCACTTCTTTGTCATATTATTTTCTTCAATGCTTGCCTGAAATCCTTCTTTATAGACTTCTATTGCTTTAGAAGGTTGATTTGTTTTCCAATAACAATCAGTTAATAAGTATAAAATCTTTAATAAAATACGTTTTTGTTTCCCTTGCAATGCTGCATTAAGATAGGGAATTGCAGTAGCTGGTAAATCACGTTTTACATAAAGCACACCAAGGTTAAGGTTTGTAGAAGAGATAAAGTTTTGATTTTCGTTTTTCTCGAAAGTTGTTAACGCTGTTAGAAGATATTTTTCCGCTAATTCGTAGTTGAGTTGATCTATGTAATTCAATCCCTGCAGCATTTGCGTCCGGGCAAGCAGAAATTCCAGTCTTTTAGAAGATTTGAATACTTTTGCAGCTCTTGCACTATGAAGAACAGACAGATTGGTAATGTCGAGAAAATAGTAGGTCATGGCTTTTCGGAGATGGAATTCCCCTATATCTATAGGGTTATCCAGCTGATCAATGTAATTCTCAGCATTCTCAAGATAGTGAAGTGCTTTTTGGTAATTTCCTTCATCATAGAAAAGAATACCTTCTGCTAAGTGAAGGAAATATCGGTGGGTATCATGGAAGTGGTCTTGGTGTGTTTTTGCATTATCAAGTGATATAGCGGTATTCTCAGCATCTTTTTGCATCAAATAATAGCGACTCTCAAACAGGTAATATGTGATAAGCTTCTCGACATCGAACTCGTTAATATGTTTCTTAAGCTCTTTGTGGATGGTTGCAGCAGCACCTTTTTTATCAAGCTGAATGCTGACAGACCAATTATCCATTAGAGCTGCAATATCGAGGTGATCCGAGAGATTCCGTCCCATAGTGAAAAGCTCCTTTAAAATATTATTATTAAATACAATTCTACCATTTTTTGTCGAATATTGGATTGAGAGACTTGGAATTGGAAGGAATTACTATACAAGATAAAAGTATTACATATTAAGAAGATGATATAAAGATTATTCCAAAAGCTATGATAGCAGATTTTCACAATAGTAAGAAACAAACAATTGTGATCAGAAGAGAAAATTTAAAGTAAATAAGAAAAGCTCTCCTGCTTAGGAGAGCTAAAATCTATTTGTAAATACTGTCGCCACATAGATCAAGATGCTTTCTTAGAAATAGTTATTCAGCTTTTCCCTGCAGCAGATAATGCATCACAATAAAAAACAAGCCAATTATACCCGCGATAATAGGAAACAGCAGAGAACCTGTTTGGTAGTATCCTTGCACCACATCTTCATCAAGTAACATAACTTCTTGCGGAAAAATTCTAGAGAACAAATCAATGAAAAAGAACATCATAAATGAAATGGCAATAAAAATAATTCCGGAAATAAAGTACATAGATATCAATTCTCCTTTAGTGTAAGCATTCCTCAATAATTCAGGACCCATATATTATGAATTTTGTCATAATATATATATAAGATTTAGTAAATACCACATGTAATCCTTTGCGAAAATAATATATTTTTATAATTTAATTTTTTCATCTTAATAACAGATAAACCTTATTTTTGACAGGTTCTTTTAATAATCGGCGCCCTTTCTGTAGGAGGCGTCGTTTTGTGTTAGCTTATTTAATTAAATCTTTACAAGAAACGTAATTAGAGAAAATCTATGTTTGTTACATTTATATTAGGGAACGAAGAAGTGAAATGTTGCTGCTGTATGTTAATTATTTTAGAACATTACGGTGGACACTTGTACTCAACAATTTGTAAATGTTCTGAAATGATAACTAAGAGTCAGCTAACTCTTCTTGGAAAAAGATTAACAGTAATTGTCTCAAACCTCATTATACAGTTTTTGGTAATACTTGTGGCTTTTTCAGCCGAAATTTTAGGAGCAGTCACAAGTAGGGATGAGCTTGTCTCTATAAGTGTTTTAAAACAATGTAAGAAATTAAATAGAAATGGATACTCAAAGATCAGACTATCAGGCTATTATTCTAAGATGCGGGGTGTACTATGGTCAAAGATACGTTAGAGATACTAAGTCATTTCATTTTTTACATTGGATTATTATTTACGTTGGTATTTGTTTATAAAGTTGTCTACATAATTGTTGCCTTTAAGGCGAGAAGAAGTAAATATTCAACAGAGAAAGAAGTTCCTCTTCGTAAATACGCTTTTTTAATTCCAGCTCGAAATGAAGAACTTGTTATCGGGCAGTTAATTGAGAGTATAAAGAATCAGAATTACCCTAAAGAAATGTATGATATCTTCGTTATTGCTGACAACTGTACAGATAATACAGCCCAGATTGCTAGGGAATCAGGAGCAATCGTCGCGGAACGCTTTAACGAAAAGATGGTTGGGAAGGGATATGCGCTTAAGCATATGCTGAATATCATAGAGATGGAGTATTCATCTAAAAATTATGACGGATACTTTGTATTTGATGCTGACAATCTTCTTGATGAAAATTACATATTTGAGATGAACAAAACCTTTAATCAAGGATACAGAGTCATCACTAGTTACCGAAATTCCAAAAACTATGATCAGAATTGGATTACGTCTGGATATGCACTTTGGTTTTTGTATGAAGCAGAGTTTCTAAACCGTCCAAGAATGTTTCTTAAAACGAGCTGTGCTGTTTCAGGAACCGGATTTTTAGTTAACGCTGATGTTTTCAAAGAAAATGGAGGCTGGGTTCATCATCTTCTTACAGAAGACATTGAATTCACGGTCGCGCAGATTATTAAAGGTGAAAAGATTGGATATTGCAGCACAGCGGTATTTTATGACGAACAGCCATCCACATTCAGTCAGTCCTGGAAACAGCGATTACGTTGGGCAAAGGGGTTTTACCAGGTATTTATGAAATACGGTAAAGAGCTGTCATATGGTATGATCCGTGGAAAAGGAAATAGATTTTCGTGTTTTGATATGATGATGACGGTGCTGCCAGTAGTAATTGTTTCTATTCTCTGCCTTATCGGTAATGTACTAATACTTTTACTTGTATCATTAGAAGGAAAAGGGCTGTTCCAAACATATCTTATAGGTGGAACTTTAGGGATCCTGTGGATTTATGGATTGCTATTTGCACTTGGACTAATAACAACCATAATGGAGTGGGATAAAATTCGTTGTCCAAACTGGAAAAAGATCTTTTATCTGTTCACTTTCCCACTCTTTTTGTTTACCTATCTGCCAATCTCCATCGTGGCTTTGTTCAAGAAAATAGAGTGGAAACCGATTCCTCATACGGTTGTGAAATCCCTCGATGATTTGCGTCAACGCTCTTAAAATTTCACAGTAAACAAAAAATCCCCCCTCATTGTAAAGTGAGGGGGGATTTAAATTTTTTATAATTTATTTGATTGCTTTGCTTACTTTTAACTTTTTACCTTTGATTGTCGAATTTTCCATGGCCTGTAAGACTATTGAGCCCTTACCATTCAGAATATCAACGTATGACATTTGATCCTGAATGGTTATGATGCCGATATCTTCTGCTGTGACTCCGGGGATTTTTGCGAGCGTTCCAACAAAATCAACAGCACGGATTTTCTTCTTTTTACCGCCGTTGAAATGGAGTTTCATAATATCTTGATTGATTCGAGCTGTTTTATTATTTCTTACAATGCGTTTGCTGCTTAGTTTTTCTTCAAAAGCAGCTTTTCCACCAGCAACTTCCTGAGGACTAGGAGCTTCTGTAGTAGGTATCTCAAAGCCGATGTATCTTTCAATTGCGTTAATGAACTTTCCTTCATATGGTGTCGAAAACGTAATGGCTTTTCCTTTATTTCCGGCACGGCCAGTTCTACCAGTTCGGTGCACATAGGCCTCTTTTTCCATAGGAACGTCGTAATTGATGACAAGTTTCACATTATCAATATCAATACCTCTGGCTGCTACATCAGTAGCCACTAAATAGCGGAAGTTCCCCATTTTGAAGCCTTCCATAACAGCAAAACGGTCTTCTTGTTCTAGTCCCCCATGGAGCCTCTCACAAGGATATCCAGCTTCATCCAGCTCACTATACACAGTATCCACATGTTCTTTGGTTCGGCAGAAAATGAGGCAGCTGTCTGGATTTTCTACAACCGTGACGTCTTTAAGAAGTGAAATTTTTTCTTCTTCTTTCACTTCGATTAACAAATGTTCAATGGTATCGGCAGTTACTCCAGTTGATTCAATTTCAATGCGAGTAGGATCCTGCATATATTTAAGGCAAAGATCTTCAATATCTTTAGGGAAGGTAGCAGAGAAAACCATTGTTGCACGGTTTGAGGGCAGCTTTTTAATGATCGCTTCCACTTCATCGATGAAGCCTTTATTCAGCATCTCATCTGCTTCATCAATGATAAGATATTTTATCTGTTCCAAATCTAGGGTTTCTCGTTCAATATGATCCATGACCCGTCCAGGCGTACCAACAACTACATGCGTTTTTTGTTGTAATTCATCTTTTTGCTTCTTAAAAGGTTCTTTTCCATAGACGGCTACCGCCTTAATACGTTTAAACCTTCCGATATTCGTAATGTCTTCGCGGACTTGGACCGCAAGCTCCCTAGTTGGAGTAAGAATTAACGCCTGTGGTTTTTTTTCTTCCCACACAACCATTTCGGAAACAGGAATACCAAAGGAAGCAGTCTTTCCACTTCCTGTTTGAGCTTTTACGAGAAGATCTTGATTTTCCAATGCTAATGGAATAACTTCACTCTGAACTTCAGTTGGAGTTTTGTATTTTAACACAGTTAGTGCTCTTTTTATTTCTTCGCTTACATGATAGTCCGCAAAACTTACTTTACTCATTATTTAACCTCATTTTTTGTTTTTTCATTATGTGTATAGTATTTTTTACAACAAATATTATATGCATTATCTGAATAGGCTTCATTATACTTGAAAAGTGAGGGACATATCGGTTTTTATTTTAGATTATAAAAAGAAATTAAGGTATGTCACCGGTATAATACCAGACAACATACCTTAATGAGATAACATATCTAACTTTGTGAGTTCTTTAGAATACTGTTATTCAAATTTCTATTCTTCTTCAGGTGCAGTATGCTCGTAGTAGTATTCAAGAGCGCGATTGGCAATATTATATGTTATTGGATACTGCTCACCGCCACGGATGATACCAAGGTTTGGCACCACGATAGCGAATGCTATCTCAGGGTTGTTCGCATCTGCATAGCCGATCAATGTCCAGTTTTCCAAATCCGTACCGTTCTTACTTGTTTGTGCAGTACCTGTCTTACCAGCGATGTTGTAGCTTTTTGCCTCTTTAGTAAGGTGGCGGCTAGCAGTACCGTTTTGTGTTTGGAAGACCATCTCAAAGCCAGTTTTCACTCGTTCAATTTGTTCATCTGTTGCAGTTATTTTATTTAATATTTCCGGTGACTTCGTTTCCGCAAGCGGACCCAGTTTGTCCTTTTCGTTCGAAGGTTCATGAATTTCGCTTACGAAATGAGGCTTAATCCTGTAACCGCCATTTGCAATTGTTGAGATATATTGAGCTAATTGCATGGTAGTATACGTGTCGTACTGACCTATTGAAAAGTCCATAAAGTTACCAGCTAGACCGGCATTTCCTACGTACCCAGTAGATTCAGAAGGTAAGTCTATTCCGGTTTCTACACCTAAACCGACTTGATTATAATAGTTGCGCAATACCTGGAAAGAATCTGGATCAAATGACACACTTTGATTGTATTTGTAATGGTATTCACCGCCTAGGCGCAGAGCGACATTGAACATGTATACGTTGGAGGATTTCTGTAAAGCCTGCAAGTCAGAGGTTGGGCCCATATCTTTATAGGACCCTTTGGGTTCCGTACCTGCAATTTTCATTTTTTTATCGATGAATACATCTCCCATATTTATGACACCCTCTTGATACCCGGCAAGCAACGTCGCTCCCTTAACGGTGGAACCAACTGCGTTTGCGCTAAAGACCGTATTCATATCAGCAGATTCATACTCATTATTTTCTCGGTTATAATGCTGTCCGCTGGCAGCATAAATTTCGCCTGTATTCGGGTTGAGCATAACTGCCATCGCATCTTCCAAGTAACGGTTTGCACCAGGATGTCTGTTGACGGCACTCTTCAGTTCATCGCGTACTATCTTATCTAATTCTTTTTGGAAGTCCATATTGATAGATAACTGAAGATCCTGCCCGCGCTGCCCGTCAGAAATAACTTCCTGTGAGACGATGTTATTGTTATTATCCGTTACGTATCGGACGCGCTTCTTGTCACCCTTCAGCAAGCTTTCATATTGTTTCTCCAAACCGCTTGTACCGATACGGTCATTCAATTGATAGTTGCGGGATTTATAATAATCTTCTTCTCCTTCTGGGATACCGGTCTTAATGCCGCCAAGGATACCTTGAAGGGAACCGTCATACGGATAATGACGTATCCAATCGGTTGTAACATTGATACCGGACATGTCACCCATGTTCTCGGCGATCGTTGCATATTCCCTTTCACTTACGTCCTTGTTCTTGATGACATGCGGAACAAGCTCGGTCGCACTATCCAGCTCCCGCTTGATGCTAATGATCTGTTTTGCTTTTTCATCATTTTCAAGCTCTTTGTAATCATCCTCTGTTATCCGGTCAAGTGTCGTATCATACACTTCAGCATCATCAAGTGACTCTTTTTCAGAAGTTGTTATTCGCTTATTCGCTTCTTCTGTATTTAATAAGAACCAATATTCCTTGTATTCGCGCTCGGTTATCTTCTCTATAGATTTATCTTCCATCTTGATAATATCGGCGAGTTTAGTCGCGATATCGAGCCGTTTATCAGCAGGATCTCCGTTCTTTGGCGGGGTGTATGTAATAGAATAAACAGGTTCATTTCCTACAATCACATTTCCACCACTGTCATAAATCATGCCGCGCGGAACAGAAATCTCAGCGATATCATTAGTTGTCTGTTCCAATACTGCCTGGTGCTCTTCGCCATTAATGATCTGCACCACTCCAAGCTGCAAAACCAAGGCAGAGAACAACAAGAAAACAATCACAAACAAAATATTGAGACGGAAAGGAAGCAACGCACGCTTCTTCCTCCTATTTTTGGGCATAATGTTCTTCTCCTCCAATTTTTCCATATTGGTTCCATTATATCATTGGCATAGTATTGCTTCACCATAGACCTGAGTTTTTTTTGCATAAAGTGGTAATGCGTGTATAATCATTATTAAAAGAATTGGGGGAGTTCAAATGGTCCAATCAATCAATACAAAAGTCGATTTAGTTATTGATGCAACATCACATAGAATGTCGGAATACGGGAAGATCATGATTGGAGATAAAGGATTTGAATTCTTCAATAATCGTGATGCTCGCAAGTTCATTCAGATTCCTTGGGAAGAGGTTGATCTTGTAATTGCTTCGGTTCTGTTGAAAGGGAAATGGATTCCGCGTTATGCTATCAAAACAAAACGCAATGGGACATATACATTTTCTTCTAAGGATCCAAAGCGAGTTTTTCGAGCAATCCGTGAATATGTTGATCCGAATCATATGGTAAAATCATTAGGTTTCTTTGATGTCATCAAACGCGGCATAAAAAGTAAAGCTAAAAAATAGGCATATCTTAAATTTCTAACTGGTAATAATTTGAACTAAATTTTTAGCTTTGGAGTCTTGTAAGGGAAAAACTGGTGTGCTACAATACTTTTGGAAGCTCACTAAAGAACTCAAGTGCTTTATTTTTTTAATACATAATTAAAGCGCTTGCAAAATAGAATTAAATAGCCATCGCACTTATTTTTTACGTGTTACTGATTCGATCAGGCATGAGTAAAAAAGCATCGATTAAAACGAAGAAGGGTCCTTCTATACCTATGCCTTCATTTAATCTGCTTTTTACTCATGCCTTTTTTACTGTCATTTATCGAATGTGTAACCACTTTAGCTGAGCTGGCCATGTCTATGTAAGCTTTCACAATACTACTAATAGGAGGTAGAGAGATGGTAGGAATTATCATTGCCACACACGGTGAATTTGCCACTGGTATCTTGCAATCCGGGACGATGATCTTCGGAAAGCAGGAAAATGTAGCAGCTGTTACATTGATGCCGAGCGAAGGACCTGCTGATGTAAAGGTGAAAATGGAAAAAGCAATCGCCTCTTTCGACAACCAAGATGAAGTATTAATCTTAGTCGATCTTTGGGGCGGAACACCTTTCAACCAAGCCAACAGCTTGATGGAAAACCACAAAGACAAATGGGCGATTGTTGCTGGTTTGAATTTGGCCATGCTGATTGAAGCTTTTGCATCGCGCTTCTCCATGAATTCTGCGCATGAGATTGCGGCGCATATCCTGGGCACAGCAAAAGAAGCGGTAAAAGTGAATCCGGAAGAACTGGAACCAGCAGCTCCTGCTGCAGCTGCTAGCGGACCGTCGAATACTGGTGCTCCTGGTACATTTGATTACGTATTAGCACGAATCGATACACGTTTACTTCACGGTCAGGTTGCAACTGCTTGGACGAAGAGTACAAATCCTACACGTATCATCGTTGTATCCGATGAAGTAGCAAAGGATGACCTTCGGAAGAAATTGATTCAGCAGGCTGCTCCTTCAGGGGTAAAGGCACACGTTGTACCAATCAATAAAATGATTGAACTGGCAAAGGACGATAAGCACTTTGGCGGCCAGCGTGCACTGCTTCTTTTTGAAAACCCGCAGGATGCACTCAGAGCAGTAGAAGGCGGGGTACCACTTGAGACAATCAACGTTGGTTCGATGGCACACTCACCTGGTAAAGTACAGCCGAATAAGGTACTTGCCTTCAGCCAGGACGATATCGATACGTTCGCTAAGCTAAAAGAGCATGGTCTCAAATTTGATGTACGCAAAGTGCCGAACGATTCAAAAGGCAATATGGACGACATTTTGAAAAGGGCACAAGCAGAGTTAAGTAAACAAAGGTAATCCTGACTATCAGATAAAAAAGGAGGATGAATAATCATGGATTTGACGATGATTCAAATCATTTTAGTTGTTATCGTGGCATTTTTAGCCGGTGTCGAAGGAATCTTAGATGAATTCCACTTTCACCAGCCAATCATTGCCTGTACGTTAATCGGCTTGGTTACAGGCGAAGTAGTACCATGTCTTATCTTAGGCGGAACCTTACAGCTGATCGCTCTGGGCTGGGCAAACATCGGAGCAGCTGTAGCACCGGATGCTGCATTGGCATCTGTTGCATCTGCAATCATTTTAGTTTTAGGCGGTCAAGGTGAAGAAGGCGTTACTTCTGCAATCGCGATTGCAGTTCCACTTGCAGTTGCAGGTCTATTGCTTACAATCATTGTCCGTACGCTGGCGACAGGTATCGTGCATCTGATGGATGCGGCAGCGAAGGAAGGAAACTTCCGAAAAATTGATATGTGGCATATTATCGCCATCATCATGCAAGGTTTGCGTATTGCAATCCCGGCTGCATTGATCGTAGCAATCGGCGCAGCGCCGGTTAGAGACTTGCTTACAGCTATGCCAGCTTGGTTGACAGACGGTTTGGCAGTCGGCGGGGGAATGGTAGTAGCAGTTGGTTATGCAATGGTTATCAACATGATGGCGACAAGAGAAGTATGGCCATTCTTCGCAATTGGTTTCGTCTTAGCAACTATTCCATCCATCACACTTCTAGGTCTTGGTGGTATTGGCGTAGCGCTTGCACTTATTTATCTGGCACTTACAAAACAAGGCGGTTCAGGCGGTGGCGGAAACGGAAACACTGGTGATCCGTTAGGCAGAATCATCGATGACTATTAAAAAGGAGGAGGAGAAAAAATGGCTGAACAATTGAAGTTAACCAAAAAAGATCGCGTTTCTATTTGGTGGCGCTCCACTTTCATTCAAGGCTCTTGGAACTACGAGCGTATGCAAAACGGCGGCTGGGCATTTTCCATGATTCCCGCAATCAAAAGATTATATAAAACAAAAGAAGACCGTGCAGCTGCATTGCAGCGTCACTTGGAATTTTTCAATACACATCCATATGTTGCTTCACCGATTATCGGTGTAACATTAGCACTTGAAGAAGAGCGTGCCAATGGTGCGCCTGTTGACGACAAGGCAATTCAAGGCGTTAAAGTCGGAATGATGGGACCACTTGCTGGTATCGGGGATCCAACCTTCTGGTTCACGGTCAAACCGATTCTGGGTGCATTGGCTGCTTCTCTTGCTTTGACTGGTAACATACTCGGCCCAATTCTTTACTTTGTTCTTTGGAACTTAATTCGTATGGGATTCACATGGTATACACAGGAACTTGGCTACAAAGCTGGTTCCAAGATTACCGAAGACTTATCTGGCGGACTGCTGCAGGATATAACCAAGGGCGCCTCGATACTCGGGATGTTCATACTCGGGGCACTCGTAAACAGGTGGGTATCCGTCGCCTTTGCACCGACTGTATCGGAAGTTCAGCTTGACGAAGGTGCTTATATCGACTGGGATGAATTGCCTGGAGGCACGGAAGGCATGAGGACGGCCTTAGAACAGCAAGCCGCCGGCCGATCATTAAGTGACACCAGTGTAACGACTCTACAAGACAACTTGGACAGCTTAATTCCTGGTTTGGCAGGACTATTGATCACACTGCTTTGCATGTGGCTGCTTAGAAAGAAAGTTTCTCCGATTGTGATGATCCTTGGATTGTTTGCAATTGGTATCGTATTCCACGTTATCGGTTTGATGTAATAAACAAATAAAGAAGTACCTCCTGTGATGAACATATCCATCACAAGAGGTACTTTTTCATACGTTATAATGGAAGTACGTGAATGACTTACTACATACTACATTTCAGGAGGCTGCTATGCTTACAATCGGTTATATCGGAAACGGGAAAAGCACAAACAGATATCATCTGCCATTCGTTCTTCAAAGAGAGAATATAAAGGTAAAAACAATTTATCGAAGAAATCCTGATCATGATAATTGGGATAAGATTGCAGGAGTAACCTACACTTCTGATTTGGATGAACTATTGAATGACAAGGATATTCAGCTAATTGTGATTTGTACAAAACATGACAGCCATTATGAGTACGCTAAACAAGTATTGGAACATAATAAACACTGCTTAGTCGAAAAGCCTTTTATGGAAACTTCAGAACAGGCAAAAGAAATTTTTGCATTGGCGAAAGAAAAAGGATTAATCGTGCAGGCTTATCAAAACAGACGTTTTGACAGTGACTTCTTAACTGTTCAAAAAGTCATCGAAGAAGGTAAAATAGGGGACTTGTTGGAAGTGGAAATGCATTATGACTATTATCGTCCCGAAGTACCCGAATCCGCTCATTCCTTTGATCCTGCCGAGTCCTATTTATACGGACACGGCTGCCATACACTAGATCAGGTTATTAGCTATTTCGGTAAGCCAGACCATATCCATTATGATGTCAGACAATTATTAGGACAAGGAAGAATGAATGATTATTTTGATCTGGATTTATATTACGGTTCGCTAAAAGTATCCGTAAAATCCAGTTACTTCAGAATGAAAGAAAGACCCAGCTTCGTCGTTTATGGTAAAAAGGGTAGCTTTGTGAAAGAAACGAAAGATCGTCAGGAAGAACATTTAAAGCTATTCCATATGCCTGAAAACAAAGACTTTGGTATCGACACACTAGATCATTATGGTGTACTGACGTATGTAGATGAAGAAGGAACCATCCGCGAAGAAAAGGTGAAATCCGTAGATGGCGATTATGGACGAGTATATGATGATTTATATGAGGCCGTCATTAATGGGAAAGATAAGACCATTACAGATGAGCAGACTGTGCTGCAGATGGAAATGCTGGAGACTGGGGTTAAGAACTTAAAGTAAAAAGAAGTACGAATAATATGGGAAAAGAGGAGTTAGCGCAGGCTAACTCCTCTTTTTATTATGTGTTGATTGACTCTTATATCCATTAAGAATCTTTTCCTCATAAAAGCAGATAATAACTCCATACATCACTACATGAGGAGAAAATCATGCAAAAAAAAGGTAAAGGTTTGTCTGCTACACAGTTAACGATGATGGCTTTAGGCAGCGTAATAGGAGGTTCATTCTTCCTCGGTTCATCAGTAGCCATCCGAGCAGCAGGACCTTCTATTATCATTGCTTATATATTGGCAGGGGTTCTGGTCTACTTCATCTTGTATGCTTTGTCCGAGATGACGGTGGCCAATCCATCCATGGGATCATTTAGCACCTTTGCTGCCCAGAACCTTGGTCAAGGAGCAGGATTTGTAGTTGGCTGGCTTTATTGGACTGGCACCATATTGTCTATGTCCAGTGAAGCTACTGCAATCAGTATTTTGTTCAGGCAGTGGTTTCCCAATGTCTCCATTGCATTGCTGGGAAGTTCGGTTATTATTGGCGTGACACTTATTAACCTGCTAGGTGCTGACAAACTTGGTAAGCTGGAGAGTGCTCTATCTGGTGTGAAAATATTCGCCATCATTTTCTTTATCATTACAGCTATTGTCCTGATATTTGGCTGGCTTCCGGATAAAGCGCCGGTAGGAACAGGAGCATTGGCAGATGAGCCGCTGCTGGCGGGTGGTCTTGGCGGACTTGCCGGAAGTATGCTGCTGATTGTTTTTGCATATGCGGGTTTTGAGATAATTGGGCTTGCTGCGTCCGAAGCAGAGAATCCACGTGAAACAATTCCAAAAGCTATTCGTTATACAGTGTTTTCTCTAGTTGGCCTTTATGTACTCTACGCTGCTGTATTGCTGCCGCTTATTCCAACCGGCTCTCTAAATGAAAATACCAGTCCAATGGTTGCTTCTCTTAATCGCTGGGGCATTGGCTGGGCAGGGACTGCTATTAACATTGTCCTTATTACGGCTATTCTATCAGCGATGCTGGCAGCAATCTTTGGATTAGGCAGAATGATTCGATCCCTTACCGACGAGAAACATGCGCCCGGTTGGCTAAAAGATAAGGGGGACGTCCCTTATCGCGGGATTCTGTTTTCCGGACTTGCCATGCTGCTAGGGCTGGGATTTGGTCTACTGTTTCCGAGAGCATATTTGGTGTTAATCAGCACCGGAGGTTTTGCGTTGATCTTCACTTATGCCGTCATTATGGCCAGCCATATTCGCCACCGCAAAAAGCATGGCTGTCCACCGAATGGTATTTGCCAAATGCCAGGGTTTCCCTATAATTCCTGGATAGCTCTAATAAGCATGATCATCGTCTTGCTTTGTATGCCTTTTGTTCCAGGGCAGGAAACCGGCCTGATCTCAGGGATTGTCATGGTTATATTTTATATACTCGCTTATTTAGCTGTACGAGCACGTAATCGAAGAAAAGCAGCTTTTGGTCCACCTCTGCAGAACCTAGTCACCGAATTTTCCGAGGAACTGACCGAGGATGATGAGGGGAAAGAGAAAGATTGAATAGATCAAATAAACCGTATCCCTAAAGGATACGGTTTTTATGTCTTAAGATGAATGCGACAATTAAATCTATCGATACAAGAAAACGTTTAGATTCTCATTCTTATCAGTTGTAGCAAGCAATACGTTTTTTACTTCTGTTTGATACGCACTGTTCAAATATGACACAACCCACGCTTCATCCTTTGTGGTTTCTGCCAATTCTTCATAAATAATTTTCCCATCTTTTATTATCGTTCGCGGCAGATAAAAAGGCTGCATGTTTATCTGCATCGTCTCTGGTGTAACTGGCTCGTATTTTGGGTCCAGAAAGAACGATATTCTGCCTTCCGCTTCCCAAAGCGCCAAAGCCACTTTCTTTATATCCACTACTTTTCCTTTTCGTAATTCTTCTAATAGAACATCAATCGATATTCTGGCATGGCGTAAGCCTTTATAGAGAATTTCTCCATCCCGTACAACCGGGATAGGCTTATGATTGATTAATTTCCGAAACCAAGGCCATTTTAAGATAAGAAATATTCCTCCTAAGTATAAGACCACCAATACAATGGTTGTAACGATGGATCCTTTTAGTCCGAGTTCTTCATCGGATAAAGGGTGGGCAATAATATTTCCAACAACTAATGCAATAACAAAATCAAGGAGCCGCAGCTGCGAGATAGACCGCTGACCGAGAACCTTAGCAACAATCAATAAAAAGGCAAAAGAAACGACTGCTCGAAGCACCCATTCAAAAGTAGTAAGTGTTTGCTGGCTATGTAAGAAATCCATATAAAGCACATCCTTTGTCCAACGCATTATTCCTATTATTTCTCACTGAACCTTTGCGTATCCTTTTAGTTGAATAAAAGCTTTGGGGCGGCTTCTAAGAGGTTATTCTCCAAGAACTGTGCTTGAGTTTTTGTTGCAGTTTCTTCATATAAACAAGACAAATTTATAGTTAACGCAATAAAATGTTGACGCTTACATTTCTGTGTTTTATACTGAAGTCAGTTAAATAAAACCATTAGACATGTGACTGGTAATGCAGGCAGGATCTAATTCGGCAAGATGTATTCATCTGCCGTATTAGGTCCTTTTTTGTTTTCTTTCTACCCGTCGCATCGAGAAAGAGAGGGTTAGGGATGGATTACAAACAAGTCGCAACAGACGTTTTACAGCATATTGGGGGCAAGGAGAATATCGCGCATCTTGGGCACTGCTCGACGCGTCTGCGTTTCTCACTCGTTGATAACAAGAAGGTCGATATCAAGGCGCTGGAAAGTACGCCAGGTGTCATAGCTGTCCGCATGACTGCTCAATGTCAGGTTGTTATCGGGAATGATGTGGTTGAAGTTTACAATGAGCTGCAGAAGCTTGTTGGAGATGTTGGCGGGGAGGAAGCTGCTGATCAGCCAAAAGAGAAGAAAAAGATTGGCGCTACGATTCTTGATTTCATTGTCGGAGTATTCCAGCCGTTAGTACCAGCCATCGCTGGCGGTGGTATCCTGAAGTCACTTTTACTCTTGCTTGCTTTGCTGGGGGTCTTGGATAACGAAGGTCAGACGTATCAAATTCTTAACATGGTTGGGGATGCACCATTGTACTTCCTGCCATTGCTAGTAGCAGTTACAACGGCTAATAAACTAAAGGTTAACCCGCTTGTTGCGTTATCAGCTGTTGGTGCACTTATTTTGCCGAACATGACAACGATGCTTACAGAAGGCGCGCAGCTGTTTTCATTCAATCTGCAAAATATCGCATATGCGTATCAAGTATTCCCGGCAATCCTGACGGTCCTATTCTACGCACAGATGGAAAAGCTGTTCACTCGCTTCTCACCTAAGCCGATTCGAATATTCTTTGTACCGATGATGTCTCTAGTGATTACAGTACCGATTGCACTGCTATTGCTCGGCCCTGCTGGCTTCACATTTGGTCAAGGATTCGCTGCCGTCATTCTTTGGGTGTATGAATATGTTGGCTGGCTTGCTGTTGCGTTACTAGCTTGTGTGCTTCCGTTCATGGTTGCAATGGGAATGCACAAAGCGTTGCTGCCTTACGCGCTGACTACATTGAGTGGCACTGGTCGTGAAGCACTTTATATGCCGGCATCTCTTGCACATAACATTGCGGAAAGCGGCGCCTGCTTTGCCATCGCATTGCGTACGAAAGATAAACGGCTTCGAACAACAGCTGTATCTGCTGGTATCTCGGCATTCTTCGGAATCACAGAGCCTGCATTGTACGGTGTTACATTACAAAACAAAAAGGTGCTCGCGAGTGTTATGATAGGAGCATTCGTAGGCGGTACATTTGTTGGTATTGTTGGTTTACAGGCATTCGTTATCGTTGGTCCAGGGCTTGCCAGCATGAGTATGTTCCTGTCTGAGGATCTGCCGCGCAACATGCTGTATGCAGCAGTTGGATTTGTCCTATCGTTCGTCGTCGCATTTCTTGCTGCGTTCATCCTTGGTAAAGACAAAGAACAAGTGCAGCCAGAAGAAGAGAAGTTCGCTGAGAAAATCGGGAAAGGCGAAACTTTCACCAGCCCAGTGGCCGGTAAAATGATACCGCTATCAAAAGTGCAGGATGAAGTATTTTCTTCCAAAGCTATGGGTGATGGAATTGCTGTTGTCCCATCTAAAGGAGAGCTATACGCACCAGTAGACGGGGAAATCTCGATGATATTTGAAACAAGCCATGCGCTTGGCATGAAAACAGAGACTGGGGCAGAAATATTGTTCCACGTGGGACTAAATACAGTTCAGCTTGGCGGCGAGCATTTCACACCGCAGGTCAAAGTTGGAGATCAGGTCAAAGCAGGGGATGTTCTGCTCACATTCGATCTTGAGAAAATCAAAGCAGCTGGCTTTGATCCAGTCACACTCGCAATTATCACCAATACCGACAAATATGATGTTCAAATCAACAAACAAGAAAACGTTACCCGTCAGGATAAGCTGATGGTTATTACCCAACTAGGAGGCTGAAACAGATGACATTTTCAAAAGATTTCTTATGGGGCGGCGCTATAGCTGCCAACCAGGCAGAGGGTGCTTGGAATGTAGACGGCAGAGGTATGAGTGTAGCTGATGTAGCGAGCTACCGTTCCGATCTTAGTCTTGATGATTATGAAGGCCATGTAGCGATTAGTTCAGACGTTGTCCAAAAAGCAATGGACGATCCGACTGATAAATATTATCCGAAACGCCGCGGTATCGATTTCTATCATCACTACAAGGAAGATCTGGCGTTATTCGCTGAAATGGGCTTTAAAGCACTGCGCGTTTCCATCGCCTGGAGCCGTATCTTCCCAACAGGAGAAGAACAAGAGCCTAACGAAAAAGGCTTACAGTTCTATGATAACCTGTTCAAAGAAATGAAAAAGCACAACATCGAGCCAATCGTGACACTGTCCCACTATGAAATGCCATTGGCACTCAGCGTGAAATATAATGGCTGGGTAGAACGCAAAGTAATCGATGATTTTGTCCGCTTCTCGAATGTGTGTTTCAACCGCTATAAAGATTACGTGAAATACTGGCTCACGTTCAATGAAATCGACAGCATTAACCGCCATCCTTTCACAACAGCAGGTATTATTCCGGACAAGTGCCCAGAAGGTAAAGAAGAAGAGCAGGTATATCAAGCGCTGCATCACCAGTTCGTAGCATCAGCCCTAGTTACAAAAGACTGTCATGAAATCATCCCAGGCAGTCAGGTTGGCTGTATGCTCACGAAGCTTACAACATATCCAAACACTTGTAAGCCTGAAGATGTGGAAATCACGCTCAAGAAAAACCTGCAGAACTACTTTTATGCTGATGTTCAAGTATTCGGGGAGTACCCGCGCCTGACACTGAAGAAGCTGGAACGTAAAGGTATCAACATCACAATGGAAGAAGGCGACTTGGAGATTCTGAAAGAAAACACAGTCGACTATCTCTCCTTCAGCTACTACATGTCCCTGACAGAGTCTGTAGAGGATGGCCTGGAGAAGACTGCTGGTAACACAGTAAGAGGAGTCAAGAACCCATATCTTCCAGCTACTGACTGGGGCTGGCAGATCGACCCGATTGGATTAAAGATCAGCTTGCTGGAACTGTATGATCGCTATAGACTTCCACTTATCATCGTTGAAAATGGCATGGGTGCCAAGGATGAAGTTGAAAGCGATGGCAGTATCCATGATGACTACCGCGTCAACTACTTCCGTGAGCACTTCCGTCAAATGAAGGAAGCAGTCGAAGAAGGCGTGGAGCTGTTTGGTTACACTAGCTGGGGCCCTATCGATATTATTAGTGCCGGCACGTCCCAAATGTCGAAGCGTTATGGCTTCATTTACGTCGACCAAGATGACGATGGCAACGGTACACTCGAACGTACCCGCAAGGATTCGTTCTACTGGTACAAAAAAGTGATTGAAAGCAATGGGGAAGACCTCGACTGATAGATACACAGCAGAGGATAGGTGAGGCCGATGATTAAGATCAAAAAAGTGCTCAATTCCAGCGTTGTGCTGGTAGAGGGCGAGGAAAAGCAAGAATATATCCTATTTGGCAAAGGAATCGGCTATGGTCAAAAAGCTGGCAGCATCATCAAAGAGGACCAAGCTGACCAAACATTCATGCCGATTGAAAATATCAAAACTAAGGAGTTCCTGCGTCTGCTGGACTCTATCCCGCAAGCATATATCGACCTGACACAGCAGATTGTCCATCACGCTGAGCAGCAGCTCGGTACAAAACTCAACACCGGCATTTATTTCACGCTCATGGACCATCTGCATTTCGCGGTCGAACGCTATAAAAAAAATATCAATATCACGAATCGCGTGTTTTGGGAAATCAAGAATTTCTATCAAGAAGAATTCGAGGTCGGCACGTACGCCCTGCAGTTAATCAATAAGCAGTTCAAAATTGAGCTGCCGAAAGAGGAAGCAGCCAATATCGCCTTTCACTTGATTAACGCCCAAGGCGAAAAGCAGGAATCGAATGACGGGATGAAATACGCCAAAATGATCGGAGGCATCGTCAACCTTGTCCGCTATGCTTTGCAAATCAAAATGGACACCGACAACATCCATTACGGTCGTTTCATCACGCATGTGAAATTCTTCGTCGAGCGCTTCTACGCCGACAGCATGCTCGACGACCCAGAAAACCTATTGTTCGAACAAATCGCCAACCTGTACCCGCAAGCTATGGACATCGCCTTCAAGATAGAAAATTACATCTCACAGGTACACGGCAGTATGCTGCCGAAGGAAGAGCTTGCGTATCTGGCAGTGCATATTCATCGATTGGCGTCTTATCAGCAGTTGAAATGAAAAAGAGCCATAAAAATTCAGAAACCCGATCTAATGCAAATCTTCCTATAAGATTTGTAACATAGGTCGGGTTTTCTTATAGGGAATGCTTTTATCCCAGTCTCTTCTTGATGGAAAGTAATATATGACTCACGACACATTCATAGAATATAATACAGTGTATTTAATCGGTGTGTGCGATAGCTGAGATTTCGATCAATTGCTCTGGAAATGCCAGGTAGGTGACACCGATGAGACTGCCTGCTGGACGGTGGGTGTTTAGATATTCCTTAAAAAGGTTGATAACGGATTCGCTATGCTCTTGGGGATTAGTTAAATAGACTTCCACATAAGCAAGGTTGGACTTTGTGACATCAAATTCCTTCAGTACACGATCAAGATTTTCGAGCGTTTGTCTTGTCTGTGCTTCGATATTATCCTCGCCAATGAATGTGCCGTCGTCATTATGTGAAAATTGGCCTGAAACGTAAATCGCACCGTTCACGCTGTAACCTTGGCTGATACCATGATCCCAAAGGTCGTGGTTATAAGTTTTGATATCCTTCATATTTTTCTCTCCTTTTATTTGAATTAAGGTAAGTATAAAATGAATAGAAAAAGGAAAATAGTACGCACTTTTTTGATAGATACTACCAGAAAGGATAGTGTTCAAATGGGGATGGCTGATTATAAAGGGAAGGGAAATATCCAGGAGACGCCTTTTGGTTATACGCTTTCAGTTGTTGGAGGTAAGTGGAAAATGCTCATCCTTTACCTATTGGCAGAAAATCAACCCGTTCGTTTTAACGAAATGAAAAGTAAAATAGAGCCCATTACTTTTAAGATGTTGAGTTCCCAGCTTAAAGAATTGGAAGCGGATGGGATGGTCAGACGTAAGGAATATCCTCAAATCCCACCTAAAGTGGAGTATAGTCTCACACCTAAAGCAGAAACGCTATTACCTGTTTTGGAGCAGTTATGTGAATGGGGAGAAAAGAACCGTAATAATTAATTCCTTTCTGTATAGCTGACCAAATGACAGGTATTGTTCTAAGTTGATATACAAATCTTTAAATAACGGAGAGAAGGAACATTATAAACTTGAAAGTATCCAAACAAACAACAAACAAACGAATAGTTTTGTGATCGATGCTTTTATTGAATGTGTACGACTTGATCAGGACCCACTGGTATCAGGAAATGACGCATTATCTTCATTAAAGGTTATTTTTGGCATTTTAGAAGCAGCAGAAACGAATCGGGTTGTTACTGTTTAAATAAAATTGCTCTTATAGCGTAGCCATCCCAAGGTGTACTTCCAGCGACAATACCCAAGGCCCTAATTGCTGATTTATATATCTCATAATAATTAAAAGAGAACCGTTGACTCGCGGTTCTCTTTTTAATTTTGACTATTGATTAGATGTAGGCAGAAGTCGAGGTCTTTCTCCAAATGCTGTTTCATTAATTCTTCTGCACGTTCGGGCAATCGGTCTCTAATTGCGTTATATATATCTTCGTGCTCCTCAATAAGAAAAGGACGATTGTAAAATACTACGGTCTTACGGAATAAGTAGATTATACTTTGCATGCGATTAATTGTATCAATTAATTTATCGTTACCGCTGGTTTGAACAATGATTTGATGGAATCTTTCGTTAGCATCCATGATCTCATCATAAGAACCATTTTTTCCTATCTCCACACATTCAGCCAATGTTGCTAATTGCTCAGCGGAAGAATAGGTGGCAGCACAGCGTGCACTATATCCTTCCAAAAGCATACGTACCTGAAAAATGTTTCTTAGATCTTTGTCAGTCGGTTTTACAACTTTTTTATTTATGATTAGTCCTTCGTATTCCAACCTTTTAATTGCATCACGTATTGGCGTTCTGCTGAAACCGAGATCTGTGGCTAACTTTTCCTCTGTAATTTTCTCTCCGCTCAGCAACTGACCATTCAATATCTTATCCCGAACTAATTCATAAGACTGTTGCACGGCTTTCTTCTTGTCCATATTTATATTTCTCCACCTTAAGTTTCCCATCAGATAAAACCAGTTGGGTTTAACATCATCATATCAAATCTCAGTAAAAAGACAAATTTACCATCTAATAAAACGAAATTTAAATAAATGTATACAATATAATGTTAAATTGTATACAAAATAATATAATTATGTTTAAATTGAGAATGCAAACGTATTCAATATTTCTCGGAGGCGAATAAATCATCATGAAATCAAACATTGGCTTTATTGGACTTGGGATTATGGGGAAACCGATGGCATTGAATTTAATAAAAGCAGGTCAAAATGTAACCGCTTTTGATATTAATAAGACCGCTGTTGAACAGCTGGCTGCAGAAGGAGCAAAACCAGCTCTATCTATCCAGGAAGCTGTGGAAAATAATGATGTCGTCATTACTATGCTACCTAGTGCAAAGCACGTAAAAGATGTTGTGTTAGGTGAAAACGGTGTAGCTTCATTTGCTAAAGCGGGGACAATTGTCATTGATATGAGCTCACTTTCTCCAGTTGACAGTGTGGAAATCGCAGCTGCATTAAAGGAAAAAGACATACGTATGATGGATGCACCAGTCAGCGGAGGAGAGCCAAAAGCAATTGATGGGACTCTATCTATTATGGCTGGAGGAAAAGAGGCAGATTTCACAGCAACAAAACACATCTTTGATATTGTGGGAGCTGAAACTGTTCTTGTTGGAGACAATGGAAGCGGTGTAACTGCAAAGCTAGCAAATCAAATAATTGTTAACTTGAATATTGCAGCCATGTCTGAAGCTCTTGTACTGGCAGCAAAAGCAAATATAGATATAGAGAAAATGTATCAGGCTATCAGAGGAGGCCTTGCTGGAAGTACCGTACTTGATGCAAAGGTTCCATTAATTCTTGATCGTAACTTCAAACCAGGCGGCCGAATAGATATTAACTTAAAAGATATTACCAATGTTATGGATACAGCGCATAGCATCGGTGTTCCGCTTCCGCTCACAAGTCAGCTGCTTGAAATTTTCCATGCACTGAAAGCAGACGGAAAAGCAACGGACGACCATGGTGGAATTGTGCAATATTATGAAAAACTTGCTCATGTAGAAGTAGGGAGGAAGTAACATGATGGCAGAGCAAACCAAACGTCATATTGACGATCTGAAGCGTCTTGGAAAAACAGATGAATCTAAAGCGAAGCAGATGCTGGATGAAGCACTGCAATCATTTAACAAGAAAATCATCGTATTGGATGATGATCCTACAGGAGTACAAACCATTCATGATATTTCGGTGTATACGGATTGGACGGTAGAGAGTATCCGTGAAGGGTTTAAAGAAAAAAATAGTATGTTCTTTATCCTTACCAATTCCAGAGCATTTACAGCACAAGAAACAGAGCAGGTGCATCAAGATATCGCGTCATCTGTCTCAAAGATTGCCAAAGAAGAAGGTAAAGAATTTATCATTATAAGTCGCGGTGATTCTACCCTAAGAGGCCACTATCCGTTGGAAACTGATGTACTGAAACAAACGGTAGAAAAAGTAAGCGGTGACAAATTTGATGGAGAAGTCATCTTTCCTTTCTTTAAGGAGGGGGGACGCTATACGCTCGATAATATCCATTATGTTCAAAATGAGGACAGCTTGATTCCAGCTGGTATGACCGAGTTTGCAAAAGACCGGACATTTGGCTTTACTCATTCTCATCTTGGTGAGTGGGTGGAGGAAAAAACAGAAGGAAAATATCAGGCGGACAAGGTTACTTATCTATCGCTGGATATGATTCGTGCAATGGACATTGATGCGCTTACGAATCAATTAATGCAAGTAGAAGATTTCAATAAAATCGTGATAAATGCAGTTGAATATACAGATGTGCAAATAGCTGTGACGGCCCTGATACGCGCGATGAACGCTGGCAAGAAATTCATGTTCCGTACTGCAGCATCACTCACAAAAGTAATCGGTGGCGTTTCTGACCGTGCACTCTTATCCAAGCAAGATCTGATTACAGAGAATGAGAGTAATGGCGGACTCATCTTGGTAGGATCACATGTGAAGAAAACAACGCAGCAACTTGAACAACTAAAGAAATTGGATGCACTTCATTTTATCGAATTCAACACGCATTTAGTATTAGAGGATAAGGCCTTCAGCGAGGAATTCAATCGCGTGTTGAAAGAGGCAGAAATGCTTATCAAACAGGGTAAAACAGTTGCTGTTTATACCCGAAGAGAGCGTTTAGATCTTGGGCCGGACAAAAAAGAAGAAGAATTGCAGCTGTCTGTGAAAATCTCAAAAGCTGTTACTAATATTGTAACGTCTTTAAGCGTACGCCCAAGATTTATTGTTGCAAAAGGTGGTATCACCTCTAGCGATATTGGAGTGAATGGTCTTGCGGTGAAACGCGCGACTGTAGCAGGACAAATTAAGCCTGGTATTCCAGTATGGGTAACTGGAAAGGAAAGTAAGTTTCCAGGCATCGCTTATGTTATCTTCCCGGGGAACGTTGGGGAGGTCACTACACTGAAAGAAGTAATAGAGGAACTGGCGTACTAACATCATAGGGCAGTGCACTCTCATAATAGGGTGTGCTGTCTAACAAACAAGGAGGTACACTATGCCAATTGTGTATATATGTATCGGAGTGGCATTGCTTCTGCTGCTTATTACAGTCTTTAGATTAAATGCTTTTATATCGCTCGTAATTGTAGCGTTATTAGTAGGTATCATGGAAGGTATGCACCCTGTTGAAGCATTGGAGTCAGTAAAAAATGGGATTGGCTCCACGCTTGGAGACCTCGCGCTTGTATTAGGTTTTGGGACCATGCTTGGGAAGCTGATGGCTGATTCAGGTGGAGCTCAGCGTATAGCAGACACGTTGATTGCGAAGTTTGGACAGAATAAGGTGCAGATGGCATTAGTCATTACGGCATTTATTGTAGGAATTGCTATGTTTTATGAAACCGGATTCATTGTCATCATCCCGCTTGTTTTCACAGTGGCCATTGGCGCTAATCTCCCGGTTTTATACATTGGAATGCCTGTTGCAGCGGCATTGATCACCGTGCACGGATTCGTTCCTCCTCATCCCGGACCGACCGCAATTGCAGTTATCTTTGATGCAAATATCGGCATCATGCTATTGCTTGGTCTGATTATAGCTATACCTTCTATCTTTATAGGTGGTGTGCTTTATACACGCATGTTTAAAATGGAAAATCTGCAAAGCGATATTCCTAAAAAACTATTCAACTCAAAACGTCTTGAAGATGATGAAATGCCAGGTTTCGGGATTAGTATCTTCACTGCGCTGATTCCAGTTATTCTAATGTTCATTTATGCGTTTATGGAAATTTTTTATCCAGAGTCCGGCTTACTGGAGTATGTAGGATTCATCGGAGATCCATCTATTGCATTGTTAATTGCGGTTATCCTAGGAGTGTTCACTTTTGGTCTGAATAATGGGCGCTCGATTGAGGATGTCATGAATACGATAGCGGAATCAATTGCCTCCATTGCAATGATTCTATTGATTATCGGTGGCGGCGGAGCTTTTAAACAGATCTTGATTGATAGCGAAGTAGATCAGTATATTGCAGGGTTCATGGAAGGATCAGGATTTTCACCAATCATTTTAGCATGGTTGATTGCTGCTGTTCTGCGAGTGTCGCTGGGATCAGCAACTGTTGCTGGACTTACAGCGGCAGGAATCGCTGCACCATTAGCTGGCGCTGGAGTAAGTCCGGAATTGATGGCATTGGCAGCAGGTGCGGGGAGCATCACGTTCTCCCATGTTAACGATGCTGGCTTCTGGATTTACAAAGAGTACTTTAATTTGTCTATCGGTAAAACGATTAAGACATGGTCTGTAAGCGTTACGATCATCTCTGTAGTCGGTCTGCTATGCATTTTACTATTAGATTTGTTTATGTAATAGGCAGAAAGAAAGGAAGATAAATATGTTATTAGATACAAAAACAATGCTGCAGAATGCGCAAAAAAACGGTTATGCCGTTGCAGCCTTTAATGTTTATAGTTTAGAAACAGTACAAGCCGCCATTGCAGCAGCCGAGGCGACGGGCAGTCCAGTCATTATCGCGCTGGGAGAACGCTATGTGCCAACAGTGGATATAGATGGATTTGCCGAAATGGTAAAAGGTCTCGCTCGTAAAAGTTCTGTCCCAGTTAGTTTGCATTTGGATCACGCTTACGAAAAAGAAACTATCATTCGGGCAATTCGTGCTGGATTTAATTCGGTGATGTATGACGGTTCAAAACATGACCTTGAAAATAATATAAGATATACAAAAGAGATAGTAGAGATAGCTCATTTAGCGGGAGTATCCGTGGAAGCAGAAATTGGTTCTATGGCAAGAGGAGCGTTTTCTGATGAGGAAGAAGGAACAGGATCACTTACTGATCCGAAATTAGCAGAGGAATTTGTCAAAGCAACAGGTGTGGATTTCTTAGCAGCAGCTATCGGTACGGTCCATGGAATGTATCAAGGAGAGCCAAATATTGACTTGGAACTTCTTCAAGATATACGAAAACGGGTTGATATTCCGTTAGTCTTACACGGTGGATCCGGTACCCCTCATGAAACGATCCTGAAGACAATCAATTCAGGGATTTGCAAAATAAACGTCAATACGGAAGTATCCATTGCTGCCGTCAAACACTTGAAAAGCCTTCTAGCAAACGAAGATACCATGCATTTATCAGTTGTGATGGAAGCTATCCAATCTGAGATACAACCTGTCATGGAAGGATTCATCAATCTATTTGCGAATAATAAATAAGTGTTTGAAGAAATACCTCTGCTGTAGTTTTGGCGGAGGTATTTCTTTTAGATTGTAATGCTATTAATGTAAGAAGACCTAAACCCTTTTTTGTTTGAAAGGATTTAGGTCTTCTTTTTTATGGATATTATTATAGCCACTAGAATATTTTAATCTGTAATCACTAAAGTGATTTATCGATTATTCGTATGGTACAACATAATACTTATCAGGTAGTCAATATATATTACTATCTACAATGAAAGATACTGACTTTGCAGTTAGTATAAGCTTTGAAAATAATACTTCTCAGTATTTGAGATGTGCTCTTTTAGCTGAGTTAAAGCGACGTCAATATTACCTTCAATTATTTGATCAATAAACAAAAGGTGTTCTTCTGCTCCGCCAAGCGTTCTTTTTTCGGTATAGAAGTCTTGGGTGCGAACTCGCTGAAAGTCATCAGAAATGCCACTTAAGAATTTTATAAGGTACCTATTACGACACATTGAATTTATATAATTGTGAAATTCATAGTCTAACTGGTGAAGCTGTTTGTAATCCTTGTTCTCAATATTAATGCTGAATTCATTTTTATATTTTAATAACACTTCGGAATCTAGATGAGGAAAAGCCAGTTCAAATGCAACAGGTTCAACAATATGTCTTGCTTGGAACAATTCTTTGATGATCTGAGTGTTTAAGGTAGTAACGAATGTCCCTTTTTTTGGAATGATTTGTACTAAATTTTCATTTTCCAAAGCGTTTATTGCTTCTCTTAATGGTGTTCTACTTACACCAAAAAGCTCAGCTAACTTAGTTTCCTCTAAGTATTCACCCTCGCTAAGTTCATTATTTAGAATTTTAGTCTTCAATAATGTATAAACTTTTTGCTTTAAGCTTTGTGTCATCCTGTTCACCCAAATCTAATAGTTAACCTCAAAATACGGTCATCTAATTGTATCATATTTTACATTATTTATAAAAACGAACTTTGAATCCAGTCGGAAAAGAACTTTGTAAGCTTTTGAAAAACCTGGCTGTGTAAATAAAGAAAGGTTTTACATTCTTAAACCTTACTGGTATTATACATGTATATTCTGTGTATACACAAGGTATATTGCATGAATATTAATTGACTGGGGTGATAGATAATTGGTTAAAGTTGGAATTATTGCGGATGATTTTACAGGCGCTGGTGATGCTGCCTCATTCTTAAAATTAGAGGATGCAAATTGTATTTTGATTAATGGCATTCCTAAAGAAGATTATGAAATTGATAAAAATATTGATGTTGTTGTAATTGCGTTAAAGACAAGAAGTGTTTCTAAAGAGGAAGCAATTAGTGAGGTAAATAAGGCATACGATTTTCTGAATAAGATTGGTACGGAGATGATTTATTTTAAATATGGTTCGACATTTGATTCTACAGCTGAAGGAAATATAGGACCGGTATTGGATGATTTACTGGATAAGATGAATCTGAAATATACGCTCATTTCTCCAGCCTTACCAATAAATGATCGAAAAGTAGAAGATGGAATTTTATACGTAGATGGTTTACCAATTGACCAAACACATATGAGATTTCACCCACTAAATCCAATGGATGAAAGTGATTTAAAGATCTTAATGGAAAGACAGAGTAGATATAAAGTATTTAAATTAACCATTTCTCAGATGGAGGACTTTTTATCAGATCGAGAAACCTTCGATAAATATATAGAAGAAAAAGCGAAAGAAAATGAAAAGTTTTATCTTGCTGTAGACTATTTCAAGGATGAACACGGCCAGATAATCGCTGAATTATTCAAAGGTATAAAGTTGTTCAGCGGCTCTTCCGCCTTGCCGGCCTGGTTATATAAAGCGGCAGTCAATTCCGGAAAAGATGTTGTTCCTGCAGACTATTCTGCTAATGAATATATATCAGCTCCACTTAAAGGCGGGGTATTAGCTGGTAGTTTATCTCAAGCTACTCAAAAGCAGATAGCCAGCTTTATAGATGAAGGCTATGCTAGTTATTTAATTCAA
This sequence comes from Terribacillus saccharophilus, assembly GCA_900110015.1. GTDB lineage: Bacteria > Bacillota > Bacilli > Bacillales > Amphibacillaceae > Terribacillus > Terribacillus saccharophilus. The sequence continues at coordinate 933,783 of FOCD01000002.1, read as the reverse complement.
TCAAAAGAATTACTAAGCTCTTTTGACACAGTGAAAAAGGAAATTATAGATTTTATTGATGAAAATATAGAAAAAGAATTTATCATCTATAGTGAAAAAAATAAAGATGATGCTCCTGAGATTCATAATAAAGTAGGTACTCTTGTGGAGAAAGTATTGTCATTTGCAGGGGAGTATGCAATAGACAAAGGAATCAATAACTTAGTAGTTGCTGGAGGAGAAACATCTGGAGCTGTAGTGAAAGTTATGAATCCTAATAGCTTTTATATCGGAGATGTTATCAGCCCGGGAGTACCAGTTTTAATACCAGACCATCAGCAGAATCTGAAAGTTGTTTTAAAGTCCGGGAATTTTGGCGGAGTGAACTTTTTTGTAGAAGCACTATATAAAATGAATTGAGGGAACGCCAGTGGATGATAAATTGAACAAAATGATGAATGATGCCATTTGGGTCGGTGAAAATTTATTCTCAAGAGGTAAAGTAAGCGGTTCTGCTGCGAATTTGAGCTTCAGATATGAGGATAAGGTCTACGTAACGAGAAGCGGGTCTTGTTTTGGGAGGTTAGGCGAAGATGACTTTGCCGTCTTATCGATGGATGGAACAGTATTAAATGGAATTAAACCAAGTAAAGAATGGCCGTTGCATCTAGCATTATTCCAAAAAGATCAATCGGCTGAAGCAGTAATCCATACGCACAGTACGTACGCCACGTATTGGTCTTGTCAAAAATGGGATGGTGTATCCGATTTAATACCGACCCCTACGCCGTATTTAAAAATGAAGGTTGGCGAGGTAGGGTTTGTTCCATATGCCCCTCCAGGGACAGAGGAACTATTTGAAGCATTTAGAAATTCGCTAAAAGAAACAAATTGTTATTTACTCGAAAATCATGGGCCGATCTTAGCTGATAAAACGATGTTAGAAGCTTTTTATGCTATAGAGGAATTAGAAGAAGCTTCAAATAATGCATACTTACTTAAAACAACAGAATAGGAAATAGGTATAACTTTTACTTTTGGGTGTTTCGCTGAGTGAAGAGAAAATAATACGAACTTGAGGGGAAATAAATATGGGGATTGAAACGTTAACAATTATTTCAGTAGCTGCATTACTATTGATGTTTGTTATAAATGCAAAGTTACCTATTAATATGGGGATACTCGGTTTCGTTGCTGCATTTATTTTAGCAACGATTACAGGAGTAACGGAAGATGAGATCTTTGGGGAATTTCCAGTAAACTTATTTATCATTTTAACAGGGGTCACCTATTTCTTCGGTATCTTACAAGATAACGGCACAATAGATTTAATCACAGCATCTTCTTTGAAATTAGTAAAAGGAAGAAGGATGCTGATTCCCTGGATAATGTTCTTACTGGAACTACTACTCACAAGTATTGGAACGCAGGGAACTGCAGCTATTATCATTGTTGCACCAATAGCTTTACGCTTAGCACATAAGATTGGATTTAATCAGTTAGGGATGTCCTTGATGGTTGCCTGGGGGATGGTTGGAGGAATCTTCTCCCCATTAAACGTTATGGGTATCATCGTTCGCGGGGTAGTCGAAGAAAGTGGAATTTCATTTAATGCCAATACACTATACTTACTTTCAACACTATTTGCAGTAGGATTAGCTTTCCTTACATTTCTCATCTTTGGTGGATTTAAAAGAAGAAAAGCAGATCAGACAAGTGAAATTTCTGAAGATAATGCAGAGTTGCAAGCAATTTTGAATCCAACTATTGAAGTTACACCGTATCGCATCGTTTCTTTACTAGCATTAGGGGCTTTAATCACTTTGGGTATGGTCTTTGAAATGAACATGGGGTTTGCAGGTTTAACGCTTGGTCTTATACTTGCATTATTTAATCCTGCACGACAAAAAGAAATTGTTAGTAAAATTCCATGGAGCATCATCTTAATGGTTTCTGGTATCGTAACGTATGTTGGAGTTCTGGAGCAAATCGGTGTAACCGATTACATTACGCACTTGGTTTCAGAGGTAGATAATCCGTTATTGGCTATATTGGTGACATGTTATATTGGCGGTATTATTTCTGCTTTTGTATCAACGACAGGTTTCCTTGGTGCTGTAGTTCCTTTATTGATTCCAATGTTAGCCACTGGAGATATCTGGGTTATGGGTGCAGTTGCAGCTGTTTGTATCGCTTCAAGTATCGTTGATATCTGCCCGTTCTCAACCACTGGAGCAATCTTTGTAGCCAATGCGCAAGGTGAAGCAAAAGCAACATTTTATAATCACTTATTAAAAGCTTCCATCTTTATCATTGCTGCCGGTCCTCTCGTTGCGTGGATCGTATATGTAGCATTTTTCTAAGATGTGGAATGAGATAGATAAGATAAAAGTGCTGTGAAATATAAGTAAATCGGAGGTAGAAAGTAATGGATTATACGAAATTACTGGATTATGATAAAAAGATTAAGCTAGGTATTGTTGGAGCTTCTCAAGGGTTTGGTTATACGTCGTTAGTACAGCTTAAAAATGTAGATCAAATTGATGTTCGGATTGTTTGTTCAATAGATATTGAAGCAAGTTATAATGCATTAATTGGAAGCGGATACAACGAAGAAAAAATCGTGATCTGTCATAATGCAGAGGAAATGAAGCGTACGGACGAAAGTGAAATAATTGTTGTGGATGATTACAAATTGGTTCTGGAATCAGGTATCTCTTCTGTATTAGAGGCAACTGGAAACATGGATGTTGGAACTTATATTGCGGAAAATGCATTAACAAATGGTATCAATGTGTATATGGTTTCTAAGGAAACGGATAGTTTCAGCGGAACTTATTTTAATCAATTAGCACATGAAAATAACACTGTTTATGCTCTGGTAAATGGAGATCAGCCCCGTAATTTAGTAGATTTATATTCTTGGGGGAAACTGCTCGGTCTAAACATTGTAGCAGCTGGTAAATCTAGTGAATATGATTTCGTATTTGATAGAGACTCTGGAAAACTCACCTATACAGATGGAAAAGAAGTCTATCATGATAAGCCAGAGATAATGAATGCATGGGAATATGAAGATACAAGTACGCTGCAGCAAAGATATGAATCTTTAAAAGAACTTACTGGAACAATTGCTGCAGATGTTTGTGAAATAAATTTAGTATCTAATGTTACTGGCTTACTACCAGCAGCTCCAGGGCTTAATTATCCAATCGCAAAAGTGAACGAATTAGCTGAAATCTTTGTACCTAAAGAAGATGGCGGGATATTAGATCGTTCTGGAGTAGTGGATGTCTTTTATCAATTAAGAGAAAAGAATGAACCTAGTTTCGCTGGCGGTGTCTTTATCGTTTTTGAGCTTGCCAACAACGAAATTATGGTTGATTTATTAAGAGGTAAAGGTCACATTATTAGTAAGAGCGGAAAGTACGGCTGTATTTATCAGCCATACCACATGATGGGACTGGAAGCACCATTATCAATTATACTTGGAGAACGTCTGGGAGTAGGAACACGTCATGATACACGACAAGTTTCCGTTATGGCAGGGGTTGCCGAGGAAGATCTAAAAGCAGGACATACGTTTACAGTATATGGACATCATCATGAAATAAAAGATGTGAAGCCCCAGTTATTCGAAAGAAATGAAGCGAAAGATGCTGTTCCGTTTTATCTATTAAATAATATAACCCTGAAAAATGATGTGAATAAAGGTGAGGTGATTGGCTTCGAAGATATTGAAGTTGATTCGACTCAAAAAAACACATTTGACGTATATCAAAAAGGATTATCGTTAGAAGTTGGGGTAAAATCCTTCTAAACTCGCTATGGTAAATAAAGTCCTGCACCTTCGAAATTGAATCGGAGGTGCAGGACTTTTTAAACTCAAGAAAAAGTATTAGTTTGCTTATAAGAAAGAACGGTTAATCTGCCTATAATTGAAGGGGATTCTTAAAAAACTAGTAAAATTGGATACTAACTTAGTGAACAGCATTTGAGTAAATATTGTAGCTTATGACATGTGTCATAAGCTTTTTCGTACAGGTGTGAATATATCCTCATCCTTTTTCTGTTTATCATTAATATACAAATGCTTCGGAAAGGATGGCGTGAGGATAATGAAAAGTACAGAGAGAATTCGTTTACTTGATATTCTGCGGGGATTCGCTGTGTTAGGGACACTGGGGACAAATATATGGATCTTTGCACACTTGGGTAATTTATCTTACATTACAACCATCGATTACTCGGGATGGTGGCAGCCAGAAGATCTGGTCAGGATGATTGTGCTGTTCCTAGTAAATGGGAAATTATTAGGTTTGTTAACCATTATGTTTGGTGTTGGCATGGAACTGAAGTATCAGCAAGCCCTGCGGCGCGGGAGAGCTTGGACAAAGGTTTATATAGGCACGGCTGTTTTTATATTCATAGAAGGTTTCATACATTATACCCTGGTGATGGAATATGACATTTTGATGAGTTATGGAATAACAGCAATGGTTGTCATGTTCCTGATAAATAGAGACAATCGTTTTATAAAAAGAGTGCTGATTGTGATTGGGAGTATTCACACTGTCGTCATCCTATTTTTGTTAGGAGCGAGTCTTTTTGCAAATGTAACGTTAGGCAGCTTCGAGGAAGTAGTTGCACTATATCAAGGGGGCACTTGGTTTGAGCAAGTGCAATACCGTCTGATGCATTTCTTGCCATTAAGAATGGAAGCAATACTTATTATACCGATGAATATCTTTTTGTTTCTACTAGGAGTTCTACTCATGCGTTCTGGTGTTTTCGCTCCAGATGATAATGGAAAGCAACAGCGTAAGAAGCTATTTACGTTAGGTATATGTGTAGGGCTGCCTTTGAATATGCTTATTTTCATACCAGGAGGTGCTCTTGATATAGCGGTACGTTACTTATTTGCACCTATATTATCCATAGGCTATATTGCGGTTATTTCAATCGTGGTAGAATATGGTAAGTGCAAATGGCTTTGGCGCTGCTTTGAACTTGTTGGAAGAATGTCTTTGAGCTGTTATGTAATGCAAAATGTCATAAGCTCTATCCTCTTTTATGGTTGGGGCTTGGCTCTTGGCGGAAGAGTGGATTCCTTAAGTATCATTCTAATTTGGTTTCTCATCTCACTAGTGCAAATCGCATTTGCATACGTGTGGCTTCGTCTATTCAAGGCTGGTCCATTGGAGAGCATACGTCTCCATACAGTACGTATTCTCATGTCTAAATAGCAGAAGGGAGAAGGAATGACGGATAAGATATACCCTAGAGATCAAATCGGCCGTTATTTAGTCATTGATGTGACAACAATTGTGTTTTTGATTTTTATTGTGTTTCGCACGGACGCAACCTTTGGTTTGTGGGGAAAAGTTTTATTTCTGTTGCTATATGTAATAGCGTTTTATACGGGACTTTGGTATAGAGACTGGCGATTATTAGCCGCAGTTTTGCTGGGGCTTCTCGTCTTAACTTTATTTGCTGTATTTGGAACCATACCTATCTTGCTGTTTGCTTTTACATTTGCGGATCTAATTGGAAGGTCAAAATCAAAAACACATATTGCGATAGGAATGTCAGCTATAATAATAATGTTTTTTATGGTGCATTGGAAAGTCGGAGACAATCTTTCCCGGCAGGACTATATGATTCTGCTCCCTGTCTTTATCGTACTTCTATTATTACCTATACTGATTTACATTAAAGAAAAAGCAAAAGGCTTACAAGGCAAACTTGATGCAGCACATACACAGATCGAGAAGTACATCCAACAGGAAGAAAGGCATCGCATAGCGAGAGATCTTCACGACACACTTGGACAAACGTTAACGATGATAAAGTTAAAAAGTGAATTGACTTCTAGGTTAATAGATCATAATGCCGATGAAGCGAAGCAGGAAGTAAAAGATATATCGATGATGGCAAGAAAAGCTTTGCATCAAGTCAGGGAAGCTGTATCAGAGATGAGATATATTTCATTGGAAAGTGAATTAGAAACTTCGCAGGCACTAATGGAAGGCATAAATATCGAGTTGAATATTGAAAAAGAAGGCGAACTGCCCCTATTGCCTAGTGTTGGAGAGACAATGATAGCTCTTACTATCCGAGAGGCAATGACGAATATCATGAAACACAGCAAAGCAAATCAGTGTATAGTTAGGCTGATGACTTTTGATAACGCTTTCTCTATACAGATAATAGATAACGGAATTGGACTAAGGGATAAGGGGCCGGGGAATGGCATCCAGTCAATGAAAGAACGGATGGAAGTGGTGCAGGGAACAGCGGAAGTGGCCAATGGAAGCAGTGGCGGAACCAGTGTTACCTTGATTCTGCCAATCTTTCAAACAGACAGGGGGTTCAATGCGTTATGATACGAATCGTCATTGCAGAAGACCAGCAAATGCTGCGTGGAGCATTAACCGCATTATTAAAGTTTGAAGCTGATATAGAGGTGGTGGCAGAGGTATCCGATGGGCAAGCTGCTTGGGAAGTAATTCAAAGTGAACAGCCGGACGTATGTCTTTTGGATATAGAGATGCCTTTCATGAATGGTCTTGAATTAGCAGAGAAAATAAGAACTGATGCATTATTACAATCTTGCAAAGTTGTTATTGTTACAACTTTTGCGCGGCCTGGCTATTTACAAAAAGCAATAGATGCCAAAGTAGACGGATATTTATTAAAAGATGAACCAATTGACTACCTTATCGAGTCTATTCGCAAAGTAATAAAGGGAGAGCGCGTCATTAGTATGGATTTGGCAGCAACTCTTTTTATGAAGGAAGAGAATCCACTAAGTTTACGTGAAACCGAAGTACTGCGTCTTGCAAAAAGCGGTTTAACAACGAGTGAAATATGCAATGAGCTTTTCTTAACAAAAGGAACTGTGCGGAACTATTTATCTTCTGCCATTCAGAAACTAGAATCTGAAACCAGACAACAAGCCATTAATACTGCTGTACAAAAAGGATGGATTTAGATCGATATATTACTAGCCATCCAGTGAATTTAAAGTTAATTTAGTTCAAGCAGCCCATCATAAAATTTTCTGATGGGCTGCTTGCTGAAATGAACAAAAAATCTATCTTTACACTTTTCTATTACATTAGGGTTATATTCGGAGTTTATCAACGGTTTTTTAGTGGTAAGCCTAAAAAGCAGCTTTTAACTATGTTAGATTTATACTATTCATTTGTTTGATGCAGGACCACTTTCAACTTATGAAATACTCTTAAACTACAGGTGGGATAAAGTGAAAAAACTAATTATGGCAGGTGCAAGCCTTGCAGTCATTCCGGCTTTATTATTAGCGGGCTGTTCGCAGGAAGCCACTACACAAGACCAAGAGCCGAAATCAAAAGAAAAGTCAGAAGTGAGTTCGGATGAGCAAGCAGCAACTTCTCCGGAACCTGCGTCACAGCCAAGCTATCAAGCTATTGAACCAACTGAGGCAGCCCAGCCGCTGGAAAGTCATTATTCAGAAACACAGCTGGCGGAAATGCCTATAACAGAGGCACATGGGGATGACACGAAGAGAAGCGTTCCTTTAGGTCAAACTTTGGAAAAGGGAACGGAAGATGAAACAGATGGACCGCTTCAGAAAAATAGAATCGTTTCTTATTATGGTCATCCTAGTTCTACTAGCATAGGGATTCTGGGAGAGTACAGCCCGGAGGAATTAATGGAGAAATTGAAGGAGCAGACCAAGGCTTATTCGGAGCTTGATCCTGAGCGGCCAGCTATTCCAGCTATTGAATTGATTGCCTCGGTTGCACAGCGGACTCCGGGAGACGAGGGCCATTATGTGCATCCAACTTCAGCTGAGGATATTGAAAAGTATGCAGAGTTAGCTGAAGAAAATGATGCTTTACTGATTTTGGATGTTCAATTGGGTCAGGATTCTATCATGAATGAAGTGAAGGCACTGGAAAAATATTTGAAAATGCCGAATGTCCATTTAGCCATCGATACAGAATTCCATGTTAAAGAAGGGCAAATTCCGGGCGAGGATTTAGGTCACGTTGATGGGGAAAAGGTGCAGGAAGCTATTGATTATGTATCAAATTTAGCATCTGAAAATGGACTTCCGGACAAGGTTGTCATCGTCCACCAATTTGCAGACATCATTATCAGCAATAAAGAAGCTATCCAGCCGACAGAAAATGTGGAAGTGGTCCTGAATAACGACGGCCATGGCATTGCAGCTTTAAAACGATCAGGTTATCATCAGCTTGTACATAATCAGCCTATCCAATATGGAGGATTCAAGGTGTTTTATCAGAAAGACGAACCTGTCATGACACCGGAAGAGGTTCTGGAACTAGATCCTGCACCAGCGTTTGTTAATTACCAGTAATTAGGCACGACTGAGACACAGAAAGCCATTTTATAAGTAAGGTGGATATACATATGCTTAAAGAGGTCTGTGTAGAGAATTTCACGAATGTCCCCGAATTGCTTGCTAAAGGTGCTAACAGGGTTGAACTATGTGACAACCTTGCAGTGGGGGGAACAACAGTAAGTCACGGCGTAGCGGAAGTAACGATTAACTATTGCCACGATAAGAACATTAAGGTTATGAGCATGATCAGACCAAGAGGCGGAAAGTTTGTTTTTAGTAAAGAAGAAATAGAAGTAATGAAACGGGATCTCCTCCATCTAAAGCAATTAGGAACAGATGGAGTGGTGCTGGGTTGTTTAAATGAAACTGGCTGGATTGATGAAGATGCTATGGTCACCTTGCTGGATTTAGCAAAAGGACTGGAAGTAACCTTTCACATGGCGTTTGACGAAATAAGCCCTGAAAATCAGCTTAAAGCGATTGATTGGCTGGTGGAACACGGGGTACATCGAATCCTTACTCATGGGGGTCCGCTAGATACGAAGATTGAAGAAAATCTAGCAAGGTTGAAGGAATATATACAGTATGCAAATGACAGAATCATAATCCTCCCTGGTGGAGGCATTTCTAGTAAGAATCTAAGATTAATCACATCGGAACTGCATGTTGGAGAAGTTCATGGGACAAGAATAGTTGGTTAAATGCGAAACACTACTCTTCAAGATTAAAAACAGCCCTTTCTGCTAGAGCAGAAGGGGCTGTTTTTAATGGAAAGTCTCGGGAAGGCTTTAAGATATACCAGCCTTCTTTGTCCCAGTTTGAATTTGGTAGAATAAAAGAGGACGTAAACCTATGTCCTCTCAACATCCACTTATGAAAATAAACCAAAAATAAAATCCCAAAGCCCAAGCACATCTAAAAAGACAATAATGATAGCGATTGGTGTGACATATTTTAATAAATAATACCAGACATTAAAGAAAACCATGCCGACATTCGATCCAAGTGCCAGTTCTTCAAAAAGCTCGCTTTTCTTCATTTTTAGCGGAACAAAGAGTGAAATAAGCAATGCCCCTAATGGCATTAATATATTGCTGACTGTATAATCGAACAAGTCAAATATTGTCTTGTCGAATATAAGGAAGTCAGACAGCACGCCATATGACAGACAGGACGGAATTCCGACCAAGAAAATCAACAACCCGAGCTGCCATGATCGTTTTGTGCGCTTGGTTTTGTCTTTTTTTGTCGTGGCCGCCACAAAGATCTCTAACATAGAGAAGGCGGAGGTTAGAGCGGCAAACAAGAATAATATCAGGAAGATGATAAAGAATAGGGTACCAAATTGCATGTTACTGAATACTGCTGGCAAAACTGCAAATATCAGTACCGGCCCAGCATCAGGTTCCATCCCGAAGGAGAAGACTCCTGGGAAAATAGCTAAACCAGCTAAAAGCGCCACAAAAATATTAATAATAATGATAGAAAAAGCCGCTTGCGGCAAATGCTGTGTTTTTGGCAAATAGGAAGCATAAGTAACCATAACGGATACGCCCACGGATAGAGTGAAAAATGCTTGCCCAAGTGCGAACAACACCGACTCTGATGTCAGGTTGGAGAAATCGGGAACCAGCATGAACTGAATGCCTTCCATTGAGCCATCCAAGCTGACAGAGCGAATGACTAAGACAACGAATAAAAGAAATAGCGCTGGCATCATGATCTTACTTGTTACTTCAATTCCCTTTTGCACACCCTTAGCAACTACAAGGATTGCTATCAGCATAAAAAGAAATTGAGCGAAGAGCGTTGGGACAGGGTTTGAGATGATGTCGTTAAACAACGCGCCATAACCATCCTGTGAAAGTCCATTAAGGCTACCGCGGATGGCTTCAAATAGATAAATGATAATCCAGCCGCCAACAACGCTGTAAAAGGATAATAAAATAAAGCATGTGACCACACCAAGTCTGCCTATGATTGTCCAGAGTGACCCAGGTGCAATCTTTTGATAAGCAGATACAGCATCAAGCTTGGTTCTGCGGCCGATGATAAACTCCCCTATCAAAAGTGGGGCGCCAAGTATAACAGTAAAAAGTAAAAAGATTAGAAAGAATGCGCCGCCTCCGCCAGTTCCTGCGATATACGGGAATTTCCAAATGGCTCCCAAGCCGATGGCAGAACCAGCAGCTGCCAATATAAAACCAATTTTAGATTTCCAGTGTTCTTGTGACATGTTGCAACTCCTATTCAGATCAAAAAATAGTAATGGGGGTATAGTAGCACAATTACATATTAATGGACAGACAATTTAAAAAATAAAATAATGACAAAGAGACAGCTGCATAGATAGTAGTAATAGATAAGCCCCTCCTTCAGCAGGAGGGGCTTATCTATTACTACTATCTCTATCCAAGCTTCTTAGAGTTCTACAATGAATCTTAAATTTCTCCGATAATAACCCGAACAGCCTCTTCCAAATCCTTTACTGACCAAGAAGGCAGCTTAGGATTGGTCAACGCCAATTCGTGATGTGCTGGTATGTGGATGAATCCAGAAATCATATCCAAGTTATTTGTTTCAACATGATGCCTGACTGTGTACATCGTTTGGTTGCATAGATAAGTGCCGGCGGTGTTGGAAATCTTCGCTGGCAGGTTATGTTCCTCCAGTTTTTCCACCATATTTTTAATTGGCAATGTCGAGAAGTAGGCATCAGGAGCATCTTCTAGAATCTTTTGCCCGTCGTACTGATTTCCAGCGTTATCTGCTTCTCCGTCCATGCAGTTTATGGCTATTCTTTCCGGTGTAATTCTATTTCTTCCGACAGCTAGCCCTAAAGAGATGACAACAGAGGGCTGATGTTCATCGATATGTTCTAAGATGATGCTAGACGTTTCTTTGAAATCCACTGGAAGCACCTTGCCGATTATCTTGTTCCCATTTATCGTTTCTCCGTCCAAGTTGCGGACAATCACTTCTGTAGGATTCGATTTCATCCCTAAAAAAGCTTCAAAGCCAGTGAGTAAGATGTTCAAAATTACTTCTCCTTTTTAATTCAAATACTGATCGAACCAGTCCGTTATTTCATTCAAACGAATAATACGTAAACCTGGATCGCCGCTTCGGGACAGCTCATGATTTGATTCTGGGAAACGCACAAATCGTGTAGGTTTCTTTTGTTGTTTTAATGTGATGTACAATTGCTCGGCTTGTTCAATCGGGCAGCGATAATCATTTTCGCTATGCAAAATGAGCAGTGGTGTTTCCACATCTTTCACATAACGAAGCGGAGAGATTCTCCACAGCTCTTCGGGATTCTCCATAACGGTCGTCTTATGTTCCCATTCGGTAAAGTAGTAGCCGATATCACTTACACCATAGAAGCTAAGCCAGTTACTAATCGAGCGTTGCGTAACGGCCGCCTTGAATTTATTCGTATGGCCGACAATCCAGTTCGTCATGAAGCCGCCATAGCTTCCGCCAGTCACACCTAAGCGAGATGAATCAATCCAATCATAGTTCTCCAAAGCATAATCTACCACGGTCATAACGTCGTCATAGTCTATGCCTCCATAGTCACCGCGCACGGCATCGACAAACTGCTGCCCATAGCCGTGACTTCCTCTTGGGTTCATGTACAGAACACCATAACCTTTACTCGCAATCACCTGAAACTCGTGCATGAAAGCATGACTGTACATCGCGTGCGGGCCGCCATGAATTTCAAGGACAAGTGGATATGTTTCGCCATCCTTGAAGCCGGTTGGTTTCATAATCCAGCCTTGTAGCTCAGTTCCATCATTCGCTTTGAAATGAAAATCCTCAGGAATAGATAGTGTTTTCGTTTGAAGTAACTGCTCGTTAATTGCTGTTAGACGTTGCTCTTCATTGGCTGACAAAGTCGACACAAAAAGGTCGCCTGGAATAGCAGCCGATTGACTAACTGCATAAACAATCTGTTCTTGATTCTTATCTGTACTAAACGCATAAATCTGACGTTTCCCGCCAATAACAGTGCTGATTTGTTTGTCTAACGTCACTTTATATAAGTGTGTTGATCCTAGTTCACTTGCTAAGAAGAATAGGGCATCGTTCGTCTTGCTCCAAATGGCACCAGCACTTGCAGCTCCTGTGCCCATATCATTAATCGCAACATCGTTGCACTCCACATCCCATTCACTCGTTAAACAGGAGAGTTCTTTTGTGGCAAGATCCAGCGACCATACTCTAGTGAGAGTTGCTCCTTTGTACTCTAGATCATCACCCAATAAAGATAGCTTTGTTCCATCATGGGAGTAGTTTGGCGTATAGAACCTTTTGTCGCTGCTCGTTAGTTTTTCTGTATTATTCGTTGCTAAATCTAGCTGATAGATATCAGAGAAGAATGTCTGCTCAGGATCTTCAGAACGGTTGGCGATATATGCGACGTGCTTTCCAGCTGGTGAAAATGCAGGCGAATGATGATCATATTGTCCGTCTGTTAGTAAGGTTTGGGTGCCAGTTTCTAAATCTATTAATGCCAAATGGTCGAAGGTTTCGTCAGAAAAACCTTTCGCGTCGGATTTGTATTGCAGGTTCGTAGTAATATAAGGCTTTAGTTTTTCTTCTGTCTTTTCTTTTGTTTCCTTTTCTTCCAAGCTGTCGGATGCAGTTAGCGGTACGGTAGAGATGAGCTTCTTTCCGTCTGGTGACAAAACAGGCTGAGAAGCACCTCTTTTAAAAGTGGTAACCTGACTTGCTTCCCCACCATTAAAAGCGATATTCCATATTTGCTGCACTCCGGAGCGATTGGACACAAAGAATATGTATCTTCCATCTGATGACCATCTCGGCTGTGTATCGGAGAAATTACCTTGAGTGAATTGAGTAATTTCCTTTGAATCCACATGCATTAGAAATAAATTTGATTGATATTTTTCCTTCTCGTTAATAACTCTTTTAACAAAAACAACCCAGCTGCCATCGGGTGATAGCTGCGGATCCGATAAGAACGAAAAATCGAGCAAATTCTGTGCGGAAAGACCGTTTGTTGTCATAGTTTGCTGCCTCCTGTCCCGGGACGTCTATTTATTTGTCGTGATATGGGACAGATTTCTCTTATCCGGCTCTAAAATGACCTAGACCGGTCAAGAAACCTGTCCACATTCTTATACTATTTCGCCATTTATATAGGTTTGTACTGCTTTGTTTCTCAAATCGAACGGGTTGCCTGTCCAGAGAACAAAGTCTGCATCCTTGCCAACTTCAACAGAACCAACTCGATTGTCTACGCCTAGATGCTTGGCTGCATTCAGTGTAATAGCTTTAAGAGCTTCTTCTTCAGGCAGACCGTATTTGACAGCTAGAATTGCACTCGTCATTAAATGCTCAATCGCAATAACAGGATGATCAGTTGTAATGGAGAATGGTACAGATTCTTCTGCTAGTGCCAGCAGCGTGTTCCAGCCTTTATCAGCAAGCTCGATTTTGGATCGAGGTGTCATAGTTGGTCCTACTGATACACGGATATCATGTTTGGCGATAAACGGTGCTATTTGATGTCCTTCTGTACAATGCTCAATCGTTAAATCAATATCAAATTCCTTTTTTAACCGTAGTACAGTGACAATATCATCCGCGCGGTGGGCATGGACGCGAAGAGGGATTTCTTTATTCAATACCTTTTCGATATGTTCTAATCCAAGGTTTCTAGCTGCTTTACCAGCTTTGCGATCTTCCATATATGTTTGTGCCTCAATAAATTTTTCACGAAGAATGGCTGCGATTCCCATTCTGGTTGTTGGCATTCTTCCTTTATCACCGTGGAACCGTTTTGGATTTTCACCTGTTGCTGCTTTTAGACCAGAAGGATTGCGAATGACCATGTCATCCACGATTGTCCCTGTCGTCTTTAACACACACATTTCCCCGCCAATTACATTGGCACTTCCAGGCATCACTTGGACTGTCGTAACACCTGACCGTCTCGCATCTTCAAATCCTCTATCCAGTGGGTTTATCCCATCAATAGCGCGCACCTGTGGCGTGGCTGCAGCGCTCGTTTCATTGAAGTCGTGCCCTTCTTTTCCTATTCCTTCTTCATGTACACCTAAATGGGTATGTACATCAATTAATCCTGGAGTAAAGTATGTACCGCTAGCATCAATGATTTCATATCCATCTGGAATGCTGGATGTACCTATAGAAGTAAATTTGCCGTCCTTGATTAGAATAGTGGCATCGTTTAATGTCTTTCCTGTTCCATCTACACCAGATACATTTGTTATAGCCTTCATACAATAACCTCCATAAAAATCCAAATTATCATTGATTTCTGAAAATTTATCCAATATAATACCCTCTATACCTAATTCCTAATTACGATATTAAATCAATTTTTGAATATTGTAAATGTTCTTCAATGTAAGGTTATGTATCAAAAAGGGGAGTATAATAGGAGAAAAGTCCGAAAGTAGGAAGATTAGTGGAGTATCAAATTGATGAGTTAGACCGTGGCATTATCCGAATGTTATCCAAGGATGGCCGCTTAGCTTTTTCAGAAATTGCAAGTGAATTAAAAGTAACGGAGAAAACAATACGACTGCGTTACAAAAACTTAGTGCAGCACAACATAATTGAAGTAGTAGGAGTAGTGAATCCAATCGCACTTGGTTTAAAAGCAGGAGCGATTATTCAAATAAAGACAAAGCAAGGGACGATTACAAAGGTAAGGGAAGCACTCAGCAGGATAAAAGAAGTTCGCTATATTACGATGACTAGCGGAAACTATCAGTTGCTCATTCAGATTAATGTCCGAAGCCAGGAAGATATAAAGGACTGTATGCTGAAGCTCGACGGAATTGAGGGCATCACAGAAATCAATACGATCATTCAATTAGAAAACTATAAGAATACGTTCGAATATCTCTAGAAAGGAGCTGCTCAACTTGATTGAATTACTAGAGAAATTAACTAGTCTTCAGGGTCCAAGCGGCTTTGAACAAGAAGTTAGTTATTTCCTGAAAGATTATCTAAAGGATAAAGTAGATGAAGTTGAGATAGACCCTATTGGTAATGTTATCGCCAAAAAGAAAGGTACAAGCCCAGGTCCTATCATTCTGTTAACAGCTCATATGGATGAAGTCGGTTTTATTGTGAAAAAGATAGAAGCAAACGGATATTTGCGATTTGAAAAGCTGGGCGGTAATGATGATCGGAATCTTGTGGCACAGCCGGTAAAGGTACTAGGCGAGGAAGGTCATATCAATGGAGTGATTGGAACACTTTCTGCACACTTTGCTAAATTTGATGACGCGCAAAAGGTGAGAAAACATAGTCAGCTATACATAGATGTGGGAGCAAGCTCTTATCAAGAAGCTCTGGATATGGGCATAGAGGTTGGAACTCCGGTTACTTGGGGTTCTGAACTGCAGACTATCGGAACTTCCGAAAAACCAAAGATACGTGCCAAGTCACTAGATGACCGCGCAGGATGCGCCGTTATTCTACAAGTCTTAGAAGAAATAGAGCAAGATTTCGCAGGTGAGCTCATTTGTTTATTCACAGTTCAGGAAGAAGTCGGATTGCGGGGAGCCAAAACAGCCTCTGAACACATTGATGCGGACGTCGCTATAGCAATTGATACAACCGCAGTGAGCGATACATTTGAGCAAACAATGGATCAGACTCTCAGCTTAGGAAGTGGGACAGGGATTAAGGTAATGGATGCCAGTTTAATCGTCCCGAAAACAATGAAGAAGCTGCTCGTTCAGCTGGCAAAGGAAAAAAACATTTCTTATCAACTAGAAGTGTTTACTGGAATTGGGACAGACGGCGGTGCAGTCACTTACGCCAACAAAGGCATTCCAACAGGGGTGTTATCGATTCCTTCTCGTTACACACATTCAAACATCGAACTTATAGACTTGGGTGATCTTATCGCAACGAAGGATTTGGTAAAAGCCTTTGTAAAGAGTGTCGATGAAGAATCACGTTTTCCTTTCTGATTTACATATTTTTTTATGATAAGAAGTTAGAAAATTTATAATAGTCATTTAAAGGTGGGGCATTATGAAAATATTTATTTCGGCAGATATGGAAGGTATCTCAGGTGTTGCAACCAATCAGCAGTTAAAAACAAATTCCGAATATCAGCGTTTCAGAAAGCTGATGACAGCAGACGTGAATGCCGCGATTGAAGGAGCCTTTAATGGCGGGGCAAAAGAGGTTGTTGTAGCCGATGGCCATGGCAATATGTCGAACATACTGGTAGAAGAGTTAGATCCGCGCGCAAGACTAGTGTCTGGTAATAACCGTGTCATGTGTCAGCTGGAAGGCTTGGATGACACGTTCGATGGGATTATGTTCGTTGGACATCATGGGCGTGAAGCTGGATCAGAACGCACAGTCATCAGTCATACATTAGCAGGTATTTGCGTGAATGAAATGAAGATCAATGACCGAGTTGTTGGCGAAACAGAAATGAACACACTAGTTGCGGGCGGCTTTAACGTACCGGCGATTTTCATCAGTGGTGACGATGCGTATGTAAAAGAGGTACAAGAAACATTGCCAGATGTAAAAGGTGCTGTGACAAAACGTGCTGTTGACCGGTTTGCAGCCGAGCTGCTTCACCCAGAGGTTGCCCGTAAAGAGATCCGCGAAAAAGCAGAACTAGCAGTAAAAGATATTAAAAGCTTTAAGCCGCAAACAGTAGAAGGACCTGTTACCTTTAACATCGAGTTTAAAGGGCCGCAGCAGGCAATGATGACAACAACATTTCCTACGGTGGAATTAACTGGTCCACGAAGCATCCGCTTTACTTGTGATGATGTGGTAACAGCGTACAAGCATATGTGGGGCTGTGTGATTATTGCGATGACAGCAACAAACGGTGTACTTGGCAGTGTGAATGCGTAAGTGTAACAGCTAGAAAAATAGTGGAGGTGAATCCGTGTATATTGTAAAACGAATACTTATTATGCTGCTTACAATATGGGTCATTGCGAGTTTGACATTTTTGATCATGAAATTTATACCAGGTGATCCATTCGCTTCAGATGCAGATGTACTTCCGGAAGAAGTATTACAAAACATCAGGGCTAAATACAACTTGGACGAGCCAATAGCAGTGCAATATGTGCTGTATATGAAGGATCTCGTAACATTTGATTTAGGGTTCTCTATTCAATCCGAAACAAGATCAGTGAATTCTATCATTGCTGATGGTGCGCCAGCTTCCGCCTTACTCGGATTGCAGGCTTTAGTCATCGCCTTAGCTCTAGGCTTGCTGTTGGGGATTGTAGCGGCTTTGAATCATAACAAAGTACTCGATTATGCGTCTATGTTTATTGCGATAATCGGTATATCCGTTCCGAGCTTTATTCTGGCTCCGCTGCTCATCAAATACTTTGCTGTAGAGTGGGGGATGTTACCTGTTGCGTCATGGGGAACATGGCAGCATTCTATTTTACCAACGTTAGCATTAGCGGCGACACCGCTTGCTGTTATCGCGCGTTTTATGCGTTCCAGTATGCTCGAAGTAACGAATCAAAACTATATCAAGACAGCAGATGCCAAGGGGCTTTCAAAAACAAAGCTAGTCATCAGGCATGGCATTCGAAATGCTATCTTACCGGTTATTTCTTTCATTGGTCCTTTATTTGTATCTTTAATTACCGGAACATTCGTTATTGAGAAAATATTCGCAATTCCGGGCATCGGACGATACTTCGTAGATAGTATTTTCAACCGGGACTATCCAGTCATCGTGGGAACAACAATCTTCTTCAGTGTATTGCTGGTGTTAACGTTATTCATTATTGATATATCGTACCGCTACATTGATCCAAGAATAAAACTAACGAGTGGAGGGGAGTAAGATGGAAGCTAAACGTGTGGATGATTCCCTTTTTCGCCCCTTATCACCAGAAAAAAGAGGACATGACCCTATCCAGCGCCCGAGCATGAGCGTGTGGAAGGAAACAATACTAAACGTATTAAAGAACAAGATGGCAGTTCTGGGCTTTACCTTGCTTCTCGTTATTGGATTTTTTGCCATAGCTGGCCCGCACATGGTTCCATTCGATCCGGCGAAACAGGATTTGGTGAATACCAATGTTGCACCAAACAGTGAGCACTGGTTTGGATCCGATGACTTAGGAAGAGATGTATGGTCAAGAACCTGGTATGGAGCTAGAGTATCGTTAACAATCGGGCTCATTGCCGCAGCTATTGATATCATCCTCGGAGTAACAATCGGAGGTATCTCTGGTTATATGGCCGGCCGAAGTAAGTTCGGTGACCGAATCGATAGTATTTTAATGCGAATCGTTGAAATTTTGTACGGTATTCCTTATCTGCTAATTGTCATCTTACTGATGGTAATCATGGAGCCAGGTATTACTTCTATCATTATTGCGTTATCTGTTACCGGCTGGGTAGGGATGGCCAGAATTATACGCGGTCAGATACTCCAGCTGAAGTCACAGGAATATGTGTTAGCCGCCCAAAAGATGGGGACCTCCCACCCTAAAATCATTTGGCGGCATTTGATTCCAAATACAGCAGGTATCATCATCGTAAACCTAACCTTTACGATACCATCCGCAATCTTTGCAGAATCGTTCCTAAGCTTTCTAGGATTAGGAGTTCAGGCTCC
The DNA here is from genome assembly GCA_900110015.1 of Terribacillus saccharophilus. Taxonomy (GTDB): domain Bacteria; phylum Bacillota; class Bacilli; order Bacillales; family Amphibacillaceae; genus Terribacillus; species Terribacillus saccharophilus. The sequence goes on along the minus strand of FOCD01000002.1, from coordinate 914,806 downwards.
ATTTGCCAGCTGGGGAACGATGGCGAACGATTCCTTAGGAGTTATTCTTAGCGGGCAGTGGTGGCGCCTCTTCTTCCCAGGCTTTATGATTGCCCTCACCATGTTTGCCTTTAACGCATTCGGGGATGGCCTGCAAGATGCACTTGATCCGAAAGCAAATAAATAGGAGGTGGGATGTTGGAACACTTACTAGAAGTGAATAATTTGGAAGTGAGTTTTAAGACATATGGAGGAGAAGTACAAGCTGTCCGGGATGTTTCTTTTCACGTTGATAAAGGAGAGATCCTAGCGATAGTCGGTGAAAGCGGCAGTGGGAAAAGTGTTACCGTGCAATCGATCATGGGCCTGATCCCAACTCCGCCAGGCAAAATAAAGAACGGTGAAGTGCTTTTAGAAGGGCAGGATCTCTTAAAGCTATCCAAACGAGAGATGCAAAAAGTAAAAGGCTCAAAGATTAGTATGGTCTTTCAGGATCCGATGACTTCTTTGAACCCTACAATGAAAGTCGGAAAACAAATTGCAGAAAGCATTACAACGCATCAAAACATAAAGGGTCCGGAAGCGAAAGAACGCGCAATCGATATGATTCGCCGCGTCGGTATTTCGAATCCTGCCGAACGATATGAGCAGTATCCGCATGAATTCAGCGGCGGGATGCGACAGCGGATTATGATTGCCATCGCGCTGGCATGTCATCCAAAGGTACTTCTTGCTGATGAACCTACAACAGCATTGGATGTAACCATTCAAGCGCAGGTATTAGATTTGATGAAGAATCTAAAAGATGAAATGGACACTTCTATTATATTGATTACGCACGACCTTGGTGTTGTAGCTGAGACGGCTGAACGGGTTGCTGTCATGTACGGCGGCATGATCGTCGAGACAGCTCCGGTAAATGAATTATTCAATAATCCAAAGCACCCATACACATGGGGATTGCTAGAGTCGATTCCAGATATTGATGCTGCAGATAAAAAGAGACTAGTGCCAATCGAAGGAGCGCCGCCAGATTTATTTTCTCCTCCGAAGGGCTGTCCGTTTGCACCACGGTGTAAATATGCCATGGACGTGTGTGTCGAAGAAATGCCTCCTGCTTTTTCGATCGATAGTGGACACGAAGCGAAATGCTGGCTGAACGATTCCAGATCACCAGCCCTCAAAGAATTAGTTTCAGCAGGGAGGCAGTTGTCATGACGGAAACGATCATCCAGATCGAGCAAATGAAAAAATACTACCCGATAGGCAAAGAAAAAACCGTTAAATCTGTCGATGATATCTCTATTGAAATAAAACGAGGAGAAACATTCGGGCTGGTAGGAGAAAGCGGAAGCGGAAAATCTACTTTAGGTAAAACGATAGTTGGCTTGGAAGACCCGACATCGGGCAAAATCGTCTACAATGACCTCGATTTGAGTCAGTTAAATAAAAAGCAAAAGAGACAGATAAACCGGGAAATTCAAGTAATCTTCCAAGACCCGCACGCTTCGTTAAATCCACGGATGCGGGTTGGCGACATTATTGCTGAAGGGATTGATGCGCATAAATTAGCGACAGGCAAAAACCGGCAGGATCGAGTGTATGAGCTATTAGAAAGAGTTGGGTTGCAGCCAGAGCATGCAAAACGCTATCCGCATGAATTCAGTGGCGGGCAGCGGCAGCGGATTGGTATTGCCCGGGCGCTAGCGGTAGAACCGAAATTCATCGTAGCAGATGAACCGATATCAGCACTCGATGTATCGATTCAAGCACAGGTTATCAATCTACTGGAAGATTTAAAAGAACAAGAGGATCTAACGTACTTATTCATTGCCCATGATTTAGGCATGGTCAAACACATTAGTGACCGAATTGGTGTCATGTACTTAGGGAAAATGATGGAGCTCTCTGACAGCGATGAGCTGTTTCACGAGCCGCTTCATCCTTATACAAAAGCGCTATTATCTGCTATTCCTATTGCAAATCCCGAAGCTGAAAGACGTGAAAGAATTGTGTTAGAGGGCGACCCGCCAAGTCCAGTAGATCCGCCAAGCGGCTGTCGTTTCCGAACACGATGTCCATTTGCGATGGATGTTTGTGCCAAGGAAGTGCCAGAGTGGCGAGAAGTGAAAGAGAAACACTGGACAGCGTGTCATCTTTACAATAATTAAAATTTGAAGGGGGAAGATGTTATGAAGAAATGGCTAGTAGGTATGCTCATACTTGTAATAGTTGCTGCAGGATGCAGCAATGGCAGTTCAGGAGAAAGCGGAGCAGACATTGCACAGGAAATCACAGTGAATGCAATGAGTGAGCCACCAGATTTGGATCCGGCACTTGCAACAGATACGACGTCAGGTTGGGTATTGGATCACGTATTTGAAGGTCTTTATACGAAAGATGAAAGTGGAAATCCAGTTCTAGGGGCAGCAGAAAATGTAGATGTCTCTGAAGACGGAAAAACGTACACATTCACTCTTCGTGACGATGCAAAATGGTCTGATGGAAGCAATGTAACAGCACAAGACTTCGAGTATGGCTGGAAACGCGTTCTAAATCCGGACACAGGTAGCTCCTTCGCCTTCTACATGTACTATATCAAAGGTGCTGAAGCCTACAACAAAGGCGATGGCGCGGTAGAAGATGTTGGTATTACAGCACAAGACGATAAGACACTCGTAGTAGAATTAGGCGCACCACTTGGTTACTTTGACGAACTATTAACAATGTGGACATTCTATCCAGTGAAACAGGATCTTGTAGAAGAAAATAACGCATGGTCTGCAGAAGCAGATACGTATGTAAGTAACGGACCATTCAAGCTGACAAAATGGGCGCATGACAGTGAAGTTGTCATCGAAAAGAATGAAAACTATTGGGATAATAGTGTTGTAAAACTAGATAAAGTAACGTACAAAATCGTCAACGACGCAACAACTTACTATCAAATGTTCAAAACAAATGAGCTAGACTTGATTCAAACATTGCCATCAGATGTTCTTGATCAAGAGAAAGAATCCGAAGAATATAGTGAAGTACCATACTTCGGTACTTACATGTACATGTTTAATGTAGAAAAAGAACCATTTACGAACGAGAAAATCAGAAGAGCATTCACGCTTGCAGTAGATCGTGAAACACTAACAAAAAACGTTACAAAATCAGGTGAAACACCAGCATATGCTTTCGTACCACCAGGTGTTGAGACACCAGAAGGCGATTTCCGTGAAACAGGCGGCGAATACTTTGAAGAAGATGCAGCAGAAGCGAAACGTCTTCTAGAAGAAGGTATGGAAGAAGAAGGCTGGACAGAGCTGCCGGAAGTATCCATCTCTTATAACACTGCAGAAAATAATAAAAAGATCGCCGAAGCAGTACAAGCCATGTATAAAGACAATCTTGGTGTCGATGTGAAGCTTGAAAACCAAGAGTGGAAAACATATCTGGATACAACACAGCAAGGAAACTTCCAAATGGCTCGTATGGGCTGGATTGGCGTACTTGTAGATCCAGTTGTTATCCTGGATTACTACCTAGGTGACAGCCCGAACAACCGTACAAACTGGGTCAATGAAGAGTACGACCAGCTTATGGCCGATGCCAAAGTTGAACAAGATCCAGAAACACGTTATGACTTATTGCACCAAGCAGAAGCAGTATTAATGGAAGATCTGCCGTTTAACCCAATCTACCATTATACAAATAACTACCTAACATCTCAGAACTTCGAAAACATTGTCTATCCGGTAAACCGTTATCCTTACCTGAAATGGGCAGAAAAAGTATCTGAGTAAAACTGAACTGATGGAAAGCGGGATCTCAAACAGATCTCGCTTTCCGTTACATATGAAAGGAGCATATAAATGAAGTGGAAAGTATCTTTGTTTTTCTTAACCATTCTCGGCTGGTACATCGCAACATTTGCTGTTCCATTTTCGCTCACAGATCTATCTAATATTGCATTCTTGATTGGCCTAATTTTAATCATAATTGCGGCAATAGCACTCATACTACATACAGGATTTCTAACTCCATTGATCCAAGGCTTCAAAATAATCGGTGAACGCATGATTCGTAAATCACGCTCCGCAGAACAAGCAGACAGCCAAATAAAAAATGATCATAACATGCAGGCCTTCAAAGCCAATCTGGCGACTTCTATTACACAGAGCACCTTTATAGTTGGAGCTGGTTCAATTCTTACTTCTGTGATTGGTATATTTACGCTGTAACATAGTAGGAACACAGATCATTCTATTAATACATGAACAAAAAAAAGAACCCCTTATAGGGGCTATTTTTCCTTCCTTATTTATCTAGTATGTTGAAGGAAAGTATAGCGCTGCCAAAATCACCTTTTTTATCTGCTAAGCCATCTTGATTAGAAAATCCGATCACACCACTAATAATGATTGTTCCGATTACAATTACGGAAAACACTACTTTTTTCATGGGATCGCCTCCTTAGATTAAAGCCAAGAGATAATACGTTGTCGCATGCTCATACTGCTTTTTATCCGTATAATATTGGGCGAGTTCCTTAGAGTAAGTTCTGACATTGTACTTGTCGTTCACTCTGCGGAAATATTCTATCCCCTCCTTCCAAACAATCTCAAAGTTATCTCTGTCTTCATACTTCTTATGAAGCATGGCAAATTCCCATTTCGTCTTTGTATTATCCCTGTCGAGACTCTTTTGGAATCCTTCTGAATAGGCTTGCATTGCCTTTCCTGCTTGGTTGGTCTTCCAATAGGAGTCAGCCAACAGAAACAACACGTTTAATTCGATACGCTTTTGTTTTCCTGCTAACGCATCCTCCAGATAGCGAATGGCAGTTGCTGGCAGTCCGCGTGTGACATATAAGACGCCTAGATTAAGATTAGCAGAGGCTAATAGACTATGATTCTTAATTTTTTTACAGGTGGACAATGCTGTGAGAAGGTGTTTTTCTGCCGTTTCGTAATCTGACATATCCAGATGATTCATGCCCAGAACTAATTCCGTTCGAGCGAGTAAGAAGCTGAGTGGTTCAAGGGTTTTGAAGTTTTCAACAGCCTTTGCTGCATGTACAGCAGATAGACTGGTGATATCGAGGAAATAATAAACCATAGCCTTAATAAGATGAAATTCTCCTATTTCAGCAGGTTCCATGGAGGGACTCATATACTTTTCAGCTTTTTCCAAAGTTGCTATAGCATCTTGATATTGCTTTTCGTAATAGTAGATAAAGCCTTCAGCAAAAAAGAGCTTGTAATGCTGAAGCTCTGTGAAAATCTCTTCGTATTCCCGGGCTTTGGCTAACGATTGTCTGCTTTCCTGAAGATTGCCGACTATAGTATGGTAACGACTTTCAATTAGAAAATAGGCAGCAAGTGTTTCCGTATCATATTCGACAATGTGCTTATTCAACTTTTCATAGATGCTGTGTGCAGCTTCTTTTTTGTCGAGTTGAATACTCAAAGTCCAATTATGAAGATGATCTGCAATACCAAGGTGTTCCATTTACTAAGCTCCCTTGTAATTGAGTATATAAGTATATTCTACCATTATTTAGCGGTATATGTATTGGGAATGATTTCCTTTGGTAATCTATTATATTTAAAGTTTCAATCAAGAGATTTCTAGTTTTAGGAAAGTAGGAAAGAAACTTATGCCGGTGCAGCTACATGTCCGTCGTCTAGTGACGGTGGTAGGAGCAACCGGCTTTTTAATGCTGCATATCTTTCTGGATATATTGCTTGGCCCACTTGCACCATTCCAAGTACATTTCGGAATACTTTATACCATATTCAACGGTTAACATCGTGCCAACAGAATGTTCTTCTTGGCTAGTAAAGTGTTTCTTCCACTCTTTCGTCATACGTAATGTTTTTTCTTCTCTCGCTATTACTTCGTCCAATAAGCTGTTAATGTCATCGGCTGATAAGAAAGGGAAAATAGTCGTTTTTATTAAAAACTCATCCTTGATCTTTGCAGGCTTTAAAGGTTCTTCCAACGCCCAGCGTATTAGTTCCTTTTTTCCTGTATCGGTAAGCGAATAGATTTTTTTATTTGGTAGTGTTCCCTGAACCACTAGTTCATGTTGTATCAAGTTGTTGTCTTCCATTTTGTGCAGTTCTGTATAGATTTGGCTATGCGTCGAATTCCAAAAATAAGTCATACGCTGCTTAAATATTTTCACTACATCATATCCAGTTACGGGTTCTTTCGCGATGATTCCTAACAACGCGTAACGTAGGCTCATAAAACATCAATTCCTTAAAATTTGTCTATTTGAAGAAATTATAGCATATCAACTTGACCAGAGTATTGGACGTCCTTTACTATATCTATAGTTTCATATGTCTAAAATGACATATGATAACGGGTATTCGCAGTAATCTCTATTTAACTTTAATCAGGCAGAAGGAGATACTCGAAAATTAAAAGGAAGATTGTTCTTTCATAATAGATAGCGGATCGCTGTCTGTAAGGATGAATCTAGAATGGTGAGGTTGAATGATGAAGAAGTTTCTGAATAAGAAAATATTAATTATCGCATTAAGCAGCTTAGGTATACTCATTGTCTTGGGATTGGCGTTATTCTTCATGTGGTCGCAAGATACTTATAGTGCGATAGATTCCTCAGAGGCTGTAATAGAGGAAGACATACAATTAGAAGATGGATGGTATATCGATAGAGCTGAACATGCGGACAAAGGGATCATTCTTTATCCTGGGGCAAAGGTTGAACCAGAAGCATATGCCTACCTAGCACAAGAGCTAGTAAAGCACAATATAACCGTCGCTATCCCATCTGTTCAATTGAATTTGCCCATACTGGATGTATCCAAAGCAAATGAAGTAATAGAAGAAGAGAAAGAGATAGAATGGTATATTGCGGGGCATTCCATGGGAGGTGCCGCAGCAGCCATGTACGCAGATCAAAATATGGACAGCATAAACGGACTGATCCTGCTTGGTGCATATGCAGCAGAAAATGATGTGTTACGTGATTCTGAACTACCTGTACTTTCCATCAGCGGGACTGAAGATGGATTGAGTACACCTGAAAAGATAGAAGAATACAGCGCTTATTTACCACAAACATCAGACTTCACAGAAATTCCTGGTGGCAACCACGCCTATTTCGGCGTGTATGGCAGCCAGTCTGGTGATAAGGAAGCGCAGATCACAGTGGGGGAACAACAAGACATTATTGTAGATACGATAGTTGACTGGATGGAAGATGTCTCTGTTACGGCAGAAGGGGACAAATGAAAAAACTAAAAATCTACAGCATCATAACTACAGTTATTGTACTAATTGTTCTATTACAAGGTTCAATCGTTACGAAAACAGGATCAGGTCAAGGATGCGGCACGACATGGCCGCTTTGTTTCGGGGATGTTATTCCTTATAATCCAACACTGGAAACAATCATTGAATATACCCACCGTTTGATATCCAGCACCGCGGGGTTACTAGTGTTAATTCTATCATTCTGGTCTTGGCGTAAATTACAGCATATGAAAGAAATAAAGTTCTTTGCCATTCTAGCTTCGGCAGCCATTATAGTACAAGGCTTAATGGGAGCAGGGCAGGTTGTATTCGGTCAGCCGCCATTAATAATGGCATTACATTTTGGTTTCTCAGCAATCTCCTTAGCAGCTGTTTTCAGCATCACACTGTTTACGTTCGAAACACCAGCTACCAAAGTCGCCGTACAAGTCGGGAGGGAGCTTAGACGCTATATCGTCTTCATTACTGTCTACGCTTACGCGGTTATCTATACAGGTGCATTCGTAAAGCATATGGAAGCATCCGCCGTCTGCAAAGGGTTTCCATTATGTAATGGAGAAGCCGTCTTGTTCAGCCAAGGAACAGTTGTATTCGCGCAGATGTTCCATCGCATAGCAGGGATGCTGTTAACAGTCCTTATAGCTGTGTTTGTTGTATGGGTATTAAAGCAGTATAGGCATCAACGTCTGTTAGTAACGCTCAGTTTGATAAGTATGCTTTTAATAGTCGTTCAGCTTATAAGCGGTATAGGAATGGTATTCACCTCTAATCAAAACTTAACGTTTGGATTAATGCATGCGCTGGTGATCTCTATCTTCTTTGCACTATTTGTTTATATGATTGTGATTACTAGAAGAGGTAAATAATGTTGTAACACCTAGAAGAGCTCTTTCTGTTTAAAGCAGGAGGGCTTTTTTGCTGGAACTTAAGATAGTCTATTTCGTATATGTATGAGGAGATTTATCATTGAAATTCTGTTAATAGACTGGAGGTACGATCCTATGAGAACACTCACCATTTTAATTGTGATTATAGCAATCATGCACATCAGCAATCTTATTAACGCAACACTATTGGACGGAGAATGGTATGGCTTAGTTAACTGGCTCTCGACTATTCTTTTCCTCATTAGCATGGTCGTGTACGGCAGGGAATGGAACAAAAATAGAAAAAGATAATCCCGACTTAGAAAGCCCACCATATAAATACACAGAATCCACTCCACTATTCTTCATAAAACACAGTGTAAACTCCGCCAATCAGCTATATAATGACAGATAGAGACAATTTGGACGGAAAGAAGGCAAATAAATGAAAATCACCATCATTAGCGTCGGCAAACTAAAGGAAAAATACCTCAAGCAAGGCATCGAGGAATACACCAAACGCCTCGGCGCCTATGCAAAAGTAGACCTAATTGAAGTACCAGACGAAAAAGCACCCGAGAACCTGAGCGAAGCCGACATGCAAATCGTCAAACAAAAAGAAGGCGACCGTATCCTGTCGAAAATCGGTCCCGACGACTACGTCATTTCCCTGGAAATAAGAGGCCAAATGATCACATCCGAGCAACTCGCGTCGAAAATTGACAGCTTAGCAACGTATGGAAAGAGTAAGATTGTGTTTGTGATTGGCGGATCGTTGGGATTGAGTGAAGAAGTGATGCAACGGAGTGAATATGCGCTGTCGTTTTCGAAGATGACATTTCCGCATCAGTTGATGAAATTGGTGTTGGTGGAGCAGATTTATCGGGCTTTTCGAATTATTAAGGGGGAGCCTTATCATAAATAAGGTGAAGCTTGTAAAAATTATCCTGAGAGATAGCTCTCTATATCTTCTCAGGATAACGTCTTATATTAATTATTAACCTCTCTCATCAAAGAAGAATGATAATGCAACAAATTAATAATCCTCCGCGCCATCTCAGAAGGCGTAGCATCATACCCGGCTCTAATCCACTCCAATATCCAGCCATATATCCCATAAGCTCTATAATGAGCAAAATAGTCTGCATTAATTTCAGATGCCTTAACCCCTATAAAAGAAAATCTATTCTGGAAGATATCCTTCAGCACCTCTAACAAAGCCTCACGTATTCCTGGTATCGGATCTTGAATAACAAGCAAGTCATAGTAATGGCTGTTATCCTTCATATACTGAAAAACATCTGTTTCATTTGGATTCATCTTCGTTAAATCAAGGATAGGGTTATCACGAACCGGTTTGCAGAATTCGTAACAGAAACGCTCCATTTCCAGTTCGATCATTTCTTTGGCTAATTGTTCTTTGCCGTCGTAATGTACGTAAAAGGTGGTGCGGTTGTAATTGGCTTCGTCTACAATATCTTTTACTTTAACTTTGGAATAGCCTCTCTCTAATACTAGTTTCTGAAACGTTGCTATTAAGGTGGATTTCGTGCGCTCAATTCTTCGGTCTGTTTTCGGCATGATTTTCCCTCACTAAATACTTTCTCTATGAAATATGAATTTTAGACATTTTATCTTTTTTGTTGAAAAACTATACAGTACTATCCTCATAGTTGAAAACCCATACATTTTCAGTTTTTCAGTGATTGAAAGGCTGCTTTCTGATTCTTTATACTTAGGTTAATTATATTATAAATCTCTTTAATATAATTGGAAAATGTATAACTGGGGGAATTAGGATGGAAATCCAAGCAATGTTAACTACTGAAGAAAGCGATTTCAAAAAACAAACACTGCAGCTGGCTGAGCCAAAAGCTGATGAGGTGTTGGTGCGAATTGTTGCTTCGGGTGTTTGTCACACAGATGCAACTGTTCTTGATGGCTCGCTGCCAGTACCATATCCGGCTGTACTAGGACATGAAGGTTCAGGGATTGTAGAGAGAGTAGGCAGCAATGTTACTACTGTTGAACCAGGGGATCATGTCGTACTAGGATTCAGTTATTGCGGTCATTGTGATAACTGCCTGGAAGGTAATGCAGGCGGCTGTGAGAACATGATGGAGCTTAACTTCGCAGGAAAGAACAAATACGGTGTATCACCAATTCATAAAGAGGAACAAGAAGTGTCACAGTTCTTCGGTCAATCTTCTTTCGCTACGTACAGCACGGTAGATGAGAAGAACGTTGTGAAAATCGATAAAGAGGCAGACCTTCGTCTATTGGGACCACTTGGCTGCGGTCTGATGACAGGCAGTGGTACTGTCTTGAACTCCCTTGCTCCAGAAGCTGGAACAAGCTTTGTTGTATTCGGTACAGGAGCTGTAGGTCTATCTGGTATGATGGCTGCGAAAATCGCTGGCTGCTACCCAATCATCGCTGTCGATATTCATGAAAGCCGTTTGGAATTAGCCAAAGAGCTTGGCGCAACACATACAATCAACAGCAAAAATGAAGATCCGGCTGAGAAAATAAAAGAAATTACTGGCAAAGGTGCACATTACTCCTTGGAAACAACAGGTGTTCCAGAAGTAACACTATCAGCAATCCGCTGCCTGCGTGTTAAAGGTGAATGTGCGACAGTTGCCGTTGGTAAACGTGATTTAACAATCAACGTAACGAATGAAATCATGACAAAAGCTGTAACACTGAAAGGTGTTGTAGAAGGCGATGCTGTACCGCAATTGATCATTCCAAAACTAGTGAAGTTCTATCAAAACGGTCAATTCCCATTCGATAAATTGGTTAAATTCTATGAAATGGATGATATTCAACAAGCGTTCGAGGATTCAGCAAATGGATCTACTATCAAACCAATTTTAATCATCGATAAAGAATACCAAGCTTAATTAATGTAATCTGAAGATGCTCAGCGGCTATGTCGCTGAGCATTTTTTTGTGAATGAGCTAAATTAAAATATCTTACCGGGTCCGCCATATCCGAGAATCTGTTTCGTAACTGTTTTTGTATACCCACTGCAGAGAATACATGCTTATACCGAATTACAGCATATACAAAAAGACGAGAATTAATCTCTCGTCTTTTTATTAGGTAAATTAATTACTTAATTCAGTTTCTATTTGCAATGTTATGCCTTGTAACCAATCAATAGGTTCTAATCCAAGTGCAGGAAAGTAGATTCCATCGGCACTTTCTTCAATAAAACTATTTTTCTCTTCTTTAGTTAGTGCACTATTGATAAACTCATTAACAAATAAAACAGCATCATTAAGATATACTCTGTTTGTTTCCCTTAAAAATTCTTCAAAGGCATGTTCAGGTGATTCTATATCCTGATGAAAGGTACCTCCAAGGAATTCAAAAACATCCTCATTTTGCATGAATAAGTCACACTCCAGAAGACTTAGATAGTTAATCTAAATGGCATTGATTACTGCTGTGCTCGTATTTAATAAATATCTATTCTTTGACATTCAAAAGTTATGAAGTCATCCTCAAGTATATCCCCAGGTATCGTATCATTATCTAATTCTAAAAGTATTTTCCCTAATAATACTTGCTGATTTTCTTTATCATGCATTTTACATGTTAATCTGTAAGAAAAATGGTCATTAAGTTTCTCTACATAAGGAATGTTATCTTTGGATCTAACTAACTCTGTAACATTGAAACAATATAAGGGCTCATCTAAATTGCTGCCCAATTCATATTGGAATGGTTGTGAAAAGCACATTATATTGTGGGCACCATCTGATACAGTTATCTCTGCCTCTAGGGCTTCTTTGGATAACCATGTTTTATTAATAATTTGCATTGGTTGTTTTACCTTTTAGAACTTTTCTTGATAATTCTTTTACTATATTTATGGCCATTAGTATATCAAACCTCTAGTTCTTCCCATAATTCATGGATAGTTTTATTTTCTATTCTTCCTTCTTTAAATAAATCCTCTGAAGTTTTGAAAGTTTGGGAGGAACTATCTTGAACTCTTGTTAAATAAAAGCTTTCGTTATTTCTGCTAATCCAATAACCTTCGTTTTTGTAGTAAAATTGAAACTCTTCACCCATTGCTACTCTTTGGGCGAATTCATCAAAATCCAATATTAACACTCCTTTATTATCTTTCGAATGCCCCAACACTGTTCCATTTAAAAATATGTTCATGAGGCCATTCAGGGTGAGATTTGGCATTACCATGATTAGTATAGTCAACATCTCTAAGAGCTCTGCCCTCGGAGACCAGGGAGTTTCCTTTCTAATAGCACAAAGATGCTCAGCGAATACAACGCTGAGCATCCTATATCTCTCTAATCTCTTTTTAGAAACTCTACACTAATCCTATCCACTTTGAGCTCAACATTTTTTCCAATTAACTCTGGATATTCAGAGAAGTATTCATCCTCATCAATGATTACGATTCCTGCATCTATTGAATCTCTTTGCAATAAGCCTCTTAAATAATACTCATAACCTGTACCTATACGTTCCATGTCTTTTTTATTTTCTTTATATTCACGTATAAGTAAATCATCAAGTATAGTAAATCCAATTAAAACCGGGTAACTCTTCTCTAATTCAATTTTGTAGGGGCAAATAAAAGCAAAGGCTGTGAACTCGATATTGTTAATTTCAAGGGTTACTTCTTCCTCAATATTAGCGTCTAGTTTCTTAACTTTAGCCATGTATATGATAGATAAGATCTCTCTTCCTTATTATTACCCATTAACCTAGTTGTAGTAAAACTTAGACCAAACACATTCGTACGTAAGGTTAACGAATACAGTAACAAATTTAATTAACTTCGTCTTCATAAAGATTTCCAAGAAACTCATCTATGTTATTCGCTAAGAAATACATATTACTCATATCCTCATTATCGTCCTGTTCATTCTCATGATCCCAAAAATATATATTATCGTAATAAGATTCATTAGTGCCCAGACATATTACGTTGCCACCAGGATCATTTGCTATTGGTACAAATCCTGTTGGTAATCTATATTCATATATGTCGATATAATCAGACAAATCACTTTCGTCATCACCAACTCCATAGAAATGGTCTAGAACACTAACACCTTTTTCATCTGATATTTTAAATAAACTAGGTTGTGGATATCCGCCATTCCAATTAAGTAGGAAACCTTTGTATCTTTCTGGTAAATTGACATTATATTCAGTTTCAAAGTTTTTGATCACTTCTAAGGAAACTCTCTCATAAGAACTTATAATTTTAACCATATAGAGAACTCCTATTGCTTATTTTTAGTAACGTCTGATACACCACTAGAATGAGTAAACTCCGCATATATTCTTGATTTAAATAAAATCATTGTTTTTCCGTCCTATATCCTTTAGGTGCTTACTCATAACTTGTAGTAGTAATAAAGTCAAAAGCACCAGTTGAACTAATCTCTTGGATATATTCAAAATTATTTATTAAAATTACTGCATTATATGATTTCTTTAGGTTTATACTATTTTTGATTTTTGGGATGATAATTTCTTCATACGAACATCCATCTAACAATGCAGAAATATCACTACTACTATTTTTATAGACGGCTTTTTCTATAGTATCCTCATTTGTTTCATCCATATCAATGTTAAAATCGATAAAGAATTGGGAGGGGACAGACTCACCATCAACCATCCTCATCATACGTTAGATCAACATACTCACCTATAGAGTCCTCATCATTAATATTCCTTAACCAAATAGAATATTCTTAGACCTTCCGGTAAAGACAAAAATCCTAAGCCTCTAATTATTTAGAGATGAACTCTTTAATCACTTCAACACTAATTCTTAATTCTTAATCACTTTTATCTTTTTTTGTGTAAATGTTGATAGAAAAGTATCAAACAGCGATATCCTGATAACCGACCTCAATGACTTTTTCATTCAACAAACGCAAGCCTAAACCATTCTCTGCATCCCAAGTGCAATTGAATGTAATTCTGATATCTCTACCTTCAAATATATCGGCATAAGGAACAACTATACCATCTAGATTTATCATCGCTAATATTTGGTCTGTGGTTTCGACTAATGGGTAGTCTTCATTTACCTCAACATCATATCCCAGTTCATGTCGTTTTTGTTTGTAATAGTCTAATATAGATGTTAATAATTTAGGTTGTATTTCTTTCCATTTTTCAAGAAATGACTGATATGCTATATATTGACCTTGTTCAAACTGACCATCTTCTTCACCATCTATCATCAAGTCAATCTCCATTTCTTTTCCGAAAAAATTAAAAGTGGTGATCTTAGTCCAGCCATATTCGTACTCAAGATTGCCGAAAATCGCATCTTTTTTATTCATCAAATAATCCCCTTTCTTGTTTTTTAGCAAATCCTTTAGGCTCAAAAGCTCCTGCATTTATCTCACCAACACCACCTAAATGACCGAATTCGCTATTTATTTTTGTAGGTACTAGTTGCATTGTCTTAACATCATTTAATTCATGCCAAGTTAATTGATTTGTTTCTCTGTACTTTTTTATGTCTCTAGCAGTAACTTTGTCTTGCTCGAAACCAAAATCTTTTGCTAACTTAGGTGATTTGTTAATCTGGGCAGCTAATTTCTGATCAGATTGATTAAAATTAGCACGCCTAGCCTTTCCACCATAGGTGCCTTTGCCGCCAAGCATATATTTGATTTCAACTTGTGCCTTCGCAACAGAAGAAAAGTCGGGAACTCCATTCTTATATGGAATACCATATACGCCTGCTTCATCTAATATTTTTTTCAATTGAGGATCAGGTGGGGGCTTAAGTGTTGAAAGAGATTCCCCCCTTATTCCATCAAATTGAACTTTAGGGTTCAAAGGAGCTGGTGTTTGTTGAATTCGTGAATCATATGTGCTAGCAAATTCTTTTTGTTTAAAAGCAGTAGGCGTATTTATATCACTTTCTACTGAGCCATTCCTATTGTTAAGCTTATCAGCTTTGGTTTGATTTGTATTCGGAATTCCCTTACTCTCAGCAAGATCATCAATGTATTTCTTAGTAGAGCTAAGAAAAGGACTTCCTACCTTATCCAGTACTTTTGCTGGTTTAACAAATAGGAATACTCCGGCCCAGGCTCTTTCTTCAAGTGTGGCATCAGGCCCAAATAATGTAATAGCGTCTCCGAAGAAAAAATCAACTGTGCCTTTTACGGCACCAGTAAACATACTTTTTCCTTCTTCTTGCTTATACTCCTTCAAATCCTCCCGATTCTCCGGAATACTGGATACAAATTCAAAGGCCATTTTTGATACGGCTGAGTCAGAATTTGGATCAGTGTAGGCTCTGATAATTCGGCCATCTTCTAAAGTAAAGTACTCACCATCCCATTCAAATCGGTCATCTTGAACGGTTTTGCTATCTTTGATTTGATCTTGCAGAGCTTTGTACTCTTGTTCCGTTAGGGGGATTGGTTTGTCGCTTGTTAACGCTTGTCTGCCGCCAGCTTGTAATTTGAAGTCTTTGTAGAAATTCTGCTTTGTCAGCTGTTCAGAGCTGTAACTGTCAACAGTAATATTATTTTTATCAATCGCATCTTTCAGCTTAGACAGATAAGTCTTCATCCGCTCAATATCCTGTTCGGGTTTATCAAGCTTATTGGCTGCTTTGGCGTCCATATCATACATATTCGACAGTGTTTCTGATAGTTTCTCTTTTCCCTTGTTGATGGAATTGATAAATGGCTCACTATCTACAGATGGGACATTCACAATATCTTTTACATAAAGCAGCTGTTGATTAATGTCGATTGACGTTGAGGTTAAGCTGGTTGAAGCTTTCACCAGTCTGCTCTTTAGTTTATCTTCTAAATATTCTTCCCGGATAAATCCATGCTCGTCCGACTCGAAGGAAAGAACTTCTTCATTTACAGACGATAGTGTCTCTTCATATTGTATCAAAAAGCTATTCATGAACTCGAGGAATGGCTTGTGTGTTTCTACAAAAAAAGAGCGGATGGAGTCGGCGGTATTACCTTCAAACCCATCGTGAAGTGTCGTCACGCCATTGAGGGCTTTTTTGACTTGTTCGCTGCTTTCCTGTGTTTGTTTTATAAATTTCTTTGTGCTTTCAATCTGCTGCAGGATGTCTTGTACATCTAAATTTTTAATTGTCTTCACCACCTAATATATCCGTTAGCTGTTTGTTACTTGTTATTATAATAAAGGAAAATACTGGTGAAAGGGGAAGTGACAAAAATACTTCCTTTTTACCAGCGCTAAATAGTCGTTTTTTGGAAAAACACGACAGAAGTCTTCGTAGCTATAAGATGGTTATATCTGTTGTGATAAAGATGAAAGTAAGGGTCAATCTGGTGAGACTGCTTATCATTACTTACTGTAGGAAATATGAGGGTATAAAGAAAAAACAGCCATCCTCTAAAGGAGGATGGCTGTTTCTATTAAGATATCTGTTCCTTAGCATCTATTT
Source organism: Terribacillus saccharophilus (assembly GCA_900110015.1). Classification (GTDB taxonomy): domain Bacteria; phylum Bacillota; class Bacilli; order Bacillales; family Amphibacillaceae; genus Terribacillus; species Terribacillus saccharophilus. Next base: position 898,218 of record FOCD01000002.1, on the reverse strand, counting down.
TCTTCTCACTACTACCCATCTTCGCAAAGATATTAGCCAAAATGGAACCCGAAATATTATGCCAAACACTAAAGATAGCGCTTGGTACAGCTGCAAGCTGCGAGAAGTGCGCTGTTGCAAGCTGTGCGCCTAATCCTGAGTTTTGCATGCCGACTTCAATGGAGGTTGTTTTGACTTTCGGAAGGTCCATTCGCAAGAGCTTGGCGAAGGCGAATCCAAGTAGGTAGCCAAGTACATTGTGCAGGATGACTACACCGAAAATGGCCAGTCCGGTCTGTGCGATTTGTTGCTGGCTATTGGATACGACAGCTGCTACGATGCCGATTATGGCAACAGCTGATACAAGCGGCAGTACTTTTACGCTTGCTGTGGCTTGTCTATTGAAGAAGCGTTTGACGAGTAAGCCTAAGACAATCGGGATAATGACGACATTTACGATGGATATAAATAACGAGACAGGACTGACTTCAATCCATTCGCTCGCAAATAAAAGAATGAGTGCAGGTGTTACAATCGGTGCGAGAACGGTAGTGACTGCAGTGGCGGTTACGGATAATGGGACATCGCCTTTGGCCAGGAAGGTCATGACGTTAGAGGACGTTCCGCCAGGGCAGCATCCTACTAGAATGACGCCGACAGCTACTTCTGGAGGTAATTGCAGTCCTTTTGCCAAGGCGAAGGCAAGCAGCGGCATGATCAGGAATTGACCGGCTACTACGGCAAATACTTCAAAGGGACGTTTCACAACTCCTTTAAAGTCGCTCGCAGACAGAGTGAGTCCCATTCCAAACATAATGATACCGAGAAGCGGGGTAATAAATGGAACAATCCATGTAAATCCTGCTGGCAGCATGAAAGCTACTACCGCAAACAAAATAACCCAATACGCAAATGTACTTCCGACAAACTGACTAAATCGTTCTAACGTTTTCATCATCCACCTCTTCATTAACTGTTTGTGAGATTGTATAACAGTTTAAAATAAATTTCAATATTTAAATTTTTCAGATATTATGAGTGATCATAAGTGGAGGAATCCACCGTTGCTTTCATACAATTCTCAGAATCAAAAAAAGATCTCCATCACGAACAAACAGTGAAAGAGATCTTTTTCATGTATTTGCAGGCACAAATTCAACTGGTCATTTAATTTCTTATAATAATATAAACCATGTATGCGATGTAGATGACAGCCAAGAGGCCGCCTTCCACTTTACCGACTTTGTAGTTTGTACGTGAAAAAACAAGCAGAATTAGTGTGATGACAATCAATAAGAGGATGTCTATGAATATTGTGCCTTCAATTGCGAAAGGAGATATCGAAGACGACAATCCTAGTACAAAGAAGATATTAAAAATGTTACTTCCTACTATATTCCCCAATGCAATTTCATTTTCTTTCTTTATGGCAGCAGTAACAGAAGTAATTAATTCGGGAAGGGATGTACCTATCGCAACAATAGTCAGACCGACCAGCGTCTCGCTCATTCCGAATGAAATGGCTATTTCAGTAGCGTTACTCACGACGAGTTCGCCGCCAAAGATGATAGCCGCAAGTCCTCCAACTGTAAGAAGCGTGTTTTTTCCCCATTTCGCTTTTTCGGTTGATGGGTTCTCTGTGTTCTGCGTGTTCTTCCTATCTTTCCTGGCAACTTCAAAAATGTAGTATAAAAAGACAGCGAAAAATAGTAAAAGGATAAACCCGTCACTTCTAGTCAGATAGTTTCCATCCATCTGCTGCAGACTTACATCGCTTATAAGGATCAGTAAGGCTACACTTGCAAGCAGTGTGAAAGGAATTTCCTTTCTAATTGTCTCACTTCCAACCGTCAGCGGAAAAATGACCGCAGCGAGTCCAACGACAAAGGTTATATTAAAGATATTGCTTCCTACAACATTACCGACAGCTACGCCAGCACTGCCTTCCAATGCTGCAACGATACTGACAGTGGCCTCTGGAGCGCTGGTCCCCATCGCGACAATCGTCAATCCAATTAATAAAGGAGAAATCTTCAGAGCAATAGCAATTTTTGAGGCACCATCTACAAAGTAGTCAGCCCCTTTAATTAAAAGCACAAAACCAACGATTAATAAAACATATGTCATTTATACAGCCACCTTTAGCAAGAGAATGATTTAACAGATAGGATTCATGTATTGTGAAAGTGTAATAAAGTTAGTCCTTTCATGGGGATATACAAAAGCAATAGGTGAGTATTTCGAAAGAGGGTTCACAAGATTTATGGAATTCTGCTTCTTAACAGTACCCAAATTTTGCAGAAATAGAACCTGATTTTGAAGAGAGGCTGCATGAGATGCTGATTATGGAGAATTGATTTTCTATCAGTTCTTATTGTAAATAGTTTGAGGTAATTATTTACAAATGTGTTTTTCTATGTCATAAAGCCACTGCTTTATGAAATATGTTGCTATAATATATAGGTAAAATGATTCAATGTGGTTGAACGGATATAAGAGGATAGATTCATGATGTGGCAGGCTTAAAGACCTGGTAATGGACGTTACGATCAGACATAACGTATGTAACGTATATATAAAAAATAATCCATGATGTGGATATCAAGCAGTTAGGGGTTAGTCGGAATGATTATTGGTATAGTAATATGTGCCATTGGTTTGCTGCCATTGTTTTTAGCGTTGAGCATAAGCAAAGTGTACAATGAAACAAAGTTGTCGGTAGGGATGATCATTTGTATGATCTTAATCACAATCTGGCAGTTAGATATTGGAGTTCTTTATTTTAAGGACGTTTTGTCAGAAGATATTGTTCTATTTCTGTTCAAGCTGTTTCATGGAGGGTCAACTTTTATCCTTCCCACGGTATTGTATATGGCTTACTGGATCATCAATAATCAACCATCCGTAACGGAAAAAACGAATTGGCTTACGAAAATGTCTTATGCTCTTTTTACAAAAAAGGCACTTATTGGCTTCACTATATGGAGTATGGTGGTTTACTCCATTAGTTGGACGAACTTAGGCATAACTGGTTTGGGCGTTGCCAATGAAAGATTTACTAGTAATCACTACTTTCCTGAGTATGGACCGCTATTATGGGTCTATTTTCTGCATATGGCTGCTATTGTATTTTTCTTGTTAGTGGTATGTGTATTATCATTGAGAATTCGGAACTCACATTTTAAAAACTTCCTTATGGGCTTCTCATTCAACGCATTGGTGCTAATTGTACTAGGAGCTCTAAACTTCATTCCGTTAACTGGTCTTCTTACAAGCAGCATAGGTGTCATCATCTTTTCAGTGGGAAGCATACATATCTTTGTTAAATTTAATGTAGATTTGAAAATACATTCTTATGAATTAATGGAAAAACAGAAAAAACTAGACTATACAGGTCAGCTCACTGGCAGCCTGATTCATGAAGTTAAGAACACAAACGCTATTATTAAAAGTTTCTCAAGGTTACTGAACAATAGCGGCGACTTAACGGAAAGAGATAAGCAAACCTTGGAGATGGTATGTAGATCCTCCCAACATCTGGATCAACTGACAGACAATTATAGTGCCTACATGAAGGCCTCTTCATTACCTTTTAAAACAGAGGATCTAGTAGAAATCATCCAAGAATCTATTGAATTTTCAGCTGGAATGCTCCAAGAAAACAAGGTGGAGTTGCAGTTCATAAATACATATTCGCCTCTGAATGTGTATCTGAATAGGACAAACTTAGAACAAGTCTTTATCAATCTGATTAAGAATAGTGTGGAGGCAATGCCGGAAGACAAGCCGGAAAAGAAGATAACTATCAGCACAGAGATTGATGATAAAAATATCATCATAAACTTTATCGACACTGGTAAGGGCATACCCAAAGATAACTGGGTAAGTGTATTTGATCCATTCATCTCATTAGGAAATAAAAAGCGGGGGATGGGATTGGGTCTTCCCTTTGTGAAGAAAATGATGATTGAGCACTTAGGAGATATAAATATAGTTGAAAGCTCGCCGCATGGCACGCATTTTAAGCTTGAAATACCGCAAGAAGGTATGCTAAATGGTGGTAACTATCAAAAACCTATCGAATATCGATTAGATAATGCGTAGATAATCGGATTTTCATTTATGAAAGAGAAGCTCAACTTCGTAATGTTGAGCTTCTTTTAGTTTTATTTGCATCTGAATATGCGATTTAAACGGATGGACATCTGCTATAATGTATGGGCATAAGTTATGAAGGAATATATGAGAATAGTAGCTAAAGTTATTTGTGATAGCTCCTAATTCGTGTAATGGAATCCACATTACTTTGTACAAACGAGCATAGTCAAATCCATAATGTGGATTTCAACAGTTAGGGGTTAGCAGGTATGATTATTGGTATATTAATATGTGCCATTGGTTTACTGCCATTGTTTTTAGCATTGAGCATGAGCAAAGTTTATAACGAAACAAAGCTGTCGACAGGAATGATCATATATATGATCCTGATCACCATTTGGCAGCTGGATATCGGAGTTCTTTATTTTAAGGATGTTCTGTCAGAAGATACGATTTTATTTTTATTTAAGCTGTTTCGTGCGGGGCCGACATTCGGTCTCCCCATTGTATTATATGTAGCTTACCGGATTATCAAAGACCAACCATCAATGGTGAAAAAGGCGAATTGGCTGACGAATGTATCTTATGCTTTCTTCACCAAAAAAGCAGTTATTGGCTTCACTATATGGAGTGCAATTGTATATGTGATAAATTGGACGGATTTAGGAATAAAAGGATTGACTGTTACCCAAGAAAGGTATACTGGTGTTTACTATTTTCCTGATTATGGGCCATTATTTTGGGTGTATCTCATACACATGGCTATCATTGTATTTTTCCTAATCGTTATGCCTGTATTATCAAAGAGAATTCGAAACTCGTACTTTAAGAAATTCCTCATGGGTTTTTCAGTCAATGCATTGCTGCTGGTCATACCAGGAATTCTGAACTTTTTCCCATTAACTGGCGTTCTTACTAGCAGCATCGGTGTCATTCTATTTTCAGTGGCAAACATGCACATTTTTGTTAAGTTGAATGCAGATTTGAAGATTCATTCTCATGAATTAATGGAAAAACAGAAAAAACTAGACTACACAGGTCAGCTGACTGGCAGTTTGATTCATGAAGTAAGAAATACAAACGCTATTATTAAAGGTTTCTCAAGCATAATGGACAAAAATGGTTCTCTTGATGAGGGAGATAAACGGAAACTGAAAATGATAGGTGATGCATCGGACCATTTAGAGCAGCTGACAGTTAATTATAGGGCATACATGAAGTCGTCTGCATTGATGTATAAAACAGAGGATCTTGCGAAAATAATCAAAGAGTCTATTGAATTTACAGCCGGAATGCTGCAAGAAAACAAAGTAGAGTTAGAATTCATAAATATATATTCCCCACTGAATGTTTATCTGAATAGGACAAACTTAAAACAAGTATTTATAAATTTGATCAAAAATAGCGTGGAAGCAATCCCGGATAACAGGTTAGAAAAGAAGATAACAATCAGCACAGAGATAGACGATAGGAATATCATCATACACTTTATCGACACTGGGATGGGTATACACCCTGAGAACTGGTTGAATGTATTTGATCCCTTTATTTCACTGGGAGAGAAGAAGCAAGGAATGGGATTAGGCCTAGCCTTTGTGAAGAAGACGATGATCGAACATTTAGGGGATATCAATATAGTAGACAGTTCACCGAATGGTACGCATTTCAGGCTTGAAATACCACAAGAAGGAATGCTGAGTGGTGGCAAATAACATTTGATAATCCTTAGATTAATAATATGAAAAAGAAGCTCAACATCTTAGCGTTGAGCTTCTTTTTGTATCAACTACATCTAAATATTCGAAAACCCAGTATATCTTTATTTTGCAGCATGATTTCCTCGTGTTTTCCTAGTATCTCTAACAATGCATCATCGATCGTTTCGGATAGGGAATAATCAGCCGCATGCTGCTCATCGACCTGTTCCAATGTTGGCTGATATGTCGTTATATCGATTCGCTGAAACCCAGCATCTCTAAAAGCTTTCACCCATTCGCCCTCTGTTAATAATTGTGGGAAGCTGTAAAAATCCACAATATGAGAACGTTCTTCTTCTGAGATTGTTTGCTCCAGTATCGTTTCAATTGCGATTAAACGGCCTTTCGAATTCAGTACTCTTTTAAGCTCAGGAAGCGTGGTAATAAGATTGGTAAAGGAAATGACGGATTCGGATAGAACAATATCAAAATGTTTATCTGGGTAGGGGAGATTTCTTGTGTCTCCAACTTTGGCATCAATCGAGAGATCTAAGGATGAAAATCTTTGCCGGGCTTTCTCCACCATGATGCTGTTGTTGTCTAAGGCACTAACGCTGCAGCCGTATTGTTGCGCAAGATAAGCGGCGGTCTGCCCGGTACCGCATCCTACCTCGAGAAGTGCTGTATCGCCATTGATTTTCTCTTCTGCTAAAATTCTCTTTGTTAACTGCAGTCCGCCGGGATGCGCTCCGCCGACTCCAAATAGTGCGAGACAATCAAGATATGTGTAATTCAAACGTAACCCCTGCCTTTGTATGACATCATTGCAATATGCTATGAATAGAGAAAAGTTTTGTGCGCCATTAGCTTTCCTGCTGAATAAATTGGTGTTGTTAGGGGGAAGAAGATGAGCGTAATCAGAACCGATGAATGGCTGCTTGAGTATTATGAGGATCCAATCGCATTATGCGAGAAGATGACAAAACTATTTACTGATGCTTCTGCTGAAGAATTATATGATTACTTCATACGACATGGCATGTACCGCCCGTTAAAGAAGAAGAGGAAGCAGCTGGAAGATAAGGTGTGGGAAGTCGTGCAGCAGGACGAGGCATTCCTGCAAAAGGAATGGGAAGGTCCGTATATACCTATCTATATATTCCCATCAGATGAACGTAATAAATGGATTCAAAAGCAATTGGGCGGGAAATCTGGTTTGGCATTCAAGGATAAGCTCTTTTTATTTATATCACCAGAAAATACAGAAGACGAGATAAAAGCAATATTTACGCATGAGTATAACCATGTATGCCGGCTGAATCGCTTTGATAAAAGTGAAGAGAAGTACACTTTACTGGATACAATCATATTAGAAGGGATAGCTGAAAATGCTGTTAGGGAGAGATTAGGAGAGGAACTAACTGCAAGCTGGGCATCCTTTTATTCGGATAAGAAAATCGAGAAGATGTGGTCTGATTATATTGTTCCGAAGCAGCAGCTTTTGCGCCAGGATTATGAATATGGAGCCATTCTGTTCGGTTATCGAAACTATCCGAAGATGCTTGGGTATTGTGCCGGTTATTATGTAGTAAAAAGCTATATGGAAAGACACAGCTTATCCAGTAAGAGCTTGCTGGCTGTTGATACTAGTGATATTGCCAGCGATTTGTAAAGAGCCTACGTGGACATGAATAAAGCCCGGCTGCACCAATTCCAGGCTTTTTCATGCTGTCAATGACAAATCTATATTGAAACTGTTATATAGTTAGATCCAGAATAGAGAAAGCAAGGCTATTCCTGCGATGGCTCCAAAAGCTACTCCAAAACCAAAGCCAAAGCCTCGGCCAAAACCGCCGCCATAACCTCCATAACCTCCATAACCGAAACCGCCAAAGTTTCTGGAGCGGCCCATAGGCTGCAAATAAACACGATCTCGGTCTACACGCTGGATGATCCCTCTATGAACTTTTCCATCATGGCAACGGATTTCAACTGCTTTACCGCTATATCTTTGGCATAATGAACGATATTGTCCAACTGACACATCTTCACCTCCATCATTTAAGGATACAGGGTATTATATGCCTTGGATAAAATATCGAAGGGTACATGTATCTTAGGGGTTTAGCGGAATCTTGGTGGACAGCATGTAAAGTGTTGAAATGTAGCTGTAAGCGTTCATGACCAGCTGAGATAAAAATTGGATTTGACAAAAAATCTAACAAGGAATAGAATAATCACTATTCAACAGAATCTAAATAACTTAATAATAAAGCTATGAATGCTATGGATCACACTATAGCAGGAGCAGCTTCTGGAGAGACCGCTATTTACGCGGCGCCGAAGGGTTCACAATCTCAGGCAAACGGACAGAAGAGTATCGGATATGTATTTGTGTTATGCTGCGCGCGCATGATCAATAGTATTTGTTATTCTTGTGATCAAGAGATTGGAGAACATCCAATCTCTTTTTTTATTGGGTTGAATTGAAGGAGGAGCTAGATTTGGCACAACAAGAGTTAAAGAGGGACTTATCCAACAGACATGTGCAGCTAATTGCCATTGGCGGTACGATTGGTACCGGACTATTTTTAGGTTCCGGAAAAGCGATACAGCTGGCAGGACCCTCTATCATCTTTGCTTATTTGATTGTAGGTATAGCACTGTTTTTCGTAATGCGAGCGCTAGGGGAGCTGCTGTTATCGAAAGCAGGCTATCAGTCTATCACAGACATTGCCGAAGATTATCTTGGACCTTGGGCATCGTTTGTGACGGGTTGGACGTATTGGTTTTGCTGGATAATGACAGCGATGGCGGATGTAATTGCTGTCGGGGTGTATGTGAATTATTGGTTTGATATTCCGCAATGGATACCAGCAATTATCTGTGTAGTCGTTTTATTAGGGCTTAATTTATTGACGGTAAAGCTATTCGGAGAATTGGAGTTTTGGTTCGCCTTGATTAAGGTAGTTACGATTCTAGCATTGATTGGTATCGGCATTGTACTGCTGGTGATCGGATTCCAAACTGATGCAGGAACCGTATCAGTTACAAATCTGTGGGAGCAGGGCGGACTGTTTCCAAATGGAATCTCTGGTTTTCTGCTAGCCTTCCAAATGGTCGTCTTTGCGTATGTGGGAGTGGAACTAATAGGGGTATCAGCAGCCGAAACAGCTAACCCCGCTAAGAACATCCCATCAGCAATCAATAAGATTCCTTTACGAATTCTATTTTTCTATGTTGGAGCACTACTAATCCTATTAATGATAAACCCATGGACAGAGCTGAATGCAGCCGAAAGTCCATTTGTTAAGACATTTAGTCTAGTAGGAATCCCGATCGCTGCAGGCATCATCAACTTCGTCGTATTAACATCAGCAGCATCAGCAGGGAATAGCGGCATGTTCTCCACAAGCCGCACCTTATTTAATCTTAGTAAGCAAGACCAGGGACCGTCCCAGCTTGCTAAACTGAACAAAAAACACGTCCCTGCGAACGCTTTGTGGCTATCTGCCATTGTCGTATCAGTAGGAGCACTCTTAAGCAAACTCATACCAGATCAAGCCTTTGGTATTGTCACAAGCATTAGTGCCATCTGTTTTATTTGGGTTTGGAGCATCATTCTTATCTGTCATATAAAATATAAGAAAACACGCCCGGAATTGCAGAAGAAATCTACTTTTAAGGCGCCGTTTACACCGTTTGTGAACTATGCAGTGCTGGCGTTGTTTGCAGGGGTTCTCGTTATTATGTTGGTGGCTGATGAGACGCGGCCGGCTTTGCTGTTGACTCCGGTGTGGTTTGTTCTGTTGTTTGGGTTGTATTGGGGGAGAGGGAAAAGAAAAAATATCTAAAATAACTTTAAAAACCTCATGACTTTTACAATGTGTCATGAGGTTTTTGATTATTTTTTATTCATAAGATAGCATCGATACTGGTTTTCGGAGTATTAAATAATAGAATCCCTATTTAAATCGAAGATATCAATATTTTTTTGTTCAAATAAATCCTCCAGAGCTTCTGTCCCTTCTTTGTCAGCATACAAGTACTCTTTTGTAGATATAGGAACAGCAAGAAGCCAAGTGACTTTTTTTTCCGGGAAGTCAATAGTTTCTAGCTCTTCCCATAGGAAAGGAGAAGAAAATAAGATATGCTCCATGTCACTCTTTGGATAGTACATTTTAACGACATCTGAGAATATCTCACCAGGCGAGACTGGTAACTGATTATTAATAATATTAAAGGCACAAGTTGAAAGTATATTTGGGAAAAACTCGAAAGTAGAAGCGCTGGCTCCTACAATTTCTACTCGTAAAGGTTTTTCCTCAACGGAATAACCAATTGAATAGTCGGATAACCCTATCGTGGAATATGACGTGATACTATCAAAAGGTCTGTCTAGAGCGGCTAGTATATCAATATTGCTATCATAATTATCATCCCAATATCTTGATACGTTAGGCTTTCCGCCGAAAATGCCTAAGATAGTTCTAGCTATTATCTTGTTTTCTTTTGTAATTGTCATAGTAGCTAAAAACCATCAGCTTAAGAAGCCTGGTAGTTGCTTAATCCAATCCTCAAAGTTATCTGCATCCTTCTCAATAACACTTTCCTCATGAGAATAGTAATACACCCCTGAATTAGGACACTCTTTTGAAACAAGACAGAAGTAATCTCCGTTACCAATACTATAAAAAGGTATCAAATCTTCCTCAAGATCACCTTGATTTCTTTCATAGTCATAAGTGAATTCAATAGTGTCATTTCCATTTGTGTTACCACTAGAAACATTTAGTATTTCTCCTGGAAACGAGTAATCTGACATTAGCTCAATAAAATAAACAAATTCTTTAGGGAAACTACAACTAAATTTACTTTCTAGTTTACTCCAATCGTTGCTTGATGGGTTATCTAGGTTCTCTGATTCTTTATCTAAGATGTTACTTAGAATTCTTGCTATCTCATCTTTTGTCACATTAATTTCCTCCTTTTATATTCCTTCTCCTGGAAGTATATATTCATTTCCTCGTTCTTTATAGTGTTCTCTAATTTCTTTAGCCCTTTGAGAAGGAGTCAGCTCTGATGGCTTATTATGACGTGTATGATTTCCTTCGCCGCGATGAATCTTTTGTTCCAATTCATCTAGGATACCACCTTTTCTTACAGGAACCTGTTGCCTGTGGTGAGCCTCTATATTTTTATCACCATGTGTCATTTTTGTGGTTGGTCCCTTTCCTTTACGCATTCTTATAACTTCCTCAATTGTTTTTGCATCATACCTTACAGGGGGTAAAGTCATTGGCGGGTCAGGATTTGGGTAATGCGATGGGCTTAGTTTCTTTTTGTTGTCAACACCTTTAGAAACATCCTTTACTTCATCGGTGCCTTTAATGACCTTAGATACAGGCCCCTTGTTAAATATCTTTCCAAAACTTCCTGGACCCCACGGTACTTCACTCTTAGTTACAGGTATATTAGCTTCTTTTATAAATTCAGGATCTGTTATGCCAGGGGGTTTTAATGACTCAAATTCTTTACTACCTATAATGGTCTTATCTGGAGCGGACTTGTTCTTATGATTCAACTCTTTAGAGTCAGATACCATACCATCTTTTAATTCTCTTTTTATGCTTTTCTGATTATTAATTATCTTATCAAGAGATTTAATGCCATCAGAAACAAATCCGCTGCCCTTATCAATTATCTTCACAGGTTTCCCTACAGGGAGAAACATAGCTAACGCAAATGCTTTTTCCCCATTAGTCGCCTCCGGATTCAAAACAGTAGCAAGATCCTCCGTAAAGAAATCCCATACTCCACCTACAGCGCCATAGATAAACTCTTCTGTATCTGAAAGCGGTTTGGAACGTGGTTTTGGAATCTTATCAACAAATTCATATGACTCACCAGTATCATGCATGTAATGACGAATGATTCGTCCATCTTTCAGCGTGTGATAAGTACCATCCCACTCGTAATATTCATCTATCACATTTTTTTCGTTTTTAATATATGGATAAAGTTTGTTAAATTCCTCAGCTGTTATCTCCGCTGACTCACCAGTCGCAAGAGCATTCCTGCCTTTTGCCATCAGCTTAAATTCATTATGATAAGAGAAAAACTCACTGTTAAATTGAGTTATATTGAAATTTTCCACACTAATATTATTCTTATCAATCGCATTCCTCAGCTTCGACATATACGTCTTCATCTGCTGCATATCGTCCTCAGACTTATCCAGCTTGCTGGTAGCATTCGAGTCCATTTCGTACATATTATCAACTGTTTTAGTGATTCTCTTTTTTGCATCGGCAATGGATTCTAGGAATACGCTATCTTTTACATGTGATACGGATGCTAGATCACTGACGCTATTAAGCTGCTGATTGATTATGTCAGTTGTAGCAGATAGACTGTCCTGTGCTTTCTGCATTTTATTGGTCAGTTCGCCTTCTAAAAATTCCTGGCGGATGAAGCCACTTTCGTTCGGTTCGAAGGAGAGGACTTGGTCACTGACGGTGCTTAGTGCTTGTTCATATTGTACCAAAAAGCTTTCCATGAATTCGAGGAAAGGCTTGTGTGCTTCTTCATAGAAGGAGCGGATGGAGTCGGCGGTGTTGCCTGCGAATCCATCATGTAGGGTTGTGACGCCGTTAAGTGCTTGCTTTACTTGTTCGACATTTTCTTTTGTTTTACTGATGAAATCTTTCGTGATGTCGACTTGCTGCTGGATGTCTTGTACATCTAGATCTTTAATTTTAGTCACCACCTGGTTATTCCGTTAGCTAATATTCTAGTGTAATTATAATAAAGGAAAAATTTGGTGTGAGGTGAAAAGAGAAAAACACATCTATATTACCAGCGATCTAATGAGGGTTTTAGGTAATGAGTCCTTAGGATTTACTATTTCACAATGAACAAAGGACACGTAAAAAACACGTTGATGTTGTAGCTTATATAAAAATAAGCTAACAAACAAAAGAGAGGTTCTACTAATCACTATTATGCTTAGTCTAGAGAAAAACGACATGAATAAGATGTTTATAGAACTTGCAATAATGAATTCCAACCCTGAATACAATCTAGTAACCAGAAATAGAAAAACAATTACTATAGGAGATATAGAAACTACATTTACTAAAGCGCTATCCTATAAAATAAGGCGCATGCTCATTAAAAATGACCATAAATATATTGGAATCGTCGATTTTATGATAAAGAATCCTTTAGATAATACGACCTGGATAGAGTCTTTTGTAATTCATAAGAAGTTTCAGGGTTCGAATATTTCAAAGCAAGCTTATTTATATTTTGAAAATATGTTACGCCGACAAACAAATACGTGCCGACTTGCAGTGTATAAAAGAAATAAATCAGCTGTTTGTTTTTGGGGGAAGATGGGCTATACACCGTATGAAGTAAAAGTGTGCGAGGGGAAAGTGTGTCTTTTGATGGAGAAACGATACTAATCTCGCATTTAGGATGGATTTACATCCCATAAACAATGAAGCGCAACTGATATCACGTCATGAATTATATTGTTAATGGCAAGGTGAGAAATTGGAAAAGGATTTGATGCAGTGAAAGGCATTTTTTGCTGGATGACTCTAATTTTTAATGTTACAGCAGGGTTATTCTTCTTTAATAATGTAACATGGATACTGAATATCTTTGTTCCTGCACCAATTATATTTACTCTAATTACCTTAGCTGCCGTCTCCGCTATAATGGGGATGGTTATGAGTGTTATAAGAAATAAACTTATAGAACTGATCATCACTACTTTATCGTTATTGAGTTCAGTATTTGGTGGCTTGTTTATGCTGTTGATAGTTATGGTATCAGATATGAGTCAACCAATATGACAGTCTATCGTTGGTAAAAGATTGTGTAGATATTTTTAGTATCTACGTACCCATCATGTTTTTGTTAATAAATTCCGTGGCCATTTCATTCTTACAATCGAATGGTGAAATACAAAGAAAAAGGATTGATCTACTTAGATCAATCCTTTTTGCTTTAGAAATCAATATGCACGAGCAAACCATACTGTATGTTTTGCTTCCTTACCACAATGCAGGCAAGTGTTCTTAGTTGTTGGCGGGTTGAACGGGATGTTCCGCGTTGTGAATTTTGTTTCTTCTTTTACGCCTTCTTCACAAGCATCATCTCCGCACCAACCTGCTAGAACCCAGCCAGTTATTTGACCGTTTTGTTCGGACTCTGCTAGATGCTGTTGTAGTTGTTCCATTGTATCGATATGCGTATGTGAATGCTCCGATCGGAATGCTTTTGCTTTCTCGAATAGTCGAGTTTGCATTATTTCAAGTTCTTTCTGAATGTTCTCGACTACAGATTCTAAAGCTACTGCTGCTTTTTCATCTGCATCGCGAGCTTTCATCAAAGCTTGATTATTCTCTAGATCACGTGGTCCTAGTTCAATGCGTACAGGGACACCTTTTAGCTCCCATTCATTGAATTTAAATCCTGGTGATTGTTCTGAATCATCGAGACGAACACGGATGCCTTGTGCTTTTAGAGCTGCAAAGATTTCGTCTAATTTCTCTAGTATTGCAGGGTTCTTTTTCCACGGTCCAACTGGAATCAACACAACTTGCGTCGGCGCTATTCTTGGTGGCAAAACAAGTCCTTGCTCATCACCGTGAACCATGATAACAGAGCCGATCAAACGTGTAGACGTACCCCAAGACGTAGTGTGTACAAGCGTATGCTTATTCTCTTTGTTCAGATATTTAATATCAAATGCTTCCGCGAATTTAGTGCCCATGTAATGGGAGGTACCAGCTTGTACTGCTTTTCCATCCTTCATCATTGCTTCAATGGAGAATGTATCAACTGCACCAGCAAAGCGTTCAGATGGAGTCTTCTGTCCATCATAAACAGGAATCGCAAGTAATTCTTCAATGACTTCTTTGTAGACGTTCAGCATTTGCATCGTTTCCTTACGTGCATCCTCTTCATCCACGTGAGCAGTATGACCTTCCTGCCATAGGAATTCAGAAGTACGAATGAAGGGGAGAGTTTTCTTCTCCCAGCGGAATACATTTGCCCACTGATTAATTAGAACTGGAAGATCACGATAGCTCTTAATCCAGTTAGAATACAAATGTCCAATCATTGTTTCAGAAGTTGGACGAAGTGCTAAACGCTCTTCTAACTGTTCTCCAGCAGCTTCTGTTACCCAAGGAAGCTCTGGTGAAAAGCCTTCAATATGATCTTTTTCCTTTTGGAAGAAAGATTCAGGGATTAGCATAGGGAAGTAGGCATTGCGATGACCAGTTTCTTTGAACCGCTTATCCATCTCTTCTTTAATATGCTCCCAGATTTCGTAACCATCTGGCTTGAATGCAATACTGCCGCGAACCGGCGTGTAATCAATTAAATCAGCTTTTTGAATCGTATCAATATACCACTTTGTAAAATCGTTTGTCTTTTTAGACATTGTCTTTCCTCCTTAAAATATAAAAAAGCATAAAGAGTCCAGAAAGGACGTCTCTATGCTTAATAGACGTGGTACCACCTTAGTTCAACTTAATAAAAGATATTAAGTCCTCTATACGTTTGTAACGAAACGACTCGGTTAGTTTTTATCTAACATCTCCGTGGCAGGGTTCAATAAGAAGGGGTGATATAGCTCTCAGCCAAGGCTATATTTTCTGTTTCACAATCCTTATTTACTTGGTCACATCATTGATTGCTTATTTATAATTTAATATAGCAATTGGTTGAGCGGAATTCAATAACATTAGTTAATGCAAAAGAAATAAACGCTGCTATCATAATATGCTGCCACTCTCTAATAGTCCAAATACAGTCTTTTTTCTATACTGTTTGAATATATGTTATGTTAATTATTAGCAATTATTGAAAGGAATGTTGTACGTTGAGATTCGAAATATGATCTGGATATGGGAGATTATAAAAATTACCTGGTTTATCATTTCGATAACTCAAAAAGATTTCAGAATGCCTATCGCAATAGACTAATAATAGGTATTGTGTTCTTAATTGTTTTTTACTGGGTGATTTTTAGAAGCTATACAGACCTTATAACCGTGATGATAGAGGTGGTGGTTATATTGCTATATGTTGTTTGCTCTAAGAAGTTATTCACATACATTTCAATAGAAAGAGAATTAAGGAAAGTGAATTCAGAGCAATTTTCTGGCCACTATATAGCGAACCTTTTAGAGGATGAGATTCATATTGAAGTTGTTAGAGGCATAAAGAGAAGACAATTAGCTATTAAGTGGCGTTCCGTAACAAATATTGGTGAAAATGATTGGTATTACTTCTTGTATCATGATGAAAGTGTGTCGATATTGCCAAAATATCATATTCCGGATGACTATCAACAATTTATAAATGAGAAGTTACGAGTTAAATAGGATAATGACATCTTATTTATTAGATTATAGTTCTGTTGTAAGTGTGAGGACAAATGGGAAGTAGGGGATAAGTATGCTTGCTATAAATGATATGGAACAGCAATTAACAGAAGCAGTGCAAGATAATGATGTTCCTGGTTTTACATTATCAATTTTCAACGAATCAGAAGTTCTATACGAAAAATCCTTCGGCCTCACTAATTGGGAAGAAAACAACCAGCACATTACAGAGAATACTATCTTCCGAATTGGATCCGTCAGCAAAAGCCTGACCGCAACACTAATCATGAAGCTCGTAGAAGAAGGACTGCTAGAATTAGATGTTCCGATTACTAATTACATAGAAAAATTCACCCTACAGAATGAATTGTATGCCAAAATTATTACGCTGCGTATGCTGCTGAGTCATACATCAGGATTACCTAATGGCGGGGATATAGAAGGTCCTCGCGATCAGTCTGGCTGGGAAACTTATATAGATGAAGTGGTTTCGAATTTGGAGTTGGAAAATCCACCTGGAGCACTTTACCATTACAGCAATCATGGCTTTAACATTGCGGGTTATGTTGCACAGTCTGTATGTCAGAAACCCTTTGCTGAGCTAATGAAGGAATATGTATTCCAGCCGCTTGGTATGAAGCGTACGATGTATGATCCGCTGGAAGCAATGACGTATCCGCTGGCTTTGGCGCATGAGAAGACAGAACATGGGGAGTGGAAGGTGCAGCATAAGTTTGCCGAGAATGTAACGAATTATCCTTCATTCTTTGCGATGTCTACGCTGCATGATATGTCCCGCTTTGCGATGATGCATTTGAATAAAGGTGTTTTTGAGGGCAGGACTTTCTTAAAGCCAGAAACAATCGAAGAAATGCATAAGAAGCATTATGATAACTATACATTAAATGATTTTGGCAGCTGTTTAGGAGTGTTTACAGAACGGACCCGAGGATTGAACATGCTGTGGCATAGCGGAGAAATCAGCACATATAAGTGCATCTATTATCTTATCCCAGAAAAGAAACTGGGGTTCATTACAATGGCAACGCAGGATGTTGGCTGGGAAATAATTGATCAGTTGATTGAAACATTCATCGGGCCTGCTGAAGAACTGGAAATGGAGCCAGTGCAGGTGGATACGGAAATCCTGAAAAGCTTTGAAGGTAACTATTTAGGTGTTACTAAGGGATACGCTAGTGTGACAAGAGAGGCAGATTCCCTTGTGATGGAATGGAACGGGGAGAAATTGCTGTTAGAAGCTGTGCGGAATGACCTTTTCGTCGGGAAGTATAATAAAGAGAACATATCGGTAGGATTCCGGGTGTTAGACTCAGTTGATAGGTATGCCATCATCAATGGATCTCCTTGTAAGAATACAGATATAGAAAGAAGAATAGCACCTGTAGCAGATGCATGGAAGGCTTATGAAGGTACACATGCAGACGGGGTATTTCAATTTGGTTTCACAACAAAGGGTGATACGCCATACTTCGTAGATGAAGGTCAGCTTTATCCTTGTTTTTCTATTACAAAGTCTCTGTTCTATGCAGGGGAGTATGGGGTGCTTGAGTTCTCAAAAGATTCTGGTGAAGGTAAAGTATTAAAGGTTCAAGGTGCATGGCGATTTGAGTATGTGGATCAGGTATAGATGAGAGGGGGGCAGTTAGTAACTGGCTCCTTTTCTTGCGTCTAGGGAAATAGTCTGTTTGATTTGATTAATTTTCATAGAATCGGGAATTGATTTCTATCTTAATCGTTCTTCGAGGTGAGTCTATGTTAAATCCGATGGCACATTCGCTTAATAAGCTTCGCATAAATTATGATTTTAAGAAGGAGGATATTATAAAAACTAAAAAAGAGTATAAAAAAGGAGATATCATCATAACGAAGAGCGTCAGTTTTAATGGGTTTCTTGGACATGTTGGTATTTTTGTAAGTCCAACTCATATCCTGCATACCTCAAGGTGGATAGGTTATCCTTTTCCGAAATTGATTACAATTGATAGTTTTAGAAAGAGATACAAAAAGAATATTGTCATACGGCCTGAATCTCCGCAGATTGGGGAAGAAGCTGCAGATATTGCACTAGAGCATTTCTATGATAAGAATATTGGGTACAAAATCTCCAGAAACCCTAAACTAACGAAGAATAGTACGTACTGCAGCGAATTAGTTTGGTACGCTTATTACAAAGCTGGACTAGAGTTTAAGATCTTTAATTCAAATTATTTCAAGGATGGCAGCTGGGTATCTCCTGGTCCGAAAGACTTTATCTATCCGTATGATTTTGCCAATCCGATTTATGTTAAATACAATGGATTCAGTTTTGTACACATTACATGATGTACTCCTGCCCATTGCGAATATATGAATCTAAGGAAACGTTTTTCTTCCCGTTCATATAGTAGTAATAAAGCTTATCATCCTCTTTGATAGCCACTGCAACCAATACCTTTTTATTCCCCTTTAAAAATGAAGTGAAAGGTTTTATATAAAGGATAGTATTCCTTTCGTATCCCTCATTTTGAAGGTGAATATAGACAATACGCTTGATATATAATCTCCTTAGAAGATAATAACCTATTAATAATAGTACTAATGAAACTGTTGTTGGCATATGCATTCTCTCCTGGACTGCTAGTAAATTGCTGTATTGAAACCTAAAAATTGTAATTACATTTTACCCTGGGCTATGTAATGAAAAACATTTTTCAGTTATAGTACCTGCTAAAGTTGTTTCTCCGTGCACGGCAGCTAACAACTAATTCTATCCTTTCAGGGAGCACACTTTTAAATCAGAAAAAGATAGACATGCACCCAGTTTCCAGGAACGAATACACTATAAACGTTAAATTGGATATAAGTATGGGGGAGAAGTTCATGTACTATCGAGGATTTCCTAATAATGTTACAAATCACAACACTTATATATCACCGGAGGATGCTTATTTAAGACAGCAAAATTATAATTACAATCCATCATTGGGATATGTTCAACATAATAATCAGCCAAAGAAATGTGTGACACAAAGAGAAGTAGAATTGATGCGAAATGAACGAAGCCTTTGGGAAGAGCATGTTGCTTGGACGCGAATGGCTATCATCAGCCTTACTTTTAATTTGCCGGATGTTAATTTTGTGTTAGCACGTCTATTGAAAAATGCTGAGGATATGGGGAATATGTTCCGCCCGATTTATGGAGATAATGCCGCAAACATGTATGCAGCATTAATTAAAGAGCATCTCTTGATAGCGGCGGATCTTGTGAAGGCTGCAATTGCAGGCGATACACAGGCTGCAAATGAAGCAGAAAGAAAATGGTATGAAAACGCAGATAAAATTGCTGTTTTCCTTAATAGTATAAATCCATTTCTGTCAGTTGAGCAGGTGAGGCAGATGTTTTATCAGCATTTAGCTCTTACCAAGCAGGAAGCTGTGTATATGATTAATAAGGATTACGAAAAGGACATTGCGATTTATGATCAAATTGAGAAACAAGCAAGAGAAATGGCTGATATGATATCGGATGCTATGATCAAGCTATATCCGGTTTTGAGAGGATAAACACAGATTCTGATCGGAAAAGAAGTGGCTGAATTTCAGCCGCTTTTTTTATTTTCTTTATAAGTAAAATCTTCAACCTTCTATATTGGAATTATATCTCTACCAATTCCACATTTTACATGTTTAATTCTTGAAAGTTATAGCCGATATATGTTAAGCCACTGTAAACGGGAAACGCATACAAGTACATTCGCAGCTAATTTCACGAATGGTAGTGGTTAGAAAACTTCAGGAGGGTGACTAATGAGAGTCATCAATCGTCTTAAGCTTGGCACAAAAATAAATTTACTTGTGTTAACAGTAGTCCTACTATTCGCTGGAATTATCTCGTATGTGGTAATGAATAATATGACGCACGGGATGAAAGGAATTGCATTAGAAAAAGCAAAATCGGATCTGCAACTGGCCGAAGAGTATATCAATGCGGTTCATCCAGGTTCCTGGGAAATTAGAGATGGTCTGTTGTACAAAGGCGAAACCAAAATGAACGACAACTCTGATCTTGTAGATCGTATAGGGGAATTGACAGGGGATACCGTAACGATCTTTCAACAGGATACACGGGTAGCTACAAATGTAATGACTGACGGGGAACGTGCCGTTGGAACGCAGGTTTCAGCTGCAGTTAAACAAGCCGTTATTGATAAGGAAGAAACCTATTACGGAGAAGCCGAGGTAGTCGGGAACAGTTACCAGACTGCGTATTCCCCAATAAAAAATGATGAGGGACAAGTTATTGGTATATGGTATGTCGGGGCTTCAGACAGCATGGTTGCATCAAGTATTGCAGATTTTACCAAAATATTCGTTGTTGTCCTGGTCCTTGTTGTTGTCTTGGCTATCGTGGTGGTATTGTTCTTTACTCGAGGTATTAAGAAAAGACTGAGCCGAATCTCGCAAGCAATGCACAATGCGGGGAAAGGAGATTTTTCTTATATGGTTGAGGATTCCTTAAATGATGAAATTGGACAGCTGACAATGAATCTAAGTGAGATGCGAGAGAATTTATCAGATGTTATGAAAACTATCGCTGAGACATCTGATCAAGTAGCTGCTTCGTCTGAAGAGCTTACTGCCAGCGCAGAAGAAAGCTCTAAATCTGCTGAATTAATTGCCGCTTCCACTCAAACAGCAGCTAATGGCACAGAGCTCACCATGCATCATGTAGAAGATGTGGTAGCGTCTGTTGAGCATATGCAAACACGGGTAAAAGAGGCACAAACAAACAGCCAAACGATCATGTCATTGTCAGATACTGCATCCCGGAATTCGCAGGATGGAACAGAAGCAGTGCTTACTGTTGTAAAACAGATGAATGAAATCAATAACTCCGTTACCGAAATTGGTTCATTCGTTAATGGATTAGATAAAAAATCAAAAGAAATCGGAACAATCGTCAATCTAATAAGTGATATTTCAAACCAAACGAATCTATTAGCTCTGAATGCGGCGATTGAAGCAGCTAGAGCTGGTGAACAAGGTAAAGGCTTTGCGGTAGTAGCGGATGAAGTGAGAAAACTAGCTGAGCAATCAGCTAATTCTACTCAACTGATTGCTTCTCTCATCTCGGATATCCAAACCGAAACAGATAAAGCTGTTACTGCAATGCAGCACGGTGCAGGAAATGTAGAAGAAGGCATTCGAAAAACAGAAAACGTAAACAATTCATTCCAGTCTATTAAACAAGCTATCAATCAAGTGACAAACAACGTCCAGGAAGTCTCTCAAACAATCGAAGGAGTCTCTTCCGGAAGTAAAGATATTGTAGAAGTAATGGACAAAGTTAAAATGACTGCGCGAGAAAACGCTGAATCAAACGAAACAAATGCAGCTGCATCACAGCAGCAATCCGCTGCTATGGAAGAGATTTCTGCATCATCAGAAGCTCTATCTGGAATGGCGATGGATTTACAAGCAGCACTGGGTAAATTTAAGTTTTAAAGAAAACAGCCTCCTGTTTATAGGGGGCTGTTTTTTAATTCGTGAGTTATGCGTAAGAACGTGTCTTCGAAATAAAACAAAAATACTTCTGCTTTTCCCGTATACTGAACGTATATAAAATGTGATAACTCGTGAGAAAGAAGTGAAAAAATGAATGAATCGATACTATTAGTTGAAGATGATACACAGATTAATGAGATGGTTGCGTCTCATTTGAAGAAAGAAGGATATACGGTTTTCTCCGCATTTGATGGGCAGGATGCACTGGATTTGTTTGCGCAAGAAAGCGTAGATTTAATCATTCTTGATTTGATGCTGCCTGCATATAACGGGTTGGATATTGTACAGCTGATCAGGCGCAAGAGCATGCTGCCGATTCTGATTATGTCTGCAAAGGATAGTGATGTAGATAAGGCGCTGGGGCTTGGGTTTGGTGCAGATGATTATATAGGGAAACCATTTTCGCTCATTGAATTAACCGCGAGGGTAAAGGCGGCATTGCGGCGGTCGATGCAATATAGTCTGCTGAATAAAGAGAAGAAGGAGCAAGTTGTAATCGTGCATGATTTGCGTATTGACTTGAATAACTTCTCTGTCAGCAAAAAGGGGGAGCCTATTAATCTCACAGCGAAGGAATTCCAGATTTTAAGCTTGCTCGCGACAAGTCCGAATCAAGTGTTCACAAAGGGACAGCTGTTCGAAAGTGTGTGGAAGGAAGCGTATTATGGGGATGATAATGTAATTAACGTCCATATCCGTAGACTGCGAGAGAAGATTGAGGATGATGCGTCTGCTCCTTTGTATATAAAAACAATATGGGGTATTGGCTACAAGATGGAGATGCAACTATGATTTATATTGTTGCTTTTTTGGTAGTGTGCTTAGGGATTTTGTTGTTCCTACATTATCGAACAAAGGTCAAAATGAACCGCAATCTGCAGTATATGACCGAGAAACTCAAAGCTATCACTGCAACGGATTCCGCTGAAAGGTTACTGCTAGTGACGGATGATCAGGGGCTGCGTGATTTGCTGAATGAGATTAATAGTTTACTAGATTATCATCAAGAATCAATGGCAGATCTGGCGCGCCTCCGGATTTCCACGAATCGGATGCTTTCAAATGTTTCGCATGATTTAAAAACGCCGCTCACCGTTATTTCTGGATATATAGAGACAATTCAGCATGATAAGCAGTTTAGTACGCAGGAGAGAGAAGTGCTTTTGGATAAAGTACAATCTAAGGTCATGGAGGTTGCGAGTTTGATCAATAACTTCTTTGATTTGGCAAAGCTGGAATCGGAGGATTGGCAGCTGGAGACAGAACGGATACAGCTGAATGAGGTTTGTCGAAAAGCGATACTTGGCTATTACGATACGTTAACGAGTAAAGGTTTTGCTGTACATATTGATTTGCCGGAAGAGTCGATACATATAGAAGCAGACCCGGCTGCGCTGACACGGATTCTAGAGAATTTATTGTCTAATAGCATTCGCTACGGGAAGGACGGGAAAACCGTTGGCATGACTATGCATCAGGATAAGGAGAACGTCTATATAGAGGTGTGGGATAAAGGAAAAGGCATACTGGAAACCGATAAAGATCGGATATTTGAGCGGCTTTATACAGCGGATGATGCTAGAACTTCCACAACACAGGGCAGCGGTCTGGGGTTGATGATTGCTAAGCGCTTGACCGAGCAGATGCAGGGACGAATCCATTTCGCCAGTATACCGTATACGAAAACGACCTTTACGCTCACATTCCCAAAGCCTAAATTAGAGGATTATAGCAAACTTAAGAAAGTCGTAAGGATTCCTTAAGTGGATTGACAGTTTCCTTTGTTAAAGTGAAGGAAATCAACGAAAAGGGGTTAGCGTATGACATATGCTATTAGAACGCATCAACTGACGAAGGGATACCGCGGGAAGGACGTTGTTTCCAATGTCAGTATGAATGTGAAGCGCGGCGAAATATATGGATTCCTCGGCCCGAATGGTGCGGGAAAAACAACCATCATGAAGATGATGACCAGCCTCATAAAACCAACCGCTGGGGACATAGAGGTGCTCGGGACGAGGCTGCAAGCCAATTCTCATGAAGTTCTTAAACGAATAGGCTGTATCATTGAATATCCTATTTTTTATGATAAGCTGTCGGCTAGAAAGAATCTGGAAATCTATTGTGAATATATGGGCTACTACAAAAAGGATGCTATCTCAGAAGCTTTAGCATTAGTGAATTTGAAGAACGTGGAAGACGTCCCAGTCAAAGAATTTTCGCTTGGTATGAAGCAGAGATTGGGTATTGCCAGAGCTATCGTAACAAAGCCAGAGTTGTTAATCTTGGATGAACCGGTCAATGGCTTGGATCCAATCGGGATGCAGGAGCTTCGGGATCTGTTTTATAAGCTCAGCAGACAGTACGGTGTTACGCTGTTAATCTCCAGTCACATACTTGGGGAAATCGAACACATTGCAGATACAATCGGCATTATCAGAGAAGGCAGATTGGTCGAAGAAACATCCATGGCAGAAATCCGCGGCAATCATACAGAGCATATCGAGCTTTCGGTTTCTGACTATCCAAAAGCAGCTTATGTATTGGAGCATGAGCTTCAAGCGAATAACTTCCAAGTGAAAGAAGAAGAGGATCTGATCAACGTCTACGATTCTGCAATCTCCCAGAACGATATTATTCTGGCGATGGTTCGTAATGGCGTCGAAATCGGGAAGATCAACAATAAAAATCTATCACTGGAAGGCTATTTCATGCAGCGGATGGAAGGGAGCAAAAAACATGCTTAATCTGATGAGGTTAGAAATGAAGCGAATGAACTTCCTGACGATAGGTGTCACATTCCTTCTAATAAACGCCGGAATACTTGGTATTCTTCTATTGCTTGGGATTGATACGGAAATAACCGCTGAGTCTATTGCCAGCGCAGATGAAATTATGATGTTTATTGAGATTATGGCGGTAGCTGGATTCGTCATTTATGCTTCGGTTCTGCTATCGAACATGATTATTGAGGAGTTTAAGAGTAAAACAATAACAGTCTTGTTCACGACACCTGTTAGTCGGAAGCAATTACTCATGGCTAAAGTCATCGTTATAAGCTTATTAACTTTTGTGTTGTTTCTTGTGTCGGTATATCTGCTATCGACTATTTTTAGTCTGCTGAATAACGTATACGGCATCTTATGGTTTTCTTTCCCGTTGAATCTATTATGGGAAAACACAGTACATCTGCTAGTCACTGGAGTTGCAGTGGCAGGAATGGCACTTATTCCGCTATTATTCGGAATGATAAAGTATTCGGTACCAGCAACGATAACATCCTCTATCTTAATCATTGCTATTGTATCCTCTTCGATAAATAGTGATGGCACGAATTTGTTCTCTTTCACTGCAGTGCCAGTTGCGCTTGGTATCGTCGGGTTCATTATAGCTTACTTTGTTATTAGTAAGGCAGTGAAGAAGGACTTTTAAGTCTCATTGAACATTGCTTCAATGGAATGGGAGAAGACCAGATAGGAACGGCATCCATATAAAGGGATGCCGTTTTTATAAGTTTATTACGGTAATTTAAACTCAAATTTACTAGAGGCAGATTCAGAGAAGTTATTGACTTTCTTCAAAATTATTGTAATAATATCTTTAATTTGAATACTGGTACCTTTAATTCAGTCCCGTGAGGCTGACAAGGACATTCGGAAACTATGCGGAGTATTAGGGATAGCTATACCCTTATATCCTCATGTTTAAAGAGGCTTCCTGTCAGTGATGGCAGGAAGCCTCTTTTCTTTTTTCCTCGGTACCAGTTTTAGTCTAACTAAAACAGGAGGAATAACAATGGAACAGAAAAAGATAGATCACGATTTTTCATTAAGGGCAGTACCTGGATCACATCGCAATGGCTTTTGGAAGATGTTGATGGTAATGCTAGGGTTTACTTTCTTCTCGGCGAGTATGATAGCAGGAGGAACTTTGGGGCTAGGGTTATCGATGACACAATTCATCTGGATTGTATTGGCGGGAAATTTGATTTTAGGTGCGTATACTGGTGCGCTTGCGTATATCTCCGCTAAAACAGGTCTTTCCACGCATTTATTGACACGCTATGCTTTTGGTGAAAAAGGATCTTATGTATCTTCTTTCCTGTTGAGTGCTACACAAATTGGCTGGTTTGGTGTAGGAGTGGCAATGTTCGCTGTGCCAGTTCAAAAGGTGACCGGAATTGATACTACTGTACTGATTGTTATTTTTGGATTATTGATGACTGCCACAGCTTTTTTCGGAATGAAAGCTTTAACGATTTTAAGCTTTATCGCGGTTCCGGCAATCATTGTCCTAGGCGGATATTCAGCTTTTGGAGCTGTGAATGATATTGGCGGGATGGATATGCTGATGCAGCATAAACCTACTGAAGCGCTTGGTGTAGCGGCAGCACTGACAATCGGTGTAGGATCGTTCATCAGTGGGGGAACGCTAACACCGGATTTTACTCGATTCGCGAAAAGTCCGAAAGTGGGCGTCTCTACTACTGTCATCGCATTTCTTATCGGAAACTCCCTTATGTTCGCTTTTGGGGCCATCGGCGCAATCGTTACTGGCCAGTCGGATATTTCAGAAGTGATGTTTATGCAAGGGCTTATCATACCTGCAATTATCGTCTTGGGCTTGAATATTTGGACGACTAACGATAATGCAATTTATGCTGCAAGTCTGGGAATCTCCAACATTACGAAAATCAAGAAAAACAAAGTGGTTATCGTAAATGGTATTATCGGCACAATAATGGCTATGTGGTTGTATAACAATTTTACAGGTTTTCTTACAACACTTGGTTCGGTACTACCGCCAATCGGTGCCATTTTGATTGCAGATTACTTCATCGTACGCCGCGGGAAGTATCCAGCGTTCGAAACGATGACATTCAAAGCGGTGAACTGGAATGCAATGATCGCCTGGGCTATTGGAGCAGGTGCAGCGAAGTTTCTGCCTGGTATACCGCCGATAAACGGATTGATTGGTGCTGCGGCTGTCTATGTAGTTCTTTCAATCATTGCAGCGAAAGCAGCTGAAGCAAAACTAAATCTTAACGTAGAAAAGGTGACAGAATCATGATTATAACAAACGCGAAATTAAGAAATAAAGAAGGTCTTTGGCAAATACAAATCACAGAAGGAAAAATTGAAAGAATCGCTCCATCTATCGAAACAAACCGTGACGAACAAATCATGGATGTGCAGGGGAACTTAGTATTGCCGCCTTTTATTGAACCGCATATTCACCTTGATACGACGTTAACTGCAGGCGAGCCGAACTGGAATGAAAGCGGGACCCTATTTGAAGGAATTCAGCGCTGGGCAGAACGGAAAGAGCTGCTTACGCTAGAGGATGTAAAAACACGGGCGAAGCAAGCATTGAAATGGCAAATTGCACAGGGGATTCAGCATGTACGTACGCACGTCGATGTAACAGATCCAGAATTAACAGCTTTAAAGGCTTTGCTTGAAGTAAAAGAAGAGATGGCGTCTTACGTTGACTTGCAGCTAGTTGCTTTCCCACAGGAAGGAATTCTATCTTATCCAAATGGTGAGGAATTACTGGAAGAATCACTCCGCATGGGAGCGGACGTTGTCGGCGGTATCCCGCATTATGAGTTTACGAGAGAGTATGGTGTGGAATCTTTGCAGACAGCTTTTAAATTAGCGGAAAAATACGACCGTCTCGTTGATATCCATTGTGATGAAATCGACGATGAACAATCCCGTTTTGTTGAGGTAGTGGCTGCAGAGGCGCATCGTTATGGTATGGGCGAACGAGTGACAGCCAGCCACACGACAGCAATGGGCTCTTATAATGATGCATACACATCTAAATTATTCCGTCTGCTGAAGTTGTCCAACATCAACATGGTGGCGAATCCATTAGTCAATATTCATCTGCAAGGACGCTTTGACACGTATCCGAAACGAAGAGGGATTACAAGAGTGAAGGAGCTTCAAGAGGCTGGCATTAACGTCAGCTTTGGTCATGACGATATCTTTGACCCATGGTATCCACTAGGGACAGGTAACATGCTGCAAGTACTGCACATGGGCATCCATGTAACGCAGTTAATGGGCTATGATCAGATTGTTAACAGCATTGATATGATTACGTCTAACAGTGCAAAAACACTTCATATTGAAGACAAGTACGGTATTGAAGAAGGAAAGCCTGCCAACTTGATCGTGTTGGAAGCAGAGAATGAATACGAAGCAATTCGGAAGCAAGCTGCTGTACTGTTTTCTGTGCGGAATGGTGAAGTTATTGCGGAGACGAAGCCGCGGGAAACAACATTAACACTTGGTGAAAAAGTGGAAAATGTTACATTCAAGAGGTAATAGTATAGAGATAAGAGGTTGGGTTATTTCCAATCTCTTATTTCTTATCCTGCTTGGATTGCCTGCACCGCTTGCTCACTCTGAACACGAGGTAGCGCGAAGATAATATTTTTCTTATGATTGGATCTATAGCTACTAAGCCAAGATACTCCGCCCAACCCATTAAGGCATAGGAAGAAACAAGTTCAAATATATTTCCTAGTTCTCTTGAGAGTAGTCAAAAAAAAGAATTAACAAAAAGACAAATGAAGCACCCAAGATCCTGTGCTTCATTTGTCTTTTATTTTAATGGTCCACTAACAATGCCTTTTTGAATCTTATTTTCCTTGAGCCATTGATTATACAAAGTCTCAAATCGTTCTTCATCACTATCCCTA
This sequence comes from Terribacillus saccharophilus, assembly GCA_900110015.1. Lineage (GTDB taxonomy): Bacteria > Bacillota > Bacilli > Bacillales > Amphibacillaceae > Terribacillus > Terribacillus saccharophilus. The sequence continues at coordinate 869,758 of FOCD01000002.1, read as the reverse complement.
AATCCTTCAAAAACAACTTCATCAATATTCTCTTCATTAAAATAAAGAACGGCGTCAGCGACCAAACCTTGAGGGTAGACAGAGGCTGAGTAATCAAACATCTTTTGTTCCCCTTCTAACTCTATAATGGGGCCGCGGTTCAGAATCATGAGTTTACTTGTACCTTCTTTTAGAAAGACAATTGATCCGATTGGGAGCATAGTTATTCCTCCAATATTTTGTGGATTAGTATGGAACACAACTTTTGTTGCGTAAATTACATTAATATAAAACAGGAACTAACATAACTTCTAATTCTCTGTCTGAAATTTCACCTTTATGTTCCCAGGCCAAACAGTAAACAAATTACCCATAGTGAGTAAGAACAAGGTAATCATATAGAATACTAATATAATTGTATTTCCATAAGAGACATATGCATAAAACATACCAATGACAAAAGCTAAAATGAAAATATAGTATAGTATGTATCCTACTAAGAATTTTAAATCTCTAAATCTCACAATTAATCGTGTATCTTCTACATCTGCGCCATCTATATGATGTAATAGATTTTCTTTATTTCTTCTACTTATATGACTTCTTAATAAAAGTATTAGCAACGTAGTAATACCAATGATTAATAAAGAAAGAGGAGTGGAGATATTTACATCAAAACGATTCATTATAGGTCTTAATAAATTGGCAATAGCTAAACCGATAACTATTGCAAGTATATTTACGTAACTACCTTTTTCTTTAGGGCTACGTTTAACAACATCATTTAATATATCTTGGTTTGTAATTTTGTACGCCTTGTGAGGGAAAAACCAAAATAAGAAGGGTATATATATAAGCCACTTTGGATTGTCCTTATCTAAGATATAATAGTCATTGTTGATAGTTATAAGATTGTAACGCATTTTTTTGTATACAAAGTTAGCCTGTGCATTCATATGTTATCTTTATCCCCAATTCATCGGATTAATTGCATCAAAACCACTACTGATTGCTTCTCCTATATCTTTAGTTGTTTCAGCTATGGAATCTATGGCATCGCCTGCGGCATCTTTCGTGCTTTCCCATGCTTGATCTATTTTACCACCCACATAATCTAAACCATCCTGTAGTCCTAATATATTATTATCGTAAAAGTAGTTGAATCCGCCTACAAGCACTGCACTAACTGCAACGCCGCCTAATACTGCCCATCCAGCTGGATTTGAACCTAATAAGAAAGCTGTTGCAGCTGTACCTAGAAATGCGCCTGCAGAACCTATTCCTAGAGAAGCTGAATTGTGAACTAGAGCCTCTCCGAAACTTTTATCTTTTTGATTCAGGTCCTCATACATACCTACTCCAAAACCAACTCCCATGACGCCTCTACCTAGCCATTTTCCACCTTTTAATATTGCCTGACCAGTATTCTTTAATGAGTCTGTGAAGCCTGCTGTATTTGGATTCACCATGACAAACGTATTGGGTATATCAGGACCTCTAGTCCCAGTCATAACAGTGATAAATCCGCCGAGTTTTGTTGTTGTTCTTCCAACCTGTTGCAAGACATTGGCAAGAAAATCATTAGAAAAGTCTTTTTGCATTTTTTCTTTGTTTTCACTAATGTAATCAAGTACAGAATCGGGTACATCTTCTTCCAATTCCTCTTCATGTAACGTGACTTTCGTTTTCGATGCAAGCGCGTATATATCATAGTATTCTTCTCGTGTTATATTCCCCTGCTGAAGATCCATTAGAGCATGATCTAATAAGACACGAAAGCTCTCATGCATACCATCTGACTTGTGATCTTTTGCAGCAGCAATTGCAGCCATAGGAAGATACTCAATATTATCCTCAGTGATTTCAATATTTCCATTCCCATAACTTTGCTGAATAACATTATTATAAGCATTCATATCCTGCAGGGAAACGACATCAAAGTCACTGATCGATATAGCGCCGCTACTTAATCCGGTTGTCATTTCGGACAAATACTTTTTCAATGTATCTAAATCACTTTGTGTTTCTTGCAGGTGAGATGCGTGTTTACTATCGAGTTCGCCTAGATCAGTAATGACCTCATCTATTTGGCGTTTGCCTTTTTCAATATATGTTTCAAAGTCAGAATAACTAACTTGTGCTACAAACCTAATATCCGCTACACTGGATAATACTTGATTAATATTTTCTGAGACACTAGCAACCTTGGATTTAGCTTTATCTAATCCGGGGTGCAGCTCATTGTCTAGAAAGTCTTCACTTATGTAACCTTGTTGACTTGGTTCGAAGGATTGAACGTCATTCTTCATGTTCTCAAGCCTGTTTTTGTAATCTTCCATAGATTGAAGCAGGAAGGTGAGAAAGGGGGTGTGAATTTCGTTGTAGTAAGAACGGATAGCCTTGCCTGTTTTTCCTTTTAAGGCATCATCTAAGCTATAGAGATTTCTAACTTTTTGCTGAAGGTTTGATAGTTGATCGGAAAGTGTGTCTAAATCGAGCTTAGACGTTTCTGTACCTTTGTGAATCTCCTTTACTGCGAACTCTTTCAACGTACTTCCTCCTCACTTGTTTATTTTAAAGCGATGTTATTGCCAAGTGCTTGATCTAATTCGACTAGTTCCTGTACTGCTGTTTCTGTTGCTGCTATGTTATCCTGAAACAACGTAATGAACTGACTGAGAAGGTTTTCGTATTCTTGCTTAATTTCGTTGTACAAATCACTCATGCGTATGTCTTTATTGCCGTCCATTGTTTCGCCGAGTTGTTTTTGCAATGCTTGCAAGCTATCGCTCATTTCTTGGATGCCTTTTTGAGCCTCCGCTTGATTAATTTTTATTTCTCCGCTCATGGAAGTGCTCCTTTCCATAAAAATCTGCTATTTTTACCCTAACGAAACCATTTTCCATTTTGTAGAGTATTAAGTACCTTTTTCCTTAAATAAATACTGTCTGTGACTAGGGAAATAGTTTTATATGCTTATTTCTTGGCATGAAACGCTAACCTATTACCCGTTTTGTTGGATTTATATGCCAAATAATTACATAATCTTGATTTGGATTGTGCGGGATGGGGAAATGGTGAGTAACTGTAAACGACTTTTCCGGATACTGTATATACATCCTGGCTCTTAATCGTGCCGATGCATTTATTTAGAGCGGATAAAGCTATAGCGGCTTGGTATTTTAGCTTTTGCAGTGTACAGCATCTAGATATAAAAGATGGATGGCTACACTCTACTATTACACTGAGGAATGAGGGGAATGATGGTGATTATATTTTTCAAATAAGAAAACACAGTCCAAAAAATCTCCCCAACCAAGAGAAGAATTTAAAGTATGTAATAGAAAGACTCGCAGAAAAATTTAAGGTGCACCGAAGCTAGATGCGAGCTGTCTCATTATAATCCCCAACCTTTTTACCATTACAAATCGGTCGTATTTTGGAAAAACAAGGCAGAAGTCTTACAGATTTTTTTCTGGAAATCCTTTACTGTAGTAGTGATAAAGTTTTTGAGCGGTGTGATGTAAAGCAAGGAGGGTGATTAGAATGTCTTTAGCTTCTATAGATAGTCAAATCCGCAGTATGAATAGTTCGATTAATGGGTTGCGTGGGCAAGTGCTCCAAAAGCAAGAAGAAGTGCGGCGCCTTGAACGTGCGATCTCAGAAATCTCTGGTCTGCAAGGAGATTATGAAGAAAGCAGGAAATATTGGCAGGATATCGATTTGACAGCGCAGACGTGGAAGGGAGAGCTTGCTGATAAGTTTGATGCTTTCCGTAATGGAGAGCTTTCGGCTAGTTTTAAAGATGTGTCTCAAGATGAGGTGCAGCGAGTTCTGGATGCGTTAGAACAGGCGAAGGGTATGCTTGTTGCTGAGATTGATTCATGTCAGATGCAGATGGCAACTAAACAAAGTTCATTGGATCGGCTTCGTGCAGATAGGAAGAAGGAACTGCAGTCATGAGTGAGATTAAATTAAAAGCGGATCATGTGCAGCAGAAGTTGACGGATCTCCAAAATTCCCTGTCAGATTTCCAATCTGGAAAACTAGATAGAGGCAGTGGCCGGGAGATGCTTGATGTCCAGGCGAAGATCAATGATATTAATGTATCGCTGAATAGTCTTATAAAAGATTATCAGCAGATGGCTCTGCAGCATGTAGAGGCGAGTCAAGATGCTGTGGATTCCCTTGAGAAATTCGAACAGACAGTGGCTAAAGCAATTGATGCCTTTACAATAGGATAGGAGCGATCAAAGCATGGCGATTCATGTGAAACGTAATACAGGCATGATGGGTGGGTTAGCTAAGGTTGCTGTAATTGTAGACGGGCAGCATGCTGCTAAGCTCGGTAATGATGAGGTTACGACTGTCAGTCAGGGTGATGAGGCTGTAAAACTAAAGGCCAAGCAGTGGTTCTTTGGCAGCAAGGAATTGGAAGTGGCTGATGATGCTAGTGTAGAGGTAAGAATCAATATGGCTGCATTGCTTCTGCTTCTGGCTGCGATAGTCTGCTTGATTCTAGGTGTCATGATTGCGCCAATTATAACTGCAGTGGCAGCCGTTCTCTTTTTTATCTGTATAATTTATAGCTCGAAAAATTGGTTTCAATTGATTGAAATTTAATAGAAGAATATGAATCTGCTAGTTGATGTTTCAACGTAGATAAACAAGGCCAGTGAAGTACCTTTGAAGTACATAATCACTGGCTTTTGCTGTTTTATTGGACGTTTGCATCTTTGTTCCTGATTTACATCGGGATTTGTATTACCTATGGCATGGTTTTGTGTTTTTCTTGTTAGTAGCTTTGTCGCATTTTGAAAGAGTGTCATTGATACAAGCGCAATTCATAATAGAATGAATGAAGATAAGTGGGTATAAATGTATTTTTAATGGCTTACTGAGACAAATTCGGAGGCAGAAAGGACTGAAAAAATGGCATTTTTATGGTTCAAAACAGACACGGAAGCAAAAAGAGATGACTACCTTAAGCTGTATAACGAATTGGAAGAAACAAAAGCAGAACATGACAAGCTGGTAAGCGAAGCGGAGTCTTATTTTTCTTCCTATAAAGGGAGCGTACCGTGTATGGCGGAGGATGCCATTCCAAGTAGTGACTTTATACCAGCAAAGGAACGGCTTGATAAGAAGCTGACAGATTACTTGAATAATGAGAAGGAATATCGCAGTAGGCTCGTAATGGCGAGTGATCGAGCATATGAACGGTATCTTCATTATAAGCGTAAAGCAATGGATGAAGCGAAGGAGGACTAAGCTATGGCGAAGGATGTAATGATCGATCAAGCTGAATTGGAAACAGCCAAATCATCGGCAGCAAAGCTGAAGGAATCCCTGGATAATACCTATGCGCAAGGAGAGGCCCTGCTTTCGCTCGTCCAAGGATCCAGTTGGGAAGGGAAGTCACGTGACAGTTTCCTTGCTTACTTGGAGCTGCTGCTTCAGTATCATACCGATCTCAAGGATGCCGCTTCTTTACAGAAGAAAGCGCTGGATAATATAGAGAACTATCAATCTGATTTCCAAAACCACAACCTGGTGAAGGAAGTGAAAAGCCTATGACGCAGACAGATAAGGATACCTTTCATGTGACCGAACTCTACTTACTCGCTGCGGCATTTGATGCGGAGGCTTTATTTGGCTTACCTGATAAGAAAATCTATCAGCTGCAGGGGGAAGAACCTTGGAGTCAGGCACATAAGCGTTTGATTCAGAAAGGTATTTTTACAGAAGAAGGTAAGCTGACAAAATCAGGTGCTGTGATTATTAAAACGTTGTATGAATACTTCTTCAGCCAAAAATATGTACGAATCAATAACCTTATGTTCGCTTTCCGGGAGAAGCAGGCGGAAGAAGTAATCATTCTCGTGGAGACGGCGGAGAAGACGTACAAACTTTATGTGATGGCCAAGCAGCTTGTACTGAAGCTCCTTAGCGAGAAAGTCCCGCTTCTAAACCGTGAACCTGCCAAGGGAGAAAGAAATTTCTTGCAACGCGAGCTGCCAGATGAGGAAAGGGCTGCGATCAATGAGCTCGGTGTAACGAATGACATCGCCAATATTGAACTTTTTCATCCACGCGTGAAGCCGCAGATTGCCAGCAATCCGAACCATTATCAGCAATGGCTTGTCCTCGCAAAAGATGACAAGCTGATAATGATTGATACGACCGAGAAGCAGTACTACCACACAAGCCAGTACTGGTTTATGAGGGTAGTATTTGATGCATTGGACTTCCCATATCGACAGAAAGAGGGGGTAAGGTAGATGGCTAGTGGTAACATCACGGTTGATCCGATAGAGATTACCGATATTTATAAGCAGCTCATGGCTATCATGGAGGATTTACAATCGAACGCAGTTCCTGCAATCGAGAATATTAAAAACACGAAATTCTATCAAGAAGGAAAAGCGATGGAAGCAATCGAAGCTTACCCCGAAGCGAACGAAAAGTTCTTGGAGCTGCAGGATCACTACGCACGAATTTCCTCGTTGGTGATTGAAACGCTAAACACGATGATTGAGACAGACGAAGCTATCGCTTTAAAGATCATCGATGCATTGGAGGTGTAATGCGTGGATGTAAAATACCGAAGCAGTCAATGGGATAAGACGAAGGATAGTCTGCGTAACTTAATTGGTCTTGGTGTCTGGGGAAAAGGCATGATTGATACAATGAAGGACATTACTGACAACTTGGACGAAGCAAGCGAAAAAGTAGCGAAGTATGATTCAGATGGTGTTGTCTCGTTCTCTTATACAAGCGAAAAAGACAAATACCAGCGATTATTTGAGGACTTCAAAGTGCTGGAAGATTTCAGTGGGAATGTCGGGGATATTGTAGAGGATACAATCGATCAGCCATTTTATGAAGATATCGATGCATTTGTCCAAAAAGTACGTGATTCTTCCATCTCCAACTACACGACCTCGAACCATATAGGAGCGACGGAGACAATACCAATCTCTTATTATGGCTCGTATCAGGAATACGAAACGGAGAAAACAGAAATCTCCATCGATGATATACTGAGCGGAGACAACTATTATGCAGATCAAATCAAAGCCTCTTTTGAAGAATGGAAGGTTCAGAACCCGGATGAAGACATCAGCTATGAAGATTACCGCACTGCTGCCGTCAACACACGAGCTTTTGAATATGAGTCCATTGAGGACGGGCAGTTTACAAAAGAGTTTTGGGTGAATATTGCAGCTCTCGTCGTCATCGTTGGCGTAACCGTTGTGTGCCCGCCAGCTGGTGCAGTATTAGGGGCTGCTTATGCAACGGTAGAGATGGGAAGTGCTATATCCGGTCAGGACTGGGCTTCCGGAAGAGAGCTAGACACTTCGGAACGATGGACGAGGGGTTTGCTTGCGCCGCTTGATGTCCTGCCTATAGGAAGTGCGGTGACCAGCTTTGGTGGTGCAGCACGGACGACAAGCAGAGTGATTGATGTGGGGCAGTCAGCGAGTAGGGTAAATAGAACCAATACGGCGGTACAGCAAGTCGACAATGTTATTGAACTGAAAATACCTGTAGATAGACTGGCGAGAACTTCTAATGTGGATAGTACCGCTGGTCAAGCGGATAATGTTGTTAGTTTGGCTGATTATGCTAATAGACAGACGGCTAATAGACTTCGCAATAGTCAGTGGGCTGTTAAAGAGCAGGATAGAGTTCAGGAACTGCAGATGGCTGCTGGTGCTGAGCACTTGTCAGCTGGGAATAAAATGGCGGGTAATAGTGGGCCAATGATGATGAGGAATGATGGAGTCGGACCTGGTGGTGTAGGACCAGTGAGAGGTTCTGGAGAAAGTGTTAGTAGTGTTAGTAAGACTGACAGTGGTTCTTTACATGCAGGAAGCATAAGGGCATCTAGTGAAACTCAGCCGATCATTAAATATAAAGAAGGTTATCATGTTGAACATCTGACAGGGGAGATTAAGAAATGTACCGACCGCAGAGGTGTTAGTGGAGGACATAACTACTCTGAGTTTAAAAAGTTCTTCGAAACAAATGGAAAATATAAATTAGAAGAAATTCAGAAATTCGCTCACCCAGAAATCGAAGGTATCTATGATCTAGAGTATAGAATGCTTGTAGAGATAAAAGATTATCGTGGCATAGGGACTGGTGAATATAAATATATACCTAAAGAGAATAGAGATCCACTCAAGAAAACGATTTACGATCCAGATTTTATATCAGACGAAGATATAGTTAGGTATGGCAAAGAAGCCATGGAAGAGGGAATCAAAAATGGTCAAGTGGATGAGTTAATAGATCAAAATAAAAGTATGGTCAGCGGCACTGCCAGTAACGGATTGAAATTTGAAGGTATTAAGAATCTCGAGACAGGCGAGATAGATAACTTTTGGCCTGTATTGGAATGGAGTGAACGTTGAGAGTATGCAAAATCGCCAAGATGATTACCAATTAATTATTGATGGATTTAAAAAAAGTGGTCGAACTAAAAGCTTTGTTACCGCTGTTCTAGCTCGATTCGCTGTGGATTATGACTTCCTGAAGATATTGAATGGATTTTATAATGAAAATGTATTAAGAAGAGATACAATTGGAGTTATTTATTCCGATGAGTATGATGAATATGACGAGGGTTATTTCGGAGAAGATAGAGTACTATTCTATTTTGGTGTCGATGAAGATTGGTATGATATTTTAACCTATGATGAATTATGTGAATACTTACAAGTAGTTTGTGAAATTTATGCTGACATTCACGAAGACAAAGCTAAGGAAGTATATGAGTACATGGATAAAATCAAGAAGAAATATGGAGTGATGTAAAAACCGCTTCTGATTATAATTGATTGTCTGTGTCTCGATACGGTTATTTTAAATCCCAGTTCTACAAGGAAGGGTATTATACATTTGGTTAAGAGAAGAATTCTGTGATAATTTATTATGCATTGTCACATGATAACTAATATAACAATAATAAAGTGCCATACAATGCAGAATTGCTGATTTCTTGAAAGCTCATCCACATTGAAGTATGAATTGGATGAGCTTTTTCTATTTAGCTGTACATTTTTCGAATAACAGGGTTATTTGAAGATATTGATGCCTTTGTTCAGAAAGTACGTGATTCTTCCATCTCCAACTACACGACCTCGAACCATATCGGAGCGACGGAAACGATACCTATCTCTTATTACGGCTCCTATCAGGAATACGAAACGGAGAAAACAGAAATCACCATCGATGATATACTGAGCAGAGATAACTATTATGCTGATCAAATCAAAGCCTCTTTTGAAAAATGGAAAGTACAGAACCCGGATGAGGACATTAGCTATGAAGATTACCGCACTGCAGCGGTCAATACACGAGCGTTTGAATATGAGTCTGTTGAAGACGGGCAGTTCACGCTGCAGCAGGCTTTATGGCTGAAACAGGCCAGATATACCTTAGAAGACAACCTACGTTATTAAGTGCATTAAACGAATCTTACCACGCGCAACAGTGGAGGGAACTAGGTAAAGAGAATTACCTAAAACAATCCACTCTTGAAAGAGAAGAATATGTTTATAGAAATTATGAAAAATCGGGATATGTTCTCGAAAGAAGAAATCCTATTCTCACAGAGATATATCTTTAAACTGAGGCATGGTGATTGGCCGCCGAAAGACTGGTTAGGATTAGAGAATTATGGGGCGAAAATATGAAAACGAAGTTAACTGCTCAACAAGTATTAGTAATAGCGAACAATTATAAGAGAGATTTCAATTTATCCGGAAATATTGAAAATGATAACAATAGAACCATAAGGTCATATGAAGGTTTCGATGGTGTTCAAGGTGTTGCATGGCTAGTTCTTGTAGGCATAACCCCAACGGGATTTGAGACTGAAGATGAATATACTATTGTCATATCTGATGAACAGGCGAAAGTTGAATATATCATTGATCCAACTGGTCACTACTATGCACCTCACGTTAAAGATAGCGATGAAATGTCAGATGAAGAATTTGATGCGATATGGGATGAAGAGACGAATTAATCAAGCTATATCAATTCATTTTCACGGTATTCATCAAGATAATGGGAAAGATGCCAAAAGCACTTATTAAATATATAATAAGTGCTTATAGAGTTAAGCAGAGAAGCTTTCACATGGTCTCACTGTAATTGTATAACTTAAGGATTTGAGTTCAGTTCAGAGGTTAAATAATATGAAAAATATTTTCGAAAAAGAATATGTGATATCTAAGGGAACAAACTTTGACGAGGAATTGTGGTTTTCTTCCTATAGTGATGAAGTTTTAGATAAACCAGAGGAAGAAGGCGGTAAGCCATTTACCGGCTTGGTTTACGAGTTGTATAATAATGGTAACTTGAATTATTATGCTAACTACGTAAATGGCTTTATCGAGGGAGAATTAATTGAGTTTTATAAGAGTGGAAAGTTAAAAGCTATAAAAACATTAATTCATGGACAAAGTAATGGCCAGGAAAGTAGATGGCATGAGAATGGAAAAAAAAGTTTTGAGGGAGATTATAAACTTGGTATAGCACTCCACTTTACAGAGTGGGATGAGGCAGGAGAGATAGTTAAAGTGAAATCATCTCCTTCAGAAACTGAAGTAAAGCTAATTAACTCTCTCACCAAAAACTCAAAATGATAACTTTGTTAAATTAGTTGAGAGTTGGCTAGATATGAATAATAATCTTGAAAGAGAACTTCAAAAAGTCCAAAATGATTTACGCTCAAAGATTAAGTTGAATAATACGTTTTCTTCCGAAGAAGTGGTTTTAGTTGCTGGAGTTGATCTTGCATATTGGACTGAAGATAATACTGATTATGCTGTTTGCTGTATTCAGGTTTTAGATTATCAAACAAAACAAGTTATTGATAAAGCAGAATATACAGGTATTGTTGAATTTCCATATATTTCAGGGTACTTAGCATTTCGAGAGTTGCCTTTTGTCCTTAAGGCAGTCGAAAGATTGGAATCTATTCCTGATGTTTATATGTTTGATGGAAATGGTTATTTGCATAGTCGTCACATGGGTATTGCGACACAAGCCTCATTTGAGCTAGGTAAGCCTACTGTAGGGGTAGCGAAAACATACCTTAAAATAAATAACGTCGATTTTACAATGCCAGAAAATAAAGTTGGAGCTTTCGAGGATATAGTTATTGAGGACGAAGTATATGGACGTGTTTTAAGATCAAGACTTGATGTAAAACCTATCTTTATCTCGTGTGGAAACTGGATTGATTTGGATACTGCAACTAACTTAACTATGCACTTTGTTGAACAGGACAGCAGATTACCAGTGACGACTAGATTTGCAGATCTTGCCACACATGAGGTGAAAAGAAGGTATCAGAATAAATAAACCCCAAAAACCTTGAAGTGAATTTCTTCTTCAAGGTTTTTTATTTTTAATGAAAAATGATATTTAAGTAGATGCGTTGCAAATGAGCAATTAGGAGAATGTGTTGTTATGGATTGGATTAACAGATTAAACAATAATGCAAAGGTCGCTTTGGGCTTAGTGGTAGCAGAAAAAATGTACGGAGCAGTAACGATTGATGAGCCGGGTTATAAAGTTGGGAGGAGTGCCCTTGATAATTGTTGGGAATGGTTGGAAGGAGGAGATATAACTGCTGAGGACTTATATAATTATATTGATAGTGATGATTATATGGATGTAGCAGAATTGGTTATTGAAGAAGAGGGCGAGCAAAAGCAATATGCTTGGTATACAGTGTTAGACGCTGTTTCATATACAATTTATCAAGCTTATAAAAAAGAGAAAATCAAATATGTTCCGCAAGCAATAGAGATTGTCGACGACGAAACCTTGAAGATATTAATAGAGAATGCAAATGAGTCAAGTTTATTTAATGTCGACCATATTAGAGAGGCTCAAAAATTTTTATTAGAAAATCATTCATCTAATACGGAGACCAGTCAAAGTGATCCTATAAAAAAAGAGCTTGTCATGATAGATTGATCAGAGGGTACTATAGTAAGAAACGTTACCTTGAGATGCTTAGGCTTCCCAAGGTTTTTTTGTGAATTGCTTTAAATGAACTTGTACATAAGGAGAGAAGGGCTGTCATTAAAAAATTCACTTATTAAGGGTGAGTGAATTGAGTTGCAAGCAGATATGGTTTCTATATGTTTAACAAGCAAAAGTTATGAAGAAAGTGAAACATTTGCTGACATGTTGCGTATATATCCTAACAATATCTTTAGAAACTGGAGAGATGAACTTGGAATACGCAATATCGAATCAAAAAACAATCATGCAGAAGGTGCTGCAGACATTCTTGATGACGCTGCTGTTGGCGACGCTTGGAATCTATGCTGGTAATTTTGTGCCGCCTGTGCTTATTTTGCCATTAATCGTAGTGGAATTAGGTATGCTAATTGCTGCTTTCTGGTTAAGAAGGAAGAAGGCTGTCAGCTATACGTTCATCTATATATTTGCTGTCATTTCGGGTATCACGACATACCCGGCGGTAGCTTACTATGCTTCAATTGGTGGAGCTAATATTGTCCTGTATGCTTTCACGACGACGTTCGTTATTTTCGGAGTGATGGCGCTTGTAGGGGTTAAATCGAAAAGAGATTTTTCTTTCCTTGGCGGGTTCTTGTTTGTGGCTTTGATTGCGTTAATCGTTACAGGTTTGATCGGAATTTTTGTTCCATATAGTGATGCGACACTGTTGGCTTTCTCAGGCATCGGTTCAATCGTATTTTCACTTTACATCTTGTATGATTTTAATCAAATGGCAAGGAACCATGTTACAGAAGAGATGATTCCGTTAATGGCATTGAATTTGTATCTAGACTTTATCAACTTGTTCATGAATTTACTGCGATTCCTAGGCATCATGTCCAAGGATTAATAAAGAACCGGAGAGCTAACTAGCTCTCCGGTTTTGTTTTACTTTTTATTTACTGAAGCATCATAAATCGTATCAACTGCATCCTTCAATGCTGCATCAAAATCTGCCTGAGACTGATTTGCGTTTAGATCCGCTGCTAATGCGCGGGAGAAGCTGGCAATCAGATCTTCATTTTCCTTGAGTTTTTCATTTGCTTCGTCACGGGAATAACCGCCGGATAAAACAACAACGCGGACAACGCGTGGATGCTCTGTAAGTTCTTTATATAGATTTGCTTCTGTAGGGATGGAGAGTTTTAGCATGACGTTTTCTTCCTCAGTCAAGTCGTTCAGATGGCGGAAGATTTCATCGCGAAGAATCTCCTCGCATCTCGCTTTATGCTCACTATGAATATTCACTTCTGGTTCGATGATTGGAACAAGACCGGACGCGATGATGCTTTTACCGAATTCGAACTGCTGGTCGACGACAGCTTTGATGCCGCTGATATTCGGTTCTTTGATAACGGAGCGCATCTTCGTTCCGAAAATGTTTCGTTCAGAAGCGCGGCCAAGTGTTTCGTTAAGATTATCAATTGGTTTCATAAGCTGAACGCCATCTTTTTCTTCTTCTAATCCTTTATCGACTTTCAGGAATGGCACAATTCCTTTTTCTTCCCAAAGGTAATCGCCAGTGTACTTTCCTTCGATTTCTCGGTCCATTGTCTGTTCGAATAAGATGGCTCCTAGAATCTTGTCTTTGTTGAATGAAGGGGAAGTGATGATACGTGTACGCATGTCGTGGACGAGTTTGAACATCTCGTCATCATTTGAATAAGCATCTTCCGTTACACCGTATTCTGCTAGTGCTTTTGGTGTGCTGCCACCGCTTTGATCTAATGCTGCGATAAAGCCTTTGCCGTTTTTAATGATATCGAATTGTTTGTCATTCATATCTGCCACTCCTTTAATTCATTTTTTGCTGAAAAAATACTCCATGTTCACTGTTCCCTTTTATCCAGTGTTTTAACATTAAATGTTTGATAAGGTTTTCAAATCGGGATTTATGGGCTGTGGGCGTTCATTTGGAAAAGTAAAAACGATGTTTCACTGTCTAGCGGGACTTTTTGGTGTAACTTAAGTTGGATTGACGGTCGATTGGGCATGTTATAGGGTAAGTTTGACTATTTAACGGACGGTATGGAAGGAAGGGCATTCATGAGCATTAGAATTCGGTTATTCATCATGTTGCTCTTATTAATCATTTTGCCTTATTTTCTCTTTGTTATCTTTATTTATGAGAATAGTAAATCGAGTATCGAGGAGCGGGATTTGGCTAGAAGCCGAGAAGAGTTAAACGAAAGCAGAGTGGATTTGGAACAGTACGCAGAGGAGATGGTGCGGCTGCCTTACAGCTTATTCAATATGCCGGAGGTGCAGCAGATACTGGAAAATGGGATGCTGGCAGAAACGACTGAACATGTGCGGGCATTTGAAAATAGTGTAGAGACGTATGCGACAACTCGGCCGGATATTCGGCAAATGCGATTTTATTTTCAGCAAGATCAGCAGTCGCTGACTGTTTACCAATCAAATGTTAGTGCACCAAAGCCAGCTCCGGATTATCTGGAGCGCTCGCCATTCAAGGAGATGAACGAGTTGAAGGAAGCTTACATGCTGGAAACCCCGCATGAGCTTGTGAACGAAGATAAAGTGGCGATCGTTCCAGAATCAGACAACACAGTCGTGCTGCCGATCCACCATAGGATAACGGACGTCCTAAGCGGAAAGTTTCTTGGGTTCCTGACGACTGATATAGAGGTTTCATCTTTTTCGCGACTGCTTGAGGCTGTCACGAGAGAAGCAGGGACGCAGGTATTGCTTGTAAATGGTAATGGAAGAATTGTCTACAGCGAGGATTTGAAACAAATCGGCAATAATATGGACGAGTCTCAATTAACGGCGGAGGGGGAGAATATTGTCCTTCGGGAAGAGCTGGGCGAGCCATTAGCAGACTGGCAGTTGATTAAGGTTACATCAAAGGATGAGCTATTCCGTGATGCGAGAGAGACAGCTTGGACTAATATTGTGTTAGGTATCGGCGTTGTTCTATTAGGGACTATACTGGTTCTCGTCATTTCTCGTGTGTTTACAAAACCGATTATTACATTAAGTGAGAAGGTACGATCTATAGAAGGCGGTCAGATGAATGTCCAGCTCAAAACAGAACGTAATGATGAAATTGGACATCTGGCTGCGCATATGCAGGAGATGCTGAATCGAATTGATTCTCATATCGCACGTGAATATAAGCTGGAGCTTGAGGCAAGGGAGAGTCAGCTTAGAATGCTCAAATCACAGGTGAACCCACATTTTCTCTTTAATGCGTTGCAATCTATCGGAGCTGTTGCGCTGCGGTCAGATGACACGGAGGTGTACAAGCTGCTCGTATCCTTATCTAAAATGATGCGGTATGCGTTGCAGGCCGATCAGCTCGTGCCGGTACGGGAGGAGCTTGGCTACATCGACTCCTACATTATGCTTCAAAAGGAACGTTTCGGAGCAGATTTACCAATCACTATTCAAGTGGAGAGAAGCATACAGGAAAACAGGATACCGAGCATGCTGCTGCAGCCGCTTGTTGAAAATTACTTTAAGCATAGCTATGAAGCTATGCGAGATAAAAGCAGTTTTATCTTAAAAGGGATGGAAAAAGACGGATTGCTGTTATTTCACGCGGCTAGCTACGGGATGTCAGTGAGTGACGAAGAGATTCGTCTGCTGCGCGAGGGAGTTGCTAGCGGAACAGGGCTGCAAAATATCGCGGAGCGTATCCAGCTGCATCATGGCGATGAGGCAGCGTTTCAAATTGATAATATGAACGGAAATGGGTTTAAGGTCACGATTTGTATTCCGGCACAGGAGCAGGGAGGTCAGAAGCATGAAGGTGTTACTCGTGGATGATGAAAGAAATGGGCGTGAGGTGCTGCGTGCGCTTGGTGAGTGGGAGCAGAATGGAATAACTGTACTTTTGGAAGCAAGTGACGGGGAAGAGGCGCTTGAGCTTATTGAATCGGAGCAGCCGGAGATCATTTTCACTGATATCAAGATGCCGCGTATGAATGGCATTGAACTGATGGAGCAGTTGCATGCTGCTGACTACCGAGGGAAGTGCATTCTAGTAACTGGTTATGATGATTACCAGTTCATGCGGAAAGCTATTCAATTCAACAGCTTTGATTATTTGCTGAAGCCAATCGATCCAGAGGCTTTTACAAAGGTGCTGGAAAACGTGACGCAAGCTATCATAGCAGACAAGCAGTTTTTGGAAAGTGAAGCGGAGTTTCTTGGGGATGCCAAGCGACTGCTGCTGGAACAGCAAGTATCTGCATTGTGTATGGGAGAGTTGAATGATTTCTCCATCTTGGAAGACATTTTGCCCAAGGAAGAGAAGATCGATCTTACATTGCTATCTTTTTATCACATGCATCAGCCGGCCCCGATACTAGATAACTTAAAATATGAGTTGCATCGATATGCAATTGGTGACGTATTTCGTTTTCTGCAAGAGGAGAACATGTACATCGTTTTGTCTGCAGCTGATCATTGGCTACAGATAGAGAATTGGCTGCGTCAACATCTGGATATTCCAGTGCGGCTTGTCCAAAAACCGTTTTATGCTCTGGAAGAGATCTCTACCGCATTCGAGCATCTTACAGTTGAACTTGCAGAGCATCGTTATCGCACAATCAGAAGACTAGAAGAGCTGGAAAGTGAACAGCGCGGGCAAGACATTGTCGCTTATGTGCAGAGTTACTATATGGAGGATGTGAGTCTGGAGCGATTATCAAAGCTCTTCTTCCTGTCAAAGGAACATATCTCGCGTAAATTCAAGCAAGAGACCGGCATGACTTTATCTCAATATGTAACAGGTTGCCGGATGAAGCAGGCGAAGCAATGGCTGGAGAAAACCAACAAAACCATGTATGACATAGCCAGGCTGCTTGGTTATCAAGATGAAGTGTATTTCTCGAAGCTATTCAAAAAGGAGAATGGATTAACTCCTACAGCGTACCGTACTGAGCGTGGTTCATCATGAGGAAGAAACTGTTCTATGTGCTTTTAACGGTTCTTTTGCTGCTGCTTTCCGCCAGTGGTATGCCACCAGAAAAAGAAAAGAAGCAAGTAGAGGAAACGGTCAGTCTTACAATACGTAATCCAAAGGTGGAGGTAGCTGCTGAATTTGAAAATATGGTTCGCTTGTACGAGAAGATACATCCTCATGTTCGTATCCAAGTAGAAACCGTTGGTGGTATTTCAGATGATTTCTCTGATCTGAAAACACAAATGGCGGTAGGGGAAGGACCAGATATCTTCACCAATGTCGGCTATGCTGCTACAAAAGAGTGGATTCGTTACTTGGAGGACTTGAGCGAGGAATCATGGGTGGCGGATGCTCGAGATGGTACACTCGATCCCATTACTGTAGATGGGAAAGTGTATGGTATGCCGATGAATATTGAGGGCTTCGGAGTTATTTATAATAAGGCTTTATTCCAAAAAGCGGGTATCAACGAGCTTCCTGATACGTATACAGAGCTGGTGGAAGCGGCGTCTCAGCTCAAAAAGGTAGGTGTGACACCTTTTGCGAATGGCTATTATGAGGAATGGAAGCTGGGACATCATTTGACGAGTTTAGCTTTCGCTGAGCAGTCTGATCCGGAAGCGTTTATGTCTGATTTGGCAGCGGGTAAGGCAAGTTTTACGGATAACACTAGCTTTCAGAACATGCTGCGTTTTCTGGATCTGACACTTACTTATGGTAGCCCCCATGCTGTAACGACAGATTATTATGCTGAGATGGAGGCTTTCCAAAAAGGGGAGACAGCCATGATAGTGCAGGGGAATTGGGTCGAGCCGCTATTGGCAAAGCAAGCACCGAATCTGGATGTGGGGATGTTTCCGATACCGCTTGATGACGGAGGAAATGCGCAGCTGGTCACGGGTGTACCAAGTTATTGGGTAGTTAACAAGCAATCTGGATCAGTTGAAAAACAGGAGGCGAAGCGGTTCCTAAAATGGATGACAGAATCGGAAGAAGGGCGAGCATATCAAACTGAGCAGCTCCACTTCATCTCGGCATTTCGCTCTGTTCGGCCGCCCGAAGCAAACCTGAGTGGAGATGCTTGGGCACAATATAAACAACAAGATCGCCGTAACTTCAACTGGTCCTCTTATCCGCCGCCAATGAAGGATGCTTTTGGCCGGATCCTGAAACAATACGTAAATGAGGAGATGTCCAAGCAGGATGCATTGCAGGACTTGGATCATGTGTGGCGACAAAATAGTCTATCTTACTAGTGTAGAAGTCCCTCTATTAGGAGGGACTTTTTGTATGGATATCAATTTTAGACAAAAAGAAGATCAAAATAAGCCATCCCTGTTTTTGTTTTACTGTCCTATACTGAGCTCGTAAGACAGGTTTGCCAAGGCTTGTCTTACGCGGGATTAGCAATCATACATAGGAGGAATACGGGATGAAATTTCGGAAACGGGCGTTAAAAGCAAGTGTCGTTTCACTGAGTGCAGCGTTGGTGCTGGGAAGCAGTCTGACAGTGGCTTCGGCAAACAATGAGGGTGGAAATGTGAAGCCGTACAAAGATTCGTATGGCACGTCACAAATTACGCGTCAGGACATGAAGGAAATGATCGGGCAGCACGGGGACGAACGGTATACCGTTCCTAGCTTTGATGCTTCTTCTATTAAAAATATCAAGTCAGCTACAAAGATTGATGAAAATGGCAATGAGATCAAAATGGATGTATGGGACACATGGCCGCTTCAAAACCCGGACGGTACAGTGGCAGATTACAATGGATACCAAATTGTTTTTGGGCTAGCTGGTGATCCGAAAGATGCAAGTGACACATTCATCTACATGTTCTATAAAAAATCAGGCGATGATTCTGTTGATGCATGGAAAAATGCCGGTCGTGTATTTGATGATAATGATAAATTCAATGGCGATAAGATTCTGGCTGGTCAGCAAGAGGAATGGTCTGGTTCGGCTGCCTTCATTGATGGAGAAATCCGTTTATTCTATACAAACCGCGGTGGCTTTGATGAAAGCCAAGGTATTTTCGGTAAACAAACGTTGACGACAGCGCAGGTGAACGTGTCTGAGAAGGATACGAGCAGCTTGCAGGTTGACGGCGTAGAGGATTATAAGTCCATTTATGACGGCGGTAACGGGAAGACATATGAAAATGTGAATAAAGCCTTTGAAGATCGTAATTTTGCGAACAACCACACATTGCGTGATCCGCATTATATCGAGGATAAAGGTAAGAAGTACTTAGTTTTCGAAGCGAATACGGGTACTGAATATGGCTACTCTGGCGAAGAATCTCTCTATAATCGTGCTTACTACGGCAATGGTATGAAGTTCTTCCGCAAAGAATTCAATCAGCTGCAGAACAGCGATAAGAAGTCTACAGCAGAGCTTGCTAACGGGGCAATCGGTATTGTGGAAATCAATGATGATTACACGTTGAAAAAAGAAATGAAGCCGCTTGTTGTTTCCAATACGGTAACAGATGAGATCGAGCGTCCTAACATCTTCAAAAAAGATGGCAAGTTCTACTTGTTCACAAGCACACGTGGTGCCAAAATGACAATCGATGGCATTGATGATGAAGACATCTATATGCTTGGATATGTATCTGGCAGTTTAACTGGCCCTTATAAGCCGATGAACAAATCAGGTATTGTCCTTCATCAGGACTTGGATCCTAATGATCTCACTTGGACATATGCGCATTATGTGATTCCGCAAAAAGAAACAGATGACTTCGTCGTAACAAGCTACATGACGAACCGCGGTTTCTTCCAGGATCATAAATCTACATTCGCACCTTCATTCCTTCTGGATATCGATGGCAAACGCTCTTCCGTAGTTGAAGATGGTATCTTGGAGCAAGGCCAAATCACGTACGAAGAGGAATAAATCAGAATCAGAAAAGGAAATGTCAGCATCATGGCATTTCCTTTTCATTCATTTCTAAATAAAAGTGTGGTGACAGTGTGTTGAACAGATTTTCAAGAAAGAGTTGGACGATGCTTGGTGGGGTGATTTTGCTCGTTGTGGCAGTGATCGCAGTGTCTGTACTAATGAACGAGAAAAAGACAGAAAAACAAAATCCCGGGAAGGCACAAACTATCTCTTATCGTCCGGATTTCCATTTTAGTTCACCTGATAAGTGGAAAAATGATCCGCAGCAGCCGATTTATTATCAAGGTAAATACCACTATTATTATCTCTACAATAAAGACTACCCCGAAGGCAATGGTACTGAATGGCGGCACGCGACCTCGGAGGATCTGATCCATTGGGAAGATCATGGAGTTGCAATTCCAAAATATACGACAGAAAACGGTGATCCATGGACTGGATCTGTCGTTCACGATAAGAATAATACAGCTGGGTTTGGTGAAGATGCACTTATTGCGATTGTGACACAGCCAACGGGAAAGTCAGGGCGGCAGGAACAGTATCTTTGGTACAGCACAGATGGAGGCAACACCTTTAAGCAGGAAAGTGAGGAACCTGTACTTGCAAACCCTGGTACGGAGGATTTTCGTGACCCAAAAGTGATATGGAATGATGAAAAGAATAATTGGATTATGCTTCTAGCAGAAGGAGATAAAATCGGATTTTATGAATCAGCTGATTTGAAAACCTGGACATTCACGGGGGATTTTCAGACAGATGGAATTGGTGTACTCGAATGTCCGGATCTATTCCAGCTGCGCGCACCGGATGGCGCAGTCAAATATGTGCTTGGCATGAGTGCGAATGGAGAGGGCAAAGGTGAACCGAAAACCTACGCATATTGGACTGGAGACTTTGATGGAACAACTTTTACACCGGATGAAGAAAATCCAAAATGGCTCGATTACGGATTTGACTGGTACGGCGGGGTTACATTTGAAGACGGTCTGTCAGAAGATGAGCAAGCAAAGCGGTATGCGCTTGCTTGGATGAATAACTGGTCGTATGCCGATCAAACACCTTCGATGAAATATGATGGATTCAATGGTACAGACTCCATCGTCAGGGAAATTACGTTGCAGCAAGAAGGGGATGGTTATTATCTTGCTTCCCAGCCGATCGCTGAACTGGATCAGCTTTTTCAATCTGCTGACACAGTTGAGAATATAGAGCTGCAAAATGAAACGAAAGCCTTGGATATTTCGGCTGAAACATATCGATTGGATGCTGACATATCGTGGACTGAAAGCCCAAACGTCGGCTTACGCCTGAGAGAATCGAAAGATCACTCCCGTCATTTGGATGTTGGCATCGCTGCAGCTGATGGATATTCCTATGTGAATAGAAGTCACATTTCTAATCCAGATCAAGAAGGAGTCTATCAAGAAAGCAAGGCGCCATTCGATACTGAAAAAAAGCTGGCGCATCTAACAATTCTTGTAGATAAAACAAGTGTGGAAGTGTTTGTAAATGATGGAGAAGTCGTGCATAGTAATGTGGTATTTCCACATCCGCAGGATCAAGCGATTAGCATATTTGCCGAAGGTGGCAGTGCTAAATTTGATAATATTTCTATAAAAAGATTGAGTGAAACACAATAATATTTTTGAAAAAGGCCTTTTAGAGGCCTTTTTCATATTGTGTGAATTTGCGTTTGTTAGTTGATTTTTTATGTGAGGTTATTTTACATCTTGTGTAAGCATTAATCTTCGAGTTATAATGATTATTGTTTATTAAATATTTGTGATAATGTATGGAAAGCAGTACATACTACAAATGATTTGTAAGAATCGTTACATAAGGGGGATTTACATGGCGTCAAATAAAAAAGATCTTCAACAGCAGCAGTCTTCTTCCAAAGGGAAATGGGGCGTCCTGCTAGGAGCGGCCTTCCTGATGGGTTCATCAGCAATTGGACCGGGATTCCTGACTCAGACAGCTGTTTTTACTGATCAATTATTAGCAAGCTTCGGCTTTGTTATTCTTATGAGCATCATTTTGGATGTTGGCGTACAGATGAATATATGGCGTATTATCGCTGTTTCCAGAATGCGCGGGCAGGATATCGCGAATAAGGTATTGCCTGGGCTCGGGTATTTCCTTGCTTTTGCAGTTGCATTAGGAGGTCTTGCATTTAATATTGGGAATGTCGGCGGTGCAGGACTTGGATTGAATGTTATTTTTGGAATGGACGCAAGAGTTGGTGCTATTATAACTGGTATTATTGCAATTGGTATTTTTCTTTCCAAAGAAGCGGGAGCTGCAATGGACCAAATTGCCCGTATTCTTGGTGTCGTAATGATTGTACTGACATTATTTGTAGCGTTCCAAAGCGATCCGCCTGTCGGAGAAGCAATAACGCGTACATTCGCACCGACACAGCTTGATGTGTTTGCTATTATCACCCTTGTAGGTGGTACAGTTGGTGGATATATCACGTTTGCTGGTGGTCACCGTTTATTGGATGCAGGTATTTCTGGGAAAGAGAATCTTCACTACGTAACGCGAAGCTCGATTACGGGTGTTTTGATTGCTTCGATTATGCGGATATTCCTGTTCCTAGCTGTCTTGGGTGTGGTAGTGACAGGTGTTAAGTTGGATGCGAATAATCCAGCAGCTACAGTGTTCCTTGAAGCTGCCGGAACGATCGGATATAAGATGTTCGGTCTTATTCTTTGGGCAGCCGGTATTACGTCTGTAATTGGTGCAGCATATACATCTGTTTCTTTCTTAAAAACACTATCTAAGTGGGTAGATAAGAATCAGAAGCTTGTAACTATTGGATTTATCATCATTTCAACGATTATAATGGTATTAGTCGGACAGCCAGCAACGCTGCTTGTCGTTGCAGGTGCGGTTAATGGATTAATCTTGCCGATTGGTTTGGGTGTACTGCTTATTGCAGCTTATAAGAAATCGATCGTTGGGGATTATAAACACCCGCTGTGGCTGACAATCTTTGGTGCGCTTGTGTTCATCGCAACTGCTTACTTGGCAATCGTCACATTGATTGATAAAGTGCCGCAGTTGTTCTAATTCGAGAAGGAGGTCCAAAAAATGAAGCTTACCTATCATCCGCTAGGAGATACGGGCATTCAGCTCGTTTTCGGACAGACGATCTCAGAGGAAACAAATCAGAAAATCCGGATTTTTACAGATCTGCTTAAGGCGGAGCAAATTGAAGGAATTGTGGAGTGGGTACCTGCTTATACAACGCTATCCATCTTCTATCGACCTGATAAGGTTCGCTATCAAGCACTGCTGGAAAAACTGGAGCGTCTATATGAAAATATCCAAAGAGGAGTGGCCGAGGCTGCTTCTCTTGTTTATGAAATTCCTACCTATTATGGAGGAGAGACAGGTCCTGATTTGAATTTCGTTGCAGATCATAATGGTCTGTCAGAAGAGGATGTCATCCGCATTCATTCGAGTCAGGATTATTTAATTTATATGATGGGATTTGTCCCGGGGTTCCCTTACCTTGGTGGCATGCCGGAGGAAATTGCGACACCGCGCCTGGAGGAACCTCGTTCAAAAATTGCAGCAGGTTCTGTAGGGATAGCTGGATCACAGACGGGTGTATATCCATTGGAAACTCCGGGTGGCTGGCAAATCATCGGTCAGACACCAGTGAAATTATACGATCCAGAACGTGAGCAGCCAATTTTATTGACTGCCGGTCATTATCTGCGGTTCGTTTCGGTCTCGAGAAAAGAATATGAGGACATTGCGGAAGCGGTCCGTCTTGGGGAATATAAGATTAACAGTAAGGAAAAGTAAGGAGGGGACTGGTATGAAGACAATTGATTTGAACAGCGATTTAGGCGAGAGCTTTGGTGCCTATACAATCGGTAATGATCACGAAGTATTAAAATACATATCATCCGCCAATATTGCATGTGGATTCCATGCGGGTGACCATAATGTTATGCTTGAAACAGTTAAAGCTGCAGCGGAACTTGGTGTGGGAATTGGTGCTCATCCAGGATTCCCTGACTTAGCTGGGTTTGGAAGACGCGAAATGAAGCTGTCTCCGAAAGAAATCTATAACCTAGTTGTTTACCAGGTAGGAGCAATCCAAGGAGCAGCAAAGGCTTGCGGTACATATGTTCAGCATGTGAAGCCGCACGGAGCGCTATATAATATGGCATCGAAAGATTCTGCTATAGCAGAAGCCATAGCGACGGCGGTTTATGCAGTTGATCCGAAACTGGTACTGTTTGGTCTTGCTGGCAGTGAGCTTGTAAGAGCGGGAGAAAAAGCAGGTCTGAGTGTTGCGCAGGAGGTCTTTGCTGACAGGACATATCAGGCAGATGGAACGCTGACACCTCGTTCTCAAGCGAATGCTATGATTCACGATGTAACAGTTGCAGTTAATCGTGTCATTCGTATGATTCAAGAAGGTAAAGTAACAGCTGTTGATGGAACGGACATTGCTATTCAAGCAGATACAATTTGTGTGCATGGAGATGAACCGGAAGCACTACAATTCGTCCAACAGCTCCGTGAAAGACTTCAAGCAGAACAAATCACTATTCAGAATTTCGGAGTCGAACATCATGAGTAGAAAGCTATTTCAAGTGATAAAGCCCGGACTGCTGACAACTTTTCAGGATCTCGGCCGCACTGGCTATCAGGAATATGGATTAGTTGTAGCGGGTGCGATGGATGACTTTTCGCTGCAAATTTCCAATCTGCTCGTTGGAAATCGCCGTGATGAAGCAGGTCTGGAAGTAACGATGATGGGGCCTACACTTAAGGTGCTGGAGGATGCTGTCATTGCGATAACAGGCGGCAATCTGTCGCCGAGGTTGAACGGGAAGCCTGCACCGATGTGGAAGAGTTTCGCTGTGAAGGAAGGTCAGTTGATCGAATTTGGTCAGCCGATGGAGGGAATCCGTTCTTATATCAGTGTGGCAGGCGGTTTTGACTTGCCAGCTGTGATGGGAAGCAACTCTACGTTTCTGAAGGCGAAAATTGGTGGTCTGAACGGACGAGCGCTTGAGAAGGAAGATATCTTGTATGGTAATGAGGACGTTCATGCAGTAACGGGGCGTTCCCTTCATTACGATGAAATTCCTAAGTACCAGAAGGAAGTCACTGCAAGGGTCGTCTTAGGGCCGCATCAGGATGCTTTTACAGATGAGGCAATCAAAACCTTCTTATCATCCAACTATGAAATTACTCCGCAGTCAGATCGTATGGGTTTCCGTCTGAAGGGGCCGGAACTGACGCACAAAACCTCAGCGGACATTATCTCGGAAGCCATTCCGCTTGGCGGAATCCAAGTGCCGGCAAATGGTCAGCCGATTATTCTGATGGCGGACAGGCAGACAACAGGGGGATATACAAGGATAGCGACAGTGATTTCCGCGGATATTTCCTTATTGGCGCAAGCTGCGCCGGGAGCTGTGGTTCGGTTTGAAGAAGTATCGGTAGAGGAAGCACAGGAAGTGTATCAAGGAAGAGAAAGTTTGCTTCGTGTATTGGATAAGGTAAGCAAATAAAATCCTGAGATAAAAAAGCGTGCACTATGAAAATAGTGACACGCTTTTTCTAGTTAGTTCCGAATCAGATAATCAAAAGCACCAAGCGATGCTGTCGCGCCTGAACCCATAGAAACAATGATTTGTTTATATGCTGTATCTGCGCAGTCTCCTGCAGCAAACAAGCCAGGGACATTCGTTTGGCCGTGTTTGTCGACGATGATTTCACCCATTGGAGTGCGCTCAACGACGTCAGCAAGGAATTCTGTATTCGGTACAAGACCGATTTGGACGAAGACACCTTGCAAGGCAATGTGTTTTTCTTCGTTTGTATCGCGTTCTACGTAGGTGATACCGTTGACGTTATCGTCACCAGTGATCTCCGTTGTTTGCGCGTTTGTAATGATCGTTACATTCGGCAGGCTGTAAGCACGCTTTTGCAATACTTCGTCTGCTTTCAATGTATCGGCAAATTCAAGAACAGTAACATGGTTTACGATACCAGCCAAATCAATGGCAGCTTCGATACCGGAGTTACCGCCGCCGATGACAGCAACGTCTTTTCCTTCGAATAGCGGGCCGTCACAGTGTGCGCAGTAGGCAACACCTTTGTTCTTGTACTCTTGTTCTCCAGGAACGTTTACGTTGCGCCAGCGTGCACCTGTAGAGATGATGACGCTCTTACTTTTCAGTGTCGCGCCGTTTTCCAGTTCAAGCTCGAATAAATCATTTTTCGCGATTTTCGTTGCTTTCTGCAGGTTCATCACATCGATGTTGTATTCTTTTACATGCTCTTCCAGGCTTGCAACAAGCTTCGGACCTTCTGTCTCCTTGACGGTGATGAAGTTCTCGATACTCATCGTATCCAATACCTGACCGCCGAAGCGTTCCGCTACGATTCCAGTGCGGATTCCTTTGCGGGCAGCATAGATAGCTGCACTGGAGCCAGCTGGACCGCCGCCGACAACAAGAACGTCATATGGATCTTTGTTATCGAACTCGGATGCGTCAGCACTAGAACCCATTTTCGCTAGCATTTCTTCAAGAGTCATACGGCCGCTGCCGAAGTTCTCGCCGTTCAAATAAACAGTCGGAACTGCCATGATTTTCTTGCTTTCCACTTCTTCCTTGAAGGCTGCACCATCAATCATCGTGCTTGTGATGTTCGGATTTAGTACGCTCATCACGTTCAATGCTTGTACGACATCCGGGCAGTTATGACAAGTCAGGCTGATATAAGCCTCAAAGTGGAATTCACCTTTGATGTTCTTGATCTGGTTGATCAGCTTCTCATCAACCTTCGGTGCACGACCACTTACCTGCAAGAGAGCAAGGACGAGCGAAGTGAACTCATGACCGAGTGGAATACCAGCAAAAGCAATGCCTGTATCCTCGCCAACACGGTTCACGGTGAAGCTCGGGGTACGTGTAAGTTCTGCTTTTTCGACTGTGATCTTAGACGACATGTCTGCGAGCTCTTCTACGAGAGAAAGCATTTCTTTGGAAACATCGTCTGCACCTGCGCTCACTTTAAGAACGATAGGGTTCTCCATAAGCGCCATGTATTGGTTTAATTGAGCTTTTATGTTTGCATCAAGTACCATATTTAACGCACTCCTTAGATTTTACCTACAAGATCCAAGCTAGGTGTTAGTGTTTCAGATCCTTCTTCCCATTTCGCCGGGCAAACTTCACCTGGATTTTGGCGCACGTATTGTGCTGCTTTGATTTTGTTAACAAGTGTGCTAGCGTCACGGCCGATTCCGTCTGCATTGATTTCAACAGTTTGGATCACGCCATCTGGATCGATGATAAATGTACCGCGGTCAGCAAGACCAGACTCTTCGTTAAGCACATCGAATTGACGAGAAATTGCTTGAGATGGGTCACCAATCATTGCATAAGTGATTTTGCCGATTTTTTCAGAGCTGTCATGCCAGCCTTTATGTACGAAGTGTGTATCTGTAGAAACGGAATATACCTCTACACCAAGATCTTTCAGTGTGCTGTATTGTCCTTGAAGGTCTTCTAGCTCAGTTGGGCATACAAAGCTGAAATCTGCAGGGTAGAAGCAGACTACACTCCATTGACCTTTGAAATTAGCTTCTGTAACTTCGATGAATTCACCGTTTTTGTAAGCTTGCGCTGTAAATGCTTGTACTTCTTTGCCGATAAGTGACATAAATAAATAGCCTCCCAAAATAAATTAATAACTAGAAACTTAGAATTACTTAGACATAATCATTCTAAATTTATATTTATTAGTAAGAGTAGAATACTAATAGAGTTGTGTCAAGGGATTATGTGAAGGCTGTCACAATGGAAATGGCGTAATCACGCCGTTTCCCCGCTATTAGTAGAAATGGTTAAATTTATGTGACATTAATCTGATTTAAGAGTTTTGTATTGCTTATAGATGTTGTGCTTTTGTCAGTTGGACCTCTCTTTTGAGAAGATGAGAATGAATATATGGTAAAAATTGTTTCTAAAGATATTATTCATTGCTATCTAACTTCCCCCTTCATTAGCCGATAAAGAAAGTAACAAGTTGTTAACAGCTTAGTACATTAGGGGGAATACTATGAAACGCATCTTAGAGAAGAGCAGAGTACGGCTTACTATTAGAAATAAGCTTATCTTTTCCTTCATCATCATTCTGCTTATACCTAGCATTCTGATTGGTTTCTTGGCGTATCAGAGTGCAAAGAAAGAGCTATCAGCTCAATTGATCGGAAGTGCATCAAGTAACGTGGATGTACTGAACAGTATGATAGACGATACAATTCAACCAAAGATACATGATATAGAGTTCTTTTCCAGTCAGATTAATTCTGAGCTATATGACGGTATGGAAAGCCCAGAGATACGTCAGAAACTAGAACAATACACAAATCTGCATCCGGAACTTGAACTGGCATATGTCGGAAACGAAGAAGGATTGATGATACAGTCCCCGGACTTGGAGCTTGCAGATGATTATGATCCGCGTGAACGGCCTTGGTATCAGCAGGCGAAAGAGAAAGCTGGCCAAGTAGTCATAACTGAACCATATGTTTCTTCCTCAACCAATACCTTAGTAGTAACTATTGCACGGACAACCGAAGATAACAGTGGTGTCATTGGCATGGATATTACATTAGGTAATTTGGAAGAGACATCTAAGAAGATACACATTGGTAAAGAAGGATATACTTCTATTCTTGATCAGACAAAGCATATTATCGTCCATCCGACAGAAGAAAAAGGTTCTGAAGCTACTGCTGATTATCTTGTCCGGCAATTTGAAGAAGAAAATGGAAAATATCGATTCGAACAAGGTGCTGACACACAGGAGCTTGTCTATAGGACGAATAAACTAACAGGCTGGAAGGTTGCAGGTGTAATGTCTGCTTCTGAGATAGATGAGGCGGCAGCACCAATTCTATACACGATGCTAATTGTATTAGCGGCAGCACTCATTGCTGGAGGGTTCCTTGTCTTTGGTGTTGTCCGTTCTATCATTAAACCGTTAAACAAGCTGAAGCAGACTGCTGTACAAGTAAGTGGCGGCGATTTGCGTGAGCGTATAGAAATATATTCCAAGGATGAACTAGCTGAAGTTGGAGAGGCATTCAATACAATGACAGATAACCTGAGCAGTTTGATTAAGCAGATCGATACTGATTCTGGTCAGCTGGCAGCATCATCAGAGGAGTTGCTTGCAAGCTCAGAGCAGACAACCTCTGCAACCGAGCATGTAACGACAACATTGCAAGAGGTAGCAGAAGGATCAGACTCGCAGCGGATACATGTCGAACAGAATGCGCAGGCGATTGGTGAGATTGCAATCGGCATGGACCGTGTAGCGAACAGTTTGTCTACTGTGTCGGATTCGACGAAACAGGCAGCTAGCTTAGCAGCGGACGGAGAGCATTCTGTCAATCAAACAGTTGAACAGATGAAACATATCTATGCGTCTGTGAATGAATCAAATGTTAGAATGCAGGAGCTTGAGACAAGTTCTAAGAAAATAGGAAGCATAACAGATGTGATAGTTGGTATTGCTGATCAGACGAATTTGCTGGCGCTAAATGCAGCAATTGAAGCTGCGCGTGCCGGTGAACAGGGCAAAGGCTTTGCTGTAGTTGCAGATGAAGTTCGGAAGCTCGCTGAAGAATCACAGCGCTCGGCAATGAAAATCACAGATCTCATTCAGCATATCCAGTCCGATACAGTGCAGTCTGTCAAAGTGATGGCGCAGACAGCACGATACGTAGAAACAGGACTGCAGGCCACCGATGAAACAACGACAAAGTTCAGCCAAATTAAAGACAGCATATTTACGATATCCCCGCAGATAGTGGATATCTCCTCTATCACCGAACAAATAGCAGCAAGCGTTCAGGAAATGACTGCTAGTGCAGAAGAGCTCGCGGCAATTGCAAAAGAGAACGCAGCAGCATCTGAAACTATGGCAAGTACGACAGAAGAGCAGCTAGCTTCTATGGAGGAAATAACAGCATCAGCAAATGCCTTGTCCAATTTGGCTGAGGAATTACAGGAATTACTGATGAAGTTCAAATTATAAATCGAGAAGCGGCCCGAAAAGGGGTCGCTTTTTTTATGGAAAAAGATAGTGTGACACTTAGAGGGAGTATTTAACGATATTAAGATAAACATTTTCGGTTCTAAAATATGTTTATTAGACACTAACTACGGTAATTAATGCGTGGGTAAATATAACTGGAATATAATAGAGGTAAGATTGAATGAGTAATTTATACTACAATAAATATTATCCCCAATACTAATTATTATTAATGGTTATATCCAGATGGTTCTAGTATTTATATTATCAAAAATAAGGAAAAATCCCTATTATAAAAGTATTTATCTGCAATTCAACACCCTTTTTTCTTACATAATTTCCATTATATTAATTAACGATAGCTTTATAGATCATTAACATCCTGTTAACAATCAGCCTATACAATTACTCTCGTACACGACCTAATCTATTAACTTTATTGGTGTATTGGTGAAAGTTTTTCTATAACAAATGATATGGAGGAATGAGAGATGAAGCTGAGCAAGAAATTACTTGGTATGACGTTAGCGGGGACACTGGCGGTCGGTTCAATCGGGTTGACGAATTTGGAGCGAGAAGAGGTAGAAGCTAAAAAGGATCCAAAGGTGAAGAATGTTATTGTACTCGTAAAGGATGGTGTGAGCTCTACCACGACAACACTATCGAGATGGTACAAAGGCGATGATTTGGCAATGGATCAGATGGCATCTGGTGGTGTGCGTACATATTCTGCTGAATCTGCTGTTACCGATTCAGCTCCTGCCGGTACGGCGATGGCTACTGGTAATAAAACGAATGACAAATTTGTCGGAGTCCTTCCGGAGAAGATCGCTTCTCCAGGAGTCGATGAAGATCTTGCAGACGATCCGTATCGTCCTGTGACGAATGTGCTGGAGGGTGCGAAGTTGAATGGTAAATCGACTGGTATTATTTCAACATCCGAGATTCAGCATGCGACTCCTGCAGCTTTTTCATCTCATGCAGACCATCGTTCCCAATATGATAACATTGCTGAGCAGCAAGTCTATCAGAATATTGATGTTGTTCTTGGCGGTGGAAAGGAATCCTTTGAAGGTGGCAACCGTGATGATGGTGAGGATTTACTAGGGGTAATAGATGATAAAGGCTACGATTATGTTGAAACGCGGGATGACTTACTTGATTCCAGATCTAAAAAAATCTGGGGATCTTTCGCTCCAGCTGCACTAGCTTACGATATGGATCGGGAAGCAACAAAGCCGGAAGAACCAACATTGGCAGAAATGACAAAGAAAAGCATTCAAACATTGTCTAAAGATAAAGATGGCTTTTTCCTAATGGTAGAAGGTAGTAAGCCGGACTGGGCAGCACATGCGAATGATCCTGTCGGTATGATCAGTGATACGCTGTCATTTGATGATGCGGTTAAAGAAGCACTAGATTTCGCTAAGAAAGATAAGAACACGATGGTCATCGCTGTGTCTGATCATGGTAATAGCGGAATCTCTATCGGAAATGAAAATACGGACGGCACATATTCCTCTTCACCGGTATCTGCCTACGTGGATCCGTTGAAGGAAGCAACTATGACATTAGAAGGTGCTATGTCTCAATTGAATGAAGATGGTTCCAACCGATTGGAGGTTGCTGAGCTTTATGGTATTACAAACCCAACTGCAAAAGAAAAGAGAGCTATTAATAAATCGGAAGATCTTGGTGGAACATTGGTGGAGCTTTTAGCGCAGCGAGCAAACCTTGGCTTCACAACTGGCGGACATACAGGTGAGGATCTGTTCCTATATTCCTATGGCCCTGGAAAACCGTCTGGCATGATCGAGAATACGGACATTGCTCATAGTGCGGCTGATGCAATGGGTTTCAAGCTTAATAAACTGAGCAAAAATATGTTCATTGAAGCGGATGAAGCATTTGGTAAGTGGGGCGAAGTGAGCATTGATTCATCTGATGCAGCGAACCCGGTATTGGTAATAGATAAAGGACGCAAAAAAGCAGAATTCCCTGTAAACAAGAATATCGTTATTGTAAATGATCGTGAATATGAACTGGATAGCGTAACAGTTCAGAGCGGCGGTAAATTCTATGTTTCGAAGGATGCTGTGAAGCTTGTGAAGAAAGCGAAATAAATGAATTACACCCTGATAGCTTATCAGGGTGTTTTTTTGTGGAAGATACTATACAATTAGAAGAACTTATGTTCTGGAAGGTGATGAAATTGTGGAAACAGATGCAGTGCCTAGCCGTGTTCACCGAAGATATTAATAAGTCCATTACATTTTACGAAGCGATGGGGTTAACCAAAGCGTGGGATACATTCCAAGATGAAGCAAAACAGTGGCGGCTTGTAGGGATGAAGTTTCCAAATGGGGAAACGGAGTTGGTTTTGAAGAATAATCCTAATTTTGCTTTTGCTGAAACAGAAATAGTAGTAGAAGATGTACAGGAGATTTATAGTAGTTTATCTGTGGATCCTAAAGTGAAATGGATTAGAAAGCCGTTCGCTAATCCACTTGGCGGACATGTCGCTGTAATGCAAGCCCCAGATGGGAACGTCTTTGTACTGGTAGGGAAATAACCGAAATATGAGTAAGTAACTTTGCTGAGCAACTATAGGTCTACGTTTAGAAAATGCTGTGACACAAGTAAACACCAATAAAAGAACCGCAATCAGGTAAGATAATCTAATTGCGGTTCCTTTTATTTTGCTCCTTTATCGATGGCTTTCCAAAAAGATTCAGACTCATGTCCCAATGCATATACAGATACACCTGCAATGCTATATGTGTCGGTGAGAAAACTTTTTTTCTGCAAAGAACTTTCATCCTCAAACCAGACGACGTGTTCCTGGTTTTCCTCGGTATATTTGAAATGCGAGGACATAGTTTTTTCATCATACATAGGTTCTATATTGTAATCATCTATCGTGGAATGGATCTTATCCCATTCAATCAATTCATTTTGATCGGGGTTAGATAGATTCCAATCGTAGCCGTATGCTGGCACACCCATAACAATCTTATCGGGGTTGATTGATTCTGTAGCAAACGTTAGTATTTTTTTCATCCAATCTATACTTGCCACAGATCCTGGCTCACTCCAAGAACCATGTTCATCATACGTCATCACCTGCACATGATCAGCATATTCTCCGATTTCTTCATAGTCGTATGGCCAGCTCCAATCATTGGCCGGATCATCGGTATCCTTTGCTGGCACAGACACCATCGTTTTTATGTTATGCTCTTTGAGCGCTTCAGCTGTATCCTTTATAAGGTTAGAATAGAGATCTCGATCCTCTGGATAGACGGCTTCGAAATCAATATTAACACCAGTAAAATCATTTTCTGCAGCAAGCTTTACTAATTGATTGATGAAATTGCTTTTCGCTTCTTCGTCATTCATCACAGCATGTGCCAAGTCTGGGTCGAAATCAGTTTTACCGAAATTTGATATCACAGCATAGGTATTGATATCATGCTGCTTTGCATAATCAAGCTGGTTTTCTGGTGCTTCACCAGAGAGATTGCCAACGGTATTAAAAGCGTATGTATCCATTGCGATGGTATTAAGATATTCATGGTATTCTTTCAGAGACTGAAAGGATGATTCCTCCGATGTGGTATAACCGAGAACCATCTTTTCGCTGGGCGAAGCATTTGATTTTAATTGGGTATAAATGAGTCCTGCTGCTGCAATCAGCAGAATGAGCCCAAGAATTACATTCTTTTTCATGGTGTATCCTCCATATTACAAGTGGAGATTATATTACCATGCTTTCTTTATTATGTATAAGTACGTATTGCTATTTAACTTATAGTCGCTCTAGTAATTAGCGATTATCAATATGATATCCTTAATACAATTCCATAGAAAAAAGGAGTAGCCATGTCCATACGAAATTTATACAAAATGCTGCTTCTGATTATTAGCATTTATATCATTTATACATTAGCGGATAACTATATACTCGATAATCGTGCCTCCTTTTTCCTTGAACAGAAAATAGATCTGCGTGACTCTTTTCATCTGCCTCTTTGGCTGGATGTCATGTATGTACATGTGTTTGTCGCTTGTCTGGCGACTGTGAGTGGAGCAGTGAACTTTTCACGAGGATTGGCTTGGCATAAACGTAAGTTCCATCGTATCAACGGCTATGTTTACGCTGTTTCAGTGTTGCTTGTGTCTTTGACATCAGGTTACTTGGCTCCCTATGCAACAGGAGGCAAGCTGGTTAGTGTACCGTTCAATTTGGTGAATTTGTTCTGGCCGATCATGATTATAATCGCCATTGTCCATGCCAGGAAAGGTAGGTTGGACAAGCATCAGCGCTGGATGATTCGCAGCTATCTTTTTTGTTTTACAAATATGTTCATTCATTTGATTTCTTTCGTGCTGTTTAAAGCGGGAATGGATTATACACTAAGCTATACTATCGGTGTTTATGGTTCAATAGTGGTGAACGTCGCAATTGCTGAGACGATAATCCGTTACTTGCGCTCGAGCAGCCTCAAGAGCTGATCAAGAAGGCGGTCAGTGATAACAAGATAAAGGTTTCTTGTCGGATAACCTCCTATCCTTCGTTACAAAATGCCGGTGTTTCTGGCATGATAAAGAAAAGATGCGGAGGTGAGGTAAGATGACCGTTAAAATTGCACCTTTATTTGTCCTGTTTGCAGCAATTCTATGGGGGACGACTGGTACGGCTCAAGCATTTGCTCCAGCGACAGCCCATCCGATTGCGATTGGAGCTGCAAGACTTGCCGTTGGAGGTTTGTTTCTGCTTTTGGTCACCTTACTGCTTGGAAAATTAAATTTAAAGAGTTGGCCAATTGGGTTGACGCTTCTCGCAGCATTTTGCATGGCATGCTATCAGCCGTTGTTCTTTTCGGCAGTCCATCAAACTGGTGTGGCTGTTGGTACTGTCATCGCAATCGGGAGTGCGCCAATTTTGTCTGGATTTCTAGAAACGATATTTTTCAAAAGGCGACCAAGTTCTATATGGTGGGGAGCAACATCGCTGTCTATCTTAGGTTGTGCGCTGCTGTTTCTGACTGGAGATACAGTAGTGATTAAGCCGATAGGTATTTTGCTTGCACTGGGAGCTGGTTTGTCCTTTGATGGCTACACATTGCTGAGCGGACAGATTGTGCAAGGCAAGAATCCGCTTGAGACAGCGGCAGTTATCTTTGGAATTGGCGGGGTTATTCTAATGCCGTTTCTTTTCCTGTTTGATATGCAGTGGATTTCCCAGCCGAGCGGTATAGCTGTGAGTCTGCATCTTGGTATTGTTGCGACAGCTGCTGCATATTTTTTGTTCTCGAAAGGTCTGCAGCAAGTGCCGGCATCCTCGGCAGTGTCTCTCTCCTTAGCTGAACCGTTTACGGCTGCGGTCTTAGGTGTCGCGTTAATCGGTGAGGAGCTAAATCTGTTATCGTGGCTGGGTATTGGAATGCTATTGGGAGGTATCGGTTTAATTGCATTCGCTCCTAAAAAGAAGTAATTTGCATGAGCAGTTTTTTAGATTCCGATAATAATATATGACGGAAATATACAATTTAAGGTTTGTGTTATGTATAAATATGTAAATATAGCACGTAATTGGAAGATTGTTGTATGAAAATACAATTTCTTATCAATAAATTAATACTAGCGTTACAACTTAACATTAGAATCTATTTTGTAGTACTAATGTTGAGGAGTGAAAAAATGCCAAGAAAGCGTAATGAAAAAAGTAATAGAAAAAAACGAAAGTCCACAATCCCTGTCTTAGTATTAACTGCAGCTTTTTGTTTCCAAGGAATTAATTCTGTCTCAGCAGCAAACAGTTTGGACGAATCTGCGATTGCTCCAAAAGAAGCCTCTTATGGCTATTATGTTGACACTTATGCAAATAATGATAAGGCCAATATGACCCCTGAATCTAATTCCTCTATTGGTGTGCTTTCTAAGTTCCATGACATTTGGGAACCCGGATCTTCATGGAATAATGGCACAGTATTAAATGAAAGTGTACATAATCAAAATATAGCAAAATCTATTTCTATTACAAAGAATCGAACGGATGAAGAGGCGAAAATGGCCTATCTAGTCGATCGGCGACATCAGAATTATAGTGCAATTACAGGACTTGGTTCGTATACAGATAATTTTATAGCTGGCGCAAATGCAGGTACGACGATTCCAGATGAGATTCCTGAAGACGCGACAACAGTCGGGTATGATGACGGAAGTAATAACAACGGAGTTTGGGCTGACGAAGATTCCAGCCTCGGGAGTATGGTGAAATTAATAAATAACATACGTTGGACGGGGGCTTCGACCTCTAATGCGAAAGCCTACTATAATTACCAACGACCGTTTCGGTGGAGTGAAGAGGTAAGTGTGATTCCTACACTTGTTCCGAGAATAAAAGATGATCCTAGCAGCGATGGCGGATTCCCGAGCGGACATACAAATGCAGCTTATCTAGCTTCTTATGGCTTTGCCTATGCAGTACCAGAGCGTTATGAAGAAATAATGACAAGGGCTTCTGAGATGGGCAATAGCAGAATTGTTGCCGGTATGCATTCACCGCTGGATGTTATTGGGGGAAGAGTGATGGCAACAGCTGTTGCTGCGTCTGCTTTGAATGATCCTAATAACAAAAGTGTGAAAGAAGCTGCCTATGCACAAGCGCATGAAGTATTGCTCACGCAAGAAGGAACTTCTCAAGATAACTACAGCGATTATGAGACAAATAAGAAGAACTATACAGAACGTCTTACATATGGATTCGAACAAATCGGCGATACAACAAAACCAATGGTAGTCCCAAAGGGTGCTGAAGCTTTGATTGAGACTCGCTTCCCATACCTAGATGAGGCACAGCGCCGCTGGGTATTGTACACAACAGGATTACCGTCAGGATATCCTGTACTGGATGATACGGAAGGCTGGGGGAGATTGAACCTCTTTGCTGCTGCAGGTGGTTATGAAGCATTTGAAAATGATGTTACGGTATCAATGGATGCATCTCAAGGCGGATTTAATGAGTCCGACACTTGGAAAAATGACATTGAAGGCTCTGGAAAATTAACAAAGTCAGGTACAGGTGCCTTAACGTTGTCTGGAGATAACGCATATACCGGAGGCACGTTCCTGGAAGAAGGAACTTTAGCGGCAAATTCAGGTTCTGCTTTTGGTGAGGGTGAGGTCGTGAATACGGAAGGAACACTGATTGAGAACGTGTCAAGCGGTGTGACGATTGGCAATAACTTCACACAGGCAGAAGCAGGTACACTAGAGCTTACAATCGGAAATAAAGAAGAAGTATTTGATATTAACGGTGAGGCCACATTTGGCGGGACGCTAAAATTAAACTTTACAAATGGATTTGTCCCGGATGCAGATACACCGATTATCTCTTATGATGCGCTGGCAGATAAAAGTGTCTTTTCTACAGTTGAAATCACAGGTCTTCCGGATAATTACGAAGTTAGTTATGATGCAAATGCATTACATGTTGTAGACAGCAATGTCCAAGAGGAGGAAGAAAATAATTCTCCAGTCGCACCACCAGCCGAAACAGGAGATGACAATGATCCTTCTAAAGATCCTGCGACGGAACCAGAAGACGATAACGTTTCGACTGAACCAACTGAAGAGACAGAAAAAGAGGAAAATCCAGTAGATTCAACTACTGAAAGTGAAGAAAAGAAAACACCTGTTAAATTAGAAGATGCGAATAAAAATAACAATTCCGTAAAGCCGGTAACTTCAAGCAATGATGCTGGAGATGTGGTGGAAAATCCTAAAACAGGAGATGACACGAACATAATCTTGTATGTTGGATTATTAGCAGCATCTGCCATTGCAGCGGCCGTCGTTATTTGGCAAAGGAAATTTAGAAACAGATAATTAGATCTGTTCATGTGCCCCTTGCAGTGAAAAGGCAAGCAATTGTCAGATGCTTCAAGGGGCATATTATATTTATGGAGGACAATACTGAATTATAAAGGTATGGATAGAGCTATGGAGAAAAAGAAGAAAATGAGTTTGTTTCAAAAGATATTCCTTCTCGCTTGTTTAGCTGTGTTTGTATTTTCCCTTATTAAGTTAGGGGGTATTGGCTTTGATTACGCTCAAAGTGAACAAGTGATGAGTGAAATTCAAGATCAGTATAAAGACAATCTTCAAGGAAGCAAAGCGGAAGTCGCAGATAATCAGGTGCGCCCGCAGTTCCAAAGCCTCCTAGATATCAATCCTAATATAGTAGGCTGGTTAACAATTGATAATACAAAAATAGACTATCCGATACTGCAAAGTTCCGATAACAATCATTATTTGGATAGGGATTATAAAGAAGATATATCTAAATCAGGCAGTGTCTTTATGGATTTTCGAAATCAAGCAGGATCCCTGGATAAACAAACGATTATTTACGGCCATCAGATGAAAGACGGTTCGATGTTTGGCCAACTGGACAAATTCCTGGATGAAGATTTCTTCTCCCAAAATAAAGATTTTCAATTTGATACAATTTCTGAGAGCTATAAAGTAGAGATATTCTCGGTCTATGTTACAACAACGGATTTTAATTACATTGAAACCGACTTTTCTACGAACGAAGAGTACGTGGATTTTATTGAATTGATAAAAGGGAAGTCAAACATACCTACAGACATTCAAGTAACCGAGAAGGATAACATTATCACCCTGTCGACATGCAATGATTTACAGGATCCAGAAGATGGAAGGTTAGTCTTGCACGGGAAGTTAACGAATATTTAAAGGAGCGAATTTACTCGCTCCTTTTTTCTGTTCACATTGAAATGCTTTATTATTTCCTTTCAGATTTATCGCTATCGTTGACTAAGCTGCTGTGACCAATGTTTTTTTAAGGCCGGGCAATTTTATTAGGCTTTACTCATGTCCTGTCTGTACTGGTTTGGTGATAAGCCGTATTTCGCTTTGAAGCTTTTCGAGAAATACCCTTGTCTTGTAAAACCCACTTCTTCCGCTATTCGCTGTAAAGACCAGTCAGTTGTTAAAAGCAGCAGGCGTGACTGATGCAAGCGGTAAGCGGCTAAATAAGCAAGCGGAGTACAAGCGAAAGCTTGTTTCATACATCTGGCCAAGTAGTTTTCGTGTACGTGAAAGTGCTTGGCCAGTGTTGCATTTGTGATGTGTTGGTTATAGTGCTGTTTGATATATATCTCAACATGTTCAGCTAATCGCAGTGAGGTGTGCTGCGGCATTGGATTATAAGATAGGTGCTGCAGAACTTGCATGAACAATTGCTGTGTTTCCCAAAAAGCGAAGGAGCGTGGCTGCGTGGTGGATTGCAGCAGATTTTCTACTGTATCGTACAGGACATGCCGATGCGGGATTTGCTGATATTTTGGCAGATGTATCGTTGCTTGCTGTGTATGGTAATGCAGCGATGTTATCGTCTCAGTTGACGAGATATGGGTGCAGGCAGACTGCTCCTTCCAATAGGATGGGCTTTGCATATGCAGCCAATAGAATGTTGTGTCTGATGTACAGCGTGCTGTTGGATAATGATACTTAGTTGGTTCAAGAATTAAAGCTTCACCGGCAGCAACATCCCATTGCAACGCTTCTTCTCCGATATATAAAGTACCCTCACGGACGAGGATGATATCGAAAATACCTAGGTTTTTTCGCGCGGGATGTTGCTGACCTTTGTGAAATGTCGTGCTATTTCCTTCTACGAAATATGGCAGGGGTGGAGCTGAGAATGAAAGATAGGATTTCTCCATTTCCGTGTCGCCGCCTTTTGGGTGAAATAGTGTAAAACGAAGTTAAATATGGTTCTATGTCACTTCTATTGTAGATGCTAAGCTGTACTTTGAAAACGCTTAACTTTAAGTGCAGAAGGAGTGTGCGATATGGAACTTTCAAGTGTGAATAATAACCAAAAGGTGACAGTAGAGGATGCATTCTGGTCGAACTATAAGCAGCTTGTAGCTGAACAGGTGATTCCGTATCAATGGAAAGCGCTGAATGATCAGCTGCCGGATACTGCACCGAGCCATGCTATCGAAAATTTTCGTATTGTGGCGGGAGAAGCGAAGGGTGACTATTATGGCACTGTCTTTCAGGATAGTGATGTTGCGAAGTGGCTGGAGACAGTCGCGTATAGCTTACGCAGCTTTCCAGATTCGGAATTGGAAGAGTCGGCAGATGAAGTCATATCGCTAATGGGTAGAGCGCAGGCAGAGGATGGATATTTGAACACTTATTATATGCTGGTGGAGCCGGACAACCGCTGGACAAATTTGCGAGACAACCACGAACTGTATTGTGCAGGTCATCTTATTGAGGCTGCTGTTGCTTATTATGAAACGACTAGTAAAAGAGAATTTCTGGATATTATGGAGAACTATGTAGAACTGATCCGGAGTACGTTTGGAAGCGAAGATGGAAAACTGCAAGGGTACCCGGGGCATCCGGAAATCGAACTGGCATTGCTCAGGTTATTCGATGCCACAGGAAAGCATGAGCACTTGGAGCTTGCGGCATATTTCATAGAGCAGCGCGGGCAGGAACCGCATTACTTTGATATGGAAAAAGAACGTCGCCAATCCTTAGGTGCTCCAGCGACGTGGAATGACCAAAATACGAATTTTGGTCTCGGTTATGCATATATGCAGGCGCATCTTCCTGTACGGCAACAGCAGGAAGCGACCGGACATTCTGTGCGAGCGATGTATTTATATGCAGCAATGGCTTATCTCGCGCGGCAGACAAATGATGCAGAGCTGCAAACGGTGTGCGATACGTTGTGGGATGATGTGACGAAACGGAAAATGTATATAACAGGTGGTCTCGGTTCAGCTGTTAATGGTGAGGCGTTTACAGATGCATACGATTTGCCGAATGACAGCATGTACTGTGAAACATGCGCATCGGTTGGACTTGTCTTTTGGGCAAAACAGATGCTGTTACTATCACCAGACAGGAAATACGCAGACGTGCTGGAACGGGCAATTTACAATGGGACAATCAGTGGGATGGACTTGGATGGTAAGCGATTCTTTTATGTAAATCCGCTGGAGGTGAATACGTACCAAGCTGGGCGTAAGGATCAGGAGCATGTGAAACAAGAGAGGCAGAAATGGTTTGCCTGTGCATGCTGTCCACCGAATCTTGCTCGAATGATTGCTTCCATCGAGGATTATGCTTATACGCAGACAGAGGATACCTTGTATACGCATCTCTATATTGCAGGAAGTGTGGAAACCAGGCTTGATGAGCTGTCCATCAAGCTGACGCAAAAGCATCAGTATCCATGGGATGCTAATATTAGCGTAATGGTAGAAGGAAATGGGCAATTCAAGCTAGCGTTTCGAATTCCTGGCTGGTGTGAGGGGGCAGCGGCTTCCGTCAATGGAGAGACTCTAGCGTCTGATGAATTGGTAAATGGTTATCTTGTATTAGACCGAATGTGGGAGAATGGCGATCAGATTGAGCTGACTCTGCCGCTGCCAGTGGTGCGTGTATACAGCAATCCGAAAATTGGAATGAATCAAGGGCAGGTTGCTTTGCAGCGCGGGCCGGTCGTTTACTGTCTGGAGGAAGTGGACAATGGTAAGAGTCTTGCTGGATTGAGACTTCCGCGGGAAAGTGAAATCACTGCAGTGTTTGAGGAGAACTTGTTAAACGGAGTTGTGATTTTAGAGGCGGATGGGTTCACAGCATCAGAATCAGAAGGGCTTTACCAGAGTCATGCGCCGATGCTTGAGCCTATAAAATTACGTGCTATTCCTTATTATGCCTGGTGTAACCGAAAAGCTGGTGAGATGCGTATTTGGACGCATGAAACTTAAAAAAGAGGCTGCCAACTGACGGCAGCCTTTATAAGTTCTCCATTAAGCGCTTCGCAATTCGTTCATAGTCATCCCGGTCGATTCCAGGAGCGAATTCCTCCGGCAGCTCCTCGAGATCCGGAATAGGGCCTCCACGCGGCGAACCTTGTTTGACGACAAGCTGACTGCCGTTCTCCGGATTTTCTCCTTTCCAGATCTTGCGGATGTCTGCATACTCGCCCATGTCATTCCAGGTGAATAGAATATTTCCAAGTCCTTGCTGCTCGAATTTACGAGCATGATCAAACTTGGTGTTGGATAGATCCGGAATCGGAACTAGTTTGGAAACATCCACACCTGTGGCTATCTCCAATGCTTTAGCGTATGCCAATACATGAGTACCACCGCGCACAAGCAAGTATCCGATCATTTCCCGGGCTGTTTCATTCTCTGTCATTTCATAGACACGCATCTTGTGGGTCCTGGCACCGCATTCCAAAAAGAAGTTATGCAGTAGATCCAGTACGAGATTCCCACTGGAAAATACATTATCACCTGTCCAAGGTCTGCCCATCGAGTCTCCGGCCAATGCCGTTTGCGCTGTAGCGATGAAGTGATATGTATTACGACTGTCTTTACCAGTTCTTAGGGGTGTAACATCTGGATCGCCGGTATAGAATGTATTGCCGCGGGATAAGAGATTGATTGTATTGGCAACAAGCTCCACATGTCCGAATTCTTCTGCTGTGATACTTGCCACTAAATCATAAAAGGGCTTCAGCTTCTTCTTGTTACGAAAGTTGAAGGATTGGTACATATAGTTATTCAGTGTCGACATTTCGCCGAACTTTCCGCCGAGCAGTTCTTGGACGGCAGCTGCAGCATTCGGATCACCATGTTCAGGGATAGGCAAATCGATTGCAAGTCTGTTTTCACGTTTGATCATCTGCTTTCCTCCTTATCCTTTTGGAATGACCCAGACAATTTGAGCAGTACGGATAAAAAAGGATGACCCGCCGGACTCGACAACAATATGATCTGGACGCACTGTAATCAGTTTTCCTGTAACAGAACCGCGTACGGTTTCTACAACAATTTGCTTGGTTCTGACTCCTTGTAACGTTTGATACACATATGGATCGACACTGCTCACATAGGTGGTCTGCTGAGGTTGATTCATGCTGATCGCTCCTTTATAGGTAGAAACGCTATACTTTATGCAGGCAAAGGATGTCCCCATGCATATTCTTCATCAACGGATACGATGATACTAATTGCAGGCATCTATTTTTGTGGATTGCAGGGTCTATGCTAAAATCATCTTAATGTGAAAAAGGGGTGTCACGATGAAAATTGAAGTGTGGTCAGATTTTGTCTGTCCTTTCTGTTATATAGGGAAACGACAGCTGGAAATTGCGCTGGAGCAATTCGAGCACAAGGACAGTGTAGAAATAGAGTTTAAGAGCTTTGAGCTGGACCCGAATGCTGGAGTGTACAACGGGAAAAGTATTCACGAAGCACTTGCGGATAAATATGGTATGTCAATTGAGCAGGCGAAAGTGAACAACCTACAAATCGGTCAGCGTGCAGCTGAAGTTGGTCTTACATTCAACTTTGATGATATGAAGCCGACTAATACGTTGCATGCACATCGCTTGGCTAAGTTTGCAGAAACAAAAGGCAAAGAAAAAGCGATGACTGAGAATCTGCTGTATGCGTACTTCACAGAATCAAAGAACCTTAGTGAAAAAGAAACACTGCTAGATGTTGCAGAAGCTTCTGGTTTGGATCGTAATGAGGCAACGCAAATTTTGGACAATGAATCACTTCACTTGGATGAGGTAAGAGGTGACGAACGGATGGCGCAGCAATACGGCATCACGGGAGTGCCTTTCTT
Organism: Terribacillus saccharophilus; assembly: GCA_900110015.1. Classification (GTDB taxonomy): domain Bacteria; phylum Bacillota; class Bacilli; order Bacillales; family Amphibacillaceae; genus Terribacillus; species Terribacillus saccharophilus. The sequence continues at coordinate 826,088 of FOCD01000002.1, read as the reverse complement.
TATCTTCAACAATAAGTACACCATTTCTGGTGCGCAGCCTATGGAAACATTCGTGGGTGCATTGAATCAAGTTTGGAAAGAAGAAAACGAACAGCCGAAATTCAAAGATTTCGGATCTGATAATGCTGGCGTGTGCACAGACGACAACTGTTCGATATAAGCTAAGAAGACCTGCAAATATGCAGGTCTTTTTTTGTGTTTTCGAATGGGAAGGCCTATTAAACGAAAGATTTAGCATCATATTGGAGCATATGTAAGAACACGACACATATTTGCGTTTCTGCCAAACTGAGCCGAATTTATACTGTTTAACCGCAGCTAATGCAATTTTCACTAGATGTAGATATGCTGTAGCATTATAAAAGTGAGTTTTAAGAAAAAGCTGATCGGGTACGAAAATAAAGTTGTACTTTTGTTCAGCAAAAATAAACAACCTCAGGTTGAAGGAGTGGTTGGTTGGAAACCGATAATAAAAAAACTATTAAAAAACCATCTTTTATGTATGCATTAATGATGCTTTTGTCGATTGTGGCAGTAGTATCCGTAGGAATTCTGGCATTTGATGCACCGATTCAAATACTGATGTTTATCAGCATGCTAGTCATCATCCCTTATATGATGGGGCTGGGATTCAACTATCAGCAGATAGAGAAATCCATGGTCAAATCTATGAGTAAGGCATTGATGCCAGGAATCATATTGCTGACCGTCGGCATTTTAATCGGTGCATGGATCGCATCCGGAACTGTGCCAACGTTGATCTATTACGGTGTACAGGCAATTACACCGCAGTTTTTCTTGGTGACAACATTGCTGTTTTGTTCCCTTGTATCCGTCGCGACAGGTACTAGCTGGGGAACGGTTGGTACGGCTGGTGTGGCTATGATGGGTGTCGGTACGGCACTTGGAATTCCAGTAGGTTTGACAGGCGGTGCGATCGTAAGCGGGGCTTTCTTTGGTGATAAGATGTCCCCATTATCCGATACGACCAATCTGGCACCTGCTGTTACTGGCGGTGAATTATTCCGCCATATCAAGCATATGCTTTGGACAACAGTCCCGTCTTACATTATTACAGCTGGTATTTTTACGTTCATTGGCTTGCGATACCATGGCAGTGGCACAGGGGCGAATGATGTAAACCAGCTGACATCTTACTTGGCAGATAATTTTAACTTAGGAATCGTTCCTTTAATCCCAATTGTTGTACTTATTGGTTTGCTGGTGATGAAGAAGCCAGCAATCCCTGCTATTTTCGCTGGGGCAGCAGTTGGCGGAATCATTGCAGTCTTTTACCAAGGGTTCAGCTTTGTGGACACATTATCTACATTTTATAGCGGTTATGCAGTAGAATCAGGTATTCCTGTCGTTGACGAGTTGCTCCAGCGCGGTGGCCTGACGAGTATGCTTGAGCTGATTGCATTATTCCTCTTTGCACTCGGTGTGGGAGGAATGCTGGCTGATGCTGGTGTGCTTGAAGCTTTGATCGCTTCTTTCGCAATGAAGATTAAACATACAGGTTTACTTACTGTGGTAACTGTCATCGTCAGTTATGTGATGCTTGCGGTAGGAGGATCGGTATACTTCTCGACGGTTATGGGTGGTACGCTGATGCGGCCAATCTTTGATAGATTGAACTTAGAGCCGGAGAACCTTTCCCGTATTCTGGAGGATACAGGTACACAAGGAGCACCGCTTGTCCCTTGGACTGGCGGCGGTATTTATACAGCTGGTGCTCTTGGTATTGCAACAGTCACTTATCTGCCATTCTGTTTCCTGGCCTTTATCACACCGCTGTTTACCCTATTGTATGGGGTAACTGGCTGGACAATTAAGAAAAAGAAAGCAACGAAGCAGAACAAATCGGAAATGAAAGTAGCAGGAGCATAATAATAAGTGAGCACTACCTTGACAGGGTAGTGCTCTTTTTAATGTTTGATCGGAGGAATATTCAGCTTCCTTTCTTTCAAACTGATATGAAGGCTCTGTGGATGTGAAATGGATGCAAAGAATATTTGATTCATACCAATGATGTTTTGCTCAGCCAATTGTTTTCTTAGCCATTCTTCATCCAATTTGAAGTGGGTCAAGGTGTCGTGGTGTATGTAACCATCCGAAATGACAGGAAAGGCAATGGCTGAAGGCTGCTGCTGGATTTGGAGATCTTCCCGTGTTGCGGGCATTTTGCTTTGTTTTTTTAAGACACTCAGCGCACCATTGGGTTCGACTATCGCTGTCTCTACGTCACGTATATCGAAAACATCCTTCTGGCGCAGCATGAACAATATGTTGTCTATTGAATACTGGATCTTTCGCATATTTTCATAAAGCAAAGTCCCGTCTTGAATGACGATAGTGGGGCCGAGTGTGAGCAGCTTTCCGATTTTACGATTAGAGATTTTCCATTTCACAATTGCTTTTTGAAATAGACCAATTGCGATAATAGCAATGGCTGTAGGCAGATGTTCAATCTCTGGATCAGCAATATCAGCACCAACTAGTGCTCCTAGGATGACTATGATCAGAAAGTCAAAGACAGGCATTTCACCGATTGTCCGTTTTCCCATGAACAAGGTAACCGCTAGCATGAGTGGAATAATGGTGATGATTCGCGCGAGGACAATCACATTATCATGAATAAGTTCAGGCATGAATACGCTCCTTTCTATCATTCAGCCTTGCCAGTCTGCTGTGATGCCAAACTGAATGCTTCAATTTATTGAAACGAAAATGATAGTGATACGTAAGATTTAGGGAGGTGTTTAATATGCATAAGCAAGAAGTTTTATTCAATATGAAACATTTGCAAAAGCAAGCGGCGTACCTGACATTTGGATTGATGCTTGCAGCCAGTTTTATTTATTTTCTTATTCATGGATTTGAATTTTATATAAGCTTACCTATGATTGTCGCCGCTTTTTTACTTACGTTTATTGGTATAGTTCTGCACGAACTGCTTCATGGAATCGGCTTTATTGTATTTGGAAAAGTAAAGTATAGCCAAGTTAAATTCGGCTTTTCCTGGAAAGATGGAGCTGCCTATGCGCACTGCATGGAACCTATAAAAGTTAGTGCATATCGTGTTTCTTTGCTTTTACCGGTAATCATGACAGGACTGCTCCCATTAATAATTTCGTATATCGTTGGAAATGGAGTACTTCTTACAATTTCAGTGATCCTCACAGCTGGTGGCATAGGTGATTGGCTTATCTTTCGCAGTCTAAGAAAATATGAAGCAAGTCAGTTCGTGAAGGATCATCCGACAAAGGTTGGCTACTTCATTTATACAAATGCAGCTGAAGAGAAGGGGAAAACAACATGATCGAACTTATGCGTAATTGGCTCTTTAATGATGATTTTATACATAATATTGTGTTGGCACTTATCTATCTTTGGATTTTGATCAATATAGCCAAATGGGCAGTCGACAAAATCAACCAAACCAAGAAGAAAAAAACGTTTGGTGCACTCGTGCGATTTCTGCTGGTTTATGCTGTGATTGGAACGTTGCTGCTCTGGCTTTTGGATGGGGATTTCTTCAGAGATTGGACGTTTACCGGTTGGTTTTGGCATGATATAACGTTGTGGATTCTTGTCGGTGTGTTTGTCGTATTATGTGTGCTCTTCCTTATACGAAGTATAAAAAGGTCGTCTTCTCTTAAGAAAGTTATCGGTATGGTTGTTCTGCTGCTTGTCGGGGAATTCATTATCGGTTCCTTCGTCATGACTGTTTTCCATGCAGCTGGCCGCTCGGTGACGATGAGTCTTGATTCACCAACAATCGTGGCGGAAGATGATGATTTGGCTATCAATAAAATTCGGATGAGGATACCTAATGGACAATCAAATGGGATATCTACGAGTGCTTCGCGGTTCCAAATTATAGCTGTAGATTTGGAGACGGGAGAGAAGAAATGGAGCCGGAAAGCAATTTGGCAGGAATATGTACTTGGACAGACAGAAGAAGGTATTCTTGTCGTGGATATGAAAAATGAAGAGCTGTATTTCCTGGATGCAGCTTCTGGTGAAGTCCGATTGGATGAAGAGGAATGGACGGAAAAATTTCCGCAACTAACTGATAATGTGAGCTATGAGCAGTCGGATTATTATATCGACGATACTGGTGGACTGTACTTGTATGCGCTGGATGGCAAATACTATCATGTTGCTGATGGACAACTGACAGAGGATCCTGCTTACGAGAAGGAAGTGCAAAAAGGCTTCTTTGGTGATGAAGAAAATGGAGAAGCGGAACGTGCGCAGCAAATTGTCCAGGAGCTGTACTCAGATTTACTAGAAGTGCAGCCGATTCTCGGTACAGAGAAAGATGACAGCATGCTGCTAGTGTACAAGGAAAAACGTAACCAGGATCAGATAACAGTGGCGCGCGTCTCGACGGAAGAGTCTATTATTCGCTGGAAGGTTCCAGTCGATTATCAAGAGGATCCAGGTGTCAGCCCGGTGGATACATTCTTTGAGGAAGATGCGACATATGTGCTGGCTGCTGGAGAACTGTATAAAATATCTGAGCCGGATGGTATGCTTGAGTATGTTTACCAGTATCGTTGGAATAAACAAGTAGATTTAGAGACAGATGAGTAGTATATGGTAAAAATTGAGACGCAGCTTAGGCATAAATTCTTTTGATTCGGGGTATGGAATAGTACGAATAAAGAAGTATTGCTTAGGAGGCATTTCATATGACGATACAACCAATTGACACAACGAATATTGCAAAAGGCATCGGGCCGAATGTTTCGCCGGAAGCTTTTACTAACGATAAACGTAAGGTATTTCTATTCGGTTCACCGAGCTATACAAATATCGGAGACCAAGCAATTGCTTATAGCATCGAGAAATTTATCCAAAGCCGTTTCCCTTATTACGAGTACATAGAAATTATGGACTATGCAACCGATGAGGGAATTGAGTTTGTGAAAACTATCATCCGTGAAGATGATATTGTTATGTTTACGGGCGGAGGCAACCTTGGCAGCTTGTACTTGGATATTGAAGAAGATCGCCGGAAGGTCTTCGCTGCATTCAAGGATTATAAATCCATTTCCATGCCGCAATCTGTATTCTTCGAAGATAATGAGCATGGAGAGCAGGAAAAAAAGAAAACGCAGGAAGCATATCATCAAAACAAAAATCTCGTCATTGCTACTAGAGAATCGCAAACATTGGATGTAGTAAGGAATACATTCGATTCTGAAGTAATGTACACACCTGATATGGTAATGTCACTCGATGTTGTTCCGCGTGAGCAGGAACGGGAAGGGGTTATGTTCTTCCTGAGAGCTGATAAAGAAAAGGTGATGGAAGAGAACTTCGTTTCCGAGCTGATGGAATGGACGAAGAAATTTGGCTCCGTTGATCGTACTGATACAGTTTTGGATGAAAATATTGTGCCTAACATTGATTATGCAGATCGAGAGAAGCATTTTATTGAGATGCTTGATCTGATCAGTTCTAAAAAATTGATCATCACTGACCGCTTGCATGCGATGATTTTCTCTATTATTACGAAGACACCATGTCTTGTATTTGGCAACAGCTACGGTAAAGCGAAGCACTCTTACCGCGACTGGCTCGACTCTATCAACTTTGTTGAGTACACAGATTCCAAGGATGTGGAGTTGCTGGAACAGATGGTAGAGAAGCTAATGAAGGCAGAGCCAAATGAAATAGATTTGCGTAAAGACTTCAAGCCGTTAGTTGACTTCTTCCGCAGCTGAAAGGAAAGCTAGAATCTTAGGATTCTAGCTTTTTTTATGTCTTTTGCATAATCAATCTATAAATTTTATTAATATACGGTTGTATTATTATATGAATCGTTGTATATTTATTAAACAATATACAACGAAGGATCATTCTTGAAGGAGTACAACTAGATGAACAGCTTACAAGATTCGCAGCAGCAAGCTGCTAACAAAAAGAAACCAAAGCATTTTAATGTTTACGTCATGATCTTTGCATTCATTATCGTGGCAGCAATATTAACATATATTATTCCAGGCGGAGCGTATGACCGTGTGGATCAGGATGGGCGCAGTGTCATCCTGCCGGAAACATTCCATTACATTGATGGAGAAAATGTTGGTCTTCTAGGCATATTCAATAGCATTCACACTGGTATGGTGAATGGTGCCAATATTATTTTCTTCGTCCTGATTGTCGGTGGAGCGTTTGGAATTTTTACTGCTACAGGAGCACTTGATGCTTTTATTTATATGCTGTCCAGAAAGATGGCAAATAAAGAGAAGCTGCTTATCCCAGTATTGATGCTGTTCTTTGCAGCAGCAGGTGCATTAATGGGAATGTCAGATGAAACCATCGTGTATGTCGCGATTTTAGCACCGATGGCAATAGCACTTGGATTTGATGCATTGACCGGATTTGCGATTGTTGTACTCGGTGCAGGTGTTGGATTTACGGCAGCAGTCATGAACCCGTTCACAGTCGGGATTGCGCAAGGCATCTCCGAGTTGCCAACTTTCTCCGGAATAGGTTTCCGGATTGTTCTTTTCGTTATCCTATATCTTGCGGCTGTCTTTTATGTAATGCGCTATGCAAGTAAAGTGAAAAAGAACCCAGAGCTTGGTGAATACGGAAAGTTTGGCAGAAAAGCTGATACTTCCGCGCTTAACAAGACACAGAAAATGACTACTCGTCACAAGCTTGTCCTATCAGCTTTCTTAATCAATTACGTGGTATTGATTATTGGGGTATTGAAATATGGCTGGTATATTACAGAGATCGCTGGATTATTCCTATTGTTCGGTGTGGTAATGGGTATTCTCGGAGGAATTTCTTTCTCAGGTATTGCCGATAACTTCATCCTCGGTGCAAAAGACTTGCTTGGCGGGGCACTGATCATCGGATTTGCTCAGGCCATCTTAGTAATCTTCAATACTTCAGGAATGATGGACACCCTGCTGTATCATGCATCCAATGCGCTTGGAATGATTCCAGCTGCACTATCTGCAGTTGGTATGCTATTCCTGCAGATGGGCATCAATTTCTTCGTTCCGTCCGGAAGCGGACAAGCTGCTTTGACAATGCCGCTTATGGCGCCATTGTCTGATATGATAGGTGTAACGAGACAGACAGCTGTACTAGCCTACCAATTTGGAGATGGTATCTCCAATACGATCTTACCAACAGGTAACATTATTGCATTGCTTGCAATCGCAGGCATCGGCTATGGGAAATGGGTGAAGTGGTTCTTGCCATTCTTCCTTATCCAAATCGGCATTGCCATTATCGCGCTGATCATAGCTCAAATGATTCAATACGGACCGTTTTAATAGAAGGAGTAATGTAACATGGAATTAGAGAAATTAGTAGAACAAGCGGTTAAAGATCGCAGGCATATCCATCAATATCCGGAACTTTCCGGAGAAGAATACGAGACAGGTAAATACGTACGCAACAGACTGGAAAAGCTAGGTATTGAGATTCTAGATTTTCAGCCGCCGAGTGTTGTCGGGTTTGTGAAAGGCACAAAAGGAGAGAAAACAATCGCGCTTCGTGCAGATATGGATGCACTGCCGATGGTAGAAGAAGGGGATAAACCTTATATCTCCAAGCATCACGGGGTAGCTCATACGTGCGGACATGATGGTCATACAGCAATCCTTCTTGCAGTAGCAGAGTGGATCACACTGCATAAGGAAGAAGTGGAGCCGAATATCGTGCTTCTATTCCAATCCTCTGAAGAAGCTTCACCGAGCGGTGCAGATAAGCTGATCAAAGAAGGTGCATTAGAAGGCGTCAACAGCATCTACGGCATCCATGTTGATGCTGGTCTGGAAAAGGGCCAATTCGGCACTCGTCCTGGCGCCATGATGGCTTCTGTTGATGACTTTGAAATTAAGATTCAAGGCTCTGGCGGACATGCATCTACACCGCATCTGACAGTGGACCCGATCTACATCGCAACTCATGTCATTCAAGCATTGCAAAGCATTGTCAGCCGTAAATTAAATCCAATGGATGCAAGTGTCATCTCGGTTGGAAAGATCGAAGCCGGCAACACTTACAATGTCATCCCAGATTCAGCTAAAATCATCGGGACGATGCGCTCCTTCTCTACAGAAGCAGTTCAGACGATCCAAGAACAGATTAGCAAGCTGACAAAAGGCATTTGTGAATCATTTGGTGCTACAGCGGAAGTTGATTTCATCATCGGTACACCACCGCTTATCAATGATGAAAAAGAAGCGGCCTTTGCAGAAGGATTGCTGCAAGAAACATTCGGTGCAGAACGCTATGAAGAACTGGAGCCAGTCATGGGCTCTGAAGATTTCTCCTACTACTTGCAGAAAATCCCGGGGGTATTCGTCAAGGTCGGTATGGCAGGAGAGAAAAGCCAGTATCCGCATCATCATCCGAAATTTGATATTGATGAAGGTGTGTTTGGGGATGCGATAAAGGTATTTCAACAGTTTATCTTAAATCAATAAGCAAAAGGAGCACATGGGGTGGCCCATATGCTCCTTTTTTTATGTGAGTATTTCAGCTTGTTTCCAGGATGATGCTGTTTGTTTCAATACTTCATTTAACTCTTCGACATTAGTTCTGCCTTGCTGCTGGAGCCATTGTTTCCCGGCAGCTTCTCCGTCACGACCAAAGATGGATACACTATCCTTCCAGGTTGCTCGGCCGCATAAGACACCATTAAAGCTGGAACCTGCTTCTTTTGCAAAACGTAATGTCTCTTGGAAAAGGGAGGCACTAACGCCTGCACTCAAGAAGATGAACGGCAAATCAGTTGCTTCGCTTTGCTCTTTGAAATAGCGCTGTGCTTCTTCACGGGAATACACAGGTGTTTCTTCAGAGAATCCTTCTACATATTGCATGTTTACTGGTACTTCAACTTTCAGCACATCCACTTTATATTGAGGTTTGGAGAACTCTATCATCATATCGTTTACTTTATGTGGCTTTACTTTAGCGTATTCTGATCCTTTTACATCATCATTGTCAGCGTCATAAGAGACGAGCTCCAGGAAGAAAAGAATATCCTCTGCCTGACATTCGGAGCCGAGACGTTCCACAAAGATATGCTTCTTCTCATTAATACTTGAATCCTCATCCACATCATAGTACAAAAGGAATTTCACCGCATCTGCTCCCTGAGCCTTGATTCGCTGAACAGACCAGTCTTCGAGAATATCCGGCATGCGCCCAGGCTGTGTTGCGTCGTAGCCGGTTTTTTCATAAGCAAGAAGCAGTCCGGCATTTTTATCTCGTTTCTGTGCCGCTGGCAAACCATACTCAGGATCCAGCAAGATAGAGGTTGCATATGGTGTAAGTTCCTCAGAAATCAGTTCTTTGAAAGATACAATTGTATCGTCACCCTGATTTGTTGTGCTTTCCTTCTGCAGCATCTTCTTCAAGGAACCTCGTTGATCAATAGCGAGGGCTCCAATAATACCATTTTCGTCTGATAGTCTTTCAAGTGCTTCTCGTTTAGCGGGTGTTAAATTTAACATCGTATTAGCTCCTTTAAGCAGATAGTTTAGTAGAAAACAGGGCGAGAATATCTTCTGGATTAACCGCATGATGCAGCTGGTCGATTGTTTCCTGATGTACGAGCATTTTAGAAACCTCTGACAAGTAATACAGATGGTTAGAGGCAGTTCCAGTTGGTATGAGCATAGCGATGACAATTCGAATTGGCTGCCCATCTAATGCTTTCCATTCAACTCCGTCAGCCAGCTTGAAGATAATGATTGCTGGTTTCAGGACTTCGCTGCGCTCGGTATGGGGGATAGCTATACCTTGTTCCATACCAGTTGTACTTTCTTTTTCTCTCTGGAGAAAACCATCAACAATAGCGCCAGGATCTGTAATGATGCCGTGTTGTTTAGCTGTAGCCGCAATCTGCTGGAATACTTCTTTTTGAGAAGTTGCTTTTACATCTACCTTAATTGTCTCGAGAGACATAATCTGACTGACATCTTGTACTGGAAAAGCTGTTTTTTCTGCCACAGCTGCTGTCTCAGCAATAGGTGTTTCCTTCACTTTGTTTTTAGCAGCTGTGCGCTTTTGATCCATGCCAATTAAGAATCCGCTTACAACTGCACCAGCAAGAATGGCCAATATCCAAAGGAAAGGATGTGTAACGATTGGCAGAACAATAAATCCGCCGTGAGGGGCTGGCACCTGTACTTTAAAGAGGTAAGTCAAAATCGCTGCGATAGAAGCACCAATCATTAGAAACGGAATGACCTTAAGTGGTTTTTTCGCTGCAAATGGAATGGCTCCTTCTGTAATATGCGTAGAGCCAAGCAGGAAGTTGACCAGTCCTGCACTTCGCTCACCTGTGCTGTAAGCTTTACCGGCAAATAGTGTTGCGAAGCCAGTAGCAATAGGCGGAACGATACAAGCTGCAGAGACACCTGCCATAAAGAAGTAGTTTCCATCCGACAGTAAGGCAGTCCCTGTTACATATGCTGCTTTATTAACTGGTCCTCCCATATCGAAAGCACACATAATTCCTACAATAAGTCCTAATACAATTGGATTGGAGTTTTGGAAGCTTGCTAGAAAATCCATCATTGCTTGGTTGATCCAGCCCATCGGAGCTGAAATGAACCACATTGCAAAACCGGCGATGAAAATACCAAAGACCGGGAATAAGAATATTGATTTCAAGCCATCAAGCTGTTTTGGAAGAGCCTTGAACAAGTAGCCGAGTCCAAGAATGATATAACCGGTCATGAAACCGCCGATAATACCGCCCAAGAAACCAGTACCATTCGTGAAAGCAATCATCCCGACGATGAAGCCAATAATAAGACCTGGGCGTTTGGCTATCGATTCAGCAATATAAGCACATAGCACCGGTACCATCAGGTTCATGGCGATGCCGCCGATTGTGTTCATATAATAAGCGAACTCGTTGTACTGCGAGCTTTCTGGGTCAGCAGAGTGGATACCGAACATAAGCGAGATGGCAATCATGACACCGCCTGCTACGACAACTGGCAGCATATGAGAGACCCCGTTCATGAGCGATACGTAGATACTGCGTATAACAGATTCTTTTTGCTGCCGTTCGGAACCGCCAGCAGAAGCAGCGCGCTGGCCATCTTTATATATAGGTGCTGTTTGATTGATGATGCTATCAAGCAGCTTATCTGGCTCTTTGATTCCTTTGCTGACTGCTACATTGACAACCCGTTTACCGATAAAACGATCGCGATTTACATCTTTGTCAGCAGCGATGATGACGCCATCGGCTGCATCGATTTCAGCCTGTGTTAGTGCACCTTGTATACCATCCTGTCCATGTGTTTCTACCTTTATGGAGATGCCGCGTTTTCGTGCAGCTTCTTCCAAGGCTTCTTTTGCCATAAAAGTATGGGCAATACCGGTAGGACAACCGGTTGCAGCAATAATTCTATACGTCATGCTTTACACCCCATTTTCTTTTTAATTGGATTTGACCTGCTAAGTAAGGGATATCACTAAGATCAGATAAACCTGATGTGAAAGCTGTGGAAGAGCCAGCTGCTGCTGCATAAACCAATGCGTCTTCTTCGGAATCTCCCAGCATTAATCTCCCCGCAAATGCAGCGAGCATCGTGTCACCAGCACAGGCTGTGTTCACTATCTTGCCGGAAGGAGCGTTTACAGCTAACTCCTGTGTGCTGTCACAGTACAAGGCACCTTGTGCGCCGCATGATAAGAGGACACGCTGAGCACCGCGCTCCAGTAACTGTTCTGCGGCTTTTTGCAATTCTGTCCGATTTGTATGATCAGAAAGGTTGAACCAATTGGCTATCTCCTCATCATTTGGTTTAACAAGGTAAGGTTCATATGCAAGGCAGTCCAGTAACACTGGAGAGCTGATATCAAGTACCAGCTTGACTCCTTGCTGTTGGGCAATTCGAGCAATGTCGACATGAATATGATCGTCAATGCCGCGCGGAAGGCTGCCTGAAACGAATAGCCAATCCCCGTTTTTTAGTTTTCTTAGTTTATCGAGCAGTTGTTCTTGGGCTTGCTTTGAAATGACGGGGCCTCTGTTTACTGCTTTATACTCCATGCTGTCTGCACGGACGAAAGTATTAATACGAGTTATACCATCCACATTTATGAATGCGGTTTCAATTCCGGCAGCTTCGAGCTCTTTTTCAATGAAATCACCGGTAAAACCGCCTAGGAATCCGGTTGCCATATTGGGAATACCTAGCTTCTTCAACATGAATGATATATTGATGGCCTTTCCATTCGGCTGATACTCTTCGAATATGCTTCTGTTTACGACGAAAGGATCAAAAGAGGTAAACTCAGAAAAAAGATCGATCGCTGGATTCATCGTGCATGTATAAATCATCCGCATCACTGCCTATCTGTGTTTTTCTTACAAATTAATTATGGCATGCCTTTTGATGTAAATGTTTTCAACATTCGCTGATTTCGCTACAATATTAGTAAACGTTTACACGGGGGATTTGTCATGAGCGGAACTTTTCTGACACGGGTCAGTCAGTATACAGAAAAAATGAGTGAGGCGGAGCTATATTTAATTCGCTATATACGGGAAAATCTCAATACAATTCCTAAATTATCTATTGTACGGTTAAGTGAGGATGCGAATGTTTCCACGGCTACCATTGTTCGTACAATGAAAAAACTTGGTTATAACGGGTTTACCGATTTTAAAATTCGGCTTAAGGATGAGAATGATCAGAACCCAAACTTTTCAATTATTGAGCAAGTGGATGAAGAAATAAAAGATGCCATCTTAAAGAATGAACAAGAGGTGATGCGAACAATCGAAATGCTGAATAGCGGGTTAATAGAAGATACCGTACAAAAAATCCGACATAGCAAGCGAGTTATATTATTTGCACGAGGTTTTTCGGAGCTGATTGCAAAGGAAATGGAAGTAAAACTGCAGCTGCTGAATAAATATGCGGAGCTGCATGATGATCCAAATATCATTCGGACGAAAAGTAAGAGGCTGGAAGAAGGGGATTTAGTCATTTTTGTTTCGCTGAACGGGTATACCGAAGAACTAGTGGATGCGGCAAAAAGCTGTCAGCAAAATGAAACAAGTATGATCGCCTTGACTTGTAACAAAAACAGTCCGCTTGCATCGCTAGCTGAATTAACATTAACAGGTTATAAGTCCGAAACATCCTATTTTCCGGATTATGAGGTAAGATCAAGACTTCCGCTTCAGGTAATTTCGAGAATACTGCTAGATGCTTACGCCATTCGCGCAGGGAAGTCCTAATATACGGAAGGGGAAAGAAGTATGCCAACCTACAATAAGCTTGTGCGTGATCGTATTCCAACCATTATTCAACAAGCAGGAAAAGCCCCTAAGACTAGAGTCCTTGATGAAGATAGATATGTAGAAGAATTAAAATTAAAGCTGTTAGAGGAAGCAAATGAAATCCTAAAAGCAGAGGAACATAACGAGGTTGTAGAAGAAGCAGCTGATTTATTGGAGGTACTGCATGCGCTGCTGGAAGCAAAGGGAATAGCTTTAAAGGATATAGAACTTGTACGCCAGCAAAAGCGAGAAGAGCGTGGAGGGTTTGAAGACAGAGTTTTTCTCATAGAAGTAAATGAATAATATAGCTGCCATATATACTGGAGCTGAGAATACCAAACTCTTAAATGGAGTTTGGTATTTTCTTTTCTGCTTCCATTGCTTCATCTAACTCCTCGAGCTTCAGCTCTGCTTTATTAAAATCCCCTACAAAAGTGTTGATTTTTTTATCCATACTTTCAGGGGTATTTGTTGTTGCGTAATTGATTAAGGTGTTTACTTGCATGTCCAATGAGGCTCGAAGCTTCTTTGTAATGAAAAGAATGCTGTTTGTATCGGATTTTGTTAAGTGATTAGGATACGTAGCTAGGAGTTTTTCGACTTGATGAAGCTGTGCATATTCATCTTCTTTAATAGAGCTTATTGTTATATCTGATTGTGTGAGCATGTGCTTGCTGGATTGGTTTTCATTATTTGACAAGAAAGATTGCAGCTTATTCTTTTCACTGGGAAAACGGACCTTCTCTACAAGTTCATGCAGATTTCGGCTGATTGCTGCTTGGTATAAGGGTTGGCCAGTTGTATGTAATGATTGTGATGCTGCCTTTGTATCTTCTTCTGTCATAGCTTCTAGGTCTTTTCGCAGCATTTCTGTTATTGGAACGATGTCGTCAGGAGATTGAATGACTGCATCACTTCCAGCGGCATAAGCGACAATATTAAAGCTATCTCTGATAGTGTAATAATCTGCGTAGCTAAAGGAAGCATCTTGTTCTTTAATAGTTGTCTTATACGTCTCCATTGCAGCGAAATAGGCGGATAGAAGAGAGTGGTCCTGTTCGTTTTCAGTTTCTCGTATACTATAGTCGTTAGCAGAAGCAGTTTTCTGATTATGGCTGCAGCCGACAAGGAGAAGGGAAATAAGTATGATAATAGTAAAATGTCTATTCATGTAGTCGGCCTCCAGATACTCGATAAGTAATATTACCTAATATTATGACAAATTACCCATTATTTTTACATAGAAAACTTACATATTTACATATTTTTTGTAGAGATAGGAAAAAGTTTGTAACATAGCATCGTGGAAATATAAAAAGGACTTAAGCTTTACTAAGCTCGAGTCCTTCTTTATTGGAGGGATTGCTCTGACCAGGTCATCATGGCTTTCTATTCTTCCATAGAACATGTTTGTGCAGGATATCGAAGCAATGTCGCAGTGCTGTTCGGCTTTAGATTACTGGAATACTTCCATGGTTAAATCACTATTCACTCCTGCAGCCGCTCGGCTTCCGTGTGCTGCGGCTATAATCAGCTGAGATGGACCGCTATTAGATGCTTCTCCTGCTGCATAAACACCTTCGACGGACGTCCTGCCCAACTCGTCGACAAGGATGCCGCCATTTTGCGTACAATCATAGTTGAGAGAATCGATAAAGGAATGGGATTGTGCTAATTCGGTCGTAACGATGCCGCCTGATCTTTCAATTTTGGTTCCGTCTGCGAAAGATACTTTTTCCAAGTTGCCATTTTGACCGTGCAACTGGTTGATACTCTCTTCAATGATGCGTATTCCATGCTTTTTAAGCAGCTGAGCCTCTGCTTCTGGAATTACTGAATGTCCATTGGTGCAGACAATCAAATCCTTGCTCCACTGAGAAAGTGTTTTCGCCATATGAACTGCGTTTTTATTTTCGGATATTACAATTAAAGGCTTATCCCTTAATTCCCAGCCATCACAATAAGGACAGCTGAACAGACTTTTTCCATAATAGTCTTGGATATTCGGCACTGTCGGTAATGTTTCTTTCAGACCAGTAGTGAGGATGATTTTTTTAGCGGTATATGTAGCGCCTTCCCGGGTGGTTAAATGAAAAGCAGTACCGCTTGATCTTTTAATTTCTACAATTTCAACATTATCTATTTTAATGGATGGATATTTATTCAGATCCTCATGTGCCAATTCTCTAAATTTAGCCGGAGATACTCCATCTCTTGTAATGAAGCCATGCGATTCCTGTGTTACTGCGTTTCTTGGTTTCCCATTGTCAAAAAGTACGATATTCCTTCTTGCTCTTCCTAATACAAGTGCTGCATTCAAGCCTGCAGGTCCACCGCCAATAATAGCGCAATCTAACATAATAATAACTCCTCCTCGTTTTATGGATATTAAAGACTATTTATATCTATAATTGTGGTAAAAAAATCAACCTGCTTCAGATTGAAGATAATCCGAAACGCGTTGGTCGATTTTTTGCAATACTAGAGCTATCGTTTGGGATTGCAAATGCTCTTCCATCTTTTTCTCAGCTTCGTTCATTGTTTGCTGAATAAAGCAATTCTCCTTATCGTGGACATGATTATCCAAGCTGCAATGGAATAACGGATTCAAGCCTTCTACTGCTTGAATTACATCCAGAAAGGTGATGTCCTCGACATTCTTTATTAATCTGTAACCGCCTTTTACACCAGGTGCAGAGACAATCAGACCAGCTTTGACAAGAGTAGTTAATACTTTGGAAAGATAGGTAGGAGACACCTTCTGTACTTCGGCCAAAGGTTTAACGCCGATAGCCTTTCCCGAAGGCAGTAATCCCAGATAAGCGATAGTATGGAGTGCATAGTTAGTGGCTTTTGTGTATTTCATTATCCGCACTCCTTATTATAGATTCGATGAGTCTATAATAGACCTGAATGATTACATAGTCAATTATAAAAACTGAATCAGCTTATATTTTCCTGCTCAGAGCCTTTTTTATGTCCAATATAGCTTGCAAGTGCATCCCTTCATGAAAAATTGTCCTGATAAGTACTTGTTCGATAGTTTCCATTCCCATATCGATAGCCGGGTACTCTTTATCAATATGATCAGCGTACCTTTCGAAAATCTGACCTGGCTGTGCTTGTAACAAGGATAGCAGGTGGGTGAAAGCCGGAGTGTTGGCTGTAAAATCTGTAGGAGTGGTACCGTAACTGAACCAATTCTTAAAACCATTAGGAATGGGGGCTTCTTCTTTGGTTAAGGCTTGAATCCATAAATATTGATCCAGAAAAACATGTCCTAGATTCCATCTGAGATTATTTCGGAAGCCTTGAGGAATAATGTCTGCTTCTTCTTCAGTGAAGCTTTTAGCTAATTGAAGCAGTTCCATACGATACGTTCTCATTTGGCTAAGCAATATTTCCTGACGTTTCTCCATTGAATTCCCTCCTTTATTTTAGAATTCTGCATGATATGTTAATAACCTTCCTCATAATTCGCTGCTTAAAAGGGCTGCGGTTTTTCGCAATTCTTTCTCTAGGGTTTTAAAGTAATCAGATAAGAAACCCTGAAACCTCTCTGCCACTGGGCTAAGATACCTTCTAGTAGACCAAGCCAAGCCGATGGTACGTTCACAGATAGGATCCTGCAGGCGAATGACAGGTAAGTGGGCGGTTTTATTTCCGATCAATGAAACAGAAGGAATGAAGGCTATACCAAGCCCCTTGTTCACCAGTTCTCCAATAACTCCAGGTTCGTCTCCTTCAAAGGCAATATGAGGCTGGAAACCAGCTAGTTGGCAATACTTGTCTGTTAAATTCCGAATGCCATAGCCCTCATTCATGCTTACAAAGGCTTCGTCACGAAGCTCATATAGGGAAACGTGGCTTTTTGTTTCAAGCCAGTGACCGGGAGGAGCAATCAACAGTATCTCTTCTGTCATGAGCGGCTGCCACTTGATATCCTCAGCTTGTATCGGAACAGAGGAGATGCAGAAATCTAGTTCACCGCTGCGCAGCTTTTCCGTCATTAATGGTACGGACTGCACGTATTGTTTGAAATGGACTTGGGGTTCGTCTCTTAAGAATCCACTGATTAAGTCAGGCAATACACGGGGGATAGTGACAGAAAGACGAATAGTATGATCTGCTTTTTGATTAAATTCATTCAGCTCCCGCCGTGCTTCCTGCAGCTCATGGAGGGCAGCATCAACACGTCGGAGAAAAATCCTGCCGTTCTCATTCAACTTAATTTGTCTGTTGTATCGCTCGAAAAGCTTTACACCTAAATCCTCCTCCAAACGACTGATTGCTTTACTGAGTGAGGGCTGTGCGATGTTCAATGCATCTGCTGCATGTGTCATATGCTCTAGTTCGGCAACTTTTTTAAAATAGTGCAGCTGTAATAATTCCACGTTCATCCTTCTTTCGGATAGTCTAAAAGCTATTATTTATAATGATATATATATTATACATTATGCATCAGAGCCGTTATGCTATTTAGATGCTCAATATTTCACAAAGTAAAGGTGAGGGAAATTATGAAAGGATTAAAATTAGGCTTTTTTGATATAAAGCGAATGTTTCAACATAAGCACGGGCGAATTGCACTTATTTTCTTGTTGATTATTCCAGTCATTTACGCTTCGTTATTCCTCGGTGGCTACTGGGATCCGTATGGCCATATCGAAGATTTACCAGTAGCAGTGGTTAACCAGGATGATGGCGCCAGCATGGATGGAGAAGAGATGCACGCAGGTGATGATTTTATTAAGGAATTGAAGAAAAGCAAGGCGCTGGACTTCGATTTCGTTTCAGACCAGAAGGCAGAAGATGGACTGGATGATGGTAAGTATTATATGAAAGTGACCATCCCAAAAGACTTTTCTGAGAAAGTGACAACCTTGATGGATGACAAACCCGAACAAGCGGAGCTTACGTATGAAGTCAATCCAGGGAAAAACTTTGTAGCTGCACAGATCAGTTCTTCTGCGATGGAGGAAATGAAAACAAAATTGGCTAGCAGCATTACGAAATCTTATGCTGACAGTGTGTTCACAAGCTTCCATGAAGTAGCGGCTGCATTGCAGGATGCTGGTGATGGAGCAGGTGATCTTAACAAAGGTATTACAGATGAGCAGAGTGGTATGAAAGATATGCAAAATGGAATTGGTGATGTGAATACTGGTGCGTCCGACTTAGCGGACGGTGCCGATCAGCTGGCAGGTGCTGAAGGTAAACTTTCGGACGGTATTGGAAGTCTGCACACAGGTGCATCTGATTTGGCTAGCGGCTTAGGTCAATTGGATGAAGGAGCATCATCCTTACAGACGAATACAAATAAGATATCAGACGGCTTGGCTGATTGGAAAGCGCAAAGCGATAAGCTTTCAGATAACCAGGAAGAATTCACGTCTGGATCTGAGGATTTGAGCAAGCTGGTTGCATCGTATATGAAAGAGCATCCAGAGCTTAAAGATGATAAGACATTCCAGCAAATAGCAGCTGCATCTGATCAACTGGCGGACTCTTCTGCTAAATTAGCAGACGGTCAGCAGCAACTCGGTGAAGGTGCAGATAAGCTGGCTGGAAGCGAGCAGGAATTAGCGGATGGTATGGATACATTCAGCGAGAAACTCGGGTCTGCTGTTAGCGGAGCAGACAAATTAGCTAGCGGTGCAACAGATTTGAATAATGGCTTTGACGATTATTCCGAAGGCTTTGGATCCTTGCAGAGTGGTGCAAACCAGCTGGCTTCTGGGACAAATGATCTTTCAGATGGAGCAGCACAGCTTGACGACGGTATGAGTAAGCTGTCCGATGGCTCAAGTGAGCTTGCGACCAGCCTGCAGGATGCAGCTGATAAAACAAGTAACATTCAGTCTAGTGATGCACTGACTACTATGTTCGCTGATCCGGTTAAGCTGACTGAAAAACAATTGTCAGATGTACCAAACTATGGTGTCGGCATTGCGCCGTACTTCTTGTCACTTGCTTTGTTTGTTGGTGGTTTGATGGCAGCCAACATCCTACCGCTTGGCAGAAGACAGGATATGCAAGTATCCGGTACGGTACAGTTCTTCAGTAAATTAACATTGGTATACGTTGTGGCAATTGTACAAGCAGTTATACTCGATCTGATCTTCTTGTTCGGATTCCAAGTTGATGTGAAGAGTATGCCTTTGTTCTTCTTGTCCAGTATCATCGTGTCTATGACGGTTATGACGATCATTCTAACGCTCGTGACGTTATTCGGGAACCTAGGGAAACTACTGGCCATCGTGCTGTTAGTTGTTCAGCTGGCAACGTGTGGCGGAACCTTCCCGAGTGAGTTATCTGTGTCTGCATTGGCATCTGTTGGACAGTACTTGCCGATGGCACATTCCTTGCATAGCTTGCAGGAAGCAATCACGCTCGGTAACTGGTCGGTACTAGATAATCAGCTTGTTGATCTGTTGATTTATCTAGTTGTTGTCGGTGTTATTGGATGGATTATATCTCATCTGCAGCACAGACCGAAAAAAGAGAATGAGCTTGATGCAGCTTGATAAAGAGCTCGCCTTTTAAGGCGGGCTTTTTCTATTGACACCGTATGATAGACTGTAGACAGCAAATGGAATGAATCCAAAGTAAAGGATAGAGATCATGCAAATTGATAAACCAAAAATAGCGATGGAATTGCCTGAGAAAAGGATGCACGATATCTTCTTTGAAGAAGAACCAGAATTGGAAATGTGTCAGGTGCAGCAAGCAGATTTTACGAATGAGTCAGTAGATCGGCTGCGATTATCAAAGGTAGTAATTCGCAATAGTCGCTTCAACAATACAGATTTTACTGGAATGGATCTGCTGGATGTGCGGTTCGAGAATTGTGATTTTTCTAATGTGAAAATGAGCAAGTCTTCCATTCACCGAGTGGAATTTAACGGCTGTAAGATGCTTGGGGCTGATATGACCGAGTCCAGTCTTGGAAATGTCTCTTTCCGTGATTCATTGGTAAATCTCGTATCATTTGGCCAATCCAAGATGGAAAAAGTGATATTTTCCTCCTGTGGACTGCAGGGAGCGGACTTCTATGCCAACCGGATGAAAAAGGTAGAGTTTACTGATTGTGACTTAAATGAAGTTAATTTTGAACAGACATCTCTCAAAGGAATTGACTTGAGCACAAGTAGTTTTCAGCAGTTGACGGTATCTATTGAGAATCTAAAAGGCTGCATCGTTTCTCCTAATCAAGCAATCCAATTAGCGTCATTGATCGGATTAGTAGTTAAGTAAAAAGCTTCCCGAGTGGGAAGCTTTTTTAATTACGTGAATTCTATTAAGTTGTAGTCAGCTTTGCATAAATGATAAAGAATAAAGTCAATTCTGCTACTATAATGATATAAGGTATCGGCACAAGCAGATTAAAGATGAAGAAAAAGCCTAAAATACCTAAGAATAAACCTAGATGATATATCTTCAATCGATGATGCGTGTGCCTATATTGGTGGAACACAAAAGTAGTTGAAAAGAAATAAAGCAATACAGCACCAAAAATAAAGAATAAGTTAAAAAAGTATCCAACCTCATCCAAGACCATTAGTCTTATAGATGCTGCAATAGCACTTAATGACATTAGTATAAAGAGATGACCATAAATAATAGCTTGGCCAGCAGTTTGAATGGATTTATCTACTTTCTTCTCCACATTATCAAAGTATTGCCACCACATCGCGATAATCAGCAGAAAGGCCATGACAGCTAGTCCAATAGAATTCCAATCTCCTTGTGTTGGCTGGATAACTGCCAACGTACTTACAAGGGATTCACCAAAAAGTATGATAGTGAATAATCCAAACCGCTCTAACAAATGTGCTGTATTGGGCGGGACCTTAACTAAGTATCTTCGTCCTAATATAGGAATGATCATATCAATTAAAATACCTAAATAAAGCACAAGATAGCGAATCCATGAATCAAAGAAGAAAAGGGAAAATAATGAAACGATAATTCCTACCCAAAAGTATTTTCCTAGAAACAGCGCTGCTTTCTTTCGAGCTCCCTCTTCTATTCGTTGTACAACAAGATATTGGATAGCGGTAACAGCTCTTAAGCCAATATAGCCAATTAAGAAGGGAAGATAATATGAATCAAAATCAACTGATAGACTTGAGGTCATGACTAATGCAAAAAACATTTGCAGAATTAAAAACAGCCGTTGATGAAACAAGTCCTGTCCAAATCGATTGACAAAAATCGTCTGTCCTACCCATGCCCACCAGATCGGAACAAAGATCAATACGAACTTAAATAAATATATGGTATGTATATGACCGTCTTCCACGTGAAGCAAAACATGTGTTGCAACTGCTACAGATGCAACAAAGAGTAAATCGTAAAAAAGTTCTAACCATGTCACTTTCTTTTCAAGCAACTTTTCCACATCCCCCATAAAATAATAGACTTTCGTCCTTTCCAGAAAGTTTTCAGGACATTCTCCTTTTACCAATTATGATTCTTATGTATTACAGAATGGCTCTACATAGCATATATTAACAGATTAACCATTAAATAAGCAGATACTTAATTCAAGTTGAAAGCTACTAAGTATACCAAGATAACGGTTAAGTAATGCACGGATGACTTACGATAATTTTAAAAATGAAATTTAGGAAAGTTTCCGTTTATAATGAGAGAGAGGTGACAACCCAATGAAATATAACCAGATAAAGCCGAAGAAAATATATGAACAAGTAGCAGATGAGCTGCTTGCTTTGATAAAAAGTGGTGATCTGAAGCCTGGCGAGAAGCTTGATAGCGTAACGCAGTTGGCTGAGAATTTTAGCGTGGGCCGCTCAGCAATTAGAGAAGCTTTAGCTACACTCCGCGCGATGGGGTTAGTAGAAATGAAGCAGGGCGAAGGAACGTACGTTAAGGCGTTTGAGCCAGAGGGAATCGTTTATCCTCTTCAGCATGCGCTACTCATGAGTGGGGAGGATCGGGCAGAGCTGATGGAGGTTCGTAATATACTGGAGACGGGTATTGCAGCATCAGCCGCACTGAATCGGTCTGATGAAGATTTGGAGCAAATGGAAAAAGCGCTTCAGGAGATGAAGGCATATACTGGGGACCCGGAAAATGGGGAGAAAGCTGATCTCGCTTTTCACATGATTATTGCCCGTGCGGCAAATAATAAGCTGCTTCTCCGTCTTATGCACCATGTGTCGGATTTAACAGCGGAATCCATGCGCGAAACAAGGCAGATTTGTTTATTTGGAGAAGACGCAGCTCCGGAGGAATTAAACAAGCAGCATGAAGTAATTCTGGATGCAATTCGTGCGAAACAACCAGAGCAAGCAAGACTGGCTATGGTGGCGCACTTGGAATATGTTGAAGGAGTACTGCGTAATTATATGGAATAGGACGAGCCGCCAACTAGGTCGGCTTTTTTCATATATGAAGGAGTTGGAAAATGTAAGCGCTTGTAGTATGATTAAAGTAGAAAATTATACAGGTCATCTGATGACCTTACTCATGGGAGTGAGGATATGAGGGTTACGCTATTTGCGACGTGTATTGTGGATATGTTTCAGTCTGATGTGGGGATAGCTACAGTTGAATTACTGGAAAGGCTCGGCTGTGACATTGTGTTTCCGACGGGGCAGGTATGCTGTGGGCAGCCAGCATATAATTCTGGGTATGTAGAAGATGCCAAAAAGGCAATGAAGAAGATGATAGCGACATTCGAGGATGCTGAGGTGATTGTCACACCATCAGGTTCCTGTGCCACTATGTTCAAAGACTACCAGCATGTTTTCCAAGATGATCCTGTGTGGCGTCCGCGGGCAGAGCGTCTCGCTGAAAAAACGTATGAGCTGACGGAGTTTATCGTAGATGTTTTGAAAATAGAGGATGTTGGGGCGAAGCTTGAAGGAATTGCGACATATCATCCATCCTGCCACATGACGCGGCTGCTTGGAGTGAAGGATGCACCAATGAAGCTGCTGTCACATGTAAAGGGACTTGAAATGCAACCGCTTCCGAATGCGCAGAATTGCTGCGGGTTCGGCGGGACTTTTTCCGTGAAAATGGGTAATATCTCAGAGCAGATGGTTGATGAAAAAGTAGACTCGGTAACCGAAACAAAAGCTAGCTATCTGATTGGAGCAGATGGAGGCTGTTTGATGAATATTGGGGGGAGAATGCAGCGCCGCGGCAAGCCAGTCAAAGTGATGCATATTGCTGAAGTACTAAACAGTCGGTAAGGGGGAAAGCAGCATGGCGATGAAGATAGGGAATGAAAAGTTCAAGGATAATGTGAACAAGCAGATGGAAGACACGTTCATGCGCGGTGCAGTTGCTGGGGCGCAGGAACGACTGCGGACAAGAAGGCTGGATGCGGCTGAAGAGCTTGGCAACTGGGAGGAATGGCGGTCTCATGGGGAAGAGATACGTCAGCACACACTTGATCATCTCGACTATTATTTACAAGAGCTTTCCGAGAATCTGCAAAAACGCGGCGGGCATGTATTCTTTGCCGCTACTGCAGAAGAAGCGAATGACTACGTGAAAGGTATAGTGAAAGAGAAACGAGCCAAGAAAATTTTGAAGGCTAAATCAATGGTCACAGAGGAAATCGGTTTGAATGGTGTATTGGAACAGGAAGGCTGTGACGTCATTGAAACAGATCTCGGTGAATACATTCTACAGCTGGATGACCATGACCCGCCTTCGCATATCGTGACTCCTGCGCTTCATAAAAACAAAGAGCAGATCAAGGATGTTTTTACCGAGAAGCTGGACTACAAGCTTACCTCCAAACCGGAAGAACTCGCACTCCACGCTAGGGAGAAACTGCGCCAGGAATTCCTGCAAGCAGATATTGGCATCACAGGATGTAATTTTGCCATTGCGGAATCTGGTTCTGTCGGCCTGGTCACTAATGAAGGAAATGCAGGGATGGTTTCTGATTTACCGGATACGCAGATTTGCGTCATGGGAATGGAGCGAATCGTACCTACATTTGAGGAATTCGAAGTACTAGTCGGTTTGCTGACGAGAAGTGCAGTCGGTCAAAAACTGACGAGCTATATTACGGCATTGACTGGTCCGCGAACAGCAGAAGAAGCTGATGGTCCATCGGAATTTCATCTGGTTATCGTGGATAACGGGCGTTCCGGTATTCTCGGAACCGAATTTCAATCTGTACTCCAATGCATTCGCTGTGCAGCGTGTATCAATGTTTGTCCGGTATACCGCCACATCGGTGGTCATTCCTATAACTCCATTTATCCAGGACCGATTGGGGCAGTACTGACTCCTTTGCTGGGAGGATATGACGATTTTAAGGAGTTACCTTATGCATCGACGCTTTGCGCAGCATGTACAGATGCTTGTCCAGTGAAAATCCCATTGCATCAGCTGCTGCATCGTCATCGACAAGTGATTGTCGAACGAGAAGGGCGTGCGCCGATTTCCGAGAAGATGGCTATGAAAGCATTTGGAATTGGAGCTTCCTCCAACCCGCTGTATGCAGCTGGATCGAAAATGGCGAGCTCTGTCATGAAGCCTTTTACGAAGGATGAGACCATTTCGAAAGGACCTGGTCCACTGAAGGCATGGACTGAAATTCGAGATTTTCCTGCTCCGAATAAAGAACGATTCCGTGATTGGTTCAAGCAGCACGAAAAGGAGAGTGGCAAGCTATGATACAGAACAAGGAAAGATTCCTTGCAAATGTCGCCAGCCGCCTCAGCCGTACAGAAGTACTGACAGAAAGACCCTCAAGGAACTGGAATTATCGACCGCAGGATAAGACGCTGACTGATAAAACACAGGATGAACTTGTAGACATACTCCGCGATCAGTGTCGACTTATCCATACAGAGTTGATTGAGACTGATTCGAGTGGTCTGCCGGAAGTGCTGGCCGAAACTGTAGCTGCTTATGGCGGCGGACCGCTAGCCATTTGGCAGGATCATCGGTATGATGCATTCGGTTTACGTGAACAGCTTGCAACATGGCCAAACCAAGGAATCGACGTACATGAATGGGATCCTTCCATTGGTCATGACAACATTGGAATTGTGGAACAGGCCAATATCGGTATAACATTCAGTGATATCACACTTGCTGAGTCAGGTACAGTTGTACTCTTTTCGGGAGAGGGAAAAGGCCGTACGGTGAGCCTGCTGCCACATAAATATATTGCACTCGTACCGAAAAGCACCATCGTCCCGCGAATGACACAGGCTGCTCAGCGTATTTCAAAGCAAGTTCAGGATGGAGAAGCTATTGCATCTTGTATTAACTTTATTACTGGACCGAGTAACTCGGCAGATATAGAAATGAACCTGGTTGTAGGGGTACATGGACCTGTGAAGGCAGCTTATATCGTGATTGAAGATAGATGAAAAAGACACAGTTAAGATGAGCTGTGTCTTTTCTTTATTCTGCTTAAATAGTAACTAACCCCTTAAAAAGTATATATTTTCAAATTGGTAGATGGTAAAATAGATCTACATACATATTGTATGAAAGAGAAAAAGGGGATAAGAGTACGTGAAGAAGTTATTATTTGGTAGTATGTTGGTCTTATTATTTATTTTAAGTGCTTGTGGCGGGGAAGAAGCTACGAAAGTAAAAGAAGAAAAGAAAGCTAGTGCCGCGGAAACAACAAGTGTAGCAGATTTGGAAGAGATGGATTTGGAAAACATGACAGAAGAAGATTGGGATAAAATCAATCTGTCTAAAAAGGAATTCAAAAAAATGCTTGATGCTATGGCTGAGGCGGATGAAGATGGTGAGATTGCCATCAGTTCTGCTAAATTGACAAATGATGAAACAATAGAAGTGGAATTAAACAATTCAGATGGCGATACGCTTGAAAACGCGATGACGGCAGCTATCATGGATTCTATTATCCGTGAGTTCTATAAGCATTCTGTCTATTATGATGATAAAGAACCTACAATTGTATTTAATGATTTAACAGGTTATACAATCTTGGAGAATGACAAGCCAATCGAATATGAAGAAGATGAGAGTGCGTCAAGTGACGGAAAAGATCTAGGCGAATTTAAATTAGATGAAAAGGTAGACGTTGCTGGTACAATCATCACGTTAAGCAATCCAGCCTACACAGATGAGCGTAACGAATATGAAGAAGAACCGGCAAAAGTGCTAAGCCTTGATGTAGCGGTTCAAAATGCAACTGACGAAGATCTGTATTTCGATACGTATGATTTCCAAGTTTACGATGCAGATGGAACATTGATGGAAACATATGCACTTGATTATTTAACAGCGGATATCAAACCTGGAAAGAATACATCAGGTAAAGGGTTCTACGCTGTCAGTGGTAAAGGTCCTTACGAAGTGTATTACACAGACTTTGCAACAGATGCTACTGCTAAATGGACAATTGAAGTGAAATAACTGAGAAAGCTATCCTGAGGGATAGCTTTTTTGTTTTAAATTTTTTTAAAATTAATGATAGCGCTTTCTTTGTTGTGGTTATTTTGTTAAATTTAGATAGAAAGACAATGACTGACAATCTTTAATAGATAACTAGAAATATTTTAACAGTAGTTTTATAGCATAGAAGTAGCAAAGAAAAACAGTATTTGTTACCAATTACAGTTTAAAGGGGTAGAAAAGCGATGGCTATCAGATTCGATGAAGAACAGCGTATTTTTCATCTGCAGGGGAAATCAACCAGTTATGTTATGCAGCTGGAGCGGGATGGTTATTTGACGCACCAGTATTGGGGAAAGAAAATCCGGCAGTATCGTAATAGTAATCGTCAGCAATACATAGATCGTTCATTTTCTCCTAATCCATATCATCGGGACAGGACTTTTACGTTGGATGTTTTGCCGCAGGAATACCCGCAGTATGGTAATTCGGATTTTCGGAAGCCAGCTTACCAGATTCAGTTGGAAAATGGATCGACGGTGACCGATTTGCGATACAAATCACATCGAATCTTCAGCGGCAAGCCAAAGCTGGCAGGGCTTCCTGCAACGTATTCTGGTCAGGAAGGCGCAGAAACACTGGAGATTACGTTGGAGGATGAATTGCTTCATTTGGAAGTAATATTGCTTTATACAATTTTTAGTCAGTATGATATTGTCTCGAGATCGGTGCAATTCCGTAATAATGGTAAACAGAAGCTAAAGCTCTTACAGGCTGCTAGTGCAAGTGTAGACTTCCGTCGGTCGGACTTTGACATGCTGACTATGCCAGGAGCATGGGGGAAGGAAAGGCATCTTGAGAGACGTGGCCTGCAGACAGGTATTCAGTCTACAGAAAGCACGCGTGGAGCAAGCAGCCATCAGCAGCATCCATTTATCGCTTTGATGGAAAAACACGCAACAGAAGAACAAGGAGAAGTGTTCGGTTTCCATCTTGTCTATAGCGGTAATTTTCTTGCTCAGGCAGAAGTCGATCAGTTTGCGACGACTCGGGTGACAATGGGTATCAATCCGTTCGATTTTACGTGGGTTCTGGAGCCGAACGAAACATTCCAAACACCGGAAGCAGTGCTTGTTTATTCTGCGGATGGTTTGGGCGGAATGTCGCAAACGCTGCATGGATTTTATCAGCAGCATTTAGTAAGAGGAGAATACAGAGATAAAGAGCGTCCGATTCTGATTAATAATTGGGAAGCGACATATTTCGATTTTGATGCAGAGAAAATTGAGGGAATCGCTAAGGCTGGCAGTGAGCTGGGAATCGAACTTTTCGTATTAGACGATGGCTGGTTCAAAAAAAGGAATTCAGATTCTACATCACTGGGAGATTGGTTCGTTGATAAGACGAAGCTGCCGAACGGACTTGACGATTTGGCCCAACGTGTGAACGATTTAGGCATGGGATTTGGGCTTTGGTTTGAACCGGAAATGGTATCGGTAGACAGTGATCTGTACCGGGAGCATCCAGACTGGTGCCTGCATGTGCCAGATCGCTATCGTACAGAAAGCCGCGATCAGCTCGTACTTGATTTTTCGCGACAGGACGTTCGGAAAGAGATTATAAAACGAGTTGCCGACATCCTGGAAAGTGCTCCAATTACTTACGTGAAATGGGATATGAATCGGCATCTTTCTGAGGTTGGTTCTGCCTTACTTCCAGCTGAGCGTCAGCGGGAAACGGCGCATCGTCATATTCTTGGCGTCTATGAAGTGATGGACGAGATTACCTCACGTTTTCCGCAGATCCTGTTTGAGAGTTGTTCAGGAGGAGGCGGACGTCATGATCCGGGAATTCTGTATTATATGCCGCAGGCTTGGGCAAGTGATAATACAGATGCGGTTGAGAGGCTTAAAATCCAATATGGTACAAGTCTGCTTTATCCGATTGCCTCTATGGGTTCTCATGTATCGGATGTGCCGAATCATCAAGTGCATCGTTTTACTTCATTGGAGATGCGGGGAGACGTCGCGATGGCAGGGAATCTAGGGTACGAGCTAGATCTCACAAAGCTTACTAACGAGGAGAAGGAAATCGTCAAACAGCAGATCACTTCTTATAAAGAGATCCGCAGACTCGTGCAGTTTGGACAATTTTACCGATTGAAAAGCCCGTTTGAAGGTAATGAAACTGCCTGGATGTTTGTGAATGAAAACAAGACCGAAGCTTTCATCTGTTATTATCGTGTGCTGGCTGAGCCGGCAGCACCGCTAGCTTCCTTGCGGATGAAAGGGTTGGACGATGCCAAAGACTACCGAATCATTGGCACAAGTGAAATATACAGCGGTGATGAACTGGAGTACAGCGGTATTCGTATACCTACAGACCTCATTGGGGACTTCGTAAGTTATACCTGGCATCTAAAAGCTGAATAGAATTAAAAGTCGCATTTTTAATGCGACTTTTTTTATTTTGCTGTATAGGAAAAGAGGCTTGGTTATCGTATACTTTATCTACTATTTCAAACTATTAAGAGAGAAGGCAGCTGTTGGAGAAGACAAATAAGAGAAACATCAAAGCATATACAACCTTTGTTTTTATATTCCTGCTTTTTTCTGCAGTTTATTTATTTCTATTTCGCCAGGAACCCGGGGAACTTGCGATAGGTTCAGGTCTCTTTGCAATCATCGGTTCAGGTCTGCCGGCATTTTGGGCTTTTCGTGCCTATAAAACAGCTGAGCGGAAAATGCGGCGGTTTTGGCTGTTTCTATGCTTTACGCTGCTGGGCTGTCTGTTAGCCACAGTGAGCTCCTATTTTTATAATTTTCATATTGGAATGAATGACATTTTGATAGCAGCATCAGATATATTTTGGAATGTGTCGATCATCTTCTGTTTATTTGCATTTCTGTACCTGATTGAACAAAAAGCGGGAGAAGTGACAATTTACGAAATTGTTTATGATGCTGTAATCATTATCGTTGCTGCGGCTTGTTTAAGTTGGGAATTCTTGATGAAGCAAACTTGGGTTCAATTGACCCAGGATGGATTTATCATCCAGCTTTTCGGTATCAGTCATCCAGCTGGCGATTTGATTGTACTGTTTTTCTTGATTTGTGTATTCAATGCACTCAGTTATCAGCGCTTGTCAAAGGCATTAACATGTCTCTATGTTGGCTTTTTGCTCTTCTTGATCTCAGATACCATCTTTTTGTATTTGGGTTCACAAAATATGTATTACTTCGGACATCCAATTGACTGGCTCGGTACAGCAAGTTTGCTTGTCATTGGTGGTGCAGCTTACTTTGCGGATGATCTTGATGCACTGAGCAGGCAGGAATCTCTTCCTGCAAGCACACCGTTATTTTCGGCACGTCTATGGTTTTCCAATATCAGCGTTTTGGTTTTACTTGCTCTTATCGTAGCCAGAGGCGGCGGATTTGATTTAATAGCGGTTGGCTGTATCGTTTCTACATTACTAATCATCTTTCGACAAATGTATACGATGTTCCAGAATAGAAAACTCATGCTTGAGCTGGAAGGTAAGGTACTAGAGCGCACAGAAGAGCTGTTTCAAAAAAATAAGGAATTGGAAGCTTCCATCGAACGAACGGAATTCCTGGCTGCTCATGATCCGCTGACAGGACTTCCGAACCGCCGTGAATTTGATCGGATAGCTTCAGAATGGGTAGCAACGGATAAAGGCGACTTTTCCTTGCTCTTTGTGGATATGGATCATTTCAAATGGGTAAACGACACGATGAATCATGGTGCCGGGGACATGCTGCTGAGAAAGGTGGCAGAACGATTGCAGGAGAATCTCGTGTCAGGGGCAAAGGTGTTCCGTCAAGGCGGAGATGAATTTCTTATTCTGCTGCCTATTACCGAAATTCCTAAGATAGAAAAGGCTGTATATAACTTAATTCAATCACTGGAACAGGTATTTTATCTTCATGGAAAAGAAGTATTTGTTTCTGCAAGTATCGGAATCAGCTTATATCCGCAACATGCTGAAGATGTCAAACTATTGACTATTAAGGCGGATACTGCCATGTATGCAGCTAAGAAAAGTCACGGAAAGCGTTGGCTATTTTATGATGAAACGTACCTTCCTGCAGAACAATCCAAGCTCGAGCTTGAGAAGGAGATGCGGTATGGACTAGAAAGAGGAGAGTTCTGCCTTCACTTTCAGCCGCTTTATTATCTAGATACAGAAACTGTTTCCGGTGCGGAGGTATTAATGCGTTGGCAGCATCCGGAGCGAGGGTTGCTGTATCCAAATACATTCATTCCGCTTGCTGAGGAATCTCGTTTCATTATCCCCCTTGGAAAGTGGATGATCAGAGAAGTTTTCAGGCAATGGCGATGCTGGAAAACGCAAGGGTATGAACCGATTAGTCTTGCTGTAAATATATCAGTCAATCAATTCCTTCATCCTGATTTTCTTGCCGAATTAGAGGATGCGCTGCTTGAGTATGAGATGGATCCTGCTTATCTGGAACTGGAAATCACTGAAAACATCCCGTTTTGTGACTCCTATGCCATATCTGTTCTGGAGCATATTAAAAAGCTTGGTATTCGCATCAGCATCGATGATTTCGGTACAGGCTACAGCTCTCTTCAGTACATCCAGCGCCTGCCTGTTCATACGTTGAAAATCGATCGATCTTTTGTCTGCGATATGATGCACAATCGAAATAATAAAGTGTTGGTGGAAACTATTTTGGCCATGGCAAAGCAACTCGATTTGGACGTAATTGCTGAAGGCGTGGAGGAACAGGAACAGCTTGAATTCCTGAAGGAAAATGGCTGTACATTAGTGCAAGGATATCTGATTGGGAAACCGATGGAGGCAGTGGTTTTTCGTTCGAATTGGCTATCAATCCTAAAAGTTACTTATAGCAAGCATACGTTTGAAAGGCTGCGTTAAAGCAGCCTTTTTTTGTATCGATATGGGAAAAAGAAAAAGATTTTTCAAAAAATGAATTGACTTTCAATTGCCAATCCCATAACATGGTAATCAAATCTTACAACTACATACTTGTTTTATTCTTATCCAGAGAGATCGAGGGATCAGGCCCTATGACGTCTCGGCAACGGGTTTACACAAATACCGTGCCAATTCCTGCAAACGCCTATGAGCGTTTGGAAGATGAGAATGGGGAAGTTTCATACGTGGAGCCCTCTTTTTTCTGGATAAGGAAAAAGAGGGCTCTTTTGCGTTGATGGGAGGAAAAGTGATGATAACGTTCAAGGATGTATCAAAGACATTCACAATCGGAAAACGGGAGGTGCATGCTGTCCGAAATGTGAATCTGACAATCGAGGAAGGAGAAATATTCGGCATCATCGGCTTCAGCGGAGCTGGTAAAAGTACATTGCTGCGGTTAGTGAATGTACTGGAGAACCCGACGGCTGGAGCTGTGGAAGTGCAAGGGGTGGATTTAGCTAGTCTTCGCCCAACTGAGGTCAGGAAAGTTCGCCGCAGGATAGGGATGATCTTTCAAAATTTCAATCTTTTAACCTCGCGGACTGTTGCTGGTAATGTTGCTTATCCTTTGAAACTGGCAAAAATGCCGCGAGCAAAAATAAAAGAGAGAGTAGAAGAACTTCTCCGTTTCGTTGGACTGTCAGATAAAGCAAAGGATTATCCAGAACAGCTGTCCGGGGGGCAAAAGCAGCGAGTGGGCATTGCTAGAGCACTAGCTACTTCGCCGGATATTCTAATTTGTGATGAAGCAACCTCAGCATTGGACCCTGATACAACCGGAGAGATACTCCGCCTTTTGAAAAAGGTAAATAAGGAATTCGGCATCACAATTCTACTGATTACACATGAAATGCATGTGATTCAATCAATCTGCGACAAGGTTGCTGTTATGGAGGATGGCGAGGTCATAGAATCAGGAGGAGTATTTGATACATTCACAAGTCCTGTCCATCAGACGACAAAACGATTCATCCGTTCCGTGCAGCAGGATCTTCCTTCTTCGTCATTATTGGATGAGTGGCGTCAAAAAGGCGGGAAGCAGCTGTACCGGATCATCTTTAAAGGAGAGGTAGCAAGTGATCCTATCTTATCCCGGGTAACGAGGAAGCATGATATTGACGTGAACATCGTCTATGGTTCTGTCCAAGAGATTCAGGCTAAATTTTACGGCAATTTACTTGTCAGCTTTGATGGTGACGAAGGAAAAACGGCTAGTGCAGTAAAAGAATTGGATGAAATCGTACAAATAGAGGAGGTGGACGTAGCATGGGCGTAGATTGGCAGACTTTTTGGCCTCGCATCGTTGAAGCAACTGGTCAGACGATCCTGATGGTAGCTGTCACTTTGGTGATTGGTTCCATTTTCGGTATTATTATCGGTCTTTTACTTTTTGTAACACGAAAAGGAAACATTATGGAGAATGCTTTTCTTTATCAAGTTATCAATTTTCTAATCAATATTATCCGTCCGATTCCCTTCATTATCTTCTTAGTTGCGATTAGTCCACTTACCAGAGAAGTGATTGGCACGACCATCGGAACGTGGGCAGCTATTTTTCCGATGAGCATTGCAGCAGCATTCAGTATCGCGCGGGTTGTGGAAAACAACTTCATCAGCATTGATCCTGGTGTTATCGAAGCTGCCAAGGCTATGGGAGCCAGTCCGCTTCAGATCATTTATACCATACTTATTCCGGAAGCACTCGGTCCGCTCGTTCTCGGATTGACGTTCATTACAATCAGTCTGATTGATTTCTCCGCGATGGCAGGAACTGTCGGCGGCGGAGGTCTCGGACATGTGGCGATGACATATGGATATCAACGATTTGATACGAGTGTCATGATTGTTACAGTCGTTATTTTAATTGTGCTAGTCCAGCTTGCCCAATGGGTCGGCAATACACTTTCAAGAAAAATTTTAAGAAGATGATCGACATGAAAAAAGCTCTACTTGGAATCGTTACGTTAGCCTTTTTGTTTATCCTTGCAGCATGCGGAAGCAGTTCAGCAGATGGCAGTCAAACAGTTAAAATCGGTGTGACAGGGTCTGATGGTGACCAATGGCCAATCCTGAAAGAAAAGGCGAAGGAAGAGGGAATCAATATCGAACTTGTGGAATTCTCCGACTATACATTGCCAAACCAAGCGTTGGCCAACGGTGAAATTGACATGAACTCATTCCAGCATATCGCCTTCTTAAGTCAATATGCCAAAGAAAATGGGGATACTATTGTGCCAATCGGTTCTACTGTCATTGCCCCAATCGGAGCTTATTCAGAAAAAATCGATAGCCTTGATGAATTGAAGGAAGGCGACAAGGTTGCTATCCCGGATGATCCATCTAACCAAGCTAGATCGCTGCGAGCTTTGGAAGCAGCTGGCGTTATTAAATTAGCGGATGACTTCGGCCAGTTCGGAGATCCTTCCAAGATTGTAGAAAATCCGAAGAACATTGAGATTGTACCTGTTGTTGCGCAGCAAACGCCACGTGTATTGCCAGATGTCGCAGTATCATTTATTAATAATGGTATTGCAGGTCAGGCAGGTCTTAACCCGAAAGAAGATCCGATTTATCTGGAGAATGCTAATGATGATAGCATCACACCGTTTGTAAACGTCTTTGCAGTAAATAAAGACGATGAAAATAATGAGACGTACCAGAAAATTGTTGAGTTATATCAGGATGAAGCAGTGAAGGAAGCTGTAGATAAGGATACAAGTGGTGGCTCTATCGTAGTGGATGTGCCAAAAGAAGAGTTGCAGAAGCATTTGAAAAGACTACAGGAGGAGGAATGAAACATGAGTAAATCTGTCACCGAAGTGAGCCGAGTTGCACTGCATTTGGACGCAAATGGGGAAAAGTATATCCAGACAAGTCAGGCCATCCATGCTAAACCGGAAATCGGCAATCAGGAGTTTTTCGCCAGCGAAACACTTGCTGCATTGCTGGAAGAAGCGGGTTTTCAGGTAGATAAAGGAGTGGCAGGGCATGAAACAGCATTTTATGCGCTGAAGGATAGCGGTAAACCAGGTCCGCGTATCGCTTTCCTCGCCGAATATGATGCACTGCCTGGAATAGGGCATGCGTGCGGCCACAATATTATCGGCACCACTAGTACAGCAGCTGGTATTGCCTTGGCAGAAACATTGGACCAGACAGGCGGAAGTGTAGCTGTTCTCGGTACACCTGCTGAGGAAGGCGGCCCGAATGGCAGTGCTAAAGGAAGCTTTGTGAAGCATGGCTTGCTGAAGGAAATTGATGCGGCTTTGATTATTCATCCTTCTGGCAGAACGAGTGTCACTGGCGAGTTTCTTGCAGTTGATCCGCTTGATTTCCATTTCTACGGAAAGCCAGCTCATGCTTCCGGCTCGCCAGATAAGGGAATCAATGCTTTGGATGCTGTAATTCAGCTTTTCAATGGAATCAATGCATTACGTCAGCATTTACCGCAGGATGTGCGCGTGCACGGCATTATTCCAAACGGTGGGGATGCACCAAACATTGTACCGGAATACGCATCTGCGCGCTTCTTTATCCGGGCAGAAACATGGACAAAAGCACAAGCTGTTTCCGATAAAGTAAAGAATATAGCCAAAGGAGCTGCATTAGCTACAGGAGCTAGTGTCAAAATAGAAAGATTCCAAAATGAAGTGAAGGATTTTGTCCTCAATCCAGTGCTGGACCAGGTGCTCAAGGAAGAATTAGAGAATGTAGGAGAGTATGTTCATTTGAAGAAAGGCAAGGGGCGGGGCTCGACTGATACAGGTAATATTAGTTATGAGGTACCGACTGCACATCCTTATATTCAAATTGGACCAGAAGATTTAATTGGCCATACAGAGGAATTCAGAGAAGCTGCTCGTTCGGAAATTGGTGATGCAGCTGTATTAAAAGGAGCCAAAGCATTAGCGCATACAGGTTACCGGTTGCTGACAGACAAGGAACTCCTGAAGCAGGCTAAAGCTGCTTTTGAAGAGAATAAGACAAGAAAACAAGTTAAATGAAGACGGCCCGTCAGGAATTTCCTGACGGGTCTATTATTTTTGTATGCTCCTGATTAAGGATGCTAGCTGTTTTAACGAATACTCCAGCTGATCAATCGATGCATAGGAATAGGATATACGAAGATGATGTGAATCGTTTCGATCATATATTTGACCAGGATTAAGCAAGATACCTTGCTGAAGCGCTCTTTCAAAAAAGGTGTGAATTGGGACGGACTGATGTAATCTCAGCCAAATGTAGAAGCCCCCTTGCGGCTTGTTCCAGCTTGCAATTTCTTTGAAGTGATCTTGTAAAAGCTGCAGGACAGCATCTCGGCGTTTTCTCAAAGCGTCCCGTATTTTTTCAGTGGCTTGTAAATGGATGCCGGTAGCCAGCCAACGCTCTGCGACATATTGGGATAAGCTGCTTGCTCCATAGTCTGTCTGCATTTTACTGTCAGCTAACCTGTCAATAACAGGTTCAGGTCCTGCAATCCAGCCAATGCGTATTCCGGGACTCACTGCCTTTGAAAAACTGCCTGTATATAACACATTTCCTTGTGTGTCTAATGCTTTTAGTGGTGGTGGAGGTGGTGCATCTAACCACAAATCATAATAAGCATCATCCTCGATAATCGGCAGGGAAAGCTGCTGGCATGTCAGCAGTAATCTCTGTCGCTCTGCCTGGTTCCATAGCCGGCCAGTGGGGTTGTGAAAGGTAGGGTTTGCGTAAAATAGAGCCGCATCACTTGTGCGCATATATTGTCTGATTTGCTGTGTAATATCTATTTCCTTTTTTACTAATCCGAAAATATTGGTGCCGGCAGATTGGAACACTGGAACAGATTGAATATAAGAAGGAGATTCATATAGGATAGTAGATCCTTTTGCGAGCAATCCGCCAGCAATCAGTTGAAGTGCTTGGAGGCTGCCGGATGTAATGAGTATGGCTGCTGGTGATACATGAATATCCCTGCTTTGCAGGTATCGGCTTAACTGCAGTCGAAGTGCGTAGCTCCCTTTCGGCTCGGAATAACCTAATGGTATTGTGTCTGTACTGTGCAGCAGGCTTGTAATTTCTTCACTGGGCAGGAGTTCTGGCGCTAGTTCTCCTGTGCCAAGTCGAATGACAGACGGATCTGCTTCTGCCAGATTAATCGCTTGAATCAATTTGAAATTTGGTTCATACATGCCGCTTTGGACATAGTTTTGCCAATCAGGTGATGGCGCGGCGAGCAGATTCCATGTTGTATTACTAACTGTCGTTCCACTGCCTGTCTTTGTCTCAAGGAGTCCGTCTGCAGCCAATTCTCCCAGCGCAGAAACAATCGTACTGCGGTTCACATCGAGTAGTTCTGCCAGTTTGCGCTGTGAAGGAAGCTTAGTCCCGATGGTCCATTCACCATTTTTTATTTTTTCTTTTATGTACTCGATAATTTGAACTTGAATCGGTATATCCAAGTCTCGATTTGGTTTCCAATCGATGTGTGCCATTTTATCCCTCCTTCCTTCAGTATACTAAAATTGGTTGGGTAAGAAACCAACCAATTGGAGGGGGACATTTTTATAATGTTCCTTTAAGCTCAGTTATGGAAGGAGGGAGAAGATGGAACCGGTCATTCACGGAATCATCCTTGCATTTGGTCTCATATTACCGCTTGGAGTCCAAAATGTTTTCTTATTCAATCAGGGCATCATACAAAAGCGGTTTATTCATACGTTGCCGGCAGTCATTACAGCAGGAATGGCAGACACAATCATGATTTCAATCGCTGTAACAGGAATTTCTGTACTCGTTTGGAGTATACCTTGGATTCAGGCAGTGCTATATGGAGTAGGATTCTGCTTTTTAGCTTATATAGGATGGAGCCTCTGGATATCAGCTCCTGAAAGCGTACAATCAGGGGAAGAACGCTTTACTTCTCGAAAACAGATTATCTTTGCAGCATCTGTATCCTTGCTGAATCCACATGCGATACTTGATATAGTTGGTGTTATCGGGACAAGCTCCCTTGCTTATTCTGGTATGGAAAAATGGAGCTACACAATAGCATGTATTGTCGTATCTTGGGTTTGGTTCTTAGGTCTAGCTGCTGCTGGTAGATTTATCGGACAGTTGGATGCACAAGGTAAGGTGCTTGTGGTGCTCAATCGTATATCCGCTCTGCTTATATGGATAATGGCAATATTTATGCTGATTCGACTAAGTAATTTCTTATAAATCAACCTCTGCCACATGGCGAGGTTTTTTTATGAAAAGTCCCGCTTCTCTCTCCGAAATACTCTCCAAGTTGTCTTTGTAGCAGCATAACTTCCAATGGCAGCATAGCCGTAAAAATAACCCATGAAAATACCAGCAATAAAATCATGCGGGTGACTGTAAAAAATCGAGATCGCCAGTCCGATTAGAATGGCGATTGTAGGCACATACTGCTTTGGTAACGGTAAAAACAGTTTAATCAGTTGTGTGAGGACAAGTGTTATTGGGATGCCAATAACAGAATCCCAAAAGTTTGTCTGAATGTTAGGGAAGTTCATATCATGTTCCTTTTATGCTTATTGTCGGAAACAGCCTATAATTTATTCGTATTTGTTCGTAATAAAGCGAATCCTCTGTTTGAAAAATTTTGTTATACATATATTTACAGAAGATTCCTTACAGAAACTCCTTGAATGTTGCACAATTCAGTATTATACTAACCAGTATTGTGTCAGAAAATCTGACGAAAATTATAATTACATCAATATTTTGTTATTTATCAGACTATTCGAATAGTTAGTGGAGGTTTTTTTTGTGTCAAAGAAAGTACCAGGTTCATTTACCGTCATCCTTGGTTTGATGCTCTTTGCTTTGTTCTTTGGAGCGGGTAATTTGATCTTCCCGCCGATGCTTGGGCAGCAAGCAGGTGAAAATATATGGATAGCCAATGCAGGGTTCCTTGTAACAGGTGTAGGCTTGCCGCTTATTGGTATCATTGCTTTCGTCTATTCAGGTGAAAGAGATCTAATGGCATTATCGAGCAGGGTGCATCCAATCTTCGGAATCGTCTATACGATCATTCTATATCTAGCAATCGGACCATTCTTTGCGATACCGCGTGCAGGGAATGTATCCTATGAGATTGGTTTAAAACCATTCTTATCAGCTGATCCTGGGCCGCTTCCATTGGTTTTGTTTACTGTTCTTTTCTTTGCAATAACTTGCTTGTTATCGTTGAATCCTACTAAAATCATCGATGTTATAGGGAAATTCCTGACACCAATCAAGCTTGCTTTTATCGGTTTGCTTGTTATCGTCGCTATTATCTTCCCGATCGGAAAATTCCATGCACCTCAAAGTGAGTATACGGCAAATGCATTCTTTAAAGGATTCCAAGAAGGTTATCTGACTTTAGATGCGCTAGTGGCTTGTGTGTTCGGAATCATCATCGTCAATGCTTTGAAAGATAAAGGCATAACGAATAAAGCCTCGGTCATGAAGGTTTGCTTATTAGCAACTGCTCTTGCGGCTATTGTCCTGGCAGTGATTTATACAGCACTTTCCTTTATGGGTGCATCCAGTGTCAGTGAGCTCGGTTATTTGAGTAATGGTGCGGAGATTCTTGCTGATGTATCTGATTATTACTTCGGTTCATGGGGGATCATCTTCCTTGGATTGATGATCACAGTTGCCTGTCTTACGACAAGCGTTGGTTTGATCACATCCTGTTCGACGTTTTTCCATGAATTAATGCCGCGTATTTCCTATCGGACGTTTGCAATTGTGCTATCTATCTTTAGTGCGATAGTAGCGAACATCGGTCTTACAGAATTAATTTCAATATCAGTTCCTGTTTTGATGGCTATTTATCCGATTACAATCAGTCTGGTGTTCCTAACATTTTTGCATCCGTTATTCGGCGGAAAGCGAGAAGTATATATCGGCAGCCTTGTACTGACATTCTGTGTGAGTATCTTTGATGGCTTCAATGAAGCGGGACTGCAGATAACTGCAGTTAACGACCTTTTCCAAACAGTTCTGCCGTTCTATGATGTAGGTCTTGGTTGGGTGGTACCTTCCATCATCGGTGGTTTACTTGGACTGCTTGTATCAAAAGTTAGAATCTAATAGTAAAAAGTCTTCTCCAGTGCAGGAGAAGACTTTTTTATACGGATCTCTTTTTTAGCATACCGCCTGCAATGAATAAGAGCACAGGAACGATAATCGTTACCAAAGATAAGACTCCTGCGCTGAATAGTGTCAATGCAGCGCCTTTAGGCTTTTTAGGAATAATGGTATAGCCGATTAGTACAATGAGAGCAATGATGGCTATATATATGGTAGGAATGACAAAGAATACTTGCAAGGCAGACATTGTTTCAGCGGCCATCTCATCAGCGCTGATAGATGGAGTTTCCCCGGTATCAAGTGTTCTTTGATACTTTGGGTCGTTTTCAAGATAGCGGGTCACAGCCTGTTCCATGGATTGATTTTGGGGCAAAGTGATGGTGAAGAATAGACTAGCGATAAAGATTAAAGTCAATAAAACTAATGAGATCATCGTTAACGTTTTAGGTGTTTTCATATATTATTACCTCCATTTTCCAGTATAAGTATTGGAAACCATTAAATGAATAGGACGGAAGGCGTATCTGTCATTTTCTTGTCAAAAATGAAGAAGAAGGTTTACTGAAATTGTGTTATCATAAGCACGATTAATTGGAATCGAGGCGAAAAGATTTGTCGTGGGTATTTATTGTCTTATTGATTGTAGCTAGTTTGATTAAAGTTTTAGCGGCATCTTTACCGAGTGGGGTTGTGGATAAGGTAGGAAAGAGATTTCAACTGCATCCGAAGCTAACTTATGATGTGACAGTCAAGCAGGATGGCAAGGCTCTTCCAGAGGAAGAAGCACAGCGTATTATTGATCAATTCAATGACGCCAGCTTCTTAGAAAAATACTATTATGCTCCTGCTCCTGAAGGTGTACCGTTTGAGATAGAAACTAAACAAGGTCGTTTTTTGGTATATCCATATCCAGACAGAGTGGATGT
Organism: Terribacillus saccharophilus; assembly: GCA_900110015.1. Classification (GTDB taxonomy): domain Bacteria; phylum Bacillota; class Bacilli; order Bacillales; family Amphibacillaceae; genus Terribacillus; species Terribacillus saccharophilus. The sequence continues at coordinate 785,407 of FOCD01000002.1, read as the reverse complement.
ATTCAAATATCAGAAAAAGAAGGTTTCTTCCTACAGCCTGCGTTCCCAAACAATGCAAGGACAGGCTGCAAATTGATTCGGCTTTCTATATAATATATAAAAATAGGAAGCAGGAGCGTGTGCAGGATGAGAATCAGGAAACTGGCTGGAAATTCTGTGCTGATTAAGTCAGCTGCAGCTTTTTACCAAGAGGCGTGGCAAGTGAGCTTTGCCGATATTGCTCCTCGTTTTGTCCGTCATAGTAGGTATTCAGGTTATCAGGGGCTCGTACAGTTGAATGAAAAGAGTAAAATGGTCGGACTGGTGTATGGATACACATCAAGGCCAGGGCAATATTATCATAACTTGCTGCGAGCGGCACTGCAGGAGAATGGAAAGTCTGATTGGCTGGATGATTGCTTCGAATTAGTGGAGTTAGTGGTTGCTCCCTCTGTTAGAGGATCCGGAATCGGAACCGCGCTGCTCAATCAACTGCTAACTGCAGCACCAAACAAGACAGCTGTCCTGACTACACGTGAGAATAATAGTAAAGCAATTCAGTTTTATGAACGGAACGGATGGGAATTGCTGAAAGATTCTTTTTATCCGTACGATAAAGCCTATCGAATATACGGAAAAAAGCTTAAATGAACCGATTCACCATATGGTGAATCTTTTTCTTTCTGAACTTCTAAACATTACCTAGTAATCTACCGATGATTCAGATAGGAATAGAAAGAGGGTGAGACGATGTACCAGACAGATATGAAAAACGCTCAAATATTTAAAGAGCTGCTTGATAAATTATACGTAAATATTAAAACGGAACAGATCCGTGCTGCTGATAGTATTCGGAATGAAATAACTGAACGGGAAGTTGCAATTCACGATGAAAAACTGCTTGCAAAAAGTATGTTGTACGATGCTCGCTTGAAGATGCTTAAAGGTGATCTGGATAAAGGAGAAAAGCTGCTCGAGGGTGCTGCTGATGCATTCGCGCTCACCGATGAAAATCTTTACTACTACCATTTCTTCAAGGGGCTGTTGTTGTACCGGCAGACCAAGCTTCAGGAAGCAATTGTCGAATTTGAACGTGCTGAACCGTTTTTGTCGGTGCAAATCGACCATCGGGAAGTGTCTGATTTCTATTATAAATTGGCAAATACGTACTATTATATGAAAATGACTGCTTTCTCTGTCTTGAATGCCAATAAAGCTATTGAATCAGCTCATCGTTACGATCAAAAATTACAGCTTGCAAAATGTCTTCTGCTACAAGGGTTGAATCATATGCATATGACTGACTTCCGGAAAGCAGAGGAACTGTTTCAAACTGCTTTGAAGCATGATATGTCAGAGTCTGAATTACAGCTGCCTATGTATATCCATCACAATATTGGGGTACTGTACTTCAAGCTAAATCAGCTTGAGAAGGCTATGGGGCATTTCGAAAAATCTATGCATTACAAGCATCCAGAATATTATTTAAAGAGCTTATATTACGTGACAGAATGCTGCTTCCGAATCGGCTTGAAGAAACGTGCGATGGAGCACTTTGCTGAGGGATTTGCATTAAGCAAGAAGCGAGATGAAGATGCATATAAATGGATGTTTGCTATGCTTCATAAACAATATGTTGATAAGGACAGTTTCGAAGTAGTATGGCGGGAAGGCATTGAATATTTCCAATCCATTGAAGATGAAAATAATGTGCGTCATTTTTCCGAAGGGCTAGCCAAGTATTATACAGAGAATAATGATTTTGAAAAAGCATCCAGATATTATCTTCTGGCTTTAAAATAGAGTAAAACAAGAAAAGGAGATTGCTTCGAGCAGTCTCTTTTTTTTGTATTAAGATAGCTTCCAAGCAGGGATCAAACTATGAAATTGGAAGTAGTAGCTCATTGGGATGTGCATCAAGGTATAGAAAGCTAAGGTTGTCGCATAGGTAATGAACCAGTTGTAGATAGGTACTTGCAGGAAAAGGTACAAAAGCAGCATGCCAACTGGGAAAGGAACGAGCACAATCAGCCAAATTGGTGCGCCAAGTGCCTCTGTCAGTGCGCCAAGTGCGACGACGGAGAAGCCGATGACCATTGCTTGCCATATTGGTAATCCGTGCCGGAATAATAAGCTGCCGATATAATAAGAGAGTCCGGTAAGTATGATGGCTAAAATGAAATCTACTAAGTATTTCAATTTTTATTCCCTCCTATGCACTCCAATTATACGATTATATCTATAAGTGTAGTATGAAAATTATGTAAAAAGCTGCCATGTTGGCAGCTCTGCTTTAGCTTGCATAATCTTTGATTCCTTCGGCAATTGAACTGGCCACTTTATCTTGGTAACCTTCATCGTTAAGGAGCACAGCATCAGCAGGGTTCGAGATAAATCCTGTTTCAACGAGTACAGCTGGCATGGATGTGTGGCGCAGTACATAAAAATCAGCACTATGTGTGCCTCTATTTTCATTATTGGTGTTGGCTACTAGTGCAGTTTGGATGCTGGAAGCCAGCTGTTTCCCGCTGCTGCTCGCTCCGTAGTAGTATGATTCCAACCCTTTTGCTGACGAAGATGTAGCACTGTTGGCGTGGACGCTTACAAACAAATCTGCTTTCCAGTTATTCGATAGTGTCGCTCGTTCTGGTAATGGAATAAAAACATCCTCGCTGCGTGTCATTTTTACATCATACCCATTAGCAAGTAATCTTCGCTGCAGTTTCTCCGAGATAGTCAGAGCAACCCATTTTTCCATCGTATCGTTTCCGATTGCACCAGGATCTTTGCCGCCATGTCCGGGATCGATAACTATTCTGTGCACAGGCTGCCCACTTGATGATTCTGCGGGAGCTGGAGCTGCTGTTTCTTTTTTCGCTGCTGTTACATAATCCAAGCTAAGATAACCTGTTTGGCTCTGAATGGTTATTTGCCCCCAGCCATCTCCTCTGTCGATATATTGAAACTGGGTGCCAGCAGGGAATTTGCCGATAATGGCAGCATCCGTCGAAGGGGCGGCTCTGATATTCAGGTTTGCAGTCGTTTGTCCAGTATTGGAAACGCTAGCGTTTGCTTGTGTGGGCAAGATCAATAAAAGTGCAATGAGTATGAATAATAGAGGCAGTGCAACTTTGAGGCGGGTGTGCATAGTAATTCTCCTTTGCGATATAATAGAATCAGTATGGTCCGTGTTTACGAGTTTTATAACAATAGATACATAAAGTGAGAGATTTTCAGAAAGGGGAGAGTATAACTATGAAGACAGAAAGAGAGAAAATGGTGGCTGGGGAGCTTTATCGTCCTTCCGATAAAGAGCTGACGGACAGACGTATGGAAATTCGGGAGTTGATCCGTAAATATAATAATACAACTAGCTATGAGCACGCCGAGCGAGCGGATTTATTGCATAAGATACTTGGCTCATCTAAAGGCAAAGCCTACATCGAACCGACCTTTCGCTGTGATTATGGGTACAATATTCATCTTGGTGAAAACTTCTATGCGAATTTTGATTGTGTGATGCTTGATATTTGTGAGATTCGTATCGGAGATAATTGTATGTTGGCTCCAGGTGTACATATATACACTGCAACGCATCCGTTGCATCCGGTAGAACGTAATTCCGGTTATGAATTGGGCAGGCCGGTGACAATAGGAGATAACGTCTGGATCGGCGGACGTGCTGTCATCAATCCTGGTGTGACAATCGGAGATAACGCGGTTATCGGATCAGGTGCCGTCGTTACAAAAGATGTCCCTGCAAATACTGTAGTCGGGGGAAATCCAGCAAAGGTTATTAAAGAGATAGAAATCTAGAAGATTAGCATGGGAGTCAGCTTTGTTCGAATGATGGTATACTGAAATTATTACTGATAGTGGAGCGGTTTAAATGCAGCGTGGCACATTTCAATTAATGAAAACAGTGAATAGATCTTTGATTCTCAACAAGATTCGTATTGCAGCGCCAATATCACGCGCAGATATAGCGAAAGAGACAGGCTTGACGCCTCCGACAGTCAGTATTATCGTCAAGGAACTGATTGAACAAGGTCTTGTAGAGGAGAGCAAGCTCGGATCCTCAAGCGGCGGCCGTAAGCCTACCATGCTTCATATCCGGACAGATGAGTTGTTTGTCATCGGTGTTGATGCTGGTCCAGGTACAGTCGACTGTATTTTGACGAATCTAACAGGAGAGATGCTTGGGATTGTCTCTTATCCGCTTAGTGTGCATACTAATAGCGAGTTTTTGCATCAAGTCGTACAAGCTATTCAGCAATTGCTTGACCGGCATAGTATGCAAACAGAGCAGATAATAGGTATCGGAGTAGCGATGCATGGAGTCGTGGATGCAAAAACTGGTGTATCTCTCGTAGCTCCTCTCTTAGGATTACATAATATTCCTATCAAGCAGGAGCTAGAAGATAGATTCAGTATTCCGGTGAAAGTGGATAATGATGCTCGAGCAATGGCGCTTGGGGAGTCGTGGTTTGGCGGTTATGATATGCAGGATAGTATGGTGGCCGTCAATATTGGGCGAGGAATTGGTGCGGGAATTATTATTGGAGGAAAGCTTTTTCACGGAGCAGCAGGGCTGGCTGGTGAACTAGGACATATGTCTATCGATCCAAATGGAGAAAAATGCGCTTGTGGAAACCGTGGTTGCCTTCAGACACTTGCAAGCGGTCCGTCTATTGCGCACAGAGCAAGGATGGCGAGTGGGGAAGCTGTTTATCACGCAGCGAGAGCTGGAGATGAAGACGCTCAGATCATTCTGGAAAAAACAGGTCAGATATTAGGAATAGGTTTGGTTAATTTAATACATCTGTTGAATCCTGATCGAATCATTCTTGGCGGAGGTGTGATGGAGAGTGCTGCTTTTCTCCTTCCCTCATTAAAGGAAGAAATTGCGAGCCGAGCATTGACGGATCAAGCGGCACAGACTGAGATAATGGTAAGTAAACATGGTAATCGTGCGACAGCATTAGGGGCAGTAGCGCTACAATTGGTTGATCTGTTTGCCCCGGTATGAAAAAGCACAGCCTTTTGGCTGTGCTTTTTAATTTGGTTTTGCGTATATGAGGTAACGCTCAGTGGGCGAGCCTATTCCTGTGAAAGGATAACATGTCATCAGGACCAGTGATTCACTATCTCCGGGAGTGATGACATCTGTTCTAGACTCATGCACAATGTCATGTGCATACATTGTATAGCTGAATGACCCCTGACTGGTTTCGATTATCAGTTCATCACCATTTTTCAGTTCTCCTGCACGCCGGAAAGTAGAATCATTATGCCCGGCAAGAAATACTTGTTTGCCTCCTCCAGGCAAGCTAGAGCTAGTTTCGTGGCCAACTCCTGATTTCAGTTCCTGCGGCGCAGTTCCTTCTGAAATAGGAACTTCAAGTTCGATGGCAGGTATACGCAGAATGCCGACCAGTTCACCTTCTTCAAAAGTTCCCCTATTCACTATATTTGTATTGTTGACTTCTTGTCCGTCAGATTGACTAGCATCTTCTGGTTTGTTATTTTCAGCATTGGCAGTATCACTCGTATTGCTGTTGTTTTTCTCTTCAGCCAGCATAGCATTGGCTTCTTCTAAAAGGTTATCGCTCTTTGCTTCTGATTGATAGAACTGATAGCCGGTTATAACAAGTACGATAGCTCCGACTAATAAAAGGGTATAGCCTATGAACTTCAGCATGTGATACACCTCCTAGGAAGGAATTAACGACTGGTCTTGATGGTCAGTCAGATAATATTGGGCATACAGACAATAGGAACTGATATTGTGCTGCAGGTCATCAATACGTACACGGAATCCGTGCTGTCTATTGAAGAAACTCCCTACAACTGAACTCGGGTTCTCCATGTACATTGCTATCTCAGGATAGAAGAAACCTATCCGCTGCTGATCAGCACGAGAATGTATCGTATCCTCTAAATTCTTCATATCAAATCCTCTTAAAAGATGACCTAATTGGGCGTGGTGCATTCTGTCCAGCAATCTTCTAGTGCAAAGCAGAATCTGCAATTGTGTAGGAGAGGGGTTCGTATTCCCTTTCATCGCTGCCAATCTTTTTTGGATGCTTTGCAGTTTCATGGCAAAATAGCGTCTATCAGGTATGATACCGGTCATTTCATACACTGCATAACTGAGCCAGTGATTTGGTGCAGGCTGTACTCTTCGATTGATAAAGTGTTCAAATGCAAGCTTGCTTCTTTCTAGCCACAAGGGATAACTATCTAATTGATACAGTCGCAGCAAGGCATAGACAGCCTTAGCATCATATCCAGCTTGATGCTGCTTTGCAGTGATATTCAGGAAACTGCCGCTTCTGTTTTGTAACGTAAGCATACCATTAGCCATTTTTTTTGCTGCTTCCAAATACTGCTCATCGCCAGTCAGAGACTGGTAGTCAGCGATAGCTATAACTGCAGCGGCAGTAGCTCCAAGACTGTACAGCTGGTTTTTGGAGTCCTTTTCGATAAGAATAGTTTTAGAATCCTTTTCTGCCTGGAATTTTAAAAGATAATCCAGTGCAGCCTTCATCCGTTGCAACAGAATGGGATCTTGTTGCTGCAATGACCTTTTCCATCGATAGCCCTCGGCTAGCGAGTGGATAGCGTCGGCATGTCTAATCAAATTATAAGACGTAATTATTTTTGAAGCAGCTGCATATATGCCATAGTCAAACTTTCCGTCCTGCTGTACACGGTCTCTAAGATGATTTGTCGAGCACTGTATTAGAGTATCTATATGGCGGTCAAGATGCCGGATAGGGCGAATGCCATTTTTGTGGTTGCCATGCTGCAGGTGAATGATAGCCTTCGGTCCTATAAAAGTAGAAACTGTGTCAAAAAGAAAAACCGTTCGTTCTTTGTATTGTGAAAGCTGAAAAGGGTTGAGAGGGCGATTCCATGCCCGCTTCAGTAAATAGGAGTTCACAGCATCTTCAAACCAATTTTTTAGTCCCGAGCTTCTGTTTTCTTGAATGAACTCGTTGCCGTTAATTTCCTGTTCCAAGAATGCCAGATTGAATTCCTTATCAAAGCTGATTCCATATTTGAAGTGATTTGTTTTACAAGATGCAATTGCATCTTGAAGTGATTGAAATGATATAGGTTTTACTTGACTGACAGCATCAATCTTAATCCAGGGGTAGATAATGGAGCGTTTCCTACTGTGTATTTCTATACGCCGCAGCAATTCGGAAACAGCAGTATTGAAGTGATGGTGGCCTGAATAAATGACTTCGGCCTGTGAATTAAATGTTCCTAAGGAAGCGAAAAGGATATAAGTATTAGCGGTATGATTTCGTACAGAAGGAGATATAGTATCTTTTAGAGCATGCAACTGTTGTTCTGCTAGATCCAATTGGGTGCGGATTTTGTTTGTTGTAAATAATTCTGGCTGCATCGTGCATCCTCCTTTATGTATAGGAAAAGGAGGGCTGAGCCGCTCCTCTTCCTGAATGTTATTTACTGATTTTTTCTTCTAAAGCGAGATGCAACGAGTGAAATCGCTCCTGCAATCAATGCTCCTGCACTTATCAAAATGGATGTGAAGAAGTTATTGGATGTCTGTGGCAGCTGTCTTCCATCATAAGTACCATCAGAAGACCCACTACCTGGAAGGACTGTGGACGTATCTGTACCGCCTTCTTCATTATTGCCAACAGTTACTCGGGTAGGCTTACCTTCATTACCATCAGAATCCTTACCAATAACAGTAATCTCATCACCAGGCTTCAGTCCAGGTGCCGGAACGGACCAGTTGCCATCTTCATCAACCGGAGCTTCTATAGTAGAGCCATCTGGAAGTGTGATAACAACCGTCGATCCAGGTTCTCCGTCACCAGAAACATTCGTATCTTCATCCGTTACCGGGTCGACAGAAGGTGTGTCTGGTGCTTCTGTATCAGCATTTTCTACTGGAACGATAACCGGATCACTTTCATTTCCAGCTGGATCAGTTATTACTACGATGACCTCATCACCAGGATCTTGTGCTGGAATGTCAACTTCCCAATTGCCATCTTCATCAACAGGAGCTTCTACAGTAGAACCATCTGGAAGTGTGATAACAACGGTAGATCCAGGTTCTCCATCGCCAGAAACATTTGTATCTTCATCCGTTACTGGGTCGACAGAAGGTGAGTCTGGAGCTTCTGTATCAGCATTTTCTACTGGAACGATAACCGGATCACTTTCATTTCCAGCTGGATCAGTTATCACTACGATAACCTCATCACCAGGATCTTGTGCTGGAATGTCAACTTCCCAATTGCCATCTTCATCAACCGGAGTTTCTACAGTAGAACCATCTGGAAGTGTGATAACAACGGTAGATCCAGGTTCTCCATCGCCAGAAACATTTGTATCTTCATCCGTTACTGGATCAACGGAAGGAGTGTCTGGAGCTTCAGTATCTTCACCTTCAACTGGAACGATAACAGGTGCGCTTACGTTATTGTCCGGATCAGTGACGACAACAATAATCTCATCGCCAGGTTCTTGAACCGGAATGTCAGCTTCCCAGTTGCCGTTTTCATCAACTGGAGCTTCCACAGTAGAACCATCTGGAAGTGTGATAACAACCGTCGATCCAGGTTCTGCATCGCCGGAAACATCAGTGTCATTATCAGTAATTGGATCGACAGATGGAGCATCCGGAGCTTCTGTATTTTCATCTTCTACTGGAACAATCACAGGATCACTTACGTTGCCATCAGGATCGGTAATGACAACAATGATTTCCTCACCAGGATCTTGAGCAGGGATCTCGGTTTCCCAATTGCCGTTTTCATCGACCGGAGCTTCTACAGTTCCTCCATCTGGCAGTGTAATAACGATAGTTGAACCAGGTTCACCGTCACCAGAAACAATCGTATCTTCGTCCGTGACTGGATCTACAGCCGGAGCGTCCGGTGTTTCAGTATCTCCGTTTTCTACTGGAACGACGACAGGATTACTTACATTACCTTCTGGATCAGTGATGACCACAACAATTTCTTCTCCAGGCTCTTGAGCCGGAACTTCAGCCTCCCAATTGCCGTTTTCATCGACCGGAGCTTCTACAGTTCCTCCATCTGGAAGTGTGATAACGACAGTAGAACCAGGTTCACCGTCACCAGAAACAATCGTATCTTCATCCGTGACTGGATCGACAGAAGGAGCATCCGGAACTTGTGTATCACCGTTTTCTACCGGAACGATGACAGGATCACTTACATTACCTTCTGGATCTGTTACGACTACAATAATTTCATCACCAGGCTCTTGAGCTGGAATTTCAGCTTCCCAATTGCCATCTTCATCGACCGGAGCTTCTACTACAGTCTCTCCATCTGGAAGCGTGATAACGACAGTAGAACCAGGTTCTCCGTCACCAGAAACATTCGTATCTTCGTCTGTTACTGGATCTACAGCCGGAGCATCAGGAGCTTGTGTATCGCTGTTTTCAACTGGAACGATAACAGGATCACTTACATTACCATCTGGATCGGTGATGACCACAACAATTTCATCACCAGGTTCTTGAGCTGGGATTTCAGCTTCCCAATTGCCATCTTCATCGACCGGAGTGTCTACAGTTCCTCCATCTGGAAGTGTGATAACGATAGTTGAACCAGGTTCTCCGTCACCAGAAACAATCGTATTTTCATCCGTGACTGGATCGACAGAAGGAGCATCCGGAGCCTCTGTATCTCCGTTTTCTACTGGAACGACGACAGGATTACTTACGTTACCAGCTGGATCGGTGACGACCACGATGATCTCATTGCCGGGCTCTTGAGCCGGAATTTCAGCCTGCCAATTGCCATCCTCATCGACCGGAGCTTCCACAGTAGAGCCATCTGGCACTGTGATAATGACCGTAGATCCAGGTTCTCCATCACCAGAAACATTCGTATCTTCATCTGTTACTGGGTCGACAGAAGGAGAATCCGGAGCTTCTGTATCACTGTTTTCAACTGGAACGATGACAGGATTACTAACGTTGCCTGCTGGATCTGTGACGACGATATTGATTTCCTCACCAGATTCTTGAGCTGGAATCTCAGCCTGCCAATTTCCTTCTTCATTAACCGGAGCATCTACGATAGAGCCATCTGGAAGTGTGATAACTACAGTTGATCCAGGTTCTGCATCGCCTGAAACATTCGTATCTTCATCCGTTACTGGATCAACAGAAGGAGCATCTGGAGCTTGTGTATCACTGTTTTCTACCGGAACGACGACAGGATCACTTACGTTGCCAGCTGGGTCTGTTACGACAACAGTAATTTCATCTCCTGGTTCTTGAGCCGGAATGTCAGTTTCCCAATTGCCATCTTCATCAACCGGAGCTTCCACGATAGAGCCATCAGGTAGTGTAATAACAACCGTAGATTCAGGTTCTCCATCACCAGAGAGAGAAGTATCTTCGTCGGTTATTGGATCTACAGCTGGGCTTTCCGGCTGAATATTGTCAATGACACTAACAACCTGGGAAGCACTTAGATTACCAGCAGCATCTATAGAGATGATAGAAAGTTCAGCACCTGCTTCTTGAGTCGGGATGTCAATTACCCAATTACCGTTAGTATCTGAAACGGTTTCTAGCTGTGTGCCGTTTGGCAGTGTTACTACTACTGTAGTGTCCGGTTCAGCGATACCCGTCAACGAAGTATCTGTGTTGGATACAGGTAAAGCTATAGGTGTTGCGGGAGCCTCTGTGTCCGGTTCATCACCAACTGTTAATACGGTAGGTTCACTGCTATTACCGTTTTGATCGGTTTCAATGATTGTTATTTCACTGCCGGCATCTTGTGGCGGAATTTCAGCAGACCATTGCCCTTGGTCATTTGCTCTTGTTTCTATCACTGTACCATCAGGTAGGTAGAGGAAGATAAATGAATTGAACCCGGAAAGGCCAAATATAAAGTTATCATTCGCTGTAATTGGCCCTGCTACTGGAGGTGCAGGTATATCAGATTCGCCAGCCTGCACAGTAATATTGGCTGAATTACTTACATTACGAGCTTCGTCAACAGCTACAACTGAAAGGACAGCGCCAGACTCTTGAGTCGGTATGTCAACAGACCAGTTACCTTGAGCGTCTGCAGTTGTATTTATAGTTGAGCCATTAGGTAGCGTGACGATAATATCTGCATTTGGCTCTGCAGTCCCAGAAAGGGTAGTATCGTCGCTATCAACTGCATTGACCTCAGGAGCATCGGGAGCAGTAGTATCAGCGTTTGTTACAACAACTGACCCTGAGCCGCTTACATTACGAGCTTCGTCAACAGCTACAACGGAAAGGATAGCGTCTGGGTCTTGAGCCGGAATGTCAACAGACCAGTTACCTTGAGCATCTGCAGCTGTATTTATTGTTGAGCCATTAGGTAGCGTGATGATAATATCTGCATTTGGTTCCGCGGTCCCAGAAAGGGTAGTATCGTCGCTATCAACTGCATTGACTTCTGGAGTTTCTGGAGCAGTAGTGTCAGCATTTGTTACAACAACCGTACTAGTGCCGCTAACATTACGAGCTTCGTCAACCGCAACAACAGAAAGAGAAGCGCCAGGGCTTTGAGCCGGGACATCGACTGTCCAGTTACCATCTGCATCAGCGGTTGTTCTGACAGAAGTTCCGTCTGGAAGCGTCACGATGATATCCGCATCTGGTTCCGCGGTCCCAGAAAGGGTAGTATCGTCGCTATCAACTGCATTGACTACAGGAGCTTCAGGAGCAGTAGTATCAGTATTTGTTACAACAACCGAACTTGAGCTACTAACATTACGAGCTTCATCAACCGCTACAACGGAAAGGATAGCGTTAGGATCTTGAGCTGGAATGTCAACAGACCAGTTGCCTTGTTCGTCTGTAGTTGTACTGATTGTTGAGCCATTAGGAAGCGTCACAATGATATTAGAGTTAGGCTCAGCTGTACCAGCAAGAGAAGTATCGTCACTGTTTACAGGATCAACCTCAGGAGCTTCAGGAGCAGTAGTATCAGCATTCGTTACAACAACTGTACTAGCACTGCTAACATTACGAGCCTCATCAACCGCTACAACAGAAAGTGCAGCACCAGGGCTTTGAGCAGGAATATCAACTGTCCAGTTACCATCTGCATCAGCGGTTGTTCTGACAGAAGTTCCGTCTGGAAGCGTCACGATAATATCCGCATCTGGTTCCGCCGTCCCAGAAAGAGAAGTGTCGTCACTGTCAACAGGATTAACTTCTGGTGCATCCGGAGCAGTAGTATCCGCGTTCGTTACAACAACTGTACTAGCGCCACTGATATTACGAGCCTCGTCAACTGCTACAACTGAAAGCGCCACACCAGGATCTTGGGTTGGAATATCAACTGTCCAGTTGCCATCTGCATCGGCAGTCGTTCTGACAGAAGTTCCGTCTGGAAGTGTCACAATAATGTCCGCATCCGGTTCCGCCGTCCCAGAAAGAGAAGTGTCGTCACTGTCAACAGGATTGACTTCCGGAGCATCCGGAGCAGTAGTATCAGCATTCGTTACAACAATCGTACTAGCGCTACTCATATTGCGAGCCTCATCAACAGCTACAACTGAAAGTGCCACACCAGGATATTGGGTTGGAATATCAACTGTCCAGTTGCCATCTGCATCGGCAGTCGTTCTGACAGAAGTTCCATTTGGTAGCGTAACAATGACATCAGCGTTTGCTTCCGTAGTCCCGGAAAGTGAAGTATCATCACTATCTATTGCATTAATCTGCGGAGCATCCGGAGCAGTAGTATCAGCATTTGTTACAACAACTGTACTAGCGCCACTGATATTACGAGCCTCGTCAACTGCTACAACTGAAAGTACAGCGTCAGGATTTTGAGATGGAATATCAACAGTCCAATTACCATCTGCGTCAGCTGTCGTTCTAACGGAGGCTCCGTTCGGTAGAGTAACGATAATATCTGTATTTGCTTCAGCTGTACCAGAAAGAGAAGTGTCGTCACTATCTAAAGGATCGACTTCTGGAGCTATAGGTGCTGTTGTATCAGAATTAGCAACAGTTATAGATTCAGATTCGCTTTCATTTCCAGCTTCATCAATAGCAATTGCTGAGATCTCACTTCCTGGATCTTGTGCAGGAATCTCTGCAGTCCAATTACCTTCAGAATCAGCTATTGCTTCTGCAGTTGTGCCATCCGCCAGCGTTACAATAATTGTTGCATTTGCTTCAGCTGTACCAGAAATAGATGTATCGGCGTTAGTGACCGGATTTATTTCCGGAGCTGCAGGAGGAGCTGAATCATAATTGATTACTACGACGGTGCTCGGATCGCTTTGATTACCGGCATCATCAATTGCGACAACAGAGATCTCAGTGCCAGGTTCTTGAGCTGGAATTTCGATATTCCAATTGCCATCAGCATCTGATCGCGTTTCCACTGTTGTACCATCGGAAAATGTTAGGACAACATCCGTATTTGGTTCTGCAGTACCGGAAAGAGAAGTATCGTCACTATCAACAGGATTAACTTCTGGAGCTGCTGGTGCTTCTGTATCTGAATTCGTAACTGTTGCAGTACCAGCATCACTTTCGTTTCCGGCTTCATCTGTTGCGGTAACGGAGATGACGCTGCCTGTCTCTTGAGCAGGAATATCAACAGTCCAGTTACCATCTGCATCAGTAGTTGTGTCTAAAGTAGAACCATCTGGAAGTGTGACAACGATATCTGTGTTCGGTTCAGCTGTACCGGAAAGGGAAGTGTCGTCGCTATCAATTGGGTTAATTTCCGGTGCGCCTGGTGCTTCAGTGTCAGCATCGGTAACGGTAACAGAGCCCGCATCACTTTCATTGCCTGCTTCATCAACAGCCACAGCAGATATTTCGCTGTCTGCTTCTTGAGCAGGAATATCAACAGTCCAGTTCCCATCTGCATCAGTAGTTGTCTCCACAGTAGAACCATCTGGAAGTGTGACAACGATATCTGTATTCGGTTCAGCTGTACCGGAAAGGGAAGTGTCGTCGCTATCAATTGGGTTAATTTCCGGTGCGCCGGGTGCTTCAGTGTCAGCATCGGTAACGGTGACAGAACCTGCATCACTTTCATTACCTGCTTCATCAACAGCGATTGCTGTGATGTCGCTATTCGCTTCTTGAGCAGGGATATCAACAGTCCAGTTACCATCTGCATCAGTAGTTGTTTCCGCAGATGAACCATCTGGAAGTGTAACGATGATATCTGTATTCGGTTCAGCTGTACCAGAAAGAGAAGTGTCATCACTATCAATTGGATTGAATTCCGGAGCGGTCGGTGCCTCGGAGTCTGCATCAGTAACGGTGACATTTCCAGCTTCACTTTCATTCCCGGCCTCATCGATAGCGACTGCAGTTATGCTGCTATCTGCAGTTTGAACTGGTATTTCAACAGTCCAGTTCCCATCTGCATCTGCAGTTGTTTCCGCAGTTGAACCGTCAGGCAATGTAACGACAATCTCTGCATTCGCTTCCGCTGTACCTGTCAGTGTTGTGTCTTCATCAGTGACTGGAGCAATGACTGGCGCAGCAGGGGGTTCTGTATCCGCGCCACCGCCCGCATTCGTTACTGTAACTGAGCCAGGATCACTTTGATTGCCGGCTGCATCCGTGCTAGTGACAGAAATATCGCTATCGGGATCTTGTGCCGGTATTTCTGCTGACCAATTGCCATTGTCATCTGCTTCTGTCTCGACTGTTGAGCCATCAGGCAGTGTTATGGTGATGGCAGAACCAGCTTCTGCTGTACCCGATAAAGTTGTATCGTCGCTGTCGACCGGTGATATCTCTGGAGTGGCAGGAGCCTCTGTATCACCATTTGTTACGGTCGCACTAGTTGCGTCACTTTCGTTACCGGCATTGTCAGTCGCGACAGCTGTGATTGTTGTATCTGCTGCTTGAGCCGGAATATCAGCTGACCAATTACCAGCTTCATCAGTAGTGGCTTCAACTGTTGAGCCATCACCAAGTGTTAACGTGATTACTGTTCCTGCTTCTGCTGTACCAGAGACCGTTGTATCATCACTGTCCACAGAGTTGATTACTGGTGCCGCAGGAGGTTCGGTATCAGCATTAGTAACCGAAACTGTACCCGCTGAACTTCTGTTACCTGCTGCATCCGTAGCAGTAGCAGAAATAGTTCCGCCCGCCTGTTGAGCTGGAATAGCAGCAGACCAGTTACCGTTTGCATCTGTAGTGGCAGTTGCGGTAGAGCCATCAGGCAGTGTGATATTGATTCTGCTGTTTGCTTCAGCAGTACCTGTAAGTGTTGTATCGTCACTGTCTACGGAACTAAGGACAGGAGCTGCTGGCGGCTGCGTATCCGTAATACCTGTCGTAATAGAGGTGGCAGCACCCCGTCTGTTAAGTAAATCTACGTTTGCAATTAATGAATCTGCAGCGATGGCACGGAAATCCAATCTGCCGTCTGAGGCAGTTGGCAGCTGGGTGATGCCTAAATTTGCTAGATTGATGCGAGCGGTAAAGGTTGTCGGACTGGAGACAGCGATACCTAGTGTGTGTCGGATATTGGCGCCAAAGGAATTTGTAGTTGTGTTTACAGTCAGATTGCTTCCGGTGACGGATCCAGTGTGAGTTAAGTTTGCCACACCGCCGACACCTACGTATGGAATAGAGTAGTTGATAGTAGTTTGGGAACGTATATTAGGATTCTGCAGCAGACTTGATAGTTCTTCAGGCAATTGGAAGTTGGGTGAGTAGTTGCTTATAGCGCCAATATTGGCTAGTTGGTTTCCTCTAAGAGTAAGGGTCAGAATGCCACCCGAATAGTTTGCGCTAAGCGTCTGGTTGCCAATTACAGCAATGTCAGCAGCTTCAGCAGTATATTTGCTGAGGGTCTTTTGTTCGGAATCGTATACATAAGGTGTTACAACGATTGCGGCTGCTGCAAGCAGAGCGGAGGAGCGCTTTGCCACACGTAGTTTATTTTTCCGTTGCATGTTCTTTTTGTGATCATAGTTTTTTCGTTTGCTCATCCTTTTACCTCTTTCCATTGGGAATTAGCTGAAGCAGTTTTAACGGCTGGCAACAATATCTGTGTATACATAGTTTCAATAGCGTCATAACCCTCCATGTTATGTAGTGAATCTGCAGATTTTGTTACAATGTGTAACTTTTCTGTAACATTAGTCGATACAATAAGCCTCTATAACCTAAATTTCAAAAGATATATCTATAAATTGGTAAATTTGATATATTAGTACCTTTTGTGAAGGCTTTCATATAGGATATTTTTACTTTTGGGAGGATATAGAAGCTGAAATATCCATCGGAAAGCATAGGTATTTTTACATAAAAAAACAGCCAGTCATAAGACTAGCTGATTGCTACTTGGTTATTTAATAGAAAAAGAGAATGAAGTTTCTTTTCGGTACGTTTCGTCCGGCTTGAGAATGAGGTCAGGAAAACCGTCATGATGCAAGCCTGCAGGGAAAGCCTGCGTTTCGAAACAAATGCCCAGGTACTTTTCCGACTTGCGTTCTTTTAGTTCCAATGAATCATCCAGTCCATTGCCCGTGTATAAAACGAGACCAGGCTGGTTCGATTCAACAGTCATTAGTCGTCCACTTTCGGGGTCATAGAGCCCTGCTTTTGGTTTCTCATTGCTTGAGAACAAAAAATAGTGATCAATGCCTTCCCCGGCAATGTGAAGCTGATCATGCAGCGTGCTGAATACTTCCTGTAGTGGTTTGAATGATTGCAAATCGAATGGAGAATCAGTTGTATCCAGCAGTCTTCCTGTTGAAATCAGTTCTTCATCCAACTCCGTGTAATGATCACTTGCGACCATTGCCTGCTGCGTTGCAACAGTCCTTTTCAGGTTGCCACTGAGATTGAAGTACGTATGGTTTGTTAGAGTGACAGGAGTTGCTTTGTCAGTTGTTGCTTCATAAAGGATCACCAGTTTATTGTCCTCAGTAAGAGTATAAGTGACATTCACCGTTAAATTGCCTGGATAGCCGCCTTCACCATCCTTACTAGTATAAGAGAGTCGAAGGCCGTTTGTTTGATTTTCTTCAAAAGGTTCAACTTCCCAAAGTACTTGGTGAAAGCCTTCAGGACCGCCATGCAGCTGATGTTTCCCTTCATTTGCTTTCAGTTGGAATGAGTCACCGCTTAACTCGAATTCTGAGTCTTGTATCCGTCCAGCAACACGGCCGATTAAGGCTCCGAAGTAATTCGGATTATCTTTGTAATCTTGAAGTTCGCGATAACCTAGTACAATATTCTCCAAGTTTCCGTCTTTATCAGGGACTTCTAAAGAAGTAATGATGCCCCCGAAGTTCAGCACTTCAAGCCGCATCCCTTTATTATTAGTAACAGTGTACAATTCCCATCCATCCTGAAGCGCAGTCTTTTCGATCATGAAGACACCACTTTCTGATTAAGTTTTGTGATAAAACGTTGCAAGGCTTTATCGTCCTTGAAGACACCAGCATCCTCTAATACACGGACAAATTTCTGGCCAAGTTCTTTTTGTACAACTTCTTTTGCATATTGTTCGTTGTGAAGGAAGCCATGTTTCTTCCGCAATTCCTGAGCCCATTCTTCGTGCGGAGCGTCCACTTCATCTGCTTTTCCGGCGAGGAACTTATAAATTGTTTCAAGCTCCGTTGCTAAGCGTGGCGGTAAAACTGCAAGACCCATTACTTCAATCAAGCCGATATTTTCTTTTTTGATGTGATGCACATCTGCATGCGGGTGAAAGATGCCTAATGGATGGGTAGCTGTCGTACGATTATTGCGAAGTACAAGATCCATTTCATACAAGTCATCCCGCATCCTAGCAATCGGAGTTATTGTATTATGCGGCGTATCGTCTGTAAAAGACATAATGGACGCATCTTCATCATCGTAATCACGCCAAAACGCTAGAATGCTTTCTGCTGCTTTCGCAAGCTTTTCTTGGTCATCCGCCTTGAGCCGGATGACCGTCAGCGGCCAATTGAGCACAGCTGCACTTACATCTGGGTGCGCATGAATCGGGAAGGTATAGCGTTCTTCCGCGTTGGTCATGGCAAAGGTATAGCGACCTGCTTGATAATGATCGTGGGAGAGAATGGAGCCTCCTACAATCGGCAAATCAGCGTTCGAGCCGATGAAATAATGAGGGAACTTTTCTACAAATTCAAGCAGTCTGCGGAATGCATCTGCATTTATTTTCATATCCCGATGTTCTTCTGATAATACGATGCTGTGTTCATCGTAATAAACATACGGCGAGTATTGGAAGAACCATTTTTCCTCTCCTAGTGACAATTCAATTACGCGGTGGTTAGAGCGTGCAGGATAACCGATTCTGCCGGCATAGCCTTCGTTTTCTTTACAGAGCACGCAAAGAGGGTAGGAATTATCCTGTTTCGTCATCCGCTCGCGCTTGATTTGCTCTGGATCTTTTTCTGGTTTGGACAAATTGATAGTAATATCCATTTCGCCATATTCTGTTTGTGTTTTATACGATATGTTCTTTTTGATCCGATTCATTTGGATGTAGTTGCTGTTCTTGCTTAGATTATAAAAGTAATCCGTTGCCTGCTCAGGTGATTTCTTATAATAGCCCTCAAATAAAGTTTGAACAGTGGAAGGTCGAGGCATGAAGCAATTCATCAACGATGCAGCAAGCATCTCCTTCTCATCCAGAATGTTATCGATTATATCTTCCTTCACGGCATATTCTATGATTCTATCTACTAAATCCGGTATTGAATCGGAGCTTGTTAAAATCTTATGTTCTGGATATGTTGTCATCTTCAACAAGTGCATCACCTGGTTGCGTACATAGATGATATCCCGTTCCTGTATCAAATCTTCCTTACAAGTTTGTTCCAATAAACTCTCAATATCTGAATAAATCATATGAACACGTCCTTTTATGCTAGTTCCTTTGCACCGTCGCCGATTGTTGCGGTATAGAAGGTTGCTTCATATCCGATTTTTTCTTTATAGTGTTGCTGGATACCTGCTTGAACAGCATCCGCTTTATCTTTTTCCACTAGTGCAATAGCACAGCCGCCAAATCCAGCACCAGTCATACGGGCGCCAAGAACGCCATCCTGTGCCCATGCTGCTTCAACAATCGTATCGAGTTCCTGTCCGGTCACTTCATAATCATCCCGCAGTGAACGATGCGAATCATTCATCAATTCCCCGAATGCAGCCAAGTCATGCCTTTGGAGTTTCTTTAGTGCCTCAATGGTGCGATTGTTCTCATACACAGCATGGCGTGCCCGTTTGACGTGAACAGGATTGCTGATTAATGTATGGTGCTGTTCAAAAGTATCTGGTGTAAGCTCACCAAGACTATTAATTTTTAGTTCTTGCTGCAAATCCTGCAGAGCAGCTTCGCATTCTGATCGTCGTTCGTTATATTTTGAGCCAGATAATGTTCGTTGTTTATTCGTATTGGCGATTAAGATGACATGTTCAGACAGGTCCACAGGGGCAT
This sequence comes from Terribacillus saccharophilus, assembly GCA_900110015.1. GTDB lineage: Bacteria > Bacillota > Bacilli > Bacillales > Amphibacillaceae > Terribacillus > Terribacillus saccharophilus. The sequence continues at coordinate 765,959 of FOCD01000002.1, read as the reverse complement.
GCTCATAGGCCAATGTATTGCAGTCAAGCAGAATGGCGTGTCCTTGTTTGCCCATTCCAACTGAAAATTGGTCCATGATACCGCTGTTTACACCGATATATTCGTTTTCCACCCGTTGCCCAAGCTGTACAAGCGGAATTCGTTCCATTCCAAGTCCGTACACACTATCAGCCAATACACCTGTGACTAGCTCTATAGAAGCGGAAGAAGAAAGACCCGCGCCATTCGGTATATCACCATAAAAAAGGATATCCATACCAGATGTTATTTTATCGGTAGCTTGGTGCAAATAAAGCAGTACACCTTTTGGATAGTTGGCCCAATTATCTTCAGAACGATAGGCAAGATCATCTAATGTCCGTTCAATGATACCGTTTTCAGAAAAGTTCATGCTGTAAAATCTGAGTAAATTGTCATTGCGCTTTACAGCCAAAGCGTAAGTGCCATAGGAGATTGCTGCTGGAAATACATGTCCTCCATTATAATCGGTGTGCTCGCCAATCAAATTGATTCTTCCGGGAGCAAAGAATTGGCGTGGTGTTTCTGAAGTTTGAAAGATCTCTTGAAATGAAGCTGTTAAATTCGGGTTAACCGTCATTACAATTCCTCCTAAATAGACTTTATTAATTTAATTAACTAAGTTAGAGATAGTTTACTACAAGGCGAAAGTGGAAGCAAGAAATACTTCAATACAAAAGTCAGTATAAAGTTTTAGTAAAAAGTTTACTATCATTAGCTTATCTGTCATAATTCAAAGCAGAAGAGGTGAGAGAATGGCGACGATCAAGGATATTGCGAATGAAGTAGGATATTCCGTTTCGACAGTTTCAAGAGTGCTGAATCACGATGACAGCCTTTCTGTGACTGAAGATACGAAGGACAAGATATTCGCTGTGGCAGAACGGCTGAACTACCGGAAGAAGGAAGTTCATATGCGCATCAAACAAATAGCATTTCTTTATTGGGTAACAGATACAGAAGAGCTGGAGGATGTTTACTTCAAGACGATGCGTAAAGCGCTGGAACAATGTGCGAAAGAACGAAATGTCGAAATGACCTTGTACAAAAAAGAAGATGGGATAGAAGCTGTCCCGGAAACGATTCAAGGTTTTATGGCGGTAGGGAGCTTTACTGAGGCGGAGCGCAAAAAACTTCAGACTCTAAGTAAGAATGGTGTTTTCATAGATTCAGCACCAGATCCAGATCACTACGATGCTGTACGTCCGGATTTAGAATGGATGACAAGAAAGCAGATAGACCATTTATTGCAGCAAGGGCACCGGCATATCGGCTTCATAGGAGGTACTTTTCAAAACCCGGATACGATGGCAGATGAGATGGATCTTAGGGAAAAGGCCTTTCGATCCTATATGGAGCAAAAGGGTATACTTGATGATCAATCAGTTCTCTGCAGGCGTGGTTTCAGTGTTGAAAATGGCTATGGCTTAATGAAAAAAGCGATAGATGAACTGGAGATTTTGCCTAGTGCATTCGTTGCAGCAGCTGATCCGATTGCTGTTGGTATGCTTCAGGCGTTAAACGAAGAAGGTATCGCTATTCCTGGTCAAGTGAGTGTAATCAGCATCAATAACATCAGTGTTGCAAAATACGTTTCACCTCCGTTGACGACCATCCGCATCGATCTGAGTGAAGTATGCAAGACTGCTATTGATTTGCTTTTGGAACAGATATTGAGTAAACGGACATTATCCAAAACGGTACTAATTACTGGAGAGATTGTCGAAAGAAAGAGTACTTTGACGAAAACGACTGACTAAAAAGGTCGTTTTTTGTTTGCGTAAATTATTTACCTTATATAAGTAAAATAATTGTTTACTTCGTATTACTATAATGCTATCTTTATTGTTGTAAACGCTTTCAACAAAAGGAGTGGGGTCGGGTGAAAAGGAAAAAGCTAATGCTTGGCTTGGTATCTGGTTTGATGACGGGAGTTTTGCTGGCTGGATGTGGACCGCAAGAGAGTGGTGCTGATGGTAGTGAGTCAGAGAAAAGTAACAAATTGGTTATTTGGGAAGATAAAGAGAAAGCCATCGGTATCGAAGACGCTGTTGCTGAATTTGAGAAAGAACATGATGTGACGGTAGAGATAATTGAGAAGAACTATGCGCAGCAATTAGAAGATTTACGCCTGGATGGTCCAGGAGGGTCAGGACCGGATGTATTCACAATGCCGGGAGATCAAATGGGATCGGCTGTAACAGAGGGCTTGGTGAAAGAAATAGCTGTAGATGAAGCACTCCAATCCACTTACACGGAGTCAGCCATGCAGTCACAGATCGTTGATGGCAAAGTGTATGGACTTCCGAAAGCCGTTGAAACGACGATGCTCTACTATAATAAAGATCTTATTACCGAAGAAGAACTGCCACAGGATTTGGAGGGGTGGTTCAATTATTCTAAAGAAGTCAGGAAAGGCGAGCAATACGGCTTTCTTGCACAGTTTGATCAGACGTATTACGCCAATAGCGTTCTGAGTGGTTATGGTGGATATGTCTTTGGCAAGAACGGTGATGGTACATTCAATCCGGAAGATATCGGATTAAACAATGAGGGATCTGTAGAAGGAGCGAATGAAATTAAACGTTTCTACGATGAGAAGATCTTCCCAGCTGGTATGGTAGGTGAGCAAGGTATCAATGTAATCGAATCGCTGTTTACTGAAGGAAAAGCTGCCGCTATCATTTCAGGTCCATGGAACCTGGAACCATTTGAATCAGCTGGAGTCGACTATGGTATTGCTTCCTTGCCGAAGCTATCAAATGGGGAGAACATGCGTGCATTCATCGGAGTTAAAAGCTATAACGTAAGTACTTTCTCAAAGAATGCTGAGTTGGCAGAAGAGCTAGTAAAGTATTTGAGTAATGAAGAAGTTTCTAAGGTTCGTTATGAAAAAACAAAAGAAGTTCCAGCAGTGAAGGCGCTGGCAGAAGATCAGGAAGTAATGGAAAGTGATGCTTCTAAGGCAATTGCGGAACAATCACAGTTCTCTGATCTTACACCTGGTATACCGGAAATGAATGAAGTATGGAAACCTACGGATGCTGCCCTGCAGACAATTGCGACCGGAAAATCTGAGCCGCAGGAAGCACTTGATCAGGCGGTAAAATCTATTGAAGGTCAAATAGAGGCAAATCACGGCGGAAAATGATAGGGACGCGCCGGCATTGTGCCGGCGCGTATTTCCTATGTACGAGGAGGAGTATTCATGCAGCATCGTAAAGTAGCATTGTTGCTATCGATCATACCAGGTTTCGGTCAGTTTTATCATCGGCAATGGCTGAAAGGATTATTGTTTCTGCTGATAACCGTTTCTTTCTTTGTTGCATTTAAAGATCTGTTGAATATGGGGTTGTGGGGTATCGTCACGCTTGGGACTGAGCTTCCAAGAGATAACTCGATTTTCCTATTGGCAGAAGGACTCATAGCGTTGATTGTTATCTTCCTAGGTTTGATAGTCTATTATTTGAATCTGCGGGACGCCTATAAAACAGGCATTATGCGAGATAACAAGCAGACACTGTATACACTTCGGCAGCAGTATCAGCATGTGCTGTTCAAAGGTTATCCGTATTTGATCAGCGGACCTGCGTTCTTGCTGCTATTATTCGCTGTCGTTTTCCCAATCCTTTTCAGCTTCGCGATCGCCTTTACGAATTATGATTTATATAATTCACCACCGGCTAAACTGGTCGAATGGGTCGGGTTCAGTACATTCAAGGAAATCTTCACTGTCGACATCTGGCGCTCAACTTTCTTCGATGTACTTGCGTGGACGGTAGTCTGGACAATCGTTGCGTCCACGCTGCAAGTCGCACTAGGAATCTTTCTCGCAGTAGTTGTAAATCAAAAAGAAATCCGTTTCAAAAAACTGTTTCGTACGATTCTCGTCTTGCCATGGGCGGTTCCTGGATTCGTCACCATCTTGATTTTTGCTGGCTTATTCAATGATAGCTTCGGAGCGGTGAACAACGATATCCTGGCTGCACTAGGCATCGACGCCATCCCTTGGCTGACAGATCCAAACTGGGCACGATTCGCACTGATCATGATGCAAGGCTGGCTCGGTTTCCCGTACATTTTTCTTGTGACAACAGGTGTGCTGCAATCGATACCTGAGGACTTGTATGAAGCAGCGACAATTGATGGGGCGTCTGCCTTTTCAAAATTCCGCCACATTACCATGCCAATGATTCTATTGTCGATCTCGCCCATTATCATCACGCAATTTACATTCAACTTTAATAACTTCAATATTATCTATCTGTTTAATGCAGGAGGGCCGGCGGTTCCGGACTCCACTGCCGGCGGTACAGATATTTTAGTTTCGTGGATTTATAAACTGACAATGCAGTCCAGCCAATATGCGTTGGCAGCTGCCCTGACGATCATGTTATCAGTCGTTGTCGTATCCATTGCATTATGGCAGTTCCGAAAATCAAGTACATTCAAGGAAGGAGCATGAGCATGCGCAATCGATCTCGTTTGATTCGCCTTACACTTTCCTATGGTGTGCTGATTGTTATGTCGATTATGATTCTGTATCCGCTCGCGTGGACAATTGGCGCAAGCTTCAATCCTGGAAACAGTTTAATCAGTACATCCATCATTCCGAAAAATCCGACGTTGGCACATTATAAGGAACTGTTCGAAGGCTCTGCTTCTCTGCCTTATGGGCAGTGGTATATAAATTCGGTTAAAATCAGCTTTTTCACGATGGTTGGTGCCATCATCAGTGTATCGTTTACAGGCTATGCCTTTTCGCGCTTCCGTTTTAAAGGCAGGAAAAACACATTGACCGTCTTTCTGCTGCTGCAGATGATTCCGCAATTTTCTGCACTGATCGCACTCTTTGTACTGGCGCAGATGCTGGATATGGTCAACAGTCATTGGCTGCTGATTCTGCTGTACATCGGTGGCTTAATTCCAATGAATACCTACTTAATGAAGGGCTATATGGATTCCATTCCGATGGAGCTTGATGAAAGTGCACGGATAGATGGTGCCAGCTTCACCCGGACATTTTGGCAGATTATCATGCCATTATCGAAACCGATGCTTGCGGTTGTCGCCATGAATGGGTTCACGGTGCCATTAGGAGATTTTGTTTTATCCTCCGTCATACTGCGAACGACTGAAGCCTATACGCTTCCGATTGGCCTATTTAACTTAGTAAATGAAGTAATGGGGGCAAGCTATACAACGTTTGCTGCCGGAGCGATCTTGATAAGTATTCCAATTGCCATCGTCTTCTTGCTGCTGCAGCGAAACTTTGTTTCCGGGCTGACGACCGGCGGAACGAAAGGATAACCAGAAAAGGGAGAGAAGAAAATGAATAAATCAAAGCGCGAGTTAAAAGCACCTTTTTTGCTGCATGGTGGAGACTATAACCCAGATCAGTGGCTGAAGTATCCTGAAGTTCTGAAAGAAGACATCGAATTGATGCAAACAGCACATACAAATACTTTCTCTGTCAGTATTTTTGCTTGGAGTGCATTAGAGCCAGAAGAGGGTGTGTACAATTTCAAATGGCTGGATAATATTTTCGATGACATACATTCCTTTGGCGGCAAAGTGATATTGGCTACTCCAAGCGGTGCGCGTCCTGCTTGGATGTCCCAAAAGTATCCAGATGTACTGCGGGTCAATGCAGCGAGAGTAAAGCAGCTGCATGGCGGCAGACATAATCATTGCTTTACTTCTCCGACGTATTTGGAGAAAACGGAGAAGATAAACCGGAAGCTTGCAGAGCGGTACGGAAAGCATCCGGCTTTGCTGCTATGGCATATATCTAATGAGTATAGCGGCGATTGCCATTGTGAAAATTGCCAGGCTGCTTTTCGCGAATGGCTGAAAGAGAAATACGACGGAAATCTAGATGCCTTGAATGATGCATGGTGGGGACCGTTCTGGAGTCATACTTTTACAAATTGGGAGCAGGTAGAATCTCCATCGCCAAACGGAGAGGATGGTGTACACGGACTGCGATTGGATTGGCGGAGATTTTCGACAGATCAAACTGTACGTTTCATGGAAAATGAGTTGGTTCCTTTACGCGAGATAACGCCGGATATTCCTGTTACAACGAACTTCATGGCGGACACACCTGATCTAATTCCATTCCGTGGACTGGATTACAACCGTTTTGCAGATAAAATTGACGTGATCAGCTGGGATGCGTATCCGACTTGGCATAATGACTGGGAGACAACAGCGGAGCTTGCGATGAAGGTTGGATTCATTGATGATTTATACCGGACACTGAAAGATCAGCCGTTTTTGCTAATGGAAAATACACCAAGTGCCGTAAACTGGCATCCGGTGAACAAAGCGAAGCGACCAGGCATGCACATCCTTGCTTCGATGCAGATGCTTGCTCATGGCTCAGACAGTATTCTCTATTTCCAATGGCGTAAATCACGAGGCTCAACGGAAAAGTTTCATGGGGCGGTCGTAGATCATGATCGTTCTCCAGATAATCGTGTATTCCAAGAAGTTGCGGAGCTGGGCAAGAGTATGGAAAAGCTTGCAGCACTAAAGGGAACGCATCGCGCAGCCGAAGTTGCATTCTTGTATGACTGGGAAAACGACTGGGCGTTGGAAGATGCGCAAGGATATGGATTGGATTCCAAGCAATATATCAGAACGATGCATGCACATTACCGGCCATTTTGGAAACAGGATATTCCAGTGGACGTCATTATGAAAGATCACGATTTTTCCAAATATAAGCTTTTAGTTGTCCCGATGCTTTATATGATGAATAACGAGACTGCCGCAAAACTCGAGTCGTTTGTAAAAAATGGAGGAAAGCTTGTAATGACGTACATCAGCGGCGTAGTAAATGAGCATGATCTTGTACACAAAGGAGCATGGCAGGATAAGCTCACAGCTATTTTCGGAATACGACCATTGGAAACAGACACACTGTATCCGCGAGATCGTAATCAAGTACTTTATAGAAGTAAACAGTATGAAGTGAAGGATTATGCAACAGTGATTGAGCTTACAGGGGCAAAGACTTTAGGGAATTATGAAGAAGATTTCTATAAGGGGACATCAGCTGTTACCGAGCATGCCTATGGAGAAGGCGTTGCTTATTATATCGGTGCTAGATTAGAGGGAGCATTCCAGGACGACTTTTATGCGGAACTGCTGGAAACAGAGCAGATCTACCCGCCAGTCGGAATTACGAAGCAAGAAGGGGTATCCATTCAAGTGCGCTATGATGCAAACTCCTCGTTTGTCTTTGTTATGAATTTCAGTGAAGAGACGAGAGAAATACAGCTGGATCAACTGTATGAAGATGTGCTGGATGGAGGGAATGTAGAAGGAGATATACAGCTGGCTTCCTATGAGGTGAAAGTGCTTCGTATCAGCAAGTGATAAAGGCAAAGCTTCATAGTTTTACTTTCGGTTCTACGTTTCATAACTATGAAGATGTGGAAAGGTATTGTATCAATTTAAGATACAAAGGAGACTTTTCTATGGAACCGAAAGATATGATGAATGGCTCAACTAGTACTCACCAGCAGGACCGTCAGCCGGGTATTGAAGCAAAGATGGATCCACTGCCGCATCAGCCGCTTGATTACAAAGGAGTAGGCAGATTGGAAGGGAAAGCTGCACTTATTACAGGCGGTGATTCCGGTATCGGCCGTGCTGTTGCCATTCTTTATGCAAAAGAAGGTGCGGATGTCGCGATTTCCTATCTCGATGAAACAGAAGATGCCGAAGAGACAAAGCGTCTTGTGGAAGCGGAAGGCAAACGCTGCTTGCTGCTGCCAGGTGACATCAAGGATGAGGAGCATTGCATCAGCTTAGTCGAGAAGACAGTTGAGGAATTCGGTAAAATCAATATCCTTGTAAATAATGCAGCTATTCAGTATGTGCGAGAAGATGTTCTGGAAATCTCTTCCGAACAATTTGAAGAAGTATTCCGTGTTAACTTCTTCTCCCAATTCTATCTGACGAAAGCAGCCGTGCGTCATATGAAAGCAGGAGATTCTATCATTAGTACGTCTTCCATCAATGCTTACCGCGGCAACCCTATGTTCATGGACTATTCTGCGACAAAAGGTGCTATCACGGCTTGGACGCGCAGTATTGCACAAAGCCTTATCAAGAAAGGAATCCGTGCTAACTCTGTTGCACCAGGTCCAGTTTGGACGCCGCTCATCCCGGCTACTATCGGGGAAGACAAGATTGAGCAGTTCGGACAGGATAGCTTGATGGGACGTCCGGGCCAGCCTTCCGAGCATGCGTGGCCATATGTAATGCTTGCATCCGATGAAGCTTCTTATATGACTGGTCAAGCAATCCACATCAATGGAGGATCATATACATCTTCCTAATATCTAAAAACCCTGTCCATAGACGGGGTTTTTTGTTTGTCTTTTAAAAGGAAAGGGAAAAGATTCCTACTACTAAATAAGCAAATTAATTTGGAAGGAGGGATGGCTATGTATATCAAGTTCCATGATGAGGATCACGAAATCAAATATCAGAATTTGCGTGCTGGAATCGGTAATGCGGAAGTGCTGCAGCATAAAGGCTGCCTTGCTGTTCTATATCTAATGGCGGGTGACAGCAGGCTGTACAAGCTATTCAAACCATATTTCAAGTTTGACAGCTGTCAGTTTGATTACCGTCAGATGCTGGCTGAGTATGAACTGACAGGGGATTTACAGAAGCTTGCTTCACTTGGTGCCCATCTCTTTGATGGCCAGGTAGAAGTAACACCGATGTTGCTGGATGGATTGCAGGAGGATCGAGTATGGTTCCTAGCATGGAATGCTGTCATGATGCGAAAGTTCGGTACAGTTACAGGCTACGAGGTACCTTCGAATAAGTTCTTTGGCGGATTCATCCAAGAAGATTTTAGTGTTTAGTAAAGAGCTTTGCTTTCAATAGTAAACCAATAAAAGGAACAAGCATTTTAATAATTGCTTGTTCCTTTATTTTGTTTCCTTTGAAGTAGTTAGATCCTGCACTATTCTTTCTCCCCTTGATTATTCTTAGTAGTTATCCAATAAGCTTCACCACCTGCTGGAGCAGATGCCTCGACTAAACCATTGAAGTAGATTTCTACTTCCTGGCCAGGAGATAGATCCTTAATTATGGCATCGGGAATATACGAAGGTAAATCAAACACAGTGCCTTGATGCTCATACATTTCTGTTAATTCACTTTCTGATTTATTCAATATATCGTGAGGGGAGCTTTCAACTACCCAAATGGAAGGATGATCTTGCATATCGTTCTTACTCTGTACCTCTATAATAACGCCACTATGAGTTGGGATAAAAGTGAAGATAAGCAGCACTGCTATAAACATTGACCCTAAAATAGTCACAATGATAATAAAAAGACGCTTTCTTGTGGTATTCAAAATTACACTCCTTTCACCATTAATCTTCTTTAAAGTCTGCAGATTTACCTTCTTCATAAGCTAAACTTACCTGCTTGTATATGTAGGAACTATTTTAATGCAAAAAAATATCCAATGAACGAATTCATTGGATGCATTTGAACCATTTTGTAACAGATTAAGATATGGGGGGTTAGTTGTTGTATAACCGATTGGAAGAGAAATGAAACCAAATATCTGAAGAAATACGGATAGGGATTAGGTCCTTTTTTTTATGCTGTATTTTATAGTTTGTCTGCTGATGTTTTGTTTAGAGAGCATTTTTGCCTTTTGTATAATTTTCTTCTGCATTTTTATCGAACTAAAAAGATATTTGCACTTTTGTTCATTTGTAATACAATTAAACAAACAGATTTGATAACGCTTACTTTAGGAGGTACGCTATGGGACAATCAACAGGGATAGCCAAAGGTATTCTAGGGTTTCCAGTGGCACCATTTACTGAAGCCGGAAAGCTTGATGAACAAGCATTGTTTGAGAATATTCGCTTTCTTGTAGAGGAAGGTCTGGATGCCATTTATATCGCTTGTGGATCGGGAGAATTTCAGTCACTGGATAGAAAAGAGTATGAAGTGATGATTGATACAGCTATTGAAGCAGTTGCTGGCAAGGTTCCGATTTATACAGGAGTCGGCGGTAATCTCCGTACTGCTGTTGAACTTGCAGGAATATCAGAGGAAAAAGGTGCTGACGGATTTTTGCTTCTTCCTCCTTATCTAATACAAGGGGAGCAGGAAGGACTTTACCAGTATGCAAAAGAAATATTCGAGAGTGCCCCAGATTTGGATGCGATTATCTATCAAAGAGATAATGCTATCTATTCGGTTGAAACAGTCAGGCGGTTGGCAGCTTTTCCTCAATTGAAAGGGTTTAAGGATGGCGTCGGAAATATGGATTCAAACATTTGTCTGACGCAGGAATTCAAGGGAAGACTGGACTTCCTGAATGGTATGCCAATGGCGGAGGTTACAATGCCTGCCTACGTACCACTCGGAATAACGACCTATTCATCAGCTATTTCAAATTATATCCCGCATATTTCCCGGATGTACTACGAGGCGCTGTTAGCAGGAGATCAAGATACGCTTGATGCATTATATGCTGATGTCATTCTTCCAATCAACAGCATAAGGAAACAGCGAAATGGCTATGCAGTTTCCTTGATTAAAGCAGGAATGGAGATCATCGGCTTGCAGACAAGAGGGTATGTTCGTCCTCCTGTTGTACCCGTAACCAAAGAGCACTATAAAGAAATGGAACAGATTCTTTCAAAAGCGCTGGACAAATACCCGCGCAGGGAGAAAATTTCAGAGATAAAGGAGAGCTAATACATGGCTACAAACGTAACAACGAATGTATACCGTAACTTTATCAATGGTAAATGGCAGGAATCAGAATCGGCAGAGCATATCACAGTCAGCAATCCAGCAGATACCAGCACTCCTGTTGGTCAGATTCAGAGTTCCACAAGCGCAGACTTGGATGCAGCTGTGGAAGCAGCACATGCAGCACGGAAGGAATGGCGTAGCTTATCGGGTGCTGCCAGAGGAGAGTTCCTTTATCGAGCAGCAGCTATCCTGGAGGAATGCACCGAAGAGATTGCCGAAACTGCTACAAAGGAGATGGGAAAAACATTGCCGGAAGCTCGCGGCGAAACACAGCGCGGCATTGCCATCCTAAAGTATTATGCAGCGGAAGGGATGCGGAAGACAGGTGACGTCATACCATCGACTGATCCTGGAGCCTTCATGTATACAACACGCGTTCCTTTAGGAGTCGTCGGTGTTATTGCACCTTGGAATTTCCCTGTTGCGATCCCTATCTGGAAAATGGCTCCCGCACTTATTTACGGCAACACAATCGTGTTTAAGCCAGCTTCTGAAACTGCTATTACGGCAATCAAGATAATCGAGTGCTTTGAAGCAGCAGGATTTCCAAAAGGAGTTATCAATCTGGTAACCGGTGCAGGTTCTGTCATCGGGAAAGGATTGGCTGAACATCCAAAGGTAAATGGTATTACGTTCACAGGATCCAATAATGTCGGAAAAGGAATTGGCTTAACCGCATTGGAGAGAGGTGCCAAGTATCAGTTGGAGATGGGCGGGAAGAATCCAGTCATTGTAGCTGCTGATGCAGATATAGTACAAGCAGTAAATGCAACAATAAGCGGTGCATTCCGTTCTACCGGCCAGAAATGCACGGCAACAAGCAGGGTCATCGTAGAAGCGCCAATATATGATGCATTCCGGGATAAGCTGATTGAAAAGACGAAAGAGATAACGATTGGTAACAGCCTCGAGCAGGATGTATGGCTTGGGCCAATTGCAAGCAAAGCTCAGCTGGACAACTGCCTTCATTATATCCAGAAAGGTATTGAAGAAGGTGCTAAGCTTATCCTCGGCGGTGAGCAGCTGACAGATGGAGACTATGCTAAGGGCTTTTACGTCCAGCCGACGATCTTTGAGGATGTAACTAATGATATGGTGATTGCCCAGGAAGAGATTTTTGGTCCTGTTATCGCGCTGATAAAAGTGGATTCAGAGGAAAAAGCAATAGATGTGGCGAATGATGTTAAATTCGGGTTAAGTGCATCCATTTTCACGAAAAACATAAGTCGATTCCTGCAGTTTGTTGAAGATATGGAAGCAGGTCTTGTCCGTGTTAATGCAGAAAGCGCAGGGGTAGAGCTTCAGGCTCCATTCGGCGGGATGAAGCAGTCAAGCTCCCACTCGAGAGAGCAAGGAGAAGCTGCTAAAGAGTTCTTTACGAGCATCAAGACTGTATTTGTTAAAGGTTAGAGGGCTGCCTTAAGCCCTTTTTCCTTCTCGATAATTGATAACGCTTACAATGGAGCGGAGGAATGAAGCATATGGATAAAGTAAGAGATAACCTGCAGAATTCACAGATGAAAAAAACGAAGGTCCGTTGGTTTATCGTCATTATGTTATTCCTAGTCACATCTGTCAACTACGCTGACCGGGCAACGATCAGTATAGCGGGAGATGCACTGCAGTCAGATCTTGGATTGAATGCTGTCAGCATGGGCTATGTGTTTTCTGCATTCGGCTGGGCTTATGTAATCGGTCAGATACCTGGAGGGATTTTGCTCGATAAGTTCGGTTCTAAGCTTGTCATCGGGATGAGTATCATGATTTGGTCGATATTTACGTTGTTGCAAGGAGCAATCGGATTTTTTGCTGCAGGAACAGCCATAATCGTCCTGTTTGCGCTCCGTTTCCTTGTTGGTTTTGCTGAAGCGCCATCGTTCCCTGGAAACAGCCGCGTCGTGGCAGCCTGGTTTCCTAGTAATGAACGCGGAACAGCATCGGCTATCTTCAACTCAGCTCAGTATTTCGCACTTGTCATCTTTTCACCGCTGATGGGATGGCTGACATACAGATTCGGTTGGGAATCAGTTTTCTATGTAATGGGAGCTATCGGTATCGTTTTGGCATTTGTTTGGCTGAAAGTAATCCGTAACCCGCGTGAGCATCCAAAAGCAAACCAAGCTGAAATCGATTATATAGAAGCTGGCGGCGGCGTCGTGGATATGGATCAAAAAAAGGAAGATACAGGTACAAAAGAGAAACAATCTCAATGGCCATTTATTAAACAGTTATTGAAAAAGCGGATGCTGATCGGTATTTATATCGCGCAGTATTGTATTACGACACTAACTTACTTCTTCCTGACTTGGTTCCCTGTCTATTTGGTTCAAGGACGCGGTATGTCTATTTTAGAGGCTGGATTCATTGCTTCCCTTCCGGCTATATGCGGTTTCCTGGGGGGAATTCTTGGCGGGATGTTCTCAGACTTCCTGCTACGGAAAAATCTGTCCCTGACCATTGCGCGTAAGACGCCGATCATCATCGGTATGCTGCTTTCCTGCAGTATGATCATCTGTAACTACGTGGATGCGGAATGGCTAGTGGTTGTCATAATGTCTCTTGCTTTCTTCGGAAAAGGCTTTGGAGCATTAGGGTGGGCAGTCGTGTCGGATACATCACCAAAGCAAACAGCAGGTGTCAGTGGCGGACTTTTCAATACATTTGGAAACATTGCTTCCATCACAACGCCGATCATCATTGGGTACATCGTCAATGCGACAGGTTCTTTTAATGGTGCACTTATATTCGTCGGAGCAAACGCACTTGTTGCCATCCTAAGTTATTTGTTCATCGTTGGAAAAATTGAGCGTGTGGAATTGGAAGCACCGACAAAATAATTGGAAGGGGATAGAAGTATGAACCACGTATCAGAAAATATAAAAGCAGAGAAATCAAATCACGTGCCAGCTGTTACGGAAATGCAAGTGATTCCGGTGGCTGGCCGGGACAGCATGCTGCTTAATTTAAGCGGTGCACACGGTCCTTATTTCACACGTAATATTGTTATTCTCAAGGACAATACTGGAGCTGTTGGTGTCGGAGAGGTGCCTGGAGGGGAGAAAATCAGACAGACACTTGAGAAGACAAAAACCTTTGTAATAGGAGAGTCAATCGCCTCATATCAAGCAATCCTTAATCAAGTAAGACAGCAATTCGCTCATCAAGATGCAGGTGGAAGGGGTGAACAGACCTTCGATTTGCGTACAACGATCCATGTCGTGACCGCACTGGAGGCTGCGATGCTCGACTTGCTTGGTAAGTTCCTGCACGTTCCAGCTGCTGCACTTCTAGGAGAAGGGCAGCAGCGAAGCGAAGTGGATGTGCTTGGGTATTTGTTCTATATCGGTGATCGCGGACAGACTGATCTGAAGTACAAGAGTGAGCCTGATGCAACATCGGATTGGTTCCGTTTACGTAATGAAGAAGCATTAACACCGGAAGCCATCGTACGTCTGGCAGAGGCAACTTACGAAAAGTATGGTTTCCGAGATTTTAAATTAAAGGGAGGCGTATTGGCTGGTGAAGAGGAAATTCAGGCAATTGAGGCATTAGCTAAGCGATTCCCGGATGCCCGGATCACACTTGATCCAAATGGGGCATGGTCACTGGATGAAGCAATCCGTCTCTGTAAAGGCAAGCATGATATCTTGGCGTATGCAGAGGATCCTTGCGGGGCAGAGAACGGCTATTCCTCACGCGAGGTTATGGCGGAATTCCGGAGAGCTACCGGCTTGCCGACAGCTACGAATATGATAGCTACGGACTGGCGTCAGATGGGGCACGCCATCCAGTCACAGGCGGTAGATATTCCGCTTGCCGATCCGCATTTCTGGACGATGCAGGGATCCGTACGTGTGGCGCAAATGTGCCATGAATGGGGACTCACCTGGGGCTCGCATTCCAACAATCATTTTGATATATCTTTGGCTATGTTCACACATGTTGCAGCGGCAGCACCTGGGAATATCACAGCTATCGATACACATTGGATTTGGCAGGATGGGCAGCGATTGACGAAGGAGCCTTATGAGATTACCGGAGGAAAGCTAGCGGTACCAGATAAGCCTGGTCTGGGAATCGAGATTGATATGGAACAGGTTGAGGAAGCTCATAAGCTGTATAAATCCATGGGACTTGGCGCTCGTGATGATGCTGCTGCTATGCAATATTTGATTCGGGATTGGAAGTTCAACAACAAGAAGCCTTGTCTTGTTCGATGATAGATGTGGAGCCGTTCTTCATTGAGCGGCTCTTTTGTATGCGTTTGTAATTTTGTGCCATTCCCAGTATCATAGGTTTATCACATATAAAGGTGTTGGACATGATGGAGAGAGACCCATTGCAAATGAACGTGGAGCACGTGAACAGAAAAACATTATCTAAGCAAGTGGTGGAGCGTATTTTGCATCTGCTGTCGAGCGGCCAGCTGAAGCCAGGGGATAAGCTGCCGACCGAAGCGGAGTTCATCACAATCCTTGGAGTTAGCCGTACTGTTTTGCGCGAAGCCTTGAGTGCATTGGAGACCCTCGGCATCATTACACGTAAAACAAGGGAAGGCACATACTTCAATCTGAAGGTTGGCTCGGCACCTTTCTCCGATATGCTCAATTTGGCAAGCGATAATATCCAAGCGATTATAGAGGCAAGGATCGTTTTGGAGCTCGGACTGATTACTATCGCAACGGAGAAGATTACCGACGAACAGCTGGTAGAGCTGTATGAAACGATTCTGGAAATTGAGGAATCTAAGGATAATAACTACGGTCAAGCAGATAAACAATTTCACCGGATCATTGCCTTAAGTGCGAACAACTTGATTCTCGATGGTATGATTCATTCGCTACTTTTATATCATGCAAAAATCAATAACCATATTATTGTTAGGGAAAAAGAAAAGACAGTAGCACACCATAAACGTATATATGAAGCTTTGAAGGAAAGAGATGCATACAAAGCACACACAGCAATGTACGATCACCTGCGCTTCGTACAGAAGAAGATTCTTGAAGGGCAGCAGGAGAAAAAAGGGGAATAAAAAAAGAAGCAGTGGTTCCGCAGCCGCTGCTTCTTTTTTTATTTATTTATTCGTTATCGGATTCTTCTTCATTCAATTCAAACAGATGATCTAAGTATGGCTCTAACTCGAATGTATTTTCCTCGGCATATGTGGTGAAAACGTCTTTTGTTAATGAACTCATGATTTGAATCCTCCTTGTGATTGGGTTTGTAGTAATAAGATACCCAATCTAGCAAACTGTTAATCATCCAATTTTAGGTCAGGAGGCGATTTTTTCTTGTTTGAAGTTCCTTTTGACGGAGAGAACCTGCATCACGATCATTAAAAGATTCACAGCTATCAATACAAAGAGAGAATAAGAAAAGCTTCCCGTCATATCGTTGACAGCTCCTAGAATAATAGGGCCGAATGATCCGATGATATAACCAACTGCCTGCACCATGGCCGACCAGGACGCGGCCGCCTGATGGGTAGTTGTCACATCGATGGGCAGCAGCAAGTTCATTGCGAACAAGCCGCCAGCACCGAGACCGATGAAGCAGGCTGCCAGCCAAGGAAGGAAGGATAAGAAAATCATTCCAAAGCCGATCAGTTCGAATATGGCGGCCGTGACAAGCCAGAACAGACGGCTTGGAATCTTCTTCAGCAAATAAGGTACAGCCAAGTTAGCTGGTACTTGCAGAACCATAAAAATGACGAGCAAGTTGGCCGCGTACACCTTGCTGTAACCCATGTTTTCTACGATAGGAGGAAGCCAGGCAGTCAAGGAATAGAAAATGAACGCCATACCGCCAAAAGAGAAGGTGAGAAGCCAGGCATTCCATTGATTCCATGGCAGTTTCTCAGCGCCGCCGAAAGTTTGAATTGCCCTGTCTTTCTTTTTTTGAGGCAAGACGACGAGGACCCAAATGACAATTGCAAGCAGTGCTAAAAATGACCAAGCAGCCAAAGCGATTTGCCAGGAGTCGAATAGATGCTGAATAGGTGCTACGCCTCCTGAAGCCAGACCAGCACCAACAGCCAGAGCGGCGGTATAAATACTAATCATGACCGCACTATTATTAGGAAAGTATTTTTTTATGAAACCTGAAAGCAGCGGGCCCGCGGCTGCAATACCGATACCTGCCAAGAAAGCTGTAATCAGCAGGAAGAAAGAAGTATGTGTGAACAGGCGAATAATGGTACCAACGCCAATAACGGCTAAGGACCAGCCAATCACATATTCAAGTGAAAAGCGATTGGCTAATTTGGCAGCAGCCGGCGAAAAGATACCCATACATAATACGGGTATGGAAGTGAGCAGGCTTGCACTAGATGCATTCATATGTAATTCAGATTGGATGATTTCAATAAGCGGAGAAATTGAATTAATTGCCGGACGTAAATTAAGTGCTGCTACGAATAAAGCGATGCCTAACCAGATATACGTTGATTTCTTCACATGCTGTACCCCCATCAGTTTCGAATTATCTTATTGTAAACCTTGACTGGTGTTGCTGCAATGCACCGATGTTTAAATTGCAGTGAGATAGTGGAAAAATGAATAGGAATATAAAGGGGGAAATAGCATGGGATTGAATCCAAAAATAGAGGCATTTTTAAAAGAAGTAAATGCCCATCCGATATCGCTTGAATCGGTCTCACCTGAGCAGTTTCGCAACCAGGCGAGGATGCAGGAAGATGCACCGAAACAAGAAGTGGCTAAAGTAGAAGACAGCCAGATCGAATTACATGATAGGACGCTGCCAATCCGTATCTATCGTTCTGAAAATAAAACGCAGCCGGCCCTTGTCTTTTATCATGGCGGCGGCTGGGTGGTTGGCAGCATTGATTCGCACGATGCTACTTGCCGCGAAATTGCCAATTTGGCAGATTGTACAGTAATCTCGGTAGATTACCGTCTGGCGCCAGAACATAAATTCCCAGCGGCAGTGGAAGATGCTTATGATTCCTTCCAATGGATAGCCGCCAATGCAGACCGATTAGGAATTGATCAAGACAAGATCGCTGTTGGAGGAGATAGTGCAGGGGGGAATCTTGCAACAGTATTATGTCTGATAGCAGAAGAAAAAAACGGACAAAAACCTGTATTCCAATTACTTTTGTACCCATCGATAGGTTATATCGGAGAAGAGCCAGCTTCTTTGCGTGAAAACGCGGAAGGATATTTGTTGACCAAACGTTTGATGAATTGGTTCCGAAGCCATTATTATCGAACAGAAGCAGATCGTCTTAACCCGTATGCATCACCAGTTCATTCTGAGCTTCTGCATACATTACCGCCTGCAGCGATTTTGACAGCTCAATATGATCCGCTGCGGGACGAAGCACAGGCGTATGCTGAACGTTTAAAGCAGGTGGGTGTCGATGTATTCCTGAAAAATTACGATGGGCTGATTCATGGCTTTGCTGGTTTTACAGCTGAGGTAGAAGAAGCGTATCAAGCTGTAGCAGAAGGGGCTGCTCAGCTGAAACAAGCTCTGCATAAATGATTGTGATATGCCGTTAGCCTACCAAGTCGATGATGGGAGAAATCTATAAAATTATACAAGCATTGTAATAGAAAAACCGTACTTAAATCTTCATAAAGAAGATCTCACTTAGTACGGTTTTTGAATTGGGTAAAACACTTATGTCTAAAGTCTCTGTATTTCTTATAATAACCAAATTCCGATGGTGGTAGAAAGTAAAAGTCCGATAACGACTGGGATAAAACACTGCCGTACTAATTCCATCACCGGCACTCGTGCAAATCCAGCGATTGCTACAATAGAGGACCAGGCAATCAGCGTGCCGCCGCCAACCCAAACCGCTCCCATTTGCCCAATTGCAGCAAGCGTAGAAGCATCCATACCGACAGCAGGTGCTAGGGCACCTGAAAGGGCTCCGACGAGAGGGAGTCCGGAAAAGCCTGAACCATCCAGCCCAGTTACCATTCCGACTATCAGCAAACCAAATCCAGCGAAAATTGGATTCTCTGGAATATAGTTCTGACCAGCCTCTACTAAATCAAACAGAAAGGAAGGAGCCCCAGCGGCATCTTCCAGGCCGAATATCCTGGCAGATATTTCTCCGCTTCCTAAAAAGAAGAATCCTGCAATCGGAATAACCGGCCCCATTGCCCGAAAAGCAAAGGTAAAGCCATCTACCAAGTGGTCACTCACATTATGCAAGGACTGTTTCCAACTGTAAGCAATCGCTGCTGCAATCATAAGCAGAATTGCAGTACCTCCGATTAAAGCAGCACCAGCCCCACCTTCAAGAGAAGCGGTATTGCTAAAGGCCGTATAAGCCATGTAGATAACGACAACAAGAAAGGCTGCGGGCACCAAAATTGCAAACAAGATACTGAATCTAGGTTTTTTACCTGAATGATCTTCACTAGACGTATCGTTCCCGTTCCATCTTTCCAGGTGCACAATGGAAGGAGAAGAGATTTTCTTTCGAATACGGAAGTATGCTAGTAGCAAGGCTGTGATCCCGGTAATAAGCGATAATATAAGCGCTTTGTCTGCCACTTCAGCAGTTTCTACACCAGCGGCTGTAGCACTCAGCATCGGTGCGATCTTAATAATATAGTCAGAAGAAAGCGCCATACCCTGGCCGGCAATCGCCATTGCCACACCAGTGGCTAATGGCGGCAGACCGGCTTTGATAGCAACAGGGAGCAGAATTGCACCTACGAGCGGCACTGCAGGTGTAGGCCAAAAGAATAGGGAAATACAGTACGTAATGAATGCCAATACCCAAAAGGAAGTATGGCCGTTCGTCATAATATAACCAAAAGGACGAATCATCCGCTCATCAGCCTGCAATGCTTTTAAAGACTGCAGCAGAGCAGTCATAATGGTAATAATTAAGAAGATATTAAATAGCTCTGAAGCAGCTGTAAGACTTGCACTGAAGGTTGCCTGCAGTCCTTCTACAAGCGTCCCCGTGTACATCCAACCCACTAAGAAGGTCATCAATAATGATGGAACCAGCACATTTTGTCGAAAAAGCATCGTTAAAATAATTAAAAGTGTTCCTGCAAGATACATCCAATGGGCCATCGTCAAGTCTGTCAAGCGGGTTCCTCCTTCATCTCATCATGTGCCATAGCCTATGTAAGACAGAAGAAACCGGTTACTATTGCTTAACTTAATCGTTTAAATGAATTCTATTTTCTATTACGCCAGCAACAAATGATATCTATCAGAACGAATAAAAAAAAATATTGAAAGCGTTGACAATAATCCGCTTACATGATAAATTGAGTGTGTAATACAAACAACCGAATACAACTATCCTTTAGGATTGTTACTGATAAGCAGGCAAAACCTAAATTATATTCCGAAGACAGAGGTAACTCTGTGCACGGGGTGTAGTTTGGGTTTTTTTGTGTCCCAGCCTTATGCTTATCCCAAACAAAAAAGGATAAAGGCGGCATCCTTTATCCTCACTATAATATCCCCGAATGGAGGGTCTATCATGAATCATAGTAAAACAGCAGAAGAAATTTTGCAATTAGTAGGCGGAGAATCAAACGTACAAAATGTTATCCATTGTATGACACGTCTTCGCTTCAACTTGTACGATAACAGTAAAGCAGATCGGCAAGCGCTGGAGCAGGTAGATGGTGTTCTTGGTTCGAATATCAGCGGCAGTCAGTTTCAGCTGATTATCGGCAATGAGGTACCTAAAGTTTATAAAGAAATAATAGCAAATAGTAATTTAAGTGAATCAAAGAGTACAGAAGGCGAAGAATCGAAACAAAAGAAAAATGTAATCAGCTCTATCTTCGACGTTATTTCCGGTGTATTCACGCCGATTCTGCCAGCTATCGCTGGTGCCGGTATGATCAAGGGTATTGCGGCGTTGCTAGTGACATTCGGCTGGCTTCAAGAAGCCTCCCAGACGTATCAAATTTTGACTGTAATTGGAGACGGAGCGTTCTACTTCCTGCCGATACTTCTGGCCATCAGTGCAGCGCGTAAATTCGGGTCCAATCCGTATGTAGCAGCTGCGATAGGAGCAGCCATACTGCATCCGACGCTGACTGCTATGTTTGCAGAAGGAGGATCCATCTCCTTTGTAGGATTGCCGGTAACAGTCGCAACCTATTCATCTACGGTTATTCCAATCTTGCTGGCTATCTGGATTGCGTCTTATGTGGAGAAATGGGTAGACCGTGTAACACATGCTTCCTTAAAACTGATCGTTGTCCCGACAGTAACTTTATTAGTTGTAGTGCCAGTTACCTTGATTACAGTAGGACCACTTGGAGCTATAGCTGGTAACTACTTGTCTACGGGAACAAACTTCTTATTCCAGAATGCTGGAATTGTCGCTATGATCCTGCTTGCAGGTACGTTCTCGCTTATCATCATAACTGGTATGCATTACGCGCTTGTACCAATTATGCTGAATAATATTGCAGTAAATGGCTTTGATTACATGATCCCAGCCATGTTCCTTGCCAACTTTGGACAAGCTGGTGCTGCATTTGCGGTTGCAATGCGATCTAAAAACAAAAAATTCAAGTCATTGTCCTTCACAACTGCTTTAACAGCAACAATGGGTGTTACAGAGCCTGCTATGTACGGGGTTAATATGCGATTGAAGAAACCATTCGTTGCAGCCTTGATTGGTGCTGCTGCCGGTGGATTATTATATGCACTTACAGATGTAAAAGCTTATATCGTTGCCGGTATGGCAGGACTTCCGGGTCTTCCGACTTTCGTAGGACCAGAGTTCATCTTTGCTATTCTTGGTCTCGTCCTGGCATTCGTTGCAGCAGCTGTTATGACATGGATCATGGGCTTTGAAGATGTTGCAGCACCTGCTGAAGAAACAAAAACAACAGAAGAAAAAGCAGTAGATACAGCAGAACAAACAGATTCTGATGAGAGAGCATCTGAAGTCATCGCTAGTCCACTAACAGGAGAGGTTCGCTCGCTTTCAGAAGTAAGTGATCCGACATTTGCACAGGAAATCATGGGTAAAGGTACAGCAATCTTCCCGACAGTAGGTGAAGTAGTATCTCCTGTAGATGGTGAAGTAGTTACGTTATTCGCAACAAAACATGCTATTGGCTTAAAAAGTACAAATGGCTCTGAAGTGCTGATTCATGTCGGTATTGATACGGTGAAATTGAATGGGGAACATTTCACAGCTCATATCGCATCAGGCGATAAAGTTCAAAAAGGACAAAAGCTTGTGTCCTTTGATATAAAAGCCATTCAAGCAGCAGGATATGACGTAATAACACCTATTATCATCACAAATACAGCTGAATATGAAGATATCACTGCACTTGCAGAAGGCACTGTTAACAGCGGTGAAGCAATACTGGATTTGGCAGTTCCTGCAACAACATCAAAAGAAGCATCATAATTCATAAAAGGAGAGATAGACTATGACAAATCAAACTGTATTTCCACAAGGATTCCTATGGGGCGGCGCAACAGCTGCCAACCAAATGGAAGGAGGCTTCCATGAAGGCAATAAAGGCTTGAATATCGCGGATGTACTTCCGGGCGGAAAAGAGCGTCTGCGCATCTTAGCAGAGCCAGGATTTGATTTCGAAATCGATACGGATAAATACACGTACCCGAACCACGAAGCAATCGACTTCTATCACCGTTATAAAGAAGATATTGCGCTATTTGCAGAAATGGGCTTTAAAGTATTCCGTATGTCTATTGCTTGGACTCGTATCTTCCCGAAAGGCGATGAACTTGAGCCGAATGAGGAAGGACTTGCATTCTATGATCGTGTGTTCGATGAGCTGCTTAAACACGGTATCGAGCCGGTTGTTACAATCTCTCACTATGAGATGCCAGTTAACCTAGTAAAAGAATATGGCGGCTGGAAGAGCCGTGAGGTCATTACTTTCTTCGAGCGTTATGCAAAAGCTGTTCTCGATCGCTACAAAGATAAAGTGAAATATTGGATGACATTCAATGAAATCAATAGCGGACTTATCATGCCGATCATGAGCCTAGGTTTCTCCATCCAGCCGGGTGAACATAAGTATCAATCCGTTGTCCAAGGGTTGCATCATCAGTTTATTGCCAGTGCGAAAGCTGTTCAATACTGTCACGAAATAAGTCCAGAGGCGCAGATTGGCTGTATGATCATTTATGCACCAGTATATGCGTATGACAGCAAGCCGGAAAATATCTTCTACGCAGATCAGGAAGCACGTCTGTTCAACAACTACTGTGGAGATGTGATGGTGCGCGGTGCTTATCCAGCCTTCGCTAAACGCTTCTTCAAAGAACAAGGTGTGGAGCTGCAAATCGAAGAAGGAGACTTGGAAACAATCCAAGCAGGAACAGTCGATTATATCGGTTTCAGCTATTACATGTCTCGTACAGAGAAAGCAGAAAAGAGCGAAGAAGAAATGTCACAGGGTAATATCATGTCTGGTGTGAAGAACCCGTTCCTAAAAGCAAGCGACTGGGGCTGGGAAATCGATCCGTTAGGACTGCGTATTGCAATGAATGATATGTATGATCGCTATCAGGTACCGTTGTTCATCGTAGAAAACGGACTTGGAGCGTATGATAAAGTCGAAGCAGATGGAAGCATCAACGATGATTACCGTATCGACTATCTTCGCGACCATATTGGAGCAATGGGAGAAGCAATTGAAGATGGCGTGGAATTGATGGGCTATACAAGCTGGGGCTGCATCGACTTGGTAAGTGCTTCTACAGGGGAGTATTCCAAGCGATATGGTTTCATCTATGTAGATAAGCATGATGATGGGAGTGGCACATTGGAACGGAGCCGGAAGAAATCGTTCCATTGGTACAAAAATGTTATTGAAACAAATGGTGCACAACTGTAAGTGAGAAAAACCTTATCCAGATAATCTGGATAAGGTTTTTCTTTGTTTTTGGCCCTTGAGGCAAAAATTAACCGTATAATGTTCATGATATTATTTTTTGGGGGTAAGAAACATGAAAGCTATAGCAGTGTATTGCGGATCGAGCAATGGTGTTCATCCAATCTACAAAGAAGAGGCAGTCCGGCTCGGGAAGTATCTCGCAGAACAAGGATTGGATTTGATATATGGAGGCGCTACTGTTGGCTGTATGGGAGCCGTAGCAGATGCTGTCATGGAAGCAGGCGGCCAGGTGATTGGAGTTATTCCAGAGAAACTGAAACAAGTTGAGATCGCACATCAGCATCTCACAGAATTACATGTAGTTGAAACAATGCATGAAAGAAAAGCACTAATGGCCGATTTAGCCGATGGATTCATTGCGATGCCTGGAGGAACGGGAACTCTAGAGGAGTGGTTCGAGATGTTTACGTGGGCTCAGCTTGGTTATCACGAGAAGCCTTGTGCACTACTGAATACAAATGAATATTATACCCCGATGCTATCACTGTTCGATCATATGATTGAGCAAGGGTTTATCAAAGCTGATTATAAAGAGCTGATTCTTATGGAGCAGGATCCAACTAAATTGGTTGATACCATGCTGAAATATGAGCCAGCTTATATACATAAGTGGTAAGAGGGAGGAAATGATGGACAATTACTTAGAGAGATTGAAAAAGCTGAGTGATCTGGAGCCAAAGACACTGGAGCAAATGGCATTAAAGTTGTCTGAAGAAGCCGGCGAAGTTTCACAGGCTGTGCTTTCTTATTCAGATGCAAGCGGCAGCGGTTATAAGCAGCTGGATAAAGAAGACATCAAGGAAGAATGTGTTGATACAGTCCTAGTCGCGCTATCACTATTTTATAAGCTCTCCGATCGGGAGGGCGAACTACAGGAATTGCTTGATAAGAAGATGACAAAGTGGGAAAGTAATATCAGTTAAACAAAAAGGCATGCGCCAGAGCGCATGCCTTTGCTTTATTCCATCTTAAATTTCAGGAATAATTCATTATATCGAGCCAGGTTTTCTTTGCCTAGGTTCTCATAAACTTCGAGGCGGTCTGTCAATTCCGGCGGCGGGTAAAAGCGTTCATCATTGACCATTTCCTCAGGCATATATTGCAATGCTTCTTTGTTTGGAGTGGAGTAACTTACATACTCGGTATTCTGTGCAGCAACTTTCGGATCGAGCATGAAGTTGATGAATTCATGCGCAGCATCAATATTCTTAGCTGTTTTCGGAATGACCATGTTATCGAACCATAGATTGGAACCTTCTTCTGGTACGACATAGTCAAGATCCTCATTTTCTGCCATGATCTCCGAAGCATCCCCAGACCACGTTATTCCAATTGAAACCTCTCCAGATGCCATCAGCAGCTTGTTTTCATCCCCAAGCAGTGCTCTGACATTCGGTTTTAGGCTGACAAGTTTATCATATGCTTCTTGTAAATGTTCTGGGTCTGTATCGTTGAGGGAATAATGAAGGCTGTTCAGTCCCATTCCCACAATCTCACGCGCACCATCAATCAGCACGATTTTATTTTTCAAACTAGGATCCCATAGATCTTCCCAGCTATCAAACTCGATGCCGTCAATTTGCTTCGTGTTGTATACAATACCAACGGTTCCCCAGAAATAGGGTACAGAATACTTGTTTTCGGGATCGAAAGGCAGATCCATGAAGCGGGAGTCGATATTTTTCAGATTCGGTATCTTGCTGTGATCAATCGGCAACAGCAAATCCTCTTCTTTCATTTTTTCAATCGTATACTCGGAAGGAACTGCTACATCATAGCTTGTTCCACCTTGCTGAATTTTTGTCATCATTGCCTCATTCGAATCGAATGTTTCATAGACAACGGTAATACCTGTTTCTTTTTCGAACTCATCTATTACTGCTGGATCAACATAGTCGCCCCAGTTGTAAACGGTAAGTGTATTGCCGCCAGAGTAACCTTGTGAAGCATTCAAGCGCGAAATCGTAACGAGCAGAATAGCGCTCACAGCAATGATCACAACAGCTAAACGTATCAGCTGCTTCATTTGAGCACCTCCAGATCAGGCGATTTCTTGCCACGTCGGGTAATGAAATAATATATAACGACTATCAGCATCGTAACAAGGAAAATGATTGCTGAAAGTGCATTGATAGACAAGGAAATACCTTGTCTTGCTAAGGAATAAATCTCGACGGATAATGTCGTGAAACCATTCCCTGTTACAAAGAACGTAACGGCAAAGTCATCAAGTGAGTAGGTAAGCGCCATGAAAAAGCCGGCGAAAATACCGGGAGTGATATAAGGAATCACTACTTTTGTGATAACTTCCCAGCGTGATGCCCCAAGATCTCTTGCTGCATCAAGCAGAGAAGAACTCATCTCGGACAGCTTCGGCAACACCATCAAGACAACGATCGGGATACTGAATGCGATATGCGACAGCAGCACCGAATAGAAGCCAAGCTGGATACCTGCAATCGTGAACAGGATTAAGAAGGATGCGCCGATGATGACATCTGGGCTAACAATCAAGATATTGTTCAATGACAGCAGGGCATTCTTTGTCCTGCTGGAACGTATTTTATAAATCATCATTGCTCCAAGCACGCCGATGACCGTTGAGATCAAGGCAGAGAGTAGGGCAATGACGATGGTATTCAAAACAATGATCAAAAGCCGAGTATCTTGGAACAGCTCTTTGTACCAATCAAATGTGAAGCTTTCGAAATTATACATATTGCCGCCGCTGTTGAACGAATAAAAAATCAAGTAAAAGATAGGTAAATACAACAGCGCAAACATAACGATCAGAAAAAAACGTGACAGGGGAGATATTCTCTTATCCACGTGCTCTCCTCCTTTTCGTACCGGTTGCAAACATGATGATGAACATGAAAATGATCAGGAAGACAGCAATAGTCGATCCCATGCCCCAGTTCTGTGTAACTAGGAATTGTTGCTCTATGGCCGTACCAAGGGTAATAACTTGGCTACCGGCGATAAGGCGAGTGAGCATGAACAATGACAGAGCTGGAATAAACGTAATCTGACATCCTGCTTTCACACCATCAATCGTTAATGGAAAGACAATCCGGCGGAACGTCGTCCAGCGTGATGCTCCCAAGTCATTCGCTGCATCAAGGTAAGTTGGATTCAATTTATCTAATGCATTGAAGATAGGCAGAATCATGAATGGAATGAATATATAGACGGAAACAAATACAAAGCTGAAATCGGTGAATAGAAGCTGCTTCGATCCAATGCCGATTGTTTCCAGGAATTTATTCGCCATTCCATATGTGCCAAAGATGCCAAGGAAAGCATAAGCTTTCAATAGCAGGTTGATCCAGCTTGGCACTATAATCAATAAGAGCCACAGCTGCTTATGCTTCAATTTGGTCAGCAAATAAGCTATCGGGTATGCAAACAGCAGTGTAATTAGCGTAATCAGGAAAGCATACCAGAAGGAGCTTAACGTCATCTCCAAATAGATAGGTGTAAAGAAGTTTCGATAGTTGGTTAAGGAAAAATTACCTTCCAGATCCTGAAAAGAATAGTACAGCACTAATAATATTGGTGCGATCACAAAGAAAGCGACCCAGATAACATAAGGGATCGTATACAGGTTGCGAGTCGTCTTATTCTCCATCGTCGTACGCCTCAAGTCGTTTATCGAATTCTTCCTCCGTCTCATTCAGACGCATAACGTGAATAGCTTCTGGCTCGAAGGCAAGTCCGATTTCCTCTCCTACAACAGCTTTCTTCGTGGAGTGAACCAGCCATTCGTTACCAGCATCATCGTAGCTGGAGATTTCGTAATGGACCCCGCGGAATAGCTGGGAATCCACCTTTACGCGCAGATTTCCGGCTTCTGCGCTTGTTATATGCAAATCCTCGGGTCGAATGACAATTTCAATTGGCTCATTCGGCTGCAGACCTTGGTCAACACAGGCGAAACGTTTGCCGGTGAACTCTACTTCGTAATCCCGAATCATCCGGCCATCAACAATGTTGGATTCTCCGATAAAGTCGGCCACAAAACGGTTAATTGGCTCATCATATATGTCAGTTGGTGTGCCGCTTTGTTCAATCTTGCCGTTGTTCAGAACAAATATCTCATCCGAGAGTGCAAGCGCCTCTTCCTGGTCATGCGTTACGAAGATGAACGTGATGCCCAGACGCTGCTGCATCTCACGTAATTCGTATTGCATTTCTGTACGTAATTTCAGGTCTAGTGCGGATAATGGTTCATCCAGCAAAATTACTTCGGGTTCGTTCACGACAGCACGTGCAATGGCCACACGCTGACGCTGCCCGCCTGACATTTCACTGATTTCCCGCTTTTCGTAACCAGCCAGGTTAACAAAACGCAAGGCTTCCTTCACCTTTTCGTCGATTTGCTTCTGAGGCATCTTTTTGATGCGCAAACCAAAGGCGACGTTTTCATATACATTTAGATGAGGAAATAGAGCATAATCCTGAAATACTGTGTTTACAGACCTTTTGTTGGCAGGGATTTTATTCAAAGGTTTCCCATCAAATAACATCTCTCCGGAAGTTGATTCCGTGAACCCGGCAATCAGACGCAAAATTGTCGTTTTTCCGCACCCGGAAGGACCTAAGAGGGTATAGAATTTACCACGCTCGATTTCAAAGCTGACATTGTCCAAAACGGTGGTATCTTTATCGTACTGCTTCATTACATTGTTGAATTGAATGATCGGTTTCTTTGTCATTGTCATCTCCCTTGTTTCTTTTCCGTATTTTGATTCTAAAAATCTTGACGTTCCATTATACGACATAAAAAGGCACGTTGAATAGAATTTTTTTCAGATGGAACATTTTGCTGTATGATACGTATATGTAGAAAACCGAGTACGTATAGAGAGGACGAAATGTATGTCTGCAACGAGAACCATGAAGCTGATCACAGGAATACTGGAAGCAATCCTGGCAATTCCTGTCCTTGGCGCTATCATCATTGTATCCAATGGGTGGATGCCGTTAGTCATTATGCTAGTACTTCATATCATTACGCTTGTGCTTGCTGTCCGAGTTCAAGGGCCGCTCGCTGGAAGCATCGTCGGAATTGTCGCATCTGCTCTTGGATGGATACCTTTCGTTGGCTGGATTCTGCACGCAGCAGCTGCAATTGTATTGCTGGTAGAGGCTTTCTCCAGACGACTGCAACGACGGTAATAATAGCATATCCATAAAATGAAAAAGACTGCCATCTTTAAAGGCAGTCTTTTTGTTAAGCAGCCATATTTCGGCATGCGTCAGCGCAGGCAAAGCACGCAGCTGCGCAATCCTGGCAATGATCCGCTTCATGCTGTCTGCAGATTTCGCCACAGGCTTGGCATACTTCTGCGCATAATGTACATATCTGTTCGGCAAACGGACTGTTACGCTGCATAGATTGAATTGCAAAAGCGCACATATCTGCACATTCCCGGTCCATGCGGATGCAATCTGCCATCATCTTCACGTCATCTTCTAACAGACAGGCATCATAGCACCTGTTGCAAGCTTGCATGCATTCCAGACAAGCTTGAATACACTTCTCATAATCTGTATTCATCATCGTTCCTCCTTTTATTCGTCGATAAATATTTACCCTGTATTTTTCTATGTATAACCTAAGAAAGGTCGGAACACGTTCTAACTATGATTTTCCATGAAAAAACGGCAAACCAACTTGGTTTGCCGTTTTTATTTATTAGTAAGGTAATATAGGTGTGCGAGGAGATAGGAATGAAGCTCCGGGTTGATTACCCCAGATGGTACCGCCAACTTCTGGATCGACGTCAAATCCGTCCTCAAAGTCATCATCCCGACCACGTCCGCGACCACGGCCGCCATCACGGCCATCAAAGGCTTGAGTGATGTACTGACCAGTAACTCTTCTTCTTCCTAGAAAACTACCTTGCCTATCTGTCGAATCATTTCTAGGCATTAAATTCACCACCTTTCTAAAATAGAATATGAATTCAGATTCGAATAGTCACGGCGCTTTAAGCAGAGAATTCGTCTAGTCTAGCGTTAGCCTGTGAATGCAATACCATAAAAGCTTTCAGGACCAACTCGAACGGTTCCAAGCAAGTTGGAAGAGACGAATGCAGTATACGTCAACTGACCGCTTGCAGGCGGTGAGACGTTAATATCAGCTGCGACGAAGTTAAATGCTTGCGGTCCGAGAAGTTCAAGATCCAAGTTAGAGGAAGCAGAGAAAACAACTGGATCCGATATCTGCGTACCTCGGACAATGGTGACGCTGACAGTTGTCAAAGCTGGAAGAAGAGGTAGCTGCAATGAGATAATGCCGCTCATCTGCACTCGAATCGGTGTTGTAGTTCCAGCAGTGATGAGCCCGATCTGACCGAAAATTTGCGGCGTGCCGAGCAGTAGTGGAATGGAAATCGAGTTTGATGTGCTGGCGTTTTGGGATGTTCTTGCATCTAGTACTGTAACCAAGTTTATATCCTCCCTTCAAAAAGAAGATACTATAATATATGAACGTATCTTCGATCTGTAAAGGACAGCCATCTTGGTGCAAGTTCACCGTTTCTATCAGTCTGGTAAAGAAAGGGCTCTTTTATAGAGTTTTTCTGTATTTCCCCCCATGTTTACTAACGACCATTGCTTGGTTGCCCATGTCTTAGCTTGTGCTGCCAACTGTTGACGCAGGGTAGGGGCATCCAGCAGACGTGCGAGTTGGTGTGCCAGACTAGTTGAATTGCCAGCTTCCGAAATAAGACCGGTAACACCATCTTCGACCATTTCCGGCAGCCCTCCTGCATCACTCACCACTACGGGTATACCAATCAGCTGCGCCTCCATGACAGAGTGGGGCTGGGTATCCTGCAGGCTTGGCAAGACGAAAATATCAGCTGTCTCCAGGAAGTCCTTTACATTTGGCGCAGACCCAAGTAATCGGATGTCAGATAATAGATCTGCATCTTCCATTTGATCGGTGAAACGCTTAATCGCTTCCTCGAAACCATCACCAAGAATCCAGCATTCCCAGTCTGGTGTAATAGTTTTTAATTGTCGCAGTGCTTCAATGAGCACATGTACGCCTTTTAGCTGGACAAGCCTGCCGACGAAAAGAATGACTGGTTTGGTTGCAGTGGGTATTCGGTCAAGCTGTTGTGGACGATTGTTAAATGATGCAATGTCCATTCCATATGGAAACTGTACAAAGCGAGCTTCGGGAATTCGGTGCTGCTGGATCAGATTCTTTTTTGTAATATCTGCTTGGGTATGGATGAATTCACTAACATGACAGCCGATGTGCTCGATGTGCTCATGATATTGGTATTCCAAGCTGGTGTATAGTTCTTCGTCTGTTTTCCTCGGGTAAATTCCTTTAAGTGCCAAGAAAATTTCCTTCGTCAAATAACCATGGACACTTGTGACAAGTGGGATGTGATCTGGCTTGATCCTTTCCATGGCACTAGCAGCAATAACATCCTGTGCGTGAATTACATCATACTTAGAAATATCGAGAGCAAGAGCTGTCATTTCCAGGCTGTAGCGCAAGACCTCCGTTGTATGGATCCAGGAGCCAGCTTCAAGATTCGGAAAGGCAGCAGCGAGCTCAGTTTCGATGTGAGGGCGGATATCTGCTACCTTAAATGGAGCTTTCTGACCAATGATCCTATATTCTGATAGACTTTCTGTCTGAGCAAGCACATCAACGTCATGTCCGATTCGTCTCAATTCATTTGAAAGATTGTTCACGACTGTCCATAGGCCGCCAACATGTGGAAGCGGATAATAGGAAACGAGCAGTACTTTCATATATAGCCAGCCACCTTTAGATTGTTTTACGGTGATTTTCCATCAGTGGGAAGAAACGGGCATCCGGAAGGGTATAGCCCGCTGGAGCCCGTCTAATAAGCAATTCAAATTGTTGTTTATCCATCATGAGGACTCCTTTGTATTGAATGATGCATATTTCTCCAGATATTCATCCAATATTGGTCGGTAATAGTCTTCAATTGTCTTAATTTCATGCTTTATTTGAGGCTGGAATCTTGATGTGCCAGACTCTGCGTGTGATCGGAAATGAATCAGCACTTGATCTATATAATGCATGTGGAAGCCTGTGAGGAGCATGCGGAACCACATGTCATAATCATGGGTATACAAAAAGCCCGGATTGAAAAGTCCGGTCGTGTCAAAAACATCTTTCCTCGCCACAATCGTACATCCGTTAACCGGGTTTTCCGTGCGGAAAGATTCATAGACTTCCTTTTCGTTTTGGGCAGGAGAAAATCGTTTTCCGCACCAAGGATAGAAAACTTGATTATCTTTATCTATTAAATGGTAGTTTGCAAAACTTACAAGAGCGTTGTTCGCAAGCATATATTCCATCTGTACCTGTATCTTCTCTGGCAGGAATATATCATCGGAGCTTAGCCAGGCGATATATTCACCAGTGCTTTTTTCAATACCATGATTCAAAGCGGTAGCTGTACCGCCGTTTTCTTTACGGATATACGTAATATGTTCCAGATACGGTTCGAGCTTATCAAGTTCAGTTGTAGACCCATCGTCAACAAGCAGCACCTCGATGTTTGGATATGTTTGATCCAAGGAGCTCTGAATAGCATGAGGAACGTATTTGTCATTATAAAATGGGATGATGATCGTTACTTTAGGCAGCACGTATGCTTCCTCCTCTAATCGTCATAATATCGCTGCTCCAGCATAAGCATGGTAAGGATGAACTTTGGGCACGCCTAATGAAGGAGGCAGGACATGAAGGTGTTATTTGTGTTTTACGTACCGAGCGGCGGTGTCGAAACACTCAATAGACAGCGGCGGGCAGCCTTGGAGCTTGCGGGTATCTCTTCTCATTTCCTGTATTATGGGAAACGCCGAGACTTAGTGAATGACCATGGAGCGCCATTATATATTACGAATGAGGACTTTGAGCTCAAGCAAATATTTGATACAAATGAATTTGATGCAGCAATCGTAACCTCCGATTTTCTCAGCTTTCCGCGTTTCCGCAGACTCGGCTTTAAGGGAAAACTGATTTTGGAAGTGCAAGGGTTTGGACCGAAGGAGTTAGCATATTCCCAATTGAAAATGGCTGTACCGATTGTAAATAACTATGCGAATGCCTTGCTGCACCCAATGACAGATCATATATCAGCTATTTATCAGGAGTTTTATCCGAATACACCGACATTTGCATTTGATAACTGCTTTGATGCCGGTGCGTTTACCTACTTACCGGGAACTGCAGCCAAAAAGCCGATCATTGCATGGATTGGCAGAATTGAAGACAATAAGAATTGGCGTGAATTCCTGGAAATCGGGCATAAGCTGTTAACAGAACTGCGTCCGGATTTACAGCTTTATATGTTTCATGATCCTTCTTTAGCGGAACCGACAGAAAATATAGCTTTTGAACAAATGCTGGACAGCTTGCAGCTGCGGGACCATGTTTCCATCATGCCAGATGTCCCGCATCAGGATATGCCATATTATTTTTCCTTGATCGCTGATTCTGGCGGGTTTCTCTTGGCGACCTCCAAAGTCGAAGGCGCTGGATATGCTGTGTTGGAAGCAATCAGTTGCGGTTGTCCAGTCGTAACAACAGATTCAGATGGTGTCCGAAGAGCTGTGATTCATAATGAAACTGGCAAGTACTATCAAATCGGTGACATGGATTCCGCACTTCAGGAAGCAAAGGAAATGATGGAAAACACCGAGCTGCGCACTCATATTCGGGAAAACGCTATTCGTCATGTAAAGGAGCGTTTCCATTTTTCAGCGTATGCGGCATCTTTCAAGCAGATGCTGCTTGCACTTGGTGTTCAGGATAATAGCAAAGGGTAAAACTTTTTTTGTTCTTCGAGCATCTCGTGAAACGATGGTACAGCGTATGCTGGAGATATTCTTGTGTTCACAATTGTCCGATCCAATACAGGACCGGCGTCTGGGTTAATCTGGACGTCGTCTTTTTCGTATACACTTTTAAATAGCTGAAGTAAATTAAGCTTGCTTATCGTATCTGATGGACATAAGTGATAAAGACCGCTCGTCTTTTGCTGGATAAAGAAGTGAGTTGCTTTTGCCAATTCAAGCGTTGTTACTCCATTCCAGAAGACACGTTTAAATCCTTTTATCTCACCGCTTTGATTCATAAACCAATGAAAAAGACCGATGCCATCGTCTTTCAATTCTGGTCCGATAATGGATGTGCGGATGGTAAGGTGAGGTGCGGTCGTAATTTCGCCGAGCTGCTTTGATTGGGCGTATACAGAGGTTCCATCACGAAAATCAGATTCTGTGTAGCGTCCTTTTTCACCTGAAAATACACAATCCGTACTAATTTGAATTAGTCGTCCCTGCTGCCGTTCCATGAAAGCGGCCAACTGGTGAGGCAGCAAACTGTTGACGCGGAAAGCGAGCAGAGGATTCTGTTCAGCTGCTGCATTTAAGATGCCAGTACAATTGATTACGATGTCAGGATTCTCAGAAGCTAATAGATTTTCTAGGGCAGGTGTATCCGTTACATCAAGATAAATACTGCTCTTATCCGTCTTGTCGCGGGATGTGAAGCGGACATCATACTCCTGCTGTCTGCGCAGGTACTCATACATCACATGTCCTGCCATGCCTTTGCCGCCGAGGATAAGTATCTTTGTCATTAGATAAAACCACCTTTGGATAGCATGGTCTTGATTTCCTCCGTAGAAAGCAGGTTCTGGCTGGAGTTATAGTTGGTGATCTCTACCTTTTTATAATCTTTATACTGTTTTAATATCGCATCAGATTTGATATCCGGAAGTATGACGAAGTAGCGCTCATCATACAGAATGGCAGAATGACTTTCATTTACCGTCAAAAGCAGCTCGTGAATTTTTTCACCCGGCCGGATGCCTAAAATATCAAATTCGACATCGGTAATGCCAGAGGATTCCATCAGGACTTTTGCTAAATCAGTGATTTTTATTGCCGGCATCTTCATAATGAATATTTCTCCGCCGACTGCTTCAGAAGTAGCTTTGAAAACGAGCTTTATAGCATCTTCCACAGTAAGGAAAAAGCGGGTCATATCAGGATCTGTTATACCAATCTTACCTTTTTGCTTGATAGCCTTTTTAAAAACATGGATAACACTTCCGTTTGTACCGAGAACATTCCCTCCGCGGATGCAGACAAATGTTGTGTTGGCGTGAAGGGTATTGGCGTGTGTGATAAGCCGTTCTCCCATTGCTTTGGACAACCCGTAAAAGTTGGCTGGGTCGGATGCTTTATCTGTGGAAATATAGATGACTTTATCAACTTTATGAATAATAGCAGCCTCGATGACGTTCTGAGTTCCGATAACATTTGTCTTTAGAGCTTCTAGAGGCTGATCTTCGCAAACTGGCACATGTTTTAGTGCAGCCAGATGGAATACATAATCTGCCCCGTCTGTAGCCTCAATTAAAGCCTCACGGTCCCGGATATCACCTATTTTGAAGTGAAGTTTTGGATTATTATTGAATTCCTGCTTCATTGTGAATTGATGGGATTCATTACGGGAGAAAATCCGTATTTCTTTCGGGTCATGCAGCAAAAGCTGCTTTACAAGCTCATATCCCCAAGAGCCCGTGCCTCCTGTAATGAAAATTGTTTTATCCTTATACAATCTCCAAACCTCCTAAAAGAATTTTAATCACTTTATCCGAAACGTGGGAATCTGCATATCCTGCAGGAAA
Organism: Terribacillus saccharophilus; assembly: GCA_900110015.1. GTDB lineage: Bacteria > Bacillota > Bacilli > Bacillales > Amphibacillaceae > Terribacillus > Terribacillus saccharophilus. The sequence goes on along the minus strand of FOCD01000002.1, from coordinate 730,501 downwards.
CTCCCATTCTTTTGAACTTGCAGACATGATCATGGCGGATCGCTCGATAGCTGCCGCATCAATGCCAGATACCATATTGCTGCCGCAAGCTACCGTCTCAGGACGTTCTGTCGTCTTTCGCACAGTGACAGTCGGAACACGGAAAAGGCAGCATTCTTCTTGTACGGTGCCACTATCTGTCAAAGCAAGAAAAGCGTACTTTTCTAATGTGACAAAATCGAAAAATCCGAAAGGTTCGTGAAACTCGACGAGAGGACTAAGAGTCAATTCGTCTGTTTTTGTGATTTTGGACTTTGTCCGTGGGTGAATACTGCAGATCATCCGCTTTTGAAGATTCTCGGCTGTTTCACTTAAACCAAGCAGAATTTCTCGGAGACGATCGGGATGATCGACATTTTCTGCCCGGTGGATAGTCGTCAGCAGATATTCCCTGTTTTTAAGCTTAAGCTCTTTCAATATCCGGCTCTTGCGAATGTCAGACTCATAGTGTTTCAAAACTTCAAAAATTGGATTTCCAGATACGATAACTCGTTTTGCCGGCAGACCTTCCCGTAGCAAATTTTCCCTGCTTCCGGGCGTATAGGGCAGATTAAGGCTGGAGATAGCATCGATGACCCGCCGGTTTTTCTCTTCCGGAACCTCTAAGTCAAAACAGCGATTACCAGCTTCCATATGAACTACTGGTATGTGCATCCGCTCTGCAAGTAAAGCGCTTAGCGCACTATTGGTGTCTCCGAGAACAAGTACTTTGTCAGGTTTCTCATCAAGCAGGATCGCTTCGATTTCTTTATACATTGTTGCGAGCTGTTCCCCTAGTGTCTGCTGGCTTTGCGATAGGATATAATCAGGTTTTCGGATCCGCATTTCAGTGAAGAATACATCACTCAATGAGGAGGTATAGTTCTGACCTGTGTGTACGACAATGTGCTTATCTGCGAGCAGATCAAGTTTTTTAATAATAAGAGAAAGTCGAATTATTTCTGGCCGTGTTCCTAAAACAGTTAAAACCTTCACAAGTAACCTCCTTAAAGCCGATTTTCAAATGTATTTTCGTTGATTAGTATATGGATGATTTAAAGAAGAGATTGGATTGATGCACTAGTTTCGCGAAAGAATAGCAAGAAGAGGGCGGATTCATATACTGACTCAGAAGAGGTGATGATATGGTGAATCGATATCGAGGAAGCGGAGGAACAAACTGGGGAGGATCTTTTCTGCAGCATAAAATTCTAACTACTACTCCCTTAGCGCCAAATGTAATAGAAGAAGCGCAGCAGCCAGTTCAAGCAGCGAATGAAAGAGAGGCGGTCTTAACGATGCCGCCTAAACTTATTCCAGCCGCACCAATTCCGTTTGAACCGTACAGCAAAGTATATAATTTCCCGATCACGGCTAATGAAAATGGCACGAAGACTATCTGGATTAATAATCACAGAGTCACGATTCCTGATTTGGATATTCTGGCTGCTGTGCCGAAATAATAGAAGCTTCCCGTTCATAATGGGAAGCTTCTTTTGCCAGGCACATGCCTTTTGAGTCCTCCATATACTGATAGGGCTGTATAGTGGGCGTTTTAAACGCGGGAGGTAAACGATGAAGATTCTATTGGCAACTTATTGGTCCATTCCGCATCTTGGCGGTGTATGGAATTATATGTCGCAGTTAAAGACTCGATTAGAAGAGTTAGGTCATACAGCTGACATTCTCGGTTATGGCGGGGAGAATACGTATGTTCATCTCGTTGGTAAAGATAAAGTAATTCCGAGAGAACGTTGGGTTCCTTTTGTGAGCAGTATCCTGCTGAGAAGCAAGTATCCGGAGGTATATCAAAATAATTATATTGAATACATGGAAACACAGCGATACACATATGAACTTGCTGCAGCTGAATTCGGTCTGCATGAATATGACATTATTCATACCCAAGATGTTCTTTCAACGGTAGCATTGAATCGAATTAAGCCAGAAGGAGTGCCGCTTGTCGCAACTTTGCATGGATTGGTTTCTCATGAGATGCGCCATATACTGCAAAGTTCCCAAAAGTCATCTTCTTCTCATTTGGCAGAGGCATATTTCGATCATATTGAAAGGCTCGGAGCACAGAGCGCTAGCGTGACGATTGTTGCCAATGACTGGCTGCGCAATATCCTGATAGAGGAGTTCGGAGTTCAAAATGAACAATTCGAGAAGCTGCACTATGGTTTTTCTATCGGGAGATTTCTCGAGCAGCAGGCATTGCCGACAACTATGCAGGTTCCTTCTGGGAAAAAGCTAATTGTCTACACTGGACGCTTAATTGAATTAAAGGGCGTAGGCTATCTTGTTGATGCACTAGCTTCATTGAAGGACCGCCAGGATTGGGTTTGCTGGATTATCGGCAATGGCAGGGACCAGCAGCAGCTGCAGAATCGGGTGGTGAATGCAGGCCTGCATTCACATGTAAGCTTCCTTGGTAAGCGGGATGATGTACCAAGCATATTGAAGCTTGCAGACATAGTTGTGAGCCCAAGCTTGATAGATAATCAGCCTTTGAGTGTGATAGAAGCACAGCTTAGTGGAAAAGCGGTCATCGTCAGTGATGCTGGAGGTCTGCCGGAGATGGTAAACCATGGCGTTACAGGTTTAGTCATCCCAAAAGCTGATACTGCTGCAATACGCAGTGCTATCCAAACACTGCTTGAGGATGAGCCTTATCGTAAAGTACTCGGCGAACAAGCGAAGGAATGGGGCTTGTCACATTGGTCCATGGAAGCAGGAGTGAATCATCTTCTGGAAATCTATAAACGATATGTTCCGGGCAGCTGATAGGAGGGAGAAAATGAAAGCAATCGTAACAGGCGGGGCAGGATTCATTGGCAGTCATTTAGTTAATGCTTTGCTGGATGAGAAAGTAGAAGTTGTAGTTTTGGATGATCTTTCTGCGAGTGATTCTGGAAATGAAGCAGTTCCGCAAGATGTTAAACTGTATCAGTTTGATGTGAAAAGTGCGGATGCGTATCGGGCGGTAATTGAGGAACAGCCGGATATGGTCTTTCACCTTGCAGCCCAGGCGGATGTGACGAAGAGCATTCTTGCACCTGTCTACGATGCAGATGTAAATATCGGCGGTACGATCAATATGCTGGAAGCAAGCAGAACAGCCGGTGTAAAGAAATTCATTTTTGCCTCTACTTCGGCGGTTTATGGAAATGTGCTCAAGGTGCCCATTACCGAGGATGATGCAACTGTACCAATATCATTTTATGGTATTTCTAAATTATCAGCAGAACGGTATATTCAGCTTTTCCATGACTTGTATGAATTGCCTTACACCATTCTTCGGTACGGAAATGTCTACGGTCCGGGACAGAAGCCTAAGGGTGAAGGTGGCGTAGTGGCTGTCTTTCTGGAAAGACTGAAACAAAAAGAACCGATCATAATCCACGGAGACGGCTCTCAATCCCGAGATTTCATTTACGTCAAAGATATTGTTTCTGCAAATCTAGCGGCTATGAATCAGGAGCAAAGCGGAATCTTTCATGCTAGTACTGGTACCAGCACTAGCATTCTCGATTTGGCAGCATGTTTCAAAAAGCTGAATACTTCATTGGACGTTAAATTTACATCTGGAAGAGCGGGCGATATTTCTCATAGCTGTTTATGTAATGAAAAAGCTGCAGCAAGAATGGGATGGAAACCAACTACTGACATTTACGAAGGTATCAAAAACACCTGGCATCTGACGTGATTTTCCTTGTTTGTACGTTTTGCCCTGCCAATAGGAGCAGAGCATGAATTAATAGTAGGAAGGGGGAAATTGCGAAAGGAGAATGAAGCTTGGGAAACGACCAGATAAAAGGCGGCTATGATGCAGTATTCAGTCTTGGAGATTTATGTCTGGGTGCAATTCAGCTAAAAAAGAATGGTCTTCGTCCGTTTTCCGGTCCGCTCGATTGGATGGGTACTCCCCAATTGCCCAAAGTGAGAGAGCTATTTGAGAAGAGATTTGCAGATTTTATGCTGCTGGAGAACCTCCGTATTATTGGGAAGGCAACGGAACAAATGCTGCTTGTATTAGATGAAAGAAATATCATTTATTCCAATCACGATTTTGATACAATGCGAAACAGTTTGACCAAATTACGTATGTACCCGCAAGTAAAAGAGAAGCTTGACCGCAGAGCCAATCGTCTTTTGGAGAGTCTGCATTCAGCACAGCGTATTTTATTTGTCAGGACGAACGCATCTTTTGAAGAAACTGCGGAGCTTGAGCATGTCCTCCGATCTATCATCAGCAATGACTTCCGTATTTTAGTTGTGAACCATGGTCTTGTCCCAGGCATTGTCGAAAAGCATTGGCCAATTAACAATGTCTACAGCGTAGAGCTGCCAAACAACGAGATTTGGGAAGGAAATAATGCCCTGTGGACGCAGTTGTTTCAGGATGTCTATCTTATCCGATAGGAGGAACGTATGAGTAAAAAGATCTTGATTACTGGAGCGAGCGGATTTACTGGTAAGCATGCAGTCCAGCATTTTCTGGGAAAAGGCTATACTGTTCACGCGGTTACTCGACATACAAAGCTGGATATAGATCATAAAACCGTGCATATTCATTCTTTTGATTTAAGTGATAAAGCTGCTGTGCATGCATTACTGGAGGACACGAAACCAGATTATATCCTTCACCTTGCAGGAGAGAACAGTGTTCCAGAGTCATGGATAACACCGTTCAAAAGCTGGCAGGCCAATGTGGATTCGACGCTTCATCTCGTTGAAGCTGTACGGGCCCTTGGACTTACCTCACGTGTGGTGATTGCTGGGAGCGTGCTGCAGGATGAACTCAGCAGTGCAGCATCTCCGACTCATCCATATAGTCTTACAAAAACCATGCAGACAACGGTTGGACTGGCGTGGCATAATCTTTTTCAAGTCGATGTGATGATCGCCAAGCCTTCCAATATTATCGGTCCTGGAGTTTCGAATGGTGTTTGTACATTATTTGCGAAACAGTTAAGACAGCTACAGGCATCCGGAAAATCAAATTTTCAGATCGGTAATGCAGCAGTGACAAGAGATTTTATTGATGTCAGAGATTTGGTCGCAGCTTACGAGACGCTGCTTCTAAATGGAACAGCTGGAGAAACGTATGAAATTACTTCTGGACGATGGGTTTCTTTAGGAGAGATTCTGTCACTGCTCCGCCGCGTGAGCAACTTTGACTTTACCATTCAGTCTGAAACGGAAGAAGCAATGGAAATGAAGCTGCCGATGAAATCAGAAAAAATAAGGGCACTCACATGGAAGCCAACCCGCTCTTTGGAGACTTCTTTGGCGGATGTATGGGAATATACAGCGCAGCAATAGCTTGTTCACAGATTCTTTACATGAAAATCGCCTCGTATGAGTTGTATGTAATGTGCGCATATCATATAGTGAACCCATAGGAGGTGTTTATATGGGCATTTTTGATTCCTTCAAAGAGCTTATCGGCAACAAGATAAGTGACATAGCACCAGAAGAGCTTGTAAACAAAGCAGGTGAACTGCTGAACGGTGAGCAAATTACCGAGCAAGCACAGCAAGCTGTCGACCAAGTGACAGAAGCAGCAGGCGTTGATAATATAGCAGATCAAGCTACTGAGCTGACAGAACAAGGGACAGCATTAGGCCAGGAAGCGGTTGATCAAGGTACAGAAGCAGCACAAGGCTTAACAGACCAAGCGAATGATGTCGTCGGAAATCTGACTGAGAAAGCACAGGGTTTCCTCTCGAACTTTACAGATAAACTGAAATAAAAAAAGACCCTTCCTTTTTTCGGGAGGGTCTTATTTATTTTCCTTGGCTACTACAGCTTCCAGAGGAATATCGCCGCCGAATAAATCGAGCGCGCTGCCGATGGTATAGCAAATCCGATCATTAGTGAGCTGGCGGAAAAGGTCAATATCGTCAAGGGAACGGATCCCTCCGGCATACGTTGCGGGTATGGGCATATGTGCAGCCAAATGGGAGACTAACTCTTCTTGAATGCCATTTCGTTTTCCTTCCACATCAACTGCATGGATGAGAAATTCATCGCAAAATGCTGCTAACATCTCTAAATTCTCCGCATTGACTTCAAAGCTGCTTCGCTTCGTCCAGCGATCTGTTGCGACAAACCATTTTCCGTCATGGTACGTACAGCTTAAATCAAGGACGAGTCGTTCTTTGCCGACAGTCTCATTCATTTTACGCAGCCGATCCTCATCAAGCATGCCGTCATGGAAAATATAAGATGTGACAATAACATGACTGGCACCAGCATTAAGATAGTCTGCTGCATTCTCTGGTCGAATGCCGCCACCAATCTGCAGACCTCCTGGGTAGGCTTTTAAGGCTTCCATTGCAGCCTTTTCATTACCAGGTCCGAGCATGATGACATGTCCACCGGTAATTTGTTTTTCCTTGAAAAGATCAGCATAGTAAGCTGAATCATGTGCAGAGACAAAATTTTCAATAACCTGATCACTTTCATCTGTTATCGACGAGCCGACAATCTGCTTTACCTTTCCATTATGTAAATCGATGCATGGCCGGAACAACAAAGGAATCCCTTCTTTCTATCTATTGCTCCAAGTATAAAGCAAACGGGCCGCCTAAGGAAAGGGCGACCCGTCGAATTCACGCGCGGTGTCTGCTGCGTAATGTCCAGATCTGATAGAGCATTATGAAGGACATGAAAACAGTCAATCCAGTTAATCCGATCCAGCCGGCCATCAAGTATGGATTCGTCGCTTGTTGGACAGCCTCACTTGTAAGATAATCTCGGAAATAGTAGCAAGCGAAAACGGCAATGCTAATGAACAACAGCGCTGCAAGTACACCTTGCAGAAGTTTGCTTCTCGTTTTACCTGCCTCTGCTTGGTACTGATTGGCCCAGCCATCTTTTTTATCATTGGACAACTTTTCAGTCCAGACTTGTGCGAAAGTCATTAGGTTGACCCATAAGTAAAGCTCCGGACTTATCAGCAGGAAGGCAAGAATGACGTCTATGGGTCGATGCATCGGTGTCTTCAACGCCAGGATAGTATTGAGAACGGAAGCGAGTGCAATGGGTACTAACCACACCCACGACCACATGAATTGGTCTGTTGCAATAGCAGCGCCCAATAGAAGGACGAAGAATACGCGCACAAGCAGATCCATCATTGTCTTTAATTGCGAGCGCCACAAATGTCCGGTATGTCTCGTTTTCATCATCAGATCGCGATCGGTAAGCAGATTCACAGTTCCTGAGCTCCATTTTACCCGCTGATTTCGGAAAGTGTGATAAGAGCGCATGGCATCAACAAAGCAGCGAGCATTCGGACTAATGAGTGTCTTCCACCCGTTCTTCTGGAGCTGCCAAGTGAGCAGCATATCCTCAACATCTGTGTCATTTTGCCATGGTCCATCCAGTTTGTTAATCTGCATTACCTCATACAAAGCTTCAGGGCGGAAAAGGGTAGCTTGGCCGCCAAGTACATACGTGCTTCCGCCGCGGTATTGCAGGCTGAGAAGCCAGCTTGCCATATCCTGTTTTTGCTGATGTGTCCACCATCTGGACATAGGGCCGCCATACTCTCCGCTAGCAAGCTTTTCCTCGTAATAAGGGTCATCTTTGGAGAGAAGGCTTTTCTTTTTCGGCATTCGCATCGTATATTTCGCCATTACACCGCCGATATTCCGGGAACTCATCATTCCATCCCATAAGTGCTGCAAGGCACGCGGTGCTAACCGGCTGTCGGCGTCCATGCCGAGAATGCCTTTAACAGAGCGCTGATAAGCAATTTCGAAATCAGTGCGTTCCATTTCATAAATATCCATGTTGTCTCCATAGATAGCTTTCCAAACGGCGTTAAGAGCTCCAACTTTTCTCTGTTTATTGTTTTCTGTTACGATTATTTCCATAGATAATCCGAGTTCTTCGGCAGTTTCTTTTGCAACTTCTTCAGTTCGGTCGCTGCAATTGTCTGCTACTACAAAAACGTCAAGCTCGACGCCGCTTGGCAGTACCTGCTCTTTCAAGCCTGTCAGGCAGTCATGAATCGATTTTTCTTCATTATGGGCGGGTATGAACGCTACGATCCGCGGACGCATATACGTACGCTTGATGCGTGGCAAGGCACGTGTTTCCATGCTGCCAGGAATTGTCATCATCTTACTTTCTTCCTCCTTTTTTATATCGAGCAGTCTTATAGGAAGTTAACACGTGTTGTCGTATGCATTAAAAATTATAATTGCTCCTGCTTATAACCTGGTTCATAAGTCACATGATAGCATAGTAAAACCTTGTTGGAATGTTGATTCGTTAGTCAAATAAAGGGAATATTCGCATTGTATGAGTCAACTTCTGCCGAATAATGTGGAATTTATTTACAGTTCTTATTCACTATAATAGAAGGGGTAGATAGGTATATGGATATAAACATACAAGCCATTGAGCAGTACATGATAGAAAATAAGCGAATGGATACGCTTGTATTCGGTATGGGATGCTTTTGGAGTCCGGAAGCGAATTTCGGTCAGCTGCCGGGTGTCCTCCGTACGAGAGTCGGATTCGCCGGCGGAACGAAAACAAACCCGACTTATAGGCAGATGGGTGATCACACCGAAACAGTCGAAGTTACCTTCGATCCAGATGCCATTTCACTGGAACAGCTGCTGCGCAAATTTTGGAATGATCATAATCCGAACCGCCCAGCGTATAAAGAAAGGCAGTACATCAGCCTTCTCCTATATCGAAATGCAGAACAGAAAACAATAATGGAAGCTGTAAAACAGCAGCTGGAAGTTGACCGAGAAGATTCGATTTATACAGAAATAGCTCCTATGCATGATTTTACCGAAGCAGAACCGCATCATCAGAAGTACTATTTGAAACGTTTTAAAAGGGCGACGGAGCAGTTAATGATGAACTTTCCGGATGAAGCGTCATTCCATAATTCCACAATTACATCTCGCTTGAATGGGTTTGTCAGGGAATACGGTACATTGGCATCCATCAAGGAGGAAATCGCGCAATGGAATATTCCTGAAGATGAAGCTATCGAACTTCAAAAGCTATTGGATGACTTGAAATGGTAGAGACTGCAGCTCATTTTCAGGTCACGCGTTTTTCGAATCAAGTCGATATCGAGCAAACCGGATCAGCTACCGCAGACAGATTGTACAACCTGCTTGAGCACGCGGAAAGTGTCATGGGTAAAAGTTCCTCTGTCCATACTCGAGTAACTGTATGTACAGAAGATGAAAATTATGACGCCCTTCACTCGCTTTTGTCCGATTATAGATATGATCTATTTGCAAGGAAATACCTGTATCGTAAACAGCTGGCAGAGGAACAGCCGCTTCCTTTTAATTATCGGTGGCAAGCTATTGGAATGGGTGGGACAGATGAAAAAAGATTTCTGGAAATTTGGCAGTCAAGCATGGAACAGTCCGCTAATCGTGCCTCAGCACGTTCTATAGAGAATCAGTTGGATGATGTAAAGGCCCTTCTTGGTGAGGAATGGCAAAATAGCTGTCGCATCTTCTATCAGGACAATATTCCAATCGCCATGACGATACCTCATCTGGAACCGGGAAAAAATGGAGAAGGTCGTATTTATTACATCGGCACTGTGCCTGCAGCTCGCGGGAAGGGGTTAGGGCAAATCATACATGCAGCCAGCCTTATGATGCTGAAAGAGATGGGTGCTGTCATATATGAAGGCAGTACCCATGCAGATAATTTGCCGATGCAGCGCGTATTCGAGAAGAATGGCTGTAAAGTTATCAGGAAAATTGCAACTTACTATAAAGGTTTATAGCACCGAAGGACGTCCACTTTCGATATACTAGTAAAGAGATACATAGCAATGAAAAATAAAGGGGGATGAAGTATGTATAAGCTTGTAGCAATAGATATGGATGGAACGTTATTGAATGATCAGCATGAAGTGACGATGGAAGTGCATGAGACACTCCAGGAAGCGAAAAAGCTCGGGGTTAAAATTGTTCTCTGTACAGGCAGACCAATTCATGGTGTGTATCGTTATTTGGAAGAATTGATTCTGAATGAGGATGGAGATTTTGTCATTGCCTTCAACGGAGCACTTGTTCAGAATGCTCATACAAATGAAGTGGTATCGCAACTATCTTTATCTTACGATGACTTCATCGACTTACATCAGCTTAGTTTGAAACTTGATACGCCGATGCATTACTTTGATTCTAAGTTCTTATATACATCGAACCGAAATATCAGCAACTACACAGTTCTGGAATCCTTTATGACGAAGATGCCGCTGCATTACCGAGCTGTCGATGAAATTCCCCGGGATGTGCTTGTTCCGAAGGTAATGTTCATTGATGAGCCTGAACGGTTGAGCGAGACAATAGCAAATGTGCCGGAAGAATGGAAGGGGCGTTTCACGATGGTGCAGAGCGCGCCATATTTCTATGAAATACTTCATCCGGAAGCTAGCAAAGGCAGTGCAGTGAAACAGTTGGCCGAGCAGCTTGGAATCAAGCGGGAAGAGGTTATGGCAATTGGAGATAACGGAAATGACTTATCCATGATCCAGTACGCCGGCTGCGGAGTGGCGATGGACAACGCAATTCCAGCTATAAAGGAAGCTGCTGATTTTATAACAACGTCCAATAATGCTCATGGTGTTGCGGAAGCAATCCGGAAGAAAATATTACAGGCGGGACAAGCATGATTCGAATCGAAAATGAATCTCTCAGTGTCGAGATTGCAGAATTAGGGGCAGAAGTGAGAAGCGTACAGCATAAAGATACGAAGCTTTCTTATATGTGGAGCGGAGATGCTGCCTGTTGGGGCCGCGTTTCTCCTGTTTTGTTCCCTATTGTCGGTCGATTGAAGGACAGCCAATATATAGCGGAAGGCAAGACATACGAGCTTTCTCAGCATGGTTTCCTGCGGGACGCTGTATTCCAAGTGTCAGACGCACAAGCCACTTCCGTTACATTTGCAAAAGAATCCAACGGAGAATACCGAGATGTGTATCCTTACGAATTTCGAGTGGAAATTTGTTACCGGCTGGAAGCGGATCAGCTGCATGTTGACTGGAAAGTGAACAGTTTGGAAAAGGAAGAAATGATGTACTTTTCTATCGGTGCTCATCCAGCTTTTCGTGTTCCGCTTATATCAGGGGAACATGCTGCCGATTATAAGCTGCACTTAAAACCTGTGCAGAACAAACAAGTCACAGTGTATGAGCTGGCCGATGGATTAATCCGTGAGAAAGAACAGCCTGCTGTACTGCCAGCTATGCCGATTCAGGCAGCACTTTTCGAGAATGATGCAATTGTGTACGATCATATCGAGGAAGTACGTCTCCAATCCAGTGAAGGAAATGGTGTAGCTGTCTCACTATCAGGATTTCCTTATGTAGGAATTTGGTCCAAATACGATGTTGCAACAAATACGATGGCTCCTTTCGTATGTATCGAGCCGTGGTTCGGAATTGCTGATACAACTGATTCAACAGGAGTTTTATCACAAAAGGCGGGGATACAGAAGCTTGCTCCGGACGCAGAGTTCAACAGTTCTTATCGAATGACATTCTTCTAAATTTAAAGATCGCTCCCATCAGGAAGCGGTCTTTTCTAAACGAGTGAAAAAGATGAAGTAACGCAAACTAGATTATATTATTTGAAAGTAGGTTTGGCACACAGCATGAGCTTCTTTACAGCATTGTTCGTATTATTATTAGCGGTTCTCCTTTCAACTGCAGTCAGTAAAATACTGCCTTTGCCGCTTGCACTAATCCAGATTATCCTTGGTTTAGCCGCATCTATACTTCCCCTGCATATATCACTTGAATTTGAGCCTGAATTATTCATGATTTGTGTAATTGCTCCGCTCCTATTCAGTGAGGGTCAAAAAGCATCTCGAAAAGAGTTATGGCAGCTGCGGACGCCGATTATACTGCTGGCTTTTGGACTTGTATTTCTTACAGTCGGACTAGGCGGCTATTTGATCCACTGGCTTATTCCATCCATGCCACTGGCAGTTGCCTTCGCACTGGCAGCAACAATATCACCGACAGATAATGTAGCAGTAAAATCAATTACACGTGGATTGAAGCTTCCATCCAATGTGATGCCGATACTAGAAGGAGAGTCTTTGCTGAACGATGCAGCCGGTATCGTATCTTTTAAAGTAGCACTTGCTGCTGCGCTGACCGGTGTCTTTTCGTTCGGGGGAGCGTCTGTAGAATTTTTGTTCGTCTCCATCGGTGGCTTAGTCATCGGGGCAGTTGCAGGATATGTGATTGTCACGATCCGGCTGCAGCTGTTGAAACATGGCTTTCAAGATGATTCGATGCTCATCGTTTTGCAGGTAATGACACCGTTCTTCCTTTATGTGTTGGCTGAAGAGGTGCATGTCTCCGGCATTTTGGCTGTTGTAGCGGCCAGTATCATTCACGGTATTGAACGTGATCGTCTGCAGCAGACAACAACCAAGCTGCAAATCCTTTCCAATAATACGTGGACCATTGTGGAATACGTATTGAATGGTCTTGTGTTCGTCCTGTTAGGATTCTTACTGCCTGAAGTGTATCAGGGAATTCAAGATACGAACGAAATTGGTATGGGGCGTTTGTTCGGGGTTATTATCATTGTCTTTATCGCTTTATTCCTTATTCGTTTCGTTTGGGTGTACAGCTTGCACAAGCCTTTTACAATACCTCCAAAAAGCCGTATGGAACGCTTTGTATCCAAAAATTATCATAACAAGGTGAATGCAGAGGATTCAGAGACAGTAGGGCGTGGTTATTATGCGCTCATTATGGCTACGAGTGGAATTCATGGAACTATTACATTAGCAACTGCTTTGTCCATTCCTTTTTATTTGGATGATGGCTCACTGTTCCCAATGCGAAATACGGTATTGTTCGTGGCAACAGGAGTGATACTGCTTAGTCTGATTTTTGCTTCTGTAGCTCTGCCAATACTGATTCCAAAACCGGTGAAAAGAGATGATGGGCTACTTTCCTTTAAAGAGGTGTATCGTCTTATTCTTAAGCAGACGATCAATCAGCTCCAAGCAGACGCAGTCAGGGAAACACAACTGGCTGTTAACTTAGTTGTACGTGACTTAGAGGAGCAGCTTGTCGACCTTGAAAAAGGTATATTGCAGGATCCGAACAAGCAGACGATTGAATCCTTGATTAAAGTCGGTAGGGAAGCAGAGCAAAAACGTATCGAAGACATGGCGTCAAGAGACGTTGTTTCTGAAGATGCTTATCAATTATACCAAGTACTTATTACACAACCGGAGCAGTACCTCGTCAATACGACTTTCAGCAGGTTTAAGCGGGCATTCCAGATTGCACGGATACGTCACAAATTCCGTAAGCGCTGGAGAGAAAATTGGGAGCAGCATGCTGAGCAGATACTCAGCAAAACTCCTGAAGTTGGTAATGAGCTGAAACAACTGCGAGCAGCTGGAGCCCAAGCAGCTATTGATGCAATTCGGGAACAGACGAATACTTCCAACCGTCATGAATCCTTGATTGTGACACAGTTATACAATAAGAAACTAGTCGGGCGCTATCGATCTTTCGAAAGCGATGAAGCATTTCAAGAGCAGCTTCATAAGTTTCGGATGCGTGCAATCCGAATGGAAAGAGATGCGATTCATGAATATGTACAAGAAGAGCGTATATCTGTGGCGACAGCAGCTAAACTAAGAGAAGCTGTCACTTATGATGAAATGGTCGTTTTAAGTGTAGATTCATCCCATTAATCGGCAGCCTTGTCTTTCATAAGACAAGGCTGTACACTTGGGGTAGTAGTTAGAATATTGTTAATAGAATTACTTTTAATTTAGTTCTACGTAATGTGTAATTAATATGGCATAATAGGACTCGTTGTGAAAAATATGTTTTACTTTGATGATTAACATCGTCGCAGTTTTGGCTATATACGCGAAAGGGGAACAACATGAGTTATATTATCGGCATCATCGGTTTATTCGTGTTTCTAGGATTAGCTTGGATTGCTAGTTCGAATAAAAAAATGATTAAGATTCGCCCGATCATCATCATGATCATCCTGCAGCTTGTACTTGGATTCATTCTATTGAATACAGAAGTAGGTAACTACTTAGTAAAAGGTATTTCAGATGGGTTCAATCTATTGCTTGGCTACGCTGCTGAAGGAATTAACTTCGTCTTCGGTGGATTAGTGAATGTAGAAGAATCCACATTCTTTATGAATGTGTTGCTGCCGATCGTATTCATCTCGGCATTGATCGGTATTCTTCAGTATTGGAAGGTTCTCCCGTTCATCATCAAATATATCGGTCTTGCACTTAGCAAAGTAAATGGTCTGGGGAAACTTGAATCTTATAATGCAGTTGCATCAGCGATTCTAGGTCAGTCAGAAGTATTCATTTCTTTGAAAAAACAGCTTGGCTTGCTGCCGCGTCATCGTCTGTATACACTTTGTGCATCTGCAATGTCCACTGTTTCTATGTCTATTGTCGGATCGTACATGACAATGCTTGATCCTCGTTATGTCGTAACAGCGCTAGTGTTGAATCTGTTTGGCGGATTCATCATTGCCTCTATCATCAATCCTTACGAGGTAGATCCTAAGGAAGATATGATTGAGGAAGAAAAAGGAGAAAAACAATCCTTCTTCGAAATGCTTGGTGAATATATCATGGATGGTTTCAAAGTAGCTATTGTTGTTGCCGCGATGCTAATCGGTTTCGTTGCGTTGATTGCTATGATTAACAGTATCTTCTCAGGAATTTTCGGTATCAGCTTCCAAGACTTGCTTGGTTATGTATTTTCTCCATTCGCATTCCTTATGGGTGTGCCTTGGTCAGAAGCAGTTGATGCAGGAAGTATCATGGCTACGAAAATGGTATCCAATGAATTCGTAGCGATGCAGATTCTATCTGGTGGAGACTTTGTTTTGAGTGATCGTGTTATCGCCATCGTATCTGTATTCCTTGTTTCCTTTGCGAACTTCTCTTCTATCGGTATCATTGCCGGTGCGGTGAAAGGTTTGAATGAAAAACAAGGAAATGTTGTAGCGAAATTCGGTTTGAAGTTGCTTTACGGTGCTACACTTGTTAGCTTCTTATCTGCAACGATTGTTGGTCTATTAATGCCATAAATAAGAAGAACACCACGTAAATGTGGTGTTCTTTTTTTGTTACTTGACGTAAATAGATATCTAAAATATACTTACTTACATAAAGTAAGTATAGAGGGGGAGCTTGTATGCAATACCAACAACCACCACAGACATACATTGGGCAAGTAAAATTACGCGTAGCAGATTTGGCACAATCTGTTGCTTACTATACAAAAGTTATTGGCTTAAACATTATAGAAGAAGAACAAGGAAAGGCAACGCTTGGAACTGGAAACACAATCCTGCTTTATCTAGAGGAAGGTCAAAACCTTCAAAGAATGCCTGACCGTCATGCAGGGTTGTATCATTTTGCGTTGCTTCTTCCGACCAGAGCAGATTTGGCTGATGTTGTGAAATTTTATGTGCTGAATCGAGTGCAGTTTGGGGCATCAGATCATGGGGTTAGTGAAGCCATATATCTAAATGATCCTGATGGAAATGGAATTGAAATTTATGCTGACAAACCAGACGCAGGCTGGAAGTGGATTGATGGAGAAATACAGATGTCAACTGATCCGCTTGATGGAGATAGTTTATTAAAGGAAGCATCTGAAGAAGAATGGACTGGCCTTCCGGATGGAACTGTTATGGGTCATATTCACTTATATATGCGTCATCTAGGTGATGCTGCTGCTTTTTATAATAATGTCCTTGGCTTCCAGTCAGTCGTTTCTAGCTATCCAGGAGCATTATTTGTATCGACGGGAGATTATCATCATCATATTGGCCTCAATACATGGCACGGTGCCAATGCACCATCTGTTAATCCAGATGAAGCAGGTATGGAATGGTTCACAATTGTCTTCCCGGATGAAGAGAAGCTTCAAGCAGCAATTAAAAGAGCAGAGTCAGTTGGATTGCCGATAAAACAGGGAAATAGTAGTTACACGCTTATAGATCCGGTAGGGTCAAAAGTGAAATTGGTTATACATGGGCATTGATTAACACACAACAGCAGCTGCTGTTGTGTGTATTTTTATTTCTATGCCATAATAATAAGAATGAAATATAAAAGGAGTTAACGGATGAAACTAATTCAGAGTCTCACACAATTTCTTCCAGCGGAAATTAAAATTTCAGCAGAAGGCGATATATTGCGTCTTATGTCAGCAAAAGGAGAGCAATGCGGTATTGTAGATGTTGATGAAAAAGGAGATCTTATAGGATTTGACTTGCAGATGATGCTGCCAGATGAAGAAGATGGCGAAGCACGAGTAATTGCACAGCAATTTGCTGCAACTTTTTATCCGGAAGCAGCGGAAGTAATTCAGGAAGATTATTCTGCACATAGTACAGTAATCCGTCTTGCTGAAAAAGATGCAGTTCACCATTTACCGATACCTGGTGCGGGACTAGCTGTAGAAGTCCATGATTCTGGGTTTGTTACAGCAGCGCAGCTATATCGGAATCCATATACTTTGATCGATAGCGATGAGTTGATAAAAGTAGAGGAGGCAAAGCAAAAACTGCTTGCCGAAACACCAATCGTACTTGCTCTGGAAAATGGAGAAATTAAATATAAGCTTGCAGATCAGGGCATTGGCGTGCATGCAGATGGTACAGTATTATTCACTGAAATTCCGCCGGTTCTCACAGATATCGATGCGGCCGCACAGCAAAAAGATTGGGCAAGTATGATGGGGATAACGGGTGACTTCGTTAATTATTATAACGAAGGTGGTGTGCAGCTGTGGGCAGAAAAAGATCTCATAGATAATTCTCCTATTGACGAACTCCCTGATCAAGTTGCTGTCCGAAAGAATGAAGATGTGCTGTTTTATTCAGGAGCTACGCCTTGGAATAAAGATAAAAGATATACAGAGGAGGAGCTTAAGCAGAAAGCTGTTCATTTTCTTTCAGCGGTAACCGATCAGCCACTTGAAGGTTGGAAGCATGCAGGAGAGCAACTGGCCCCTGATGCTGCTATCGAGGACGAGCTTGAACCAGCATATATTTTTCTTTTTGCTTATACCAAATTAGGTATCCCTGTAGAAGGAGTAGAGGCTAGTGTTCACGTCGGAATCTACTCTGGAATTATCAGGGAGTGCATAATAGACCGCTTACCGGATGCAGTTAACGCTGAAAATCAATTGATTTCTAGTACGCAAGCAAAGCAGCAGCTTGGTGATTTGCTGCAGCTAGAGTTAGCGTGGGTTGCACTTCAAGATGAAAATCAGTATGAGCTTGTATATGTGCGGACAGATAAATAACAATAAATTGCTAAATAGGTTTGGTGGTGCATGATAACGGTTACTTAAGATATGCTCGACAAAACTCGAGCACATCTTACATAAAGGGTGATCGCATGTTCAGTATCGGAGAAATCATTTTTATTTTACTATCCTGCGCCTTTTTTATGGCGTTGGTAGCAGTGGTATCCTACTATATGACGAAAGGTAATGTCAGCACTGCAGATGAATACTTCCTTGCTGGGCGCGGTTTGACTGGAATATTCATAGCCGGCTCCTTGCTGCTGACAAATCTATCGGCTGAGCAGCTGATAGGCTTAAACGGACAGAGCTTCACGAATAATATGTCAGGCATGGCCTGGGAAGTAACAGCTGGTCTTGCAGCTATCATTATGGCAATTTTCCTGCTGCCAAAGTTTCTTGGAATAGGCATTTCCACAATACCGGAATTTTTGAGCAAGCGGTATGATGAAACTGTCCGGAGATTGACCGTCATTTTGTTCCTGCTTGGGTACATGTGCGTGACGATTCCTTCCATGCTCTACTCCGGCGGTGTTTCCGTCCTTCAATTATTCGATTTACCGGAACTTCTTGATATTACATATACACAGGCGTTGTGGATGACAGTATGGTTCGTCGGTATTATCGGTGCAGTTTATGCGATTTTTGGCGGATTGAGGGCTGTGGCAGTATCTGATACGTTGAATGGCATCGGTTTGGTCATCATCGGTTTCCTTGTTCCGATACTCGGCTTTATTCTGCTGGGTAACGGAAATATGGTGGATGGAATGAAGCACATCGTCCAGAATAGCCCGGATAAGCTGAATGCTATTGGCAGCAGCACAGATAATGTGCCGTTCTTCTCCATTTTTACAGGAATCCTTTTTGCTAACCTTTTCTATTGGGCCCTAAATCAATATGTTATCCAGCGCGCTTTAGGAGCGAAAAATCTGGCAGAGGGACAAAAAGGTGTCCTGTTTACGGGATACCTGAAGCTACTAGTTCCAATTTTTATGCTGATACCTGGTATCATCGCATTCCATTTGTATGGGGATTCTATTCAAAATGGAGACTTGAGCTATCCGACACTTGTCAGTGATGTGCTGCCAGTTTGGATGCTAGGCTTTTTCTTAGCTGTATTATTTGGGGCTGTACTGAGCAGCTTCAACTCAATCTTGAATAGTGTTGCTACCTTGCTGGTACTTGATATTTACCAGCCGGTATTCGAACCGAATGCTTCTGATGAAAAATTAATCAAAGTAAGCAAAATTCTTGGCATCATCATAGCGCTCGTTTCCTTCTTTGTTGCACCATTTCTCATGTACGCACCGGATGGCTTATGGAACTTAATCAGGCAGTTTACCGGATTCTTCAATATCCCTATCCTAGTTATCGTATTGATGGGTATGATCTTTAAACGCGTACCTGCTTCAGCTGCTAAAGTGGTCATCGTATTTCACGTTTTCGCTTACTATATGATGGTGTGGGGCTTCCGGCAGATATTCGATTGGGATCCTGGTATCAACTATATCCACGTTTACGGAATTTTGTTGGCGATTGAAGTTGCGTTCATGCTCATAATGGCAAAAGTAAAGCCATTGAGAACTATCAAACCAGTCTTTTATGCGGAAAATGGGGAAGATCATCTTGTTCCTTGGAAGCACGCAATTCCTGTATCCATTACACTGATCTTTTCGATTGTCATTTTCTACGTCATATTCTCGCCAATTGGATTAGCTTACGAGGAAGCGGCGGTATCGAATTGGTTCTGGCCTGTGATCGCTATTCTTATAGCGGCAAACGTAGTTTTATACATCGTTTCCATTAAAACATGGCATCAAAAGTATCATAATTATGTAGCAAAGCAAACAGAAACTGCCCGTAAAGCACGACTAAGCGGGGATTGATAAAAGCAAAAAAGCCACTCAAATGAGTGGCTTTTTTATTGCTACTGAGCACACAGCAGCAAACAAAACAGAAATATTTTGGGGGTATCCTGTTTGTAAGACATTCTAACAGAAAAACTGCATCAATGCAAAATATTTGTTAAGTTTTCGTAAAGTGCGTACTATCCTGCGGATGCATTTGTCTCAGGATACTATCGATTGTATATAAGGGGCGCTTTTTTACTTCTGCAAAAATTGTACCAATATACTCACCGATAATGCCAATTGCCATGAGCTGCAGACCTCCGAGCAGCCAAATGGAGATAATTAAGGAAGTCCAGCCGGCATCGGGCTCCCCGAATACTTTCTGCATGGCAGCATAACATGCAGCGAGCAAGCTAATAAGAAACAGGCCGAAGCCAACTGCAGCAATGAGACGGATGGGGGCAACGGTGAAGGAAGTGATACCTTCAAATGCAAAACTGAGCATTTTTTTTAGCGGGTATTTTGTTTCTCCAGCGAGCCGAGGCTTGCGTTCATAAGTAACGATATCAGACCGAAATCCGATTTGAGGGATGATGCCTCTAAGGAATAGTTTGGATTCGTTATAGCGGCTTAGTTCTGTTAGGGCCCGTTTGTTCAGCAGTCGATAGTCAGCATGATTGGAAATGAGTCGGATACCAAGCATCTCCATTGTTCGATAGAAGAGCGCAGCAGTATTGCGCTTAAAGCCAGTATCGGATGTACGGTCATTTCGTACACCATACACAATCTCAAAGCCCTCCAGATAACGCAGCACGAATGTTCGGATGACAGAGATATCGTCCTGCAAATCTGCATCCAATGTGATGACACAATCGGAATAATCCTTCGCATGGAGCATACCGGCAAGAAGTGCCCGCTGATGTCCTGCATTAGCTGCAAGCTTTATTCCCGTGACAAATCGATTGGCCAGATGCTCTATTTTGATCAGCTGCCATGTATGATCCTTGCTGCCATCATCTACAAACAAAATACTGCTTGCAGATGATATAAGCTGCTCCTGCATCAAAGCTGCCAGTGTCGATGTGAGCTTGGAGCAAGTATCAGTCAAGATTTCTTCTTCGTTATAACAAGGAATCACTAATGTAAGAACAGGCAAAGATGTAGTCAACGGATTCCCTCCTTTATGGTTGTACCCGGTATAGGTGAACTTCCCAAGCAGAGTCAGGATGTTGGAAGCTTCGTTCATAGCGCAAATCATTGTCGATCGCATTCGCGATCACAACGGAGGATAAGATATAGGCTCCGCCCAGTTCTCGTAAAGCTTCTGCATTTAAATCAAGATTCTGTATGCTGCGGTCGGAATCTTTACGAAAATCATAATGCTTCCCGAGCTCCGCTGAAAAAATATACAGCCGGCTGCCCCATTCATCGAAGTAACGTGTCAGGTTCTTACTTTTGGCCAGTTCTCCTGCAATGACTTCACGGAACTTATGCTTGTAGGATAACGGAATAATATTGTTGTATGTATCGACAGTGTAGAAACCGTTATACTGGGCGATAGCAGGGTGTAAGCCGATGCTTGCCACCTTATATGTGTCTTGAGGCTGACCGATATAATCGCGAATTTCTTTAAATTGATCGACAGCATAGAAGGCCTCAACAGAAGGTGAATGCTGATAGAGGCCATAAACGATTTCTTCGTTGGATAGAGCCAATACGACAAGCTGGAGACAGAGGCAAGCATAAACAAAAATGCGTATACTTCGCTTTCCGAGTTGCCATAGCAGATAACAAGCTAACCCGAAACTAGCATAAATAACGAGTGGACGAAGAAAATGAAAGCGAGCGAAATTGAATGCAGAAAGCAAATCAATATGTTCTTTCGGTATTCTCCAAATCTTATTGAACCAAAGGGCGTACCAAAAAGATAACAGCAAATTCAATCCTGTCAGACTGAGATAAATGTTCATGGGTCTTGTACGATTTCGCCTAAAGAGGACCAAAAGCAAAGCAATCAACAATACCGGAAGGATCACAAAGGTGTGGAGGGTCATAACATGATTATGTCCTAGTGTGAAGTTCTTCCAGAACAAGTGGAGCGTCTGGGCAAAGTCTTGTCTGGAGGATACAAATTCGACACGATGCATCGTTTCAGAACCAGCGATCATCGTGTAGACAAGCCGGTAATCTGTTGCTAAGAAAACAGCAGTCATCCAAATAATGCTTGCCAAGAATAGCAAATTCAGTTTGCGATATCGAAGTAGATCAAGCAGCCATATGATCCCTATAAGGACGAGGAAGAAAAAGAATCCCAGAACAAAACTAGCATATAGCGGTAGTAAAGTAATAGCAGTCCAGTGCTTCCAATTCGCCTTTTGAGATCTAATAGATAGGAAAGCCCAAAGTGCTAAAGGATGTCCCATGGTGCTAAGCATGCCTGACGGCCAAAATGGTGTCAGCGCGAACGCAAGAGAAACAAGAGCTGCAATCCAATGCGCTTTGATATTCCGGATGACGTGGGTGCGGAGCAATAAATACATACCGAGAAACGCAATGAGCCGGGTTAGCAGCTGGCTTATGGCGTAAGCAGTCATTGTCGGAAACCAAGCATGCAGCCAAACGATTAGTGTCCATTCCGTGCCAAGTGCATCCCGAGGAAGTCCGCCGATAATCTGAGGTATGACAGCATGGACACCGCCAAACATTTGCCCGCTTTCAGCAAGTACTTTATACCAGGCAAGATTGGAGTCGAGATTATCATGAACACGTATATGGGCATGGTCTCCCAGCAGGAATAAGGGAGAGACGAAGAGTAATATCACTGCGACACAAAGCAGGATGGCTTTTCTGTCCGCGTAGTTCCGCAATATTCCCACATCCTCCCAAAGTAATGCTGTTAGTATGTGGAAGCGGGTAAAGATCTATACAAAAATACCCGGAATGCTAGGCATCCGCGGGTACATGCATAATGTAAGCTGACTCGAAATCAGCTTGAGGCAGTGGCTTGGAAAACAGATAACCTTGTACCTCTGTACAGCCAAGCCCTTGAAGTGCTTGCAGCTGTGCTTCCGTTTCGACGCCTTCTGCTATTGTATGAAGCTTCAGGTTTTCAGCCAGCGACTGGATGGTGGCAACAATGGACTGGTTATATTCAATATGTTGAATGAACGTTTGATCAATTTTTAAGATGTCGACCTGGAGTTTATCCAGATAGTTCAGGGAACTATATCCGGTGCCGAAATCATCGATACTGATTTTAACACCTGTTTCGCGCAATTTCTGGAGGATGGAATTTATTTTCGTTTCATTCTGCATGACAACGCGTTCTGTGATTTCCAGCTCCAGCAAGCTTCCATTCAAATTGTAATGTTCCAATCGATCTCGGAAGAAACTTGAGAAATCATCCTGCAGGAATGTAATAACAGATACGTTGATGGAAATGCAAGGAATATTGCATTCGGCTGTTTCTTTCCGCCATTTAGATAAACAAGCCATTACCCGCTCAATGACACTGCGCTCAATCGCGACTATCAAACCGCTTTCCTCGGCAATCGGAATGAATACATTCGGGGGAATGAACCCACGTTCGGGATGATTCCAGCGCAGCAGTACTTCTGCTCCGGTTATTGTACGTGTGAAGCTGTGGAATTTTGGCTGGAAGTACAAGTCAAAAGCCTGTGTTTCAATCGCTTTCTGCAGCTCATGTTCAATCTCGAACCGAAGCACCTGTTTTTCTGCCATTTCCGGCTGAAAGACAGTGTAATTATTTCCGCCGTTTTCTTTTGTCTGATACATCGCAATGTCAGCATATTTATAGAGATTATCCATGTCTTCCGCATGCTCTGGGAAAGAAGCAATACCGATACTAGCTTGTAAAACATGCTCGTAATCTTGAAGCCGTATTGGCTGCCGGAACTGCTCGACAATATATTGAGCCAGTAGAGTTTCAGTTTCTCCGGGAACTATGAGCAGGAACTCGTCTCCCCCGACTCGGTTAACTGTACCTTTACCATCCAAGATTCTTTCCAAACGAGCTGCTGTTTCCACTAGGACCTTATCGCCAAAGGAATGTCCAAAAATATCATTGATTCTTTTAAACAAATCATAGTCAATTAACAGAATACTAAAGGAAGTTCCTTTTTCTGCGTATTCTTGCATCTGTTGCTGCATCAGACGGCGATTCGGCAATTTAGTCAAATCGTCATGATAGGCAAGAAATTCTACTTGTTTGGCAGTTTCGATCGTGTGCGATATGTCCTTGATGACAAGGAAGTAACCAACAATATGATGCTTCACAATAGTAGGTATGCCAGTAACATGAACGTCTATTTGTACGCCTGAAATATTAACTATTTTAGTGTCCCATTGATGTGATCCGCCATTCATAAGGATATTAAGGTGATCCTGAAATGTCTCCTTATAAAGGAAGAGAGCTGCGGCATCCATTCTTTTGATAGCATCCTCGTTATAACCGGTCAAAAATTCACTTTCTTTATTAGCATGCTGAATCGAACCATTCTTCTCAATTGCCATCACCGCATTAGGGTTGTCATTGAACAGAGATTGATAGAGCTGATGTGTCGTCACTAGTGCTCTGTTCCGATAAAGCAGCGGAATGACAGTCAAAATTGTATTTGAAATTAGAACAACAGAAGTAGGAATTAGAAAATGCAGGCTATGAGATACTGTTGAATCATAAGAAGTGAAAGCTGCAAAGATGGAATAACCTAAACCGACAATAGCAATTCCAGACATCAGGCTTCCAAATAGCAACAGCATCTTGCTCCATTTCATCTCTTCTCCATTCGTATACATATTAAGAAAACGGAATAAGGTGAATATAGTCGATTGTGTCAATACCATCGAAGTGAGTACTTCCACAAGGTGGACATCAAGAAAATCCGGATATAAGGAAAACGGTGTTAACATATGTAAAAAGTAAATCAAGGCGGCTAAAAGAAGGCTGATAAGCAAATCATGCCTGGTATTTCCTATCGGACTGCGTACGACACGCAGAATAAGAGCTCCGCTAACGGAACTTAAGAGGAAATTGATGACGAAGAAAAGCCATGTCGCTTGAGGAGCAGGGCCCGCATCAATCGATAGGGTAAACGAATAGGTAGCCAGTACGGCACTTAAGCCAGTTCCTAGTGATACTAAAGTCACTTTCCAAGTACTTACGGCTGTCCGCATCATATGCTGGCTCACATATAATACAAGCCTGGTGAGTACGCTTATAAGCAATACGCTAGTGATAGTATAGAGAAGATGGATACCCGGTATATCGATGAACGGAAGCAACGTTTTTCCTCCTGCGACAAAAGTAAGGATTACCTGAATTGGACAGGCATGGTAACATAAGTTTATCAGATAAAGTCGAATCATGGCGCAAAACTTTTTACTAATTGCAACTCAGGAGGCGATAGTATGTATCAAACGAAAAAACTGCTGCTGCTTGGATCTGGAGAACTGGGAAAAGAGGTTGTGATTGAAGCGCAGCGACTTGGCGTAGAAACGATAGCAGTCGATAGGTACGATGGGGCTCCGGCAATGGCTGTTGCCGACCGCAGCTATGTTATTGATATGCTTGATCGAGAAAAGCTCAGACAGATTGTGGATTGGGAGAAACCTGATTTTCTTGTTCCGGAGATTGAAGCAATTGCTACAGAAGAATTGGTTGAACTGGAGAAGGAAGGCTATCATGTCGTACCAACTGCAAAAGCAGCTCAGCTGACGATGGATCGTGAAGGCATCCGCAGGTTTGCTGCAGAAACATTGGATATTCCAACAGCTGGTTATCGTTTTGCAGATACATATGAAGAGTTCCAGAAAGCAGCAAAAGAAATTGGTTTTCCATGCGTTATCAAGCCATTGATGAGTTCCTCTGGCAAAGGCCAAAGTGTCTGCCGGAAGCCTGAGGATATCGAGCGAAGCTGGCAAATTGCTATGGAAGGCGGAAGGGTGCAGAAACCACGAGTCATCGTAGAAGAATTCATTCACTTTGATGCGGAAATTACACTGCTGACAGTCCGAGCTGTGAACGGTACCTTCTTCTGTGAGCCAATTGGTCATGAACAGGAAAATGGCGACTATATCGCTTCATGGCAACCTCATCAGCTGACAGATGCGCAGTTGGAAGAAGCGCAGGAGATAGCAGAGCGTATAACTACAGGATTAGGCGGCTACGGCTTATTTGGAGTAGAACTTTTCCTTGCTGGGGATCAAGTATATTTCAGTGAAGTATCGCCGCGTCCACATGACACTGGTATGGTGACGATGGTAACGCAGCAGCTGTCTCAATTTGCCTTGCACGTACGAGCGATATTAGGCTTACCGATTACAGAAATTAAACTAATGCAGCCTGGTGCTACCAGTCCTCTAAAAGCAGATATATCTTTAGAATCCTATCATATATCGGGCTTAAGGGAGGCGTTGCGAGAACCCGAGACACAGATTCGTGTCTTCCGTAAACCAGCGACAACAGTAGGTCGAAGAGTTGCTGTGGCTTTATCCACTGCAGAAACAGTGGATAAAGCAAGGGAACGCGCAGAACAGGCGAGAAAACGGCTTAAAGTGGAGGGACAGGATGAATTATCATAACCTGACTTTCCGTGCCGTCACGAATACAGATAACGGAGAAACATCCAGTGAAACTACTTTTCATTATCAGCAAGAAGGCCAAATTCTTACTGCAGCTTATGCGGGAGGATCAATTCTGGAAGGAAGGCTGATCGGATTGGTGGAATCAGATGGTAAGCTTCGTTTCCGTTACCATCATATTAACGATCAATATGAGTTGCGCAGTGGACAATGCGTATCTATACCAGAGATTTTAGCAGATGGCAGGATCCGTCTTCATGAAGAGTGGCAATGGATGTACGATGACGAGTCGACAGGGCATTCCGTTGTGGAGCAAGTGGAGGAGTAATAGTTTTATGAAAAAGACGTGAAGGCAGAAAACAGCTTTCACGTCTTTTTTTTACATGGCATGTTTGATGCCTTTTCGTACCAATATCCAGTTAACAGGATAACTGGTAGCAAATCCGATTATCATGGCAATTTGCATCATGAACCAAAACAGTACACTATTTGGATGTAATCCTTCAAAAAATACGGAATGCGCCAATAGCATAAATCCGAACATACCAATCTCAAATGCAATGAGGGAGAGTGCATCTGACTTGATTGCATCGGCTAGATGACTATCTTTTTTCGTATTCATGCCCATGCCGTAATACTGAAATAAAATACCTAATAGAAAAGCTAAGATGAACTCTACTGCAAAATCGGCATAGAGCGTACTGCCGGCAATCGTAAGACCTGCCCAAAACACAATCGGTGCTCCGATCATATCACCAAGTGCACATCCGCTGCTGCAGTGGGTAGTCGAGACAAATACCTGCTGCCAAAAAGGTTTATCAGCATGCTGCATCTGATCATGTTTTGCATTTACTTTCATGCTGTCTTTCCTGCCAATCACATAATAAGCCCATAGACCAATGATTGGGAAATAGATTCCAATCATTGGCCAAACGATATACATGATCTTCATCATCTGGCGGTTTCTTCGAAAATCGAATCCTATTAAGATTGCTTGAATTATGCCAATCAGGACTCCAATTATTGCGATAAGCTCCATATAAATCACCCCTAAAAAATCTCTTAGAGGCTTTACCCGTCCTTCCTTAAGCGAAAACGAAAGTGGAATATCCATATCCACCAGCTTATAAGTGATATCCAGCAAAACAGTCATTATGACTGCAGAGAGTAAAAGACTAAAAAAAAGTATTGTATTTCTGTTGTTCCGCTTGAGCGCATGAGGGCGTTGTAGAAGCTGACGAAAAATAATACGGGTACTAGCAGAGCAGTCAGGGGTGAGAACAAGCGTTCTTATTTATGGACGATAAGTAAAGTGATGCTTGCGACCAGCTACCAGTAGAAATATAAAGCAAAGGACAAATAATATTGCCGGGGAATTCACAAAAGTGTCCATCTTAATACCTCCTATAGATTCGCAACATATTTAATGAGCAAGAACCATTCGACAAAAAAGGCAGCACTGTAATTTTTTTGTAAATAAGCATGCAGGTCAACAAGCATAAGGTATAGTGGAAGAAAAAGGAGGTTTCCTATGGAAAGTAAACGTTTAAGGCAGAAACCCGATCAAAACAGGGGCTTCGGTTTTTTGCTGTCCTTGCCTATTTTGTCTTGGGCTTTATATGACTTTGCTAATACGATTTTCTCTTCTAATATTACAACTATCTTCTTTCCGTTTTATGTGACCGATTCAATCGGTAATACTGCAGAAATGGAGCAGCTTGGAAATACACTGATTGCTTATGCGAATGCGCTGGCTAGCTTCTTTCTTGTCATCTTTTCACCATTATTCGGTGTGTGGATCGACAAAACTGGTTATAAGCAGCGATATATCATACGGTTCGCGGCTGTTTCAATTCTGTGTACAGTTTTAATGGGTGTATTTGCAGGATGGAATACGGAAACAACACTATGGGGACTTCCAGCTCCGTTTGTAGCGACTGTACTTGTGTTTGTACTTGCGAAGTTCTTTTACAACAGCAGTCTTATATTCTATGATGCAAAAATTAGTGATTTGGTACCGCGGAATCGTCTATCGACATTGTCGGGTTTTGGGGTAGCTGTTGGTTATATGGGGACGCTTGTCGGCTTGCTCGTTTATTTTTTACTCGATGACGGATATGAATATGTTTTTCTTGCTACGGCTGGTCTGTATTTAGTGTTCACACTACCGCTTGTATTCTTCCTCAAAGAAAAGAAATCGGTACAGAAGCAGTCTAGTGTCAGTCTATTAACTGGTTATAAAGAGATTATCGCCACCTTCAAGGAAATAAGAAAGCATCGATCTATTTTACAATTCATGGTGGCTTATTTCTTTGTCAATGATGCGATTGCTACAACCATTGCGGTCATGAGCGTTTATGCTGTCACAGTTGTGGGGTTCAGTTCTGGGCAGTTCATTATCCTCTATCTTGTATCAACAGTAACAGCAATCATAGGTTCATTCTGTTTTGGTCAGATAGCTAATAGGGTAGGGGCACATCGATCATTTTCATTTGTGGCTTTGATTATGGTAGTAGCTTTGACAGTAGGAGTATTGGCAACTGCACAATGGATGTTCTGGATAGCGGGCAGTCTTTTCGGAATTGCTTTGGGGTCGATTTGGGTTACATCGAGGATTTTAATTGTGGATCTCTCTCCAGTTGAAAAACAAGGACAGTTCTTTGGTCTGTTCGCATTCTCGGGAAAAGTATCTTCCATCATCGGGCCGATGATCTATGGAAGTATTACACTTGGCTTGAGGGGTTACGGAGATTTGGCAAGCAGAATTGCGTTGACCTCGCTCATCGTACTCACACTGATAGGTCTGCTCATTCATGTGGCAAAAAAGAAGATTCCGGACAGGATGGCGGCGCGTTAATGCGTTCGCCATTCTTCCAGTGAATCTACGAAGGTGCCGGAAAAATGCACGCTTCTTGCGATATTGAAAAGCTGTACTTTCGCTAAAATGGAAATTGGATTGACGATGACAATATTACGGAAACCGAGCTCATCATATAACTCAAAAGCATCAGCAATTCTATAAACCAGATTCTGCTTTATTACATTTAAATGAATTAGGTCGACAATTAAGTCATATTCGGTTGCTTGGATAGATCCGAATGTTTCATAAAGTGTTTCCATGAATTCTGTAGATTCATTATTTTTAAAAAATCCTTCTGCTGTTATATGAAGAACTTTTTCTTTGTCATCAATCTTAAATTTGTACATACTAAATTACTCCCCAAACATCATTCCTCAACGGGACTTAAGCGTACTAGCTTTGCCGATTTATGTCAATTAACCATTTCTGTTCTCCATATCCAAATAGTTAAATTTCTGTAAATAATACTTGTGAGTATTATACTAGTCTCTTATTCTGCAGATGAAAAATCCCGCAGTAATGCGATTCCTTAAATAAGAGAGCTAAGTTCATTTGCTTGTTTATCCAGATTCTGGGCCGCTTGTTCCAGGGTATAAAGTTCTTCTATAACCTCTTGCACACGAGTTGTCCCTTCCATACTACGCTGTTGGGCCTGATGCGAAACAGATTCAATCTGTTGAATACGTTCGGTCATCTTCCCAATGTTTTCTTGAGCTTGCTTAGTTGCTTCTGCTGCCTGTGTTGCCAGTTTCCTTACTTCATCGGCCACAACATTGAAACCTCTGCCATGCTCGCCAGCATGTGCTGCTTGAATAGCAGCATTCAACGCTAATAAATTGGTCTGGTTTGCAATGTCCCTAATAGTTTGGACAAGTGATTGTAGGGAGCCAGCTTGTTTACTTAAGGCATCCGTTGCATAGATATTAGCAGTCGTCGCAGCAACAATGGACTGTATTGAATCAGCGGCACCATTGTTTTTTTCTATTCCAGAAGTCGTGCGGGCACGAAGGTCAATGGCCATCTGCTGCAGGTCAGACGTGATTGTTTTAGTTCCGATTTCCCGTGCTGTAATATCAGTTGCAATTTTCAAGACGGCTTGTACACTGCCATCATCAGCATGGACAGGCATGTATGTAGCTTCCAGCCAGATAACATCTCCATTTCTGGCAATTCGCATAATCTTGTCCTGGAAAGATTGACCACTGCGCAGTCGGCTCCAAAACTGGTTATAGTCTGTGCTAGTAGAAAAATCTGGTGTGCAGAATTGCCGGTGATGCATACCAGGGAGCTCAGTCTGTGTGTAGCCAATGGTTGCGGCAAAATTCTTATTAGCCCATAATACTTCGCCATATGGTGTGAACTCTATCATAGCCAAAGACTTCTCTGCTGCGGCAAGTACGGCATTATTATCCAAGACTTGTGTCGTTAATAGCGGATTATTTATTATTGGAATCTTCTCCTGTTCTTTGTGAAACTAAGTATTTATACCCAGATCCGATAATAAGAAAACCTTTAATACTAATCTATGTATCCCGCCTAAAAAAGTTAATATTGATTGGGAAATTGCCTTATTATCAATGGAACTTAAAGAAACACTATGGGAATATGTAATCTTGACTAATTTCATCCTAGTCTATCTAGAGAAAAAAACATACTTATTAGACTCCTATTGGAAGGGTTTAAAAAAACTTTATCTTATTCCCACTACGGACCTCCCTTTGATATACTGACTACCAATACTAGAGAAGTTTGAAGGTGAGAGCAGGATGGCCGATGTTCATGCATCAATTGGAGCGGAAGAAAACGATGAAATGACTTTTAGGCAGGGAGTGAGGGATTGTATTCCTACTCTGCTTGGATATATCAGCATCGGGATTGCAGCGGGAGTAGTTGGTGTTGCAGCAGGACTTAGTGCGCTGGAGGTAGTGTTACTGGCAGTGCTTGTATACGCTGGGTCAGCTCAATTTATATTTGCTGCATTAGTGCTTGATGGAAGTCCAGCTGCCGCAATCATATTAACGACGTTCATCGTGAATTTACGCCATTTTCTTATGAGTGCGACAATGGCGCCACATTTTACTCAGTATTCTGTTTGGAAGAATATCGGATTTGGCGTGCTGCTGACAGATGAAACATTCGGTGTAGCTTCTGGTAAGGTCCAACAAAAACGAGGCTTGACGTCGAGCTGGATGAACGGGTTAAATGTGACGGCTTATATATGCTGGATTATTTCTTGTGCTGTTGGCGCATTGTTTGGAAACTGGATATCAGATCCGGAAGCATTTGGTCTGGATTTTGCACTGACGAGTATGTTCATTGCATTGCTTGTCCTGCAGCTGGATGCAATTGAATCAGTAAAGATAAAGCACTATATTCGATTAATTCTATGTATTGTCATTCTGATGGTTGGCTTCTCATTCTTCGTCAGTTCCCATATGGCTGTGTTGCTGGCGACCATTCTCGGCGCAACGATTGGAGTGGTAACGGAAAAATGAACGTTTCCTTATCCATGCTGCTGCTGATCGCTGCATGCGCAGCAGTGACCATATTGCCCCGTGTACTGCCTTTTTTGATTATCAGAAATCTGAAGTTGCCGATGCTTGCCCTGAGATGGCTATCCTATATACCTATATGTATACTGACAGCACTTGTTGTCTCGAATGTTCTAGGAGAAAACGGACCTCTTTCTTTTGATTGGCAGGTTATCGCAATCATGATACCTACTATTCTTTTCGCGCTTTGGACAAAGAGTTTATTATTTACAGTAATAATTGGCGTTGTGCTCATGGCTGCTTTGCGCTTTTTCATAGGATAAAAAGAAAAATCCCGACGCGTAATGCATCGGGATTTCTTTCTATCATGTTATAGGTGCTGGATTGAATAGAGCTAGGTCGTTATGGGTGCCCCAATGATCCGCCCAAGTCTGTTTTTTGCCACTTGCTACATCAAGTATAAAGCGGAAGATTTCCCAGCCGACTTCTTCCAATGTTGCTTCGCCGGTAGCAATCGTGCCAGCATTGATATCTATTAAATCTCTCCATTGCTCGTGCAGGGCTGTCCGTGTCGATATCTTCACAACAGGAGCCATTGCCAGACTGTATGGCGTTCCACGGCCGGTAGTGAAAAGCTGCAGATGAATGCCGGAAGCAAGCTGAAGTGTACCGCAGACAAAATCACTAGCAGGAGTGGCAGCGAATAGTAAGCCCTTCGTTTCAGCGCGTTCTCCGGGTGCGAGGACATCGGTAATTGTGCTTTGTCCAGACTTCGCGACAGAGCCCAATGCTTTTTCTACAACATTGGATAAACCGCCTTTTTTATTCCCCGGGGACGGATTAGCGCTTCGATCTGCCTGACCAGATGCGAGATAACGGTCGTACCAGTCCATTTCCCGCACTAGCTTTGCAGCGACCTCCTTGCTGGCAGCCCGAGGTGTAAGCAAGTGGATTGCATCCCGCACTTCTGTCACTTCGGAAAACATCACGGTTGCACCAGCGCGAACAAGTAGATCCGATGCATAACCTACGGCAGGGTTCGCAGTGACACCGGAGAACGCGTCACTTCCGCCGCACTGTGTTCCGATGACCAATTCAGAAACAGGACACGTTTCTCGTTTCCGTTTATTCAGTATAATCAGCTTTGCTTCTGCTTTTTCTATGATTTTGTCCACCATTGCATGAAAGCCCTGTTGATCCTGCAGCATGATAATATCCTCGTCGTTTCCGCTAGGATTAACGCGTGATGGAATGAGTTTTTCACAGCCAAGACCGATGACTAGTGTTTCACCGCCGAAGTTCGGATGACGGGCCAAGTTTTGCACTGTGCGGATTGGAATGACTGCTTCTGGTGCCTGGATAGCGACCCCGCAGCCGTAGGCATGGTGAAGGCCGACAATATCATCGACATTTGGGTAGTTTGGGAGTACTTCCTGTTTCAAACGTTTAACTGCGAGATCCATTACACCGACGACACATTGAACACTTGTTATAATACCGAGAATGTTTTTGGTGCCGACTGAGCCATCCGGATTACGATAGCCTTCGAATGTATAACCTTCTAATGAAGGGAGAGGTACGGCAGGGTCTGGAGAAAGAGATAGTTCATCCAGCGGCGGTGGCGTTGGCATGAGCAAGTGTCGTTCCTGAACCCAGCTTCCAGTGGGAATATCTGTTGTAGCATGTCCAATCACTTCGCCGTAGCGGATAACAGGTTCGCCTGTATGGATAGGCTGCAGGGAAAGCTTGTGGCCCTGGGGGATATGCTCCTGTGTGACAATGTCATTTGCAAGAGAAGTACCAGCAGCAAGACCGCCGTCAGCAACAGCGATTGCAACATTGTCTTGTTCATGTACTTTAACAAAATAAGGATTAGTCGTGGATTTCAATTATATTCCTCCTTTTTTGTAAGCGATTTCAATTAGAAGCAAAAAAAAAGAATGGAGCTATTTGTTATTTTGTTTAATTGTATGACCAATAAAGGTGGCTGTCAATAGAATATGAAAAAAGCAGCAGAAATTTATACTGCTGCTTTTTCCAGATGTTTTGAATAAACAGCTGTGAACAAGAAGGCCAGACCGGTAATGACAAGAACTATCATAAGGATCCGGAAACCGGGTAAGGACAGGTCTGAACCAAAGACAATTGCTAAGACAACAGAAGAAAGAATGGAACCGAGGTATCTGCATGTTTGGAAGAGTCCCGAGCTTGTCCCGACTATACGCTCGGGGGAAGCATTTAGCATTGCTGCTTGCAAGGTGACATTACCGATACCATAGCTGATACCGAGAAAAATAAGAACAGCACCAATGTTTCCGAGAGTAAGACGCAGGGATATGACAGCCAATGCTGCAGTTCCGCCAATCATAAGCACAGCCCCAACTATCGTTGGAATACTTGTGCCGGAACGGTCGATCCAGCGTCCCATCAGGAATGACACAAGTGTACTTGCACCAGAAAGGAAAATCATCATCAGACCGCTCGTCTTCAGGCTGTAATGCAAGACATCTTGGAAGAAGCTCGGCAGGCCAAAGAAGAGACTGTAGTTAAAGATATTCAATAGTATGAACTGGATGTAGACGAGTGTCAGTTGTTTGTTGCTCCGCAATAAACGTACGTCGATAAAAGGGTAGGAAGTACGTAATTCACGCACAATAAATGATGCTAGAAATATAATTCCTATCCCAAGGGGTATTAGATGGATACCGTGCTCGAAAGATAGTAGAAAATATAAAAGAAAGCTCATACCAATTGCAAATAGGATAATCCCAATGCTGTCGAGTTGTTTCCAAAACTCCCGGAAAGTATAGTGCACAGTTTTTGGATCCTTTGGGACAGCGAACCAGGTGAGCAGGAAACTAAGCAGAATAAATGGGGCATTCACTGTAAAGATTGACTGCCAGCCTGCTAAGTCAATTAGAAATCCGCCGGCGGTTGGGCCAAATGCGGACATGGAGGAAGTAAAAATGGAAAGAATGGCAAGTGCTGATGCTTGTTTTTCATGAATATGAGTACGCACAAGTGCCATACCAGCAGGATAAATGGAACTGCTGCCGACTGCCTGGAAAAGTCTCATGCCTAATAAGATAAGGAACGTACCTGCAAATGGAGCGCCCACAGCAGAAATGGCTACAAGCAGCAATCCGATCAAAAGCATCTTACGCCGTCCAATCAAATCCCCAATCTTCCCAGCAATTGGGACAACGATACTACTGGCTAAATAATAAGAAGAAATTAGCCAGGATACTGTTGCAAAGCTGAGTGAAAATTCATGCTGAATGGCGTGAAGAGCCAATGATATCATCGAGGAATTCAGTGGATTGAGCATTGTCCCTGTTGCGATAGCTGTCAGGAATAGGCCACGTTGCTTTTTGTTCATTTCTGTTACCTCCAACTTTCACTCTGCTGTTAATGTGACCATCCTGCGGTTTCCTTACACATACTTGCTTGAATGTACTTTCTTCCATACTAAATTAACGCATTTCATGTCTCATTTTCGTGAAATATGTTCCATCCATTCGCTGACTGGGTATTGTAACTCTGAACGAGCCTTTAGAAGAAAATGCTTTTGCGGTGGTGTATAAATGGCTTCTGGAATTTAGCTGAATGATGGAACGCAGTTACGTTTATAATAAGCGATAGCAGAGGATTTAATCCTGATTAGTTTACTCAGACTTATTTCTTTACTTTTCCTGATGTTGGCCTTAAACTGATGAAAGTTAAAAATTATAGAAAAGTGGGTTTGGTACATGAAGAAAGCACTATTAGGTCTACTATTTATGTCGATATTTGCAATTCTTGCTGCATGTGGCAACGGAGATGATTCCGCTTCCGATTCTGGAGATAACAGCGGTAATGCTGATCTTTGGCAAGAAGTTCAAGATAAAGGTGAAATTACAGTCGGAACAGAAGGAACATACGCTCCTTTCACATTCCATGATGATAGCGGTGAACTTACAGGCTATGACGTGGAAGTGATGAAGGAAGTCGGTAAGCGTTTGGATCTTGATGTGAAATTTGAAGAAACACAATGGGATTCCATGTTCTCTGGATTGAACAGTGCTCGTTTCGATGTTATTGCGAACCAAGTTGGTAAAGGTGAGGACGACGAACGTGTCGGCCAGTACGATTTCTCTGACCCTTATACGAAATCCCAGTCAGTAGTTGTAACAGCTGCAGATAACAATGACATTAAAGCAATTGAAGATGTAGAAGGTAAAACATCTGCACAATCTCTAACAAGTAACTACAATGCGGTAGCTACAGAAGCTGGCGCTCAAATCGAAGGTGTAGAAGGTTTGGCGCAATCAATTCAATTGATTGAACAAGGTCGTGTTGATCTTACTTTCAACGATAAGCTTGCAGTCCTTGATTATTTGAACAATACAGAAAAAGATGCTCCAGTAAAAATCGCTTTTGAAACTGGAGAACCAAATGAGACGTACTTCACTTTCCGCAAGGATAGCGGTGAAATCGTCGAACAGTTCAACAAAGCACTTGATGAGATGCGTGAAGATGGTACATTAGCAGATATCTCAACGAAATGGTTTGGCGAAGATGTTAACAAGTAATATGGTATTCGGCGGGATTGTCATCCCTTGGGAGCTTTTGCAGCAGTCATTCTGGCCGATACTGATTGAGGGGATCAAAGTCACGATCCCCTTGACTCTTATTTCGTTCTTTTTTGGTATCATTCTCGCACTCATCACGGCATTGGTAAGGATTTCTAATATCAAGCCTTTGCGGTGGATTTTTTCTGTTTATGTTTCTGCTATCCGCGGTACACCACTGCTTGTTCAGTTGTTCATTATTTTCTACTTACTGCCGGAATTAAATATTATGATAGATCCGTATCCGACAGCTATTATTGCGTTTTCCTTAAACGTGGGTGCATATGCTTCGGAAATCATCCGGGCATCCATCCTCTCTGTTCCTAAAGGACAATGGGAGGCAGGCTTTACAATTGGGATGACTTATCGGAAAACATTGTTTCGTGTTATTCTTCCTCAAGCGTTACGAGTTTCCGTACCGCCGTTATCCAATAGCTTTATTAGCTTAGTGAAGGAAACATCGTTGGCATCTCAGATTCTCGTAACCGAGCTGTTTCGTAAATCACAGCAAATTGGTGCGACGAATTTGGATCAGATTGTCTACATCTATATATTGGCTGCCTTCATATATTGGATTATCTGTTTCGTCCTGTCGCTGGCTCAGCATCAGCTCGAACGCAGATTAGACCGCTACACAGCAAGGTAAGGAGGGGTAGCTATGCTAGCAGTGAGAGGTTTAAAGAAATCTTTCGGTACGAATACAGTATTGAAATCTATTGATATGCAAGTTGATAAAGGGAAGGTAATCGCAATCCTTGGACCATCCGGTTCCGGGAAGACAACCTTACTTCGCTGCTTGAATGCACTGGAGATACCTGATGAAGGTATTGTAGGCTTTGAAGACCATCAAGTGGACTTCAGCCAGAAGGTCAAACAGCAGGAGTTAATTAAGCTGCGCCGTAAATCAGGGATGGTATTTCAATCTTACAATCTATTCCCGCATCGCACAGTTCTTGAAAATGTTATGGAAGGACCTGTTCAGGTTCAAAAACGTGACAAACAGACTGTAAAAGCGGAAGCGATTGAATTGCTTGATAAGGTAGGATTGAAGGATAAGAAAGATCTTTATCCGTATCAGCTTTCTGGCGGACAGCAGCAGCGGGTCGGTATTGCCCGTGCGCTTGCGATTAAACCGGAACTTATGCTTTTTGATGAACCTACTTCAGCGCTTGATCCGGAGCTGATTGGGGAAGTACTCCGCGTCATGAAGGATCTGGCCAACGAAGGCTGGACGATGGTTGTCGTCACACATGAGATTAAATTTGCCCAGGAAATCGCGGATGAAGTCATCTTCATCGATGGCGGTGTCATTGTTGAGCAAGGACCGCCGGCAGATGTACTTTCGCATCCTAAAGAGGAGCGTACACAGCGCTTCCTGCATCGAATTTTGAATCCGACAGAGTAACAGGAGAACATCATGTTCTCCTGTTTTTTTGTTAAATTTTAAGCATTCTAGTTGAAAATAGTAATATAGTTACCGATAATAAGTAGGATAGTACATATTTTGAGAGGGGACTTAAGAGATGGAATTCAAAGACAAAGTGGTACTTATAACAGGAGCAGCAGGCGGAATCGGGATCGCAGCTGCTAAGAAATTTGCAGCAGAAGGGGCTAAACTGGCTCTTGTCGACCTTTCACAGGAAGCGCTTGAGACAGCTGCAGCATCCATTGATGCAGAGAAAATCTTGTTGGCAGCAAATGCTGCGAAAGAAGAAGATGTAATAGATTACGTGCAGAAGACCAAAGAAAAATTCGGCCGTATTGATGTGTTCATCAATAACGCTGGTATTAATGGAGAATTCAAAAATATCGTAGATTCAACTGTTGAGAACTTGGAAAAGGTATTGGCTGTCAATGTAGTAGGTGCCTTCCTTGGATTGAAGCATGTATTGAAAGTGATGACAGAACAAAAAAGCGGCGCTGTCGTAAATACCGCTTCTAACGGCGGATTGCTTGGTGCTCCAGGTATGAGTGCTTATATTGCTTCGAAGCATGCACTAATCGGTATCAACAAAACAGCAGCTTTGGAAGTTGCAGACTATGGCGTACGTGTAAATGCTGTTGCTCCATCTGGTGTGGATACAGCAATGATGCGCTCTATTGAAACAAATGCTGCTCATGGGCATGAAGAAGAAGCTAGAAAAGGCTTTGAAGCGAGTGTACCGATGAAGCGTTATGCTACTGCAGAAGAAATCGCTGATTTAATGTTATTCCTTTCTTCTGAAAAAGCATCATTCATCACTGGTTCTTATTACCGAATCGATGGCGGACAAGGAACAACATCTGCTTAATTTAAAAACACGCCTGTCATATGACAGGCGTGTTTTTTATATGCGTGTACAACGATGGATCCGACTTAGCATGTGACTCTTCCTTAGCGAGGATAGTTTCTTCCAATTCTCGTAAAAATGTTCTGGCTACGCGGGATAGTGTATTGTTTCCGTGATACACATAGCCGAAGGAGTAGGTCTGAAAGAAAGGCGGAGCAAAATGAAGCAGTGTGATGTCTTTGCTTCTTGATAGTTCTGCATCGGTCCGAAAAGCGTAATCAAAGCCGATATTGATAGCTGTTTCATTTTCTACCATATTACGTATAGTCTGTACATTGTTTGTAGTGAACAGGATATCATATTGAAGCGATTTGAATTGACGCATAAATGCCTGGATGTAGGCGTCATTATAAAGAACAATCGGCTGTTTAAGGAGCATCTCTTCGGTGACTAATTCTTCCTTAGCCAAAGGGTGCTGGTTATTGACGGCTGTCACCATGTGCCCATCAAGTAGCTTTTTGAAGACGAGATTACGGTATTTTTGGACTTCCTTTTCTGTATAAATGACAAGTCCGATATCGACAGCTTCTGCCTCTACTTTTCTCATGATGCGCTGTGATGTGTTTTCAAATAGGGAAGCTTTAATATTTGGATGAAGCTTGCGGAAATTTGAGAACAGTTCAACCAAAATCTCCATCGGTCCGGGAAAGCTTGCAATTTTCAGTTCTCCATTCAATGATTCCGTGTATGTTTCTGCTTCTTCAGTGAATTCCTGCAGTTTCTCTAAGACCGCCTCAGCATGCTGTATAAGCTTATTGCCTTCCTCAGTTGGAGTCGTGCCTGTACGCGAACGGCGGAAAAGGCTGATATTCAATTCTCGTTCCAGGTTGGTCAGCGCCTGACTCAGTGCAGGGAGTGTTACATGCTGTTCTGCAGCAGCTGCTTTCAATGATCCTGATCGTGCGATAGCTACTATATATTTCAATTGTTCGATAGTCATGTCTATCCCTCATTCGTTTAGTTAAGCAAACGTTTATTTAAGTTAAATAACCCGAAATTTATTATATCATTTTCCAGCAGTATACTAGAAAGGTAGAAAGAAATGCTGCTAAAAGGGGATGGAACAAATGAAAGCATTGCGTTGGCATAATCAGAAAGATGTTAGATTAGAAGATATTGATGAACCTGTCATCAAACCGAATCAAGTAAAAATGAAGGTAAAATGGTGCGGTATCTGCGGAAGTGACTTACACGAATATCTCGGTGGACCAATTTTCATTCCGGTTGATAATCCGCATCCACTGACTGGCGAAGTGGCTCCAGTGACAATGGGACATGAATTTTCTGGTGAAGTAGTTGAAGTAGGACCAGAAGTGAAAGATTACCAGGTTGGCGACCGGGTTGTGGTGGAACCAATCTTTGCCACGCATGGACATCAGGGTGCATATAACTTGGACAAGCAAATGGGCTTCCTTGGACTTGCTGGCGGTGGCGGCGGTTTGAGCGAATATGTTGCCGTAGATGAAGAGCTTCTGTTCAAGCTGCCGGATTCTTTAAGCTATGAGCAAGGCGCATTGGTAGAGCCTTCTGCAGTTGCGTTGTATGCGGTACGTTCCAGCAAAGTAAAAGCAGGGGACAAGGTAGCTGTATTCGGTTGTGGCCCAATCGGATTGCTGGTTATCGAAGCTTTGAAAGCAGCAGGTGCAACTGAAATTTATGCAGTTGAACTATCGCCAGAAAGACAAGCAAAAGCAGAAGAACTAGGAGCAATTGTCGTCGATCCAAGCAAGGTGGATGATACAGTTGAGGAAATCAGAAGATTGACTAACGGTGGTGTAGAGGTTGCCTTTGAAGTTACAGGCGTACCAGTCGTCTTACGGCAGGCGATCCAGTCTACTGATATCGGCGGCGAAACAATGATCGTCAGCATTTGGGAAAAACCAGCTGAGATCATGCCAAATGATATAGTTATTCAAGAACGTTCTATTAAAGGTATCATTGGATATCGGGATGTTTTCCCGCAAGTCCTTTCCTTAATGGAAAAAGGCTACTTCTCAGCTGAGAAGCTAGTTACTAAGAAAATTAAGCTGGACGAAGTGGTAGAAGAAGGATTTGAAAGCTTGATCAAGGAGAAGAACCAAGTGAAGATCCTTGTTCAATCTGAGCAATAATAAATGGAAAGAGGCTGGGACAAAAGTGTTTTAGCCAGATAAAAACCCGAACTATATTACAAGTCTTCATACGAAGATTTGTAAAAGTTCGGGTTTTTCATTTGTGCACTTTATTAGCGTAGGCAGAATACGGAGACTCCTACGGGAACAGCGCGAGCTGAAGACCCCGCAGTGGCGAACTTTCCACGAGGAGGCTGAGGCCGTGCCCGTGGAAAGCGGAGTGTTCTGCCGAAGCGGCGCTCAAAATTATTTTAGTTATGTTTCCGCCTCTTTTTCTTACTTGAAAATCTTATCGATCGCTTCAATATCTTCTGCTGATAATTTCACGTCGAGGGTTTTTAAGTTATTTAGTACTTGATCGGGACGTTTTGCTCCAGGAATAATTGCATCAATGCTGTCTCGTGTTAGATACCAAGCGAGAACGACATGAGCAACCTCTGCATTCTTTTGAGAAGCGATATCCCGCAGCTGATCTACTTTTTTCAGATTTTGCTTGAATGTTTCCCCTTGGAATAGTGGATCATTCGCACGTAGATCATCAAACTTCGTATTTTCGTCGTATTTTCCGCCAAGCAAGCCAGAAGCAAGCGGGAAGTAAGGTACGAAAGAAATATTGTTTTCAGCTGTATACGGGAGAAGGTCGTTTTCTGCACCGCGTTTGAACAGATTATATTCAGACTGCAATACATCTACATAACCATCAACGTTTGCTTCCTTCAGCTGTTCGATTGAGAAGTTCGAAACCCCGATGCTTTTGATTTTGCCTTGATCCTTCAATTCCTTCAGTGCACCCACAGCTTCCGCTTTTGGTGTATCTTCGTCTGGGAAGTGGATATAGAACAAATCAATATAATCTGTTTGTAGGCGTTTCAATGCACTATCCACAGAATCCTTCAGGAATTGCGGAGAGTTATCCATCAGTGTTTCTCCATTGATGATTTTGTGAGCAGCTTTGGTTGCAATTACGATGTCATCGCGTTTTCCGCTTTCCTTGATAACCTGTCCAACAAGCTCCTCAGATCTTTCCGGAC
Organism: Terribacillus saccharophilus; assembly: GCA_900110015.1. Lineage (GTDB taxonomy): Bacteria > Bacillota > Bacilli > Bacillales > Amphibacillaceae > Terribacillus > Terribacillus saccharophilus. The sequence goes on along the minus strand of FOCD01000002.1, from coordinate 689,246 downwards.
CGTAAATATAAGCTGTGTCAAAGAAATTCATCCCATTTTCAATTGCTTGGCGGACAACCTCCTTGCCTTGTTCCTCATCTAGATTCGGATAGAGGTTATGGCCTCCGACTGCATTCGTACCAACTCCAATAGGGTTTACAAACAAACCGGATTTTCCTAATTGTACACGTTCTGTCATTTCTTGCTCAGCTCCTTTTTAAAAGTCTGTCTTAACTGTAGCAAATTCGCATGGTGGTATGGAAAAGATTTGCTTGGAGAAAACAGAAAGCGGGACAGCTATGCTGTCCCGGCTTGTTTAGCCATGTGCTTTTTGTTCATTCTCTTCTGTTTGCTGAATTCGCTTCTTCCAAGGCCAGAATGCCCATTTACCAAGAATTGCAGTAATTGCAGGTACAAGGAAAGGACGGACAAGGAAGGTGTCGAGCAATACACCAATCGCAGTAATTGTTCCAAAATGGACAAGTATTTGAATAGGCAGTGTCGTCAATACAGCAAATGTTGCTGCCAGAATCAGCCCGGCAGACGTGATAACACCGCCGGTATGGGCAACCCCATCTGCGATAGCTTTTTTAAGCGGCATTGTCTTACTGCGTTTCCAAATGCTTGAGATCATGAAAATATTATAGTCTTCTCCAAGCGCAACGATGAACACGAAAGCGTACAACGGGATGAAGCCTTGAATTGCTTCTACACCGAATCCGTAATGTAAGATAAGCCATCCGAGCCCTAGTGCACTGAAGAAAGAGAGCAAAACGGTAGCGACCAAGTAGATTGTTGCCGTTACAGAGCGCAGATACGTGAGTAATAACAGGGTGATAAAGCCGATAACGATTGGAATTATCCACTTCTCATCATGCTTTGTCACTTGCTGTGTATCGTACTGTTCTGATGTCTGACCACCAATCCAAACACTATCAGCATTACCGGTTGTATCCGATACAGTTTCTTTAATGTCAGGAATGTGGGCCATTGCTTCATTTGAGTACGGGTTCTCATCCAGTTCGAGTTGGATGCGGATCAACTGTTCATTTGATTCTGACTGCTCCGGTTCCATTACAGTAGCTGCGTATGGAAGCTCCTCAAGAGCGCCACGGACAGCTTCTGGATCATCTGTCTCAGTAATAACAGAAACAGGTGCAAGCTCACCTGCATTAACGTGGTCTGTCAGTATTTCAAAGCCTTCTTTTGACGGCATATCATCTGGGAAAGATGACAGTGTATCATACGTGTACGTAATGCGGGATGAAATTCCAGCAAGAATTCCAAGTACTACGAGTGTAGCAATGGCTATCTTCCATGGATGACGGATGACTAGTCTGCCCACGCTATTGCCAATTTTATTATGCGGTTTTTTCGTGCGAACTGGCTTTCCTTTTTCTTTCGCGCGTTCTTCCTGCATATCCTCTGTTCTTGGAATGAACGGGAAGAAGGATGCACGTCCGATGATTGTAAGCAATGCCGGCACGAGGGTAAGACTTGCAAGCAGCATGATAAAGATAGCGATACCGAATGGAATAGCGAATCGGTTGATCGATCCATAATCAGCAACAAGCAAAACTAGCATAGCAACGATGACAGTCAGTCCGCTCATTGCAATTGCACCGCTAGCAGATGATAGGGAACGGACAATTGCTGTTTTCTTGCTCTTTATTTCCCATAGATTTTCCCGGAAGCGAGTGATTAGGAACAAGCAGTAATCAGTACCTGCCCCGAATAGCAGAACGGTCATAATTGCAAGTCCTTGAGAATCGAACGAAATCAATTCGGCTTTTCCTAATGCACCAAGTATAGGACTGATAACTAGATAAGCAAAACCTACACCGATAAGCGGCACGAGTGCCAGTATCGGAGATCGATAGATAACGAGTAGGAAAATAAGTACGATCAGTACGGTTCCAAACAGAAGAGTCGTGTCTCCTTGAGAGAAGAGGCCGACAGCATCTACGGAAATACCAGCAGGTCCAGTTGCTCGGACAAGAAGATCACCGCTATTCAAATCTTGTTCAAACGGGTTCTGCGTGAATGCATCATTTGCGGTATCTTGGATTTTATTAAGACCAGCTTCGACTGTATCAGTCGCTGTTCCGTTATCAAATAGGATTGGCATGACGAGTGTCGTACCATCATCAGAAAGCTGTTCTTTTAAAGCAGGCAGAGGGATGTCCTGAAATGGTGTTACGGTTGCTGCTTCAATGTCAGCTTCCTGCAAATCAGCGCTGAACTGCTGAATCGATTGCAAGTCTTCATCAGTTAGACCATCCTCCTGATACCAGGTAAGCAAGGCGGGCAGACCGCTGTTATCAGAGAATTCTTCTTCAATAATTCGGGCAGCTTCTTCGCTGTTCGTGTCAGTGAGGAACGTTTCAGCTTGTTCGTCCTCCTGTGAATTTGCTTGCGGTAAGGTTAAATTTAATACGAGGGCCAGGACAATCCAAGCAGCTAAGATAATCCACCGCCCGGATTTGCCGCTTATAAAAGCGCCTAATTTTTGCATGAATGATTCCTCCTAATTAATTTATCAACTGATAAGTTATACCCACAAAATAAAAGATTATGCACATAATCTTTTATTTTTTCTGGATGCCATCAAAAAGGATGTCTACAAGCATCTTTGATTTCTTGTCTGCAAACGCGCGTCGAGCTTCATAATCCTCTTTGGATGGAGGCAGAAAGGACTTCATCATCTCGAGGACGAAAAAGGTTAGTTCCATCGGAGGAACGGTAGGTATCGATTTGATGTCACCTTTGGCAATTCCTTCTGTCAAAGTCTGCATCACAGGATTGAAGTAACTGCGCAGCCACCAGTCTTGAATCGTTTTCCGATGTTCTTCATCAATCTCGTATTGCAGATCATGAAACATCTGTGTCATGTCACCTTGATGGTTCATAATCATAAAATAGGCTATTTGACGAATACGATTCTTGCTGTCGGCGTGATCCTGGAGTACGTGTGTCATCGCTTCTTCTGTCTGAACCATGATGGAACGGACAACTTCCAGATAAATAGCCTGCTTGTTAGGGAAATGATGATATAAAGCTGGCTGGGTAATCCCGCATTCATCTGCTATCCGCCGAGTAGAAATCGCCCGGTAACCATGTGTCATGAAAAGCCGTTCAGCTGTCGTGATAATATTGCGCTGGGTCTGTTCAGCGGAAACTTCTTTTTTTCTAGCCATAGTGCCTGCCCTCTTTAATAACTTATCACCTGATAAGTTAACTCATTTTGTTTAGAAAAGCAATGATTGTCTTACTTATTGTAAAATAGAATATAAAAAGGGGGTAGTGATATGGGGAGAAAAGGGTTATTTCTTTCCGTTGCCGGTTTGCTTGGAGGGTACACAGCGATTGTTGCGACGCTTGTGAATAAGGAACTGAGGCAAATGAAAGCCTTCACGGAGGAAGAGACGATCAGCCGGGAGGTCGAGGCTGGGCGCTACAACAAAGCGGCTTATGATGCACTGCGTAAGGAAGAGTTCAGTGTACCTTCTGGTGAAGGGAAGATTTACGGCACACATTATGTAGGAGATCCAGATTCCCGGCATGTGATGGTCATCTCGCACGGAGTAGCTGTAAACAAATATAATAGCATTAAATACATGAATGTATTCCTGGCACTCGGCTTCAACGTCGTATTGTACGATCAGAGAAGACATGGACTTTCCGATGGCAAAAGTATTACGTATGGCTATCAGGAAAGGCATGATCTTGCCCGGGTGATTCAATGGACGAAGGAAAGATATGATTACGATTTGAAGCTTGGTGTGCACGGCGAATCAATGGGGGCAGCAACTGCTCTGCTTTATGCAGGCACGGTAGAGGATGGAGCTGATTTCTATATCGCCGATTGTCCTTATAGTGATTTTGCAGAACAGGTCGCCTATCGGTTGAAAGTCCAATTTCATCTGCCGCGGCAAGTTTTTCTGCCAGCTGCAGAATTAATTGTGCGTAAATTGGATGGCTACCGTTTTCGGGATGTTTCTCCGATCCACTCTGTTGCGAATATCGAGAAACCGGTTCTCTTTATCAGCAGCTTGCCAGACTCCTATATTCCTGTGCAGATGACGAAGGATTTGTACGCGAAGAAGCAAAGTGGGTACAAGCAATTGCATTTGTTTGAAAAGGGTGACCATGCGATGTCACTAGCCGATAACAAGCAGGAATATGAGCAAGTCGTAAAGCAGTTCCTGCAAGAGATTAACATAAAAGCTCAGCCTGTCGGCTGAGCTTTTTCTATGTCGAAATATAGCGTACTGTTCTTCTGTGCTATCAATTGCTTTCTATCAGCTTTAGATGCTACCATATCTACTGTAAGCGGTTTCCTATAGTCTATTATCTTGCATCACGACGCTTAGACAAAACTAGAATACAATCTGAGGAGGATTTCTATGAGTCAATTAGCAGCAGGTATGCACGAGAAAGTGGAGCGTTTTCTGAATGGGACGAAGAAGCTGTATATCAATGGTGAGTTCGTGGCGAGTGCGACAGAGAAGACTTTCGATTCGTATAACCCGGCAACAGGCGAAGTACTCGCGACTGTTTATGAAGCAGGAGCAGAAGATATCGACCGTGCAGTGAAGGCAGCGCGACTTGCATTCGATGAAGGCCCTTGGTCGACGATGACGGCAGCAGAACGAAGCAGAATCATGTACAAGCTGGCTGACTTGATGGAAGAACATGCAGATGCACTTGCCCAGCTCGAAACATTGGACAATGGGAAACCGATCAGGGAAACGAGCAATGCGGATATTCCGCTTGCGATTGAACATATGCGCTATTATGCGGGCTGGTCGACTAAGATTGTCGGACAGACGATTCCCGTCAATGGCCCTTACTTCAACTATACGAGACATGAAGCTCTTGGCGTGGTAGGGCAAATCATTCCATGGAACTTCCCGCTCTTAATGGCGATGTGGAAGCTTGGAGCAGCTCTTGCAACGGGTTGTACGGTTGTCCTGAAGCCTGCCGAGCAGACGCCATTGTCTGCACTATACTTAGCAGAACTAGCAGAGGAAGCAGGATTCCCATCAGGTGTACTTAATATCGTACCTGGATTCGGGGAAACGGCAGGCCAGCCGCTTGTCGATCATCCTCAGGTTGATAAGATAGCATTCACAGGCTCCACAAGCGTCGGGAAACAAATCATGGCGAGCGCATCCCAGACATTGAAGCGTGTGACCCTGGAGCTGGGCGGTAAGTCGCCGAATATCGTTCTGCCAGATGCGGATCTGACAAAAGCAATTCCAGGTACTTTGAATGGGGTTATGTTTAATCAAGGACAAGTCTGCTGCGCTGGGTCGCGTGTCTTTATCCAGAAAAAGCAATTCGATAATGTGATCGCCGATATGGCCACCCATGCAGAGAAGATCAAGCAGGGTGCTGGTATTCATGCAGATACTGAAATCGGACCACTTGTATCCTTGGAGCAGCAGGAACGAGTACTGAGCTATATCGAGAAGGGCAGAAATGAAGGAGCAGAGCTTATCACTGGAGGCAGTAAGCCGCAGGAGCAAGGTTATTTTGTTTCGCCGACGATTTTCGCTGATGTGCGTGATGAAATGACAATCGCCAAAGAAGAAATCTTCGGGCCGGTTATTTCGGCAATGCCATATGATGATCTCGATGAACTTATCCGACGGGCAAATAACAGTGAATACGGCCTTGCAGCAGGGGTATGGACACAGGACGTCACAAAAGCACATTATATTGCAAACCGTCTTCGGGCTGGAACGGTATGGGTGAACTGCTATAATGCTTTCGATGCTGCCTCTCCTTTCGGCGGATACAAGCAATCCGGTATCGGCAGGGAGATGGGATCGTATGCTTTGGATAACTATACTGAAGTGAAAAGTGTTTGGATCGGGATGGAGTAATGCTGAAAGAGCCTGCGCTAGGTAGTGCAGGCTCTTTTCATACAAAAAAAGCATACGCCAGGGCGTATGCTTAAAAGTGTTTACGATACCATGCAGCAGCTGCTTGAACCTCTGTATGGGTGAGACTGTGACCATTACTTTCCCAGTGGATGGAAGCATCAGCACCAGTTTCCTTTAGCATTTGCTCAAGCTCTATTGCTTCGGATCTTGGGCAGATTGGATCGTTATCTCCTGCGGTAATGAACACAGGTGTTCCTTGCTGCTGGGCAAGTATGATATTTCGTCTTGGCACCATAGGATGATGCAAAATTGCTCCTTTGAGTGAATCAGTATAATGATAGAGGAGGCTGGCTGCAATATTGGCACCATTGGAATAACCGATTGCGATAATATTGTCTCGATTAAATTCGTATTTCTCAGCTGCTTCATCCAGGAAGCTGCGCAGTTCTTCTGTGCGGAAAATCAAATCTTCTTCGTCAAAAACACCTTCAGCAAGACGCTTGAAGAAGCGTGGCATGCCATTTTCAGAAACATTTCCCCGTACACTCAATACGGCTGCGTCAGGATCGATCATGTCAGCTAGCGGCAAAAGATCCTTTTCCGTTCCGCCAGTACCGTGCAGTAGTAAAAGTGTCGGTTTGTCTGCTTGTTTAGCAGCTTTGAAAACGTGTATCATGTTTGTTCCTCCTTTTATTTGTTAGTCGAAGTACCCTCGGCATGCAAGCCTAATGTTTTGATGTGGTCGATGACTCGGGCTTTCTCATCATCGTCAAGACCTGCTAAAATGTTGTGGATAACTTGTTCATGCTTCGGAAAATAGTCTTCCATGAAAGCACGTCCTTTTTCGGTCAAAGTCGCAAATGTAATACGACGATCGTCTGGACATGGGCGTCTTCTAATCATTTCTTTTTGGACAAGACGATCTACTACATAAGAGATGCTGCTGCTGGATAACAGGACTTTACTGCCAATTTTCTGGATTGGCTGGTCTCCTTTATGGAATAACAGCTCCATCACAGCGAATTCCGTCAAATTAATTCCTTGCTTCTTAATATCTTCCTCGACACGTTTCTTAATGGACTGGAGTGCCCTTGTTAGTACAATGAATAGCTTCAATGATAAGCCTACGTTATCAGTTGCCATAGTCTTTCACGCTTCCTTTTTATCTCGAATTCGAGATAATTATATGCAATAAATGAAAAAATGTCAATAAAGGGGGAGCCGGAAATACCGGCTCTTTGTTTATTTTGCTTGTTCTTCGTATAGCTTTGCGATTTCAATGATAACCTTTGTTGCTTTTTCCATGTTGTCGACGCTAATATATTCGAACTTGCCATGATAGTTTTCTCCACCTGTGAAGACGTTTGGTGTTGGCAAGCCTTTATAAGAAATTTGGGATCCATCTGTCGCACCACGAATCGGTTTAATCACTGGTTCTATGTCCAGGCGTTTCATCGCATCGGATGCAATATCAACGATTTCCATAACGGGCTCGATTTTCTCACGCATGTTGTAATATTGATCATGCATTTCAAGCTGAATGCTCTTTTCGCCGTATTCTGCTTTGATTTCTGCAGTGATTTCTTCGAACAAAGATTTTTTTGCCTCGAATTTGTCGCGATCATGATCACGCAGGATATACTGCAGCTTTGTCAATTCAACGTCTCCTTGGATAGAGAGCAAGTGGAAGAAACCTTCGCGTCCTTCTGTATATTCTGGTGCTTCATCCTCTGGCAGCTTCGCGTGGAATTCCATCGCAATCTTCATGCTGTTTACCATTTTGTTTTTCGCTGTTCCTGGATGTACGTTATTACCATTAAATGTGACTTTGGCCTGTGCGCCATTGAAGTTTTCATACTCCAATTCGCCTAGAGGTCCGCCATCCATTGTATACGCGTAAGTCGCACCGAATGCTTCTACATCAAATTTATGCGGTCCGCGGCCGATTTCTTCATCAGGTGTGAAAGCAACACGGATTTTACCATGCTTGATTTCAGGATGCTGGATCAAATATTCCATCGCAGTCATGATTTCTGCAATACCGGCTTTGTTATCTGCTCCAAGAAGTGTCGTGCCATCTGTCGTCATCAGTGTATGTCCTTTGTAGCCAGGCAATTCAGGAAATTCAGCTGCGGACAGTACAACATCTAGCTTTTCGTTGAGTGTGATATCATTTCCGTCAAAGTTCTCGATCACTTGGGGATTGACATTTTTTCCAGTGAAATCTGTGGCTGTATCGACGTGTGCCATAAACCCGATAACTGGTACGTCTTTGTCTGTTGTAGCCGGAAGTGTTGCCATTACATAGCCATTTTCGTCGATTGTGACTTCATCCATTCCGATCTGTTTCAGCTCTTTAACAAGCATATTGGCGAGTTCAAGCTGTCCCGAGGTGGAAGGAGTTGTTTCAATATCTTCATTGGATTGTGTATCAACTTTTGCATATGTAGAAAGACGGTCAATCAAAGTTTGCTTCATTATCTTCATCTCCTTGGAGTTTATATTACTAGTTTAGCATGAAAGGTATACACTGAAACAGATGCTGCATGTGTGTATAATAGATGGAAAAAGAAAATGGGGGAAACGTTATGCATATTATCGTTGTAGGCGGCGGAATCGCCGGAGCCAGCACAGCCTATCATTTGGCCAGATCAGGAGCCAAAGTGACGATAGTCGATTCAAAAGCAAAAGGCCAGGCTACCGCTGCTGGAGCAGGTATCATTTCTCCTTGGCTATCAAAGCGTGTAAGAATTAAACCTTATTTCAGCTTAGCTAAAGCAGGTGCTATCTATTATCCTGAGCTGCTTGAGATGCTGAAAGAAGATGGTCAGGATAATGTAAGTTATAAGCAAGTAGGAGCACTGTATGTGAGCGCAAGTAAGAAGCGGCTTGACGAACTGGAAAAACTTGCTTATAAACAGCGGGTTGAGACGCCGGAAATCGGGGAAATCAAAAGACTAAGCGCAGAAGAAGCACGAGTTAAATTCCCGCCATTGCGAGAAGATATGACAGCCCTCTTTCTCGAAGGAGCTGCTCGGGTCGATGGACGGCAGCTGCTTCAAGCTTTACTGAAAGCAGGAGAAAAACACGGTGTTCGATATGTGCAGGGAGATGCGACCTTGCTTCATAAAGAAAACAAGGTCACCGGTGTACATGTCAACGAGGAAACAATTGAAGCAGATACTGTTGTAGCAGCTGCTGGAGCATGGATCAATAAGCTGCTGGAGCCGGTTAATATCAAACTTCCGGTAGAACCGCAAAAAGGGCAGATCATGCATATGCAAGTGGATGCTGATACAAGCAACTGGCCTGTCATTCTTCCGAAAAGCAGCCACTATTTGCTCGGCTTTGATGACGGAAAGGTTGTGGCGGGTGCTACGAGAGAAGTGGGATCTGGCTATGATACAAAGCAGACAGCTGCCGGCATGCAGGAAGTATTACGGGAAGCGTTGAAGGTTGCACCAGGTCTTGCAGATGAGGAAGTGGCAGAATTCCGCATCGGTCTGCGTCCTGCGGGTCCAAACCCGTACCCAATTCTTGGTCCAGTGAAGGATGTGGATGGACTTCATTTGGCTGCAGGATTTGGTCCTGCTGGGCTTAACCTTGCACCATTTTCCGGAAAGCTGGTAGCGGAGGTAATACTTGGACAGACGCAAGACTTGGATATTACACCGTATTTATTATAAGCTAATAGCATGAAACAGCGTATGAGCGGATAGAGGGGAGGAAAGAGATAGCATGTTGCGGAGAAAAAGAGCTTGGATTCTAGGAGTTGTCATTTTGGCAATCGGTATCCTGCTCCTCATCGGCAGTCTCTTTTCTTCTGAGATTAGAGCATTCATGGCAATTGATCAAAGTGATAAACAGCCGAATATACCCGATCCGGAAAACGTCGTAGCTGTGAAGGATATTGCTTATCCGACCGAAAATTATGATGGCAAATTAGACTTCTATTATCCTGAAGACGCCGAAGGAACGCTTCCAATCGTCATTTATATCCATGGCGGCGGATGGATAGGGGGCGACAAGGAAGCCCAAAATCCATTTACGATGTGGATTGCATCAAAAGGCTACCTGGTAGTGAACGTAAATTACGGACTGGCACCGGAATATAATTTTCCGACTCAGCTTTATCAATTGAATGATGCTATCAGCTTTGCATTGCGGGAAGCGCCACGGTACCACGGTGATACGGATCAAGTTTTTGTAGGCGGAGGATCGGCTGGTGCAAATCTTGCCGGCATGGTGGCCGCAATGGCTACCAATCCAACGACGGAATCAATAATTGGTGAGAATTCAGCACTTCAGCCTGATCAAGTCCGGGGTACACTGCTTTACAATGGTGTATTGAACTTGGAAGATGCCCAGCAAACGGGCTTCAACAATATGACAACATTCCTTTGGTCGTATACAGGAAACAAAAATTATACGCATGATCCGCGACTGCGAGATATGTCTCCAGTCTTTCAGATTACGAAGGATTATCCGCCTACGTTCATTTCATCTGGGGAGTCTGATAAACTGCACCCGCAAAGCGTAGAAATGGCAGATGAACTTGAAAACTCTGGAGTGGAAGTAGAGAGGATGTTCTTTGACACCTCTCATCCAGCTGCCGGACATGAATACCAGCGAAAATTATATTTGGAAGAAGCGCAATACAGCTTTGATCATATGATCAACTTTTTGCAAGCACATTCGGAATGACTTCAGGCTAAAGCCAGGGGTCATTTTTTATTTTAATACCCCATGGAATTTTCTGTAAGATTTCTATATAATTAGAAAATATAGAAAAAGGGGAGAATACGATGCGTTTTAGGGATTTTCATCCAAATATAAAAATAAGGCTCGTGGAATCCTTCGTGTCCAGCTTGATTGGAAGTATGGTGACCCCATTTATGACCATCTACTTGGCGATGCATTTCGGAGCAAAAGTGGCAGGTCTGCTGCTGTTGGTCAATGTATTCCTCGGAATCGGGATGAGTTTACTTGGCGGTTACTTTAGTGATTTATTCGGACGGCGCAAAATCATGCTGCTAGCTGAAACACTCCGGCTGGTAGCGTTTTTTATGATGATGGTTAGTAATTCACCGTGGTTCGAATCAGCTGAGATAACGTATGCGATGATCATGCTGAACAGTATTTGCTGGGGGTTGGCTGGGCCGGCTAATGATGCCATGCTGATTGATGTCAGTACACCAGATCAGCGACGTCTGATTTATTCTATCGGATATTGGGCTAGTAACTTATCCATAGCCTTAGGTGGTATCGCTGGAGCTTTCATGTTTGAAAACTATTTATTCCAATTATTCATGGCGCTGACGATCGCCGCAGCAGGAACGTTGTTTGTCGTCTACTTTTTTATCACGGAGACGCATTTTCCAAAGAAAGTGGAGGTCAAACCGTTACAGCATGTGACACAGATTTTCGGGACCTATCGATCGGTCATGCAGGATCGACTGTTTGTTTGGTTCATTGCCGGCGGAATTCTAGTGCTGAGCATGGAATTCCAGCTGACAAGTTATATCGGAATCCGATTGTCGGAAGAAATGCCAACGCAGCAATTCTTGTTCTGGGAAATAGATGGCGTAAAAATGATGGGCCTGTTACGAAGTGAAAATACGATCTTAGTTGCCTTGCTTGCCTTATTTGCTGCCAAGCTTATTGTTGGGATGAAGGACAGATTCGTTCTTGTTGCCAGCTGTCTTATCTTTACAATGGGGTACGCAGCGCTGACATTTTCGAATCATATTTGGGTGTTGTTCATCATGATGGCAGTACTAACAATCGGTGAGGTATTCCGGGTACCAGTGGAGCAGTCCTATATGGCAGCAATTCCGCCGGATGATAAGCGCAGTGCATACATGGCATTCGGAGGTCTCCAGTACAATCTCTCCATGTTGATTGTTTCCTTGACTGTTACGCTTAGTGGATTTCTGTCATCGATCACGATGGGGATATTACTTACCATGATAGGTCTGGCTGGTACTTTCATTTTGTATATGATTACCCCGCAGCTCGATATTAGAAAGCTAAGTGCAGAACAAAAGGCAGTCTAGTGCGACATGTGCGGACACAATCAGACATAAAAGTACATGCATACAATGAAAATAAGGGAGGAGCAGGACGCGCAGAGAGGGGTAGAAGAAGTTGGAACCCGCAAAGGACAGCGAACAAATCTCGCGTGCAGAGCTCTTAGAAATGCAGCTGAAGCTTCGGGGGGATTTCCAGCAGGAAATCGACAGTATCAAGGAAGATTTGGTTAGCATCAATGAAAGGCTGCTTCCTTTGGGAAAGTGGCTGGAAAACATTGAGAGCCATACTGGAAAGATGGCAGTCACCTTGGAAAAGCAGAAGGATGCGCAGGATAAGTTTATGGAAAAGCTCTATGAGCAGGAAAGAAAAATACAGGAAATCAAATCCAATACGACTTTTAAAAAAGAAAAGCTGCGTGTTAAAGGTGCCATCTTGATCAGTATTATTTCTTTGCTTGGGGCTGGTTCCGGAGTTGTCATGATATTTGGGAAACGTTTAGCAGATTTTTTATTTGGTAACTAGATAGAGGTTTTGCTCCTTCCGCAAAAAAAGACGAGGATAATTATCCTCGTCTTTTTAATGTTCATGGACATGTGTATGGGCGCCTGCATCATGCTGGCACATAAGTGATTCTTCATGCGTATGGGCGGCTGTTTCCATCTGGATAGTCACATGACCGATTCCTAAATGCTCTAAATCATGCTCTATTTTCCGCAGCATAACCTGGCTTTGCTCTATTAGCAAGTCACCTTCAACTACAGCGTGGCAAGATAGGGCGTTCTGACCACTGGTGATGCTCCACACATGAAGATCATGAATGGAGATGATACCGGGTGCTTTCTCGATACAATCAATAATTTTAGACATTTCGACATTCCGCGGTGTTCCTTCCATCAGCACATGGATGGCATCCTTTGTTACACGCCAGCCACTTATAATCACTAGGGCAGCTACAATGACACTTGCAACTGGATCAGCCCAATTCCAGCCGAACAGTAGCACGAGCAATGCAGCAGCGATAGCGCCGACAGATCCGAGCAAATCGCCGATAACATGGAGGAAGGCTGCACGTACGTTCAGGTTCTCACTCGTATCACCGCGCATTAAGATCCATGCAACTAAAATATTAACAAGGAAACCGATGACAGCAATAATCAGCATGCCCCCGGAAGCAATCTCTGCAGGTTCGCGGAAACGCTGGATTGCTTCATAGAAAATATAGAGGGACACAAGGATGAGCGTCACTCCATTGAACAAAGCAGCCAAAATTTCAAAACGCTTGTAACCGTATGTCTTACTGTAATTAGCTACTCGCTCACCAAGTATAAACGCAAACAGACCGACGCCCAGAGATACAGCGTCACTTAACATATGGCCGGCATCTGACAGCAAGGCAAGACTGTTTGTCAGGAAGCCTCCTATTGCTTCAATAACCATGAATCCAGCTGTCAAAATAAAACTAATCAGTAAAGCTTTTTTATTCGCATTATGTCCGTGATGGTGGTGATGATCATGTCCATGATCGTGTCCGTGTCCCATACATATTCCTCCGGTTAATTAGTTGTGGCAGGCGTGGTTGATAGCTTCTGTCAGTAAATCGATAACGTGCTTGTCATCGTGGGAATAATAAATCGTCGTGCCTTCCCGCCTCGATTTAACGAGCCGGATTTTTTTCATTGAGCTCAGCTGATGAGAAACAGTCGACTGATGCAGTTCGAGCTTCTCTGCGATTTCATTTACGCTGTATTCCTTATCGAGCAGCAAATGCAGGATTCGGATTCTAGTCGGATCGCCGAGGGCTTTAAAGATTTGCGAAACATGCGTCAAGCGCTCTTCTGTCAGCTCCAAATGTGTATCGTACTTCATATATGGTCGCTCCTCTTATTTGCTTATATGCGTATATTAGCATATATAAATACTCTAAGCAAATTCTAATCTTTCTCTTATATATAAGAATTCTAACAATCTAAAGAGGAGATTAGGTTGATAACCAGCATCAGAACGTGTGATAAGTCACGGGCAGAAAGGGACAGGCAGAAAGTATCGGCAAACCAATGAACTTACAAACATTTTACAAAGAAACCTATATATAAAGACGTTTATTAAGATTTTACGAACCTAGCTTCTATGTGCGCAGGAAGATAGTTAGGATTAAGAAACTAAAGAAAGCAAGAGCTCATTTATGAGAATGGCAAGTTTTATAGCCAATGGGTATGATATACAAATTTCAGCATTTGTCGAATACTTAATTCCAATGAATCTGTAAAGGAGGTTGCAGCAGGAAGCTTCTTGCAATGTATGCAGACAGAAAAAATAAGGTGACAACAAAAAGAAGGGTAGTGATGAAATGAAGAGACTAGGAAGATACAGTGGTTATAATCTGCGAACGCTGCGTCGGGATATCATTGCGGGAATCATTGTCGGCATCGTAGCCATTCCGCTTGGGATGTCCTTTGCTATTGCATCAGGTGTAAATCCTGAATATGGACTGTATACAGTCATCATCGGCGGTCTGCTTATTTCATTGCTGGGCGGATCAAGGTTTCAAATCGGTGGACCAACTGGAGCGTTTGTTCCGATTCTCTTAGGTGTTGTCATACAATTTGGCTATCAGGATCTACTGCTGGCAGGAATAATGGCTGGGATATTGCTCATCATATTCGGTCTGCTCAAGCTCGGAAGTTTGATCAAATTCATTCCACGCCCAGTAGTAGTCGGTTTTACAGCGGGAATCGCTGTTATTATTTTCACTGGGCAAATCGGGAACTTCACGGGCATCCAGGCAGAGCAAGAAGAGGGTTTCCTTCAGAAAATGCAAGCACTTCTTGCAGCTGTGGATACAATTAGTATGTACAGTCTGATTATTGCGGGCGTATCCCTGGCTGCTATTCTCCTCACGCCAAAGATCTTGCCGAAAGTACCTGGAGCGCTCGCAGGATTAATACTATCGACAGTTGTAGCGGTTCTATTTTTCCAAGGACAGGTGGCAACCATCGGCAGTGTGTATGGTGATATACCAAGCCAGCTACCTCAGCTCCAGTTACCCGTTTTTACATTGGACAAGATTATATACCTGCTGCCATCTGCAGTAGCCATTGCCTTATTAGGAGGAGTGGAATCCCTCTTGTCTGCTACAGTTGCAGATAATATGGCAAAAACGAAACATCACAGCAACCGGGAATTAATCGGTCAAGGAGTTGCTAATATCGCTGTACCGCTTTTCGGAGGTATTCCGGCCACTGGGGCAATAGCCCGAACAGCAACAAATATAAGGAGTAATGCTTTCTCTCCTGTATCCGGTGTGGTGCATTGTGTTTTTGTCCTGATTATCCTGCTTCTGTTCGCTCCTTATGCTTCCGCTATCCCGCTCGCCAGCATGGCGCCAATTCTTATGGTTGTTGCCTGGAATATGAGTGAACGTAAAGAAGTAGCCCATATTATCAGAATGCGTACATTCGATTCGTTCATCCTGATAGTCACTTTCGCATTGACGGTACTTGCTGATCTGACTGTCGGTGTCGGCTGCGGACTATTACTTGCCTTTGTTGTTTTCGTCAAACGTATGAGCACCGTACTCTTTGTAAAAGACGAACAAATCCATGTAAAAGAAACCGATGGTGTACGGATGTGGCAATTCGAAGGCCCCTTGTTCTTCGGATCTACCGATATCTTGGAAGAAGTAGTGGAAAAGACGATAAATGAAGAACCAGATTCCCTTATCCTTGATCTGCAGAAGGTTTCATATATGGATACATCTGCCGAAGCGGCCTTGCATAAACTTGTAGACCACTATGAAGCTGATGATAAACAGCTGCTTTTCCTCGGTGTTCACGGGCAGCCTGAACGCTTGCTTCATAAAACTGGACTGCTAGCCAAAGTTGGAGAGGAGTATACAGTGAATAAGAGAGAGGAAGCTGTTCGTATCTGTACTTCTTAATAGCGTTAAAGTAAACAAGCAGCCGTCCTTTTGAGGACGGCTGCTTGTTTATGTTTTTTCATACTCGATATACAACTGTCTATTGCTTAAATACTTTACTAAATCTAGTATCTTTTTGAGAAACGATGCATTTACTATTATATCTTCCTTTTTTGAACCGATATAAGTAGCAGTAAATCTACTAATTGAAAGGAAAACACACGGATGATAAAGGTTTCCGCAATGAGTCTATTCTCTGTTTCGTTGTTGTTGGTTCTGACTTTCCTGTTCCCTGCTGATACTGCATATGGCGAGGAAGAGAAGCAGATGATTGTCGTGTATGAAAATAAGCAGGGAGAAGAAGCGGTTCAGGAAAGTGATGCAGCAGTAGAAAAGGAATATGATAATTTGCCAGTAGCCGCTATCACCGCCGATTCCGGAACAATCGAGGAATTAAAAGAGGATCCGGACATCAAGTATGTAGAGCCGGACGTAAAGATTTCAGTATCTGATAGCGGGAGTACAGCCATTCGGGCTGTGAAAGAAGCTGCATCTCCAATTTTAGAGCAATGGAACTTGGCTCCAATACAAGCTTCACAAGCTTGGAATGAAGGTTTGACTGGTAAAGGCGTCAAAATCGCAGTAATCGATAGCGGAATTTATCCGCACGAGGATTTGAAGATAGCAGGAGGATACTCAGCTGTAAGCTATACGTCCTCTTATAAAGATGATGAAGGGCACGGGACGCATGTGGCAGGTATCATCGGAGCAAAGCATAATCGATATGGTACCGACGGTGTCGCACCAGATGCGCAGTTATATGCTGTTAAAGCACTTGATAGCGTCGGTGAAGGAGATCTATCGGACCTACTAGAAGGTATTGATTGGGCTATTTCGAATAAGATGAACATTATCAATATGAGCATGGGAACTACTTATAAGAGCAGGGCGCTGCAAGATGCTGTGGACAAAGCGTACCAAAAAGGCATATTGCTAGTTGCAGCGAGCGGAAATGAGGGCGCAGGTCATCCATTGGATTATCCTGCAGCCTTCGACAAAGTGATTGCTGTTTCAGCTTCTGACTCGAAAAATAAGATTGCCTCCTTCTCCTCAGTTGGAAGTAAGGTGGAAATATCAGCGCCAGGAGCAGATATAATAAGCACCTATCTAGGTACTTATTATGCGATGATGAGCGGAACTTCCCAAGCAACACCTCATGTATCAGCAATGCTGGCACTGTTAAAACAACAATATCCGAATGAAACGAATGATCAGCTGCGCACACGTTTGCAGCGCTATAGCAAGGACCTTGGACAGAAAGGCCGGGATAACCTTTTCGGTTACGGGCTAGTTCAATATCAGGCCGAGCGGGATAAAGGATATCAACAGGCCATGGAGGCAGTACAGCTGGCTGAAAAGACAAAAAGTCATAACAACTATGATAAAGCACAGAAGCTAGTGTCGGACTTATCGAATAATAAGGATAAGCAGAATCTGCAAAAGCGACTGGATAAAGTGAAACAAGCGCTCACGCTGCAAGAAGCAAAGGACGTAGTAGCTAAAGCAGAAAAGAGCATAAAGAAAGCCGATATTGATGCAGCGCAAACGGCCATCAATAAGGTAACGGATAATAATGAGAAGAAAAACCTTCAGAACCGGCTTGATAAAGTGAAACAAGCGCTCGCGCTGCAGGAAACGAAGGATAAGGTAGCCAAGGCAGAGAAGAGCAAAAAGAAAGCAGACATCGATACAGCGCAAACGGCCATCAATAAAGTAACGGATAGCACGGAAAAGAAAAACTTACAAAAGCGTCTGGATAAAGTGAAACAAGCAATCACGCTGCAGGAAGCCAAGGATAAGGTATCCAAGGCGGAAAAGAGCAGGAAAAAGGCTGATATTGATGCAGCGCAGTCGGCCATCAATAAAGTGACGGATAAAAACGAAAAGAATAATCTGCAAAAACGTTTGGATAAGGTGAAACAAGCTTTGCTAGTGCAAGAAGTAAAAGACAAAGTAAGTAAAGCAGAGAAAAGCAAAACCAAAAAGAATGTCGATGATGCGCAGAAGTCTGTGAAAAAGCTGGCTAATGGCAAAGACAAAACGGATTTGCAGAAACGCATCGATAAGGTGAAACAGGCACAAATCAAGACAGCAAATGATCTGGTGAAGGCCGCTGAGAAGAAAATCAATGATAGCAATATCCAGAAGGCCCAGAGCGCAATCAAGGAGCTGCAATCCGGCAAGGATAAGGATAATCTCCAAAAGCGTCTTGATAAAGTGAAGGCGAAAGCGGCTGAAACAAAGAAATTGAATGACGCAAAGTCGAAAGTGAAGAAAGCGGAGAAAGACAAAACGAAAAAGTCAAAGCAGTCTGCTCAGTCTGCCGTTGATAAGCTGAAATCTTCTAATGATAAGAAAAAATTACAAACCCGCATTAAAGCAATCAAAGTAAAATAAAAACTGGCATTCCGCTGATGGAATGCCAGTTTTCCTATAATTCTACTGTAGCCTCGCCAATTCTTTTCACACCCCGCATGCGAGCGACATCCTCTGCCAGCTGCAATGCGGCTTTATCCTTCTGTTTTGCTTCAATCATGAAATCCACTGATTGGCCAATTTCTTTCAAATGCTTAATCAAAGGCATCAGAAATTGTACATCTACATAATCAGCATGGCTGCGATATGCCTTCTCGGATTTCGGAGAAGAAGTGTGGATTTTCGGTACATGTTTACGGTCTTTCCATGTAGCCATAAAACGCGGAAGAATCTCTTCTAATGGCTCCTCTTCTGTATGATTTGCCATGTAATGATGGATATCGAACATCATTGGGATTTGGTGTTTCTCACATACCTCCAATGTTTCAGTTGTTGTATACGTCTTGTCGTCGTTCTCCAACGTCATTTGTTTCTTAATCGGCTCAGGAAGCTGTTTGATGTTTTCGTGAAAACGCTCCAAGGCAAGTTCTTTGTTCCCGTATGCCCCGCCGACATGAATGTTGATATATGCTTCTTCTTCTAAACCCATAGCAGTCAGCATATTGTAATGGTATTGCATATCTTTAACAGCATTTGAAGTAATATGCGGTTTATCGCTTGTAAAAAGGGTAAACTGATTCGGATGAAAGCTTACGCGGATGCCGTATTCTCTCACTAGTCGTCCAATCTCCTCATACAAGTCAGTGAAGGGCGAGATATAATCCCATCCAACTTCCTCGTGGGTCGCAAGTGGTGCAACCGAGGAAGAAAATCGGTAAAGCTTGATTTGATGGGCAATATTGTAGTGAAGGATGCGTATTGTACGCTCCAGGTTTTCCTTAGTGATAGCATGCAGCTGTGCCAATCTTTCTTCTTTTTCTAGCTTAGACCATCTGGCGAATGTCATAGTCTTTGCTGGTGATGCTTCATATAAATTCAATGCAGTAGATACGTAGCCGAAACGGATGATCATACAATTTCTCCTTTGTGACAATCTGTAGCTATTTTCCCCTTCTTTTGACTCTGATAATCCTGTTTTGCGTAGTAAGTCCATGCATGTCCGGCTATACACCTGTATAATTAGATACAAGCAGGAAAAAAGTTTGAAACCTTCTGTATCCCTGCACGTATATAAGATACAAGATAAGAGGATGGTGAAAGGTTTTGGGTATTCTTTCCCGTATATTCAAGAAAAAGTCCCCTGAGCGTCCTGCTGTAAGGGAACGTCATGCACTTTCCATCCAAGTGGGCGACATCGTCGAATACGACTTGGTCACCTATGAAGTAGTCGGAAAAATCACTTCCCGACAAGGGAATTATGAATGGTTCGATTACCAGCTGGTGGAAGGGGATACGACCATATGGCTGTCGGCTGAAATGGATGATGAACTGGAGCTGGGTATATATAAAAAAATCCCGCTTTCGGTATCAAAACCATATCCGAAGCAACTGACGCACGAAGGCCGGACTTACTTCCTTGATGAGCAAGGTGAAGCACGAGTCGTCGGTGAAGGAAGAAGCCGTAATGTGAACGGCTCAATCGTCCATTTTGCTGATTATTATGATGAGGATGAAGAGCATTTCCTTGGTCTGGAAGGCTGGGGAAGCGAAATTGAAGTCAGCTATGGCTACGAAATAAAACCGCGTGAAATTAAAATCATTGCGGGTTCAAATTAAATTAATTAAAGGGAGCGAATTGTTATGTTTAAATTTTTTAACCGTGTAAAAACAGTCGTAAGCTCAGAATTGAATGCAATGCTGGATAAAGCAGAAGACCCGGTGAAAATGCTTGATCAGTTCATGCGTGACATGGAAGCAGATATTCGTGAAGCAGAAACTGCGGTAGCGAAGCAAATCGCCAATGAAAAGATGCTGAAACGCAAATACGATGATGCCAAGGCAATGGCAGATAAACGTCAGAAGCAGGCTGAGACAGCAATCGAAGCTGGTAATGATGATTTAGCGCGCAGAGCTTTGGAAGATAAGCAGACGCATCAGCAGACAGCTGATTCACTTTACGCATCTTGGGAGCGCGCATCCAGCGATGTAGCGTCCATTCGTCAGAAATTAGATGAAATGAAAAAAGAATATGCTGAAATGAAGCTGAAGAAAGATTCCTTGAAAGCACGTGCGGAATCTGCCAAAACACGTACGAAGATGAACCGAACAATGTCCAATATTGGCAGTGACGAGTCCCGCGGTGGCTTCGAGCGTATGGAAGAAAAAGTATTGCAGTATGAAGCAGAGGCTGAGACGAGTGAGGATATGTCCCGGTCCAATCGTTCTTTAGATGATGAATTCGCTGCTCTTGATAAGAATGGTGTCGACGACGAGTTAGCTGCTTTGAAAAAGAAAATGGGTAAAGAATAAGCAGCCATAGCCATCGGCAGGCTGACCCTTGCGTGAAGCAAGGGTTTTCGTCTGTCTGCTTTACATATGGAAATCAATAAGAAGGGAGGAGCCTTCATGAAATACTGGCTGGCTGGTTTTTGCCTTGTATTTGTTCTTATTTTGGCTGGATGCGGTAATTCCGATGAGCAAACTGCTTCTGTCAGCGATATACCGGATGAACCAGATAAGGAGACTGTTACCTCTGAGTTTGAGAATAGTGTAGGGGAATCCATCGAAACATTGATCGATAATAACTTCTATTTACTCGATGTTATTTCCGGTGAAAGACGTGGCAGTGCAAATGTGTATGCAACGCGCCTTTATACAGTAGACGAATTGGAAGAGTTGTTCAAGCAAACCGAAGGACCTGATGAAATCAGTGACAAGAAGAACGGACAGCAGATAATGATTTATGACGATGTCTTCATAACCTTGAAACCGAGTGATGAAGATGGAGATGTCACATTAATAGAAGTAGCGGACCGGACATTTGTGCGGAATAACTACTCACCGAACTATTTAAATACATTCTTTACATTTGCTCTGTTGAATTCTCTCTTCGGCAACAATTGGAGACAGAACAGAATGGATACTTGTCAGAGCGGCGGCTGTTATGGCGGTTACACGTCGACATATCGGTCGAATGATGATGGCGGTGGCTCAGGCGGCAGCAGTACAAGACGCGGAACGTCTAACTACCGGGGCGGCGGACCGGATGCAGGTAAATAAACAAACCTATAAGGAGGCATAGAATCATGAATCCATTTTTATCGACTTTTCTATACTTTATCATTGCAGTTGTGATCGTCATCATCGGACTTATCATCTTTGAACTGATCACGCATAAGTACAGGGACTGGGAAGAAATTGAAAAGGGCAATACAGCTGTGGCTTTATCGATTGGCGGTAAGATTATCGGTATCTGTCTTGTGCTGTCATTCTCTATTTATCACAGCAGTGAACTTTGGGAAACGCTTATCTGGGGCGCATATGGTGTCGTTCTGCAGATGATTGCCTACTTCGTATTTGAAGGTGTGACACGGCGCTTTTCTGTTCAATCCAAGCTGAAAGAAAACAATGTCGCAGTCGGAATTATATCCTTAGCGGTTTCTGTTGGGCTTGGGTTCGTCATCGGGGCGTCTATTACGTAAGCTAAAAGCAGTTCGGAGATGAAAGACATGCAGCAGAAAGTAACAAATAAAACCTCATTCATTTATTGGGCTTCCGGTATCGTTTCCATTTGCGGTATTATTTTTGAAGTCTTGTTCGGGGCTCTTGGGTCCTATATTCTTGGAGATGGTGTGAAGCAATATACACTCACCATCTCTTTGTTTTTGACTGGTATGGGGATTGGTGCCAGCATAAGTGAACGTGTGACGAAGCGACTAATTCTAGCATTCATTTATATTGAATTTTTCGTTGCCTTGATCGGGGGCTTTTCGAGTTTTACAATGTTTGGAATCACAGCATATACTCCTGACGGAACAGATGCATTCTATCTCTATTTCGTCACAATAATCGTTGGTGCGCTAACTGGAGTAGAGCTGCCGATTCTCATCAGGAAAGCAAATGAGATCGGAGAGACAATCGGCCGCAGTACAGCACGTGTCCTTTTCAGTGATTATGCAGGCGGTCTGATCGGTGGTCTCCTTTTCGCCTTCTTGCTGCGCCCGCAATTTGGGATTGTTAAATCAGCCTTTTTAGTCGGTCTAGTCAATTTAGTAGTTGCACTTGTCGTCCTTTGGTTATTCCGGGAAGAAGTTAAACGGTTTGCCTTGCATGTTGCAGTTGGTGTAGTTATCGGAATTCTGCTCATACTTGGAGTCTTTTTTGGAGAGGCAACGGCATTTTCATTCGAGCAGAAGCTTTATGAGGATCCAATCATTCACATGGAACAAAGCCAATATCAGAAAATCATTCTAACCCAGGATGGAGATGATCTGCGGCTGTATTTGAATGGCGGATTACAGTTTAGTTCGTTCGATCAGCATCGCTATCACGATGCACTTGTCCACCCGGTCATGTCCCAAGCCAAACAGCATGATCACGTGCTCATACTTGGGGGAGGGGATGGCTTAGCGGCAAATGAGATTCTGAAATATGATGATGTTCAGGATATTACCTTGGTCGACCTCGACCCTGCTGTTACAGAAATGGCGGAAACGGAGCCGAGGCTGCTCGACTTGAACAATCGCTCATTGCTGAATGACAAAGTTACTATCCATAATCAGGATGCATTCACTTACTTGAAGGAAACAGACCAAGTCTATGACGTTATCATCGTCGATTTGCCCGATCCGAATGATGAGAGCTTGAACAAGCTGTATACCGAGGAATTCTACTCTTTGGTTCGCAATCACATGCATCCGGAGGGAGCGATGATCGTTCAGGCGACCAGTCCGGTGTTCGCAACTGAATCTTATTGGACAATTGACGAAACGATCCGCGCAACAGGGCTGGAAACGGAAAACCTGCATCTGGATGTGCCGAGTTTCGGTAATTGGGGCTTTGTCATGGCCAGCAGAAATCCAATCGACCCAGAAAGTCTAGAGGTTACTGTACCGACCGAATACTTAAAATCGTCTATGATTCCTGGAATGACAGAATTCGGGAAGGATGAGGATAAAGAAATCACCAATGCAGATGGAGAGAAAGTAACACTTCGCCCCAATACATTAGTTGATCCTCATTTGATCGAAATCTATCAACAGGAATGGAAGCATTACTGATCTTCCCTAGGCAGCAAAGCTCGATAAGCTACCGGAGATGTCAGTACAGTTGATGTATTGAATGCCCCATACGGAATCAGCCGATCAATTAATTCACGCATGCCGTTCATGTCAGGGACTGCTGCCTTGAGCAAATAATTGATCGGTCCGGTCACCCGGTGGCATTCAAGCACAGCTTCTTCTTTTGCAATCAGATTTTCAAACTCCAAATGAGGGATCTTCAATTCACTAACCTGGATGAACAGCAGGATATCCAGTCCAACCTTCGCATGCGCTACTCGGGCTGTGTAATGCTCGATGACACCGCGCTCCTCAAGCCTTGCCATCCGCTCTGAAACACTCGGCCTGCTTAAAGCAAGCTTCTTGGATAATTCACTAATTGTTATCCGGCCATCATGCTGCAACAGCTCCAGCAGCGTACGATCGATGTGATCCATATATACCCTTCCTTTCACATTGCAGGTGAGTCCTGCATATAATTTTCATTATGAAACTTAAATCGAGATATTGCCTGCAAAAATCTATTCATTTCTTATGTTATTTATTCTAACATAGAAAGTGAAGATACAGGATGTCGTGATTATAAGCGCTCACATAGTCCATATTGGGCGTGTTTCAACATGGATTTTACTTGGAGAGGAGCAATTCGTTTGCCGCAAAAATATTTGAAAATCGTTCTCGGCTGTTTCCTGGCCAGCATCGGCTTGTATATGCTCAAAAGTGCAGAGTTGGTAACAGGTGGAACAGCAGGGCTTTCCTTAGGATTATCATATCTCATGTCTATGCCTTTCGGTGTCGTCTTCTTTATCATCAACATTCCATTCTACATCTTTTCATTTTTCAATATGGGATGGCGTTTTACGGTAACTACAATTCTATCTGTATCAGTCCTGACGTTGTTCTCATTTCTCCATCCGTTTTATCCCGCTATTGAACTTCCGGGCATCGTTGCAGCTGTAGCTGGCGGCCTAATTGTCGGATTTGGCTTGATCATCCTTTTTGCAAACCAAGCATCGCTTGGAGGAGCAAATATTCTCGCCTTGTTCCTGCAGAAACGTTTCGGAACAAATCCTGGGACAATCAACTTTATCTTTGATTTCTGTGTTGTTATGGTCAGTCTTTACTCAGTTGGCCTTATCAAAGGTATCTATTCCATTGTTTCCATAGCAGTTACTTCATTTGTTATCAGCTACTTCAAAGAGAAGTTCGCTAAACCATTACCAAAACCGAATGCAGTACCAGTTGCACAAGCAGCAGAGTGAACGAAGGAGAATTCCTTCGTTTTTTAATGGTATAATTTGGGCGGTGAGGGGGATGGTGGAATGGAAAGAGGAGTCTTAAAACAAAAGCTTGCGGAACTAGCTAATAATGAAGAAACAGCTGTTCCTTTAGATGATTTGCTATTATCTATGCTGCCGTATATTGGTGACCCAGATCCAATCTTACGTGACAGATTGATTTATGGATTAGCGGGAAATTGGATCACAGAAGGTTTGGTTCCTCCTACATTGATGATTCAAATTCTCGAAGAGCTTTTAACAGAACGTTTTTTATTTAAAGAAGAGAAATACACAAGAAGTTTTACAACACTGTGGATTGCAGCGATATTATATCGGCATAAAAGGGAAGCTTTTCTTCCTTCGGCTGTAACGGGGCGAGTTCATGAATCACTTCTTGCTTATATCAGGCAAGAGACTGCCGGAGAAGGTTATGATGAAACATACGGATGGTCGCATACATTAGCTCATGCCGCCGATGCATTGGATGAGCTGATTCAATTGGATGAACTGTCTGATGATCAGCGCCGACAGCTTGCGGCAGTGATTATAAACAAAATGGCTTTTCCTCATCATGTACTGTCACATGAAGAGGACGAGCGTATGACGATAGCGATTCATTCTGCCTTACGTAATGGACTGTCTCCGGATACGGTTGGATGCATGATTGAAGAAAAGACAACGGTAGTCATTGCCCTCTGGCCTGAAGTAACCGAAGCGAACCTGCGTATCCGCACGAATTTTAAACAGTTCATCCGCAGTCTATATTTTTGTTTATCAGACTTCCCATCCCTTAAGAAAACATTATATGAATGTGAGCAATTATTTTCTGGTATCTATCATAAAAAGCCTTCTTCTTGATTGTTGTTCAGGTGCTTTTGTTATATGATATTCCGGAAAGTCTGTTTTAAAGAATCTATAATAAAGAGTGATGCGAAATGGAAAAACATTTAACATATACAATGCCTCCTGAATGGGAGAAACATGAGCGTACGCTGATCAGCTGGCCTGTAAAGGATTCCATGGTTTACCCAGAGGATTGGGAAGCTGTTTGTAAGGGTTATGCAGAACTAATTCTTGCGATTGCGGAATTCGAGCCGATCACTGTATTAGTGAACGCCAAGGATCGCGACACTGCAGCTGCTTATGTAGGACAAGATGAGAATGTAACATTACTTGAGGTTTCTCATAACGATGCATGGCTTCGAGATAATGGTCCGACATTCGTCAGGGATGAAGCTGGCAAACTGGCTGGTGTGAACTGGCGTTTTAATGCATGGGGAGAAAAATACTTTCCTTGGGATCTTGATGATGCCGTAGCACCCGCTGTTTTGGATCATTTTGGTGTGAAACAATTGGATGCTCCATTAGTATTAGAAGGTGGATCTATTCACGTTGATGGGGAAGGGACATTAATCACAACAGAAGAATGCCTTTTGAACCCGAACCGAAATTCAGACCTTTCCAAAGAGGATATCGAAGCATATCTTCGTCAATACCTAGGGATTGATAAAGTGATTTGGCTGAAACGAGGTGTAGCTGGAGATGAAACGGATGGACATGTCGATAATATCGCTTGCTTCGCCGCACCAGGTAAACTGCTGTTGCAAGTGACAGATGACCCTGAAGATGAGAATTATGAGATCACCCAAGAGAATCTGCGGATTCTGGATGAAACAAAAGATGCAAAAGGACGGCAGATCGAAGTGATTGCTATCCAGCAGCCGCCGAAGGCTACTTGGAACGACACACGTCTGACATTGAGTTATATTAATTTCTATTTTGTAAACGGAGGCATTATCCTTCCTGTTTTCGGTAATACCGCAGCAGGAACGGATGAGCGGGCAATCAAGCTGCTGCAAGAGCAGTATCCGGATCGCCGAATTCGTACAATTGATGGACTAGCTATCATCAAAGAGGGCGGAAATGTACATTGTACAACACAGCAGATGCCCGCAGTAAAGGAGTGAAGTAATTGAGAAAGGTAACACTAGCAGCAACACAGATGGCGTGTTCCGGTGTCGTGGAAGAGAATATTGCGAACGCTGAGAAGCTCGTACGCCAAGCAGCAGCTCAAGGTGCGAATGTCATCCTGTTGCAGGAGTTGTTTGAAACACCATACTTCTGTCAAAAGGAAAAGCCTGCTTACTATGCGTTTGCAACAGAACTGGATCAGAATAAAGCAGTGCAGCATTTCAAGCAAGTGGCAAGAGAGCTTGGAGTAGTACTGCCGATCAGCTTTTATGAGAAAAAGAACAATGCGAACTATAATACAGTAGCAATGATCGATGCTGATGGCTCTGTACTTGGTATTTACCGAAAAACGCATATTCCGGATGGACCGGGTTATGAAGAGAAATATTATTTCACTCCTGGGGACACTGGTTTTAAAATGTGGGAGACGAAATTCGGAAAGATAGGCGTAGGCATTTGCTGGGATCAGTGGTTCCCGGAAGCTGCACGCAGCATGGCGCTTCAGGGAGCAGAAATCCTGCTGTATCCGACAGCGATTGGTTCTGAGCCGGAGGATGCGAGCGTTGACTCGAAAGATCATTGGCAAATGTGCATGCGCGGACACGCAGCAACAAATCTGATGCCTGTTTTGGCATCAAACCGGATTGGTGTGGAAACCGATGAGGATTCCTCTATCACGTTTTACGGTTCTTCCTTTATCGCTGGACCGCAAGGAAACTTGCTTGCGGAAGCAGGGCGTACAGAAGAAGAGATCTTGACTGCTACATTCGATTTGGACGAACTTGCTATGCAACGAGTGGAATGGGGACTGTTCCGTGACCGTCGTCCGTCGATGTACCGTAATATTCTGAGCTCCGATGGCTCAACAACTGTATAAAACGAAAGCTGCCGGCATAAGCTGGCAGCTTTTTTAATGTCGCGGTGCCCAAAGCATGACCGCGACACCTGCTATACATAATCCGGCACCGATCCAGTCGTACATATCTGGTGTTTCCTTGTCGATGAACCATCCCCACAGAATGGATAATACAATGAAAACACCACCATATGCTGCATACACACGACCAAATGATGGGAAGGTTTGGAAAGTTGCAATCACTCCGTACAAAATCAAAGCAATACCGCCTAAAAAACCAAGATAACCTGGACGGCCATCACGCAGCCACATCCAGATCAAGTATCCGCCGCCAATTTCAGCAATTCCTGCAAGCAGGAAAATAAATATGGATAAGAGCATTTCCTAATCTCCTTATGTGTATTAAATATATGGTAACGAAGTCACATAGAAAAAACGACCCTATAAGGGTCGTTTTTTAGTCTTTTAATAAGTTATTTTCGTCGAGGAAGTCCTTGGCTACACGTTCTACACTCTTTTGCTCAATATCTACTTGGTAGTTCAATTCACGTAAAGAATCTTCTGTTAGGGCATTTTGGAGTGGTTCAAGTAATTCTGTTATTTCTGGGTATTCATCCAAAGTTTCCTGATTGATGGTAGCAGCATAATTGTAGGAAGGGAAAAATTTCTGATCATCTTCCAATATTTTCAGATCCATTGAATTAATCTGAGGATCAGTTACAAAAGCTTGGGTGACGTCGATTTCATCATTTCCTAATGCTGTGTAATATAGACCGATTTCCATTTCACGGATATTGGAATCAGGAACATCAAATCCATAATATTCTTCTAACCCGGGCATTCCATCTCTACGGTTTCTGAATTCCGTCTCCATCCCGAATCGAAGGTTGTCAGGATTTTCTTTCTCATAAGCTGCCAAATCACTGAGGGTTTCAATACCTAACTCATCGGCTTTGTCACGTTCCATCACCAATGCGTACGTATTATTAGCATCAGTCAAGTTTGTCCAGGCGATGCCGTTCTTCTTATCTAATTCCTGAACCTTTTGCATTGCTTCATCTTTATCTGCAATCGGCTCTTGATCTAGATAAGTGACAAGTGCTGTTCCTACATATTCCCACGACATATCGACCTGGCGGGTTTCGATTGCTTGACGCATAGCAGAGGAGCCGAGATTTTGTATTTCTTCAACATTATAACCGTTATCCTCCAAGATGAAGGTCGTCATTTTAGCTATTACGAGTTGCTCAGTGAAGGTTTTTGCTCCGACGGTGATACTTTTCCCGCCTGGACCACATGAACTTAGTACAACCAGTAAAGCCGCTAATAAGGCAAATAAGGCCAATCGTTTTTTCATGAATTCAAGTATCCTTTCTTTACGAATTTTGTGCTTTTCTAGCAAGTCGGAGTCCTTTTGGCACTAAAGCGAATTGCAGCCACTTGAACAGATAGTCAATTAGGATAGCAAGTAGTGTGACAGGAACGGCTCCAGACATTAAGAAAGCATTATCGAAGAGACGGATACCAGTGAAAATCCATACACCCAGACCGCCGGCACCGATTAGATAAGCAAGCGCTGCGGTTCCGATATTGATAACCAAAGCTGTCCGCACACCCGCGATAATGGAGGTGAGTGCATTCGGCAGCTCGATTTTCCAAAGTATTTGTGTATTTGTGAGTCCCATTCCTTTGGCAGCATCTTTCATGTTGTCATCAACGGAATCAAGGCCAGCAATCGTATTTTGCAAAATAGGCAGCAGGGAGTAGACGAATAAGGCAACTACTGCTGCGCTGATTCCAATACCTAGGAAGCCCATGGCAAGTGCAAGCACAGCTAAGCTTGGAATTGTCTGGCCAAGATTTGCGATGCCTACAATCAGCCATTCAGATTTACGGAACTTAGGCCGTGTAACGAAGATGCCTAGTGGTACTGCAAGCAGCACAGCAGCAGCTCCAGAAAGGAGTACAATCGTAATATGCTCACCGAGTAAGCGCAGGAAGGTATCCGGCTGTTCCCAGATTTTGCTGAACATATTGTTGGCGAATGCCCAAACAAAGAAGGCAATGAGCAGTGCCCAGAAGATAAGCTTGATAATCAAGGCGATGGTTTTGTTTGTCCTATCCATGATTACAGCCCCCTCAGACGCTCTCCTTGATCTCACGGTGCAAGAACTGCTCGATCAAGTCTAAAGTAATACTTCCTTTGCGCGTGCCATTGTCGTTCTCTACAATCAATTGATCCGCTTCCTGGTTTAGAATTTTCGATATAGCCACTCGCAAGGAAAGGTTTTCGTTGATATTCTGAGAATCAGGAGATTCAATGACAGGTTTTAGTGTAAGTGCATTAGCAAGATCTCTCACTGTATACAGACTCATGCTCTTCAGCACGCGATCCTGACCGACAAATTCTGCAACAAAGCTGTTGGCTGGTTTGTTCAGCATTCTGGCTGGCTCCGCGTATTGCATCATTTTTCCACCCTTAAGAAGTGCTATCTTATCTGCCATCTTGACTGCTTCGTCAATATCATGGCTGACAAAGAGAATGGTTTTCTTTAGTTCCTTTTGAATTTGCAGGAATTCCTCCTGAAGGTGAGTACGGATGATTGGATCAAGTGCACCGAATGGTTCGTCCATTAGCATAACCGGTGGATCTGCTGCCAAAGCACGAGCCACGCCGACACGCTGCTGCTGGCCTCCGGAAAGCTCATGTGGGTATCGTTTTCGATATTCATCAGGATTCAAGCCTACAAGTTCCATTAACATATTGAAGCGATCACGCATTTTTTTTCTGTCCCAGCCGAGCAGGTTAGGAACAATCATTGCATTATCCTCAATGTTCATATTAGGAAATAGTCCGTTGGATTGAATGACGTAACCAATATTGCGGCGCATCTCTATTTTGTTGGAATGACGCACGCTTTTGCCGTTGAGCATGATGTCGCCGTCTGTAATGCTCTCCAGCTGGTTTACCATACGAAGCAAAGTCGTCTTACCACAGCCTGAAGGACCCAACATGATGACAAGTTCACCATCTTCGACTGTAAAATTCATGTTTTCAATAGCTTTTACATTACCGTTGTATACCTTTGTTACATCGTTGAAATGAATCATAAAGTCACCCTTATTATTTTTTTACACCTTTAGGCGTAAATAGATTTTCGATTAAGCGCAAGAACAAGTCAGCAATTAGTGCTAAAACAGCAACCGCTATAGCACCTGCCAGAATCATCGTGTTGTTGGTACGAAGGATTCCTTGATAGATAATACCGCCAAGACCTCCAGCACCGATTAATGTAGCGATGGCACCGACACCGATATTTAAGACAGTAGCAGTACGAATACCAGCCATAATTAAAGGCATGGCGTTTGGAAGCTCCACTTTATAGAGGCGTTGGAATGTAGTCAGACCAATACCGTTTGCCGCATCACGTATGTCAGGATCGACATTACTGATAGCTGTGTACGTATTCCGGATGATCGGCAGCTGTGAATAGAGTACAAGTGCGATGACAGCCGGTAACGTACCGATTCCTTCGTTGATGAGTGAAAGAACTGGAATCATGATTCCAAATAAAGCGAGGCTTGGAATAGTCATCATGATAGAAGCAATTTGGAGAATAGTGGAGGCTGCGTATCTATTGACGGAGCAATAAATACCTAATGGGACACCGATCACAATTGCGATAATAATTGCTAAACCGACAAGCTTGATATGGTCCCAAGTATATCCAAGTATAAATGTAAAATTACTAGTGAAATATTCGATTAAATCCGTAATGGGAGGGCACCTCCTGAAATTGTCATGCAAAAGATCTTGTCAGACTTTTGCTACCTATTGTTATACCCAGATAAACCAACATCCTAACATGAAAAAATAACCATTACAAAGATAGGATTAACTTATAACACTAAGTATAGTGGAGGAAACAAGAGGAAAACTGTATTCAAAGATGCACAGCAGAGGAAATGAACAGATTTCCTTCTAGACAGAATTGACTTAAATGGTTCTTATAAAATTTATCCTTTAGGAAAATTTAGAATTTGGCTGAAGTCCTTGAATTATTTCATATGAATGAATATAATTCTCTGTCTATACTCACTAGAATTTAAAAATGTATGCGTATGTTTTAAGAAGACAAGTTCTCTATACCGGTATGAATAAAAATTGACACCTCCAAGGGATGCAGAGTGGGTAAGCATTACTCGAAGAAGTGCTTAGAAGTTTCATCTATTAACTCTGCACTGTGACGAATCTATAAAAGAAAATCTAATTATCTTAACGAAACCTCGATGTGGAGAAAGTATCTAATAAAGGAAGCAATTAGCATGATAAGACAAATTTCGCTTATAAGTAACAGGTATCTAGTAAAAATAAAAGAAGAATTCGGAAGAAAATACTTATAAAAGTTAAATAACTGAAAATTTGTTAATATTACAAAAATATATTTACTTCCTCCTAAAAATGATGGTAGTATATCTAAATACTAATATGTACTCATTTAATATGTACTGAAGTGTAAGGAGTCACGCCCTTACATAAAAAAAGAGAGAATGGAATGCTGAATAGTCAGAATTTAATAACTATTTGGTGGAGAGGGAGCGAGAAGAATGAAGGAATACTTTATCGAACGAATGTACAAAGCATCACAAGGAATGGCGAATGCAGTCCTCGTGACCCTCGGTATTGGCTTATTGATGGAGACTTTTGGTGAATTTTTAAATTGGCCGACACTAATTGCTGTAGGTACTGTTGCAAAAGCGTTGTTAGCGCCAGCCTTAGGAGCAGGAATTGCTGTTCAGCTAGGCGGTAATACGTTGGTTGTCTTCAGTGCTATGATCAGTGCGACTATCGGCGGAGCTGCAATGACTGTAGGCGATGACGGTT
Source organism: Terribacillus saccharophilus (assembly GCA_900110015.1). Lineage (GTDB taxonomy): Bacteria > Bacillota > Bacilli > Bacillales > Amphibacillaceae > Terribacillus > Terribacillus saccharophilus. Next base: position 656,840 of record FOCD01000002.1, on the reverse strand, counting down.
TACTGACATCGATGGTTTCAGGACAGCCGATCAGTGCTGTGCTTGCTGCTGTCGTTGCAACATTTGTAGGGAAGCGGGTAGCAGGGAAGACGCCGCTTGATATGATGGCTATCCCATTTGCAGCAGTACTTGTAGGGGGAATCGCTGGTGCGGGACTCGCTGCAGTTACAACGCCAATGTTAACTTGGATGAGCGGACAGATTGCCAACTCGGTTACTGGTTCACCGCTGCTTGCATCTATTGTCATTTCGCTAGTTTGGAGTATTTTGCTGATGACACCGGCGTCTTCAGCAGCATTGGCTATTGCATTGCAGCTGGATCCGGTATCCAGTGCGGCAGCTTTGATCGGTTGTACGGCGCAATTTGTCGGGTTCACATTCATGAGTATCCGTCAGAACGATTTGGGTGGTTTCCTGGCACAGTTTGTCATTACACCTAAAGTACAATTCCCTAATTTAATAAAGAATCCAGCGCTCGTCATACCGCCATTTGTAGCAGCAGTTGTTTGTGCACCGATTGCAACAGTACTTCTAGGGTTTACAACTTCCTACGAACTGGCAGGATTGGGTTTGAATTCATTCATTGCCCCGCTTAATATCTTGGCCAGCCAAGGCTGGGAAGCTTTCTTGATCTACTTAGTTACTGGCGTCATCATGCCCCTGATCATTTCACTTGGTCTTTATCATGTGATCAAATCAATCGGATGGGCGAAGGTCGGCGACTTGCGTATGGAAATACAATAATGAAAACCGCAGTCTTAAAGACTGCGGTTTTTATCATGCAGCTATGAATATTATTGATATACTGAAAGGAGATATAAAATTAGAAAGAAGGATATCCTTCATGGATCAATTGAATCGTGTACTTGCAAGATACATGCCTTTTTTGACCCCTGCGAGCGTACTAGCAGGTTTTCTCCTCGCGAATTTCCTGCATCATGGTGAGGCATTAGTACCTTGGATATTTGCATGTATGACATTTGCCGGAAGCTTATCAGCTAATTTTAACAGTCTGCTGCATGCTGTTAAAAGACCAGGACCGATGCTGCTTGCTTTTGTTGTGCTTCATTTCATCATGCCTTTAATTGCGCTTGGTCTTGGTCACTTGTTCTTTCCTGGAGATGTAAACACGATTACAGGGCTTGTGCTGCTGACAGCCATTCCGACTGGCATTACAGCCTTTGTCTGGGTTGCTATGCAGAAAGGAGATATAGGGCTTACGTTATCGACTATTCTCTTAGGGACGTTGCTTTCTCCTATGCTAGTGCCATTAATTCTGCATCTCTTGGTGGGAGGCGATGTCCAGCTGGAGATACTTCCGATGATGGAAGGCTTATTATGGATGATCGTCTTACCTTCCATAGCGGGCATGCTTGTCAATCAACTTTGCAGTAAAAGTATCACGAGCACATTGAGTAAGAACTTGGCGCCTTTCTCGAAAATAGGTCTCATTGCTGTTGTTTCCATTAATGCTTCCGTAGTGGCCCCTCACTTGAACGGGATGGATATGACAGTAATAGGGATTGTATTGCTCGTATTCTGTTTATCATTTACCGGCTATCTGTTAAGCTGGCTGCTCGGTAAATTATTTCGTTACGATAGAACCGAGATTGTCAGTGTAACTTTTATTGGTGGAATGCGGAATATCAGTGCAGGTGTGGTCCTTGCTGTGAGTTTCTTCCCAGCGCCTGTCGCTATCCCAGTTGTAATAGGAATGCTGTTTCAACAAGTTCTGGCAGCAGTGTTTTCCAGTCTGCTGAAAAAATATGAACCACAGCAAGCAGCTGCATGAAAGAAGACCGTTTAAACGGTCTTCTTTTCTTTATATAGGAAACTTCACACATGTTTAATTTCTTTCTATTATGGCAATGGCTCTACATGAAACAGAAAGGAAGATGCATATGTGGGAAGCTATTTTATGGGGAGGCATCGCTGGATCTGCCAGTTTAATTGGTGCAGCTGTATTAATGCTTGCTCCTGTAAAGAAGCGGATTATTGGTTTTATCATGGCCTTAGGTACAGGGGCGCTGATTGGTTCTACTTCCTATGAACTATTGGAGGAAGCATATGAAATCAGCGGCGGCTTGCAGGAAGAGGCGATAGGATTTCTTGGAGGAGCAGTTATTTTTACTATATTGGATATCGTTATATCTCGCAGCGGAGGAAAAAATCGCAAAAGCAGTAGTCTGCACAAGACACATAATAAAGATGAGAAAGGATCAGGACTAGCAATATTCGCAGGAACAGTAATGGATGCGATACCGGAATCAGCCATGATCGGCTTGAGTTTGGCAAGCGGGGGAGGTGCTAGTACTGCTTTGATCGTATCCATTTTTATTAGTAACTTTCCAGAAGGTCTTTCAAGTACTTCAGGGATGCAAAGCAGCGGTTATAGTCGAAAACGAATCATCATTATGTGGATAGCCGTAATCGTAATATCTGCTTTGAGTGCACTTATTGGTGCTGTATTACTTCAGGATACTAGCGCTAGTACAAGAGCGATTCTTAATTCATTTGCAGGGGGAGCAATTATTGCTATGGTGGCATCCACTATGGCACCAGAGGCATATGAAGAGGGAGGTCCAGCTGTAGGGATTGTAACAGCAGTAGGGATGTTCATCGCCTTTTCCTTGGCGCATGTTTAAGCATAGTTAATACAGGGGATACACAAACAAAAGAATGGAGGCGTTTCAACATGAAAAACCTTATTCGAAAAGCGATTAAGTATGGACCTGTTGTCTATCCTATCGTTAAGAAAATTATCAATAAACGCAAAGCGAAGCGTTCTGGAAGAGCTTCGTATTAAAAAAACGTGAGAGCATATTGCTCTCACGTTTTCATTATCTGCTGCGACTGCCTTTTTCAAGGACAGTGTCCACTTCGGCAGCTGCTTTATCTAATGCAGCTTTTGGATCTTCACCTTGGTATAGACTCTCCATGCCAGTCACAATCTGCTGACGTGCTTCTGGGAAGATGGAAATCAAAGCACCTTGTGTTGCTGTACTAGGCACTGTATCATGCAGTTGGTCAACAGTTACTTTTAACTGCGGATATTTTTCCCATTCCTGTTTTACGATATCTTCTTCATAAGCAGCTGGGTTAATGGCAAAATAACCAGATTCAACATGCCATTTTGCCTGTACTTCTGCTGTTGACAAGTATTTCATAAAGTCCCAAGCAGCTTGCTGCTGATTCTCTTCTATATCCTTCGCCATCCAAAGGGAAGCTCCTCCGATGATGACGCCTTGTGGATCAACATCATCTGGGTGTGGCAAGTAAGCTACGCCAACCTCGAAATCGGCATTATCAACGAGTCCTTTAATACCGGCAGAGGAATCAAGCATCATTGCCATCGTGCCAGTTTGGAAGGATGCCCGCATATCATCCCAATTTTGACCGCTGTTATAAAAAGTTCCTTCCTCGTACATATCACTGATCAATTCAAATACCTTCTGACCTTTTTCATCGTTGAATGAAGCTTTTGTTGCTTCGCCTTCGCGTCCATTTTCATTATCGACGAACATACCGCCCTGTGTGGCAAGCAATTCCTCAAAGAACCAGCCATAATTCAAAATGGAAAGGCCATATTGTGACGTTTTATCTCCTTCTTTAATCGTTAGCTTTTCTGCAGCTTCTTTCAGCTCACTGTAAGTGCGTGGCGCTTGTTCAGGATCAAGTCCAGCTTCCTCGAATGCATCCTTATTATAGGCAAGCACAGGAGTGGAGGAGTTAAATGGCATAGAATACTGCTCGCCATCCACTTGATAATAAGAGGAAATATTTTCTTCCCATTGTGATGTATCGTAGTTTTCTTCATCGATGAATTTCTGTACCGGCTGAATATTTCCACTGTCTATCATTTGCTTTGTACCTGCTTCAAAAATCTGTGTAACTGCCGGAGCATCTGCAGTACCCGCAACAGTATTCAATTTTGTTAAAGATTCCTCATATGAACCTTGGTAAACCGGTTTTACAGTATATTTATCCTGTGAACTATTGTATTCGTCGACGATTGCATTGACACTTGCTTCTAGTTCTCCGCCCATAGCATGCCAGAAGATGATTTCTGTCTTGCCATCCTCAGTTGTACCACTCGCAGAATCTGTACTAGAACAAGCGGTAAGGAACAGTACAAATAAAACAGATAAACCAGCTAATAGTCTTTTCATCATATAACCTCTTTCAATTTTATTTGATTGCACCTTGTGTGAGACCTTTTTGCAGTTTTTTCTGTCCGGCGAACAATAGCAGCAGCGTAGGCAGGATTACGATGACGACACCGGCCATGACGATACCCCAATCGGATGCGATTTCTTGTGTTTGCAGCTGCTTAAGCCCGATCTGGACGGTTCTTGCCGATTCTGTATTTGTGACCAACAGCGGCCAAAGATACATGTTCCAATTGGTCAAAAAGCTGTAAATACCTAAGGTGATTAAGCTGGACCTGCTGACAGGCAGGATGACATTCCAGAAGAAACGTAATCTGGAAATACCAGCTACCTGAGAAGCTTCATAGAGCTCCTGTGGGATTGTCTTGAAATGCTGGCGTAATAGAAAGGTTCCGAATGCCAAAGCAAAAAACGGGATTGTCAATCCGAGATAGCTGTTTGTCCAACCTAGACTTTGTATTGTCATGAAATTCGGTACCATCGTCGCTTCCCAAGGTATCATCATGGTTGAAATAAACAGGAAGAAGACGAAGTCCCTACCTTTGAACTTCATGAAAACAAAGGCAAAGGCAGCTAAACTGCTGACTAGCAGCTGTCCAATCATTACGATGGCAGATGTGACGAAACTATTGAGCAAATAGGTTAGCAGCGGCACTTTTTGAAATACCTCTAAGTAATTATTCAATGATAGACTGCTAGGAAGAAGCTGTCCGCTCATAACTTCTCCGCCATTCATGAAAGAGATGCTGAAAGCATAGAAAATTGGAAACATCATGATGATCGCGCAGATCACCAGAACGCTATAAAGGCTGATCCGCTTTGCAAGAATCACTGGTAATGCACCTTCCTTTCGCCAAGCTTAAACTGCAAGGCTGTCAGCAGCAGGACACAGAAGAATAGTATGACTGCCTGTGCACTCGCCGACCCGACATCATTATTGATGAAGGCATCCTTATAGATGGAATAGACGATTACATTCGTTGATTCTACCGGTCCGCCCTTGGTAAGGATGTCAATTTGCCCGAATGTCTGAAAAGCGTTGATGAACGATACTGTCACGATAAAGAATAATGTAGGGGACAGCATTGGCAGTGTAATTCGACGAAGCTGATAAAGATAACTTACACCTGCTACTTTTGCATTTTCGTATAGGTGGGTATCGATATTCTGTAATCCGCCAAGTATGATCAGATAAGCGAAGCCTGCATTCATCCACACTGTGGATAAAGATACTGCGAGCAGAGCATAATCTGGATCTTGCAGCCATTGGATGGCCGGAAAGCCTAACCACTCGGCAATTCTGCTGAATACGCCGATTGAAGGATTATACATAAACATCCAAATGACACTGGATGCCGCAACGCTCATCCCCATTGTTGAGGAAAACAACGTACGAAATATACCAATTCCCTTAATTTTTTCATTTGTAAGCAATGCCAGAAAGAGAGCAAGCAGGATACCTGCAGGTACTGTGTATAGCACAAAAAGAATGGTAGCTTTAACGCTGCTCTGAAAGCTGTCTGAGCTTAGGATATACTGGTAGTTTTCTAATCCGACGAATTCGAATGGACCCATTTGGTCAGCTAGAAAGAAACTCAAGTATATGGTTCGGAACATTGGGTAAAAAACAAACACGCCGAACAGGATGATAGAAGGAAGCAAATAGAGCCAGCCCTCCAAGAAAGCGAATAAGTTCCGCTTTGGGAGGCTTTTTTGAGATGGAACAGGCTGCAGGTCCCGGGCGTCGTTCATCTGAGTACCTCTCTGGCTGTCTGGTTTGGCTGTCCGTCATTGGCTGCCCATAGAATCCTTCCGTTCTCTTTAGAAAAGAGGTGGATAGCATCTGAGTCGAAACGGATTGGTATCCGGTCTCCGACAGAGAATTGCCATTGACCGTTCCATCGGGCAATCCATTGCTCTTTAGCATTATCAAGGATAAAGGTGATGAGCGTCTCTGTACCAAGTACCTCAGTATTAACGACCTCTACTACAGCATCTGCTTGCTCCGGAGCGGAAAACAGGATATGCTCTGGCCTGATACCGACCTGAACATTCTTGCTTGCTGCCTTCACATTGCCCTTCATTGGGTTAGGCACAGTGCAGTGGGGTGATAGAACGATACCGCTTGGTGAAACGTCTGCTTCCATCACATTCATGGCAGGTGATCCGATAAATGATGCTACAAATGTGTTGGCTGGATGATTGTAGATATCAAGCGGTTTGCCAATTTGCATGGCTTGGCCTTCATGAAGGATCATCATTCGGTCAGCCATCGTCATCGCTTCGGTCTGATCGTGTGTGACATAAATCATTGTAATTCCCAGCTTCCGCTGTATCTGCCTGATTTCCGAGCGCATCCGGGTTCGCAGTTTCGCATCAAGATTCGATAATGGTTCATCCATCAGGCAAAGAGGGGCCTGTGTCACAATCGCTCTTGCGAGGGCAACACGCTGTCTTTGGCCACCTGATAATTCACGTGGTTTTCGTTTTAAGTAATCAGCCAAGCCGAGCATGTCGGCTGCTTCCTGGCAGCGGCGTCTTTGTTCCTCGCGTGAAATTTTCTTTGTATGTAAGCCGAAGGTGATATTTTGTTCCACATTCAAGTGCGGATATAGTGCATAATTTTGAAATACCATAGATAAATCCCGTTTATTCGGTGGTGCATCATTCATTCTCTTGCCATTCACAAACAATTCTCCGTCAGTTATCGGCTCCAGACCAGCGATCATGCGGAGGATTGTGCTTTTCCCGCAGCCTGAGGGCCCGACAAGGACGAAGAACTCGCCTTGCTGCAGTTGCAGATCAACTTGCTCAATTACATTTTTTTTGCCATCGTATGATTTTTTCAAACCAGTCAAGCTTACATGTGTCATAATCTGCTCCTTTCTGCGAATTCATCTATACTATAGCGAGTTAAAATTGAGTTAACGTGAAGTGTAGGTGAAAAAGCGTTTACAGAGCAAAGGAGGGTGGTTGTTTATTTTACAAAGCTCATACAATCTCGAAACAAAAAAAGGACTTGCAGGCAATATTGCCTGCAAGTCCTTTTGTGTGCTATTACTTTCTACGCATTTTACGTAAGATAAGGCTTAATACAAAGACGAAGATAATGGCACCGATTAAAGCTGGAATGATTGCCATACCCGCGATATCTGGACCGAAATCTCCAAAGATAAGTCCGCCGAGCCATGCCCCGACAATACCTGCAATGATATTACCAATGATGCCGCCTGGGACGTCACGTCCAAGAATCAAGCCTGCTAGCCAGCCGATAATACCACCGACAATTAGATATAAGATGAAACTCATAATAACTACCTCCAAACAAGTGATGTGATTTAATGTGTTGTAAAAATAGCATTCCCGAACTTACAAGATTGCAAACATCCCGCTCTGTTCCATGTTTACATGTTCTTAAGATAAGCTGCATCATTCTACACAGCAGCTCAACATCTGCTTAATAAAAGGTCGCTATATTGAAAGTACAAGAAGATGAAAAAGATCACCATCCAATTCTTGTACTTTTCATAGTACAAAGATTACAATCCAGATAACTACAGGGAGATGATCCGAATGATGAATCAGATTAATCCATCGTACGAGTCCGTCACTACAAGGTCGCTTGATAGTCAATCCGTTCAAAATGGAATCCTGCCTGTCATCGCTCATCGCGGTGCTTCCGGATTTGCACCTGAAAATACAATCGCAGCTTTTGATTTGGCTGTAGAGATGCAAGCAGATTTCATCGAGATGGATGTGCAAATGACAAAGGATGGACAGCTTGTCGTCATACATGACACGTCGATCAATCGTACAGCTGTCGATGCACCCGAAGAAGCTGCTTATGTGAAGGATCTCGCGTTTACCGCCTTGCAGTCTTATGATGTAGGCGCTGGATATGATTCTGTGTATGAAGGTCAGCGTATCCCGTTGTTAGAGGATGTAATTAAAAGATATAAAGGGAAAACAAAGTTTCTTATCGAATTAAAGTCACCAGAACTTTACGATGGAATAGAGGAAGCTGTAGCTGAGCTGCTGGAAAAATATGAACTAGCTAATGTAATTTACGAGGAAGTAATTCTGCAATCCTTCAATTTCGGATCAATTGCGTATTTGTCCCAGCTATTGCCGCATGTTCCGCTTGGTGTACTGACGTCAAGAATTGCAGACCTCACAAATCGTAAACTTGATAAAATAGCTACTTATGCAGACTATGTAAATACGCATTTTACGAATGTCACACAGGATGATACGCTAGTTGGCAGAATTCATTCCCGTGGAATGCGGATTATGCCTTGGACAATTCGAGCGCCTGGGGAAGTACAGCCCTTAATTCGAGCTGGTGTTGACGGAATCATCACGGATTATCCAAATTATGTGAAATAAAAAAAGGAGACCTTTTTCAGGTCTCCTTTTTCGTGTCATCTATTCTGAACGAGTCGAAGCAATTCGAATGCTCTGTCTCCTGCAAGTGCTGCAAGATCTTCCCAACACTCATCGCGCTTCAGGTCGAGTTCTACAATCTGTTTGGCTAAATCAAGGGCTTCCTGATCAAGTGCCACGTGATTGACGCTCCTTTCTGCGTTCCCTTTTTGCTGTTACGATCAGTATACATATAGCCGAAAAAAATTGCATCAAACATGTTAACGATGCTGACGAACTATTTTGTTGTTTGTAAGGTTTCCTCACACAACACTAGGATGAATGGATAAATACGGTATAATGTGTAGTAACAGCACATGGTGATGAGGTGAACAGATGAGTAACGAGCCTTCTTACAAGAACAGGAAAGTTATCACAATAGGCATTGTGAGCGAACTGACTGGTCTGACTGAACGAAAAATTCGTTATTACGAGGAACGCAAGCTCATTTTTCCTGAACGTTCAGCGAAGGGAAATCGCAAGTACTCTTTTTCGGATGTAGAGCAATTGATTGAGATCGCTAACAAAAGGGAAGAGGGTGTGCAAACCTTCGAAATTCGTCAGCAGATGCTGAGAGACAAGAGGAAAGAAGCGGAACGAGAGAGTCGCCAGCAAATGCTGCGAGGGCAAATCAACGCCCGCTTTGGTATACAGAGAGAGTAATGTGTGTGTACGTATGTGTTGGGAGGCCTTGTACACAGGAAAGCCGGATGGTTTATCATCCGGCTTTTTATTATTGCTTGAATAATTCCAACGCCCGTTCTCGCTGTGTTTTGTGCTCGACGATAGGCTTTGGATAGTCTTTGCCAATGACACAATTATATTGCTGCTGCTGTTCTGTGGTCATCTTTTCCGGCGTGTGGATGAAATTACTCGGTACATCTTTTAATTCCGGTAGATATTTTTTAATAAAGTCACCATCTGGGTCGAATCGTTCGGATTGCCTTACTGGGTTGAAAATCCGGAAATAAGGTACTGCGTCAGTGCCTGTCGAGGATGCCCATTGCCAGCCACCGATATTCGATGCCTCATCATAATCAATAAGCATTTCTGAGAAGTATTTCTCTCCTTCACGCCAGTCAATTAACAGATCTTTAGTTAAAAAGGATGCGGTAATCATCCGAAGCCGATTGTGCATCCAACCAATCTTTCTAAGCTGTTTCATGGCTGCATCAACAATTGGAAATCCAGTTTCACCGTTTTTCCATTTTTCCAGAATTGCTTTATCTTGATTCCATTCTAAATCTCGATATTTAGTGAGAAAGGCTTTATCCTTCGTCTCGGGATAGAAATGATAGATCATGTGATAGAAATCCCGCCAAGCCAACTCCTGGATGAATGTCTCATAGCCAGCTGTACCTTTATGGCTATGCAACTTTTCCAGACTCATTTGATAAAGTGTCCTGCATGATAAGGCGCCGGTACGTAGATAAGGAGAAAGCATACTTGTACCTTTTGCAGAAGGAATATCTCTTTTTTTATCATATTCTTTCATCCTTCTATCAACGAAATTTTCAGCGCGTCTTAAGCCTTGTTTTTCACCGGCATAGCGCCATTTATCCGTCATCTTATCTAGAAGTTCTTCATAAGCAGCTTGCCCTTTTTTAAAATCGTCTCGCCGGTCGATTACATATTGCATCAATTTATCCTCATCGACTTTTTGAATCTGAGGTTTTTCAGCTTGTTGCCACTGCTTGAAATAAGCAGAAAATACTTTGTATGGGCTATTGTCTTGTTTCAGGATATCCGAAGCATGATGAATATGGTGATCCAGGAATGTGCAGACATCAATATCTTTCTTTTTTAAATAGCGAATTACTTGATCATCACGTTCTTGGCCAAAACCAACTTCGTCATAATTGAAGTAGACTCGCTTCAAATCGTTACATGTATCAATCAGTTGATTCCAAGCAGATTCTGTCTTTCCAGCAATAAAATGCACGGGAAATTCTTTTTGTACGCATGTGTCTACAAATTGTTTCAATGTATGATAATAGTAATCATAGCGGGGGGAGAAACTATCATTCAAATCCGGATTAACATGGAAAAGAAGTAGAATCCTGTCGTCCTCTGTAGCTTGATCAATCGCTTGTTTTAAAGCGGTATGATCATGCAACCGCAAATCTTTGCGGAACCATACTGCAAATGTAGCCAAATGCCTACCTACTTTCCGTTTTTCTCTTCGCTACCCTGCCAGGGTGAAGAGCAAACCAGATTGATTTTTCTATAAATTTTAAAATTATATTGACAATAACTAGATTGGAAGGTAAAGTAACAAACAGATCAACAACAAAAGTATAATGAAATTCTTATCAAGAGCGGCGGAGGAACAGGTCCTATGAAGCCCGGCAACCAGATCGATGATCTAGGTGCTAATTCCTGCAGACGGCGAAAGCTGTACTGAGAGATAAGAGAATTAGTGCATACGTATACCATGCGCCTCTCTTAATCTAGAGAGGCGCTTTTTTATTGTAGTTGATGACAGCGAAGAAAAAAGGGGAGAGCAACATGAAAAAAATCTTAAGCTTTGGACTTATCGGATTATTAGCATTATTTTTAGCAGCTTGCGGCAATGATAAATCTGCTGCACTAGCAAATGACAAAATATTAGTCGGCGTCAGCGGTGGACCACATGAGCAAGTAATGGAAAAAGTGAAAGAACTAGCAGCTGATGAAGGTATCGATGTAGAAATTAAAACATTCAATGATTACAATACACCAAACAGTGCGTTAGATGATGGAAGCCTGGATGCGAACAGCTATCAGACACTTCCTTTCCTAGAAGATCAAGTAAAGAATCAAGGTTATGAACTAAAAGAAGTATTTAAGACACTTACGTTCCCAATGGGTATCTATACTGATAAGATTTCGGATGTTTCCAAATTGAAGGAAGGCGACAAGATCGCTGTACCTAATGATCCTGCCAACGAATATCGTGCGTTGAAATTGTTTGAGACAGCAGGAGTATTGAAAGTGGATCCAGAAGCAGAGAACTCTGCAACGGCTAAAGATGTTGTAGAAAATCCACTGAACCTGGAAATCGTTGAATTGGATGCTTCTCAGCTGCCAGCTCAGCTTCCGGAAGTAGCAGCAGCAGCAATCAACACGAACTTTGCAATGGGCGCTGACTTGAATATCAATGATGATGCTATCTTTGCAGAGGAATCAGAAAACAACCCATGGTCCAACTACTTTGTTGTAAGATCAGCGAACACGGACGATGAAGTGGTGAAGAAAATTCAAGAAATCTACCAATCTGATGAAGTTAAACAGTTTGTTGAAGATGAATTCCAAGGATCTGTCGTTCCAAGCTGGTAAGGGGGAAGCAGTATGATTGAACTGAAAAATGTATCGAAGACCTTTACCACTGGTAAAAAGAAAGTGGAGGCGTTGAAAGACGTCTCCTTGAAAATCAATAAAGGTGAAATCTATGGCGTAATCGGATTCAGCGGAGCAGGGAAAAGTACCCTGATCCGCTGTGCCAATTTACTGGAGCGTCCCACAGAAGGCGAAGTATTCATCGACGGCGTAGATCTTACTAAGCTTAAGAAATGGCAGCTTCGTAAAGCAAGAGGTAAAATCGGAATGATATTCCAACATTTTAATCTGCTGACAACAGCTACAGTATACGAGAATGTCGCTAGACCACTGAAGCTGAGTAAAGTGCCGAAGCATGAAATCAAGGAACGTGTTGATAAGTATCTGAAGATTGTAGGTCTGGAAGAAAAGAAAAATGTCTATCCAGCCCAATTATCAGGAGGTCAGAAGCAGCGGGTAGCTATCGCAAGAGCACTTGCCCAAGAACCGGAAGTGCTGTTAAGTGATGAAGCAACAAGTGCATTGGATCCGAATACGACGTCATCCATTCTTGAACTGCTGCTCCGAGTGAATAAGGAGCTTGGCATCACTATCTTTTTAATCACACATGAACTGGATGTCATACAGCGTATATGTGATCGTGTTGGTGTTATGCATCATGGTGAGCTGGTGGAAGAAGGATCTGTTATTGATGTCTTCACCAAACCGCAGCATCCGCAGACACGGAAATTTGTCTTTGATGACGCGAATTTCCAAGTTCCAGACAGTGTGAAAAAAGGACTTTCTGCTACAGGGTGTCTCGTTTCACTGACGTTTATTGGAGAAGCTTCAAATGAGCCATTTCTTGCAGCGATCACGAAGAAATTTGAAGTTGTTCCAAGTATACTGGCAGGCGGAATCGATCAGCTGAAAGCTAGCTCCGTTGGTAAATTGCTTATCCATTTGCAAGGGGATCCGGCAGAAGTGGAAAAGGCAATTTCGTACTTGGAGTCGCAGCATGTAACGGTTGAGGAGGTGGCGTCATGATAGAGTTCTGGACAGAATGGGGCACTGACATCACCGAGGCTTTTTGGCAGACGCTGCTGATGACGGGTATTTCATTAGCTATTTCAATCGTTATCGGGCTGCCGTTAGGCATTTTGCTGGTCATGACAAGAAAAGGCGGCCAAGCAGAGAACCGAATATTTTATTCCATCGTGAATACGATTATTAACGTTATCCGATCTATTCCTTTCATCATCCTCTTGTTCTTGCTTTTGCCTCTGACAAGAGCCTTGGTCGGAACTACAATAGGTGTTGAAGGAGTTATCCTTCCGCTCGTTGTCTATACAGCGCCTTATATTGCACGTTTAATGGAATCAGCATTACTTGAAGTAAATAAAGGAGTCATCGAGGCTTATGAATCGATGGGAATTTCCACAACTAAAATCATTTGGAGCGTCATTATAAGAGAGGCCAGATCAACAATGATTCTTGGTCTGACGATTGCAACCATTGGTTTAATTGGGGCTACAGCAATGGCAGGACTTGTCGGTGCTGGTGGTCTTGGAGATTTGGCATATCAGTATGGGCACTTGCGTTTCGAGCCTGTTGTTATGTATGTCGTTATCATCATCCTAATTATACTTGTACAAGCAATGCAGACATTTGGAAATGTGTTGGCACGACGCTTGCGAAAAGATTAAAAAAAGCACGCTTGGTTAATCCAAGCGTGCTTTTCATTATATTAAAAGAAAATGTTCAAGATGTAATAAATCAGACCACCCAGACAAGCTGTGATCGGTAGAGTAATGAACCAAGTAATGACCATACGCTTAGCAGTACCCCAGTTAACACCTTTACGTCGGTGAGCTGCACCAACCCCCATGATGGAGGAAGAAATAACGTGCGTTGTACTTACCGGTAAGTGAATGTAAGTGGCACCAAAAATGATGAACGCTCCAGTCAAATCGGCAGCAACGCCGTTCACTGGACGGATCTTCATGATTTTACCGCCAACAGTTTTGATGATTTTCCAGCCACCGATTGAAGTTCCAAGACCCATCGCAGTTGCACAGGCTGCCTGTACCCAGAACGGGATATCAGATGTTGTGTGCAGCCCTGCTGTGATTAACGCCATCGTGATGATACCCATTGCTTTTTGGGCATCATTCGTACCATGGGTGAATGATTGCAGTGCTGCAGTCAAGATTTGTACGCGACGGAAATTCTTGTTCGTTTTCGGTAAGTTCTTTTCTCGGAAAATCAGCTTAATGATGTTATATAAAATAAAACCTACAACAAAAGCCAAAATTGGAGAAATGATCAATGCTTGCAGGATCTTCAAGAATCCGTCTACATTAAGAATAGCAAATCCGCTTGATGCAATAACTGCTCCTGCAAGAGAACCAATGATAGCGTGTGAAGAACTACTCGGAATACCGTAGTACCACGTAATCAAGTTCCATGCAATCCCTGCAATCAGGGCAGCTAGGATAACGACAGAGCCGTTGACAATGTCGTTGGGATTTGCGATATCACTAGTGATTGTTTTAGCAACTCCAGTAAAGGTCATAGCACCAACGAAGTTCATGACTGCAGCCATGATGATAGCATGTCTTGGTTTCAATGCTTTCGTCGAAACAGATGTGGCGATGGCATTGGCAGTATCATGAAATCCGTTGATGAAGTCGAATGCAAGAGCGAAAATGACGGTTAGAATAGTTAATACTAATAAAACATCCATTGTTGTTTGCGCCTCACGAATTCTTCATGATGATTGTTTCAAGATTGTTCGCAACAGACTGGCAGCTGTCAGCAATTTCTTCCAGGATGTAGTACAACTCTTTGTACTGAATTACCTTGATTGGATCTTTTTCGTTCTGGAAGAGCTGTTTCAAGGATTTGCGGAAGATCGTGTCACAGTTCTGCTCGTGCTCCTTGATTTTGATTGCATGCTCCTGGATTTCTTTTAGTTTGTTGTGAGAAAGCAAATCGATTGTAATCAAAATTTCCTTTGCGCAGGAACGGATTTCTTCTGTAAATTGGTCGATGAAGCTATCGGAAGAATAAATACCATATGTATCCATCATTCCTGAGAATTCTTCTATTCCATCAAGAACATCGTCTAAGCTGTTCGTCAGCTGAAGGATGTCTTCGCGTTCGATCGGCGTGATGAAGGCATGGTTCAATTCCTTGATGATCGTATGTACAAGCTGATCACCTTTTGTCTCATATTCCTTCAATTTATTGGAGAACTCAGATAAACTCGCTGCATCTTTTACTTTATACGTAACAAAAAAGTCAGCAGTCTCATCAATATTCTTTGCTATATCGGCTAAAAGCAAAGAGAATTTGTCTTGTTTCTTCTTGAACATTACAAAACCTCCGAATGGTGTTTGAATAGGGTTGTTCCTGGGAACATATAATGATAATTTTTTGTAAACTATCCTCTAGAGATTGTAAACTTTTTATTAATAATTATCAATGTTTTCATTTGATTTTTGTCGAATGAGGTACACTTTGTCACTATTTGTTATAGTTGTATAGAAGGGGTGAAATTATGCAGATCTCCATTACAAAGCCCGCATCAAACTGGTTTGTTCAAGAAATGGACCTTGAACCTGGCAGTGCTGTGCGTTTTTATGTTCGCTATGGCGGGATGGGCGGCATTATAGAAGGGTTTTCACTTGGCATTTCCGCGGAACAGCCAAATGATCCAATTACAAGCGAGGAAGTACAAGGTATCACATTCTTCGTCGAACGTTCAGATGCATGGTATTTTGAAGGGGTAGACTTGAACGTTAAGTATTCACGTAAATGGGACGATATTCAATACGAATATCCTCCGCATAATTGAAAAAATGAGCAAGAGCCAGTATAGGCTCTTGCTCATTTTTAGTTTCGGATAGGAAGCAGTGGTGCGGCGCCATCCTTAACGCCAACCATTCCAAGCAGGGCAAGCAGAATTCGCTGTGGCCCGTAAAAAGCATCAGTCGGATCGAAGAACTCCTCCAGCGTATGGTGTCCACCGCTGTTACCGCCACCTCCGAGTGTGAGGGCAGGAATACCCAGACTGATCGGTACATTTGCATCGGTACTAAGTGGTTCTTCCCGTTCAACCTCAATTCCAAGAACTTCGGCCGCTTGCAGTGCAATATGACGAATCGGGGCATCTTTCGGCTGGCTGCCGGCAGGTCTGTCTCCGACCAGCTCTGTCGTAACTGAAATGCTGCCCGGCTGTTGTCGTGCTTCACCTTCAACCTGTGCTGCTTCTTCAATCATTGCAAGTGCATTAGCCTCCAACTCTGCAAGAGCTTCGCTGGAAACAGAGCGTAAATCCAGCTGGAATCCTGCATGTTGGGCAATAGTATTGATGGAAGTACCGCCATGAATCGTGCCGACGTTGTATGTTGTCTTCGGATCTTCAGGAACGGTCAGATCTGCTAACGCAGCTATAGCGCGTCCAGCTGCATGGATGGCGCTTGATGTGCCGAAGTCACCAAAGCTATGTCCGCCTTTTCCTTTAAAGGTTACATTATAGCGTTTGCTGCCGACACCGCAATAAATCAAGTCGCCAGGCGCACCTGGCTCTACAGAGATGAATCCATCCACATATGTATTGTCCCGGAAATATGCTTTCATACCGCGTAAATCGCCTAGACCTTCTTCGCCGACGTCAGCGAGGAAGACGATATCTCCCTCTGTTTCGATTTTATTTTCTTCCAAAGTACGCAACAAAGTCAGTAAAACTGCTAAGCCGCGACCATCATCACCGATTCCAGGAGCGTAGACGATTCCATCCTCGACTCTCGCTTTCACATTTGTACCAGCAGGGAAGACTGTATCCAAATGAGCTGCAATAACAACCGTGGGTCCGCTGCCGCTGCCTTTTCGTATGCCATATACATTTCCTTCTTCATCCGTCTTCAAGCCATCTAAGCCAAATGCCGCCAGTTTTTCTTTGAAAAAAGCTGCGCGGTTTTCTTCGTTGAATGGAGGCGCCTCTACTTCCGTCACTTCTATCTGATCCTTTGTTGTCTGCTCATTATCTTGTTTTAGAAAATATAGTGCGTCACGTACTTGCTGCAGATCCAGAAGCTGCTCGAACTCCTTTGTGAATACCTTGCTGGTTGATGTCATATATTCCCCTGCTTTCCTGTAGTATACGTGTACTGTAACACAAAATCGCAATATACTGACAATTTAAACTGCGTAAATAGTCGAAAAGTAACGATTTGTTCTATTTTTATATTTACAAGGCATAAGATGTTATGTAAAATAAATGCACCGGAATGAATAAATATAGATTTTATTGCAAGTTTACAATATAGATAGAAAAGGGAGATCAACTATGAAATCGGTAAAAAAGCTCATGGCAGCAGCTGGACTTGTTAGTGTTTTATTCTTAAGTGCATGTATATCTAATAACGAATCAAGCGGTTCTGGTGAAGGGGAAAAGCTTACTATCGGAACAGAGGCCACCTTCGCTCCTTTCGAATCCATGGAAGGTGATAAGATTGTTGGATTTGATGCAGATCTGCTAGACGCGATT
This sequence comes from Terribacillus saccharophilus, assembly GCA_900110015.1. Taxonomy (GTDB): domain Bacteria; phylum Bacillota; class Bacilli; order Bacillales; family Amphibacillaceae; genus Terribacillus; species Terribacillus saccharophilus. The sequence continues at coordinate 639,399 of FOCD01000002.1, read as the reverse complement.
ATGAAAGAAGCAGGAATCGATTATGAATTCCAAAACACTGGCTGGGATCCAATGCTTGTCGGAGTAGATGATGAAACGCTGCAAGGCGGAATGGCTGGCATCACAATAACGGATGAAAGAAAAGAAACATATGATTTCTCCTCTCCTTATTTCGAAGCAACACAGGTTATCGCTGTACCGGAAGGAACGGATATCCAATCAGGTGAGGATATCAAAGGAATGAGAATCGGCGTACAGAACGGAACGACTGGTGATGAAGCGGCACAAAAACTAGTTGGGGAAAACAGCAGTGATCTTTCTAAGTACGATTCATCAGCAGCAACTATGATGGCTTTGCAAAACGGTGATGTAGAGGCTGTAGTGACAGATATCGCAGTAGCTCAGCATTATGTGAAAAATAATCCTGATGCTAACCTAACTTTAATTGAAGATGAAGATAATTTTGAGCAGGAATATTACGGAATGCTGCTTCCGAAAGACAGCGAGCATAAAGAAAAAATAGATGAAGCCATCCAAGCGATTATGGAAAACGGAACGTATGAGGAAATCTATCAAGAGTGGTTTGAAGGCACTCCGGATATCGAAGCACTCGAAAGCGCACAGCCATAAGAAGAATCATATAGCGTAACGACAATAACCGTTACGCTATATTTACGTTTTGATTTATCAGCTATACTGAGGTGAGAGAAATGGATTTTAGATGGGAAATCATTAGTGAATATTTACCTTTCTTTATGAGAGGTCTCGGATATACAATTCTGGCGTCTTTGATTGGATTCATTGTTGGAGCTTTAATTGGATTAGTAATCGGAATGGGTAAAAGCTTGTCCAACCCGATACTTCGTCTGCCGTTCATTTGGTATGTGAATATCTTTAGAGGTACTCCGCTGTTAGTACAGATCTTTTTGATCCACTTTGCGGTCATGCCGATTTTCATTAAGCCGCCGGAGCCGCTTATATCATTGATTGTTGCATTGGCATTGAATTCTGCAGCTTATATTGCAGAAATCTTCCGTGCTGGTATCAATTCCATCGATAAAGGGCAGCGGGAAGCTGCGTACAGTCTTGGTATGAACCATGCACAAGTGCTGCGGCATGTCGTGCTGCCGCAGGCGTTCAAACGGATGATTCCACCGCTTGGCAACGAATTTATTGTGTTGGTGAAAGATTCTTCGCTTGGAGCTGTCATTGCTGCACCGGAACTGTTCTACTGGGGAAGAGTAGCAGTTGGAGCGTATTCAAGAGTGTGGGAGCCGTATTTGGCGGTTGCCGTTTTATATTTCGTCGTTTGTTTAGTATTATCATATGTACAGAGCTTTTTAGAAAGGAAGTATGCGACAGATGATCAGCGTAAAAAACCTAAAAAAGTCGTTCGGCGATCTCGAGGTACTGCGGGACATTAACGTCGAAATAGAGGAAAAAGAAGTAGTCGTCGTTATCGGCCCTTCTGGTTCCGGGAAGTCCACTTTCATTCGTTGTCTCAACCGAATCGAGGATATTACGGGTGGTCATGTTTATATAGAAGGAACAGATATCTCTCAGAGAAAAGTGAACATCAATAAAGTACGTACAGATGTTGGGATGGTATTCCAACAGTTCAATCTGTTCCCTCATAAGACAGTACTGGAAAATATCATGCTTTCTCCAATGGTCGTACGCAAGTGGAAAAAGAAGGATGCGGAAGAAAAAGCATTATCATTGCTTCGCAAAGTCGGATTAGAGGACAAAGCAGGCGTATATCCGGAATCTCTTTCCGGAGGACAAAAGCAGCGTGTGGCTATTGCGCGGGCCTTATGCATGGAGCCGAAGGTGATGCTGTTTGATGAACCAACATCTGCACTTGATCCGGAAATGGTCGGAGAGGTGCTTGAGGTTATGAAGCAGCTTGCGAATGAAGGTATGACAATGATCGTTGTAACGCATGAAATGGGCTTTGCGCGAGAAGTTGGTGATCGAGTTCTGTTCATGGATGGCGGTTATATCGTAGAGGAAGCGAAACCGGAGGAGATTTTCAATAATCCGAAGGAAGAACGGACAAAAGCTTTCTTAAGTAAAGTATTATGACAGAACAGCCAGTGCATTTACGTACTGGCTGTTTCTTTGTAAAAAGGGCGTCATATTTTCTTACAAGTTTGCTGTTATCCTTTATTCCCTATGCTAAAGTAAGGGTAAGATTTTCGGGTAACAAACGAACTGTAACCAATAGGCAACATTCGTCATGTTCTCGGTTAATCCCTCTCATTTGCAAGCAGAATGCATTGTTCGGCTTGTCTTACAGCTTGTACAGGTGATATGTTGCGTGGCATATCTGACTGTGCAGGCTGTTTTTTTGTGCTTTTTGCGGAAATAAGGAAAATTGTGCTGGACATGCTTTGAATTTGTAATCATTTAGCACACTCCTGCGTATGATGGGTCTATAGAAATGACAGGAGTGGCGCAATGTATAAATTAAAAGTCGTAGATGCTAGCAAGATATTCAGACGCGACGGACAGGAAGTTGTTGCATTGCAGGAAACAACAATGCAAATCCCTGCTGGACGCTTTGTCAGTATTATTGGCCCCAGTGGCTGCGGCAAGTCGACACTCTTTAATATGATTGCCGGGCTTATCAAACCAACCACTGGAAAAATCCTTTTAGATGGACAGAATATTGTCGGCAAGAGTGGTTATGTCGGTTATATGCTTCAAAAGGATCTGCTGCTGCCATGGCGGACAATCTTGGATAATGTGATACTTGGCTTGGAAATCAGGGGTGTTTCGAAACGGGAAGCAAGAAAGAGAGCACAGCCATTACTAGAAAGATATGGTTTGAAGGGCTTTGAAAACAATTATCCGCCAGAGTTATCAGGCGGTATGAGGCAGCGGGCGGCATTATTACGAACGCTGCTGTATGACCAGGACGTCATTCTGCTTGATGAACCATTCGGTGCACTGGATGCACAAACAAGATTGCAGATGCAAGGGTGGCTGCTCCGTATTTGGGAGGACTTTCAGAAGACTATTTTATTCATCACTCACGATATAGATGAAGCTATTTACTTATCAGATGATATATATGTTCTTTCCCATCGTCCCGGCAAGCTGAAGGCAAAGATTCATGTGGAATTGGAGCGGCCGCGCAGGGAAGAGACACTGCTGTCGGACAATTTCATATCATTAAAGCAAACATTGCTGGATTTGCTTAGAGAGGAACCGAAAGACAATGGCACAACCTGAAAAGAAACGCTACATCGAGGATGAGAAGAAACGCCAGCAGCGAATGAAGCGGATCGTGTTTGGCGGTCAGATTGGTCTGGGGATATTGGTGATTGTACTATGGGAGGTTCTGACAAGATTCGAAGTGATGGATCCTTATTATTGGAGCAGTCCAAGCACAATCTATGAAACTGCCAAGGTCGCATTTTTGGAAGGAACGCTTTGGGATGATTTGGTCTATACCTCGCTTGCCACGCTGGCTGGCTTTGCAGCTGGAACATTATTTGGTTCCTTAATCGGTCTGTCTTTTTGGTGGTCTGCTTACTATTCCAGAATATCGGAGCCATATTTAATTGCGTTTAATGCCATTCCGAAGCTTGCGCTTGGTCCGGTCATTGTCATTCTGTTCGGCATCGGATTCTTTTCCAAAGTGATGCTTGCATTCCTGATGACTGTCATCGTTACTGCACTGGCTGCTCATAGCGGTATTAAAGCAATTGATAAAGATCTGGAAAAGCTGCTCTATTCCTTAGGCGCAAAACGCAGACATGTCTTTACAAAAGTAGTTGTCCCGACAACGATGCCTTGGATTGTCAGCAGTCTGCGAATCAATATCGCATTGGCACTAGCGGGTACAATTGTCGGAGAATTCATCAGTTCCCGTCAAGGAATTGGCAGGATGATCCTTTATGCAGGACAGATTTTGGATATCGACCTTGTTTGGGTAGGTGTCGTTGTATTATCTCTATTGTCTATGCTCATGTACGCAGGGACAGTAAGTTTGGAAAAATTATTGCTTCGCGGTCAAGAACCGAAACAATAGGAGGTGTCCAATGAGAAAAGCGCGGTTGTTTGGTGTAATTTGTTTGGCAGTTTTGCTTGGTATCCTGGCTGGCTGTACAGGTGGCGATGAGGGTGAGAAGCTGAAGAAAATAACAATTGCAGAGCCGGTACACTTAACTGGTTATCTGCCGCTGTATGTAGCAATCCATGAAGGCTATTTTGAGGAAGAAGGACTGGATGTAGAAGTGGTAACTGCAACTGGCGGAGCGCATGTAACAACTGTTGTAAGCGGAGATGCCTGGGGTAATATTGCCGGTCCGGATTCTAATGCCCTTGCTAATATCGACTCTAATGACCCAATCGTATCTGTTGTCAACGTTGTTAACCGTGCCAATGTCTACTTGATGGCAGACGGAGATACACCTCCTGCAGGAGCATCAGAGGAAGAATTGGCAGCTTACCTGGAAGGAAAAACGATTGCTGCTGGTCGTTACGGCGGCAGTCCGAACCTGCTGACGCGTTATTTGATCATGGAACTTGGCATGGAGCCAGGTAAAGACGTTTTACTTGAGGAGCCTGCCGATGCAAGTGCAGTTGTATCATTGGTAGAAAACGGCCAGGCGGATATTGCTAATGGAGCTGAACCTCAAATATACGATGGTATTGAAAAAGGTGTATGGAAGGAACCTTTTTACGGATTTCCTAGTTTAGGAGATTACCCGTATAGCGTCATTAGTGTAAAGCAATCTACCATTGACGAAGATCCTGAAACTGTTCAGAAATTTGTAGAGGCTATTACGAAGGCTTTGAAAGCAGTAGATGAAGATGAAGAGCTGGCAATGCGGGTATTGAAGAAGGAATTCCCTACAACAGAGGAAGCGAGCTTGCAAGCCTCACTGGATCGAGCATATGCTGATGAGCTGTGGAGCAAGGATGGTTATATAACGGAGGAAGCAACAGATAAGACGATGGATGTAGTAACGAAGACAGGAGTATACAAAGGAGATTACAAATACGAAGAGCTGGTCAATATGGAGTTCGTCGAGACTTTGGAATAAATTGAGCTGGCAATCGATGCTAGCTTTTTTTCTTGGAAACTTAGGCAAGTTACTGCCATATAGTATGGAAGGAAAGGGCTTTCTAATGCGTGAAAGTTTCTACTAGGAAACTTTATTGTTATAGTGCATAATAAGAGAAAATAGATTGCGAGCAGAACAAGGAGGGCAATGATGGACGAAAACGTATTACTAGCCTTGGGTTTGACCTTGATGGCGGGCCTTGCAACAGGTATAGGCAGTCTAATGGGATTCTTCACTTCTACAACAAATACAAAATTCTTATCACTCAGTTTAGGGTTTTCAGCCGGGGTGATGATTTATGTCTCGATGGTCGAAATCTTCATCAAGGCCAAAGACGCCTTGACCGGTGCAATGGGTATCCAGGCAGGTAACTGGGCTACTGTAGGAGGATTTTTCGGCGGAATGCTCCTCATTGCACTAATTGATAAATTGATACCAAAGCAATCAAACCCGCATGAAGGCAAGAAAGTCGAAGAGATGGATAATCCGGCACAGAATCAGGCCTTGCTAAAAATGGGTACTTTCACTGCATTGGCTATCGCTATCCATAACTTCCCAGAAGGTATTGCCACCTTCACTTCTGCCTTGCAGGACCCTTCACTTGGGATAGCTATTGCCATTGCTATCGCTATCCACAATATTCCGGAGGGGATTGCTGTTGCAGTGCCAGTATACTTTGCGACAGGTAATAAGAAGAAGGCTTTTGGTCTTTCATTCTTATCAGGTCTGTCGGAACCAGTAGGTGCGGTTCTTGCTTACCTTGTTCTGATGCCGTTTTTGAACGATATTATGTTCGGAGTTATCTTTGCTGCTGTGGCAGGAATCATGGTCTTTATCTCACTTGATGGTCTGCTGCCAGCTGCTAAGAAATACGATGAAGGTCATACCTCCATTTATGGATTGATCAGTGGCATGATGGTTATGGCTGTCAGTTTGCTTCTATTCATCTGAATCAGAAACCGTCTGCTTAAGCAGTCGGTTTCTTTGTGTATAATAGGAAGAAACAGGAGGGATACCCTATGGGAAGTAAATTAGTGGAGAATAGCAGGAATGTATTAAGCAGCAGTCTGGCACTGAAAAAAGAAGAAACATTGCTTATCGTAACAGATGACAGTAAGAAGGAATTGGCGGAAGCACTTTATGCAGCTGGCAGATCAATCGGATCGGAAACATTGCTGCTTGTCATGCAGGATCGAGAGAAGTCCGGTCAGGAGCCGCCAAGCGGCGTTGCAGAAGCAATGAAGCATTGTGATGTTGCAGTTTGTATTACGGAGCACTCCCTGACGCACACACAAGCAAAAAAAGATGCAGTTGCCGCTGGAGTTCGCGTGGCTACGATGCCTGGTATTACATATGATATGTTTTTAGAAGGCGCAATAAGTGCAGATTACGAGACAGTTGAAAAAATGACCTTTGAAGTAACGGATAAATTAAGCCAATCAAAGCAAGTAACAATTAGAAAAGACGGCGAGGAGTTAAGCTTCTCTATCCAAGGCCGCAGCGGCGTACCTAGTACCGGTATTTACCGGGAAAAAGGGCAATCCGGAAACCTGCCTTCTGGTGAAGCATTCATCGCCCCTTTGGAAGGTACAGCTTCAGGGCGTATATGGATCGATGGCTCGATCTCAGGTTTAGGCAAGCTGGATGAACCGATTCTCCTTACGATAGAAGAAGGACATTTGACAGCTGCAACGGGACGACAAGGAGAGATGCTCCTGCAAATGCTAGGAACTGGTGATGGACGGAATGTGGCGGAATTCGGTGTCGGAACGAATGACAAAGCCAGAATCACTGGCAACGTTCTTGAGGATGAAAAAGTATACGGGACGATTCATATCGCTTTCGGCAGCAACAACACCTTTGGAGGCGTGGTAGCTGCTGGTGTCCATATCGATTGTGTTGTAAAATCTCCAACAGTTTATTTGGAAGATACTTTGCTATTGGAAGAAGGAAACATGAAGCGTAGCTAATGCTGCGCTTCTTAGCATATCGCACAATAAAAGCGCTTACATTTTGTGCAAGTGACAAATGGAAATAAAAGACGAAACACGGTAAAGTAAAGATATATAAAAGGAGGCGCTTACATTGGCTAAAATACAGTTGAAGAATATCCAGAAAGTCTATGATAAGAACGTTATGGCAGTTGAAGATTTCAACTTAGAGATAGATGACAAAGAATTTATCGTTTTCGTTGGTCCCTCCGGTTGCGGGAAATCAACGACTTTACGTATGATTGCTGGTCTGGAGGAAATCTCAGGCGGTGACTTCTATATGGACGGAGAAAAAATGAACGATATCCCGCCAAAGGATCGGGATATTGCAATGGTATTCCAAAACTATGCGCTTTATCCGCATATGAACGTATACAATAACATGGCCTTTGGTTTGAAGCTCCGTAAATTTAAAAAAGATGAAATTGACAAACGCGTACAGGAAGCTAGCCGAATCCTTGGATTGACAGATTATCTTAACCGGAAGCCAAAAGCACTTTCCGGTGGTCAGCGTCAGCGTGTAGCACTTGGACGTGCGATTGTCCGTGATGCGAAAGTATTCCTTATGGATGAGCCGCTTTCCAACTTGGATGCAAAGCTGCGTGTACAGATGCGTGCGGAAATCCAGAAGCTGCACCAGCGTTTGCAGACAACTACTATTTACGTAACACATGATCAGACTGAAGCGATGACGATGGCAAGCCGACTTGTTGTTATGAAAGACGGCATCATCCAGCAGGTAGGTGCACCGAAGGATGTTTATGATAATCCAAATAACATGTTCGTAGGCGGCTTCATCGGCTCTCCATCTATGAACTTCCTCAACGTGACGATCCAGGATGGCAAAGCAAAACTCGGAGATGTTACATTCCAGCTTCCGCCTGCAAAACGTAAAATGCTGCAGGAGGCAGGTTACGGTAACGGTGAGGTTGTGATGGGAATCAGACCAGAGCATATCCACGATGCTGATTATGAAGAGAACCTGGCACATGCTCATGAAGTGGAAGCAACAATTGATGTGGTTGAATTGATGGGTGCTGAAAGCTTCCTTTATGCGGATATGGCTGGCCAGGAATTCGTTGCTCGTGTTGATGCTCGTTCGGATATCAAGGGCAAGGATAAGCGCACGCTATTGTTCGACATGGAACAAGTACATTTCTTCGATAAAGAAACAGAAGCCCGGATTACAGAAGCAAACGCTGCTTCACAAGTATCCTGATAAAAAGCCTGTGCCCAGTGGGTGCAGGCTCTTTTTATATGGTAAGATTATCTAAATTAAGTGAGGAGGGATTTGATGTACAGAAAATATCCTATCGGTCAGTTTCAACAGGTAGGGCCTATAGTTGAGGAGCAAATTAAGCAGTGGATAGAAGAAATAAATCAGCTGCCAGAGCAGATGACGTCGCTAGTGAATGGATTGTCAGAGGCTGAACTTTTGCATACATATCGGGAAGGAAGCTGGAATATTAAACAGCTTGTACATCATGTAGCTGACAGTCATCTGAACTCCTTCATCCGTTTCAAATTGGCTTTGACAGAAGAAAATCCAATCATTAAGCCATACGAAGAAGCAGAATGGGCCAAGCTGCCAGATTATGCCATGCCTCCTCAATCTGCTTTGGATCTGCTCGCATCCATCCATCGAAAATGGGTTGTTCTGCTGCGCTCGCTAACTGCTGAACAGCTGGAGCGGACATTCCAGCATCCGGAATCAGGTGAAGTGAGCTTGAAGGAGAATATCGGAATTTATGCTTGGCATGGCAAACATCATTTGGCTCATATTCGTCTGGCGCTGGAAAGCCAGGACTAACTATGGAAGAGTATCCAACATGGATACTCTTTTTTAATTAAACGGGGTTTTACTTCTGGATCAGTAAGGAAATAACTAGTAGATAGATGAAGGGGTGGATGACGGGATGGATGCATCTTTGGGTGGGAAAGTAGCGGTTGTGACTGGAGCTGGATCTGGTATCGGAAAGGCAGCTGCAATAATGCTTGCTGAAAATGGTGTTCGGGTAGGACTCTTTGATATGGACGCATCTGCTGTAGAGAAAACAGCAGCCGAAATCAAGTCGGCTGGAGGTGTGGCGATAACAGCTAAAGTCGACGTAGCAGATAGCACGCAGCTGCAGCAGGCGTACAAGCAAGTGCTTGAAAAGTACGGACAGCTGGACATCGTCTTTGCTAATGCGGGCATCAATGGCACGCTTTCTCCTATTGAACATTTGCCTGAGGAAGATTGGGATCAAACGCTCGGAACAAATGCGAAAGGTACTTTTCTGACAGTAAAGTTCGCCATTCCTTATATGAAAAGCAATGGCGGGAGTATTATCATTACCAGTTCTATTAATGGCAATCGAACGTTCTCTGGTTTCGGGATGAGTGCGTATAGTGCCTCAAAAGCAGCAGAAACTGCTTTCGGCAAAATGGCTGCATTGGAATTATCAGCTTATCGTATCCGAGTAAATGTCATCTGCCCAGGTGGAATCGAAACGAATATTGAAAAACGGACAAAGAAGGATGAGGAGCATCTGGCCGAAGTCACGATCCCCAAAATCTTTCCTAAAGGCCAGCATCCTTTGAAAGGGGAGCCTGGAAAGCCGGAGGATGTAGCTTCTATTGTCTGCTTTTTAGCATCCGATGCTTCGGGGCATATGTCAGGGAGTGTTCTTTATGCGGACGGTGCAGAAACATTGCTATAAATTTTAGGAGGCAAATGAATGTATGATGTAATTATTATTGGCGGCGGAATTGCAGGAATTCAAGCAGCTATTCAGTTTGGCAGATACAAGCGGGAAGTACTAGTTTTGGATAAGCGAAATGACGGCAGATCGCATTGGTGCAAAAGCTATCATAATTTGATTGGCTGGCCAGATGGGGTATCAGGGAATCATTTACTGGAGCTGGGCCGGAAACAAATTGATTCGTATGGCTGTATTAAAATCGAACAGCAGGAAGCAGTGGAAGTGGAGAAGTGGAAGGATGGTTTCACAGTCAAAACAGCAGATGGCCATACACATGATGCAAAACTTCTGCTGTTCTCAACAGGAATAACGGATCGGATACCAATTAAAGAGCTTTATCCGCTGCTAGGTACGGATGTGTACGTGTGCCCTGATTGCGATGGCTATGAAATCAGCGGAAAGAGGACTGTTGTTGCTGGTACAGGAGAAGCGGGAGCTCATTTAGCCATTATGCTTGCTTACTGGTCAAACGATATTGTTTTCGTTAACCACGAGCAGGAGCCCGTTTCTGAAGAAACATTTGAGGAATTGAAAAAGCACTCAATCGAATATTACGACCAGCCAATCGAGGAAGTCGTATTAGACGAAGAGGATAAATTAGAAGGATTCATGGTAAATGGCGAGAAGCTGTGGGCAGAAAAAGCTTTTGTCGCCTTCGGTAAAAATCGAGTGAACAGTATGCTGGCTGATTCATTGGGTGTGGAACTCCACAAAAACAAGCACATCGAAAATAATCCCCGTACAAAGGAAACAAGCGTCGAGGGCGTCTGGGCAGCGGGAGATGTGACAGTGCATTCCGAACAGGTCAGCATCGCAATGGGAGATGGCATGCAAGCCGCTATCTGGATGCAAAAGCGTTTATTGAAGATGAAATAAAAGATTGATTATAACGTGCCTGATTACAGATTCATTTTGTGGTCAGGTTTTTTCATGCGTTAATCATATACATCGACTATAATGTGAATTATCTAGCTTAGATCAAGCATGCATGTGTTATAGGTATTTCTTCACTTCTGATGTTCAGTGTTTCAAAGCATGGTTTTCTTTAAAACAGCATATTAAAGGAGTGTAATAAAGTGAAGTTTTCTATTTATTCAGTAATGACTCCGGATATCACGCCTGAAACATTGATTGCCTATTTGAAAGACACCAACTACACAGCTGTAGAGTGGCGGTTCAGCGAAACACCAGTTGACGTTAAAAGTGAGAAACCAAGTTATTGGAGGAATAACCTGTGTACAATTTCCCCCTCGATAACGGACTATGACATACAAGTTTTAAAAGATAAAGCAGAAGATAGCGGCATTAACATGTTAAGTGTGCTTCCATACTTAACTGCTGGCGACTTGGAGTCAACAGAACACGCGCTGCAGATTGCCAAAAAACTAGGAGCTTCCACGATACGCTTAGGAATTCCTGTTTACGATCGTTCCAAGCACTATAATGATTTATTTAAATCTGCTGCTGCTTATTTAAGCGAAGTAGAACAGATGTGTAGACAATATAAAGTAAAAGGATTAGTAGAGACACATCACCACACAATTGCACCTAGCGCAAGCCTGGCGTATCAGTTGGTTTGTTCATATGATCCTGATCACATCGGAGTTCTGTATGATCCCGGCAATATGGTACACGAAGGTTATGAGAATTACAGGATGGGACTAGAATTGTTAGGAGATTATCTTGCGCATGTACATGTCAAAAATGCAATCTGGCAAAGGGGACAAACACAAGAAGATGGAACTGTGGATTGGTCTGTGCAGTGGGCGCCAATCGAAAAAGGAGCTGTGAATTGGAAACAAGTTCTCCTTGATTTAAAAGCGGTTGGGTACGATGGGTATGTCGGTATGGAGGATTTTAGTGCATCCATGTCTACAGTAAATTCAATCAAACACAACATTGAAACAGTTCAACGATTCCTTGCGGAGAATGAAGAAGCTTACTAATTGATGAGTTGCTGCGAGTCTAATGAGAAAAATAAAAACATGTTAAAAGGTCTACGGAGGTCTTGGATATCAATTTAAGACGTATCATAAAGCTAATGAAAGATAAAACATAAAAAAGAGGTTCAATCCGTTCGAAATGGAAAGGATTGAACTTCTTTTTTGTTCTCTTAAACAACTGAACAACGTCTGTTTTATGCGGACGCTTATGCTTTGTTTTTTTGTTGTTCGTACTTTTTGATGGCTTGTTGAACTAGCTGGCTGTCCTTAGGCTGTCCGCTAATACGTGACAAAGCGGAAGCAGCTCCTTCAGACTTAATGCGTTCTTGCAATTCTTTCGCTTCATCGTCACCTTCTGGATTGAATTTCAATGCATAAGCGATAGTCGTAAGCAGCGCCTCAGCTGATTTGCCTTGCTCTAACAATGATTGTGCTGGGTAGACTAATCTATCCTTCGGACCAAGCTTGCGAATTGGACCCCGTCCTACACGTGTTACCATGTCAGAAATGTACGGATTCTGGTAACGCTGAAGAATTTTTGCAATATAGTGAGTCAGATCATCTTCCTCGAAGCCCCATTTCTCCTGCAATAAGGAGCTGGTTTCTTCTAATGCCTGTTTAGCCAGGCTCAGAATCTCTTCATCTTTAATAGCATCAATGATGGTGTCATAGCCTTTCGCATAGCCTGCATAAGCGCTAGCAGCATGACCAGTATTAACTGTCAAAAGCTTTCTTTCGATATAAGGCTCCAGATTATCAACAAATGTAATCGCTTTGATATCCGGAAGTTCGCCCTGCCAGTTTTTCTTTTCCACAACCCATTCGAAATAAGGTTCTACCTGGACTGTCAGCAAATCCTGCTGCTCCTGTATCGGAACAATCCGGTCAACAGCCGCGTCGCAGAAGGCTGTATAGCTTTCCACGTTTTCCATGTCCTGTGCATCGATATGAGAGATGACGAACTCGCGCAGCTGGCTGGAGCCACGAATCATATTCTCACATGCAATAACATGGACTGGCTTGGGCTGTTTTGCACGCTGGACAAGTCCTTTGGCAATTACAGGTGCAACATGCGGCAGGATAGAAGGACCCACCGCAGTCGTAACAAGATCAGCTTCTGCAATTGCTTTGATGACAGCTTCTTCTTCTGTACTACTATTCAAACCAGTAACACCGGTTATGATTTCAGAATGTGTTTCTTCCTGTGCGTAGACGACTTCATATTGCTGCTTTTCTTTCAAAGCAGAGATGATATCACTATTCACATCAGCAAAAGTAACATGTACATCGGCGTGAGAGAGAAGGGCGCCGATAAATCCTCTGCCGATATTGCCAGCACCAATGTGTACGCTCTTCATTACGCATCTACCTCAGAGAACATGTCAATGATCTCCTGTTTGCTTGTTGCATTCACAAGCTTTTCAATGTTTTCCTCTTCTGAGCAAACGATAGCAATTTGCGAAAGGATATCTAAATGTTCATTGTTCTTTCCAGCAATACCGAAAACAAGCTTCACTTCGTTGCCATCGAATGTAACGCCTTCTGGTGCCTGGATAATAGAGATACCGGAAGCGATGACTTCGCCTTTAGCATCTTCTGTACCATGCGGGATAGCTACGAAATTACCCATATAAGTTGACGTTAATGCTTCTCGTTCAATCATCTTATCCACATACGTTTCATTAACATAGCCATTATCCACAAGAATTTGGCCGGCTTTCCGGATAGCATCTTCCTGATTGTCCAATTGTGTGTTCATTAAAATATTAGCTTCTTGTAATACTTCCATGATTACCCTCCTAAATGATCTGTGAATTGTTGGATGTGGGCAGTGAGCAGCTGCGCCAATTCTTTGCTAAGTGCCTCCTGATCCGCAGAACGAATCATGTGCTGAATATGCTCTTCCAAAATAAGAATGCTGATTTTACTAAACAGCTCGTAACAGCTCAAAGGCAAATTGTCCGGTGCAGCAAGGATAAAGAGACGGTCAGCCTCCATCACTTGATTGTCCATCCCCTTGATCATGATAGGGGAGGATAGCGCCATCATCCAAAATGCGGGCTGCTCGATTTCTGTGCTGCGACTGTGATACAAAGCCATCCTTGTATCAGGGATACCCATTCCTCCGAGCTCATCTCGTTGTCTGAGAAGGGAGGCAAGTGTTCCGTGTTTATTTATGACTGTATGGTCAACTGCATGTTGATCGATTTGAGAAAATAGATCTGCCTGCATTTGATATGTCCTATCAATCATAAAGTTATTCCATATGATGCGGCTCACTTCTGTCAATGTCTGTAATTCTTCTAGTTTTGAATCGAAAGCTGAAACGGATGGAAATGCTGCTGGCATTTCTTTTGCAGGTGCTGCTTGCTTCCTTTTCTTATATATAGTCGGAAGTTCCTGTTGGATAAATGCATCCACTCGTTTGACATCAGGTCCAGGCAGCAGTGGATTAACAAGCAAATACTGGCGGTGGAACTGGTCAAGGCTGATAGTTGATATAAGCAAATCAAAGCTTTCCAATTGCATATCCTTCAGCTCTAAGAAAGATGACAGCGACACCTGCGTGATTTCGGGAAATTCGTTCTGAAGCCTGCTGGCAAGCATCTTAGAAGTACCTATCCCGCTTGCGCAAACGACTAAGGCATGCAATCGTTGTCTGCTGCGCTGCCGTTCTCTTGCAGAAGCGAAGTGCAGTGCCAGAAAGGCAACCTCGCCCTGTCCGAAACGAAAAGTCGGAAACACCGTTTCAAGAGCTTTTCGGACTGCTGTTACAACTTCTTGATAATCTTGTTCAATCTTCTCTGTAAGCGGATTGTACGTTTGTATTCCTTCCCGTGCCCGGCTAATTGCTGGTTCAATATGGGCAAGCAATCCGGTGGTGAAAGTTTCGTCCTTTTCTAGCTGCGGCAGCTGTATCGCTACAGCAACCAACTGGATGAAAGCTTGTACTTGCAGCTCGAATAGCGGATCAGAGCGATGTGTCGTTTCGTTTCGCTTCGCCCCTTGAATCTGAACGGCAATATAACCGATCTCCGAAGCTGAAAACGTAATAGAGAAGGTATTTTCCAATTCCCTGCTGAGTGCCGCGGCAATCGTATATTCTTCCGTTTTTTGTAAAGATTCCAATAGCGGAGGGGAAAGAATGACAAATCTAGCTTGCTGTATCCTTTTAATCGTAATGCTTATATACGTAATAAGTGCAACATAGGCATTATCAGCAATGGAATAAGATAGCTTGGCTAAGTGATCCATCACGTATTTTTCGACCATTGTCATACGCTGATCCTTGATGATATTTTGAAGAAACTGATGCAAATTCTGTTCTTCATGATCATTGGTAAACGTGTAAATAGATGCTTGATCCAGCTGCTCCATCATAAGCTGGACAAGTACCTTCCTTTTTTCGTTCTCTTCACCTTCGAGCTCAACTCCAACACCGCGGCGCCTTATGATGGACAGCGAATAATCGGCTAGCCTGGCTTCCAATGCATCCAAATAAACGGATAAGGCCGTCTTCGATAATTGCACTTCATTTGCCAAATAAGCAACTTTAACAGGTTCGCTAGCTTCAACCAGTAAATAAAGCAAATGGAGCAGCCGCTCTTCCTGGGTCGTATCTACCTCGACCGCATCACGCAGCTGCTCTTGCAATGCTTCCATCTGATCCCTTTCTCCTTCAACCCGAATACCGGATCCAGTAACACGCAGCAGGGACAGCTTATTCTCGGCAAGTGTTCGTTCCACTTGCTTCAATTCCCGGTGAATAGTTCGAGAGCTGACATGTAATAGCTCTGCCAGCTCTCGAATGGAGATGAATTGGTTTCTGGAACGCAGCAATTGCAGGATTATTCTTCTTTCTCTGCTGCTAACCATTTCCAAATCAATCACTCCTTACTTATTGATGCTTTTTAAGATTCTCGATCAGTTCTGCATACCGCGGACTGTTCAAGAAGTTTTCTACTGAGATATGCTCAGCATCCGGACGTTTGTTGCGAGCGCGGTCCGTCAGATTCTTTTGAGTGATGACGATATCGGCATCATTCTGGATATTGGAGATGGCTGCATTATCGACCTTGATTTCGGTCAAGCCAGCATCCTTCATTTTCTTACGCAGAAGAGAGGCACCCATTGCGCTCGATCCCATTCCGGCATCACAAGCGAATGTAATTTTGTTTACATTGCTGTAGTCGAAAGAATCACTGTTAGTATCGACATGCTGTGCGTTAGCTTCAACTGCTTCATCTGTTGCACCAGCTGATTGGTTGATACCAACTGCAGCTGCAGGCTTTGTACCTTTCATTTCTTTAGACTTCGCAGTTGCTTCTTCGATATTCGTATCTGCGGCAATCGGGCTGCGTTTCAGGACGACAGCGGAGATTGCGAATGATACAGCAGTTGCACCGATGATACCGATTGCCAAGCCAAGGTAATCACTTGGGTTACCCATTAGGAAGATGGCGATAACGCTACCTGGTGATGCTGGTGAGCGAAGACCTACATCCAATAGAGAGAATAGAAGAGTTCCTGTTACACCGCCGCCAATTGCAGCAACGATAAGGAAAGGCTTCATTAGGATATACGGGAAGTAGATTTCATGAATACCCCCGAAGAAATGGATGATTGCTGCACCCGGTGAAGATGCTCTTGCACTTCCTGTACCGAAGAACATGAAAGCAAGCAATATTCCGAGTCCCGGTCCTGGGTTTGCTTCAAGCAAGAACAGGATGGATTTTCCTACTTCAGCTGATTGTTCTATACCAAGCGGTGTGAAGACACTATGGTTGATAGCGTTGTTCAAGAACAAAACTTTCGCTGGTTCGATCAAGACGTTTACAAGTGGCAGAAGACCAAGCCCAACGAGCCAGTCAACACCAGATGCCAATACGTTTGTCAAACCTTCAAGAAGCGGACCTACGAAATAGATGGCGCCGATAGCGAGTGCACCGCCGATGATACCGGCAGAGAAGTTATTAACAAGCATTTCGAAACCGGAACGTACTTTAGAACCGATATATTGATCAAACAATTTGATGGCATATCCGCCGAGCGGACCCATTGCCATTGCTCCAAGGAACATTGGAGTATCCGGTGAACCTACAATTGCCCCCATGGTGACAATGGCTCCGACAACCCCGCCTCGGAAATCGTGTACGAGACGTCCACCAGTGAAACCAATCAATAGTGGTAATAGATAAGTGATGGACGGACTTACAATCTGTGCGATTGTTTCATTTGGAAACCATCCGTCAGGAATGAATAAAGCGGTAATAAGACCCCAAGCAATAAATGCACCGATGTTTGGCATAACCATGCTGCTCAAATATGAGCCAAACTTTTGAACACGAGCGCGGACACTGGCTTTTTCCTGTGCCATGCTTTTTTCCCCCTTTTATATGTGAAAAAATAATGAATAAAGTAGTGCTTGCTTCTATCTTACGTGTAATGTATGCGATTTCACAACAGAAACAAACACCACCTTTGTCACGAGTCTTCCTGCCAACTGTGTCTTATGCAATGTTCTTAGCTTAGGTAAATAGCCGCAGAGTATACTGTCGAACTTAAATATGACACTTTTGTTACTGATAACCTTCTCTGCTGGAAAAGAAACGTAAAGTTTATGAAAAAGCATACAGATTTTATAATTGCATCCGATATTAATGGTAATCAAACTTTTTTTAGGAGAATGGAATATATGGATAAATCATCAATCATTGGTGTTATATTGGGCTTGGTTGCCGTCGGAGTAGGGATGGTATTGAAGGGTGTAAGTCCTGCAGCACTTATTAACCCAGCTGCCATACTGATTATTATTGTCGGAACAGCAGCTTCTGTTGTACTGGCGTTCCCGGGAAATGAATTGAAACGGTTCCCTAAGCTGCTTGGTGTTGTATTTAAGAATAAACAGGAATTCGATACAAAAGAGCTTGTCCGTATGTTCTCGGAGTGGTCACAGATTAGTCGGAAAGAAGGATTGCTGGCATTGGAGAACAGTGCTCGTGATGTTGAAGATGACTTTCTTCGTAACGGATTAAGTATGGCAGTTGATGGAGAATCACCTGAATATATTCGTAATGTTTTAAATGAAGAAGTTGATGCGCTGGAAGATCGGCATGCTATTGGTGCTTCCATTTTCACGCAAGCAGGAACATATGCACCGTCATTAGGCGTTTTAGGAGCAGTTATCGGTCTGATTGCGGCACTTGGTGATATTTCCGATATCGATAAGTTAAGTCACGCTATTGCTGCTGCCTTTGTTGCAACATTGATGGGGATATTCACAGGCTATGTAATCTGTCACCCGATCGCCAATAAATTGAAACGTAAAACACAGCAGGAAGTACAGCATAAGCTGCTGATGGTGGAGGGTATCCTGTCTATCTTGGAAGGTGAAACACCGCGTATGCTTGAACAAAAGCTGCTCGCTTACTTGCCAAGTAAGGAAAAAGCTGAGTTTGGTGAGGCTGAAGAAGAGGAAGTGGCAGTATGAGCCGGAAGCGCAAGCACAAAAAGCATGAAGAACATGTGGACGAATCCTGGCTGTTACCGTATGCCGATCTTCTGACCCTTTTGCTGGCGCTTTTCATTGTCTTGTTTGCCACCAGCTCAATCGATGCGCAGAAGTTCGCTAAGATATCTGACTCTTTCAGTACTATCTTACATGGCGGAGAAGGATTATTGGAATCCAATACAAGCATGACACCAGGAAACGATACTAGTTCAACTGTTATCGATCAGAATAATGAGGAAGAAAAGAAAGATGAGACAGTCGCATCTGAAGAGGCTGACAAAGAGAAAGCTAACGATGCTGATTTGGAAGCAGCAGAACAGGAAGAGCTAAAGAAAATCCAGGAGAAAATCGAGACATATATCAAGGATAAAGATTTGAGTGATAAGTTTTCAACTGCATTGACGGATGAAGGTTTACTGCTTACAATCAATGACAATGTCTTGTTCAATTCAGGCAGCAGTGAGGTCAGTGTGAGTGATGAAGAGATCGCAAGAGAAATCTCAGACCTTCTTGTCATGGATCCACCGCGAGAAGTAATTATCAGCGGTCACACGGATGATGTGCCTATCAGTACATCATCGTACAATTCCAACTGGGAGCTCAGTGTGATGCGTTCTGTCAATTTTATGAAAGTTGTATTAGAAAACGAGGAGCTTGACCCGCGCTGGTTCAGTGCAAAAGGGTACGGAGAGTACAAGCCGATCGCTTCAAACGATACAGCAGAAGGCAGGGAAAAGAACCGTCGAGTAGAAGTGTTGATTTTGCCTCGAGAAGCTGAAACAGAGTAACAGTCCTTTTAGGGCTGTTATTTTTAGTATGGAATGAAAATGCTTACATAAGAATAGGGAAATAAGGTAGGATTGAGTTAGGGAAATTTGTGAAATACTAGATATAGTTAGGAAAGAACGGAGGAATTCAGATGATTACGAAAGAGTCATTACCGCAGCAGGTGAGTGAAGCTGCTGAGCGCAATCGGCAGCAGGATGATGAACGTATGGATGTTTGTCCTGCTGTCTGCAAGGATAATCACATACCGGTGCATTATTATTTTACATTTATGCCAAGCAATGAACGGCTGCTTGTTGCAGAAGACGGCAGGGTTCCTGCACAGCATGAAGTGGAGGATCTCGCGGCGCGTTATTATAGTTATATGACCAGCGTACAGATGATACGAAGATTAACTTCTGATAATGGAGTCAAATTGACGGATAAGCGTTATCATTCTTTTCGCCAGCTGCTGGAGGCAGTGGAGGAGAATGTGATGCATCTGGCTACGGATATCATCCAACAGGCTTTCTCCAGATTTTTTGAGCTATTGGATACAATTCAGAAGGAGCAGCAGGCAATATTGAAGCATACAGCGGAAGCCGAGAAGCTGATGAACGATACAATCAATAAAGGAACATTCACAACTGCAGAGCAGGAAGTAATGGAACAGCATGTGAATAAGATCGTACAGGCACAATTTACGATTGCGCAGAAGAAAGAGGAGACAGCAGCCAGTCAGGCAGAAGTATTTGAATTCTTCAAAGAAGAAATGTGGCTCGATCTGAAGCTGATGACTTATTATGTAAGACTGCGAGTCCTGAGGAAAGAATTATGGAGTGAAGAAGAATCCTATATGCAAAATCCTGACAATCCAGCATTAGTGCCAGAGAGCCAGGATGAGCAATTTAAAGCATTTATTAAGCAGAAGCTGCGTAATGAAAAGAATGTATTAGCTTAAAGGTAAAGGTACAGCTCGCGGTTCACGTTTATCGAATTGGCAGATATGTGTGAAACCGCATTGTCTGGCAATTTGAGCAGCCTCTTTTATACCAGCCCCGACTGTTTCTGCTTTATGGGAATCCGAGCCGAGTGTAAGAATCTTGCCGCCTAAATCATTGTATAGCGAAACAATCTGTGGCGTAGGCAGGGCCTCACTTAAGGAGCTCCGCATTCCAGAGGTGTTTATTTCAATACCGATACCGCGCTGTATTGCTTTTTCTAAGATTGCAGCAATTTGATCTTTATGTTGTTCGAATGTATAAACGTTATGTCCTTCTTGGACTGCGTACCGCTTCATCAAATCGATGTGAGCAAGTACGTCGATATCGGCATCCGAAACTAGCTTGTACATTTCAGCGAAGTAGTCATCGTAGAAAGTGTCTTCATTCGCACGAAGATGAAGGCGCAGTTTCTGATTGCCGATATTATGAACAGAACCCATTATAAAATCAAAAGGAATCGAATTGAGCTCTGTCTGATACACATCCATCATCAGATGTGGTTCGCATAGTTCGATTCCCATCTTGATTGTGAGTTGGTTGCCATAGGAATCTTGTGAGTCTTTAATATCTTGCTGATATTTTGCGAAATCCATATGACCGTATGTTGGTGCAGATGGATTTACGGAGAAATGCTCGGTGAAACAGATTTCTTTGATTCCTTTGCTGATTGCTTGTTCACACACATCCTGCATGATAGCTTTGGAATCGATTGAGTTATTCGTGTGATGATGGTAATCCATATACATAATCTCTAATCTGCCTTCTTTCCGTTCGTACTTATTAGGTTATCCACATGTGGATAACAACCCCGGAATAGTATAACAAATTTATTGTATATATGCGATACCAATTATATGAAACTGCGGTTTATTATGCTTTCATCAATGACTGGATATAGGAGAAGAAAGCATCATGATCTACATCATGAACCAATTGAATTTCCTTCCCGTTTTTATCCTCGTATGTACGTCCTTGTGATGGACCAAAAGCCTCTACACTGACATGAACAGGCTGTTTTTTAACTAAGGAACTATTACCGACAGAAGCCGTCGTTAGTACATCCCACAGGTAATACGTTGAATTTGTTTCAAAGTGAACGAGCGGCGGTACAGCAGCGTAGCTTTGACCCACAAAATCCACACCTTCATGCTTGCGATTGCGTGCCCATTCTTCACGGATATCCACAGTAAGAGGAACTTGATTTGTACTCTCCAACGCTACCATATCAATTAGTATGTCACTTTTCCAAACAGTATCCATCGCTTCCGGATCCCAGAAGGCATTCCATTCAGCTGTTCCATCATGTTCTGGTTCTTCAACATTACCTGTTGGAAGCAAAGTGCCGCCCATCCATACGAGCTTCTCGATATGCTGTATAATCGACGGATCCATCTCTAATGCTCGCGCCAAATCAGTCAGCGGTCCGATGAAAATAAGAGTCGTTTTCTCTTCTTGAGCTTTCAATTTATCTATGATGTCCAGGTGGGCAGGTTTTTCTGCAACCTTTGTGCGCACTGGAAGATGTTCATTCAAAATTGGCAAAGCATCAACAAAGAAGGCATGCATTCTCCAGTCCTTAGGAAATGGATTTTTACCTCGGGAAGTAGATGCAGCAATTTCTAGTGTGTCCGGATTACCGAAGCGATCATTGATTTTTCGGCTTGCTGACAGTGCAGGCTCCAAATAGCAATCTGCAGGAATAACAGAACAGCCAATGAGGCGAACATTCTCCATTTTTAGTAAGAGATATAGCGAAATCAAATCATCAACTCCGCCATCATGATTCAAATAGACGTTTTTCATTTTATGACTCCCTTTCTTCTATGCTGTCTGACTTTCTTACTATATCATAGAAAGAGAGAATCAATTTTGAGTATTCGCACAAAAAAAGGAGAGGTTTGGATGAAGCTAGTAGCTTATAAAGTTGGCAGAGACCTTAATCCGTATCGAATCGGAAGCAAAGTGGAAGGGCGTATTATCGACTTGCAGGAAGCATACCGGCGCTATTTGCTGTCAGAGAGTGAATTAGATTTGGCAATGACAGTCGAGAGTTTGCTCCCAGCCGATCCGAATGCTTTCTACAATATGGGTCCTCACGCAATGAAGCGTGCATTCCGTGCGGAAGCATTTGCTCTTGCGGAAGGGCTGGAGGAGGTCCAGTACAGAGCAGAAGAAATCATACTCGGACCACCTGTGCCGAAGCCTGGGAAGATCATTTGTGTAGGTTTGAATTATAAAGATCATATTGAAGAAATGGGACGGGAACTGCCAGAGTATCCAGTTCTTTTCGGTAAGTTCGCAAATGCGGTATGTGCACATGATCAAGGTGTATACCATTCCAAGCTGACTGAGAAATTGGATTATGAAGGAGAACTCGCAGTAGTAATTGGGAGAAGAGCGCAAGAGGTAACAGAAAGTGAGGCAATGGACTACATAGCAGGGTATACTGTTGCCAATGATGTGTCGGCACGTGACTTGCAGCGCCGTACTCCGCAATTCCTACAAGGAAAGACTTTAGATCGCAGTGCTCCAATGGGCCCGCATCTTGTCACAGCGGAAGAAATCGATGACGTATCCAATCTTGCGATTCGTACGTTTGTAAATGGCGAAAAACGACAGGATTCCAGTACAAAACATCTGATTTTCTCTGTACCTCATTTGGTTTCTTTCATATCAGGCATCATGACATTAGAACCAGGAGATGTCATCATGACAGGTACACCGAATGGCGTCGGATTCGCGATGGATCCGCCGCAGTTTCTAAAAGACGGGGATGTAGTTGAGATTGAAATAGAAGGAATCGGCCAGCTTCGAAACAAGATCGTTCCGAAGCCATCCCGAATCTAATAGAAAAGACAGCTTCGGATATCCGAAGCTGTCTTTTTATTTATTGCTGATTTCCACTGGCAAGCCATTGCTTAAGAATACATCTCGCATTGCCTTTTTCGCTTCTTCGGCGTCTTCACCATATATCTCCAAGCGGAAGAAATCAGACGTCAGTACACTATTGGAGAGCCCGAGCATACTTTTGGCATCTACCACTTTATTATCCATTACTAATACAATACTTGATTTGAACTGGTTTGCAGTCTGATTAATATCTACTGCAGCATGGATAAGTGTTTTCTTTGATCGCATATATCATTCTCCTTTGTCTCCATTTGCCATACCAAATTTTACATCAGTAGCAGAAAAGTGCAAGATTAACTTATTGATAGCGCTTACAACGTTTCTTGATAGCAGTATAACATACTGTACAGCGAGTGCAATGATTTTAATAAGTATATGCAAGAAAGCGCACAGCAGTTGCGTTTCCTCTATTATAAATATTCGAAGTCAGTTCATCTTATCAAGCTGAAGTTTTTTAGCAATCAGCTGTCCTTCTTTAAAAATTCAACTCCTAATCTTTTATAAAGATTTTATTTTCACATGTTCTCCTCCCTAAAATTAATAGATATATCTATATAGTTGTATCTGATGATAAGAGAAATTTCCTTAAAAAGTAATAGTATATACAGCTTGTAATGTTGAGGTCGGAAGAGGGATTGGTTAGTTTATAATTTTTACCTTACCTATTGAATAAAAATACATACTAAAGTATAATTACTAACTAATTCGTACTTGTTTATAGGAGGTTACGTTCGTGAAAGTCGCAATAATAGGCGGTACAGGTTATGGTGCGGTAGAATTACTCAGGCTTTTGCATATACATCCATATGCAGAAGTGAAAGCAATTATATCCCATTCTAATGCGGGGAACTCATTAACAGCATTGTATCCGCATACGGATGGGTTTGTAGAAGGAACTATGGAAACCTTTGATATTTCAGTCTTGAAGGAGAAAGTAGACTTTGCATTTTTTGCTGCTCCTCCTGGGGTAAGCAGAGATCTTCTTCCGGAGCTTGCAGAAGCAGGTATCCGCTGTGTGGATTTAGCTGGTGATTTCCGCTTGAAGGATCCAGCAGTATACAAGGAATGGTATAAGCAGGACGCTGCATCAGCTGATTTGTTGGATAAAGCGGTTTACGGACTGCCTGAGCTGAATGGCGAAGAGATTGCGGGAGCTGCTTTTGTTGCTAATCCTGGTTGTTATCCGACAGCTACATTGCTCGGTCTGCTGCCGGCAGTACATAATGGTCTGATTGATCCATCTTCCATCATCATCGATGCCAAATCAGGTCTTTCTGGAGCTGGTAAGTCTTTAAGTGCTATAACGCATTATAGTGAGATAAATGAAAATGTAAAAGCTTATAAGTTGGGAGCGCATAAGCACATCCCAGAGATAGAACAGATTTTAGCAGGAGTAGGTGGTTCGCAGCAGGCTGTTACCTTTTCCACGCAGCTTGTTCCGATGACGAGGGGAATTCTCGCAACCATTTATGCAGATCTTAAAACGGACTTATCAGAAGCTGAATTATTAGAATCATATGAAAATTACTATCATTCACATCCATTTGTGCGAATCAGATCACAAGGAGAATGGCCAGCAACAAAGGAAGTAGCTACTAGTAATTTCTGTGATATCGGATTGCATGTGGATAAGCGGACAAACAGGCTGACTATCGTATCGGTTATCGACAACTTGGTAAAAGGAGCGGCAGGCCAAGCCATCCAAAATATGAATATCATGCAAGGCTGGGAGCAGACTGCAGGATTGTGGATGCTGCCGGTTTATCCATAAAGGAGAGGGATCAAATGATAAAGACAGAACAGGCGATATATACAGTTATTGAAAACGGCAATATCACCAGTCCAAACGGATTCCAGGCTGGCGGTGTCTCAATTGGTCTCCGCAAGCATAACAAGCTTGATATGGGATGGGTCTATTCAGAAGTTCCAGCAGCTGCTGCTGGAGTATATACATTGAATTCTTTTCGGGCAGCTCCGCTTCTTGTAACAGAAGAAAGTATTCAGCAAGAGGGGAAGCTGCAGGCAATTGTAGTAAATAGCGCCAACGCGAATGCATGTACAGGAGAAGAAGGTTTGGCTAATGCTTATGCGATGCGCAAAGCTTTCTCAGATCAGCTCGGAATTCAAGTACAGCATGCGGCAGTAGCATCAACTGGACTGATTGGCGTTCAGCTGCCGATGGATAAGATAATGTCGGGGATTCATTCGATATCTGGAGAAGGCAAAGCGGAGGATTTCGCTCAAGCTATTCTTACAACAGATACATGTACAAAGCAGCTTGCAGTCAGCGTAGAAATTGATGGCGTACCAATTACAATAGGCGGAGCGGCAAAAGGATCTGGCATGATTCACCCGAATATGGCCACTATGCTAGCCTTTGTGACAACGGACGCCGTCATTCCCGCTGATGTGCTGGAGAATCAGCTGCGGAAGACGACGGATAAATCTTACAATATGATTACAGTAGATGGAGATACGAGCACTAATGATATGGTGCTTGTGCTTGCAAACGGAAAAGCAGGCAACAAGGAGCTAAACCCAAATCATCCGGAATGGGAGAAATTCTGTACTGCTTTCCAGTATGTTTCACAGGAATTGGCCAAGAAAATCGCCCGTGACGGGGAAGGTGCGACAAAGCTAGTTGAAGTTTGTGTAAAGCAGGCGCAATCATCAGAAGAGGCACGGAAAATCGGGAAAGCGGTAGTAGCTTCCAGCTTGGTGAAAGCGGCAGTATATGGAGCAGATCCGAATTGGGGCCGAATCATTACAGCAGCTGGTTATAGCGGTGCATCCTTCTCGCCGGATAAAATTTCAGTTTGGCTCGGAGATGTATTGGTCGTACAGGAAGGGACTCCCGTATTATTTGATGAGATGGAAGCTAGTGAATACTTAAAGCAGGATAACGTTGTGATCACGATCAATTTGCAGGAAGGAACTGGGGAAGCGACTGCCTGGGGCTGTGATCTGTCATACGATTACGTCAAAATCAATGCTTCTTACCGGACGTGAAGGGGGCAGCGAAATGAAATTTCTTATTATAAAATGCGGCGGCAGTATTATCGACCAGCTGCCGGATAATTTCTATGATAACATCGCTGCTATTCAAAAGCAGGGTGATTGGAAGCCTGTCATCGTCCATGGAGGCGGTAAGCTGATTAATGAGCTGCTGGAACAAACCGGGGTGAAGACGGAATTCGTCGATGGTCTGCGGGTGACAACCGAAGAGGTACTGGATGTTGTTGAGATGGCACTTAGCGGAGCTGTGAATAAGTTTCTTGTTCGGAAGCTGATGAGCAGAACGGATGCATATGGTGTCAGCGGTCTGGACGGTAAGCTGTTATACGCAGAACCTGTTATAAATGCAGATAAACTCGGACTTGTCGGTAATGTGACAGAAGTGAATACGGCACTTATCGAGCAGATTGTCTTACAAGACAACATCCCGGTCATTTCCCCGCTTGCTGGCGGGGAGGGTAATTCACGATTTAACATCAATGCCGATTTAGCGGCATCAGCTATCGCGCGAGCCTTGAATGCGGAGCTGTGCTTCATAAGTGACATCCCAGGCATTTATCGGCAAGTGAATGGGCAGAAACAGATGCTCACGAATGTAACAGACAGTGAATTGAAGCAAATGATGGCTGAAGGGTTGATTAAAGATGGTATGATCCCGAAAGTCCGGGCAGCACTAGAAGCTTTGGAGCATGGAGCAGGAAAAGTCACGATCGTAAACGGGCTTTCTGATGACAGTTTGCTGCAGTTAGTGGAAGGGAAAGTCGCAGGTACTACCATAACATTATCGGAGGAGGCACATCATGTCTGAAACACATGCAGCAATATCTTCTGTTATGCCGACTTACAGCAGATTTCCGATCTCTATCGCAAAAGGAGAAAGAAGCTATGTCTGGGATGCTGACGGTAAGCAATACCTGGATTATACTGCAGGAATCGCTACTTGCAATTTAGGTCACGCTCCTGCAACAGTCAAGGAAGCTGTCAAAGAACAGCTGGATACCCTTTGGCATTGTTCCAACCTATATCGTATACCGGTGCAAGAGCAATTAGCGGAGCTTTTGACTGCCCATACATTCGCCGATCAAGTATTCTTCGCCAATAGTGGTGCAGAGGCTAATGAAGCGGCAATCAAGCTGGCACGCAGCTACGCTCAGAAGGTGAAAGGAACGACTGGATTTGAGGTGGTTACTTTCAGTCAATCGTTCCACGGCCGGACATTAGCTACGTTAGCCGCAACGGGTCAGGAAAAGATCCAGAAGTATTTCGCGCCGCTGACAAAAGGTTTCCGCCATCTTCCTTATAATGATATGGAAGCACTTGATGAGCTGATTGGTCCGGATACATGCGGCGTATTATTAGAGCTTGTTCAAGGAGAAGGCGGCGTCATTCCAGCTGATCCTGCATGGGTGAAGGAAGTAGAACGTCTTTGTAAGGAGCATGATGTACTGTTTATGCTGGATGAAGTACAAACTGGAGTCGGTCGTACCGGCACGCTTTATGCTTATGAGCAGTACGAGCTGGAACCAGATGTGCTGACAACCGCAAAAGGACTGGCTTCAGGTATTCCGATTGGGGCTATGCTGGCAACGGGTAAAGCAGCGGCGGCATTTGAAGCTGGCAGTCATGGCAGCACTTTCGGAGGCAATCCGGTAGCAGCAGCGGCAGGCAAGTCGACATTGGAAGTAATTGCGAATCCTCAATTTCTGATTGAAGTACAAGAGACTTCTGACTATTTCCGTAGTGAGCTGGAGAACCTCGCAGCTGCTTCAAGTGCATTTACTGATGTGCGTGGGAAAGGACTGCTGCTTGGTCTTGGTACAACAGGAAAAGCAATTGACCTTGTCAATCAGGCACGGGATCTAGGCTTGCTCGTGCTAGTAGCTGGAGAACATGTACTTCGGATTTTGCCACCACTAAACACGAACAAAGCGGAAGTTGATTTCTGTATTGAAACATTGAAACAGATTGCGGGTGAATAAAGCTTCTCTTCGCTCATACAATACATACGATTCCATTCATTTGGAATCGTATTTTTTTGTCAGAATTCCTGTTGTAGAAACAAGATACAATCGTTAAGATAGAAGAATATTAGGAGGTTAGTCATGGCCGTACATTATCTAGAAAAAATCAAAGCTTTCCAGCAGCAGAATGAAAACAGATATCGGATCGTCATTTCCTGTCCTGATCAGCCGGGGATTGTTGCAGCGGTTTCCGAGTTTCTTTATAAACAGCAAGCAAATATTATGGAATCAAATCAATACACAACAGATCCTGATGGAGGAAGCTTCTTCCTTCGGATTGAATTCGAGTGCCAGCAAGACGGCAATACACAGCAGCAGCTGGAGCACGGCTTCCAGCAAATAGCGGAGCATTTTCAAATGGAGTGGCAGCTTGTACGCGTACGGGATCTGAAGAAATTAGCGCTCTTCGTCTCCAAAGAGCTGCATTGTTTGCAGGAGATTCTTTGGGAATATGAAAGCGGACATCTCATGGCTGATCTTTCTGTGATTGTCAGCAATCATGAAGACGCTCGGGAACTGGCGGAATCCTACAATATACCTTTCCATCATATCCCTGCAAACAAAGATATCCGTCAGCAAGCAGAACGTCAGCAGCTTGAGCTATTGGAACAATACAATATCGATACTGTCATTCTTGCAAGATACATGCAGATTCTGACACCTGGTTTCTTAGAAAATTATAAAAATAACATCATTAATATTCATCATAGCTTCCTCCCAGCCTTCATTGGCGCAAAACCATATGAGCGCGCCTTTGATCGAGGTGTGAAATTAATCGGTGCAACAAGTCATTACGTTACTTCTGATTTGGATGAAGGACCAATCATCGAACAAGATATCCATCGGGTCAATCATAAGGATAAAGCGGAAGACTTGAAACGTGTAGGTCGTCTTGTCGAACGCAGTGTGCTTATGCGGGCAATTAAATGGCATGTAGATGATCGGGTAATCGTTTTCGGCAATAAAACGATCGTATTTTAAAGGGGGACTAGCTATGTCGCAGCCGAGAATAACTATAATTGGCAGCCTCAATATGGATTTGACAGCCACATCTAATAAACGCCCTGCAGCAGGAGAGACGATACTTGGTGAACGTTTCGAGACCTTTCCTGGCGGCAAGGGTGCCAATCAAGCCGTAGCTGCAGCGCGACTTGGAGCGGATGTTACAATGATTGGGATGGTCGGTAAGGATCCTTTCGGGAATGAATTAATGCAAGTTCTCCGTCAGGAAGGTGTAGAGACAGAGCACGTAGGAAGAGCCGATACGTCATCCGGTGTTGCTGTCATTCAAGTAGTGGATGGAGATAACAGCATTACAGTTATTCCAGGAGCCAACTTTCACCTTACGCCGGATTATATCGAGACAAAACGAGATGTAATCCAAAACAGTGATATCGTACTCATCCAGCTTGAGGTTCCGTTAGAGACTGTAGCGGCAGCGGCGAAGTGCTGTAAAGAAGTAAATGTGCCTTACATAGTGAATCCAGCACCAGCACAGTCACTTCCTGAAGAAGTTATCAATCAGGCTGCTTACATCACACCGAATGAATCCGAAGCGGCGATTCTATTTGAGGATACAAATAAAGCTTTACAGGAGTTCCCCGACAAACTTGTCATTACAAAAGGTGAGGAAGGCGTTATTTACAGTGGAGGCCATGTTGCAGCGTTCCCTGTGTCTGCAGTCGACACGACAGGTGCAGGTGACACATTCAATGCGGCACTGGGACTGAAGCTGGCAAGCGGCAGTTCGCTGTCAGAAGCTTGCAGCTATGCAAACGCAGCAGCCGCCTTGCAAATCGGATCACACGGTGCACAGGCCGGAATGCCAACGGATGCTGAGGTCATCTCCTTTATGAGACAAAATTAAGAAAATCCTTTATAATAAGAAACGCTTGTGCAAAAAAGCAACAAGGAGGAATACAAATGGCAGGAAGAAATCCTGAAGAAATGGAAGACGTAACATTGCTTGGCAACCAAAACAATGTCTACGATTTCGATTACAAACCTGAGGTTCTAGAAACCTTTGATAATAAACACACATACCGTGATTATTTCGTGAAATTCAACTGTCCGGAATTCACGACGCTATGTCCTATTACGAACCAGCCTGATTTCGGTACGGTATACATCAGTTATATTCCGGATGAAAAAATGGTGGAAAGTAAATCACTGAAGCTGTATCTATTCAGCTTCCGTAACCATGGAGACTTCCATGAAGACTGCATCAACATCATCCTGAATGACCTTAAAGAACTGATGAACCCACGCTACATCGAAGTATGGGGCAAGTTCACACCACGCGGCGGCATCTCTATCGATCCATACGTCAACTACGGCCGTCCAGGCACGAAGTATGAGCAAATGGCAGATCATCGTATGATGAACCATGATATGTATCCGGAGAAAGTGGATAATAGATAAAGAAGGAAAGGCATCTCTTGAGGGAGATGCCTTTCTTGTGCCTGGGAGATTAAGAGGATATCTTAACGCCTGAAACTAAATCATTGATTACGAAATAATAATAACCAGTTATTTATAATATTGTATTACTATTATTATTACTGTTTGTGTGATTTTTAATGTCCGTTTTAGCATCTTCTATACTTCTGCGAGTGTTTTTCGTAGGTGTATTCCGCTGGTTTTTTGTCACCAGTAATGCAATTAAAACAACGACAGCCAGGATGCCGAATAATAGTAAAAGTATCATAGCGGTACACCTCTTCTTTTAATTCAATGCTAAATATACATCTATTATACAGTGTATGTTTGAGTACTCTAAAATTTAAAGAGAATATTGGGCAAACCGCTTAGAATAATAAACGCTAGTGAAGCCATACGGCGACACTAGCGTTTATTTTTATTATTCCGTTTCCGCAACCTTCACTAACTGTTTACCAAGATTCTCACCCTTAAACAATCCAAGAAAAGCATCCGGCACATTTTCAAAACCATCAACTACATTTTCTTCAAAGGTAAGTTTTTCTTGGCTGAACCATTCAGACAGCTGCTTCTTACCTTCAGCGAACTTGTCGCTGTAGTCAGCTACGATAAAGCCCTGCATTTTAGCTTTCGATTTAACGAGATAGCCGTGTACACGAGGTCCTTGATCTTCTTTCTTATTATAAGAAGAGATGCTGCCGCAGAGTGGAATGCGAGCGTGCGCGTTAAGCAGTGGGTAAACTGCGTCAGACACGGGTCCGCCTACATTGTCGAAGTAAACATCGACGCCGTCTGGGCATGCTTTTTCCAATGCTTCTGCTACGTTGTCTTCCTTGTAGTTGATTACTTCATCCGCACCGAGTGTGTTTTTCACATAATCAAGTTTTTTCGGGGAGCCGGCGATACCGACAACACGTGCACCGAGGATTTTAGCGATTTGGACAACGGTGGAACCGACGGCACCAGCTGCGCCTGAAACAACAACTGTTTCACCCGATTTTGGTTCACCGATATCAGTCAAACCGAAGTATGCTGTAAGACCAGGCATTCCCATCACACCTAATGCAGTGGAAATCGGTCCGAGCTCTGGATCGACTTTTTGCAGATTCTCAGGATTCGCTGCATTATAACGAGCCCAAGGAAGGTTTCCGAGTACATAGTCACCTTTTTGGAATTGATCTGATTTCGATTCAGTCACTTGGCCGACAACACCGCCTGCAATAGGAGCGTCCAGTTCATATGGTGGTACATAAGATTTCGTGTCGTTCATTCGACCGCGCATATATGGATCGACACTGATATAGATGCTTTTGATTAGCACTTGTCCTTCTTCAAGTTCTGGTATTTCTGTCTCGACAAAGCGGAAGTTCTCCTCTGTTGGAGTGCCTTCCGGACGTTTAGCTAATTGGATTTCTTCATTTTTCGCCATATGCGTCATCTCCTTTTAGGTAATAGGGCAATTGTAAGACGGAAAAACTGCTCATACAACTCTTTTGCTTATAGCGTTTCATGAGAACAGCAAGGGGAATAGTATGTACATAAAAAACGCAAAGGAGTTTTTAGCATGCCATGGACGATGGACGATTATCCTGCTTCGCTTAAAAATCTGGACAAGCCAGTAAAAAAGAAAGCCATAGAAATTGCCAATGCGATGGTGGATGAAGGCTACGACGAGGGCAGAGCTATTCCCATTGCAACCAATCAGGCGAAAGAATGGAAGTCGAATGCTTCTGAAAAGGAAGTAAAGGACTTTCTAAAGAACGATGATCCGACAAAACGTGACTCAAATGCTTCTCACAGTAATCCGGATTTGATCGATAATGCAGAAGAAGTTGTTCCGCATGATGATGGCTGGGCGGTACAATCAAAAGGATCAAAACGGCCGTCACAGGTCTTCGATAACAAACAGGATGCAATCAAAAGAGCGAAAGAGATTGCAGATAATAAAGGGTCAGAGACGATTATTCATAAAGAAGATGGTTCTGTTCAGAAGCGTTCTTAACCTTGAGCTGTATCACTTGTGATACAGCTCTTTTTGTATGTCTGCCTTATCTGTTTGCTAGGATAATGCTTTATTTATTCCTAGAAAAGCTTATAATGGGGAAAGCAAGACCATAATGAAGAAAAGGTGGATCATTTCCATGAGAGGTTTAACCAAATGCATAGCGGCTTGTTTCGCCGTTGCTTTGATGTTCAGCTTTGCCTTTTCCGATGTTGTATCCGCAAGTACAGGAAAGAACACGGATAGTATCAATGAAAAATTCGGCTTGCCGATTGTTGTAGTTGGAGATTCATTATCAGAAGCACAAAAAGAACAGGTCAGAGAAGACCTAGGTGTTACAAATACGGATAATATAGAAGAAATTCCGGTTACAGCTGATGATATCGTGAAATACATAAATGGGGATGCTAATTCCAGAATGTATTCTTCAGCGATGATCACTAGAGAAGATGAAGGGCATGGGCTGGATGTCCAAATCGTTACACCTGACAATATCACGCAGGTAACAGTAGATATGTACAAAAATGCTTTGCTGACAGCTGGTATTGAAGATGCAACAGTAGATGTAGCTTCCCCGGTAAAGGTTAGCGGGCATTCCGCTTTGACAGGCATTTACAAAGCGTACGATACAGCTGATGGAAACCTGGATCCGGAGCGGACAGAGGTAGCTAATGACGAGTTGGATTTGGCTACAGATCTTGCGCAGAAGGAAGGCTTGGATAACGAAAAAGTTACCCAGCTCTTAACAGATATCAAACAGCAAATTGCCGAGCAGAATCCTGCAACGCGTGAAGATGTTGAGCAGATCGTAACAGATCAGCTGAGCAAGCTGGAAATCAGCCTAAGTGATGAAGATCGTCAGCTGCTTATCGATCTTTTCGATAAGATGCGCGAGTTGGATATTAATTTCGATGGCGTAAAATCGCAGCTTGATGACATCGCTACTACAATCCAGGACAAGATAGATGAAGTAGCTGGAAATGATGGTTTTTGGCAAAGTGTGAAGGATTTCTTCAAGTCAATAGGTGATTTCTTCAAAAATCTGTTCTAGACTTCGTAATAAATCTATTTAAATAGGAGAGATACGATGCGTAACATCATTCAAACTGACAAAGCACCACAAGCTATCGGACCTTATTCTCAAGCCGTGGAAACTGCTGGAACGGTCTATATTTCCGGTCAGATTCCATTGGATCCGGCAACAGGAGAGATGGCAGGAACAATCGAAGAACAGACAGACCAGGTAATGAAGAATCTGTCCGCTATTTTAGAGGAAGCGGGATTGTCATTTGACCAAGTTGTCAAGACTACGATCTTCCTTACATCCTTAGACGACTTTGCGGCAGTGAATGAAGTATACGGACGTCATTTGTCCGAGCCATTCCCTGCACGTGCAACAGTGGAGATTTCCAAACTGCCTAAAGGGGCAAATGTTGAAATCGAAGCAATTGCTGTACGAAGCTTTAATATGTAAGAAAAAAAGATTGCCGATTTGTTCGGCAATCTTTTTTAAATGGAAGAGGTTCGTGTTTTTGCACGAGCATTCCGGATGTGAGCAGTGAGTAAGGTAATGCCGCAAATAATGAGCAGCGCGCTTGTCATATAAAAAACAGCTGAGAAGCCGAAGTAACCGGCCATCATGCCGCCAAGTATCGGACCGATGAAGTTTCCGAGGAAGCGAAGACTGTTGTTATATCCAAGTACTTCTCCTTGCATCGTAAGCGGAGCCGCTTGCCGAATGTAGGCAACTCGTAAAGGAATGATTCCGCCAATCGCCATGCCGAGGAGCAGGCGAATGCCGGCGAGTTCCCATACGGAGCCTACTAGAGCGCCGGGTATATAAACGATACCCGCAGCAAAAATAAGTCCGATCAGAATCTTAACATACCCAATACGGTCGCCAAGCTTTCCCCAAGTCCTTGTCATAAGCAGATTTCCGAGACCAGCCGCTGAAAAGGCAATACCAGAATAGAATGCTATATTCTCGGGTCCGTGCAGCTCTTGTACATATAAAGAAAGTATCGGCTGGACACTGAAATTGGCAATCTGAATCAATGAGCTTAAGATGAGTACGACTAACAATATCGGGTCTCGCAGAATGTGTGCCAGCACTTCCTTTGAGGTATAGTGTGACTTTTCGCCTTTTTGAACCTTGACCGGATATTCCTTTGTGCCGAAAGTGACCAAAATGGCAGAGGTGAAGACACTTATTGATACAAGCAGGAAAGTGCCGTGGAAGCCGATACTGTCTGCAAGTATGCCGCCAATCAGCGGGCCGAAAAGCATACCAGTGATACTGCCGGTCTGTAAGGTGCCAAGTACTCGCCCAGCAATGTGACTAGGCGTCTGAGTCGAAATGAATGCTTGGGATATTCCAATGAAACCAGTAAAAATCCCCATGAACACACGAAGCATGAATAGCTGCCAAACATTTTCGGTGAATCCGAGCAGGAGAATGGAAACCCCCATGCCGAAGGAAGATATGATCAGAATCAACTTTCGTCCATGCCGGTCGCCGAGTTTACCCCAGAATGGCGAGCAGATGAATGCGGTAACAAAAGTTACCCCGAAAATGATACCTGACCAACTCTGAACCTCCTGTTCAGATAAGGTGCCGAATGATGAAATATATAAGGACAGAAATGGCATGATCATACTCAGGCTCGCCGAGATGAAAAAGTTGGCGAACCACATGATAAACAAATTACGCTTTGCGAGCTGTTCGTCTGTCATGAATGAAAAACACTTCTTTCGCGTTAATATTTCGATTCCCTAACTAATTATACACACGAATAGAAAGGATATGCAAAGGGATAGCTTGGAAATGACAGGATAGAGAAGAATTGCAGGGGAACAATGAACATGGTAAAATAGAGGATGTTCTGCTAATATAACATAATTTAGCAAACCATTTAAAATTATACATTATTTATATATAAATGTCAATTGTTTTGGAGGGACGCCGCTATGACAGAAGATGAAAAGGATTTGAAGGACGAACAAGCCCGTGTGGCCAGCGTCCAAGAGACGATCGAAAAGAAACGGGAAAAAACAGCAGGCTTGATACAAGGTCTGCGAGAAAAAGTAATCGATCTACGTAAAAACTTCTGGGAGGATGTAACGGTAAACCTGGATGAAGCGGATGATGTGAATGAAACACAGGCTAGCTTGAAGCAGCAAGCAGAGCTTCTAGGTGAACGAGAGCGGACACATCAGCAGATTCACAATGAAGTGAAGACGCTGGATCGGCTGCAGCGCAACCCTTACTTTGGTCGTATCGATTTCAGGGAAGAGGGTGCTGAGAGCGACGAAGAAATATATGTCGGCTTAGCGAGTCTGATGGATGAGAAAGAAGAGGATTTCCTTATTTATGATTGGCGTGCGCCAATTTCCAGCATGTACTATGACTTCTCGCCTGGCGGTGCTTCGTATGAAACGATTGAAGGTAAGATACAGGGAGATATGACACTTAAACGCCAGTTCATCATCCGTAACGGAAAGCTTGAAGCTTTGTTCGATACTGGAGTGACGATCGGCGATAGCTTGCTGCAGTACGTGCTAGGCGGTAATGCCAGTACAGAGATGAAAAGTATCGTAGCTACGATTCAGAAAGAGCAGAATCAGATCATCCGAAATGAGTCAGCAGCTAATCTCATTGTACAAGGAGCGGCAGGCAGCGGAAAAACATCGGCTGCACTGCAGCGTGTTGCGTACTTGCTTTACCATTATCGCGACCGCATCACAGCTGAAAATATTGTACTATTGTCGCCGAATCCACTGTTCAACAGCTATGTCTCCAATGTGTTGCCAGAGCTTGGCGAAGATAATATGAAGCAAGCCACTTTTTATGCTCATATGGATGCTCAGCTGGAAGGCAGAGAGACAATCGAGACACCATTCGAACAAATGGAATATATGCTGCTTGCTTCCGGAGAGGAAAAAGAGCAGCGGCTGGCTGGGATTCAGTATAAAGCAAGTCTTGATTTCAAACGGTATATCGATGACAAGCTGGAAGAATTCAAGCAAGCTGGGCTTATCTTCAAAGATGTCAGCTTCCGTAAACAGCGTATTGTGAGCAAGCAGGAAATCCAGTCCTATTTCTATAGTCTATCCAATACTTTACCTATCTCGAATCGAGCAGAGCTGACGGCAGCTTGGATCGTAGAAAAGCTGCAGCTTTGGGGTGAGTGGGAAACAAGGAAAGATTGGGTACGGGAAGAAGTAGAGCTGATGGAGAAGGAAGACTATGTCCAAGCCTTTTCCGAGCTTCAGAAGAAAGACCGAACAGAAACGGATGACTTTGAGGAAAACAAGCAAGAAGAAGAGATCCTTCGCAAGTGGGTTGTCGAACGGAAGCTTCGCCCGTTGATTAAGAAAGTGCGCAAGCATGCCTTCATCAATGTGAAAAAGTCTTACCTGCGTATGCTGACAGCCGAAAGACGACCGGAAATGCCAGCATCATGGACGGAACTTTATGAAACAACTAAGCAAAATCTTATTAGAAAGTATATGAATTGGGAAGATGTGACGCCATTTGTCTATTTCCGTGATAAGGTGCTTGGTGATCGTTCAGATAAAACAATTCGGTATGTGCTTATTGATGAAGCGCAGGATTATTCTGCTTTCCAATTCGCTTATTTACAGCAGGCCTTCCCTAATGCGAGAATGACATTGCTTGGTGATATCAACCAGGCGATTCAAGCGCATGCACTGACAGGGGAAAACGTACTCTCTGGTAATACAGCAGACAGTCATCGAATCGAGCTTTGGCGCAGCTATCGTTCGACAAGACAGATAGTCGACTTCACGAAGGAGCTCCTGGATCACGCCAAGCAAATCCAGCCATTCAATCGGGATGGAGATCTGCCGACGCTGACCAAAGCGAGTGATGATACGGAAAGACGCCGACTAGTACTGGAGAAAATCCGCTCTTTGCAGGAATCAGGCTATGAAACAATTGCTGTTATAGCTAAGACAAGCAAAGAGAGCAAAGTAGCACATGACTGGATCAAGGAAGAAATGGAAGCTGATCTGATTACAGAGACAACTTCCCAATACAAAAAAGGTTTATCGGTTATCCCGGCTTATTTGGCCAAAGGTATCGAATTCGATGCGGTTATACTGTATGATGTCTCTGATGAGGCGTATGGCCATGAATCGGAACGCACCTTGCTTTATACAGCATGTACACGAGCGATGCATGAATTGCATATGTACAGTGTCGGTAATTTGAGCCCGTTTATTGAAGCAGCTACTGATAATACCTATAAAAGTTATTAAAAAAACAGGAATCCACGACGGATTCCTGTTTTTTTAATTTACCATAGACCAATCAGTTTCCACCAAAGTCCGCCAATACCGATCCAGACGATAAGATGGATGATCGAGATGAGAAAGCCAAGTCCCCACCATTTTTGCTGGGTGACGAAGCCTGCGCCAAAGAATACCGGAGCAGGACCGCTGCCATAGTGTGTCAAACAGCCGAACAAGTTACTGAAGAAAGCTAACAATAGGGCTGACAATAATGGAGGTGCACCAGCTGCTACAACTACTGAAAGGAAGGCTGCATACATAGCGCTCACATGCGCTGTGTTACTCGCAAAGAAATAATGGGAGTAGAAGTATACAATCGCTAAGATAAGCAATGCGACAGGCCAGGAAAGTGTGCTTACGACATTCCCCATAATGTCACTGAACCAAGGTACAAGACCAAGTTCGTTCAAGTAGTTGGCCATCATGACAAGGACAGCGAACCATACGAGTGTATCCCATGCACCTTGTTCTTGTTTGATATCAGACCAAGTTAATACTTCTGTCAGCAGTAGAACGACAAGTCCGATAAATGCTGCAGTCGTAGAGCCGATTCCAAAGCTTTCGCCGAAGATCCACAATACAAGGAGAAGCAGGAATACGCCGATCATATACCATTCAGAACGCTTCAGTTTACCCATGCTTTGTAATTTCTCCGTTGCCATTTCAGTAGCCCTCGGTGTCTCCTTGATTTCAGGAGGATACAGCTTGAAGATGACGAAAGGAATAATAATTAAACTAATGATACCGGGCACAATGGAAGCAAGAATCCAGCTTCCCCATGAGATGGATTGGCCAGTAACACTTTCGGCGGCACTAGCTGCCAATGGGTTTGCTGCCATTGCAGTCAGGAACATCGCGGAAGTTATACCATTTCCCTGGTAGGATGCAAAAGTCAGGAAGGAACCGATTTTGCGCTCCGTGCCGTCACCGCTTTTAGAACCATAAGAGTTCGATAATGACTGGATGATCGGGAAGATGATCCCGCCTGCACGAGCTGTATTAGATGGCATAGCCGGTGACAAAATTAAGTCACTCCCGATTAAGGAGTAAGATAATCCTAAAGTCTTTTTACCGAATAGACGTACGAACAAATAGGCAATTCTGGATCCGAGACCAGTTTTGATGAAACCTCTGGAAATAAAGAATGCAATAACGATGAGCCAGATTGTACTGTTTGAGAATCCACTCAGCGCTTCCTCTAGACCGAGTGTCTTTGTCAGAACGATAGCCGTCAACGAAAGGATAGCTACACTGCCCATGGGCATCGGTTTAATAATCAGACCGATGATCGTAGCGACGAAGATGGCAAATAAATGCCAGGCTTCTGCTTTAACACCATCTGGTGAAGGGATGAACCAAAGAATTACCCCGATCAATACTGTGATCAGAAGCGGAATCCATTTGACCTCCCGTTTTGGTTTGTTAGATGAATCAGCCATGATGAAGACTCCTTTTGAAAGTAATTAAATTAATAAAACCATAATTATCTTAGCACAAAAATATTGATATGAAAGTGTTCTGCCGATACAGTGCTTGTTTAAATCTGATTAAAAAAATTTAATAAATCAATCAGATGATAATGATTATAATTTGGTGAAAATAAGCAAAAAAATTACTTCACACAAATTAAGTATCTCAGAGCTACATACCCTGTACATATTTTTAATATGCCAATGTTAATTAAAAAAAATAAATGAGAATAAAAAAAGAATCCGAAAAAATTCGGATTCTGTGTCTAATATTTGTCAATCTCTTGCTAAAAGAGCGTAAACAGCAGCGACATCCTGTTTGCCATAGCCATTCTTTTTCGCTAATGCATACAGTTCTTTAACGCTGTTTGTCATTGGAAGAGGAGCGCCTGCTTCATAAGCTGTTTCGGAAATCTGCTGCAAGTCTTTGTATGCATGCTCCAGAGGGAATTGCGGATCAAAGTTCTGCTGCAGAATCGTATCTCGTTTACCAGCTTGGATATCACTCGTCACTGGTAGAGCGAGCAATACATCCATTAAATGCTCCCGATCAAGACCGACTGCTTCCCCGAAGCTGATTGCTTCAGATAGTCCAGTCAGTGACTGAACAAGCAGCATGTTCACTGCCAGTTTAGTAGATGAGCCATTACCATTGACGCCCATGTGCTGGATGCTTTGTCCCATTTTTTCAAGAAGCGGGGTAATTTCTTTAACATCTTGTTCGTCTCCGCCAACTAGAAAATGAAGTTTACCTTGCTGAGCTGGTGCCTTTGAACCTGATACGGGTGCATCAACAAAACGAATATGATGCGCACGTGCAGCTTCAGCCATTTCTTTTGTGAACGCAGGTTTAACAGTGCTGACATCCACCCATAGACTATTTTCCTTCATGCCGCTGAAAAGGCCATCTTCTCCAGAAGCAACTGCTTTGACAGCAGCTGGATCTGTCAGCATCGTAAATACGATATCTGCTTGTTCTCCGACTTTCTGAGGAGATTCTGCCCAAACAGCACCTTTGTCCAACAGTGTTTGTGCTTTTTCTTTTGTGCGATTATAAACTACTAATTGTTCGCCCTTTTCGAGCAGATTTGCTGCCATGTTTTGTCCCATGATTCCTAATCCGATAAATCCGATCATTTGAGCACCATCCTTTTTATTCAGTCAATTCTAGCATACAGAAAAACGGATTGTTTTTAAAAGTCTTTCGCACAGGATATGATACAAAGAAGGAGTGGATAGAATGAAGCTTAGTATATTGGATCAATCCCGAATTAAAGAAGACGGCAATGCGACAGAAGCATTGGAAGAAACAGTGCGGCTGGCGGAGCTCGCTGATCAGCTTGGCTATACGCGTTTTTGGGTATCCGAGCATCATGCTGGCAGCCTGGCCCATAGCAGTCCCGAGCTTCTGATGGGACATCTTGCTGCTAAAACATCCCGCATCCGTATCGGATCAGGTGGTGTTATGCTGCCTCATTATAGTGCGTATAAAGTGGCTGAAAATGCAAGATTGCTCGAAGCACTTCATCCAGGGAGAATTGATCTTGGCATCGGACGTGCCCCTGGTGGGATGCCGGCGGCAAAAAGGGCGCTGCAAGAGCATAAGGCTGTGCCGGAGGATTGGTATGATCGGCAAATACGTGATTTGCTTCATTATTTGAATATAAGAAAAGAAGAAAAGCATCGATTCGGAGATCTGGTAGCAATGCCAAATATTAATACTGCTCCGTCTGTCTGGCTTTTGGGCGGCAGCGCGGGCAGTGCAGGTCTTGCTGCCTACCATGGAATTGGGTTCGCTTATGCCCAATTTATACGAGGAGAAAAAGATGCGGCAGTGCTTGATGTGTATCGGAAATCCTTCCAAAAAGGAAAGCAGCGTCCGCAAATGATGGTAAGTCTGTTTTTATTCTGTGCGGAGACGACAACAGCTGCGGAAGCTCTTGCAAAAAGCCATGAAGTAGCATCGCTTCTTCAGGAACAGGGTAGACCAGTTAAAGGGATGCTGCGTCCGGATACAGCAGCAGACTATAAAATGTCTCCTTATGAAAAAGAGCGTCTTGAGGACAACCGGCCAACCATGGTAATCGGGACGCCAACTGAGGTGCTGCAGCAGCTTGCAGAGCTGGAAGACTACTACGGCGGGGATGTTGAGTTCATGCTCACCAGTCCAGTTTATGAAGAGAAAGCAAGACAGAATGGATTTCGTCTTTTGATGGAGGCATATAAGCATCGGGCATAGCAGTTATTCTGTTTGAATCAGACACTGCTAATCTGGTATAGTAGGATGTACAATTCATAAGAAATCTTATAACGAGTGGTGGAGGGAAAGGCCCGATGAAGCCCGGCAACCCACTGCAGGAGGGCAGTCCTGCAGGAAGGTGCTACGACCTGCAGCAAAAGCTGCGTGATAAGATGACGACGGCTGCAATACAGAGCTTCTTCTCATCGAAGAAGCTTTTTTAGTAGAATCGATGTGTCGTTCGGTGGGATTTCCTATGTGCAAAAGGAGTAATAACAATGAAATATGCATACTGGCAGCCAGTTTCTAGCAGCTGGCTGCGTCATGTGGAGGATGGAGGACCGCTAAGCCTTTCAGATGTGCAGAAAACTGCGCATACGGCTGAGAACTTAGGTTTTGATGCGGTCTTCTTGCCTGACACCTACCTATACCAAGGAAAAAATGCTGATCAGCAGCTGAACTTTTGGGAAGCCGCTGGCGCTATTGCAGAGGCAACCGATAAATTGCACATCATGGCAGCAGTCCGGCCAAGCATCGATCAGCCTGTAGAAGCAGCGAGACAGGCAGTAATGATTGATCAGATTAGTAACAGCCGTTTTTCACTAGCGGTCGTTTCTTTCCTGCGCGAAGAGGAGCAAAAACGCCTAGATGGTGATGTTGCGGGATCAGAGGATTTCTATATGCAGACAGAGGAATTCTTTGAAGTGCTGCGCGGAGTTTGGACAGCTAGCAGTTACACATATGATGGCTTGTACTATCAAGTAAACCATGTCGATTATTTACCGGCAGGCAAAAGCAAAGAGATTTCGCCGTTATATGCTGGTGGAGAAAGCGATTATTTGCGGCAGACTATTGCCGAGACATGCGATGCATATGTCATGAAGGGCGGCACTGTACAAGAAGTGGCCAGTATGATCGCTGATATGCAGATCCGCCGTGAAACAGCTGGAAAATCTCCATTTACCGAATTCGGCATGACAGCATATGTTATTTGTCGTGAAACGGAGGAAGAAGCTTACCAGGAATGGGAAAGAATTACCGGCGGAGATTACGAATCATATGTAACAGAAGAAGAGCTGGCACAAAAAAGCAAGATTAGTGACGATGCAGTTTCTGCGAGAGGGCTGCGGCCGCATCTAGTTGGCACCCCGTTACAAATTGCCCAGCGGATACTTGCATACGAACACGCTGGTGTGAGCCTTCTGCTTTTACAATTTTCACCGCATATGCAGGAGATGGTGCGATTCGCAAACGAAATCATGCCACTAGTCGAGGAAATGCGCGATAACTCGATCTGATTGGAAATATACGGTAGACAAGCCTGAAGATATCGCTTACATTAGTAAAAAAGGAATAAGTATGGGGGCAAAACATGGAGCTATTGACGATTTTCGATGAGCAGCATCGGGAGCTTGGGGTGAAAGAAAGAGAGGAAGTCCAT
Organism: Terribacillus saccharophilus; assembly: GCA_900110015.1. GTDB lineage: Bacteria > Bacillota > Bacilli > Bacillales > Amphibacillaceae > Terribacillus > Terribacillus saccharophilus. The sequence goes on along the minus strand of FOCD01000002.1, from coordinate 596,535 downwards.
CGTGATGGAGACTGGCATGAGACTTTTCATTGCTGGTTCGTGGAACATGATGGTACAGAACTATACATTTATCTACAGCAGCGTTCTTTCAATAAAAGCGAATTTCCCGGGAAATACGACATTACCGCAGCTGGTCATCTGGAAAGCGGCGAAACGCCTGTGGTCGGAGGCTTACGTGAAGTGCAGGAAGAATTAGGTGTTACGCTTCAAGAGAGCGATCTTTTTTATAAAGGAATCATTCAAGAAGAATTATTCGCTAAAAATTTAATTGATCGGGAGTTCTGTCACCAATTCTTCTACTATTTAGAGGAACTGCCGGATATCCTTTTAAACGAAGAAGTGGAACAAATCGTACGAATGCGTGTAAATGATCTGGAAAAGCTTGTCGAGGGAAAAGCTGCAAGCGTAGAAGCGGATATTGTTGCGGGAGCACCACGTCAGCGAATCGAGGTAACCCACGAAGCACTTTGTCCTCATCAGCTTGTCTATTACCGAGAAGTACTCATGATTTGCCGTACATAGTAAAAGGAGCAGCGTAATGCTGCTCCTTTTCTGTGTCCTTAAAAAGCCCAGTTTCCTTTTTCGAAGATGGCTTCCGTTGTTCCATCTGGCGTTTCGCCTGTGATGGATAATTCCCCGGAACCAACCATGAAATCAACATGCGTCAGACTGTAGTTAAAGCCGATTTCCATCAATTCTTCTTTTGATTTATTGCGAGCATCCTTCACGCACATGCCAATTGCTTGTCCAAGAGCCAAATGACAGGAAGCATTCTCATCAAATAATGTGTTATTGAACACAATTCCAGACTGTGAAATTGGTGATTGGTGCGGTACTAGCGCAACTTCTCCAAGGAATTGTGCCCCTTCGTCAGTTTCTAGCAAGTTCTTCAATGTTTCATAGCCCTTTTCCGCTGTGAAGTCTACCACTTTCCCATTCTCGAAGGTAAGAGAGAAGTTCTCAAGCAAAGTACCTGCATAATTCAATGGCTTCGTGCTGCTAACTGTTCCATTTACTCCTGTCTTAACAGGAATAGTAAATACTTCTTCTGTAGGAAGATTAGGGATATATGTAGAGCCATCTTCTTTCATAAATTCGGCACAAGTCCAGAAGGAATCAGGATGCAGCTCGATTGTTAAATCAGTTCCAGGCCCCGTATAATGCAACTTGCGATAATCACGTGCATTTAAATGGTCAGCATTCTTTTTCATAGCTGCAACATGCTGTTCCCACAGCTCGACTGTATTTTCCTGATCAGAGCGAGTCGTAAAGAAGATAGCGTCCCATAGCTTTTCGATAGCTGCCTGACCTTTTGAGTCAGGGAAAACAGATTCTGCCCATTCTACAGTTGGGACCGAGGCAATCAGCCAGTTTACACGGCCATTCGTTTTATGAGCTTGATAGCCTTGTCTGGCAGCGCCCATAGCTTTCGTGTAACGTGCAACTCTAGCAGAATCAATGCCCTCAAATAGTGATGGATTCGGTGTTTTGAGCTCAAGGAAAGCTGTGTCCGCTGCTGCTAGTTCTTCATACACACGGCCGCGGAATGGAGTGAAGTAATCCAAATCATCTTCTTTTGCAAGCTTCACTTTTGCTTTTGTAATGTTATCATCCTGATAATCGACAATAACATCCCGTAAGCCAGCTTCATATGCTTTTTGAGCTACCACCTTTGTAAAAGGAGCAGCAGCTAGATCAGCTACAATCATCAAATCCTGTCCTTGTTTTACATTCAAGCCGATATGCAGCAGCAGCTCGGCATATTTCTCTAATTTCTGTTCGAATTGCATGTCAAAATCCCCCTTTAATCATACTATCTTCATCATTTTACCAGAAAATTATGACTAGAGCCGATACTCGAGCGAGAATTTTGCGATTGGCTCAAAATGGGTCGATTGCTTGATATGGTGCGGGAAAATCCAGCGTCTGGATAGCTGTTTCCGAGCACTGGTCAAATCTGTGCTAGCGCCGCTCCAAAATGCCTGCCAGACAAACTTGGTACAATAATTCCAAGCAGGGTCTGCTAAGGCGCGGCTGAAACGATATCCTTTCATCAAGCTGATGAAACGTTCAGCCCACTCTGCTGCACCAGACGGATCAATTTTTGGCCGGAGCAGTGTGATTGAACCGCCATGACGATGACGGGATAGATACGCGGTCAATGATTCAGTAATACCGCCAGATGGATGCGCGTGAAAGATTTGTCCATCATTTCCGACAATACCGGTATGACTGAAGAAGTAGGTGGAAGGACCAATCGAGCTGTATAGTACATCACCGGCTTGCATCAGCTTTTGAATAGTGGAAGCTGTCTGAAAGAGCTTTTCAAATTCTGCTTTGGATTTTCTCATAAGGGTCACTCCTGTTCAAATGTCACAAAATCGCAAACGAAAGCATGTTCCTTTATCTCTGCATGTATTATGATAGAGAAAGATTAAAGATTTGTGGAGGTTTAAGCATGAACGCATTAGAGAAACAAGGGTACAGCATATATGATTTACAAAAGGATCTAGCATATGAGGGAATGGAACAGGATTTAGCTGAAATTCAGGCTGTTTTCGATACACTGCCGGCAGACAGTTATGCGCTGGATCTGAATCGTTACCGCCGCTATTCACGCGCAATCATCTTCGACAAAGATGACCGTTTGGAATGGCTGCCGGGTATCGAACGGGAAAACGGAAGTATGGCCCAGTATTTCCAGGGGCGCTTCAATCCGGAGTACGTTGATTCTTACCGTGAATTCCCATCCCTTCCGGATCATATCCTAGAAAACAAATTATTGCAGAAAATCATCATGCACGATTATCACGAAACTTTCTGGCGCAAAGAGGATTTGATTTTGCCGGTTCACGCAGGCGTTCATTTCGTAAAGCTGGAAGTGACAGAAGATGGACAAGAGGGTGTATCTTCCCCGAACCTGATTCATCAGGATGGCGAGCCATTTACATTTGCTCATCTTGTTAAGCGCGATAACGTTGTTGGAGGTCTTAACATCATTGCGACTCCTGCTTGTGCAGGAAAGCTGCCGAAAGATGCAGACTCTAGTCAATTCCATGAAAGCTTTGAAATCCATAAACCGTTGGAATCCTATGGGGTGCATGATGAGGCGGTCAGCCATTACGTTAGCCCAATCAAAAAAGGTGAAGCGAATCGTCCTGGTGTACGTGCAATTCTATTGATTGATTTTCAGCCAACTGTATTAGCTTAATTCAAAAGGGGGGGCAGGATGACAGTTACCATACGTGAAGCAGGAAAAGCTGACTGTAAGAGAATTGGAGAGATCAGTATGTTCAGTTGGCAGTCTTCCTATAAGCTTATATTGCCGGCAGACTATTTGGCTGCTATTTCTCAGGAAGATAGAGCAGCTCGGTTTGAAAGGGTGCTGGAATCCGGATCCCTACTTCTTGTAGCAGAAGCAGAGAATGCGATTGTCGGCTTTATCAGCGGAGGAAGATGCCGGGAAAGTGTTCATCCTGATTATGATGGCGAGGTATACGCAATTTATCTTGATCCTGATTATATGAAGCGCGGGATAGGAAAGCTGCTTATGCAATCATTGGAGAAGCGACTTATAGCCGAAGGGATGACAGGCGTTGTTGCTTGGATGCTCGTAGGTAATGATGCTAAGCATTTTTACGAAGGCCTAGGCGGAGAGAAAATCGCCGAAGATAATCTTCAGATTGATGGAGTCTCTTACCCTGAAATTGCATATGGATGGAAAATAGCGGACAGATGACGTCCGCTATTTTCTTATGGATACAGACTCCGCTCTTAAGTATTGTTGTCCATCAAAGGTAAGCTTCCATATAGCAGGCATCGGCAGCTGTTTCCAGAAAGTATAATCGAATTGATTGTCATAATGACCCATTGTCAGTACCATCAGATTTCCGTGTGTTCCAATGGCAACCCGTTTACCTGGATAAGAAGCAAGTATATCTTGAAAGGCAGTCAACCCTCTTGCCCTAGCGTTCTTATTGGATTCACCACCTGGAAACGCATATTCCTCCTGTGACCACAAACGGTCCATAGCACCCTGAAAATCTTTAACTGGATCAGCAGCAACTTGCCGTTCTCGCAGTCTTTCATCCAACATAGCAGTAGAAGCATCACTCACGATCGTTTCCCAAGCACGCCGATAGGGGCTGGAGATATATGTATCTATCTTTTCATCTGCTAATAGCGTCTGAACTATTTTGGCATCATTGTAACCTTTCTCAGATAATGTTCGATTTTGCTCATCTGGTGTATAAATGGTATGCGCATGACGCACAACATAAAGTGTTGTCAGCATAATTACCCTCCTTTGCTTTATTCTATCAATAATGGAAGAGAGTATTTGCATTTTTATTTGAACTAAGTTACATTTTGTAAGTAACTAATAAATTGTACGTTTAGGGGGCGAAGCAGATGATGGAGCTTCACGGTATTCACCACGTTTCAGCCATAACAGCAAACGCAGCGAATAACTATGATTTTTATACAAAAGTAATGGGAATGCACCTTGTCAAAAAGACAGTCAACCAGGACGATACATCAATGTATCACCTTTTCTATGCCGACAAACTTGGCAGTCCGGGAACGGATTTAACCTTCTTTGAAATTCACCGTGCTGGCCGCACGCATGCTGGGAATAACAGCATTTCCCTCACATCTTTGCGCGTCGCATCAGATGAAGCAATCCACTATTGGGCGGGGCGTTTAAAAGAACATGATATCGAGTCACAAGAAGTTGAACTGCAGGGACGAAGTGTTCTGTTCTTTGAAGATCCAGAAAAGCAGCGGCTTATGCTCGTTTCTGATGAACAGAACGAAGGTGTACCAGCAGGTATTCCTTGGGAAGGTACCGATGTTCCGGCGGAGTTTGCCATCATTGGACTTGGGCCAGTCAAGCTGACTGTACCAGAGCTTGCACCGACTGAGCGGGTCTTGCTCGAATTAATGGGCTTCCGCAAAAAAACGGAGGCCAAGCTGACTGATGGAACGAATTTGCATATCTACGAAGTTGGCCAAGGTGGTACAGGCGCTGAAATAATGGTAGAAGTAGTACCTGGATTACAGCGGGAGCGTCCTGGTCGCGGAAGTGTACACCATGTAGCATTCCGTGTGAAAGGCAGAGAAGAATTAGAGCGGGCTAAGAAAATCCTTTATGCAGCTCACTTGCCGAATTCTGGACTGGTAGACCGTTATTACTTCCAATCCCTTTATTTCCGTGAGCCGAATGGTATTTTGTTCGAGCTTGCTACAGACGGACCTGGATTCGCTACGGATGAAGATCCGAGTGCTTTAGGTGAGACGTTAGCTCTTCCGCCGTTTCTAGAAGGTGAGCGGGAGAGTATTGAAGCAAGACTGACACCTCTTGATACGAAAAAGAAATAACAACTGGAAACCGCCTCTGAAGGCGGTTTCTTTAGGTTTCAGGGTTGACGCGTATAGCTAATATATGATTCTATATATAGAAATAAATGCGTACAGGAAAGAGATTTTCCCGAGCTGCTTTACATGGAGCCGGGCATTTTTTTACACGTTTATGGGCATAACGTATAAGGATAATAGGAGTTGAACACAGTGGGGAAAAGAACGAAATTATTTGAAGCAGCAAAACGATTAGGTGAGGTTGCATTAGGAAAGCGTCCCGCTGATTTGATTATCCGAGATGGTGTGCTAGTCAACGTATTCACAGGAGAACTGCTGGAGCATACCGATGTTGTCGTTTCTGGTGATCGGATAGCATTAGTCGGTAAAGCATTGAAAGAACATGAAGGACCGGACACAAAAGTGATAAAAGCAAACGGACAGCACATCGTACCTGGTCTTATCGACGGCCATATGCATGTGGAGAGTACGATGCTTTCCGTGACGGAATTCTCCAAGGCAGCACTAGCAAAAGGTACGACGACGGTATTCATGGATCCCCATGAGATTGCGAACGTATTCGGTATTGAAGGTGTTCGTTACATGCACGAAGAAGGGCAGCAGCTGCCATTGAAAGTGTATACGACATTCCCATCATGTGTACCTGCAACTGATGATTTGGAAGATGCCGGAGCAAGTCTGACTGTTGCGGATATAAAAGAAGGACTAACGTGGGACAATGTCCAAGGGCTAGGCGAAGTGATGAACTTCCCCGGTGTCGTGCATGGAGACAACAAAATGCATGGCGAGATAGCTGAGACGATCAAAGCTGGGAAGACAGTTACCGGTCATTTTCCTTCGGAGGACCCGTATGCGCTGCAAGCATACATAGCAGCAGGAGTTACATCCGATCATGAAACAATCGCCAAAGAAGATGCATTGGCTAAACTTCGTGCAGGTCTTCATGTTCAGATTCGTGAAGGATCAGCATGGCGTGACGTGAAGGAAGTTATCAAGGTAATCACGGAATATAATGTGGACACACGTAATATTTCGTTAGTGACGGATGATGTTTACCCGGAAACTTTGATCACAAAAGGACATATGAATCACGTTGTCCGACGAGCGATAGAGGAAGGGCTTGATCCTGTTACAGCAATCCAACTTGCTACGATTAACTCGGCTCGATATTTTCATATGGAAAATGATATCGGCAGCATCAGTGCCGGCAAATTCGCAGATTTGCTTATTATAGAAGATTTGCAGCAGATGGAAGCATCCCTTGTTGTCGCAGACGGAAGCATTCTGTTTGAAAAAGGAGAACTGCAGCAAACGTTCCCTGAATACACGTATCCGGATGCAGTTCGAAATTCCGTGCATCTAGGACGTGAAATGAAGGCTGACGATTTCCTTCACCGTATAGATCGTCCAGACGGGGACGTGTTGGTGAATGTCGTCAAAGCAATTGAAGGAAGCGCGCGGACAGAGAAGATGACAGCCACCTTGCAGGTGCAGGATGGGGCAGTACAGATCGATAAGAAACAGGACATCATCCATTTAGCTTGTATCGATCGGCATAAAGGAACCGGACAAATATCTAATGTATTTGTTCATGGCTTCCAGTTCCAGCATGGAGCAGTAGCATCGACTGTGGCACATGATAGTCATAATCTGCTTGTCATGGGTGTGGACCGTGAAGACATGGCCATTGCTGCAAACCGTTTGGCAGAAATCGGCGGTGGGCTTGTTGCGGTACGGAATGGCGAGGTTTTAGCAGAACTGCCGATGCCGATTGCCGGGCTGATGTCAGATCAGCCGTTGGAGACAGTCGTAGAACAAGTGAGTAATCTCGTGAAAGCCTGGGAAAACATCGGGTGCGGCATAACAGATCCAATAATGACATTCTCCCTGATTGCCTTGGCGGTTATTCCGGAAATTCGCGTAACAAACCGAGGTCTTGCAGATGTCACCACATTCGAATTGATTGATGTAGTTATATCGGATTAATCAGAGGAAACCAGCAGCAATGCTGGTTTTTCTTATGTCGCGAATATTCCGATTACTCCCGAATTCATTGACAAAAAGTTAAAACATCTGTTATTGTACTTTAATACTTTACCATAATAAAGCGATGGAGGAATTAGAAGTGAACGCAGTTGTTATAGCAGTTATTGCCGTTTTGGTTCTCAGTTTGCTGCGAATCAATGTCGTTTTTTCATTGATATTAGGCTCTCTTATCGGCGGTTTAGTCGGTGGGCTTGGAATAGAAGGGACGCTTGGAGCGTTCACAGATGGTGTAGGCGGAGGCGCGAATGTTGCTTTAAGTTACGCCATGCTTGGAGGTTTTGCAGTTGCGATAGCAAGTACAGGACTTCCGGAAGCGATGGTGAGAGGAATTATCTCCATCAGCGGAAAGAAAGATACAGCACAATCCAAGAAACGCACACGTGCGCTTATCCTTATCATGATTTTGATCATGGCTTGTTTTTCACAAAATGTCATACCGGTGCATATCGCCTTTATTCCTTTATTGATTCCGCCGTTATTGACAATCATGAATGACTTGCAGATTGACCGTCGATTGACAGCAAGCATTCTGACATTTGGTCTAGTCACGCCATATATGCTGCTGCCAGCAGGTTATGGGCAAATATTCCATGAAATCGTAGCAACGAATATGACAGCTAGCGGTATGAAAGTGGATCCAGACCAAATCACGATTGCAATGATCATCCCAGCCCTGGGAATGCTGGTTGGTCTGATTATTGCACTGTTTTCTTATCGGAAACCAAGGCAGTACAAAAATGTTGAGATGCCCGTTCCGGATGAAGTGAAAGAAGAAAAAATATCGTTGAAACGATCTACGCTTATTTTCTCTATTTTATCGATTGTAGCGGCACTTGCAGTTCAAATTTGGACTGATTCCATGGTATTCGGGGCATTGGCAGGTATCATTGTGCTTTATATCACAAGAACGCTCAAATGGAAAGAAGCAGACACAATCCTAACCAACGGAATGCGTCTGATGGCCTTCATCGGGTTTGTCATGATTTCTGCTTCCGGATTCTCCAGTGTCATTGGAGCTACGGGGGATGTTGAATCGCTGGTGAAGACTGCAGCTGATGCCATTCACGGCAGTCAGGCACTTGGTGCGCTGATGATGCTTATCGTCGGTTTACTGGTTACAATGGGAATCGGATCTTCTTTTTCTACCGTACCAGTCATTGCAACGATTTTTGTTCCTTTAGCAATCGAATTAGGCTTCAGTCCGATGGCGATCATTGCGCTCGTTGGTACAGCAGGTGCGCTTGGAGATGCGGGTTCACCAGCATCCGACTCCACGCTCGGACCAACATCTGGACTGAATGCGGATGGACAGCATGACCACATGTGGGATACTGTCGTTCCGACGTTCCTTCACTACAACCTGCCTGTTATTGCTTTTGGCTGGGTTGCAGCAATGATCCTCTGATGGTTGAACACCGCTCTTGCTAGCGTTATGATACGTGTAGAGGATGAAAAGGGGCGATAACAGTGGAAGGCAAAACAGTACGCGAACTAGTGACAGCTATTAAAGATAAAGAAATCTCACCTGTTGAGGTAGCGACGTATTATTTGGAGCAGACGGAAAAATCCAATGGCGAGATCAATGCATTTGTCACGATGAACGAGAATTTGATGTCAGATGCGAAAGAGGCAGAAGCGGCAGTCATGCGCGGAGAAGAGACAGGCTTGCTGCATGGCATACCGGTTGGTATCAAGGATTTGACACCAGTAAAAGGCATGCGGACCACTTTCGGCTCGCCAGCTTTTAAAGATCATATCGCAGATCGGGATGCTACAATCGTCCAACGGCTCCGTCAAGCTGGTGCGTTGATTATGGGGAAGACAAATACACCCGAATTCGGTCATAAAGGTACGACTGACAATTTAGTTTTTGGAGCTACAGTCAACCCTTGGGATCATACGAAGACTGCAGGCGGTTCAAGCGGCGGGGCAGCAGCGGCAGTAGCTGCTGGTATGGTGCCCTTGGCAGAGGGGAGCGATGGCGGAGGCTCCATTCGTATTCCGGCCAGTCTTTGCGGCGTATTTGGATTCAAACCGACATACGGCCGGATTCCAATGGATAATAATCTTAATAATGTATTCGGTTCAAGTTCCCCGTTCGTAAACCATGGCCCGCTTTCAATTAATCCGGATGATAGTGCGCTGTTCCTTGAAGCAGTGCAAGGGCCGTCCACGACAGATCCATTCAGCCTTCCGCTTTTGGATGGACATATCGGTTCATCCTATTTGGAGGAACAGGCGCAAGGTCTTCGTATCGCCTATACACCGGATTTCGGTATGTATGCCGTCGATCCCGAAGTACGAAAAGTTGTCGAAGCAACATTTGATAATTGGCGGGCGCTCGGAATGTCAGTTGAGACTGTTGATCTTAATTTTGATATGGATAGACATCTGTTCAATGGATTCTTCACAAGCATGTGGTATGCCTCTTCAGCAGCAGGCAGTGCTAAATTGCTTGAAACGAATCCGGAGTGGATCTCCGACTCCTATCGAGATATGATCGAAAAGGGCAAGCCATTGATGGCCTCTGCGTATCGTGCATATGAACTTAATCGCACGACAGTTTGGAACAGACTTCAGGCAGTGCTTCAGGATTACGATTTAGTGCTATCGCCGACGCTTGCTGTTCCTGCTTTTGATTATCGTTTGCTGGGACCTTCCGTCATCGATGGACAGCAAGTGAAGGAAGACGCAGACTGGATGATGACACATGCTTATAATGTGACTGGACTTCCAGCGGCTTCACTGCCAGCTGGTCTATCACAAGGACGTCTTCCGATTGGCATGCAGCTAGCTGCCAACCGGTTCCAGGATGCTCGAGTGCTTCGTGCAGCCAAAGCCTATATGGATGCTTATCCACTCCGCTAAAAAAGCAGCTTCGGCTGCTTTTTTTTCTTTTTGTGCCAAATATCCCGGTCGCTTTACAGAAAATTAACCAGAATCATGTCTATCCTCCTATATCAGGAAATTGGGATTCCCGCTAGTATGGTAAATGACGGAGTTCGCCAGTATTTGCCGAACTTACTAATATTTTGGGGGAATCATGTAGATGGGCAAAAGGATTGTTTCTGTTTTTGCAATAGTCACACTTATTTGTTCTGGGATTTTGCCGAGCTTCTCTTCTGTACAAGCTGCAGAACGTGCTGCGGCACCAATTCTGTCGGAATACGTAGAAGGAAGCTCTTATAATAAAGCGATTGAGCTTTATAATCCGACAAACGATTCGATTGATCTTAGTCAATTCGAGTTGGCAGGATATTTCAATGGTAATACAGAAGCGACTGCTTCACTTACCTTGTCGGGAACATTGGAATCTGGTGATACATATGTGATTGCCAACCCGCGTGCTGGTGAAGAATTGCTTGCAGCAGCGGATCAGACGAACGGGAGTGTCATTAACTTCAATGGAAATGATGCAGTCGCTCTCCAGCAGGATGACGCCGTTTTGGATGTGGTTGGCGAAATCGGGAATGATCAAGACATAGCTAAGGATATAGGCCTTATCCGATCCGCTGATGTGACCGAAGGCAGCACAGTCTTCGTTTCTGAGCAGTGGGAGATAACGGAGAAGGATACATTCGATACAATCGGCTCTCATGGACAAGAGCAGCCAGGAGAAGATCCTGAAGAAGAACCAGAAGCAGGTACAGTCCAGCCAATCGCGGATGTGAAGGGTAAGACTGGTGAAACTGTCACGGTAGAAGGATTTGCTACAGCAGATAATGCAAGTATCGGCGGAGGGAAGTTATCTACATTCCTACAAGACGAGACAGCTGGTATCAATATCTATCATACTGATGCAGCTGCGTTTCCTGACGTCAAGGAAGGCGACCTTATCCGCGTTACAGGTAAAATCACGAGTTATAAAGGATTAACCGAAATAGAACCAGCAAAAGATGGTATCAAAATTGTTTCCGCTGGAAATAACATACCTTCACCTGAAGAGATGACGATCAGTCAGCTTCAAGATGAAACAACAGCCGAACCGGCAGAGGGAGAGCTTGTCCAGGTGATCGGCTATATCAAGGATATTCCTGATAGCCCAGCTGGTGGCGGCTACAATGTTCAGTTTATCAACGAAAACTATGAATCTGTCACATTGCGTATCATGGAATCTGCTTTGGATATTTCGACTATTGAAGAAGGAAAGTGGTACACCGTTACTGGTATCCTAAGTCAATACGACAGCTATCAGATCCTGCCTCGTAAGCAAGAGGATATCCAGGTGGCGGCAGAACAGCCAGAAGCACCTAAGACAGAAGGGACGTATAAAGCAGTTGTAGAATCTGTCACTGACGGAGATACAATCCGTCTCCAAGACCCTGTTTTAGGATCTGATCGTGTTCGCTTTGTAAATGCAGATACTCCGGAGACATTCCATGCAATCAAAAATGAATTAGACCAAAATCAGATGGATCATGGTAAAGCTGCGTCTGATTATCTGAAGTCCAAGCTATCTGCAGGCGAAGAAATTACCCTTAAAGTGGGAGAAGAACCCACTGATAATTATGGACGATTGCTAGCACAGGTTATTACAGATGAAGGCGAAAATATGAATCTCGAATTGGTGAAAGAAGGACTGGCAGTCACTTATTTCATCTCTCCGATTGGGGATCTAGATGAGTATGAGACTTATCAGCAAGCTGTAGCGAATGCAAAAGAGCAGGAGAAAGGTATTTGGAATACTGAATCACCGCTAGAGGAGCTGCCATTTGAATTCCGGGCCCGCTATGATGGCAGCGGTTTGGATAAATATGTTGGAAATTCGGATACAAAGAAATATGTAGTTCCGGCTGAATGGGAATCCATTCCGGTAGAGAAACGTATCTTTTTCTGGACAGAAGATGATGCCATTGCAGAAGGCTATACTACAGCAGATGGTACAGAGCCTCCTGCAAACGAAGATAACCTGGCGGTACAGCTGCTTGGTATGAACGACCTTCACGGCAAGATTGATCAGCAATATGAACTCGATATAAACCAAGATGGAACAATGGATGGTACATTCGGGCGTATGGATTACACTGCTGCAGCTATCAAACAGCGTGAAGCAGAGAATCCAAATAGTCTGCTAGTGCATGCAGGAGATATGATCGGCGGCAGCTCACCTGTATCAGCGCTGCTCCAGGACGAGCCGACAATCGAAATTATGGAAGCAATGGGCTTTGATGTCGGTACTATGGGCAACCATGAACTTGATGAAGGAACAGATGAGCTTCTGCGTATCGTCGAAGGCGGGGAGCACCCGAATGGGACTCCTGGCTACGATGGTACAAACTTTGCTACTCTTTGTGCCAACTGTGTATACAAAGGCACTGGCGAGACGATTCTTCCTCCTTACAGCATTGAGGAAGTAGACGGAGAAAAAATCGGTTTTATCGGAGTAAATACGACAGCATCACTAGGTATGGTTATGCCAGAAGGAATCCAGGACATTACTATTACGGATGAAGTGGAAGCAGTCAACAAAGCGACAGCAGAACTGAAAGAACAAGGCGTAAGAGCTATTGTTGTTCTGTCCCATATGCCAGCTGAGCAGAGTGGAGACAGTGCTACAGGTGATGCTGCTGACTTGGCGAACGCGGTGGATGACGAGGTCGATATTATCTTTGCTGCCCATAACCATGCTGTGGTCAATGCGACTGTAGATAATAAGCTTATCGTTCAAGCATCCGAATATGGCAAAGCATTTTCTGATGTAGATGTGGAAATTGATCGTGAAACAGGTGATATCGTATCCAAGCAAGCTGAAATCGTCTGGGCAGATCAAGCCGCCTACACACCAGATCCAACAGTCGGAGCTATTTTATCTAAATATGCTGAAGAAGTAGCACCTATAATGAATGAAGTTGTAGGGGTTGCAGCTAATACGATGACTGGCGGATATGCAGTAAAAGGTGAAGTAGGCGATAATGCACTTGGCAACTTGCTTGCTGATGGCATGAATGAGGCAATGAATAGTGATTTCGCTATGATGAATGGCGGAGGAATCAGGGATGACTTATTGGAAGGTGACATCACTTGGGGCGAGCTTTTCAATATCCAGCCTTTCAATAATACGCTCATGACATTCGAAATCGATGGAGCTGATCTAGAGCCTATATTGAATGCTCAAATCACTTCCTACGGTCCGGATTACAGCATAAGTGGCTTTACGTATACATGGAATGGAGAAACGAATCAGGTTGTGGACATTAAGCTTCCTGATGGTTCACCTATTGACGAAGATAAAGTATATACGCTGACAGTGAATAACTTCATGGGTACATCATTAGGTGATAAGTATCGCCCAATCAGCGAACTTGGCCGCAATCCTGTAATGGGACCAGAGGATCTAGAGGCTACCGTGGAATATGTGCGCAGCTTCGAAATGGAGCCTATCAGCTATAAAGCAGAGGGCCGCATTTCTGAAGTAAGCGGGGATACACCTACTGAGCCTCCGACAGATCCAGAGGAGCCGCCAGTAGATCCGGAAGAACCACCGACTGATCCTGATCAGCCGGATGAAGATGATAAGCCAAATCATCCGATTGTAGACATAGTCAAAGATATTATTGGTACTGTGTGGAATTGGGTGAAGAACCTGTTTTGGCGCTGGTAATGCAAAAACACCTTCAAGCAATCATTGCTTGAAGGTGTTTTTTAGCTTTCAGTAGCTGTTTTTTCTTTGTTGTACCAAATGAACTTTCCAGTGTAACCGTAGATGATAGCCAGACCGATAGCTACAAAACTAAGCCACATGAAAGGAAGATAGGCAAAAGTGGAAACGCCTAGAATACCAGCCATGTAGATACCGTTATCAGACCAAGGCACCATACCGGAAGTCAGTGTACCACCGACTTCTGTGTTACGGGAAAGCACTCGACGATCAAGCTGCTGCCTGTCGTACGTTTTTTCCATCATTTTAGGCGTTAGAATTAAAGCTACATACATTGCGCATCCTAGAACATTTCCTAAGAACGCTACGATTAATGTTGCAACAGTTGTATTACCTGCTGATACAAGTTTCTTTTCGAAAGTGGAAACAATAACCTGCAGGACACCGAGCTTTTCCAAAAGCCCTCCAAAACCTAGACCGAAAATGATAACCATCAATGTATCGAGCATACCCAACACACCGCCCCGGTTAAGGATACCATCGATGAAATTCACACCTGTTTCTATGGAGAAGCCGCTGTAAGCAGTTCCTAGAGCTTCTGCAAAATTCATTCCCTGGAACACGGCTGCCCAGATGGCTCCAAGCAAAGCGCCTGTAACGATAACCGGCAGGGAAGGTTTTTTCATTGCCAGTAAAACTAGTACAACTATCGCCGGAACGAGCATAAGTATTCCTATGTCAAAGTTATCCAAAAGCGCGGTTTTCAGCGAGTCGACCCTTGCTTGATCAATATCTTCTCCACCGTAGATGAAACCGGCTCCTGTGAACAGGAGTGCAGTGATGATAAATGCTGGAATGGAAAGAAACAGCATAGCCCGTACATGCTCAAGCACATCGACTTTAGATAAAGAAGATGCCAGTACCGTACTATCTGATAACGGAGATAGCTTGTCTCCAAAATATGCCCCTGACAGCACAGCCCCGGCTACGAGTGGCAACGGCATGCCAAGTCCCTCACCAATTGCCATCATGGCAATACCAGCTGTTCCTGCTGTTCCCCAAGATGTTCCTGTAGCAACTGACATGATAGAACAGATAATCAAGGTGGCAAGCAGGAAGATACTAGGGTGAATGAATTCAAGACCATAGTATATTAATGTCGGTACAACACCGCCTGCAATCCATGTACCGATTAACGTTCCCACGGCGACCAAGATCAATATAGCCTCTAGTCCGTTGGAAATTCCATTCATAATAGATTTTTGTAAATCTTGATATTTATGTCCTAGCCGAATACCTAAAATGATAACGATAAACCAGGAAATGAAAAGAGCCAATTGGATTGGCAGGTCAAGATAGACTGTAAAAGATAATACAAGCGCTAGAAAGATTCCTAGTACGATGATAATCTCTGTTATTGATGGTAATCTTGCTTCTTTCAAAAGCCATCCTCCTAAAAATAATAGTGAACCCGCTTACAAATATAAGTGGATGAAGATGCGCTCTGCGACTCATTTTTTTGAAAAAATCGGTCGCAAGCACATTTTTCTATTATCTATCAAAAAGCTCCTCGCCGGCAATACCCGGTTTTGTCATTTCATAAGGATTTAAGATGATATCAAGCTCTTCTTCGGTTAAGACATCATGTTGCAAACAAAGCTCACGGATTGATTTGCCGGTAAGGATCGCTTCACGTGCGATTCGTGCAGCAACTTCATATCCCAAATGCGGGTTGACTGCTGTTAACAAACCAACACTTTTATCTACATATTCCTTCAGCAACGCTTCATTCGCTTCAATGCCGATTAGGCAGTTATCTGTGAAGGAGCGGAAGCCGTTATTCATGATGCTGATGGACTGCAAGAGGTTGAACACAAGTACAGGTTCCATGACATTCAATTCAAGCTGGCCGGCTTCGGAGGCTAAGCAGATCGTATTATCATTGCCGATTACTTGGAATGCAATCTGATTGATTAGCTCAGCCATGACTGGATTCACTTTTCCTGGCATGATGGACGAACCTGGCTGCCGTGCTGGCAGGTTGATTTCATTCAGTCCAGCTCTTGGACCAGAAGCCATCAAGCGAAGATCATTCGCAATTTTGGACATGTTCATCATACAAACCTTCAGAGCAGCAGAAACCTCGGTATAGGCATCTGTATTCTGTGTGGCATCTACAAGATTTTCAGCAGTTACAAGTGGCAAACCGCTGTTGGCAGCCAAGTGCTTAACGACTTGCTCGATATATTTCGGGTTTGCATTCAAACCTGTACCGACGGCTGTTGCTCCCATATTGACCTCATACAGATGCTGACGTGACTGTTTGATGCGTTTAATATCTCTTTCCAGCACACGGCTGTATGCTTCGAATTCCTGACCTAATCGAATCGGCACTGCATCCTGAAGATGCGTACGGCCCATTTTGATGACAGAATCGAACTGTACTGCTTTCTTCTTGAATTCTCCTTGCATATATTCCATCGTATCGAGCAATCTTTCGAGCATATTCAATGTTGAAATATGAATAGCTGTCGGAAACACATCATTGGTTGATTGAGACATATTAACATGCGTATTAGGGCTTAAATGCTGGTAATCACCTTTTTCATGACCAAGGATCTCCAGGGCACGATTTGTGATGACTTCATTAGCATTCATATTGATGGAGGTGCCCGCACCGCCTTGGATCGGATCCACGATGAACTGATCATGCCATTGGCCGCTTATTAGTTCATCAGATGCTTGAACAATTGCTTTGCCAAGTCCTTCATACAACCGTTTTACGTCCATATTGGCAAGAGCAGCTGATTTTTTCACGATACCGAGTGCTTTGATCATTTCTTCATGGATGCGGTAACCAGTGATTGGGAAATTCTCCGACGCACGCAGCGTCTGAATGCCGTAATACGCATCCTTTGTAATTTGTTTTTCTCCCAGAAAGTCTTTCTCAATCCGATAATTCTCTTGTAAGTCTGCCATGACCTGAACCTTCCTTTTCACTTATTTAAGAGGGCCATATAGTAATATCTTCAGCAATCGGTGTTTCCATCATACGTTTCACTTCTTTCGGATCAGTGGATTGGCCTAATGCCCACATGAGTTTCGGTACAATGGCCTCTGTGTTCATATTGCTTGAACGAGTCACCAACTCCTGGTTGATGCGCCGGCCGACTTCGTAAATACTCATGTCTTCGCCTTCCTCAAGACATTGAGTAGTAATGACGACTACAATGCCTCTTTCCACCAATTCGTTTATCTTGTGCAGAAGGTCGCGTCCTTCGAATGGAATACCGCCGCTGCCATAGCTCTCGATTACGATTCCTTTATACATACTTCCTAAAGCATCTAACATCTCGGGCTTCAAGCCCGGATACAGCCTTAATAAGAGTACATCAGTACAGAGGGAAGTATCAACGGTAAAAGGTACTTTTTCGCTTTGAATTTTTTTATTATATTCGACCTCATCTTCATGGATGAAGGCGATGTAGGGATAATTGATGCTTTCGAATGCATCATAACTTTTTGTCCGCAGTTTAATCGCTCGTGTTCCTTGAATAACACGGCCATCGAAAACAACATAAACACCGCCAACTTCTTCACAAGCAAAGCGGATGGCATCTTTGATATTCTTCTTGGCATCTGTTTTTTGGAACGTAATCGGAATTTGCGAGCCAGTGATTACAATCGGTTTATCCGCATTTTGCAGCATATAGGACAGAGCTGCGGCCGTATAAGCCATCGTATCGGTTCCGTGCGTGATGACAAAGCCATCGTAAGCATCGTAATGATCTTTGACTGCCTCGGCCATTGTCACCCAATCTTCTGGTTGCATGTTTGTGCTGTCCAGGTTCATAAGTGAGACTGTTTCCATTGTATATTCATTATCCATATTGGAAACAAAGCTTAACAATTCATTCGCATCTACAGCCGGTGATAGGCCATTTGTTCCTTCGACTGATGCAATGGTGCCGCCGGTGGTAAGTAATAATAGCTTCTTCATTCCCTGCACCTCTTCTATCTATCGTATATGTAATTCGCTAATTGCGTACTTTAAACCTAATTATAGAGAAGGTACTAGGGTTAATCAAGATTATATTATTCGTATCGCGTACGAAACGATGCTATAATAATAGGAAGGAAAAAGAGCGGGGGAAGTAAGATGAATCTGGATCGACTATCAGAATTAAGGAAAAACAAAAATTGGTCGCTGCAAGATACCGCAGACCGTCTCGGTATAGCAAAAAGCACATATGCAGGCTACGAATCCGGATATCGGCGTCCGTCATTTGAGGCATTAATTATGCTGGCAGACTTATTTGGTACAAGCTGTGACGATTTGCTGGGGCGTCATTATGAAAAGAAAATGGAGCTGACGGAGCAGGGGAATACGAAACTGACAGTCGATCAGAGGGAGCTGACCGAAAAGGAGATAAGCGGGGCAGTTGCGTTCATCCGAGTAACGAGGCAGATGGAAGAAGAACAAGCATTATAAAACGCGTTGCAGATAGCTGCAACGCGTTTTGTTTATGCTAAAGTTTTTTCCATGATACGTTCTGGCTCAACAGGAGCTGCACTCCCGAGAATATTATATGGTAAACAGAGAGGCACTCCCGAACGTGGGTCGAGGATCACATCAGCTTCGATGTTGAACACTTCCCGCAGGTTCTCCGCAGTGACAGTATCAACGGGTGAACCTTCGCAAATTACCTGTCCTTTTTTGATGGCAATCATGTGATCTGCATAACGTGTGGCATGATTGAGATCGTGTACAACCATGACGATTGTACGGTTTTCTTCACGATTTAGTTTATGCAATAGCATGAGCACTTCCAGCTGATGTGCCATATCGAGGAATGTCGTCGGCTCATCAAGGAAGAGTGTTTCTGTTTCTTGTGCCAATGCCATTGCAATCCAAGCGCGCTGACGCTGACCGCCGGAAAGCTGGTCGACCGCGCGCTGTGCGAAGTCCTCCATCGCTGTTACTTCAATTGCCCATGCTATTACTTCCTTATCATAAGGAGTAAGAGTGCCGAACCCTTTCTGATGGGGGTAGCGACCATAAGCTACAAGCTCAGACACTGTCAAACCCTCGGGTGCAACAGGATTCTGCGGCAGGATGGCAAGCTGCTTCGCGACAGCTTTCGTTGATTGTTTATGAATGCTTTTGCCGTCCAATAGTACCGTGCCGTTTTTCGGCTTCATGACACGCGCCATTGTTTTAAGTATAGTGGACTTGCCTGAACCATTTGCTCCAACGAGAGCAGTAATCTTTCCTTTAGGAATTTCTATAGTCAAATCTTTTACGATTGATTTATCTCCATAGGCTACTTCAAGTAATTCCGTTTGTAAACGTCCCATTACTGGTACCCCTTTCCTCTTCTCTTTGTTATGAGAATGAGATTCGTTATCATTTATATTGTCACAAAATAAGGGTCTGTTCAAGCGTTATTCAGAAACTTTCATAAAAAAGTAAGATTTTTTCCAGATAGATAGCACATTGACATTGTATAGAATATTCAGATATGATAATGATAATGGTTTTCAATTAAAGAAAAGTACGGAGAATGGAAGAGGAGTGTTACAGATGCAATTAGAGCAGCTGATAAAGGATAGAAGATCCATAACGAATTACGATACTAGTAAAGAAATCTCTTACAAGGAGATACAGGAATTACTTGATATAGCAGTTTGGGTGCCAAACCATAAAATGACACAGCCTTGGCGTTTTATCTTAATTGATGGGGAGACAAAACAAAATCTGGGTGAAATCAATGCGAAGCAAGGGGCGAAAGGTGCGGCAACAGCTGAAGAGAAAGAGAAAAAAGCAGAGGCATTAAAAAAGAAGATTACTGACGTCCCGCTTTGGATCGCTGTCGTACTTGAGGAAAATACGCAAATGAAATTCCGCGAAGAAGATTATGCATCTGCTAGTATGCTAATCCAGAATTTCAGCCTGCTTGCATGGGAAAAAGGCATCGGGACAATCTGGAAGACGAATACATTGCTCGAGAATGCAGATGCGAGGGAATTACTGCAAATCAGACCAGGGGAGCGTAATATCGGACTCCTGCAGGTTGGATATATCGGTAAAGAACCGAAAGTGAAGCCAAGAGTGCCTGCAAGCGAACGTACAACTGTATTGAACTAAAAAACAGCGATTCTGTTTAAAGCAGAATCGCTGTTTTCTTTATACAATCTTTTTACGTAAATAGCCGGAAATTAAGTCAATCGCAGATACCAATACAATGATACCTAGCAGGATGACACCAACACGCGGCCAGTTACGAGAAGTCAAAGCGAAAATAAGTGGAGCTCCAATACCACCTGCTCCAATAATACCGAGGATGGAAGCTCCCCGGACATTCAGCTCGAAACGGTAGAGTGTATAGGAGATGAATCCAGGCAGTACTTGCGGTAATACAGAATAGACAAGTACTTGGATACGGTTAGCTCCTGTTGCGATCAAGGCTTCACGAGGACCGTGATCGATGGCTTCTACTTCTTCAGCAAACAGTTTACCTAGCATCCCGATGGAATGCAGACCCAATGCGAGTACCCCAGCAAACGATCCAGGGCCGACTGCTTTAATGAAGATAATCGCCAGAACAACCTCTGGGAATACCCGAATGAAGCTAAGTACGAATCGGCCCAGACCAGTAACAAAAAAGCCGGATTTATCTCGGCGGCTTGCGGCCCAGAAACCGAATGGTATGGTAAGAATAGCTGAAATGAACGTACCAAGGATGGAGATAGCCAGTGTATCAATCAACCCGAAGATAAGGCCTTCCTCTTCATTTACGAATGCCCAATCCGGATGAATGATACCATCAAAGATCGCTTTAGAGATCTGTCCAGCAGTCTCCTTGATCTCAAATTCTTCCACTCCAGCAAAAGCCCAAACATAGATAGCAGCCAGGATGACTAGGATCAACACACGGTTGAAGACCTTTTTACCGCGGCCTTTTGGTTTATCGACAGTATGTGTAGGTAATTGGCTCATAGTAATTTCTCCCGTAGTTTGTTACTCACAAAATCAATGATCAATACAACGGCAAGTGTCGCAATAATCAAGGTATTAACACGCGGATAATTCAAGAAACCAAGGTTGCTGTCGTAATAAAGACCGATACCACCTGCGCCTACGAGGCCGAGGATGGCAGCGGCACGGATATTTACCTCGAATGTATACAGTACATACGAAACGAAATAGGCAGCAGCCTGCGGGATGATAGCAAAAGTAATCCATTGGACTTTGTTCGCACCAACCGCTGTCATAGCTTCCATCGGTCCTTTGTCGATACCTTCGACAGATTCGTATGTTAATTTTGCGATAATCCCAACGGAAAAGATCGTCAAAGCGAAGATACCTGGAATCATACCTAAACCAAAAATTGCTACAAAGATAGCTGCAAGCAATAGCTCTGGAACTGTCCTGATCAAGTTCAGTACAAATCGTGCTGGATAAGAGATCCAAGGTATCCGGTTCACGTTGTTTGCACAGAGCAGGATGACTGGAACGGAGATGATAGCTCCGAATGTCGTTCCTATGACGGCCATACGGATTGTCTCAAGCATCGGTTCGATGATGTTCTCAAAGTAAGCCCAATCCGGCGGGAACATATCGATGACAAGGCTGGCCATTTGATCACGGTTCGTAATCAAATCCATGAAGCTTGAGCCGGTCTGAATATAACTTAGGACGAGCAGGGCAAGTACGATTGCCGCTGTCAGATAGTGCTTAATTCTGGTAGGCGGTTTTGGAATCGTCTTTTTCGGAGGCTGACTCATTCGGCACCCGCTCCAATTGGACCTCGCTGCTGTTCTTTTTCCAGCTGCTGTCCGTAGATTTCCTGGAATTTCTCATCAGTCGCTTCTTCCACTGGCCCGTCGAACACAACTTCTCCTGCATTTAAACCGATAATGCGTGTAGCATATTGACGTGCGATATCGATGAAGTGAAGGTTGACGACAGTCGTAATACCAAGCTCTTGGTTGATCTTTTTCAAGTCATCCATTACTTGTTTCGTTGTCAGTGGATCAAGAGAGGCTACTGGTTCATCAGCAAGAATGATTTTTGCTTCCTGTGCCAAAGCTCTGGCAATTGATACACGCTGCTGCTGTCCGCCAGAAAGTTGGTCAGAACGCGTATAGGCCTTCTCTACAATATTCACACGATCTAATGCATTTAGAGCCAAGTTGACATCTTCTTTCGGGAATAAGCCGAATACAGTCCGCAACGTAGAATGATAAGCGACACGACCGGAAAGGACATTCCGTAGAACAGTAGAACGTTTGACGAGATTGAAGTTTTGGAAGATCATGCCGATATCACGGCGGATATGACGTAAATTCTTTCCTTTAGCAGCTGTAATGGATTCATTATCAATCATGATTTCGCCTTCGGAAATTTCATGCAATCTATTAATCGAGCGCAGCAATGTAGACTTACCGGCACCGGAAAGACCGACAATGACAATAAACTCGCCTTTTTCGATAGTTAAGTTGATGTTTTTCAAACCTTTGACGCCGTTCGGATATGTTTTCGAAACATTGCGAAATTCTATCACTTTCTATACCAACCTTTTTATGTAGTTTAATAGTAAAGCAGGAAAAATACAGTTAAGAAAAGATATAGTTACAGACAAAAGCCCAGCCAGTCTAAGGAAATCTCAGGCTGGCTGGATTGAAGGATAGTTTATTCTATTATTCTTGTGCGAATTTCTCGGAATACTCGCGAACAACTTCGAATTTACTGTCATCAGATTTTACGTAACCTTCATGAGTGTAAACATCGCGGATGATTTCCAAACCTTCTGGATCTTTACCGATGTTGATGAAGGCATCAGTGATTTTTTCTTTCCACTCGTCATTGATTTCAGGAGTGACTGCGATTGTATCATTCGGGATTTTTTCAGTAGTAGCAATTACTTTCGTATCCTCGAATACAGATGGGTAGTCACCTTTAACGACGTTACGTGCATCCTGGAATGTTACAGCTGCATCTGTGTCACCGTTCAATACGCTGATGATACCAGCATCATGACCTTTTACAGTTGTTGGAGTCAAATCGGACTGAATGTCCAAACCAGCAGCATCAAGTGCACCAGCCGGCCATACATAACCAGCAGAGGATGTTACATCCTGAACTGCAATGGTCTTGTCTTTCAAGTCCTCAAGGGAGTCGATTCCAGAATCACTCTTCACGACGAATTGTGCTAAGTAGAAATCTACTAGTTCGTCAGTTGGTGATCCGTCTTCTGGATTAACACCATAACGCTGAGACTGAAGGATAACGTCTGCAGCATCTTTGTCATGAGCCAATACATATGCTGTAGGCGGTAGGAAGCCGACATCTACTTGGCCGGAAGCCATCGCCTCAATGATAGTGTTGTAGTTAGTAGATACACTTACTTCGACAGGAATGTCCAGTTCTTCTTCCAGAAGATCTGCAAGCGGCTCTGCTTTTGCTTCAAGTGTTTCTGCATTCTGAGAAGGAACGAATTGCACACGCAATTCTTTCAAATCTCCGTTGCTACCGCCTTCTGCGCTAGAATCATCAGATCCACACGCACTTAGCAACCCTGCTGCAAGAAATAGAGTCGCGCCAACACCTGCAATTTTCTTAAACATGATATACCCCCAAAAATTGTTTAATTTGCACTGCATGAACAACTATATCACGACTTGTTCCAATTTATGTTAACTTACTGTAATAAGAATGTAAAGATAGTTTTGGCATGTTATGATAGATAATAGCAAAAACTGTTTTAATTCTGAAAAAGAGGTCGGAGGAATCAAAAGTATGTCTGATAAAGTGACAAATATCACCATGCTCGTTACTAGTGATGTGCATGGAAATATCTTTCCTACTACATACCGTGATCACGAACCAGCTCCACAAGGTCTGGCACGGGTAGCTACCTTAATTAAAAGAATAAGAGAAGAAAAGAAGCATGTTCTATTGCTTGATAATGGAGACATGATACAAGGCACGCCGCTAACGTATCACCATGCAAAGTATCAGTCAGATAAGGATAATCCACTGATTCGCTGTATGAATGAACTCAAGTATGATGCGGCGGTAATAGGTAATCATGAATTCAACTATGGCATGCCATATCTGCAATCAGCAATTCAGCTTGCAAACTTTCCATACCTTTGCGGCAATATCCTTGATGAGACAAAAAAACAACCTGTATTCGGCAGACCGTATGAAATCAAACAGATCGATGGTGTAAAGCTGGCGATCATCGGCATTACTACTCATTTCATACCAAACTGGGAAGATCCGAATCATATAGAGGGGCTTGCATTTGAGCATGTCCTGGAATCAACAAGACGATGGGTGAAGGAAGTTCGGGAGAAGGAACAGCCTGATGTCCTGATTGTCGCTTATCATGGCGGATTCGAACGGGATCTTGAAACTGGGGAGCCAACAGAATCACTCACTGGTGAAAATGTGGGCTACGAAATTTGCCATTCAATAGAAGGAATTGATATTTTGGTCACCGGTCACCAGCATCGATCGCTTGCTGAAAAGGTGAATAACGTGACTGTTGTACAGCCAGGCTCCAATGGTGCATTCCTTGGTGAAGTCTCCATTGCTGTCGAGGATGTACATAATAGTAGAAAACGTGTCACCTCAGAGGCAAAATTGCATACAATTACGAATGAAATTGAGCCTGATGAAACGATCTTAAGACTAGTTTCTTCCTATGAAGAGGAAACGCAGACATGGCTTGACCAGCCGATCGGCAAAATAGACGGAGATATGATCATCCATGATGCATTTGAAACGAGGGTGAAGGAGACCGCATTTATTGAGTTCATCAATAAAGTACAGATGGATGCAGCAAATGTTGCTATCTCGAGTACAGCATTGTTTCACAATGCGTCACCTGGTTTTCCGCAGAATATTACGATGCGAGATATAGTCTCCAACTATATCTATCCAAACACGTTAAAAGTGATTGAGATTTCTGGAGCAGATATGAAGCATGCACTCGAACTTTCTGCTACTTACTTCAATTTGGATAAAGAGGGTGAACTTGAAGTGAGCCGCTCCTTCCTGGAACCTAAGCCACAGCATTACAATTACGATATGTGGGAAGGAATCGACTATACATTGGATATTAGTCGTGAGGTAGGAGACAGGGTACAAGATTTGACCATCAAGGGCACCCCTGTCATTGCGGATGAGATGTATGAGGTAGTAATGAATAATTATCGAGCGGCTGGCGGAGGAGACTATGTCATGTTTAAAGGAAAGCAAGTGGTCAAGGAGATCACAACAGATATGACAGAGCTGATCGCAGATTACATCAGCCAGCGTGGTGTAATTGAAGCAACTTGCAACCATAATTGGGTAGTGAAGAAGTAAAAAACAGGGGCAGCTGCTCCTGTTTTTTTAGATAATTGGAATATAAAAGGGAATTCATGAGGCTGTTTTGTAACATTTGTCCTAATAAAGCCGGAAAAACGACAAAAATTGAACGAGAAAAAGCGAATGCAAACAAAGTCAACAAGAAATTTAACTTTACTTACTAACAATTAATGGAATAAAACAAACCCTTTTGTTACAAAAAAGCCCCTTTAAGCTTGGTTATCACTCGTTTTGTTACAGAAAGATTACAGTGTAACAATAGTGTTGCTATAAGCTCGTGCTGTAATATAACCTTAAACTTCCTGTAACCCACTGGGCTAAGCCCATGTGATACCATAAGTCCTGTTAGAAATTTAAGGAGGTAGACGACGTATGAAAAAAACAGTCGTATCTTTAGCTACAGGACTAGTAATTGCGGGGGCATTCAGTACAACAGCATCAGCTGCTGAATATAATGTTCAATCAGGGGACTCTCTTTGGAAAATCGCAGACAAATACGAAGTGAGTGTAGATCAGCTTAAAGAGCTTAACCAACTTGATTCTGACCTAATCTTTCCTAATCAAAAATTAACTATAGATAAAGAAACAAACCAAACAGACTCATACACAGTACAAAAAGGCGATTCTCTTTCTAAAATCGCAGGGAAGTTCAATATATCGGTAGGCGAGTTGAAATCTTGGAACAGCCTTAACTCCGATTTGATTGTAATAGGTCAGCAACTGGCGGTGACTGGTGGCGCTGTAACTGAAACAGCACCAGTGAAGCAGGAAGCTGCTCAGACAGAAGCTCCTAAACAAGAAGAAAAACAAGAAGCTCCTAAACAAGAAGAAAAGCAGGAAGCACCTGCACAAACAGAACAAAAAGCAGAACCTGCTAAAGAAGAAGCAGCTCCTGCAAAAGAAGAAAAAGCAGCTACAAGTACTAGCCAAGAAGCAACTAAAGAATTGTCAGTATCCGCAACTGCATATACTGGTCAATGTGAAGGATGCTCTGGTGTAACAGCTACTGGTATTGATTTGAATGCTAATCCGAATGCGAAAGTTATTGCAGTAGACCCAAGTGTTATTCCTTTAGGATCAAAAGTATGGGTTGAAGGCTATGGTGAAGCAATTGCAGGCGATACTGGCGGTGCAATCAAAGGTAATAAGATCGATGTACACGTACCAGACCAAGGAACTGCATTGAACTGGGGACGTAAAACTGTAACAGTAAAAGTATTAGACTAATACAAATAGCGTAACAGGTGGAGCAAATGGCGGTTTGCTCTGCCTGTTTTTATTTATATTATAGTTTACCCGCGTGCGTGCAGGATAAACGCACATTATTTTAAATTTACAGACGATTTACTTGTCTCGTTAATACTTTGGATATTTCCTTCACCCCGAAAAAGTCCAATAATGCTGAAACTGATGATCAGCAAGACAAAAATGCCGATCAGCCATTTTTGCATATAATTTCCCCCTTTTTATGTGTATACTAGTATCTTACAAACTTTTGGCGCGTACTTCTATGGAAACTTCACATAATAATTATGGAAAAAGTATGAAAGAGGGAACAACATGAATGTGTTCAATGATTTGAACTTACAAAATAACCGTTTGGAAATATTACATAAATTAGGTCTGACAGAACCAACGCCTGTACAGAAGCAAGCAATTCCAGAAATTTTGGCTGGAAAAGACGTGATTGCCAAAGCACAAACAGGTACAGGCAAGACGCTTGCTTTCCTGCTGCCGATATTGGAGATGCTAGAGGCTGATAGTGCCGGTATTCAGGCACTTGTTCTCAGCCCGACACGGGAGTTAGCTATCCAAATTTATGATGAACTGGCGAAGCTGATTCATCCGGAAGAAGAAATCGGAATCTTAGCTGTTTATGGCGGTCAGGATATCGTTAAGCAGCTTAAAAAACTTGAAGGCAGAGTGGATATCGTAGTAGCGACGCCGGGTCGTCTGCTCGACCATATGCGCCGCGGCACGGTAGATCTTTCCCATGTACGGACGTTTGTTTTGGATGAGGCTGATCAGATGCTGCATATGGGTTTTTGGCATGATGTAAAGGATGTTGCAAATGCATTGCCGAATACGAAACAAACACTGCTGTTTTCTGCCACAATGCCGAAGGAAATCCGTCAGCTTGCATCTTCCCAAATGCAGAAGCCGAAGGAAATCACGATTCAAACAACCAACGTGACTTTAAAGGAAATCAAGCAGATTGTCCTGGAAATGTCGGATCGTGAAAAGCGAAATGCATTGAAGGTGTTATTGCAGATGTATCGTCCATTTGCTGCAATCATTTTCTGCAGAACAAGAAGACGTGCGTCTGAACTGCATGGATATTTGCATGCGCAGGGCTTCGAATCGGATGAACTGCATGGAGATTTGTCACAAGCAAAACGTGAGCGTGCTATGAAGAATTTCCGTGAGTATAAGACACAGTTCCTTGTAGCTACTGATGTGGCAGCTCGAGGATTGGATGTTGAAGGTGTGACTCATGTATTCAATTATGATCTGCCAGAAGATACCGAGAGCTATATCCACCGTATTGGCCGTACAGGCAGAGCGGGCAGCACCGGTTTAACGGTAGCTTTCGTGACTCCTCGTGACCAACACCAAATCAAACAAATTGAAAAAGAAACAAAACAGCGTCTGCCGCGAAAAGAACTTGTTTTCGGAGAAAATGGCAAGCCTGATTTACTGGATGCAGAATAAATCACTCTTGACAAATGAAATCAAGGGTACTACAATGAATCCAACATAACTGATACGTGAGCGACGACGAAGAGTAGTAGCTTATGTGGTCACTTCAGAGAGCCGGTGGCTGGTGGAAACCGGTGTGACACATACGTGAATGGACTTCCGAGCACTATAGCTGAAATAACAGTAGGCTGTAGCGGCAACTCCCCCGATAGCAGGAGCAAAGTGAGCTAGTGCGCTAGCTAACAAAGGTGGTACCACGGGTAATCTCGTCCTTTATTGGAGAGATTGCCCTTTTTTTATACCCATAACTCGTTGATGAAGAGGAGTACATGCTGATTGATTTGTACAGAGAGCCTGGTGTGGTGAGATCCAGGCCAAATCGGCAGCATGGAATGGACTTCAGAGAGATTCCTTGAAACATAGTAGGGGAATCCGGTTTCCCCCGTTACCGGGATAGGATATCAAGGCTAAAGCTTTCGTATCCGAATGAGAGGAAAGCAAAAGAGCTTTCAATAGAGGTGGCACCGCGGTGTAAAACCGTCCCCTATGCACATGAACCAATCATGTGCATAGGGGACGGTTTTTTATTACAAAGAAAAGGGAGCGAGGAAGATGGCGGTTACGGATAGCATACAATTTCAAAAGAAACAATTGAACGGAGATACGCTCACACCTGTCGTGATTTACAAGCGGCTGGCAGGCGAAAAGAAGTTTTTACTGGAGAGTTCGGTACACCATACAGGAAAGGGTCGCTATTCCATCATTGGAGCGAATCCTTACAAGGAATTGATCGGTAAGGGGCAGGAAACAATGCTGAAGTTTGCGGGAGAGGAAGAGAAGCTGGCAGATAAACCATTAGAGGTTTTGAAGAAGCAGATAAGCGGACTCGAATTACCGCTCGATTTTCCTTTCTATGGCGGAGCTGTCGGATTTATGGCGTATGACTCAATTCGGCAATATGAAGCGATTGGTGAAGTTCCAGAGGATCCAATCGGTATGCCGGAAGTTCATTTTATGTTTTATGAGGATATTATCGTTTACGACCATAAGCATCAGCAGGTGACTTTACTAGCCATTGATGGAGCAGGAAATCGGTCAACAGAGATGCTCCAAGCCCGTTTAGAGGAAGTGGAGCAGGAGATTACATCGTTCAAGGACATACCTGATATCGTATTGCAGCCAGTACATTTTCAGCCAGAGACAGATCAAAAAGCATTTATGCAGATGGTGGAAGATGCCAAGGCATACATCAAAGCAGGTGATGTATTTCAAATTGTACTTTCCCAGCGGCTGACGGCAGACTTCAGTGGAGATGCTTTTAGTTTCTACCGGAAGCTGCGGGCGAGCAATCCTTCGCCGTATATGTTCTTCCTTGATTTTGAGGACTATACCGTACTGGGAGCTTCCCCGGAAAGCTTGATTAAAGCAAGCGGAAATCTAGTGACGGCTAATCCAATTGCTGGATCAAGGCCGCGCGGTAAGACACTAGCACAAGATGAACAGCTGACAACTGAACTGTTGGCAGATGAAAAGGAATTAGCGGAGCATCGAATGCTTGTCGACTTAAGCCGCAATGATCTGGGGCGTGTGTGTAAGGTCGGTACGGTCGAGCTGACAAAGTATATGACAGTAGAAAAGTATCAGCACATTATGCACATTGTCTCTGAAGTACAAGGTGAACTGGCAGATAATATGACTGGATTGGATGCATTGATTGCAGCCCTTCCGGCAGGTACAGTTTCCGGCGCCCCGAAAATAAGGGCAATGGAATTGATTAATCAATTTGAAAAGAAAAAAAGAGGGCTCTATGCCGGGGCTGTTGGTTATATAAATATGAACGGTGATCTTGATTTGGCACTGGCTATCCGAACGATGGTTATAAAAGACAATAAAGCATATGTACAGGCGGGAGCCGGACTAGTGTATGACTCGGATCCTGAGACAGAATATCACGAGACGCTGCATAAAGCGAAATCGTTAACGGAGGTAGGTTTACATGATTCTGCTGATCGATAATTATGATTCTTTTACTTATAATCTGTTCCAATATACAGCGGAGCTTGGAGAAGAAGTCGAGGTTGTCCGCAATGACGCCATCTCTATCCAGGATATTGAAGCAATGAATCCAGAGGCAATCATCGTATCCCCTGGACCAGGCAGACCGGAAGATGCAGGGATATGTGTCGAGGCAATCCGTCACTTTGCTGGCAAAATTCCGATACTTGGCATCTGTCTCGGTCACCAGGCAATCGGTACAGCTTTTGGAGCAGATATTATCCGAGCGGGACAAATCAAGCATGGAAAGACATCGACACTTCGTTATGAGGGAGAACCGGTAATCAAAGGAATCATAAAGGATCTGCCGATCATGCGCTATCATTCTCTTGTCATTGATAAACGCAGTGTGCCGAATGAATTGGAAGTTACCGCGTATTCAGAAGATGATGAGGAAATCATGGCTGTTCAGCATATCCAGTACTCAGTTTACGGACTGCAGTTCCATCCGGAATCGATTGGGACAGAAGCTGGTAAGGAGATCGTGAAGCATTATATTCAAACCATGAAAGAAGGGGAAAGTCATGGAACCATTATTGGCTAAGCTTACAAATACGCAGGCTTTGACTTATTCAGAGGCGTTGCAGGCATCCAGGGAATTGCTGGAGGGCAGTATGCCGGATGCTGTGGCAGGTGCGTTTCTTTCGATGCTGCAAACACGCGGGGAAACAGCAGATGAAGTTGCAGGTATGGTGGCCGCAATTCGCGAAAAAGCCCAGACAATCCCTCTCCAGGCAGCAAGTGTGATGGATAACTGCGGTACAGGAGGAGATGGGTCGCAAAGCTTCAACATCAGTACGACAGCAGCTTTTGTCATTGCTGGAGCAGGTATTACGATTGCCAAGCATGGTAATCGAAGTGTATCCAGCAGAACAGGCAGTGCGGATGTGCTGGAGAATCTGGGAATCCCCTTGTATCTGCCAGCAGTTGAGATGACGCATTTACTTGAGGAGAATGGTATTGCCTTTTTGTTTGCACCTCATGTTCATCCTGGTCTGAAGCAAGTAATGCAGCTGCGTAAAGTGCTTCGTATCCCAACCATTTTCAATTTGATTGGACCATTGACGAATCCAGTTCAGCTTGACTCCCAACTGCTTGGTATCTATAGACGCGATATGCTCGAGATGATGGCTGAAGCACTCCATAAATTGGGACGCAAGAGGGCGATTGTCGTTAATGGCGCAGGTTACATGGATGAAGCATCCCTTGCAGGAGAGAACCACCTTGTCCTCCTAGAGGATGGCAAGCAGACAGCCTTCACTCTTCATCCGGAAGAGGTCGGCCTGCCGGTTTATCCACTCGAAGCAATCAAGGGCGGTGATGCAGCCGAGAATGCGGACATTCTGCTGCGTGTGTTAAATGGGGAGAACGGGGTTCATCGAGACACTGTTGTATTAAATGCAGGACTGGGTATATTTGCAAATGGAAAAGCGGCTTCTATTCAGGAAGGCATCAAGCTTGCTAAGGAAAGTATTGATAGCGGAGCAGCTAGACAGAAACTGCAATACTTGATCGATTATAAACAAAGGGAAGTGACATCATGACATTCTTAGCAAGGATATTAGAAGAGAAGCGGACGGAAATTGCTACACTGAAACAAACATATCGGGCGACAACAGCACAGCGTAAGCCAATATCTTTATATGAACGATTTCAGCAACAGAAACAGATGCAGGTTATTGCGGAGATCAAACGTGCCTCTCCTTCCAAAGGAATGATCAATCCCGATGTTGTGCCTGCAAATCAAGCAAATATCTATGAATCAGCAGGAGCTGGTGCTATTTCAGTTCTGACTGACACGCCCTTCTTCAAAGGTACGATGGATGATTTGGCAGCTGTCAGGGAGGCAGTAGAGATACCGATATTAAATAAAGATTTTATCTTAGATGAAATTCAAATCG
Source organism: Terribacillus saccharophilus (assembly GCA_900110015.1). Taxonomy (GTDB): domain Bacteria; phylum Bacillota; class Bacilli; order Bacillales; family Amphibacillaceae; genus Terribacillus; species Terribacillus saccharophilus. The sequence goes on along the minus strand of FOCD01000002.1, from coordinate 564,476 downwards.
ATAGAGCTGCTGATTATGGTGCTGATGTGATCTTATTGATTGTTGCGGCTTTGGAAAAAGATCGATTGCACACTCTCTATCAATATGCAAAATCCAAAGAGATGGATGTACTAGTAGAGGTTCACAATGAAGAAGAATTAAAACAAGCACAAGAACTTGGTGCGAATATCATTGGAATCAATAATCGGAATCTTAAGACTTTTGAGGTGGATTTAGGTGTAACGGAACGATTAATAGAAATCATTGATACCTCCGCAACGCTTGTCATCAGCGAAAGTGGCATTACGGTACCAGCTGATGCGTCACGTTTAGCAAAAGCAGGGGCAAGGGGGATCCTTGTCGGTGAAACGCTCATGCGAGCTCCCGATGTAGGAGCAGTGTTGGAAACACTCCAGGTCCCGGTAGGAGCGGAGCAGTCATGATCGTTAAGATTTGCGGAATTCAGTCGGCAGAGGCTGGGCAGATGGCAGTGGATGCAGGAGCTGATATGATCGGATTTGTTTTTGCGGACAGCAGACGGAAGGTATCACCTGAGCAAGCAGCCGACATCGGAAAGAAGCTACCGGCTCAAGTAAAGAAAGTAGGCGTGTTTGTCAACGAGCCAATCGAGAGTTTGCTGGACATAGCCGAGACTGCTGGACTAGATTACATTCAGCTGCATGGCGATGAAACACCAGACTACATTAAATCTATCAGCAAGCCTGTTATTAAGGCCTTCTCGGTAGCTTCAGAGAATGACCTAAAGCAACTCGCTGATTACGCATGTGAATACTATCTGTTGGATAGTCCAGCAGAAGCGTATAGGGGAGGCAACGGCACAGCATTTGACTGGTCACTGGCAAACTCAGAAACAATTCCGAGGGAAAAGCTCTTTCTTGCAGGTGGTTTGCATAGCGGAAATGTACAGCAAGCAATTGAAGAAGTTAGCCCTGTCGGTGTCGATGTGAGCAGCGGAGTAGAGACAGACAGAAAAAAGGATCCCATTAAAATAAATCAGTTCATTACAGCGGCAAAGAGAGGACAGTGAAAGACATGGCAATATATCCAACAGAAACTGGACACTACGGAAACTTTGGCGGGCGTTTCGTACCTGAAACATTGATGCCAGCCATCTTGGAACTAGAAAAAGCATTCAAAGAAGCAAAAGAGGATCCTGCATTCCAAGAAGAAATGCGCTATTATTTGAAACAGTATGTAGGACGAGAGACTCCGCTTTATTATGCAGAACGTTTATCTGCTTATTTAGGCGGACCTAAGATATATTTGAAACGAGAAGACCTTAACCATACAGGTGCGCATAAAATCAACAACACAATCGGGCAAGCGTTATTGACGCAGCGAATGGGCAAGAAAAAGGTTGTAGCCGAAACAGGCGCCGGCCAGCATGGGGTGGCTACTGCAACAGTCAGTGCATTGCTTGGATTGGAATGCATCATCTTTATGGGAAAAGAAGATGTCAGAAGGCAGGCATTGAATGTTTATCGGATGGAGCTATTGGGCGCGCAGGTCGTTTCAGTCGATCAAGGTAACGGTACCTTGAAGGATGCAGTAAACGAAGCAATGCGTTACTGGACGGCGAATGTAGAAGATACGCATTATATCTTCGGTACAGCTGCAGGTCCGCATCCATTCCCGCAAATCGTCCGAGATTTCCAGCGGATCATCGGTGATGAAACCCGTAAGCAAATTATTGAGGCAGAAGGCAAGCTACCGGAAGCAATTGTTGCTTGTGTCGGCGGCGGGAGTAACGCAATCGGCATGTTCTACCCGTTCGTTGATGATCGTGATGTGAAAATGTATGGCGTGGAAGCTGGAGGTATGGGTTTGCCAACAGGTAAGCATGCAGCGTCTCTTACCGAAGGGAAAGCTGGAATATTACATGGATCATTGTCTTATCTGCTGCAAAATAATGATGGTCAGGTACAGGAGGCTCATTCGATTTCAGCCGGATTGGATTACCCAGGTGTTGGTCCAGAGCATAGCTATTTAAAAGATGCTGGACGAGTAGCGTATGATGCCGTTACCGATGAAGAAGCGTTGGAGGCTGTACGTCTTCTTTCAAGAACAGAAGGAATCATACCCGCTCTGGAAAGCGCGCACGCAGTAGCATACTGCAAAAGATTAGCACCAGTGATGGACAAAGAAGATGTGCTGGTTGTTTGTTTATCTGGACGCGGTGATAAAGATGTAAACACAATTAGAGAAGCACATGAAACAGGAGGGGATTCCGATGAGTAAGGCGATGCTGGATAATGCATTTCAAACAGTATCTGAAGCTGGGGAGAAAGCTTTCGTACCATATATAATGGCAGGTGATGGCGGCTTGGAAAGCTTGAATGAACGAATTCGTTTTCTAGCGGACAGCGGTGCAACGGCAATCGAGCTGGGGCTGCCTTTTTCAGATCCAGTTGCGGACGGTCCAACTATCCAAGCAGCTGGCATTCGCGCATTGGAAGCTGGCACGACTGTTCAAGCAGTGCTGGATGAGGTTGCAAAAGAAAGAGCAAGCCGCAATGTGCCGCTTGTTATTATGACTTATTTGAATCCAGTCTTCGCCTATGGGGTAGAAGCCTTCGCTTCTGCATGTGCAGCGGCAGGAATATCCGGTCTTATTCTGCCTGATCTCCCGCTTGAAGAGGAAGGGTTGGTTGTCGAAGCCCTTAAGAAGTACGAAATAGCGCTGATCCGTTTGGTCGCTTTGACAAGTACCCCTGAAAGAATCCGGGCACTCGCTGAGCGTGCTGAAGGTTTTCTTTATGCTGTTACAGTTGCAGGTACAACTGGGGAGCGAGCAACCTTCGTCGATCAGCTGGGCACGCATCTGCAGGAGTTGAAAGAAATAAGCAAGGCCCCTGTGCTGGCCGGATTTGGAGTTTCTACACCAGAGCATGTAAAGGAACTAAGCCAGTATTGTGATGGAGTGGTGGTCGGAAGTAAGATTGTCGATGCTTTGCATCAAGGAGACAGACAGCAAGTGAAGGACTTGATTATGTCGAGGAAGCAATAGTAGGCAGACTGAATGAAATAAGAAAAGAGTGCGAGGAACTTTGCACTCTTTTTTCTATTCTTCTAGAATTAACGGATTCAAAAGCTTCTAATAGACTGTTGAGAGATTATTAAGGTTTGGTTCAATCTTGAGTGAAAATGAAACATATCCAACATTTATCCGTACAATTGGTAAGAGAAAAGTGAAAGGATGGTGCTGGTGCTTCAATTAAATGATGTGACCAAAAAATTTGGCAAGCATACTGCTGTAGATCAGCTGACTCTGTCGATACCTGAGGGTGAGATTTTTGGGTTCTTAGGTGCTAACGGAGCTGGTAAAACGACAACGTTCCGAATGATTCTTAATCTATTAGAAAATACGGAAGGGGAGATATTCTGGCAGGGAAAAAAGATTACATATGCACAAAGTAATGAGATAGGATATCTTCCAGAGGAGCGCGGCCTTTATCCGAAGCTTACTGTAAAGGATCAGCTCGTATATCTTGCCAAGCTTAGAGGCATGGCGAAGGCGGACAGTGTCAAAGCACTGAAAGATTGGCTTGAACGGTTCAATATAACAGAATACGAAAATAAAAAAGTGGAAGAGCTATCCAAGGGGAATCAGCAAAAAATACAGTTCATATCTGCTGTTTTGCATAATCCCAGGCTGTTGATACTGGATGAACCATTTTCTGGCCTGGATCCGGTTAATGTGGAAATGCTGAAAAAAGCCGTTATTGATTTAAAACAAGCTGGAACGAGCATCATTTTCTCTTCCCACCGCATGGAGCACGTAGAAGAACTATGCCGCTTCCTTTGCATCATGAAGCATGGCAGGCCAGTGGTGGAGGGGGATTTAACAGAGATAAAGCGCTCTTTCCGAAAAAAGAATATAACGATATCAGCAGATTATGATCTGACCTTCTTGAAAGAAACACCAGGTGTTGTAAAGTACCAGGAGACACAGCAGGGATGTAAACTCCAAATCGCTTCTTCTGAGGATGCTCCTGTTGTGTGGAAACTGCTAACCGAAAAAGGATTTGTCAGTAAGTTTGAAGTGGAAGAACCCACATTGAACGACATCTTTATCGAGAAGGCAGGTGAAGCATATGCGTAAGTTTTGGATTGTATTTTCACATACTTATTTATCTCGTGTGAAAACAAAAGGTTATATCATTTCTAGTGCGATCTTTTTACTTATCATTTGCGGAATCTTTTATATACCGGATATTATTGAACGCTTTACAGGTGACAGCGAAGACCCAGTGGTGGCAGTGATTGATGAAACAGAAAACGAACAGCTTTACGAATTATTAAGCAGTGGTGCTGAAGACTATCAGCCTGTATTATTCGATGGCAATGAAGAAGAAGCAAAGCAAGCTGTTGAAAATGAAGAGTTTGAAGGTCTGCTTGTATTGAGTCAGTCAGAGCAAAACCTGCCGCAGGCCGTCTTTTACGGTATGCAGCTGACAAACAGCACCAGCGATGATATGGAAGCACAGCTGCAGCAAATCAAAGTAGCTCAGGCTGCGTCGCAAGCGGGTGTGGACGAAGCGACCATTCAGGATATTTATACACCGGTATCTTTCGAGCGGCAAGCGCTTGATGAAGAAGCAAAGACAGAAGAAGAGCTGGCGGGATCATATGGACTTGTTTATATATTAGTTTTCGCGCTTTATATGAGTGTCATTATTTACGGTATGATGATTGCAACGGATATTACCAATGAAAAATCATCTAGAGTAATGGAGATTTTAATCTCCAGCTCCTCTCCGGTCGGTCAAATGTTCGCTAAGATCCTTGCAATTGGAATGATGGGACTTACTCAGGTTGCATTAATTACAGCTGCTGTGTATGTTATGGTCAAAATACGTGGTGATGAACTAGGTGGAGGATTCTTCGATTTTATTGGAATAGCTAATGCTTCACCAGTTACATTAACGTTTGCCTTGATCTTCTTTATTTTAGGCTATTTCTTATATGCAACTATTTGTGCGGGGCTTGGTTCGGTGGTAAGCAGGATGGAGGATGTCCAGCAGCTTGTAAGTCCGGTTATTTTCTTAGTGATGGGTGCCTTCTTCCTATCCATATACGGACTTAGCTCACCCGATTCGTCTATCATTGTGATTGCATCTTACATCCCATTCTTTACACCGATGATTATGTTCCTCCGAATCGGTATGCTGGGAGTACCCGCTTGGGAAATAGCACTATCAATCGCCATCCTTGTAGCAGCAATTCTGCTCATTGCATGGTTTGCAGCAAAAGTGTATCGCGGCGGTGTCTTGATGTATGGCAAGGGCGGTTCATTCAATCAGCTGAAGGAAGCAATGAAACTGTCTGGAAATATAAAGAACAAGAGCAAGTAATATCTTTAGGTGAGTTTACAATTAAAAAGGCTGTCGGGAATAGTCCCGACAGCCTTCTTTGTATTGGAGATTAGCGTTATGTTTAGTTGTGTTCAGATTGCGTGTTAACCTGCCAGGTTACTCCAAATCTATCTTTAACCTGTCCGTATAAAGCACTCCAAAAAGTCTGCTGCAGCTCCATAATCACTTGACCACCAACTGATAGCTTTTCAAACACATCCTTCGTTTCCTCGGGAGTGCTGGTCATAACAGCAATTCCTACTTGATCGCCGAGCTCGAAAGGCTGACCAGGAAATGTATCAGATAACATCAAATCATTATTACCTACTTTTAGATGCGCGTGTAAAACATGATCTTTCGCTTCTGCTGGTACTGGATGGTTAGGGTCCTCCGGCATCTCGCCAAAAGTTTTTAGATCTAGAACTTGAGCTCCCAAAGCATCCTCATATAATTTGACTGCTTCTTGTCCATTGCCATTTGTAACAATATAAGAATTGATTCCTTGTACCATCTTCAACATCCTATCTATTGTTTATTTTGCCCTTGTATGAATTCGTTGTAAGTTACAAGATTCCTTTATCCAGTAAAAAAAGAACTATCCTGACAGACTGCCAGGATAGTTCAACTCATCTTCCGAAATTGGTAAACATACCACCGATATAATCGGTCACGTTTTCCATCTTTACATTTTCAATTTCTTCTCGGTAATCCTCAGGGTTGTCCTCCGGATCATAACCGATTTTGGCAGCGTCCCGATTATCAAAATAATCATTATGCAGAGAAGACACACCATAATAGACACTTGTACCGATTTGCTCAGCTTCCAGAGAACAGACGATCAGTTGATTCATATCCCGGACACTGATCCATGTGTTCAGGTTGCGATGTTCAGTGGGCTTCTCCAAATAGCTGCCGATTCGCAGGCTAGCTGTTTCAATATCATGTTTTTTGTAATACATATTTGCTAGATTTTCGCCGAATGCCTTACTCGAACCGTAGAACGTATCAGGCAAATGAGGTGCATCAGGTCCAATCGATTGATTGATAGGTTGGAAACCGACAGCGTGATTACTGCTAGCAAAAACGATACGTTTGATACCATGCTTTCGGGCTGCTTCATATATATGGTACGTTCCGTTAAAATTGTTTCGATTGATTTGTTCATATGTGCTTTCTGTGGCAATCCCACCTAAATGGACGATTGCATCGACGCCTTTTGCCAGTTGCACGACTTCTTCTAACACAGCGAGGTCCGCTTGCTGGAACGCCCCGTATTGCTTCAATTCTTCATCTTGTTTGATATCAGTCAAAACCAATTCGTAATCCTGATTGATAGCTTTTACAAGATTTTTGCCGATATGGCCGGCAGCTCCTGTTACAAGTACTTTCATCTGTCATCTGCTCCTTTGTTGTTCGAATTCCAACAGCCAGTTCTTACGCCATGGCTCCCAGCGGTAACCTGTTACAATCCCATTCCTGCCAACAACTCGATGGCAGGGGACGACGATAGCAAATGTGTTTCGCCCAACTGCACTGGCTGCAGCCCGAACAGCTCGTCCGTTTCCTGCACCTTCAGCAACTGTACTATAAAAAGATGAACTGCCATATGGTATCTGGTTGACCTGTTCCCACACTCGCTGCTGAAAGGCAGTGCCGTTCGTGGCTAACGGAAGCTGGAAATTAATGAGTTCACCAGAAAAGTACGCTTCTAGCTGTGTTCGAGCCAGGTCTGTAATTGTATTATCATTATTCGGCAGCACTTCGCCGAATAAGATGCTTGTTATAAATTTATCTGTTGCTGTGATCTGTACATTACCTAAAGGCGTCTCTATATTACTTGTATAAGACATTATTGCCTCCTAAGAAACAAGCTCCAAAGCAGAAAGCCTTGGAGCTTGATTGATTAGCTGTACATTGCTGCGATTTCTTTTTGCAGCTTTTTGTCAGAAACATATTCATCATACGTCATTTCTTTATCCACAATACCTGTTGGAGTGATCTCGATCAGGCGGTTAGCGATACTGTTCACAAACTGTTGGTCATGGGAAGTGAATAGAAGCACACCTTTGAATTTGATCAAACCTTCGTTCAAAGATTGGATGGATTCAAGATCCAAGTGGTTCGTTGGTTCATCCATTACCAAGACGTTCGATTTGCTGAGCATCATCTTAGATAGCATACAGCGTACTTTTTCTCCTCCGGAAAGCACGTTTGCTTCTTTCAGTGCATCTTCACCACTGAATAGCATACGGCCTAGGAAACCGCGCAAGAATGTTTCTGTTTGATCCTCCGGAGAGTACTGACGAAGCCACTCAACCAAAGTTAAGTTTACACCGTCGAAGTATTTGGAGTTATCTTTCGGGAAGTACGATTGGGAAGAAGTGATTCCCCATTTGTACTCACCAGCGTCAGGCTCCATTTCGCCCATGATGATTTTAAGCAAAGTCGTTTTCGCGATTTCATCTCGGCCGACTAGAGCTAGTTTATCTTCACGACCGACTGTGAAGCTGACGTTATCCAGTACTTTGACACCGTCAATTGTCTTCGTAATGCCTTTAACAGTAAGCACATCATTACCGATTTCGCGCTCTTGTTGGAATCCTACATACGGATAGCGACGAGAAGAAGGCTTAATGTCTTCCAATGTGATGTTATCAAGCATCTTCTTACGGGAAGTTGCTTGCTTCGATTTGGAAGCATTCGCACTGAATCGTGCAACGAAGGCTTGTAATTCCTTGATTTTTTCTTCTTTTTTCTTGTTCTCATCCTGTGCCATTTGTGTAGCTAACTGGCTGGACTCATACCAGAAGTCATAGTTACCGACATAAAGCTGGATTTTACCAAAGTCAACATCCGCGATATGTGTACAAATCTTATTTAAGAAGTGACGGTCGTGGGATACGACGATAACTGTGTTATCGAAATTGATCAAGAATTCTTCTAGCCATTGAATAGCCTGTAAATCTAGTCCGTTGGTAGGCTCATCCAGAAGCAAAACATCAGGGTTGCCGAACAAAGCTTGTGCAAGGAGCACTTTCACTTTCTCAGAACCAGTCAATTCAGCCATTTTTTTATCATGCAAAGATTCAGGAATACCTAAACCTTTCAATAGAACTGCAGCATCAGATTCTGCTTCCCAACCGTTCAGCTCTGCGAATTCACCTTCAAGTTCAGCAGCACGCATACCGTCTTCTTCAGAGAAGTCAGCTTTCGCATATAGTGCATCTTTTTCTTCAATGATCTTGAAAAGACGCTCATGACCCATCATGACCGTTTGCAGAACTTGATGTTCTTCATAACCAAAGTGGTTCTGTTTCAGGAAAGCTAGACGTTCTCCGTCGCCGATTGCCACGTTACCAACCTGTGGCTCGACATCACCAGAAAGTACTTTCAAGAAAGTGGATTTTCCGGCACCGTTCGCACCGATAACACCGTAGCAGTTTCCTGGGATGAACTTTATATTAACTTCTTCAAATAGTTTTTTGTCGCCATATTGTAGACCTACATTATTTACCGTTATCATGTATTTTTTTTCCTCCATGATCAAAAATGTCACGCATGCCTTAAGCTTACGGGAATTTTAGGTGTAAGTCAATGTTCTAAATTTTGTAATAAAATCTGATTTTAAAAGAGGTGTTTGCTATACTTACATAAAAAGGAAGGTGTGTATATGATTGATTTTCCAAAACCCGCGGCAAAGCAATTTCTGCAGACATTGGCACTTGGGAGATTCGCTGTAACAAGTAACGAGGATCAACTTCTGTTTGTATCCAATTTAAGCGGAAAGATGAATTTGTGGAGTATAAAACTTCCGGGAGGTTTTCCAAGTCAACTTACATTCGAAAATCAGTCTATTGGAAGTATTCATGTAGATCCAAAAGGCAGGTATACGTTGATTACCAGCGACTTTGACGGAGACGAAAATTACAAAATTAAAGTCCTTTCACCTGCTGGAGGACAGGCAAAGGCTTTAATTCCTGCAGAAGAACAGACAAAGCAATTCGTTTCACATATATCAGATGATGGCGAATATCTATACTACGCAACGAGTCAGGGAAATCCTGAATTCTTTAATAGTTTTAGGCGGAATGTAATGACTGGTGAGGAAGAGCTACTTGTTGCTGGAGAAGATGCGTTAACGACAATTGAATCTGTCAGCGAAGACGGTTGTGTCATTGCTTATGTGAAGAATTTCAGCAACACGCATAGCTTGATCGAAGCATTGGACGGAGACAAGACACATATTCTCTCATCTGAACCGGAAGAAATACAAGAAATGCGCAGAGCCGTTGTGGCAGGCAGAAAAGTGTATTACCTGACAAACTTGCATGATGATCATCATTATTTAGCCTCGTACGATTTAGATGAGAAATTTTCTACTATTATAAAAAAGCTTCCCAATGCCTCGATGGATGAACTGGATTATGATGCTGCAAATCAATGTTTGTATGTTCGGACATTGGAAGGAGCGATTGCAAAGCTTTATCGATATACAATTTATGGTGAAAAGTGGAAGGAGGTCGCTTCTCCATTTGATATGTTCTTAGGTTTGAAGATTGCTAAGACTGGTGCACTTTATGTACTTGGCTCTACTTCGACTTCACCGATGCAGATTTTTAAGTTCACTGGTACAGACTGGGAGCCAATCGTTACGAATAGTGTGCCGGGAGTACCAGAAGAGATGCTTGTCGAAGCCGAAACAATTAAGTACCCATCATTTGATGGACTGCAGATCGAAGCTTTGTGGTTCAAAGCACCTGATGAGGTTAGTAACGGTGCTACAATCTTCTGGCCGCATGGCGGGCCGCAAAGTCTTGAAACGAAAGCTTTCCGATCTTATTTTCAATACTGGCTTGCAAATGGCTACTCTGTTTTTGCTCCGAACTTCCGCGGCAGTGCCGGTTATGGGTCAGACTTCATGAAAATGGTGGAAAGAGATTGGGGTTATGGACCACGCTTAGATTGTGTTAAAGGTGCCGAATGGCTGTTTGAGCAAGGGTATGCCAAACCAGATACACTTTATTGTGTGGGAGGCAGCTACGGCGGCTATATGACATTGCTCTTACATGGCAGACATAAAGATTTATTCCGGGCTTTTGTCGACATTTTCGGGCCATGTGATTTGTTCACTTTTTATCACTCTGTGCCGGATCATTGGAAGCAAATGATGGATAAATTCGTAGGGAATCCGGACCGAGATAAAGAGAAGTTTATCGAGGATTCACCAATTACATATTTAGAGAATATGACAAAGCCGATGTTTGTCGTCCAAGGCGCAAATGATCCACGTGTCGTACAAGCAGAATCGGATAAAATCGTTAACGCGTTACGTGAAAAAGGGGTGCAAGTAGAGTACTTACTGCTCGAAGATGAAGGGCATGGCTTCTCTAAGAAAGAGAATGAACTGTTAGTATTTGAGCGGATTGTCGCTTTTCTCGATAAACAACGTTTAGGTCATCCGGTTAGATAAGTAAAGGATAAAGGCAGTGCGCTGGCACTGCCTTTGTCATGCCGCTCGCTCCCGAAAAAAGCCGCCATGTGCTACACTATAGGAAGTGATTCGAGAAAGGATGTTTTCATGGGTAAAACGGTTGTACTGGCAGAGAAACCTTCTGTCGGCCGCGATATAGCGCGTGTTCTTGGTTGCACGAAGAAAACGAACAGCTATATGGAAGGAAAAGACTATATTGTAACGTGGGCGCTTGGTCATTTAGTGACATTGGCGGACCCTGAGACATATGACGATAAATATAAAACTTGGAAGATAGAAGATTTGCCAATGCTGCCTGAAAAGCTGAAGCTTGTTGTGATCAAGCAGACTGGCAAACAGTTCAGTACGGTAAAAACGCAAATGAATAGAAGTGACGTAAGTGATATTGTCATTGCAACAGATGCCGGTCGTGAAGGAGAGCTTGTTGCACGCTGGATTCTAGAGAAGGCTCGTGTAAACAAGCCTGTGAAACGGCTTTGGATTTCCTCGGTAACTGACAAAGCGATCAAGGACGGATTCAAAAACCTTAAGAGCGGCAAGCAATTTGAGAATCTGTATAAAGCAGCTGTAGCCCGTTCCGAGGCTGACTGGTATGTCGGGTTGAACGCAACGAGAGCGCTAACAACAAAGTTCAATGCACAGCTATCCAGCGGACGCGTGCAGACGCCGACACTTGCGATGATACATGAGCGGGAAGAAGAGATTAAGAACTTCAAGCCAGAGACATTCTATGGCATTGAAGCTAAGACTCAGAAAGGCTTACGCCTGCTCTGGAAAGATCAAAAGCATAACAGTACACGCACGTTCTTGAAAGATAAGGCAGAGCAGGTGCTCAAGAAGCTGAATTCGGTTAAAGGTACAGTGAAGGAAGTGGAGAAGAAGCTCAAGAAGAGCTATGCTCCGCAGCTGTACGATCTGACAGAGCTTCAGCGTGATGCTAACCGTCTGTTCAGCTTTGGCGGTAAAGAGACACTCAATATCATGCAGCAGCTTTATGAGCGTCACAAGCTTCTCACATATCCGCGTACGGACTCGCGTTATCTTTCATCTGATATCGTCCCAACGCTGAAGGACAGAGTAAAAGCTGCAGGCGTAGGAAGCTATGGCCGTCTAGCAACGAAAATCACGAATGCACCAATCAAAGCTACAAAGGCATTCGTGGACGATAAGAAAGTATCCGATCACCACGCGATCATTCCAACAGATCAAAATGCGTATGGCGCTGATCTTTCCGATAAGGAACGGAAAATTTATGACTTGGTAATTAAACGTTTCTTCGCCGTTCTGTTCCCGCCGTTTGAATATGAACAAACAACATTGACTGTTGAAGCAGCAGGGGAAACCTTTACTGCCAAAGGCAAAATCGTACAAAAGCAGGGTTGGAAAGAAGTCTATGCAAACCGCTTTGATGACGAGGAAGCAGATGACGATCAAACATTGCCAAATGTAGAAAAAGGCGAGCAATGGGCGCTAACGTATCGGATGACAACTGGCGAGACAAAACCGCCGGAACGTTTCACAGAAGGTACCTTGCTTCATGCGATGGAGAATCCGGTCCGCTTCATGGCTGGTGAGAACAAAGACCTTATCAAGACGATTGGCCAGACTGGCGGACTTGGTACAGTTGCGACACGTGCTGATATCATTGATAAACTGTTCAATACATTCTATATCGAGAAACAAGGCAAGTATTTGAAGATGACTTCCAAAGGACGACAGCTGCTTGAGCTCGTTCCAGAAGACTTGAAATCACCTGCATTGACTGCAGAATGGGAAATGAAGCTAAGTGCTATAGCAGAAGGCAAGCTGAATCAGCAGCAATACATTTCCGAAATGAAACAGTATGCTAAAGAAGTGGTTACAGAAATAAAGAACAGTGACCACAAATACAAACATGATAATATGACTGGTACACAATGTCCGGATTGCGGAAAGTTAATGCTTGAAGTGAACGGCAAACGCGGCCGTATGCTCGTCTGTCAGGATCGTGAGTGCGGACATAAGAAAAATATCGCCAAAACGACGAATGTCCGCTGTCCGAACTGTCATAAACGGTTGGAACTACGCGGCGAAGGAGAAGGCCAGATCTTCTTCTGTAAATGCGGACACCGCGAAAAACTGAGTACGTTCAACGACCGCCGTAAGAAAGAGAAAACGAATAAAGCGAGTAAGCGTGATGTACAGAAATATTTGAAGAAGAATCAGCAAGATGATAGCTTCGCCAATACTGCATTAGCGGACGCTTTAGCGAAATTTAAGAAACAATAAACGAGGAAGCCCTGCCGGATGGCAGGGCTTCTTTTAATACAGGTGGGGAGAGGTACCTTCGGAAAAGGTGAGTTTGAGTAAGACTTCATCCCAGACAATTTTTCCGCCATAAATGAGGAAGACAAATCCAAACATTACATCCAAATATGATTGAAACTTTACGACAATCTTACGGATTCGTTTCATGCCGACAAGCAGTAATGTTCCAACGTACCAGGCACTGTTACCAAGCAGGAAGCAAATTATAATTAGAAACGGATTATGCAGCTGGTCTGTGCTAGCGAATTGAGGGAAGATACTTAAGAAGAACAGGCTGACTTTTGGATTCAAGAAGTTGCTCAAGAATCCCATTCGGAAAGCCTGCATTTTCGTGATGGTGAATGCTGCATTCTCATGCGTGCTTTTTTGTCCGCGTATAAGATGGACAATCTTTTTGATTCCAAGATAAATTAAATAACATGCACCAAGCAACCGGATAGCAGTGAACAGAATTACAGAATTCTGCAGAATTATCGATAAGCCGAGTAAGGCAAAGCTGATGTGGATGAGTAGGCTGCAGCGGTTGCCGAACAATGTGATGAATCCGAATTTTTTACCCTGTGATAAGGTGTTTCGTGTCATAAGCATAAAGTCAGGACCAGGCGTTGCAGCCAAAGCGAATCCGAGCAGAATGATGTCAAGCATTAGAAAGCCTCCTTTTTCAAAGATTCTAACATTGCTGGTATGGAAAAAGAATACACATAAAAATTCTTTATGGAGGCAGGAACAGACCCTAATTTAATGGAATGAAACAAAAAGGGAGGGATGAAGATGCCGCCAAAACATATTGTCTCTGCAGCAGCAATCGTGCAGAATGAACACGGAGACATTCTATTAATTAAAGGACCAAGAAGAGGCTGGGAAATGCCAGGCGGTCAGGTAGAAGAAGGTGAATCGCTGGCAGATGCGGCGGTTCGGGAAGTGATGGAAGAGAGCGGAATTGTGATAGAAGTGACGAAGTTTTGCGGAATCTATCAGAATACAGAGAGCAGTATCTGCAATACACTCTTCCTCGGTAAACCGATTGGCGGTGTTTGTACGCCTTCGGAAGAAAGTCTGAAAGTTGGTTATTTTCCACTTGAACAAGTCAAAACAATGGTTAACTGGGGAAATTTTCTGGAACGGATCGAGAGCTGCCTCGATGAAGAACAGCACCCATTTTATGTAGCATTTTAATACATAGGAAGCACCTTGCTTAGGGAAAATAAGCAAGGTGCTTTTCGGTTTCCAGGCTGTGATCCAGGGGAAAGAGACAAGCAAAACAGGGGAGGGTGACATTATATGTCAATGCCGAAAGAAGAAGGATTAGATCATAGTCTTGCATTTTTAAAGGAAGGCTATGAGTTCATTCTACATCGGAGAAAAAGCTTCCAATCAAATATATTTGAGACTACTCTGCTCGGTAAAAAGGCAATTTGTCTTGGCGGGAAAGAAGGAGCAGAACTTTTTTATAATAACGATAAGTTCATCCGTGCGGGAGCTGCTCCAAATCGGCTTGTCAAAACACTGTTCGGTGAAGGCGGCGTGCAAACGCTGGATGGGGAACAGCACCGTAACCGTAAGGCGATGTTCATGTCCATCATGACAAAGACACAGCTTGAGCGTCTCGATAAGTTACTGGAATCTGAATGGGAGAAGGCAAGCAAGCAGTGGGAAAAAACTGATCGGATAACGCTATATAAAGAATCACAGAAAATCCTCATGAAGGCAGCGTGTGATTGGGCAGGTGTTCCGCTAGACGATGAGGAAAAAAGGACAGAGCAAATGCGTTACCTCTTCGAGTCACCAGCAGCCGTGGGCCCTGCACACTGGAAAGGGAGAACCTCTCGTTCCAATTCGGAGGAATGGATTGCTGGACTGGTCGAGCAAGTAAGGAACGGAAATCTGCATGCTACCAAGGAAGGAGCACTCCGAGTTTTTTCCGAGCATCGGGATCTTGATGGGAAACTTCTACCCAAAGGAATAGTTGCTGTAGAGGTGCTGAATATTTTGCGACCAATTGTCGCCATCAGCATTTATATTGTATTTTCTGCACTTGCTCTTCACCAATTTCCTAAAGAAAGAGAAGGGCTGAAAAAAGGAGATGGCAGTATCCGCCGATTCGTGCAGGAAGTACGTCGCTTCTATCCATTCTTCCCGGCTACCATGGCGAAAGTGAAGCAGGACTTCGAGTGGGAAGGTTATCAATTCAAGGAAGGCACTATGACTCTGCTGGATTTGTACGGTAACAATCATGATCCGCATTTATGGGAACAGCCGGATCTATTCCGTCCCGACCGGTTCCTTGAATGGAAAGAAAGCCCGTTTGATTTCATACCGCAGGGCGGCGGGGACTTTGACATGGGGCATCGCTGTGCAGGAGAATGGGTCACAATACAAGTGTTGGAAGTGAGCATTGATTTTCTTGTAAGCCGCATGCAATATAATGTACCGGATCAGGATTATAGCTATAGTCATTCCTCCATGCCAAGCATGCCGAAGAGTCAGATGATACTGGCTGATGTGCGGAAGTTAAACAACTGATTCGTGATAATATGCGATAATGAAGAGAGGAGGGTTAAATATGGAAATCCCGCTTTTCCTTATCGCATTTACTTTACATAATTTGGAGGAGGCTATCTTTTTGCCTGCATGGTCTAAGACAAGCAGGTTTCAGAAGACAGTAGAACCAAAGGTATTTCGTTTTGCGGTGACTATAATAACATTACTTGCATATTTAATTGGTATGCTATATCTGCTTTGGCCATCCAATACATATTTTCAATACCTTCAATCGGGTTTGATTGGCGCTATGCTCCTAAATGTAATCGTACCCCATATCGTTGCAACGATTGTGGAGAGGAAATATTCCCCTGGCATTGTGACAGGTCTATTCATGATTTTTCCTTTGGGAGGTCTTGCGATGTATCACATCCTCCATGTTACGGAGATCGCCCTGTTAGAAGTTATTGTTGCCTCTATTGGTATCGGTATTTTGTTGTTAGGTGTAATATTTGCATTATTTGGTATCGGGAAATATTTCTTTCACGAAGAATGCCGTCCAAAATAATCAGCGGAGTTCTTTTAATGCCCGCTTTAGTTAATCTATAAGATATGTAAACTTCATAAAAAAACACGTTAATACAATAATCTTATGTAGAATATAGTACAATTTGATGGTTATTGTTTAAGAAGTAATCATCTTATTTATAAACCGAGAAACCGAGCATAAAAGGGGAAATTAGCATGGAAACAGATTGGTACAAATTAGATAGTGCTGGTAAGCTTTATGCTTCTACTGTTTCTTCCAGGGTATCCACTGTCTTTCGTCTTTCCGTAAGTATGTACAAATCTGTCAACGCAGTTTTTCTTCAAGAAGCTTTAGAGGAAACATTAGAAGAAATATCCTCTTTTAAAGTTATCGTAAAACGAGGCGTATTTTGGTACTATTTTGAGAAAACAGCAACGATTCCTACTGTATCTGAAGAGCATTTTTATCCTTGTTCCAATCTATTTTTCAGAGGTCGCAATACATTTCCTTACAGAGTGCTGTACTATAATAAAAAAATCTCTTTAGAGCTATCCCATATGTTGACCGATGGCACTGGAGGAATAGAATTTTTAAAACTGTTAGTAAGAAACTATTTGAAAAGAGAAGGCGTTAACCTGCCCTGTATAAGAAAAAAGCTTAATGGATTTAACTTTGATAATGCTTTTTTTCAGCATTATGAGAAGCAGGTGCCAAACTGGCAGGACACTCTGGATAAAGCCTATAAGCTGCCATTGAGATTGGACAAAAGAGGCGTGTATCATGTTACGACTGGTAAGTTAGAGATTCAGGTATTGAAGAACATAGCAAAGCAATATCAAACAAGTATAACCACTTATTTATTGGCGTTATATGCTGAAATATTGATCGATATTCAAGCACAAAATTCAAAGACAAGAAAACCTATCACAATAAATGTTCCTGTCAACTTGCGTAATTTCTTTGAAACGAATACATTGAAGAACTTTTTTGTAAGTGTTCCAGTAACAATAGATCCTCGTCTGGGAACATATACTTTTGAGGATATCATTGAAACAATCAGTATAGAGCTGAAGCGATATCTAAATGATAAACAGTTAAAAACACTGATTGCCCGCGGTGTAAGGGGAGAACGGAATTTCCTGCTCAGGTCGATGCCTTTGTTTGTAAAAGACTGGATTTCTCCAATGGTGCACGCTAGATTTGGAGAAAATTTATATACAAGCTCTATCTCTAATTTAGGAGTAATATCACTTGATGATGATTTAGAAAAACACGTGGAGCGGTTTGAATTTTATCCTCCGCCAAGTATCGGTAACAAAATAAAAGCAGGAGTAATAAGTTACAAGGATGATATGTATATTACTTTTGGTAATCTGTCGAACGATCGATTAGTAGAAAGAACGTTCTTTAGAAAATTAGTTAAAGAAGGCGTACAAATAAAAATCGAAACCAACAGGAGTGCATATTAATGGCTTACTGTCCTAAATGTGGGGTCAGTGTTGAAAAAGACCAAGTTCCTTGTCCGCTATGCTTTACATATATACCGAAAATAGTAAGCGATGAAGAGCTGCTAGATGAAAATGGATTTCCTACATACTATAGCTTATATGAAAACCTAGTGAATTTTTTCATACGTGTTGTGTATCGTGTTCTCTGTGTTCTGATGATTCTGGGTTTCCTTATTCCTACACTCATAGATGTCATATTGAATAAAGCATTGACCTGGTCTTTATATAGCAATTTATCTATTCTTATAACCTGGAGCTTTCTGTACGTTGCCTTTGACTATGTAAAAGGAAAGAGAGATAAGATTATCGTCATATTGATTACAATATGCGTAGGTCTACTAGGATTTGATCTAATCAATGGATATGCTGGATGGTCTGTCGAGACAGCATTCCCACTCCTAGTTATCACCTTGATATTAATACAAATAAATATAGCTATCTTTAAAAGGAACAGAAGCTGGTTTCGCCAAAGCGGTTATATTATTTTCTCTATTCTTTTACTCCTCATCGGAATTGAATTAATAGTAGGCAGGTATTCAAATACGGATAATATTGTTTTTCATTCTGTGGATGAACTTCTTCCGTCTACTTTACTAGGTGCTATTTTACTGCTGATTTCGTATAGGATGCCAAAAAAGTGGGTAGAAAAGCTGAAGCGGAAATTTCATATCTAATGTAGAGAGTTCGTTCAGAAACTTATGAAGGACGCTCGTAAATTATTTTTGATAATTTACGAGCGTCCTTTTTGTTTGCTTTATTAATTAGATAAATATGCGAAACTTTTGCGTGGATAAAGAGCACCAACTCCGGGCTTTCCACTTACCGCTCCGTTTCTAACCGTCTTTTACGCCTTTCTTTTGTGATCTAGCTCCAAAAGCCAGGAACTGCGCCGGAAGCGATAAATCCCTGCGGAAGGATAGATCGCCTCCCTCCGGGCTTTCTCACTTCCTTCTCCGTTCCTAACCGGCTTTTTCCGCCTTTCGTAAGACCAAAGTCTTATTCAAGTTATGGCTGGGGGTCGTTATGGGGGAGCGGGGATAGCGGTAGACTAGGAGTATGAAAGGAAGGAGAGAGGCTTGATGAAGAAGGTGTTATTGATCATCGGTGCGGTTATTGCTGCGGCAGTGCTGTTGGCGAATTTGGGTTCGCTGCTTGTGCTGGCCATCAGTGTGGCAATTGGTTATTACGGGTTGAGGAGGTTTATCCTCACAGATAGCGTCGGTGCCAAGATTGGCTGGGGTGTAGTGATTGGGATTGGTGTATGTATTTCACTATCCAATCTACCGGCGTTGATGGGCTTGGTTGCTCTAGCGGCTTTGTATTACTTGTACCGAGCTTGGAAGAAGGATAAGGAATCTGAGAAGTTCGATTATACACTGTGATGGACAGGAGGAGCATAGTGGACGATTACTTGGAGCAGCGAATACGTGTGCTGGAATTGGAAGTGGAGGAACTCAAGGAGAAGGCAAAGCCGAATCGGCAGGATAATACATGGATTTGGGCATTTATCCCGATTTTGGCACTGCTCATCCCAGTATTGGCCCTCGTAGGGGATATATTTTAAACAAAAAAAGGAGAGGTACACATGGAAAACATTTTTACTCGAATCAAACAGGCGGTAGCAGCAGATTTTCACGAGATTTTAGATAAGAAGGAAGAAAAGAATCCGACAGTTCAGTTGAGTCAATATATTCGACAATGCGAGCAGCAAGCAAAAAAGATTCGCGAATTGATCGAAAAGCAATATCAGCTTAAGCATGATTTCACGAAGGAATATCATGCGGCGCAGGCAATGGCGGATAAGCGCGAGAGACAGGCGAAGCTTGCTGCTGAGCAGGGAGAGGCAGAACTTGCTGAACAAGCACAAGACGAACGTGAGCAATATCAAGAACGCGCAGATAAAATTAAAGCGATGATGGAAAAAGCGAGCACAGATCTGCAAGAACTTGAGAAGAAATACGTGCAGATGAAGCATAAGCTAAAAGACCTTTATGTAAAGAAAATGGAGTTCTCAGAGCGTGAGAATGTTGCAAAAGCGCATCGAGGAATGAATGAGGTTCTAAAACATAAACCGGAATTCGAATTTGCGTCCAACAAGTTCAACAATCTGGAAGGCTATATAGACCGTCTAGAACGGAAAGTAGACGCGGATTATCGGAAAATGACGCTTGATGCCAAGCTTGCAGAGCTCGAGAAGAAGTCTAGTTAAAATAGGCACATCATGGTAATCTAGGAAGGACACAGGCGGCTGTGTGCTTCCTTATTTACACTTGCCGCATGAAAGGAGTGCCTCGGAGTTGAAGCCTAACGATATGATCCGCTGGCTGCTGATCACAGCAGCTGTCGTTTTTGTGGCTGAATTACTGCTGTCGGGGACAGGTGTGCTGATCGGAATTGGCTTTGGTATTCTGTTCATCTATCTGGGAAAGTGGCAGTTATCCGGTCGTAAAGGAACGATTTTGTTTTGGGTAGGTATATTTATAGTCGCCATGAGTTTATTGCAATCATTCGCTTTTTATCTTGTTTTGACTGCGGGTATCATCTATTACTTTACGAAGATCCATGATAGTACGACAGATAAACCGCAAACCTATCAGCCTTCTTTTGACCAGGATGCTTCAGAGGAGCAAGTTTTCGAACAAAAGTCTCTGTTCCAAAACAGCTGGTTTGGTGCACAGTCGGCAGGCAGCAATGTTTATGAGTGGCAAGATACGAATATCCAGTCCTTCATCGGTGATACAATCATCGATTTGAATTATACAGTGCTGCCAAAAGAAGAGGCGGTCCTGATGGTACGTAAAGTGCTTGGAAATGTACGCATCATTGTGCCATATGATATCGAAGTGGATGTTCATCATTCTGTTGTTTATGGATCAGTTACGATTTTCGATCACAGAGAACAGAACTGCTGGAATAAAGTGATTCATATGCGTACGAAAGATTATCAGCAATCATCCCAGCGCATTAAGATCGTTACGAGTGTAGTAGCCGGTAAGCTGGAGGTGGTGCGCGTATGAGCAATATCGTGAAACGCCATGTTGGCTTCGGCATGCTGTACAGTCTGCTTTTATTAGCTGGATTAGCTGTATTGTACATTATTGATTTTCCGATGGATGATTGGAAGGATATTTGGACGAAGCATGAAAGCAACGTACCATTTTTAGTTGCAGCGCCGCTTTTTGTTCTTTTTTCTGGAGCTATTCTCGGATTATTCTCCGGGCTGTATTGGCGTAAGCGCTGGCTTCAGGCGACAAGGGAAATGGAAAGCATCCGAGAAGGTCAGCAGCCCTTGAAGAAACGCAGCTTCAGCTTAACCGAACTGCAGCAGACGTGGGCTGAACTGGAACGACTTCAGACTTATATGAATGAACAGGCTAAGCTCGCACAGAAGCTGACAAATGAGCGGGTAATCGACCGCGAAGAAGAAGTTCAGCGTATTGTATCAGAGGAGCGGAATCGCCTGGCAAGAGAGCTGCATGATTCAGTCAGTCAAGAGCTTTTTGCAGCATCTATGCTGATCTCTGCTTTGACAGAATCAGAGGAAGAAGAGACAGCGCTCTTTAAAGCACTGAAGCAGCTGGAGGCAATGGTTCAGCAATCACAGCTGGAGATGCGGGCACTGCTACTTCACTTAAGACCAGCTGCGCTGAAAGGGAAGACCGTACAGGAAGGTATGGAGTTGCTCCTGGAAGATTTACGGGCAAAGGTACCGTTATCAATCGATTGGGAACTGGATACATTTCCTGTGGAAAAAGGTATCGAGGATCAGCTGTTCCGGATTGTGCAGGAGTCGGTATCAAATACGCTGCGTCATGCAAAAGCGGAAAGTCTGTCCATCAAACTGCTACAGCGTGACAGCTTTATTATCCTGCTTGTTGCAGATGATGGCATCGGGTTTGAAATGGGCACAGAACAGCCAGGAGCATACGGCTTACAAAATATGAAGGAGCGGGCAGCGGAAATCGGCGCCCATCTGCGGGTGGTAAGTGTGCCAAAGCAAGGCACACGCTTAGAGGTACGCGTTCCGATGCTTGACAGAGAGGAAGAAGAAGCATGATCAAGGTACTTTTTGTAGACGATCATGAGATGGTCCGAATTGGTGTTTCCGCCTATCTATCCACCCAAGCCGATATTGAAGTAATTGGAGAAGCGGATAATGGTGAGGAAGCGGTACAGCTTGCGCTTGATTTGCGTCCGGATATCATCTTGATGGATCTTGTAATGGAACGGATGGACGGAATTGAGGCAACCAGACAAATTGTTGCTGCCTGGCCAGAAGCAAAAGTGATCGTCGTCACAAGTTTCCTGGATGATGATAAAGTTTATCCAGCTCTAGAAGCGGGAGCTGCCAGTTATCTGCTGAAAACATCCAAAGCCTCTGAGATTGCGAAGGCAATCAGATCTACATATAATGGCACAGCAGTCTTCGAGCCGGAAGTGACGAATAAAGTGATGGCGCGCATGCGAAAGCCTCAAGCTCCGGTTTTGCATGATACGCTGACAGCGAGAGAGCAGGAAGTGCTGCTTTTGATTGCGAAGGGCAGATCGAATCAAGAGATTGCCTCAGAACTGTTCATTGCTTTGAAGACAGTCAAAGTGCATGTCAGTAATATTCTCAGTAAGCTTGAAGTACAGGACCGAACACAAGCGGCAATCTATGTTCATGAGAATGGGCTTCTTCAATAAAAACAGGGCATCCCTTTAAGAGGATGCCCTGTTTTTATTTACAAGCCGAAAGTATCATTCGGAATATACAGCTTGAAGCTGAGATTATCATTCGGTAAATCGAACTGCTCAACTTCTACGTGGAAGTTGTTCTCTAATTCCATTTGGGTGACAGCGACATAGATGGATTCTTCATCCGGATTAATAGTTACCCACTCCGGTGTCTTATAATATCTATCTATATATTTGAGTACTTTATCATTTGGCAGGGAAAGACTGCCGAGTGAGATATCACGCTGTACAAGCAAAAGATCTCCGTTATCCTGTACTTGTGGCTCGAGCGTCATCTGAAGTGGAATTCGCACGCCGAATGCAGTAATACCTCCGCTTAGCTCCACCGCGTCATCACCTAATACAACAGAATAATTATCGGAATTATCATTAAGCTCTTTATCGATATATGCGTTTATCAGTTCATTGACATTTGCTTTTGTTGAGCTGATTGTGAACTCAGAGGAGTCAGAGCTGTCAAATTGTGCTTCCTTTGGCGGATCGGGTGCTGGACTGAATGCCGGAAGAAAAATGAGCAGCAATAAAAGCAGTAGAATGATACCATTTGCAATAGCTAATATTTTAAAGTATTTCTTCCAGTCACGCTGTTTCGGTGGCTGAGATTCGTTCTTCCTGTTTTCCACGATACATCACCTGCCTATTCGTCGTCTTCCTGTATAACGGGCTTAATGCTTTCCAATACCCGTTCTGCAACTTTTCCATACCCGATTTCATTTGGGTGGAAAAAGTCTTCTGATAATAAGTTTGCTGTTTCATTTTGGAATAAATCAGCTGTTTCGATATAATGCTGGTCGTTTTCTTCTGCAACCTGTTCCCCGATATCATTGTATTCATTGATGATCGTACCGAGCTGATCTTTGAGTTCAGGGAAATTATCCTCAAATGGATTATAAAAACCAATCAAATATACTTCGGCATCTGGATTCAGCTGATCGATTTTATTGAAGATATCTTTCATTCGATCCTCATAGGCTGGCATGGCAGCACTATAGTCCTCGTAATCCAAGTTGGTGAAGTGGTCCTTCGTCACTTTCATAATATCATTGGCGCCGATTGTAATCAGGACAACATCAGCATTCTCAATGGAGGCTGATATGACGGGATCGTCCAGTCTTTTCAGCAGCTGATCTGTTCGATTACCGCGCTTACCAAAATTATCAATTTTCACACGATCGTCAGTCTGCTCAAAGGTCCGTTGAAGAATTCCGACATAGCCGCCATTCTCCGTCTCATCACCGACTCCTTGGGTCAAACTATCACCGACAGCTGTAATATGCAGATCTTCTTTGATAAAGAGGCCGAGCGTATCCTTAAGCAATCGCTGGAAAGCATCTTTTATGTCGGAAGAAGTATCCGCTTCTTCTTCAGATGCAGCAGGGTCTTCATCAGCATTTTCGGAGGAATCAGTTTCACTTGGAACGACCTCTGTAGGAGCATTGGTGACTGTTGCTTTTTGATCGGATGCAGCAAAGATAATCACTGCGCCGATGACGATAGCGAGCAGGAACGATGCGATAATCAGGTAGATCTTTCTTTTTTGCAAGCATCATCACCCTCGTTTGGTAGAAATATAGTTACGTATTCCCGCTGTTAAATTACTTAGACAGGAGCATACGGTAAAATACGATTGTAAATTGGACGTAAAAGTATATCTTACTAGATTTAAAAGGAGTTGAATAGTGGGAACAGCTGGCACGCGATGTTTCACGAGATGGGCAGCTGGGAACAAAACCTATAAAAGCATGAAGGAGGAACATAATATGAAAGAATACAGTGTTGTCCCGAATAAAGATGTATCTGGCTGGTACGTGAAAATCGAAAATGTAGCACCAATGGAATACCATAGCACACGCGATGATGCCGTTTTGGAAGCGGAAAGACTTGCCAAGGAAAATGCGCCTAGCAAACTTGTCATCTATGATGCAAAACAAGAAGTAGAAGAAGAACAGCAGTTTTAAAAAAATACCGGCAGGAATTGCCGGTATTTTATAACCGTTTGGGCAGTTCCTGAATAAGCTGAACAGCAGGAGGTGCAGGTATGGATTTTTCCTTGCTGCTGTTAGCTTTTTCTGGAATTGCACTGCTTAGTATCGGAGTACTGCGACATTTCACGAAGAACCCGTTCGTTTTATTCATCCCAGCCGCTGTAACAGCATTACTGCTGCTTGTTACCAGTATATTCTCCTTCTTGTTTCAGGAGGAGATCATCAAAGGGACATTATACATCTTTGCTACTATCTTATGTGGATTATTTGTGTTATTGCTTTTCTTGCCACCTTTTCGTAAATAAAGGTGGCTTATTTTGCAGCTTGGGCTCGTTTGAGCTGCTTTGTGGTCAGGCGCTTCAGCCGGATGCCCGAAATGGTATAGAGGACTAGAGCGCCCCAAATACATGAAAAAGCAATCAGATGTGCATGTGTGAATGCTTCGCCGAATAAAGTGACACCTAAGAGAAGCATGAGTGTCGGTGCGATATATTGAAGCAAGCCTATTTGTGTTAAAGAAAGTCTGCGGGCTCCATGGGCGAACAGCAGAAGCGGTGCGGCTGTGGCAGCCCCAGACAAGAATAGAATGATAGCTGTACCTGTCGGAATAGGATCACTATGCGCTGCAGGCACAAAGAGCAGATACAAAAGGGCCAGCGGAGTGACGAACATCGTCTCGATTGTTAAACCGAACATCGGAGGGATTGTCACGACTTTTTTCAATAGGCCATAAACAGCGAAACTAATTGCCAGCAGGAATGATACCCAAGGGAACACACCATAACTGAAGGTCAGATAAATGACTCCAAGAGCGGCAAGGATGAAGCTTACAATTTGCAAGCGTGTGCTTTTTTCCTTCAGGACGATCATGGCAAGCAAAATGCTGATCAGCGGATTTATATAATAACCTAAGCTGGACTGCAGAACATGTCCGGAATTTACCGCCCAAATAAAGACGAGCCAATTGACGCTTACGGTCAAGGAAGCTGCGAACAGACCCCAGAACGCGCGTTTATCTGAAAATAAATCTCTTACTTGTTTGAAAAAGGGACGGATTTTACCTAGCAAAAGGACTACAAGGATCATTGTGACAAATGACCAGACGATTCTGTGAGCGAGCAAATGACCTGCATCTATTTCCCCTAGTAAGTTCCAAAAAAGCGGCAGTACGCCCCACATCACGTATGCGATTGCTGCATACACGACACCGGACTTGGATGATTGCGATTGCATATTATTATGAGCCTCTCTTTCTATCTCTGTATGATTTAAGTGTAAGGTTGGGTTTGATGCTTTTCAATACTTTTGTTCCTTTTGGATTACAAGAAGTTGTCAATGCTTGATGTAATACTATATATTAGTATGGGTAATTGGAAATATGCTACATATGAAGGGAGACGCTCATGTGCATATATTTGCGTATTTATTAGGATTATTAACTATCATAAATATTCTCCTGGCACTAGCGATTGTTTTCCTGGAAAGGCGCGATGCCAGTGTTACATGGGCATGGCTGCTCGTACTCGTTTTTATTCCGGTTGCGGGCTTCGTGATTTATTTGCTCTTTGGCCGCAAGCTCTCGGGCAAGATATTCACCTGGGATACGAAATCCAGACTTGGGGTTAAGAAACAAGTTCAGGCCCAATTGCGTGCCATCGAGGAAGATACATTCGTCTATAAACAGGAGGCGGTCAAGGAATACAAAGACCTTGCCTATATGCATCTGCGTAACGATGATGCGATATTGACTCAGGGGAATGATGTGGAGCTGTTCACGGATGGCCAGAAGAAGTTTCATGCGCTGCTGCATGATCTTTCACAGGCAAAGGACCATATCCACCTTTTGTATTATATTGTGCGAAGCGACAAGCTTGGCGAACGGTTGGCAGATGTACTGATTAAGAAGGCGCAAGAAGGCGTGAAAGTACGCTTCTTGTATGACGACATGGGTTCGCGAAGCATCAAAAAGAACTATGTTCGCAGGCTCGTGAAAGCTGGTGTTGAGATCGAGGCTTTCTTCCCGTCCTTCATACCGAAGATCAATCTGAAGCTCAATCACCGAAATCACCGGAAATTGGCAATCATCGATGGAAAGGTCGGCTATATTGGCGGCTTTAATATCGGGGATGAGTATTTAGGATATGATCGTAAATTCGGTTATTGGCGTGATACGCATCTGCGGATTACCGGAGAAGCCGTAAGAGCAATGCAGACACGCTTTATTCTGGATTGGAACCAAGCATCCCGGCATGATATTGAGTATGAAGATCGCTATTATTTGTCAGAACCAGCCGGCAATGTGGGGGTACAGATTGTCTCAAGCGGACCTGATTCGGAATGGGAGCAAATCAAGCATGGCTATATCAAGATGATTCTCTCAGCCAAGAAATATGTGTATATTCAAACGCCATACTTCATACCGGATGAGAGTCTGGCGGATGCACTGAAGGTTGCTGTGCTGTCAGGGGTTGATGTCCGGATTATGATACCGAACAAGCCGGATCATCCATTCGTCTATTGGGCAACTTACTCGAATGCAGGCGACTTAATCAAGGCAGGGGCCCAAGTTTATATTTATCAAAATGGCTTCCTGCATGCGAAGACGATTGTTGTTGATGATAAGATATCTTCTGTTGGGACAGCTAATATCGATGTCCGAAGTTTCCGCCTGAATTTCGAAGTGAATGCATTTTTATATGATCAAAATACGGCAGGGGTATTGAAAGAAAAATTTGAAGAGGATATCCTATTATCAACACAGCTTTCACATAAACTATATAAACAGAGGTCAAACTGGATCCGTTTCAAGGAATCCCTTTCGCGTTTGATCTCCCCGATCTTGTAGCCTAAAGTCTGGCGGAAAGAAGGAACCCATAGTGAAATCGAAACCATGTATCGCATCTTTGACAGTTAAAACGTCCCATGTACTTCCTCCTGATACGAACAATCACGGTACACTGTTCGGAGGAACGCTCATGGCTCATATCGATGACGTAGCAGCAATTGCTGCATACCGCCATGCTAGACAGCTTGTTGTTACAGCTTCAACTGACAGTGTAGATTTCCTTGCACCTGTAAAAGTAGGAGATACAATCTGTGTAGAAGCATTTGTTACGTGGACAAATAATACCTCTATGGAGGTATTCGTCAAGGCAGTGACAGAGGATTTGCGCACAGGAGACAGAAAGGTATCGGCAACTGCGTTTTTAACGATGGTTGCGCTGGATGACAATAAACAGCCGATTGTAGTACCAGAAGTATTTCCGGAGAGCCCGGAAGAGAAGTGGCTGCATGATGGTGCGCCACAGCGTGCTGCCTACCGTAAGGAACGTTTGAAACGCTCCAAGGAAATGGCAGTGGCATTCGGAACTGATTATCCATGGTATCGTAACGACGGTCGTAATTTCGAAGAATAAAAAGTAAGATGAGCCTGCTTTAATGCTAGGCTCGTCTTTTTTTATGTCAATATATTTTTTTCTGCATATTCACGCAGGTCAGCAGCTGTTTTTGTCAGCGTTTCAATTTCGGTCATAAACTCAGTTACTAGTTTGGCTTCTTCTTGAGAAGAACTAGCAATCTCTTGGAAGTCATTTTGCATCCGGTTGATGGAATCCTTTATTGCGCGAAGTGTTTCTTCGATACTGACGGTTGCATTCTTTGATTCAATACTGAGCTTGCGAACTTCTGTAGCCACAACACCAAATCCGGCACCAGCACTGCCGACACGCGCTGCTTCAATGGCTGCATTGAGGCCAAGAAGATTCGTCTGCTCGCTGATACCTTTGATCGTGCCGGCAATATCAGTTATTTTGGCAGAGTGTGCCACTGTATTACGTGTATTTTCAGAGATTTGCTCAGTCGTTGCAGATAACTCCTCAGAATGCGCTGCTATATGCTGTATCTTTCCTAGTAAAGCATCGGTGGCGCTTTCCATACTGCTGATAATGGCTTTGAACAAATCTTGTTTAGCTGTCGTCACTGCGCAATTCATTCCGCCAATTATCTTTCCGGCATCATCTTTTATCGGGATAGAGATACTATCAAATGGTACGCCGAATTGCTCTTTCGGTACTTTTACGATAGTAACACCGTCTGGATTGACTTGCTTGAACTGTTTGTAGTCTTCAGGTAATGAATCTCCAGCTTGGTGGTGGAAGTTTAGATCTGCACTTGGAGAATAATACAGATAATGCTCTGCATCAAAAATAGTGATCATTGCTTCTTCTCTAAGGATTGCTTTCATATATGGAACTGCTGTGATTATTGCTTCGATTTTATTTTCCAATGTAATCCCCCTTGTAGCTATACATTTACATTTCTACTATCGGAAAAATTTAATAATAGTTTAGCGTTTTCAACCAAAAAAAGAGGAGCTGTTTTACAGCTCCTTTTCCTCATATGGTTGTATCCAATCATGAAATAATGCATTCAGCAGCTGATAATGATGTTCCAATTCACGCTGATCTCCGTCATGTGTCGTTAAATATTCAATCCGTTCATAAAGACTGCGTATTTCCTGTTTCTGTTCCTCCGAAAGTGCTTGAACATCCAGGACTAAGGATGAATTCAAATCATCTGGCTCCAGTTTCTTC
The DNA here is from genome assembly GCA_900110015.1 of Terribacillus saccharophilus. GTDB lineage: Bacteria > Bacillota > Bacilli > Bacillales > Amphibacillaceae > Terribacillus > Terribacillus saccharophilus. Next base: position 535,492 of record FOCD01000002.1, on the reverse strand, counting down.
AGATCCTTACCATATTCCTTATGAGGATTTGCCATCAGCTCCTGCGCTCTTTCACTGAGGAAATAAGCCATGAAAAGGTCTGCATCCTCTTCATATTCCTCATAAAGATAAATACCGATCAACTGATCCAGATGGCGTACATTAGTTTTATTTCGGACAAACTGTATCTGCTTCCGATTGAACACACTTACCAAGATAGGCGCTGCATCCAAAACAGGATACCGGTACCAAGGTTTGCGGGAGCGGATGAGATGCCGCTGATCAACTCGATGGGCCTTTCCATCCTCCAAATACTGTACTAGTGCATGATCCTCTAATTGCTCATCATCTGCGTACAGCAAAAGCATTTGTTCGTCCTTTTGCACGAGCTGCTTGTAATTAATGTACGTAAAAAAAGGGTCCTTTAATTGAGCTGATTTAGAAATACAAGGCAGAAAATGCAACTTGCCAATATTCCACTGGCGCATCTTGCTGTTGTTAAAGCAAAAATACTGATTTGAACCAGTTTTTATACCATGTTTAGCAGCAGCGAAATGGTTGAGCGGCTGCACGTTCTTAAAACGTTGCTGGTCTTCCTGGTAGAAATGCAATCTCCACTTATCAGAGGGAACCAATTCCTGTCGATGATGAAGAATACCGTGAGGCTTTTTCCGATCAGATAACATATAAACTGCTGCCTGCTGAAGCTCTTCATTGGATTGCGTACGGATAAACTCAATCGTATCACTTCTGTTTGACTTATCGAATAGCAGCAGAGAACTAGTTGTCGCTGCTCCTTTGAACCAGCCCATTTGAATATCGGTGTTGATGATAATTTCCAGGCTGCTATCTTGCAGAAGATACTCTTTTATTTTCGTCCCATACCTAGCATTCAAGAAGTCCGAGGGTACAATAAACGCAGCGCGTCCATTTTCATCCAATTGATGCAGAGCTTTCAATATAAATAGACCGTACAAATTAGTATATGTAGAAAGCGAGACGCCCATATTCTGCCGGAATAAGTTTAAATAGATCTCCTTTTCATCTTCGTTTCGAAAAGGAATATAAGGGGGGTTGCAAATAATACCGTCATACGTTTTGTCCCAGCTATCCACAAGAAAATCATGTGTGTATAACTGAATGGATGGGTGGGATGAGAAAAAGTCCCTGTTAGCTTCCAGTATCTCTAAGTCTTCGTCGTATGCATCAATATCATATGTAGTTGGTATATCTTTGACTAGCTTCCCCAGACCAACAGCAGGGTCAAGTAGCCGAGTACCTTGCAAATTATGCAACACCCACTGTTTCATTATGTCTGCAATATTATCGGGAGTGAAATACTGGCCATAATGCCGACGATGGAGCGCGGAGCTTTTATTTAAATATGACTCTTCTAATTCATACTCTTCCAACAGGGAAAACCTCCTAAAAAAATAGGTAAAAACAACTAGATTCATTGTATTACAAATCCAACATAGTTTTCCAGTAAAAGGAGGGAATATTGACGAAAAACCTTATATAAAGCAGAATACATCTAAAGTTAACTCTTTCACTATGCAGGTATGCAGGCTGGTTGATAGAGATGGAGGAAAAGGAGTATAATACAACCAGTGATAAAAAATGACAGCATGTGTGCAAAAGGGGTAAGGGACATGAAAAAAGCATTAACAATTGCAGGCTCAGATTCCTCTGGCGGAGCGGGTATCCAAGCGGATCTGAAGACGATGCAGGAATTTGGCGTATATGGAATGTCTGCTGTGACGACAATCGTTGCAATGGATCCTTATAATAACTGGCATCATAAAGTATTCCCAGTTGATGTGAATACAGTAAAAGAACAGTTGAACACGATCGTAGTGGGAGCTGGTGTTGATGCGGTGAAAACAGGAATGCTAGGTTCTCCAGAAATCATCGAATTGGCTGCAAACATGATTAAAGAAAACAACATCCCAAATGTAGTCATTGACCCGGTTATGGTATGTAAAGGTGCGGATGAAGAGCTGCAGCCGGAAAACACAGTTAGTCTTCGGGAGAAACTGGTTCCGCTTGCGACTGTCATTACACCGAACTTGTTCGAAGCTGCTAAACTGGCACAAATGCCATTGATTCATTCTGTGGAAGAAATGAAAGAAGCGGCGCAGAAGATTCATGCGCTTGGTGCAAAATATGTCCTTGTCAAAGGCGGCAGCAAACTTGAAACTGATAAAGCGATTGACGTGCTTTATGACGGAGAAAGCTTCGAAATTCTTGAAAGTGAGAATGTCGATACGACTTATACACACGGTGCTGGCTGTACAAGTTCTGCAGCTATCTGTGCACTGTTGGCAAACGGAAGCAGTGTAAAAGAAGCAATTTATGAAGCGAAGACATTCATTACAGAAGCGATTCGCGGAGGCTTCCAGCTTAATCAATACGTAGGCCCTGTCAATCATGGTGCCAGAAAGTCCATGCCACAGCAATAAGCAGGGATGGATGAGGAAAAGCCGCCTGTACGGGCGGCTTTTTCCTTGTCCGGGAAGGAGAAGCGCATGCGTATTTACAGTGTAGAAAATCTTACAAAAACATATGGAGATAAACAGCTGTTCCAGGAAATCGGCTTCCATATTGAAAGCCGAGAGAGAATTGGTTTGGTAGGCGTCAATGGAACTGGAAAGTCGACATTGCTGAAGGTCCTGGCTGGTATCGAGAGTTCAGATAGCGGAAACATCGACCACAGCAAAACGTTTCAGCTGGCTTATTTAGCTCAGGAACCAGAACTGACTCCAGGTAAAACTGTACTGGAGGAAGTTTTTAGCGGAACTAGTCCAATTCTGCAGACAATTCGTGCATATGAGGAAACACTCTCAAACTTGGAGAAGGAGCCGGATAACGCTAAGACTCAAAATCGGCTGTTCACTCTTCAAGCTAAAATGGATGCAGAAGATGCATGGGATGCAAGTACTCAGGCAAAAACAATTCTGACGAAGCTTGGGGTCGATTATTATACGACTTCTGTCGATACTCTATCAGGCGGTCAGCGAAAGAGAGTAGCGCTGGCGAAGGCGCTTATTCAGCCTGCGGATTTGTTGCTGCTGGATGAGCCGACAAACCATCTAGATAACGAGACAATTGAATGGCTGGAAGGTTATTTGCCTAGCTATCCTGGAGCTATTATGCTCGTAACACATGATCGGTATTTCCTGAACCGGATAACGAGCCACATCTTTGAATTAGAGATGGGAAGTCTCTATCAATATGAAGGAAACTATGAAACATATTTGACGAAAAAAGCAGAGCGGAAGGCTCAGACGCTCCTGGATCAGGAGAAGCATCAAAACACATTGCGCCGGGAGCTTGCTTGGCTGCATCGCGGAGCAAAAGCTCGGACAACTAAACAAAAGGCACGGATCCAGCGGGTAGAACAGATGAAAGAAACCAAATTCCAGACACAGGATAACGAGCTGGATCTCCAGGTCGGAGCGGCCCGATTAGGCAAGAAAGTGCTGGAAGCAAAAGACGTAACGGTTCAATTCGGTGATAAACCGTTATTCAGTCATTTCGATTTCCTCTTCAAACCAGGTGATCGCATCGGTATCATTGGTCCTAATGGCAGCGGGAAGACATCCCTTTTGAATACACTTGCCGGCAGAATCCAGCCGACAGCAGGGGAAGTGGAGACTGGAGAGACTGTTAAGCTGGGGTATTATACACAGCTTCAGCAGGATATGGACCAGCAGCTGCGCATCATTGATTATATCAAGGAAGTAGCAGAGGTCATTCATACCGCAGATGGAAATATCATTACGGCAGAACAGATGCTGGAGCAATTCCTATTCCCACGCAATCACCAATATACGTATATCCATCGTTTGTCTGGCGGAGAGAGAAAAAGATTGTATTTGCTGCGTGTATTGATGCAGGAGCCAAATGTCTTATTCCTTGATGAGCCGACTAATGATCTGGACACAGAAACATTAGGCATTCTTGAAGACTATCTAGATAGCTATCCTGGTGTCGTCATAACTGTATCCCATGACCGTTATTTCCTTGACAGAGTAGTGGATCAGTTAATCCTTTTCGAAGGAGCAGGAGCGGTCTCAACGTTCTATGGCAACTATAGCGAGTACCGGGAAAAGATACAGGAACAGCCGAAATTACAGCAGACAAAGTCGGAGCCAGTAGTTCAAGCGCAGAAAGAAAAGAAAAAGCAGAAGCTCTCCTACAAGGAACAGCAGGAATGGAATTCGATAGAAGATGAAATTGCTGATCTGGAGGAAAAACTGGAAGCATGTGCCGAAGGGATAATCGAGGCAGGCAGTAACAGTGAACGCGTCCAAGAACTGTTTACCGAACAGCAGGATCTGGAACAAAAACTGGAACAAAAGATGGAACGATGGGAAGCATTGTCCCTGCTAGTGGAAGAAATCGAAAGTCAGAAACAATAGAAAAGCGTAAGAAACCGGTTAGAAACGGAGCGGTAAGTAAGGGAGGCCGGAGTGAGATGCTTTTCCTCACGCAGGGATTCATTGCTTACAGCGCAGTTTCTGGTTTCTGGAGCTAGACACCAAGAAAAGTGTAAGAAACCGTTTAGAAACGGAGCGGTAAGTAAGGGAGCCCGGAGTGGGATGCTTTTTCTCACGCAGGGATTCATTGCTTACAGCGCAGTTTCTGGTTTCTGGAGCTAGACAACACGAAAAGCGAAGGGCAACACATTTAGACATGCAAGGCATATTTCGTGCCAATTTGCACATACTTTACTAGAATGGAAGAATAGTCTGAATTCAATGATGGGAAGGATTGATTCCAATGCCAGATAAGGAATTATTAGAAAAATATGCAGAGGTCGCCTTACGTACAGGTGTGAATATTCAAAAGGATCAGCCGCTATTTATCATGGCGCCGATTGATGGAGCGGATTTTGTCCGTTTGATTGCAAAGCGTGCTTATGAGCTAGGCGCAAGTGAAGTACATATCAATTGGTCAGACGATACCCTCATGCTTTTGAAATATGAACATCAATCCGAGGAAGTACTCACAGATATTCCTGATTGGCTGGTAGAGCAGCGTGCTTATTATATGAAGAAGGGTGCAGCTCTTCTGCAAATCCGTTCCACTGACCCTGATCTACTCAAAGATGTGGATGGAAACAAAGTAGCGCAAGCAACAAAAGCTACTGCACAAGCATTGCAGCACCTTCGCCATTATACAATGAATGATATTGTTCCATGGACGATTATAACTATTCCGACGGACGCATGGGCACAGAAGATCTTCCCAGGGAAATCAGCTGAGGAAGCTACAAAACTTCTTTGGGATTCCATTTTTAAAATTGTCCGGGTTGATCGGGACGATCCAATTCAAGCGTGGAAAGAACATAATGCTACGCTGCATAATGCACGTGACGTATTAAATGGCAAACGATACAAAAAGCTTCATTTCAAATCTGAAGGAACAGATTTGACGATTGGCTTACCAGAAGGCCATATTTGGAAAGGTGGTTCTTCTACTACCGAAAGCGGTACTGAATTCAATCCGAATATGCCGACTGAGGAAGTATTCACAATGCCGCATAAATACGATGTGGATGGAACTGTTACAAGTAAAAAACCTTTGATTTATGATGGAAATATGATTGATAACTTTACTCTTACCTTCAAAGAAGGCAAGGTTGTGGATTACAAAGCTGAGGTAGGCCAGGAGACATTGAAGCATTTGCTGGAAACAGACGAGGGAGCTTTGCGTCTTGGAGAAGTCGCATTGGTACCGCATGAATCTCCAATTTCTCAGTCTGGTCTCATCTTCTACAATACGCTGTATGATGAAAATGCTTCCTGTCACGTTGCTTTAGGAAAAGCTTATCCGACTACACTGGAAGGCGGAGCTTCCATGAATGCGGAAGAGCTTGATAAGCATGGAGTTAATGACAGTCTGACACATACTGATTTCATGATTGGATCAGCTGATTTATCCATTGATGGTATTTTTGCGGATGACTCATCCGAACCCGTTTTCCGTGACGGCAGCTGGGCAATCAAGTTCGACTAAATAAAAACCCGCATTACTGGACTGAACCAGTAATGCGGGTTTTTCATTGTTCTAAAATACCTTGGTGCACGAGTACAGCGCGGATAGCATGATAGTCGCACGCTACATCCATTTGTTCTTTGATATCACGAAGCTTTGGAAGTTCATCGTGCTGCTTCAGTACATCCAGAACAGCTGTCTCCTGTTCTGCTGTAAAAAATTGCTGCAAATCGAGCGGTTCTCCATCTGCGTAAGCTTTGAACAGATGATTGCTGACAGTCATCGGAGTCAAGCCGCGCTCTTTCGCTATTTCTTCTATGGAACTGCCTTTCTCGAACGCTTCAAAGCTAATTAGATGACTTGGAGTATCTTGCTTTTCTTGTAGCAATGGCTTTTGATCCCGGTTAGGAGCTGTTGCTGTCTGCTCATGCTGTTTTAGTACTTCAAGGAACTGCTCTCCATACTGTTCCATCCGTCTTTCTCCAATACCTTTAATTCCAAGCATCTCACTGTGACTATGCGGAACATATCGGCAAAGCTCCTTTAGTGTCGCATCTGAAAAGATAACATACGGTGGAAGTCCTTCTGCCTGGGCAATCTCCTTGCGTAATTCCCGCAATTCTTGGAATAATGCTTCGTCATAATCAGCTTCAGCTGTTTCAGTCGCTTTGGCAATCTGCATCATCACTTTCTTTTCGCCTTTGAGAATTTGGACAGCTTCATCTGTAAGTGTCAGAACAGGATATTTGTCATCGGTTGGTGCAAGAATCATTTCGGCAGAAAGATAATGGATGAATTGTGTGATATCTTTTTCCGTGCGGTTTTTCATGATGCCGTAAGTGGAAAGACTCTCGAGTCCGAATTGTTTGATTCGTTTATCCTTGGACCCTTTTAGTACCTTTGCAACTAATACGGCACCGAAACGCTCATCCATTCTTTTAACACAGGAAAGTACCATTTGCGCTTCTCGCGTCATATCTGTTTTTTCAAATTCATTCAGACAGTTGCTGCACCTACCGCAATCCTCTGGAATATGCGGATCTTGGAAATAGTGAAGCATATACGTCTGCAAGCAGCTCTGCGTATGGCAGTAATTCATCATCTGCTGCAGCTTTTGATATTCAGCCTGTGTATCGGAAGAAGAGTTTTCAATCAGGAACTTCAGTAAATGTACATCTTGACCGGAGAAGAGCAGAACACAATCACTCGGCTCTCCGTCACGTCCTGCACGGCCAGCTTCCTGATAATAGGCTTCCATATTCATAGGCAAAGCATAGTGCAGTACATAACGCACATTACTTTTATCGATACCCATACCAAAAGCATTCGTTGCAATCATAACACTGACTTCATCCTGGATGAAGGAAGATTGTGCTGCCTGGCGATCTGCCTCACTCATACCAGCGTGGTATTTGGCTGTTTTGACGCCTTGGCGGTCCAGGAACAAGGAAAGCTGATCGACTAGCTTCCTAGTTGGTGCATAGATGATACCAGTATCTTGCTTGCGTTTTTGAATGAAATCCAGGATGTAGCGTTCTTTATCTGCGCCTTTAACTACTTGAAAGCGAAGATTATCACGAGCAAACCCTGTGCGAGTCGTGAAATCTTCTTGGATATCTAAAAGTCTCTGAATATCATCTGCTACCTGTGGCGTTGCAGTAGCTGTCAAAGCCATGACAGGCGGTGTATCTGTCAGTTTATCCAATATGCTGGTAGCAGATCGATAACTTGGACGAAAATCATGACCCCATTGGGAAATACAGTGTGCTTCATCAAAAGCTATCAAGCTTATCGAAAGGCGGCGAACCATTTGCAGAAAACGAGTATTTTCCAGCCGTTCTGGTGCCACGTAAAGAAAGGTGAAGGCACCTTGTGCGGCTTGCTGCATCGTCCATTCCAATTCAGCAGCTTCCAGTGTACTGTTTATATAAGCAGCAGGTATATCCATTGCCGTCAGTGCATCGACCTGATCCTTCATCAAGGAAATAAGTGGAGAGATGATTAGTGCAGTTCCTTGGCGCATTAGTGCTGGCACTTGATAGCAGATCGATTTTCCTCCGCCAGTCGGCATGATTGCTAACGTATTTTCATTTTTCATCACATGCTCGATTACTTCAGCTTGTCCTCTTCGGAAGGTGTCATAGCCGTAATAATCCTTTAATATTTGCTGCGCTGTAGCTTCCACGTTCAAAATCCTTTCTTATTTCTCATTATGTACAGCATAACATGATTAGGTGCTTCATCGCTTTTTAGTCGGAAAAATAAGAAACTGCCTGTATTGGAACAGGCAGTTTCTTATTTTAAACAGTTGCCTCGTTATGAGGGCGTTTCAATTCAATTTTGATTTTTTCCAATCGATTGTCTCGTACTGATTCTACAGTGAAGAGCATGTTTTCATATTCCACAACCGTATCGGCATCTTCATCTGGAATCGATCCGATACGGCTTAGAATGAAGCCGGCAATCGTATCGAAGTTCGGAACATCGATATCTGTATCAAAGAAATCATTGAATTCATCGATCTGCAGGGAACCGCTCGCCATATACGTATTATCATCGATACGGGTCAGCTCTCCTTCGATTTCATCATATTCATCATCTATATCTCCGACAATCTCTTCAATCATGTCTTCCATTGTGACAATACCAGAGAAGCCGCCATACTCATCGATCAGGATTGCAAGGTGATTATGAGTCTGCTGCAATTCTTTTAAAAGATCATCAATGTATTTTGTCTCAGGTACAAAATGTGCTTCGCGCAAAATCGCTTCGAGTCGGACTCCATCGAATCCATACTCCCGTACTGCTTTGAAATAATCCTTCATATTCAATATACCGACGATTGTATCGCTGTCTGTCTGGTAGACTGGAATTCTGGAGTACTTCTGCTCCAGCAGAATATCTGCGAGCTCTTCTGCCGGGGTATCAATGCTCAGTGTGAATGTATCTGTTCGCGGTGTCATGATTTCGCGTGCTATCTTATCATCAAGGTCAAAAACCCCTTTGATCATGTCGAACTCATCCGCATTCAAAATACCTTCCTGCTGTCCAGTCTGTGCGAGAAGCTTGATTTCTTCCCTGGAGACCTTCTCAGCTTCTGCATCACTTCCTACACGAGTGATTTTCACAAGTACATTCGTGGAGAAGGAAAGGAATTTAACAAATGGCATTGCGATTTTACTTATAAATAGTATCGGTGTAACAGAGAATCTTGCAATCTTCTCCGCGTTTTGAAGGGCAACCCTTTTTGGGAACAATTCACCGAACACAAGTGTTACATAAGACAGCAAGATAGTGATGACCACAACGCTAATTTGCTGTGCGTAAGGAATATCTCCCAAAACACCAGCGAATCGATTTGCAAGTCCGGTAGCAGCGGAGGCACTCGAGAAGAAACCTGCCAGCGTAATACCTACTTGGATCGTAGCGATAAACTTACTTGGATCAGCAATAAGCTTTTGCAGCAGTGCTGCTTTCTTATCACCTTCATCTGCTTGCTGTGAGATGCGGTTCTTATTCAGTGAGACCAATGCAATTTCTGCTGCAGCAAAAAAAGCATTTAGAACTGTTAAAATACCAATCAATACGAGTTGGAGTAAAACTGGACTCCCAGGATCATCCGGACTATTCATGTATAAAATCTCTCCCTTAAAAAAATAAACGCAAAAAATGCGTTTTCATTATATCCATTATACGCTTTTTTTATATGTAATCCAAACACTGTGCATGTATTAGTATATCCGGGAACTTGGGAATTATTCCAATGCCCGGAGCTGCTGGCGAAGCGATTTGATCTCGATTTCCATCGCCTCAAGCTGCCTTTCCATGTGGGCTGCACCCGCACCGCTTGATGCCAGTTTATCAGCGTCAGCCTGTACACTTGCATACGTCATTTTCAATTCAGCCAGTTTGGTTTCCAGCTCTTGTTTATTCATATCATCACCTCTACACTTAGAATAGAAAAGAAGAAGTCTAAACGTCAAGCGGGAGGGGAAAGAATGCGTTTTATTCTGGAACAGGATGTGAATCAGCTGCTGTCAATTACGGAACCGATATTATTGAAGCATGAAGCAGAGAATAACTTACTTTTAGGTTTGCTCGGCAGAATGGCAGAGGGAGAAGATATGGGATCAGTTTTTGGATATGGAGAAGATCATGACGGAATTCGCACAGTCTTCTTGCATACCAAAGGGAATCGAATCATTCTTTCTCATGAAACAGTATGGACTGATGAAGAAGCAGCCGAGCTCGCTCAGCTCGTACAAACATTGACGCCAGATCTTCCAGGTGTCATCGGACCTGTGGAACAGGCCAATCAGTTTGCGCAAGCTTGGCAGCGGCTTAACGGGAAACAAATTAAGGTCCATATGAATCAGTTCATCTATCAGCTCGATAATGTAAAAGATGAAGGTTCTGCCAGAGGGCAGATGTGGGCGGCCCAAAACGCTGATTTTGCCCTGTTGCGTGATTGGCTCATTCGATTTGGAAAAGTTACTGGAGAACATATGACAGAGGAACGAGCTGACGCGGTTATCGGCAGGATGATCGCGCAAAAGCGGATGTACGTTTGGACGGTCGATGGCAACATCGTGAGTATGGCAGGCTGCTCAAGGGAAAGCCGCAATGGTATTGTGATTAACGCTGTATTCACTCCAGAGGAACAGCAGCGAAAGGGGTATGCCCAGACACTCGTAGCTGCACTTTCATCGAAGTTGCTAGATGAGGGGAAGCAATTCTGCTGTCTGTTCACAAATGCGGATAATCCTGGCCCTAATAAGCTGTACCAGAAAATCGGTTATCGACGCGTGGCAGAAAGCTGTGCAATCGATTTTAAGTAAGAGAGGGCCGTCACAAAAAGTGACGGCCCTCTTAGTATTAGATCTTGCCTTGGAAAGCAGCAAGTTCACTATAGAATTTATCGAATGCTGGAATATCCATTTGCTGACCAGCATCAGACAATGCCACAGCAGGATTCGGATGAACCTCAGCCATTACTCCATCTGCACCGACAGCTAATGCAGCTTTCGCACATGGAAGCATAATGTCTTTTCGGCCAGTAGAATGTGTTACGTCAACCATAACAGGAAGATGAGTTTCTTGTTTCAATATTGGTACAGCCGAAATATCCAGTGTATTTCGTGTCGCTGTTTCGTATGTCCGGATTCCACGTTCACAAAGGATGATTTGACCATTGCCCTCGGAGTGGATATATTCAGCCGCTGCAATGAATTCTGCAATAGTACCAGACAAAGCACGTTTAAGCAGGATAGGTTTATTAGTGCGTCCTGCTTCTTTCAGCAACTCGAAGTTCTGGGCATTACGAGCACCAATTTGGATAACGTCGACATAATCAAGTGCTTTCTCGATGTCATGAGGAGTGACGATTTCACTGATGACAGCCAAATCATATTCATCAGCCGCACGCTTCAGAATTTCCAAGCCCTCTACGCCTAAACCTTGGAAGTCATATGGCGAAGAACGTGGTTTGAAGGCACCGCCGCGAAGTAATTTAAGCCCTTTGTCTTTCAAGGATTCCGCTACCGCAGCCACTTGATCGTAGCTTTCCACAGAACATGGTCCAAAGACGAAGCTTGCTTTGCCAGTACCGACTTTTTCACCTTTTAAGTCGATAACTGTATCTTCGTTTTTATAAGCACGGGACACAAGCATTGGACGCTTGCTTGCAGCTTCTTCTTCTTTCGTCTTAGCTTGCATGACGGCCTTGAAGATAGCATCCATTGTGGAATCTCCAAGCACACCAGCTTCATTCTGTGCTTTTAGTTCTGCCAGAAGAAGTTTTTCAGACTGGCTGCGGTCACTTTCAGGAAGATCCTTCAGCTGCTGCTTAAGGCTTGCCTGTTCGTTCAACAATTTCAACAGCTCGAAATGTGTTTGTTCGTACTGTTTTTTCAGCTCCAAAACATTTGTAGTCTGCATAAGTAGATCCTCCTTATAAGTATGGAATACCCCAAAATCGCCTTCAATAGCCCATTCAGCCGGAATCAGTTATCTTGCAAGCCTGAATTCCCGGTTCCCGGGGAATACCTTGCAAACCGCTGCCGCACTGAAACGGGTTATGGAAGAAACACAACATCAACATCGCTAACCGAAATAAATACAATGTTGAAAATATTATCCCTATACTACATGCTTTTATAAATAAATACAAATGAAAGCTCCAAAGTATGCAGAAAAAAGGACGATAGTACCTATTTACCCGCGTTTGCCTATTTATCTCATTTTTGTTGTATTCTTTATAATTTATTTACATTTAGAGTAGGCTGCCGATCTTTCCGACGCTTGATAACAAAATCGGTCAGCGTGAACAAAAATACGAGTAAAAATAAGAAACTCGACATTTGGAACAGAGAAGATGTCGAAACAAATTGGTGCAGAATTCCAAGGATGACGGCGCTCAATCCGATACCAAAATCGATAGATGAATAGTACATACCATTTGCAATACCGCTTCTCTCAACATCTGTCTTAGAAATTGTCCACGCTTGCAAAGCGGGGATCATAGACCCATAACCGAGTCCGAATAAGGCACCAGAGACAATGAAATACCAGTTAGCGGTTGCTATGCTGAGTATCCACATGGCAACGAATGCAATAACGGAACAACCCATGATCAGCACCCATGGTCCTTTGGCATCGAACAACCGACCTGTGAATGGTCTCGAAACCGTTGCGCACAAAGCATTGGCCAAATAGAAAAGGAATGTTCCTGTCAGATTCTGTTCCTGTCCAAATAGAACAAGATAAGTGACGATGGAACCGTACCCGAATGATGTAAGGAATGTAATAAATACAGGATAAGCACTTTTCTTTTCAATTAATGACTTAAAAAAAGAAAATTTCGGTGGCTCAGCTTGGTTCCGTGACAATGCCTCTGGCTCAGCATAACGTGTTAATGCCAAGAATAGAAAAGCAATCATGCCAAGTGCGATAGATACAAATATGAGCGTCTGAAAGTTATAAGTCTGATAGAGGAAGATACCGACACTTGGTGCAATGATCATACCGATTGTAATAGAGAGGCCGAAATAACCCATGCCTTCTCCGACACGTCTCCTTGGTACAAGATCAACCGCGGCTGTGCCGTTTGTTGTAGTGCTCCATCCCCAAGCTGCTCCATGCAGAAAGCGGAAAATTAACAGAAGCGTAACGATTTGAGTGAAGGGATAAAGAGTTGCACAGACGAGCAAAAGGAAAGAACCGATTAATATCGGCATTTTCCTTTTCTTCGTCAGCAGGATATGACCAATGAATGGCCTGATAAGAATAGCGGCAATCGAAAACGCCGTTGTTACCAATCCTACCTGTAAGCTGCTACCACCAATCGAAGCGATGTACGGCGGCAGATTCGGCAGCAGCATCTGGAAGCTCATAAAAGTGAACAGATTGCCTATCAATAAGAAAATGAAGGCTTTCGTCCATAAAGGAGGCTGTTTGTTTACCATTAGTGTAGCCTCCTAGTCTGCCTGAATTCCAGCAGCAGATTTTTTCTTCATCCTATAATCGACCCATTCATGATAGAAGTGGGAGATTATAGTCTTGCACACCGCATAGAATGGGATGACGAACAGAAGACCGAGAAAACCGGCAATGTTTCCGGCTGCCAGTATGAGTGTAATAACTGTCAGCGGATGGATACTTAGTGCTTTTCCCATGACATTTGGAGAAATAAGGTTTCCTTCAATCTGCTGGGCAATAAGCATGACGACTGCTGCTAAGATAGCTAGCTTTGGCTCTTGGAAGAAAGCAACTAAAATTGCAGGTACAGCTGCTAGGTATGGACCGAGAAACGGAATGACGTTAAAGACCAGTCCGATAACAGCGAGAGTGAAGGCATACTTCAGCCCAATAATCGCATATCCGATAAATAGCATCGTGCCGACACACACTGATACAATGAATTGACCTTGGATGAAGGATGCTAACGTATGATTCAAATCCTCCATCAGCTTCTTAACACTGGCACCTTTTCTCTTATCGAAAAATTTTGTTATAAATGGAATCAATTTCTCTCCGTCTTTAAGCATAAAGAATAAGAAAAAGGGTATCAAAACCAATGTGAACAAGAAGTTGACCAGGCTGGAAATGAATCCGATCAGATAACCTGGAATATCCTGCAAACTGGATTGTAAGGTTGTTGCGAAATTCTGGATGGATTCCTCCACTTGATCAGGCAATGCAGAGTGATTCTCCTCCCAATAGTCCACAATCGACGTGAGCTGGTTAGTGATGCCGGGAATGTTATTCACCAATGCCTGATATTGGGTTTGCACGATTGGTGCAGCGAATCTGTAGACGAAATATACCAGAGCAATCAAGAGCAGGAATATCGTTAGAATAGCTACCCATTTTGGAAAGCGGATCTTCTCCAGGAGCCGCAAGAGCGGTTTGGTGATATAGAATAAGAGGCCGGCTGCAATCATTGGGAATGCAATCGCTCCTATGTATGTAGCCAGAGGCTGGAAGATGAAATCGACTTTCGCAATCAACAGTATTAGTGTGAAAGTCAGAACAGCGGCCACAAGGCCTTGGAACCATTTTTTCTGAGTCAACTTAGATCAGTATCCTTTCCAGTTATTGATATAGCTAAGCATAGCATAGCCGGGCTATGGCGTAACCCTTTCCACAAGTATTTATTAAATTTCCAGCAGGATGGGATTCTGCGCCATTTCCACCTATAATGTGGTAGGATATCACTATACTTATTTTTCAGGAGGAAAGCACATGGTATGGCAAGATACATATAAAAAATGGAGTACTTTTAAAGCACTTGATCCGAAATATAAAGAGGAACTAACAAAGCTCGCTAATGATGAAGCAGCTTTGGAAGATGCTTTCTATAAAGAATTAACATTTGGTACAGGCGGTATGCGCGGTGTGCTTGGTGCGGGAACGAACCGTATGAACATCTATACTGTCCGTAAAGCTGTAGAAGGTTTAGCAGTATATATGGAAAAGAACATTTCTGATTATAAGGATCGCGGCGTGGCGGTTGCTTATGATTCCCGCTATATGTCACCGGAATTTGCGGATGAAACAGCACGCGTTCTTGGAGCGCATGGTATTCGTGCGCATGTATTCGAGTCCCTGCGACCGACTCCGTTACTTTCATTTGCCGTACGGCATCTGAATGCTGCTGCTGGTATTATGATTACAGCAAGCCACAATCCACCTGAATATAATGGCTTCAAAGTCTATAACGAAGACGGCGGCCAAATTCCTCCGGAGCAGGCAGAAGCTATCATCGCTGAAATTGCGAAAGTCGAAAACGAACTGGCTGTAGAAGTGGAAGAAATGGAAACTATCCGTACAAACGGATTGCTGCATTCTATAGGAGAAGATGTGGACAGTGCTTACCTGAAAGAACTGAAAACGATCTCGAATATGTCTGATTCTGCGAAAGAGCAATTGGACAAGCTTCAAATCGTGTTCACTCCGCTGCACGGTACATCTCATGATCTTGTTCTGCGCGGATTGGATCAGCTTGGCTTCCAAAATGTACATGTGGTTAAAGAACAGGCTCAGCCGGATCCGGAATTCTCTACAGTTGAATCTCCGAACCCTGAAGAGCATCAAGCATTCACGCTTGCAATGGAGCAAGGACAGGAAGTTGGAGCGGACGTACTAATTGGAACAGATCCTGATGCAGACCGCCTAGGAGTTGCAGTACAGGATGGAAAAGGTGCATATCAAGTGCTTACTGGGAACCAGCTTGGTACTTTGATGCTTGATTACGTGCTGGCGAATGCTTCAGAAGAGGATTTGCGCAATGGGAAACTTGTCAAAACAATCGTAACGACTGAAATGGGGCGTGCGGTAGCAGCTTCTTATGGCGTCGATACAATTGATACACTTACTGGTTTCAAGTATATCGGAGAGAAGATCAAGCAATTTGAAACAACAGACGAGAAATTCTTGTTTGGTTACGAAGAGAGCTATGGCTATTTAATTGGTGACTTTGTCCGCGATAAAGATGCAGTTCAGGCTGCTATGATTGCTTGTGAAATGGCTGCTCATTGGCGCGCTCAAGGCAAGACGTTGCTTGAAGCATTGCATGTATTGTATGAGAAGCATGGCTTCTTCCTGGAAGATCTTCATTCCATTACGCTAAAAGGTAAAGATGGCGCTGAGAAGATTGCCGCTATGATGGACGCTGTCCGTGCAGACACACCGCAAAATCTTGGTGGCCTGAATGTACTTGCAGTGGAGGATTATTCTACACAAACACGCCGCAATCTAGATTCTGACACAGAAGAGAAAATGACACTTCCGAAGGAAAATGTAATCAAGCTCTTCCTCGAGAAGGATAGCTGGGTATGTCTTCGTCCATCTGGAACAGAACCGAAAATTAAGAGCTATTATGGCGTTAACAGTGCAAGCCGCGAAAGCAGTCTAGAGCTGTTAGAGAAATTGAAAGCAGATCTTGCCAATTACTTGCAATAAAATGTTGACATTCTTCTGATATTCAAATAGACTGAATGTGTGATAAGCGCAATATGCTTTTAAAGGGGAGTAGCTGTACAGTAAAGTCGTCATTCCGAGAGAAATCTCCGGCTTTATTGGCAACTCAGACGTTGTTAGCGAGACCTTTACCATCTTGGTAAAGGTCTCGCTTTTTTTTAGTAAAAAGTGTTACGCCTTTACAAAGGTGGGGTATGATTGCAAAGAAAATCGCATACTACACTTAAAGGAGCGTAACTACATGGATGCACAATTACTTCTCGAGTATGGCTGGGTTCTGATTGTCCTTGTCGGACTTGAAGGACTACTTGCAGCGGATAACGCATTAGTACTCGCAATCATGGTAAGGCATTTGCCTGAAGAACAACGTAAAAAAGCACTTTTCTATGGATTAATGGGAGCATTTGTATTTAGATTCTTATCCCTATTCGTCATTTCTTTCCTTGTCGATGTATGGCAAGTACAGGCGATTGGTGCTGCGTATCTATTGTTCATATCCATAAAAAACCTGTACGACAAATTCAGTGCCAAGAACAATGATGTTGCTAACAAGAAGCCGAAAAAAGAGAGTGGCTTCTGGATGACTGTTTTGAAAGTCGAGCTTGCTGACATTGCTTTTGCAGTTGATTCCATTCTTGCTGCAGTAGCACTCGCTGTTGCACTTCCTCCCACTGGCTGGGGCCAAGTAGGAAGCATGGATAGCGGACAGTTTTATGTAGTCTTTGCAGGCGGTATCATTGGTCTGATTATTATGCGTTTTGCAGCTAACATTTTCGTGGATCTTCTCCACTCTAGACCAGCATTGGAGATTGCAGCCTTTATTATCGTAGGTTGGGTAGGGGTTAAGCTTACAGTTAGTACACTTGCTCATGATGCGGTGGGTGTGTTGCCACATGACTTTGCTCATTCCACTACTTGGAAACTAATCTTCTATGGTGTATTGGTTGGAATTGCAGTAGTCGGCTGGATTGTGTCCGGTAAAAACAAAGTAGATCATAAAAAAGAGGATTCCGCTGGCGGAACTGAATAATTTTAAAAAACCTTCTACCTTTTGGTAGAAGGTTTTTTTGAACAGACATTTTGTTTTTCTTGCTCATAAGCGTTAAAATAGAGGTAGTATACAGATAGTAGAAGGAGACGAGTACCATGTCAGAACATCACTTTCATTTAGCAGCAGACTGGCCGGGAGGAAGAAACAGCTCTGGTTCAATTGAAGCAGGTAACCTGAAGACGGAAATCAGCATTCCGCCAGAAATGGGTGGTCCTGGTATTGGTACGAATCCGGATGAGATGCTGCTCGGTGCAGCAGCTACTTGCTACATCATCACGTTAGCAGCAATGATTGAACGCGCTCATTTGCCGCTATCATCCATGAAATTGGAATCTGAAGGTATTGTTGACGAAACAAATGGTGTGATTACCTACAAGCAAATTATCCATCGGCCAACAGTATTTTTGAAAGAAGAAGCGACAGAGAAGCAATTCCAGATGCTGGAGAAGCTTGCTGTTAAGGCAGAAGAAAGCTGTATGATCACAAGAGCGATCAAAGGGAATGTAGAAGTCAGCTTAGAGGCAGACTTGAATATCGAGAAAAACTCTTAATAATCTTGTAAGATAAAGGACGGAAAGCGTATGAATAGTGAACGTGCGATGCATATTCTGAAAGAAAATGGCTTTAAACAGACAAAGCAGCGCGAAAAACTGCTGGATATTTTTCAGAAACGATCCCAGTATTCCGCGGTGACCGATCTTTGGAAAGAATTTCGTGAGGATTTTCCGAGTGCCAGCTATGATACCGTGTATCGTAATCTTTATACAATGGCCGAACTTGGTATCTTGGAGATGACGGCAATTGACGGAGATAAACATTTTCGTTTCCACTGCAATATAGAAGGCCATCATCATCATTTTATCTGCAAACAATGTGGCATTACGAAAGCAATTGATGTATGTCCGATAGCAGATGTGAAAACAGTGCTGCCGGGTGGCTATACAATAGAAAATCATAATTTCGAAGTGTATGGTATTTGCCCTGCCTGTCAATAATTGATAGGCAGTATTTTTTTGTGGATGAAAGAAACGTAATTACTACTGTTTACAAATAGTAATGGTTACGATATAATCTCGATTAGAGCTTATATGTAACGGGAGGAAATTATTTTGAAGAAATCATTACTTTTAATCAGTACAGCCTTAATTTTAGTTCTGCTTGCAGCTTGTTCTGATGGTGGCAGTCAGGATAGTAGTGAAGACGGGAAAATGAAAGTATATACAACGATTTATCCGATTCAGTATTTTGCTGAACGAATTGGTGGGGACCAAGTAGAAGTAGAGTCCGTGCTGCCGCCAGGAAGTGACGCACATAACTTCGAACCAACATCGAATCAGATGGTGGACATTGCTAAATCGGATGCGTTCCTGTATTCCAGTGATGAATTAGAAACATATGCTAAAACAATTGCGGATGCTGTTGGAGACGAAGATGTTAAGATAGCGCAATTAGCAGATGGTATCAACTTACTTCCTTTTGACGAAGAGCATGATCATAGTCATGAAGCTACGGAAGAAGAGCATGATCACAGTCATGAGGCTGCAGAAGAAGAACATGAAGAAGAGGCTGCAGAAACAGAAGAAGAGCACGACCATGGTAGCATCGATCCACATTACTGGCTTGATCCAGAGCGTGCAAAGCAGATGGCTGAGAATATGAAAAATACACTTGTTGATCTTGATCCAGATAATAAGGCAACATATGAAGACAACTATACAGCTGTAGCAAAAGAATTGGACGAGCTTGATCAGAAATTCCAGCAGGCTGTAGAAGACAAAGATAACAAGAAAATCATTGTTTCTCATGCAGCATATGGATACTGGGAGGACCGTTATGGTATTGAACAGATTGCTATAACTGGTCTATCACCAACAAATGAACCTTCGCAGAAGGAACTAGAGGAAATCATCCATACTGCAGAAGATAATAAATTGAACTATGTGTTGTTCGAACAAAACATCTCGCCGAAGGTTGCAACTATTGTTCAAGATGAAATCGGAGCAGACGTACTCAGAATTCATAACTTAGAGACAGTCACCGAGGATGAAATTGAGGCAGACGAAGATTACTTCAGTCTGATGGATAAAAATATTGAAACGTTGGAGCAAGCTTTGACGAACGAATAAAGGCTGGGATAAAAGATTCAGCTAAACGAAGACCCGAACTTTTACGTGAATTCTGCGTAAGTTCGGGTTTTTGTTTGATGCTCAAAATATAATTCGTTATTTGTAATCGCATTCAGTTATAACTCAGCTTCTCTTTATGTTTCGTGAATATTCTAATTTTACGTTATAATAGGTGGGTATATTTGTTTTAATGGAGGGGTATTCAAATGAAAAAATTCGAAGAACAGCTGCGACAATTTGCTAAACTGGCTATCCAGACCGGTGTTAATCTTCAAAAAGGACAAGGACTTCTGCTTGTCGCTCCGATTGAATCTGTACGTTTTACTCGAATGGTAGCGGAAGAGGCGTATAAAGCAGGTGCTAAAGATGTACATACAGAATGGTTAGATGATGAGCTGGTTGTACAGCGTTATACACATGCTCCAATCGAAGCTTTAGAGAATGTACCTGCATGGAAATTTCATGCTCGTAATGAAATGGTTAAGGACAATTACGCAGTTCTAAATATCCTTGGCGAGAATCCGGATCTTTTGGAGAAAGTAGATGGATCCAAAGTTGCGGCTTATATGAAAGCTGCCGGAAAAGGATTAACTCCATATCGTGATTACATGATGAAAGATAAGATGCAATGGTCGATTGTTGCTTATCCGACCGTAGCATGGTCCAAGAAAGTGTTCCCAGAAAAATCGGTTGAGGAAGCACAGGAAGCAATGATGGAAGAAATCCTTCGCATCAGTCGAGTGACTGGGAATGAGGATCCTAATGCTGCATGGAAGGCGCATAATAAACAACTGCACCTAGCTGCCGATTATATGAATAAGCAGCAGTTCACTAAGTTGATTTATAAAGCAAAAGGCACGGATTTGTCAATCGAGCTTCCGAAGGGACATATTTGGAGCGGTGGTTCTGGTCCGACAGAAGCAGGGGTCGATTTCAACGCCAATATCCCTACTGAAGAGGTATTCACAATGCCGCACAAGAATGGTGTGAACGGCACTGTATCCAGTACATTGCCATACAACTTCAATGGCCAGCTGATTGAGGATTTCCAGCTGACTTTCAAGGATGGCGAAGTGGTGGACTATAAAGCAGAAAAAGGTCAGGAAGCGTTGAAAAACCTTCTGGAAGCAGATGCTGGTGCTAAACGACTTGGCGAGGTAGCACTTGTACCGCATAAGTCTCCAGTTTCACAATCCGGATTGATTTTCTATAATACATTGTTTGATGAAAATGCTTCTTGCCACCTTGCATTAGGAAAAGCGTATCCTACTTGTATTGCAGGCGGCAATGATATGACCGCTGCAGAACTTGAAGCAGCTGGCGTGAATGATAGTATCATGCATGAAGATTTCATGATTGGATCTGCTGATCTTGATATCGACGGTGTGAAAGAAGACGGCACTACTGTTGCAGTCTTCCGCCAAGGAGCATGGGCGTTCGAATTCAAGTGATCATACCAATTGGATAATAGAATCCAGCCTTTGGCTGTTCCTGACTTCCTCATAGGAAGCGAAGGGGCAGCCTTTTTGGCGTAAACGCTCCGGCACAGTGAAAATGGTGAAGTCTTCAAGCGTTAAGCCTTGTCTCACTTCTTCCCAAAACAATGGAGTACTAACGGTACCGCTGCTGCGTTTTCGAGCCGTGTATGGTACTGGCAATGTTTTTCCCATCCCGAACTGGACATAATCTATATACAAACGCTCTTGCCGATTCTTTTTCATTCTTTCGATTGTAAAAAGATCTGGATGCTGCTGAACGAGTAATCTTGCCAATGCTTCCGTGAAGGTGCCTGCTTGTTCGTAGGATAGCTGGTTGTCCGGTAACGGGATGTACAGCTGCAACCCTTTGCTGCCGGAAGTCTTAATAAACGTAGAGAGCTGCATTTGATCCAGCCAGTCTTTAAGTAAATTGGCAGCCTTGATAGCCAGTGGAAGTGCATCATCTGTTGGCGGATCAAGATCAATCGCGATTTCCCGCGGAAAATCATTTCCGATATGGTGAAAAGGTGCATGAAATTCGATACTTCCATGGTTTGCAAACCAAATCAAAGTCTGCAAATCTGAACACTGCAATGATTTCGTATCAGGTATAAAATCTGGTGCATAATCGGGTCTGTGCTTTTGATAGAAAAAGTCTGCTTCAATTCCATCCGGACAGCGGATAATTGTCATCTCCCGATTTTCCATATAAGGCAGCATGAATGGCGCAACCGTCCGAATATAAAGCAGATAACGCAGCTTATCAATATGTGCTTCCTCCCAATAAAACTTGTCCAGTTTGCTCAGTTCGACTGTTTGCGGAAATTGAGCAAGATCTATGACTGCTTGTTGTTCTGTACAATCTGCTGCTATTACTGATGGGGCTAAACTATGGAATCTTGGTTCCCGTAATTCATCGTCCCCCTGCCCAAGACAATTTATTTTGGCACAAACTGCTGGAGGGAGAAGAAGAAGGTTATTTTCTACCTTTCCATTTTCTTTAAAGAAATCAGTAAGAGTGCTTCGTTCTGTTTCTTCCATCCCATGCTTGCATTTACCTATCGGCACGAAATGACCTGTACTATCTGCCATCTCTGCATGAAAATAATCATTTTCCTTATCATAAGCTGTCAGGACAGCGGTGATTGTACGCCAATTTTTGATCTTGTACCAATCATGGTGCTGATTACCGGTCTTATATGTACTGGCTGAGCGTTTGGCTATAATACCTTCTCCTTGATGTAAAACGACAGAATCCATCAGAGCTGTTGGATCTAAGGAATAATCCACGAATTGTATAGCTCCTGCTTGATCAACAAATAGGTTGACTAGCTCCTGCAATGCTTGTTTACGGGAGGATAACCGTCGCTTTTCCTGACTTTTCCCACCGTCAACCAGAAGATCAAAAGCCATCAGCACAGCAGGACGTTTAGAAGCAATTTGCTTGATTCGATCAGCTGCTTTCAATCTGCCGCGTGATTGGAGCAAGCCGAAATCTCCGCTTTTTGCATTCTTCGGCACAATCAGTTCACCATCAATCGAGAAAGGAATGTGCTTATGCGCTAATTGCTTCTGCTGTTCAGCATACGTGATGATTTCCGGAAATTGGGCTGATAAATCAACTCCATTCTTGCTTGTCAGCGTCACACTGTCATT
This sequence comes from Terribacillus saccharophilus, assembly GCA_900110015.1. Taxonomy (GTDB): domain Bacteria; phylum Bacillota; class Bacilli; order Bacillales; family Amphibacillaceae; genus Terribacillus; species Terribacillus saccharophilus. Next base: position 512,720 of record FOCD01000002.1, on the reverse strand, counting down.
TGTAACCGTTAAAACAGCTCTAAACCCATCATACTTCACTTCGTATATCCATCCATCCCCGACAGGACAGACATCCCGATAGATCGGCTTCATTACCTGCATTGTATCGCTCTCCTTTCTTTCTAGTTTGAAGCATTGCCCCGGAATTAAACATGGAACAGACGTACAAACTAGACTTAAAAGGAGTGAACAGTTTATGCATACGATGTGGAAGGGAACAATCAGCTTCGGGCTTGTAAATATTCCCGTAAAAATGCATGCTGCTACGGAAAATAAAGATGTGAAGCTGCGGCAGCTGCATAAAGAGTGCAACACACCGGTCAAGTATGAAAAAGTTTGTCCTCATTGTGAGAAGGAATTACAGACAGAGGATATCGTCAAAGCCTATGAATACACGAAGAATAAATTTGTGGTTCTGGATGAAGATGAGTTACAGGCATTGCAGAAAGAGCAGGAAGACAAAGCGGTGGAGATCGTTGACTTTGTCAGCTTAGAGGAAATCGACCCTATCTATTTTGAGCGCTGTTATTATTTGTCTCCAAATGAAGGCGGAACAAAAGCATACAGTTTACTGCGGAAAGCACTCGAGGATACAGGGAAGATCGGCGTTGCCTCTATGGTCATACGTTCTAAGCAGCAGTTAGCTGTCATCCGGGTGTATAAAAATGTCCTAGTTGTGGAGACCATCCATTATCCGGATGAGGTTCGCAACGTTGCTGATGTGCCAAACATCCCAGCTGAAGATGCAATTGTCGATAAAGAGCTCAAAACAGCTAAGCTGCTTATTGAACAGCTGACAGCTACCTTTGATCCGGAGAAATACAATGATGACTACCGCGAAGCCTTGCTCGATTTGATTCAGGCGAAGCGTGATCACGAGCAAGTCCATATCCCGACAGCTAAGAAACAGCCAAGTAATGTAACGAACTTGATGGACGCATTGCAGGCATCATTGGACAAAGCGAAAAAAGATAAACCGGCAGCCAAGAAGACAACAAGGAAGAAAACAGCAAGCCGACCTAAAAAGAAACCGGAAGCTGGATAATTCTGCCCGTCTTTTTACACATGCATGACGTATATGACAGCACCTTGACAGCTTGCTAACAAGTCAATGAAGAAAGGGCGTATGCTATAGCGTTTCTGTTCAATGCTCCTTACTATGGAATAATACATCCTGAAGAAGGAAGCGATAGTATGGAACGCGAAGCGTATTTTGACAATGCAAGACTGCTTATGATTGCCTTTGTTGTATTTGGACATTTAATTCAGCCATATCAGGACATGTTGTTCCTGCAAATGAGCTATACATGGATATATACCTTTCATATGCCTGTTTTCATCTTCTTAGCTGGTTTCTTTGCCAGGGGAGCTGGAAGTAAGGCGGCTGTTGAAAAGCTGGCAAAAAAGCTGCTTTTACCATTTCTGTTTTTCCAAGTAATCTACACGATTTACTACTTTATGATTGGAAAAGATGGCTGGATGGAATCCATTCTTGTGCCGCAATGGGCACTGTGGTTTTTGCTTAGCTTGTTCTGCTGGCATATACTGCTCATTCCATTCAAAAGGATACGTCCTAGCCTCGGTATTCCGCTAGCTGTATTCATCGGTTTGTTAGTGGGATACTTTAATGAAATTGGAGGAGCACTAAGCCTTTCCAGGACATTTGTTTTCTTTCCGTTTTTCTTAGTCGGTTATTGGGTGACAAAAGATCAGCTTGCTGTTCTTCGACGAATGCCTATAAGGATAGGCGGCGGGCTGCTGTTGATTGCAGCGGGTACTTTATTCTATCTTTATCCTGACATCCCGACTGACTGGCTGCTCGGATCGAAATCATATGAAGTTTTAGGAGCCGGGGAAGCAGGGGGACTGATTCGGTTACTAGTTTATCTGTTCTCGGGATTAATGATGATTAGCATACTGGCGCTTGTTCCAAATAAAGAGATGCCTTTTACAAAGTATGGACAGCGGACATTGTATGTCTATCTTTTACACGGATTCTTCATCCAGTGGATTAGGGTGGATGATTTATTCGAGGTAAGCAATAGTCTGGATGTATTAGGTCTTCTGATCGTCACTCTAACTATTGTGCTGGTGCTTTCCCAGCGCTGGATGCTGCGGATATGGAAACCATTGATTGAGCTAAAAAGCCCCTAAAAAACACCGCACAGGTGAGCCTGTGCGGTGTTTTTTAAATTGCGCGTGAGTCGCGGAATTGCTTTGGAGTCATGGATGTATAGAACTTAAATTGAGCGGTGAAATAGCTTTGGTTGCAGAAGTTAAACTTCTTAGCCAAGTCAGCAATCGATTGGTTCGTATGAAGAAGGAAGTATTTAGCTTCCTCAATCTTCTTTTGATTGATGAATTGTACTGTGGAAACACCAACTTCTTTTTTGAACAAATGAGAAAGGTAGCTTGGATTCACATTGCAGTGAGTGCTGATTGCCTGCAAGCTCAGATCCTCCAAAATATGTGATTGAATATAGCCGATAGCTTCATTGATGATGTTGGAGTATTGGGTGGCTCTGCTCTTATTCAAGCCTTCGATAAAACGAACAAGCATATCATATTCCAATTCGGAAAGTTCTTGCTCCGTCTGGCAATTCTCGATTTCAAGCATATAAGTCATATTGAGGCTTGATGCTACTTCTTGAGAAGCGCCGCCTCTCAAGATAGCGCGTGTGTACAGCGTGCAGATACTGATTAATTGGTTTTTCGCTGACCGTAACGGTTGGAAGGCATACTTCGGGCGTTCAGAAGTAGAAAGGCTTTCAATTATAGATAATGCCCCATTCAAATCACCATCGGATACAGCATCCATTAGCTGGTTTTCAAGCAGGTAAGAAGGGTACAAAAATTGTTTATTAGACTTGTTATTTTCGACGGAACGTTTTTCAGGCAGAACAGCATTTTTAGATATGCTAGACATACTATACCTCCGTTAAGGGTTATTGATATTACCATCAGTCTTATATATCAATATTGTAAGCGTTTTCCGAGAAAAAATAAACTGTTTTATTAAAAAATATTTATAAAACTGCTGTTTTTACGTTTTTCGACACAGCCGCAGGTTAATAGACAAGCAAGAGAAGTACTAGCTATAATAGAAAATAGCAAGAAAGAAGGCAATTGTCTGAAAATGAGGTGTGCAAATGCGTGTCAAATCCACCCGTCGTATTATGGCTATCGTTTGGATGGTCATCCGATTTATGCTGCAGATCTACTGGTTTTATTTGCTGCATAGCCGCGTGTGGGACGAACAGGATAAACAGGAATGGGAGGCATTACTGACTAAGCAGGCGCGCGAGTATCGGAAAACTGCGGAGAAAAAAGGCGGATTGCTGATCAAGTTAGGTCAGTTTCTCAGTTCGCGTGCTGACTTGCTGCCAAAGATATTCATTCGGGAGATGGAAGGTCTCGTAGACAGGGTAAAGCCGACATCATTTACACATTCGGAAGCAATATTAAAGGAAGAGCTTGGCAGCCGTTATGAGACGGAGATTGTGCATTTGAACCCTAAAGCTGTTGCTTCTGCTTCTATCGGTGAAGTGTACGAAGCATACTTACAAAATGGCCGGAAGATTGCGGTTAAGGTCCAGCGGCACAATGTCAGACAGATATTCCATATGGATTTCAAAGCGCTCCGAATCATCTTTTTCCTGCTCCGCAAGTTTACGAGTATCGGAAAGAAATCGGATATGAAGGCTCTGTACGCGGAAGTAGTCACAATCATCAGCCGGGAATTGGACTTCCGAAAAGAATTGGAGCATGCGGATTATTTCAAGAAGCGGTACAAAGGAAATCCGGACATTAAAGTGCCAGATTATTATCCGGAACTCTGCACAGGCAAGGTACTTGTGATGGATTGGGTAGAGGGACGGAAAGTGACGGATACAGACTATCTGGATGCCCAGAAAATCCCTCGTGAGCAAGTAGCTAAAGCACTTTTTCAATTCTTTTCTGATCAGTTTCTCAACAGCGGTATGTTCCATGCTGATCCTCATGCAGGAAATATCATGGTCCAGCCTGACGGGAAAATCGTACTGCTCGATTTTGGTATGGTCGGTGAAATCCGAGCAGCGGATACCGAATACTTACGGGAGGCAATTCAGGGAATTGTGCTAGATGATTATGAGGCTGTCATCCAAGCTCTCTACAATATGGAGTTTTTGCTTCCGTCCGCAGATTCGGAGAAAGTAAAACGGATTATTAGGAAAACAGTGGATTTATACAAGGGAGGTCAGCTTGATGTAGGAGACACGGAATCCTTCTTGCAGCTGATGGAGGAGCTGCAGGTGATTGTAAAGGAACAGCCGATACAACTACCGGCAGATTTTGCCTTCCTTGGACGGGCAGTTTTCTTGGCAATTGGCCTGGTAGCTGTCATTTATCCGCAAGCTGATCTAGTAGAATGGGGAAAACCTGTCATCCTGCGCTGGATGAGAGGATCGAAAAAACATAGTTCCATCTATACTGGTATCATCACCAATTCACTTCGTCCATTCCTGTCGATGCCTAGAGCACTCGTTGACTGGCTCACTGACGGGGAGAAGCAGCGCGGCTGGGAAAGGGATAAGCAAAAGAACCAGCTGCTGCATCATTTCTACTTCTTTTACACGGTTCTGTTACTCGCCTTGACAGCAGGTTCGGCATACACGGGCATCCAAGGAATCATTCAGCATACATTATGGCTCGTTCTCGTCGGGTTTATCCTGACATTCATATTCTTTGGACTATGGTTAATTCTCTTCATTAAGCATGTTCTGCTGCTTAGATCCATAAATAAAACTAGGAGGTTATGATAATGGCAGATTTGTTACGTAAAGGATTTCTTTTAGGTGTTGGTGCTGCTTTGGCTGGGAAGGAAAAGCTGGATGCCAAATTGAAAGAGTTAGTGGCAAAGGGAGAGATTACACCACAGCAAGCAAAGGACTTGATTCAGCGTTTTGTAGATAAAGGAGAAGCGAAATCCAATGAGTGGAATGAGAAGAATCAAGAGAACATGCAGAAAAAAGTTAACGATCTAGGACTTGCTACGAAAGCGGATGTTGATGCTTTGAAGCAGAGGATCAGTCATTTGGAGTTACGTTTGCAGAATAAGGAAGATTAATAGATTTGAGCAGAAACTATTAAGTTGTCGTGAATATTTTGAAAATTCGTTGTCATGCGTCCAATTCTCGATTAGAATGATGGTAGAGGTATAACCAGAGGAGGTAATTAGCAATGATTAGCTTTTTATCTTTAGTCGACCAAGTGGAACAGGAAATGAAACGCCCTTCCACAGCCACAGAATACGATTTTTTGAAATGGATGCATGAACAATATGTCGCCGAACAATCAGATATACTGAAGCAAGCGCAATAACAGAAGATCCGCCACGTGGCGGGTCTTTTTATTTTCTTTTAGCACTGAATCTCAAAACCGGCACAAAAGGATTGTAAAGAATGACCAGCCTCCATATAAGCCATACTGAAACCTGTAATTCCATTCGATAGCATAAGTTCTTCTATATCATCTGTCTTCATTACTTAACCTCCAATTTTTGAATATGTTATGAACAGTATACCTGTTTTCAAGATAAAGGAACAAACGTTCTTGTTGTTGGGGTTAATTTTTATCTTTTATATCTGCTATAATGCAGGTAGCAGTAAAACGATGGAGGGGTTCGACTTGTTAAGTGAAGAAGCAGTGCTTCGGCATATGAAAGAGGAGCTGGAACGGGCGTTAGACCTTGATGATGTCCAAAAGCAGCGGGAGCACGTTCGAGCAGTTCGTTCGATGTGTGACCTGTTTTTGCAAAGTGAGCGTTCAGAGCGTCCAGTCAAAACGCAGGTGTCTAAACCGTCAGAAGCAGCAGTAAGCCCATCAGCAGCAGAATGGGCAGCGATGACAGGGGAATGGCCAGCCCAGCAGCCGCCTAAAAAAGCATTTGAAGATGATGATGAAGAATCGAATGGTAAGTCATTGTTCGATTTTTGATATAAAGGAGCAGAAAAATGAAAGCATTACTCATAATCGGAGCTATAAGTGGTTTCCTTACGGTAGCACTTGGAGCATTCGGAGCGCACGGACTAGAAGGAAGATTGTCTGAGAAGGCAATAGCCACATGGGAGAAAGCAGTTCAATATCAAATGTTCCATACGGTGGTCATTATCGGAGTAGCATTATTGCTGCAAAAGATCCAAGCAGGCAGTTTGACAACTGCGGGCGGTTTCTTTATTGCGGGGATCCTGCTATTTTCAGGAACACTTTACATATATGCTGTCAGCGGAATCACGATCTTTGCCATCATTACGCCAGTAGGCGGAGTGGCATTCCTGATCGGATGGGTATTGCTCGGCTATACTGCAATCAAATATTTATAAGAAAAAAACCTCTGCCGCAGCAGAGGTTTTTTTATCGTGGTGGATAAGTTGCAGTGCCGCCTGGATTTCCAAAAGGGTAACTATAATTAAGCGGTTCATCGAATGTTACATAATCGAGGTAGACCATCAATAATAAGTAACGTCGGTTGTTCTCTGGATCACGTAAGATAAGATGGTCACGACCGGCAGCCTCGATCACGCCTTTAAAGATTTTTGCGTTCCAGCGGTCATTATTTTCGAAGGTCATATACACCGTGGCCAGCTTGTTTCGATTCAAACGCAGAATATTTTCGATATAAGATTGCTCAACTGGCAGTCCTGGTCCGGCTGGTCCTCCGCCTTGAACTTGTGACGGAACTTGCTGCTGTTGTTGCTGTTGCGGGAAAAACGGTTGGTTTTGCTGACGAGTTGGGTAGCTATAGTTCGGGACTTGCGGATAAGTATAGGCCTGGCTCTGTTCCTGATACTGTGGAGTGCTCGGAGACTGGTTTTCTTGATTCGGATTCTTGCTCATTTTCATTCCCCTTTCCTATATCCTTTCAAAAGACAATCGGGCTGGCTGAAACTGTGAAGGCGGGAATTGAGTTCAATCGTGCGACTAGTATGAATACAAGACACGCTGCGCCTTCACAACCGTTATCGCCTTACCTCATGTCTAAGGAACTCATGCCTGTTCTTTGACATGATATGAAGCCTGGAAGGGGAGTAGAACAAGGGGATTAAAAAAAGCCGGACCAAGTTGGTCCAGCTTTCATTAAATATGGAAGTAGTCGGATACTGCTTCTTTATCCAACTTATTTCCGAAATAGAAGTCACCGAATTCGCCGTACCGTGCGCTAACTTCATCGAAACGCATCTCATATACTAGTTTCTTGATCGGCAGTGGATCGTGTGCGAATAATGTTACGCCCCATTCCCAGTCATCAAAACCGAACGATCCTGTGATAATCTGTTTGATTTGACCAGCATATTTACGGCCGGTTTTACTGTGCTCATACATAAGTTTCGAGCGAGCATCTTTTTCAAGTGAATACCAGTTGTCTTCATTCACCCGGCGTTTGTCCATCGGATAGAAGCACATATAATCCCAACGAGGTAGAATTGGTTTCAGACGTGCTTGTACTTCTGGTTTTTGTTCGATATCAACACCAGGTTTGCTCATATATTTGGAGAGCTCAACGACAGATAAGTAAGAGAAGCTTTTCGTCATGAAAGATGCGATCTGCATTTTATCGAAAGCTGTTTCTATCTCCTGCAACTCATCCATAGTCGGACGCATAATCATAAACATCAGGTCAGCTTTATGACCAATAATCTTATAGACAAGCTGACTGCCGTTATTTGCTTCCTCAACTTGTTCCATATTTGAAAGCCAGTTCTGATATTCCTCGATCGCTGCTTGACGCACATCCTCGGAAGCCAGTTTCCAGCTTGTCCAATCCATTACACGGAAATCATGCAGGCAATACCAGCCATCCATGGTTTCTACTGCTTCTGCCATGCCTAAACACTCCTTTTTCGTTCACATTCTTTGTATAGTGTAACACAAACGACATCACACCATGCTTGTCGTTGCTTTCTAGTTCCCATATCTATTATATCAACTGTTCAGCATGCTTCGTGTGTATACTTTGACAGAAATGGGAACATCTAAAGGAGCGGTTATTTTAATTAAAAAAATCAGCAGCGACTGATATGACTTTAAAAGTAAAACAAAAAGATTTACTATAGAAATGCAGACATATTCTAGGAGGGTTTTAGGATGAGTGATTTATTTCAAACATTGCGGGAAAAAGTAACAGGCCAAAATAAAAAGATCGTCTTGCCGGAAGGCTTGGATGAGCGTATTTTGGAAGCAGCAGCAAAGCTTGCCGAAGAGGGGATTATTGCACCGATTTTGATCGGCAATAAAGAGCAAGTGGAGCAAAAGGCAAAAGAATTGTCTATCGACTTGCACGGTGCAGCAATTCTTGACCCGGATACGTATGAGAAATTCGATGAGCTAGTTGCAGCGTTCGTGGAACGCCGCAAAGGCAAAGCGACAGAAGAAGATGCAAAGAAATTACTAAAAGATGAAAATTACTTCGGTACTATGCTTGTTTATACAGGCGAAGCTGACGGTCTTGTGAGCGGGGCAGCACATTCTACTGCTGATACAGTACGTCCAGCTCTTCAAATCATTAAAACGAAACCAGGATACAAGAAGACTTCTGGTGCATTCGTAATGGTACGAGAAGATGAGCGCTATGTTTTCGGTGACTGTGCTATCAACATCGCACCTGACAGCCAGGATCTTGCGGAAATTGCTGTAGCAAGTGCTGAAACAGCGGCTATGTTCGGTATTGATCCAAAAGTAGCATTGCTTAGCTTCTCGACTAAAGGATCTGCTAAATCTCCGGAAACTGAAAAAGTATCGGATGCGCTAGCGATTGCGAAAGAGAAAAATCCTAACCTTGTTGTAGATGGCGAATTCCAATTCGATGCAGCCTTTGTACCATCTGTTGCTGCGAAAAAAGCACCGGATGCTGTATTGAAAGGTGATGCGAATGTATTCGTATTCCCTAGCCTAGAAGCAGGTAACATTGGGTACAAAATTGCTCAGCGTCTTGGTAATTTCGATGCTGTAGGTCCAATCCTACAAGGTCTGAACGCACCAGTAAACGATTTGTCCCGCGGCTGTAATGCAGATGATGTGTACAAGCTTACACTTATCACTGCTGCTCAATCCGTAGAATAAGCAAATATGGAAGACGCCTTTCTCAAAGGAAGGTGTCTTTTTTGTTTGTTTTGTTTTTCCTGCCTAATTATAGTAAAATAGCCTTGTCTAAGATGCAAAAGGAGTGAGTATTTGTTGGGCAATGATATCCGCTATTCATCCGAAGTAACAGATCAGTTTGTGAAGCATGCCATCGATTACGTAGGAGCAGGAGTGGTAATCACAGACCCCTCACTTCCTGATAATCCGATTATTTATACAAACAAAGGTTTCGAAGAACTTACTGGTTATCCTTCTGAAGAAATTCTCGGCCATAACTGCCGCTTTCTTCAAGGTAAAGATACGAGAAAAGAAGATGTTGCAGCCGTCCGTGATGCAATAAGTGATAAAAAGACTGTCGTGGTAGAGTTGAAGAACTATCGCAAAAACGGTGAAATGTTCTGGAATGAGCTGGAGATTTATCCGATTTATTTGGAAAGTGAGCAGAAGACTTTCTTCGTCGGTGTACAGAAAGATGTAACACAGAGAAAGCAAAGTGAAGAACTTGTTTCTCATTACCTGGAAGAAGTATCCCGATTGTCCACGCCGATTGTCCCGATTACGGACACTACATCCATCTTGCCGTTGATTGGGGATGTTGATGATCGCAGGCTGAACCAGATACTGGAGCGAGTAGGTGAGCACGTCCAGCAGACAGGGGAACGGAATTTCATTCTTGATCTGCAAGGAATCAGTCGCTTCCATAGCGGTGTTCATCACGGTGTACTGCGACTTCACCAACTGCTTGATATGATGGGCACGCGCATGATCATTACGGGATTCCACCCGAAGATGGCTATGGAAAGTGTTCGTCAAACAGATTTCAGTGATCAAAACATCACGTTCTATTCGACAGTGAAACAAGCTTTAGCGTTTCTGGAAAAAGAAAACCGCTGAACCGATTAATCGGTCAGCGGCTTTTTATTGGAAATTTTCATTTCGAGCACGCATCAGCTTCATCCGTTCCTGCTGCAGCTGCGCTTCTTGTACCGTCATTTCTGAGGAAGGATCGATATGTGTGATAGAGGCTAGTCCATCAACAATCCGCTTACACACTTGTTCACTTGTAAGGGAAACCTGGAGCAATTCTTCCAGCGAAGCCATCGTTTCCGGCACTACATCAGGGAAGGTGAAACGAGTTTCCGCATCTTTTTTAGCTCTTTCATAGAATCCTTGAACGATCTCGGCACGCGCCGCGCCGCTTCCATCTACACATAAGTAGATTTGGACAGCAGAACCGTCTTTTACCCTGCGCTGGGAAATGCCGGCAAATTTACGACCATCTATGCTCAAATCATAGGTCCCAGGACAATAAGAACCGACTATCTCAAAAGCTTCAATTTTATCGGTAAGATCCTGGAAAATATATTGGATGAAGGAAACCATCGCTTGATATCCATCATGAATCCCGATGTGCTTGGCATCTGGGAAGATAAAGGATAGATTGACAACACCTTTATCGAGCAGGACAGCGAGTCCGCCAGAGTTTCGAACAACAGCTTTGTAGCCTTTTTCCTGCAAATAGGATATTCCTTCTTTTATATAAGGAAGACGGGAATCAGGTATGCCGAGCATAATCGTGCGGTCATGAATCCACAGTCTTGCAGTTGGCGGGGCCAGATTTTCTCCGACAGAAATGGCTAAGGCATCATCTATCGCGAAGGAGGCCATAGCTTGTTCCGGACCGTCTTCACCGGAATGATCGATAATGCGGAATTCAGGTGTTTTGAATAATGTATGTAACACGTAGAACGCGCTCCTTTTCAGCTGAATGGCGTCAAACGCCAATACATAGTATAGCAAAGAATGGGGTAGACAAGAAACGAGTAAAAATTACTTTTAGTTGTTTACGGGGGACCTGATATTTTATAAACTAAGTCTATTGGACAAAAAAATACGAGACAGAATGACATAAAGTGAGGCAAAGGAAATGGCGTATCGAGATGAAAAGCTAGATGAAGAAAAAGTTTTCAAAGATCCGGTGCATCGCTATGTACATGTCCGTGACAGGGTAATATGGGATCTGATAGCAACGCCTGAATTCCAACGGCTTCGCAGGATCAAGCAGCTAGGAACCTCTTATATGACGTTTCATGGTGCTGAACACAGCCGTTTTAATCATTCTTTAGGGGTCTATGAGATTGTCAGACGGATTGTAAATAATTTCGAGAACCGGAAGAACTGGAAAAAGGAACAGCGGTTGCTGCTTCTCTGCGCAGCTTTGCTCCACGATCTCGGTCATGGACCTTATTCTCATTCCTTCGAAAAGGTTTTTGGCTTAGATCATGAAGAGTTCACCCGCAAGATTATCCTTGGAAATACTGGAGTCAATCATGTGCTGCGGAAAGTTAGTGCAAGCTTTCCGAAAAAGGTAGCTGAGGTTATCAATAAGACATATGGTGATAAATTAATCGTCAGTATCATCTCAAGCCAGATCGATGCGGACAGGATGGATTATTTGCAGCGTGATGCCTATTTTACAGGTGTAAGCTATGGCCATTTTGACATGGAAAGAATACTTCGGGTAATGCGCCCTCGTGAGGATCAGGTTGTGATCAAAGAATCTGGCATGCATGCAGTCGAGGATTATATCATGAGCCGCTACCAAATGTATTGGCAAGTATATTTCCACCCAGTAACACGCAGTGCGGAAGTAATTCTGACGAAAATCCTGCATCGTGCAAAAGCACTTTATAAAAGTGACTATACATTCAAGTTGCGACCGCAGCATTTTATTTCCTTGTTTGATGAAAATGTCACCTTAGAAGATTATATACGGCTTGATGAAAATGTAACATCCTTCTATTTCCAAGCTTGGCTTGAAGAAGATGATGATATACTAAGGGACTTGTGTGAAAGATTCCTGAATCGCAGACTGTTTAAGTATATCGAGTTCAATCCGCTTCTGCATGTTAAAGAGATGGTCGAGCTGTCTCGGCTCTTCAGTGAAGTAGGCATCGATCCGGAATATTATCTGATTGATGATTCGTCATCTGATTTGCCTTATGATTTCTATCGTCCAGGCGAGGAAGAAGAGCGTTTGCCGATCCATTTACAGTTGCCAAATGGAAAATTGAAGGAATTATCACGTCAATCGGATATTGTCGAAGCGATTTCGGGTAAAAAACGAACAGACCATAAATTGTATTTCCCTCAGGACATTCTAGAAGCCCTGCCGGATGACAGTCAACAGAAGCAACGGATCTATGAGATTTTATTCCAATAAGGAGGAGCAGCTATGCTAGCCAACCACGCAAATCTCCTGCAATTCTTTTCTTCCGTGGAAGAAGTGGTAGGAAGAAAGAAACTGCAAAAGATGATTTACATACTGAAGAAAAATGGTATTCCGTTCGGTGAAAAATATGAATTCCATCTATTCGGTCCCTATTCGGAGGAATTGTCCCTGCGTGTGGATGAACTGAGCAACCTCGGTTTGATCAAAGAGACAAAAGAGGATAAAAGCAGCTATTTCCAATACCGTTATACAATTACGGAGGAAGGCCAACAGTTTCTATCACATTACGATAATCAATTTCCGGATTACCAGGCGTCTATCCGCCTGCTGAAAGAAAAAAGCTCTCGTTTCCTGGAGCTAGTTTCCACGATGCTGTATTTTGAAGAACTGCCGCAGGAAGAAGTGGAAGATAAAGTACGGACAGTAAAGAAAAAACAAAATTATACCGATGAAGAGATGACCCAAGCTTGGGAGTTCATCAAATCATTGAAACAACAGCAAGCATGAAAAAGAGCGAGGGATCCACGTGATCCTTCGCTCTTTTAATTACACAAGTAATAACAATATGGTGTATCCGGCTGCGCCAAACAGGAAGCTTCCGATACTGCTTTCCTTTTCCTCAGGAAGCTCTTCTTTCAGTACATTCAATACGATACCTCCTGCAATAAAAGCATTAAGAATGGAGATTGCTACTTCGTTCAATTCGGTTAAAATGCCAATGAACCAGCCTAAAATAATGGCGCCTGTAAGAAGTAATCTTCCATACTTATCATAGATATGTTTGTGATCACTCCGCAGACTCCGGTCATTGGTAATGAAGTGGACACCTAAAGCGAGAAAATAGAACAGCATCCCAAGAGGAGATTCATATTCTTCCCGTATCAACAGGTAGCCTATAATAGCGTTATATAAAAAGAAAGAGCTGATATGCAGCCAGAAAACACCGGAACCCGCCGCTTCAGGATTTTTGAGTTTGTCTGTCTGTTTCGATACTGTCACCATTCTTTCCAATCCATAGAAAAGTACCAACCCGATCAGAGCAACAATATAAATATGATGTTCTGCATACCGCCAGATACTATCTCCTAGTTCGGCTTCCAGTTGTTCCTGATAAGAATTTAACTCAGGAAGAAGATGGACGAACACATAGGCCACTGCTATTCCCGCAGAAACAGACAAGAATTTACTCCGGGGTGTTTCCTTCAGAAAACTCATGTACTTAGAGAAGTAATGGATGAGTGCGAATCCTGCTGCGAAAATCAAACTAAGCCAAAAATACATGAAATCTTCCTTTCGATATTTGCTGCTGTACTCTTCCCGGATAAAATGCTCTCTAATCGGCTGTAGGGTGGTAATAGTTCCGTACTTGGATGGATTTGTAGAATTTCGACACTTAAATATTCTGGTAAATTTACAGAATATTGTAATATAATAGAAAAAACGTATATTGAAAGTGGGTCATGTATGCGCATAGTTTCTTTCTTCAGCTATCTAGTATTAGGACTGGTAGCTATATTACTAGTAAGTTGTATTCCATCGGTATTTTCCGCAGGTTTTTTCGGATACTGGCATAATGTTTTTCACTTAGTTGAACAAGTGATGGATCCATCTCAGTGGGTGTATACAACACCATTTAACAGGACCTATTCTATAACTTCTTTCTTTGGTGATGCTATATCTTATTCCATGACAATACTAATTCTTGCTTTAGTGACAGGGTTTGGTGGTGGTCTGCTTTTTGCAGTGCTTTCTTTTTTATTGCCCAAAAGGGTAGTTGAGCCGTTGAAACGATTAGGCAATATTGCTGAATCAATCCCTGATGTACTTATAGCCTTCGGAATCCAGCTGCTTGTTGTTTTCCTGTACAAACAATTCGGCTTTCTCTTGCTGCAATTCAGTTCAGTTGGCAGCGATGAAATCTATATCCTGCCAATACTTATTATCGCTATCTTGCCGTTCTTTTCCTTTTACCGGATAGTCTTGTCTATGCTGGAGGAAGAACAACAAAAAGACTATGTCGTCCTGGCGAAAAGCAAGGGATTAAGCAAAAGCTATATTCTTTTTGTACATATGCTGCGAAATATTTTACCTACTGCTTTTTTGCATACGAAGGTAATTACATGGGCAACAATGTCTACTATTCCAGCCATTGAATATATTATGAATTTATACGGTATTACTAGTATTTTAAAAGACTTACTGTTAAGGGACGGATCAAATGCCATCGAGATATTCTTTATATTAGTGTTTTTCTTTATCCCTTTTTATATTATTTATGGAGTTGCTGACAGAGTTCTTGTTAGGGAAAGAACAGTTAAACAGGAGCCGCCGGTCTGGAGAAAGGTACCTTTAGTCGGAAAAAGGAAGAAAGGGAGTGTACTCTCCTTCAAGAGAAATATCAAACATTCTCCCGTTTACCGTAATTGGAAATTTGTGACGGGTTCAGCTTTGATTCTGCTTTTGTTTCTGGCGAGCTGTCTTTATACTGTCTGGGCTGATCCGTCCATTCAAGTGACAGAATATCAATACGAAGATGGGAGAGCGGTAGATAAAGCTCCATTTCCACCTAATGATGATTACTGGCTCGGAACTGACAGAAGCGGAAGACATCTGGATGATGTGCTTATAACGGGGGCAAAATTCACAATAGGGTTTGCTATCCTTCTCGCGGCTTTACGGATTGGCGGTGGATTTCTACTAGCTATCCCCTATGTGCTCTTAGTTCCAATGAAAGTCAGGAAAATTTTGGACAAGTTCACGGACACTCTGCATTATATCCCGCAATCATTATTGGCGCTCTTCCTGTTAACCCCAATTATTGGGGCAAGTGTTTATTATGATCTTACTATAACGGAAAAAATCTTTTGGCAGATACTGATCTTGCTTTTACTTGTACTCCCGCTTACAACCTCGCTTTTAAGCAAAGAAATTGATCATGCACTTTCCACTGCTTTTGTAACAAGTGGGACTATACTTGGAGGAAGCAAACTGCATCTCATACGAAAGCATGTATGGCCGCAGATACGCATGAGATGTTTCATTCTATTTGGACAGCAAACAGCTCAAGTGCTTGTTTTATTTATTCATCTAGGGATTTTCGGGGTATATTTTGGAGGAACAGTTGTTAAAGGAGACCTAGTTTATCCAGCCACAGCGGAGTGGTCCTCTCAGATACCGTTTCTTCGGTACATGCTCATGCAGCCGGATGGTTATTACAGCGCAGTTGTCATTGCCGCATTTCTTTTCCTCATATTCTGTGTACAGCTAATAGTCGCAGGTTTGAAAGAAGTGGAACATAGCAGGCTGGGTATTAAGGGAACAAAGGATAGAAGGGTGCAAACAGCAGTGTCAGACAAGCAAGCTGCAGCTGGTCTAACTGCATCACCCGATGCTTTCCGTTTCCACGATAAAACAATTGAATTGAAGTGATAATCCGACACATGCTACTATAGAAGCAAAAGTCGAGGGAGCGGTATATGTGGAAAAGAAGAAAAATAATGCTTTCACGATCATGAAGGACGATTCTACGGACGGTCATGGCGGATATGGGGTCGGTTCGATCAGTCTGGAGAATATGAGTCCGGTCATCGTTGATCCGAATGAGAAAACAGCATACGTGGATATGGCGGCGATGCATGCTCGCAGTCAAGTGGAAAGACGTGTGCGGTTCCAGCATGAGAAGGAAAAAGTACAAGACGGAAAGCTGTATTGGATTGTCTGGGTGACGGTGCAAAATGGCGGAGAAGGCCCTTATTACTTTGGAGCAGCTGCCAGCGAAATTCTTGTTGATCGGCCGAATCGTATCGCTTATAAATCTATGCCGGAGCATGTGAAGCATATGGAGCAGTCTATGAAAGGCAAGTATGTGCTTGAGCATATGGATGATGTATCGAAGGAATTGCTGTTGGAGTTCCTAAAGGAATATAAACCGGAATTCTGGAGCAGGTCGCCGAAGGATCTGGAAAACCAACTGCAATAAATCAAAGCCGCTTTCCCGAAAAAGGGACAGCGGCTTTTCTTTTTAAAACAGCCAATCAAACCAGCGTTTGCGTCTGTTCATAGGTTCTTCCTGGTCATGATGGAGAGGATACTCATCTAAATCAGGTCGGCAGTATAGCTTAGGTTCTGTACCTCGAACAAAATAAGTAAATCGGCGCTTTTCGCAATAAGACGTGGACAGAAAGCCGGAATCAGGATCAACAAACATACCTCGAACACCGGCAGGAGGCCGGAATGCTTTGATTGGTTCGCCCTGATGCGCTGCTTCCATAAATCCTGCCCAAATTTCTTTGCTGTAGGCAAGCTCTTTTACTTTCTCCATGGAACGGTTATTATCATAGCCAGTCCAGACGGCTGTCACCAAGTCAGGACTGAAGCCAACCATCCAGCTATCTGTTGTTGTTGTTCCGGATTTCCCTGCATATGGCCGGCTCAACTGATCCTTGATTGAGGCACCTGTTACACGCATATAGCTGCTAAGCGAGTCATCGAACATACCTGTCATTAGATCGGTGAGCACAAACAGTCTTTTTTTATCCAGCTTGCTTTTGTTTTTCTGCGGTTTATGTGAATAGATAGTCTTACCGTTGCGATCTACGATTTTTTCAATCGTATAGCTTTCAACCTGTTTACCGCCATTTGCTATCCGGCTGTAGGCAACTCCCATCTCTTCGACAGACACCGGCGAAGTTCCAAGCGCGAGTGATGGAACTGCCTGTAACTCACTGGTGATACCGAGTTTCTTGGCATCTGCAGCTATCTTTTCTGCACCAACCATTAAATTCGTTTTCACTGCATAAATATTGTCCGACATCGCGATAGCTTCTACCATTGTGATTTCATCATTTGCATAATAGCCATGAAAATTGCCAGGTGCATATTCTCCGCCATCCGGCAGTTCAAAGGTTGTTTCTTCGCTTCTTAGCTGTGTCATCGGTGTGAAACCATTTCTCAGGGCAGTGTAATACACAAAAGGCTTAAATGCGGAGCCTGGCATACGTTTGGATGTAGTAGCTCTGTTATACGTACTCGCTTTGTAATCAGTTCCGCCAACCATAGCTGTAATTGCACCGGTATCTGGATCCATAGCAATTGCGCCTGTCTGCAGTTCTGTATCAGCCGGAATCGTGTCTGCTATTTGCGTCTCCAATTTGAGCTGCTGATCAGAATCCATCGTTGTATAAACATGGTACCCAGCTGTTGCAGCTTGATCTTCTTCCATCTCCAGAACATCGGCAAGCTCGTCTGTAATATAGTCCTGGAAATAACCAGCACGTCTGACTGTTTCCCGTTCCTGTTCTGTCGAGAGCGATACCGCTGGAAGTGATTCAGGTTCAGTGATATAACCTTCATCCTCCAGCAGTCCGTAAATATATTCCTGCCTTTCATCGGCAAGCTCTTTATTTTGGAAAGGGGAGTAGTAAGATGGGCCTTTCGGTATACCCGCAAGCAATGCCGCTTCAGCGGCTGTTAAACTGCCAGGATCTTTATCCATATAATAATCGCTCGCTGCTTGGATGCCGTACATCCCATGTCCGTAATAAATCGTATTAAGATATCCTTCCAATATTTCATCCTTCGAATAAAACATCTCTAAGCGGATACTGTAGAGTGCTTCCTTGAATTTTCGTGTCCACGTTTTATCATTCGTTAAGTAAAGATTCTTGGCATATTGCTGGGTAATGGTACTGGCCCCTTCAACCTTGGCGCCAGCCTTGATGTCCTGCAGGGCGGCAGCGAATATGCGTTTCCAGGCAAATCCATGATGTTTGTAGAAGTTCTTGTCTTCAGCCAGAATAGTCGCATGAATCAAGTGAGGAGAGACTTCGTCCAGTGCGACCCAGCGTTTCTGTGTGTTGCCATACTGTTCACCGAGGATTGTGCTGTCATTCGCATAGAATGTCGTACTCCATTTATTTGTCATCGGAGGGGGGCCCATCAGATAACAGATAAGGAGCAGTCCGCCGATGGCAGTTATCATGCTTCCGAGTATAACGGCGGCCAGTCTTTTTGGCCGGAGCCACTTCTGCCAACGGGCTATCGGAATCCGAATCAAATCTATCGCCTGCTTCCTTCATGGTGTCAAAAACAGTATCGACATCCAGTAGGATAATAAACATCTGAAAGGGTTGCTTTTTTTCGGATTTTCTCTATAATTTGATTGTTTAAAGCTATAAAAATGACCAACACTAGTTGCGAGATGATATAGGATTCTACACATAGAGGAGTTTTGACAGCTAATGGAACTTTGGTATACAGAAAAACAGACAGATAGCTTTGGTATCACAGCAAAAGTGAAGCGTTCACTGCATAGTGAGCAGACTGATTTTCAGAAATTGGACATGCTTGAGACAGAAGAATGGGGTAATATGCTGACATTGGACGGCATGGTTATGACTACAGAACGTGATGAGTTCGTCTATCATGAGATGGTAGCGCATGTGCCATTGTTCACGCACCCGAATCCTGAGAATGTGCTGATTGTAGGCGGAGGAGACGGCGGTGTTATCCGTGAAGTACTCAAGCATGACAAAGTGAAAAAAGCTACACTTGTTGATATCGACGGCAAAGTTATCGAGTATTCCAAGAAGTTCTTGCCTTCCATCGCAGGTAAAATGGATGATCCTCGTGCAGATGTGCGCGTCGGTGACGGTTTTATGCATATTGCTGAAAGTGAGAACGCTTATGATGTCATTATGGTGGATTCGACAGAGCCTGTAGGACCAGCCGTCAACTTGTTTACAAAAGGCTTCTATGCCGGCATTGCGAAGGCATTGAAAGAAGATGGGTTGTTCGTTGCGCAGACAGATAATCCGTGGTTTAAAGCTGACTTGATTTCACAAGTGTTCAAAGATGTGAAGGAAATCTTCCCGGTAACAGAGCTATACACGGCGAATATCCCTACTTATCCGAGTGGTCTGTGGACGTTCACGATGGGCAGCAAGGTGCATCATCCGAAAGAAGTGAAGGAAGAACAGTTCCAGCCGATCGAAACGAAATACTATACACCCGAGCTTCACAAAGCTGCTTTTGTCCTGCCGAAATTCGTACAGGATTTATTGAAATAAAAATGGAGAGACGCTTCCGTGGGGAGCGTTTTTCTTACTGAAAGGGGAAAGCTGCATGCGCCAGACAAAAATTCCGGTATGGATCGAGATGAATACGGCAATAACGGAGGAAGATGATACGGAGTACACGACTTTAAAGGCAGCTGGTACCTATTCCGCAAATGGGGGATTGACGGTCGTCAATTTCACCGAGGAATCCGAAGAAGTTGGAGAAACGAAGACGTTGATTACTATCACGGGTGATAAGGTGAGTATCAAACGCTCAGGCGGATTTGAAATGAAGCAAGTTTTCATAAAGAATCAGCCGACAGAGAACGTATACCGCCATCCTTATGGTACAATGCATATGGAAACAAGCACACACGCGATGACGTTCTCGCCACTGACAACTGGCAGCCCGGCGGAACTTACGATAAGCTATACAGTAACCTTAAATCAGGCGCAGTCTAGAAGACATGCACTGACGTTGCGTGTGCAGGAGGAGAGTAACGGATGAATATCGTACAACAAACAGAACAAAAATTAAAAACGGCGATTCAGGATGCTGTTTTAAAAGCTGGCTTAGCTGATAAAGAAACAATTCCTGCTATCATTTTAGAGCAGCCGAAGGATAAAGCGCATGGCGATTATGCAACTAATATTGCGATGCAGCTTGCTCGTGTTGCGAAAAAAGCACCTCGTGCCATTGCAGAGGATTTGCAGAATAACTTCGATTATGACAAAGCCCCTGTAGAAAAGATCGAAATTGCTGGACCAGGATTCATCAACTTTTTCATGCGTAACAGCTATCTTGGTGAACTAGTATCCACTATCTTAGAAGCAGGCGATAATTTTGGCCGCACGGACGCAGGTAAAGGAGAGAAAGTTCAAGTTGAATTCGTTTCGGCGAACCCGACTGGTGACTTGCACCTAGGACATGCCCGAGGTGCAGCAGTAGGGGATTCTCTTTGCAACATTCTTGATGCAGCAGGCTATGAGGTTGGTCGCGAGTATTATATCAATGATGCTGGTAACCAGATCGATAACCTAGCCCGCAGTGTGCAGGCGCGTTATCTGCAAGCACTTGGACAAGATGCTGAGATGCCGGAGGACGGCTATCATGGTAAGGACATCATTGGTATTGGGAAAGAGCTTGCCGAGGAGTATGGCGATAGCTATGCATCGAAGCCGGAAGAGGAACGCCTTGCTTTCTTCCGCCAATATGGATTGACTTATGAATTGAAAAAGCTGGAGAAGGATCTAGCTGATTTCCGTGTTCCATTTGACGTGTGGTATTCAGAAACTTCTTTGTACCAAGACGGAAAAATCGATACGGCATTGGCGACACTTCGTAAAACTGACTATGTCTTTGAAGAAGATGGAGCAGTTTGGTTCCGTTCAACACACTTCGGTGATGATAAAGACCGTGTACTTATTAAACAAGATGGCAGCTATACGTATCTGACTCCGGATATTGCTTACCATAAGACAAAACTTGATCGTGGATTCTCCAAGCTGATCAACGTGTGGGGAGCCGATCACCATGGCTATATCCCGCGTATGTGTGCCGCAATTCAAGCGCTTGGCTATGACGCAGATACACTGGAAGTTACAATCATCCAGATGGTCAACCTGTTCGAAAATGGCGAAAAGGTTAAAATGAGTAAACGTACTGGAAAAGCGGTTACGCTTCGTGAATTAATGGAAGAGGTCGGCATCGATGCAATGCGTTACTTCTTCGTTATGCGTTCCAGTGACTCTCATCTTGATTTCGACATGGATTTGGCGAAATCACAATCAAATGAAAATCCTGTTTTCTATGTGCAGTATGCATATGCTCGGATCAGCACGATGCTTGCGCAGGCTGCTGAAAAAGGATTCCAGACTGAAGGTCCATATGATGCGAGTCTTCTGACTGCTGAGAAAGAATTGGATCTTCTAAAACGACTTGGAGAATTCCCTCAAGTAGTTGCAGACGCGGCTGAAAAACGCATGCCGCACCGCATCACGCAATATAGCTTTGATCTGGCTTCTGCACTCCACAGCTTCTATAATGCGGAGAAAGTATTAAACCCAGATAACGAAGAGCTAACGAAAGCGCGGATTGCGTTGATGAAGTCTGTTCGTATTACAATTAAAAATGCACTGCGTCTCATCAGTGTTGAAGCACCAGAAAAAATGTAAAAATACAAAAGCCCGTCAGCAGCAGTGCTGGCGGGCTTTTTTTATAGGTAATTCCGCAATGGTCTAAAGATGATACCGGTCGCCTTAGCAATCCATGGGCGTTTTTGTATAGTCTTAACTGAAGCTACAATGCTTGATTGTTCATCTTTTTTCCAAAGAGCGAGAAGCTGGGCATAAAAGAGGTCGTTCTCTCTGATAGTCACAGTAAGCTCCTTATTAATTAGCAAACTCCGTCCATCAAGATTAGCAGAACCGACAGCACACCATAATCCGTCGCACAGAAGAATTTTTGCGTGATAAAAGCCATTTTGATACAAGTTAATTCGTACGCCATGCTGCAGCAGACGACGGGCAAAGTGGAAAGACACTTGATTGACAACATAATGATCTACTTTGGACGGAAGCATGAGCCTGACATCCACACCTCTTTCAGCAGCTCGTTTGAGGGCAGCTTCCACACGTCTGGTCGGTACGCAGTAAGGTGTGCCGATATAAAGATATTCCTTCGCATGATGTATTTGGTGCAGCAACCAATCTTCGTATCCATCTGACGCTGTAATAACAACTTCGATCTGTGCACCATCAAGTGCAGGAGATTGTTTGGGTAATACGTGAAATGGAACACCCCAATCGGAGGCAAATAACTGTACAAATGTGTATACTGCCTCGCCTTCTAATTTGACGACACAATCTCGCCAAAAACCAAAACGAGGTTCTTTGCTTAAATACTCTTTTCCGATATTGAATCCTCCGACATAGGCACTTCGCTGATCAATGATGGTCACTTTTCTGTGGTTACGATAGTTCAGGTTGTACAGGAAATAAGGAAAGCGTGGAATATTAGCAAATCGCAGCATCACACCCGATTGTCGCAGACGCTTTCGTTCTTTTCGTGGTAAGCGGTAGCCGCCGATTCTGTCGAGTAGGAAGCGGATTTTGATTCCTTCCTGTGCTCGCTTTTGCAGTAATTCTGTCAACTGCTGTGTAGGTTCGTCCCATTTTACAAGGAAGAACTGGATATCAACTGACATCTGTGCAGTTTTTATGTCACGGATCAACGCGTCATAGAAGTTGACTCCATCATCGAACATGGAAACAAAGGCATGCTTATGACCGATCAGCCGATTGACTGCATTTCTTTTGCTATACCTCCTGCCAAGCGACAAGTCCACCCATACGAGCACTATTATGAGGAACAGGAGAGCCAGCAGGAAGAAGAAGACATACATACACTGACCTCCTTTCCCGAAGTAATAATAGGCTTTACAAATATAGCCAATATCATGTATCATAAAAACAAATCAGAGCGAACGGTAAAACCGGACGCAGAAAGGGATGATGATTATGTTGACATATACAATGATTAAAAAGCCGTCCGTCACTACGCACATCCCTTCTGCTCGTCTGGAGTAGCAGATTATTTCTGCTATTTTAAATTCTAGTGGAAGGGCTGTGCAAACAGTCCTTTTTATTATGGCTAAAAAAGCTACCACTAGGAGGAAAACATGAACGAAGCATTGAATTTATTAGGATGGAATGACCAATTGGAAACAGCAAAGCAAGCATATGATAAGGCTTGGACACCAGCTCGTATTGTGCTGGAGCATAAACATATGTACAGAGTGCTTGATGACAGAGGAGAGATGCTTGCGACACCGTCAGGGAAGTTTCGGCAAACTGGAGATTATCCAGCAGTCGGAGATTGGGTACTGGTAGATGCGCGGCATGAAGAAGGCAAAGCGACAATACACGCTTTATTGCCGCGAAAAAGTAAGTTTTCTCGTAAAGAGGCAGGAGCGGTGACAAAGGAACAAATCGTCGCAGTGAATGTTGATTATGTGTATTTGGTTATGGCGTTAAATCAGGATTATAATCTTCGCAGACTGGAACGCTATTTATTGGCAGCTTATGACAGTGGGGCATCACCGGTCATCATTTTAAGCAAAGGGGACCTGTGTGATAACTTGGAGGAGAAATATAGTGAAGTCGAAGCAATAGCTCCAGGTGTGACCCTCCATGTTACGAGTGCGGTTGACAGAAGAGGGGTTGACGCTATCAGCAGGCAGCTCGCCCCCGGTATAACTGCGGCCTTCTTAGGTTCTTCAGGCGCGGGCAAGTCCACCCTCGTCAACATGCTGTACGGAAAAGATGTACAGCTGGCAGGAGGAATCCGTGAAGATGATGGCAAAGGCAAACACACGACAACGCATCGTGAGCTTGTACAGCTGCCAGGCGGCGGTATGATTATCGATACCCCTGGTATGCGCGAACTGCAGCTATGGGATCAGCAGCATACTGGTGTGTCAGCAGCTTTTACTGATATTGAACAACTGGGAGAAACATGCCGTTTCCGTGACTGCACCCATAATAATGAACCTGGATGCCGTGTGCAGGAGGCTGTAGAGAATGGTGAGCTGGAGGAAGAACGGCTTCGCAGCTATTTTAAGCTGCAGCGGGAGCTTCAGTATCTTGATAGTAAGACATCCACCAAAGCACAGCTGGAACAGAGAAAACAGTTCAAACAGCTGTCAAAACAAGTCAAACAAGTTAAAAAACGCCGCTGATCTGAAGAAATATTGCATTTTGATAGGCCTGGCAATATAATGTAAGGTATGGTTCTAAAACGGTAGACGTGAACATAACCAACTTATTGACAAAGGGAGTGCTGTGACAGTGGGTTTGAAAGAATACAGCAAAGAAGAGCTTGCTGACTTTTCCCTCGTGGAATTGACGAACTTGATTCTTGAGGAAGAAAACAAAGCAACCGATTATAAAGATTTATTCAATAAAGTAGCTGACATCAAAAAAATGAGCTCCGATCAGCGTGATGAATACTTGCTGCAGTTCTATACGGACTTGAACGTAGATGGCCGTTTTATGACAGCAGGATCCAATCTTTGGGGATTGAAAAGCTGGTATACAGTGGATCAATTCGACGAAGACGTTACAGTTGAACCTACGAAGAAAAGGAAGAAACGTGTAGCGGATGAAGATGAGGATATGGACGATCTTGAAGAAGACTTCACACTAGACGAAGAAGGCTTTGACGCAGATTACGGCGACGAAGAGGAAGATGACGACGATCTAGCTGACGATGATGTAGCGGAAGATGATTACGAAGGTGATTATCAGAGCGACGACACAGACGAAGAAACTCGTGAAATCGTTGGAGAAGATATGCACATCACTGGTGAAGAAGACGACGACGAAGAGGAAGACCGCTAAGCGAATAATAATCGCTTAATGTTATTGACTTTACACTGTAGAATCAGTAATATTTTATGTGGGCTCTTTAATTGTCCGAAGACGCGTTCCCTTAACAAAGGGAGCGCTTTTTATTTTTTCCTAAACTTTTTTAAGGACATGGGTATTCTATAAATAAATGCTAGAAATGAGGGATTACGTTGACAAAGTATATCTTTGTTACAGGAGGAGTTGTATCTTCTCTAGGGAAAGGAATTACAGCGGCATCACTTGGCCGTTTGTTGAAAAATAGAGGCTTGCAGGTGACTATTCAGAAATTTGATCCATATATCAATGTGGACCCAGGAACAATGAGTCCATATCAGCACGGAGAAGTCTTCGTTACAGAAGATGGAGCTGAAACGGATTTGGATCTTGGTCACTATGAGCGTTTCATCGATATTGATTTGAATAAATATTCCAACGTAACAACAGGTAAGATTTATTCTACTGTATTGAAAAAAGAACGCCGCGGCGATTATCTTGGCGGTACTGTTCAAGTTATCCCGCATATCACTAATGAAATCAAAGACAAAGTATTCCGCGCTGGGAAACAAACGAATGCAGATGTTGTCATCACAGAAATTGGCGGAACTGTAGGGGATATTGAATCCTTGCCGTTCTTGGAAGCAATCCGTCAAATTAAATCCGATATCGGCCGGGACAATGTAATGTATTTGCATTGTACACTTGTACCTTTCATCAAGGCAGCTGGGGAATTGAAAACAAAACCTACACAGCATAGCGTAAAAGAACTTCGCTCACTTGGTATCCAGCCAGATGCAATCGTTCTTCGTTCTGAAATGCCTATCAGTCAAGATATGAAAGAAAAAATCGCATCATCTTGCGATTTGGAAGTCAATGCAGTTGTTGAATGTATTGATGCCGATACACTTTACGATGTACCGCTAGCATTGCAGCGCCAAAACCTGGATCAGTTTGTTTGCGATCATTTCAAATTGGAGTGCCCGGCAGCTGATATGACAGAATGGTCTGCAATGGCAGCACATGTGACAAACCTTAAGAAAACTGTTCGAATTGCTTTGGTAGGTAAATATGTGGAGCTGCAGGATGCGTACATTTCTGTTGTGGAATCATTGAAGCACGCAGGCTATCCTTATGATACAGATATCGAAGTGAAATGGATCAACTCGGAAGATGTAACAGCTGATAATGCAGGAGAATTGCTCGGCAATGCAGATGGTATTCTTGTACCAGGAGGATTCGGTGATCGCGGTATCCAAGGTAAGATCGAAGCAATCCACTATGCTCGTACAAGAAAAATCCCATTCCTTGGTATTTGCCTAGGTATGCAGTTGGCAACTGTCGAGTTCGCACGTAATGTTCTGCATCTTGAAGGTGCACATTCAAGTGAGATTGATCCACTTACTCCGCATCCAGTTATTGACTTGCTGCCAGAACAAAAGGATATTTCCGATCTTGGCGGTACATTGCGTTTAGGCGTATATCCTTGCCGTCTGCAGGATGGTACGAAAACAAAAGAAGCATATGGCAATGAAGATGTTATCTATGAGCGTCACCGCCACCGCTTCGAGTTCAATAACCAATACCGTGTTCAAATGGAAGAAAAAGGTCTTGTATTCTCTGGTACAAGCCCAGATGGTCGTCTGATTGAAACTGTCGAAATCAAGGATCATCCTTGGTTCGTAGCTTCTCAATATCATCCGGAGTTCAAGAGCCGTCCAAACCGTCCACATGCCTTGTTCCATGGTTTCATAGGTGCATCTTTACAGCATAAAGAAAGCTGATTGACACATCTAAATACAATTATTTTGAGTGGAGAAGCAGGAATTTGGAGCTTTTTACTAGAAAAAGGTGTAATTGGGTCACAGCAGTGAACATTATGTCGAAGCAAGCTTGTGCTTGCTTCGTTTTCTAGGGGGATAAGCGGATGAGTAAGCACGTGTTGATCGTGGATGACCAGCCAGGTATCAGGATTTTGCTGGAGGAAGTCATCCGGGAAGAAGGACATACAGTGATTTCCGTCGGCACAGGAGCAAAAGCTCTTGATCAGATAAAAAGACAGAAGCCGGATTTGCTGCTAATCGATTATAAGCTGCCGGTGCTCGATGGACCAGCGGTGCTGGATAGATTGAAGGAACAGGGACTGTCTATCCCTACAATCATGATGAGCGGATTGGCGGAGGAAGCAGAAACTTTCCTGGATAATTATGACTTTCTAATTTGTGTGCTTGCTAAGCCTTTTGACATACTTAATGTGCGAAAAATGGTGAATCAAGCAGTAAAACAAGGGTCGAATCAAGTATAAAAGTGCGGGAAATGTTGCACCATGACGGGTGAGTTGGTATTCTTATGTATGGAAGCGATAAATACACGACTTCACATAGATAGTTGCCGACCGTCGTGCAAATTTGAAGGAGGATTTTTGTTATGCCTTTAGTATCAATGAAAGAAATGCTAGATGTAGCAAAAGACAATCACTATGCTGTAGGACAGTTTAACATCAACAACCTTGAATTCACACAAGCAATCCTGCAAGCAGCACAGGAAGAAAGCTCTCCTGTCATCCTTGGTGTATCCGAAGGGGCAGCGAAATATATGGGTGGCTTCAAGACAGTTGTATTGATGGTTAAAGGTCTTTTGGAAGACTATAACATCACTGTCCCAGTAGCAATTCACCTTGACCATGGTTCTAGTTTCGAAACATGTGCAAAAGCGATCCATGCTGGTTTCACTTCCGTAATGATCGATGGTTCCCACCATCCTTTGGAAGAAAACATTGCACTTACGAAGAAGGTAGTAGAACTTGCACACTTCCACGGCGTATCTGTTGAAGCAGAACTTGGCCGCATCGGTGGACAAGAAGACGACCTTATCGTAGACGATGCAGACGCAGCGTACGCGATTCCTTCTGAATGTAAACAGCTAGTGGAAGAAACTGGCGTTGACTGCTTCGCACCAGCGCTTGGTTCCGTACACGGCCCTTACAAAGGCGAACCAAACCTTGGATTCGACCGTATGGAAGAGATCTTCAACACAACTAGTCTTCCATTGGTATTGCACGGCGGTACTGGTATCCCGACAAAAGATATCCAAAAAGCAATCACGCTTGGTACTTCTAAAATCAACGTGAACACAGAAAACCAAATTTCTTCTGCTAAACGCGTTCGCGAAGTATTGGCAGAGAAACCAAACGAATACGATCCACGTAAATACCTAGGACCAGCTCGCGATGCGATTAAAGAAACAGTAATCGGCAAAATGCGCGAATTCGGCTCTTCAGGCAAAGCGTAAATAAAAACAATAAAACAAAAGAGAAAACTGACCATTATGGTTAGTTTTCTTTTTTTTATTAAGAAAAGCGGAAGTGACTGTTTAGGCCGTAGTTTCTGGTCACAAGAGCTAGACACCACCGAAAAGCGGAAATCAATACAAAACAAAAAACAATAACCTCCAGCACTGCAGCGCGACGATCTAGAAAGCCATAAGGTTTAGGAATGAGAAAATCGGTAACTTAACCTGTATAGTGACGTTACTTCACTTATAGGAGAATGTATCTCCTGCTTATAAAAAAGAAACCGAAGAAATTTATCGTAAACTCATTAAATCCTTTGCCATATAAGGGAGTCCTGCATAAACTACTTCGGAATTATTTAAGGAGTGGAACAAATGAAGTTCTATGTGGATACTGTGAACTTAGAAGAAATTAAATTAGCCAATGCACTAGGTGTGCTGTCTGGAGTGACAACGAATCCGTCATTGGTGGCCAAGGAGGGCGCATCGTTTCATGACAGGCTCCGGGAGATAGCTGAAGAGGTATCTGGATCTGTCAGTGCGGAGGTTGTTTCAGATCAAGCTGACGAAATGGTGGAAGAAGGCAAGGAGCTTGCTAAGATTGAATCAAATATTACCGTGAAGGTTCCTATGACTCTGGAAGGGCTGAAGGCGGTTAAGGTTTTATCGGAATTAAATATCAAGACTAATGTAACACTTATATTTAACGTGAACCAAGCATTGCTTGCGGCGCGTGCCGGGGCTACATATGTCTCGCCATTTATCGGAAGACTAGATGATATAGGGCATAGTGGAATGGACCTTATTGGTAAGATTGCGGAGATTTTCGATCGACACAAGATCCAGACGAAAATCATCGCTGCTTCCATCCGGCATCCGCTTCATATTACAGAAGCTGCTCAGCAGGGAGCGCATATCGCGACCGTTCCTTTTGATGTCCTGCGGAAACTTGTGGAGCATCCATTGACAGATGCTGGAATTCAACGATTTCTTGCAGACTGGAACAGTCGTATATAGTATAATTATGGTAAAATAGAGGAAACTAACGTTGCTGTTATCCTAAATGTGAGGAGTTCCTTATGCAGAAAATACTAGTAGAGGGCGGAAACCTTCTTAAAGGAAAAGTGAAGATTAGCGGAGCGAAAAACAGTGCAGTAGCATTGCTGCCAGCTGCGATACTGGCTGAATCTTCCGTTTCAATAGAAGGGTTGCCTGAGATATCAGATGTTGAGACGCTAAGTGATTTGCTTGAAGAAATTGGCGGCAAAGTATCTAAAACCGATCAAACTATTACGATTGATCCTTCCGCAATGACGTCCATGCCTCTTCCGAACGGAAAAGTGAAGAAACTCCGGGCTTCCTATTATTTTATGGGTGCGATGCTCGGAAGATTCAAGCAGGCGGTCATCGGCTTACCTGGCGGGTGTTATCTTGGCCCTCGACCTATTGATCAGCATATCAAGGGCTTCGAAGCGTTAGGAGCAAAGGTGACGAATGAGCAAGGTGCCATCTATTTACGAGCGGATAAACTGCGCGGAGCGAGAATTTATTTGGACGTTCCAAGTGTTGGGGCGACGATTAATATTATGCTTGCCGCAGTGCGAGCAGAAGGAAAGACAGTAATTGAGAATGCAGCCAAGGAACCAGAGATCATTGATGTAGCAACGCTTTTGACGAGTATGGGCGCAAAGATCAAAGGTGCTGGTACCGATGTGATTCGCATCGAAGGGGTTGATTATCTTCATGGGTGTCGTCATACAATCATTCCTGATCGAATCGAAGCTGGTACGTATACAATCCTGGCTGCTTCACAAGGGGAAGAAGTAATTATCGACAATGTCATACCACAGCATTTGGAGTCCTTACTGGCGAAGCTGCGGGAGATGGGCGTAGAAATCGTGGAAGGCGAGGAGCAGCTGACAGTAAGACCAGGAGTGAGACTGAATAGTGTGGATGTGAAGACACTGGTTTATCCGGGCTTCCCGACCGATCTGCAGCAGCCTTTTACGGCACTCTTAACCAAAGCGCATGGCACTGGAGTTATTACCGACACCATCTATCAGGCTCGTTTCAAGCATATTGATGAACTGCGCCGGATGAACGCTCAAGTAAAGGTAGAGGGAGGAGCTTCTATCGTTACTGGTGCCGTCAAACTTGAAGGAGCTAAGGTAAAAGCAAGCGATCTTCGAGCAGGGGCAGCACTTATCATTGCTGCATTAATGGCGGATGGTGTTACAGAAATCACCGGCGTTGAGCATATTGATCGCGGCTATGAGCGTATCACAGAGAAACTGGTCGCACTTGGTGCCAATATTTGGCGAGAAGAAATGAGTGAGCAGGAAGTCGAGCAGTTTCAGAACTCTTGAGCGGCTGCAGCCCGCAAAAGAAATCGAATTTTGTCATCAAACCTTCATGATAAAGAGACTGGCGGAAGCCAGTCTTTTTATATATAAAAATTCCTTCGTTACACTTTAAAAATACAGTTGAATATTCAAGTACGAAAATGTATGATTAGTTATGCTAAAAAACGCAGCAAGTTTAAAAAAACTGTATTGTGGTAAAAAATGATAGTTATAATCTTCTATTCTAGTTATACACTACCATCCTTCCTTTTCTTCCAAGTGCTATGCATGGTCAAAAAGAATCCCTTGCAACCTCTTCGGTCAAGAATGACGACCAATAGCTTGAATTAGATTCCACCAGTATTGATGCACCAATGAAGGAAATGACAATAAACAGCCAAACAGATAAGGACAAGTCCTTAAATACAATAGGTGTGGTGATTTTGTGGCTGAACTATCTATTTCTCATTTAGAAACATTAACATTAAAAGAATTGTACGCAATGGCACGCGAATACCGCGTATCTTATTATGCGAAATTGACGAAACGCGAATTAATCTTTGCTATTCTGAAAGCCCAGGCTGAAAAGGATGGTTTCCTTTTCATGGACGGTATCCTGGAAATCATTCCATCTGAAGGCTTCGGATTCCTCCGGCCAATTAATTATGCTCCGAGTGCAGAAGATATCTATATCAGCGCATCGCAAATCAGACGCTTTGATTTGCGGAATGGAGATAAAGTTTCCGGTAAGGTTCGCCCGCCGAAAGAAAACGAACGTTATTACGGACTTCTGCATGTGGATGCAGTAAACAATGAAGATCCGGAAGTAGCGAAAGAGCGCGTACATTTTCCTGCACTGACGGCTTTGTATCCTGATAAGCAGATGAAATTGGAAACCGAGACTCGCAAAGTGTCTACACGCATCATCGATTTGATGACGCCGGTTGGGTTTGGACAGCGTGGTTTGATCGTAGCCCCTCCAAAAGCAGGGAAAACGATGCTGCTGAAACAAATTGCTAACAGCATCACAACGAATCATCCAGACGCCAAGCTGATTATCTTGCTAGTAGATGAACGCCCGGAGGAAGTGACAGATATCGAACGTTCCGTTCACCCGGATGTTGATGTTGTCAGCTCGACTTTCGATGAAGTGCCAGAAAACCATATCAAGGTTTCCGAGCTAGTACTGGAGCGCGCGATGCGTTTGGTTGAGCATAAAAAGGACGTTATCGTGCTCATGGACAGCATCACACGCCTTGCAAGAGCTTATAACCTAGTTATTCCGCCAAGCGGACGTACACTTTCCGGTGGTATCGATCCAGCGGCTTTCCACCGTCCGAAACGATTCTTTGGTGCAGCTCGTAATATCGAAGAAGGCGGCAGCTTCACAATCCTTGCTACTGCTCTTGTTGATACAGGCTCCCGTATGGACGATGTTATCTACGAAGAGTTCAAAGGAACAGGTAATATGGAGCTTCATTTGGATCGTTCTCTTGCGGAAAGACGTATCTTCCCAGCAATCGATATGGTCCGTTCTGGTACAAGAAAAGAAGAATTGCTTGTCCCGAAAGGTCAATTGGATAAAATGTGGGCGATCCGCAAGACGATGCAGGATTCACATGACTTTGCCGAGCGCTTCCTGCGCCGTTTGAAAGCATCTAAAAACAACGAGGAATTCCTCGTGAATATGGAAGAGGACATGAAACGAAAAGGCACGAATAAGCGCGTCTGATTACATGGATTTCCTCTTGCAATGGGCTAGACAGACTGTTATAATCACGTTATGTGAGCTTTCACGACAGTTATCGGTCTCTCACAATAAACTCTGTTTCCAAGGGATTCAGGGCAAAAAGGAGTGCTAACGCATGAAAGAACAAATCCATCCGAAATATAACAAAGTTGTATTTCTAGATACTAGTTCTGATTACAAATTCTTGACTGGTTCTACTCAGAGTTCTGACGAAACAATCGAATGGGAAGATGGCAACACTTACCCTTTGATTCGTGTGGAAATCAGCTCAGCTTCTCACCCGTTCTACACTGGTAAGCAAAAAGCTGACAAAGCTGGCGGCCGCGTAGATCGTTTCAAGAAGAAATACAACTTGAGCTAATAGCTTAAGATATGAAGAAGAAAACAGGCAAACACCCTTTGCCTGTTTTTTCTGCTTCTAACCCCTTTTAAAGCTTACCATTACATGTACACTGATTATCCAGATATACATAAGTGGGATAGATATAGTATGGATAAAGATAGTGTAACGTGGCACTATCTTTTTTATTTGATAAGGAGAAATGACATGGCACAATTATTTTTCAAATATGGCGCAATGAACAGCGGAAAGTCGATTGAAATACTGAAAGTGGCCAATAATTACGAGGAACAAAACAAATCGGTTCTTATCTTCACTTCCGGCATAGATACAAGAGATGAAGTCGGCTACGTTTCCAGCAGAATTGGACTTCGAAGAAAAGCCATTCCGATTTTCGAAGAAACGGATATTATGGAAATCGTTAAATCTCATGAACCAACACCGCATTGTGTGTTAATTGATGAAGTACAATTCTTAAGTAAAGAGCATGTACTCCAGCTGGCAGCAATTGTTGATGCATTTGACATTCCTGTCATGGGCTTTGGATTAAAGAATGACTTCCAAAATGAACTGTTCGAAGGTAGCCGTTATATGCTTATTTATGCGGATAAAATCGAAGAGATGAAAACAATCTGCTGGTTCTGTGCACGCAAAGCAACAATGAACCTGCGGGTCGACGATGGCAAGCCAGTGTATACAGGAGATCAGATCCAGATTGGCGGCAATGACTCCTATTATCCTGTATGCCGCAAATGCCACACCAATCCGCCCCTTTAAATGAACTAAAACTACCCAAATGAAAGAAGGGACTGGCAGAAATGAAAGCGTTATTTATCGGAGGTACCGGAACTATCAGCTCAAGCGTAACTGAATTGGCTTTACAACAAGGATGGGAGCTGTTTTTGCTTAATCGCGGCTCGAAACCTGTACCAGAAGGCTGTCAAAGTATCATAGCCGATATTACAGATGAAGCAGCAGTTGCAGCGAAACTCCAAGATATGCAGTTTGATGTTGTAGCAGATTTCATTTCTTTTTCAGCATCAGATATTGAACGTGATGTTCGTTTATTTGCAGATAAGACAAAACAATTCATCTTTGTCAGCTCCGCTTCTGCATACCAAAAACCGCCTCGTCACTATAAGACAACGGAGAGCACGCCGCTCGTGAACCCCTACTGGGAATATTCTCAGGATAAAATCAAAGCAGAAGAAGTACTGCAAAGAGCGTATCGAGATACAGGATTGCCTGTAACAATTGTTCGTCCAAGCCATACATATGGCAACAAAAAGATTCCTGTGGCGTTCTATGGCGCAGGTGGAAGTTGGCAAATTGTAGAGAGAATCAAGCAAGGAAAGCCTGTTCTTGTTCATGGAGATGGGACCTCGCTTTGGACTCTGACTCACAATACGGACTTTGCCAAAGGATTTGTTGGTTTGATGGGAAATCCAGCAGCAATTGGAGAGACAGTGCATATCACTTCTGATGAAGTCCTGACGTGGAACAGCATCTATGACATAATCGGAGATGCTTTAGGAAAGCGTGTAGAAAAAGTGCATGTGTCAACAGATTTCCTCGTAATGTGCAGGCCTGATTTGCAAGGGTCACTGCTTGGAGATAAGGCAGAATGTGCTGTCTTCGATAACAGTAAAATAAAACGGCTTGTGCCTTCATTTACAGCGACAAAGCGCTTTGACCAAGGTGTCAGAGAAGCAATCGAGAATATGGAACGTCACCCGGATTGGCAGCGGCCAGACCCGGAATTCGATCAGTTTTGTGACATGGTTATAGAAGCTCAGAAAAACGCAGCAGAACAGATTCGCCAGAGACTTAGCATGAATTGCTAGGTTTGTCGGCAGAAGCTATAATAAAGTAAGGAAAGAGGTGTCGCTATGCTAGATCGTTTACAAGCACTAGAAGACCGTTATGAGAAACTGAATGAATTATTAAGTGATCCAGATGTGATCAGTGATACAAATAAATTACGTGAGTTTTCCAAAGAACAAGCAGGATTGACAGATGTAGTACAAGCTTATCGCGAATACAAGGATATCAGCGCACAAGTGGATGATGCCAAAACGATGCTTGCCGAGGAAAAAGATCCGGAAATTATCGAAATGGCCAAAGCGGAGATTTCAGAATTGTCACCACGACTTCCAGAATTGGAAGAGCAAATGCGTATACTAATGCTTCCGAAGGATCCGAATGATGATAAAAACGTTATCATGGAGATCCGCGGAGCAGCCGGCGGAGATGAAGCAGCACTGTTTGCAGGTGATCTGTATCGTATGTACAGCAGATATGCGGAAGCACAAGGCTGGAAGACGGAATTGATGGAAGCGAATTCGACTGGAGTTGGCGGCTACAAAGAGATCATTTTCATGATCAATGGTGCTAATGCTTATTCCAATCTAAAGTACGAAAACGGCGCTCACCGCGTGCAGCGTGTTCCTGAAACAGAATCTGGCGGACGTATCCATACGTCAACAGCAACTGTAGTGGTTATGCCGGAAGCAGAAGAAGTGGAAGTAGACATTCAAGACAAAGATATCCGAGTGGATACATTCACATCCAGCGGTCCAGGGGGACAGAGTGTAAATACGACGATGTCTGCGGTCCGCTTAACACATATGCCGACTGGAATCGTTGTGTCCATGCAGGATGAGAAATCCCAGATCAAGAACAAAGAGAAAGCGATGAAAATCCTGCGTGCTCGTATTTATGATAAGTTCCAGCAAGAAGCGCAAGCTGAATACGATGATGCACGTAAATCAGCTGTTGGTTCAGGGGACCGTTCTGAGCGTATTAGAACGTACAATTTCCCGCAAAACCGCGTAACAGATCACCGAATCGGACTTACAATTCAGAAGCTGGATCAGATTCTGGAAGGAAAGCTCCATGAAGTGGTGGATGCATTGATTATGGAAGAGCAGGCGAAGAGACTTGAGCAAATCGGAGAATAAGCAGCAACCGACTATTAGTCAGGCGCTGCAGGAGGCTATCGCATTTCTGCAAACGCATCAGCGTGAAGAAAGAGTAGCGGAGCTTTTGCTTCTGTTTCATCTTGGCATGAATAAGACAGAGCTTCTGATGAGTATGAGGGAATCTATGGATCCTGTGCTTTATGCTGCTTTCCGAAAAGATGTGGAGGAGCATGTAGAAACAGGCATTCCCCTCCAGCATTTGACAGGAGAAGAAGAATTCCTTGGCAGACGTTTTTATGTGAATCGTGATGTTCTTATTCCGAGACCAGAAACAGAAGAGCTTGTACTTGGTGTAGAAAAATTAATTCAAGAGCAGCTTGCTGGACAGGATTTAACGATTGCAGATATCGGTACAGGCAGTGGCATAATTGCCACATCTCTGAAGCTTGATTTTCCTAAAGCTGAAGTGATCGCAACCGATATATCCGAACGGGCTTTGCTCATCGCCAAAAGCAATAGCCGCACATTAGGTGCATCTATCAACTTAAAGCAAGGAAGTTATCTGGAACCGCTCCGTCAGCTCGAAAAACGGGTGAATGTGCTTGTTTCCAATCCACCGTATATCGATGAGGCGGATAAAGAGCTCATGACCGACACGGTGAAGAACTTTGATCCAAGTCTTGCTCTGTTCGCTGACGATAACGGACTTGCGGCTTATAAGGAAATCATCAGCGGATTATCGGATGTACTCGCTTTTCCGGCCATTGCTGCCTTTGAAATCGGCTGGCAGCAAGGAACGGCAGTGCGTGACTTATTAGTGGAGAAGTTCCCATCGGCAGAAGTGGAAGTTAGACAGGATATCAATGGGAAAGACCGTATGGTATTTGCTTGGATACAAGAATAGAAGGACTGTGCTGAGGCACAGTTCTTTTTTTATTACAGAAAAACTAGATTCATAGGTTTAATTCTTTCGAGCATGTTCATACTGGTACCATCACACACAAGAAATGAGGTACCAAATATGAAAAAGCTATTCTTTTCCCTAACTGCAATCGTTCTATTATTTTTATATATTTTATATCCGGGAAGTGGCACAGAGGCTCAGGTGAGCAATAGTTCTCAAGCAGTGAAAGAAATTCCGGATGAAGCAATCCGTCTCCGGATTCTGGCTAATAGTAATTCCGATGCGGATCAGCAGCTAAAGCGTCTGATCCGAGACGAAGTGAATGCTCAGATTAATAGCTGGGTGAAGGATATGACGGATATTGAAGAGGCTCGGGACCTTATTGAAGAACAGCTTCCCGAAATAAATAAGACAGTTGCACGAGTGCTGAATGAGCAAGGAAAAAGCCAAGGTTTCAATGTAGAGTACAGTGATGAGATTTCTTTTCCGGCAAAGCTTTACGGATCCTATCTTTATCCGGCAGGTCAGTATGAGGCTGTTTTAATCACACTTGGAGAAGGTGAAGGCGAAAACTGGTGGTGTGTGCTCTTTCCGCCGCTTTGCTTTCTCGATTTCTCCAGCGGTACAAGTGTAGCAGAGGCGGAAGTGAACGCAGATGCAGAACCGGTAGATGTGGTAGCGGACGCGCCATTAGAAGAAGAAAAGCCTAAGGTAAAGTTCTTTCTATTAGAATGGTTCAGCTAGAATCATATTATATTCCTCCTGTTCATATAATCTAGTAACTAGAAATAGACGGGAGGACTTTTTATGCAATTGATACCTGCACAAGCATGCGAGCTATCCGAGCTGGATGAATTTTTCGGCAATAGCCTGCCCAGATGGAAGATGGAGCAGCAGAAATTATATGAAGAAGGGTATATCATAGTGGCGGAAGAAGGCTGGCGAGCTTTTTTCTGTTTGGAACAGCATGACCAGTCTCTGCGCGTACATTCTATGTACGTTAAGCCCCCAGCCAACGGAACGATCATCTTAACTTGTATGGAGCTTGCCAGCATCGAAGCGAGAAGGCGTGAAGCAAGCAGCCTGCGACTTATCAGCCACCATGAAACGCTAGATCAGCTCATGGCTTTATATGGATTCGAAGCGAAGCAAGGCTGGTGGGAGAAGACGCTCTGACATTGGGGTTTGTCAGTCCATGTGGTATCATAGCTCTTAGTGATATTTAGCAAAAGGAGCATCTGATCCATGATGGAAACGAAGCATTGGACTGTGTTACAGCAGTCTTTCGATAAAGAAGCGATGGAAGAGGCAGCAGTCCTTCTTAAAAAAGGAGAAGCTGTAGCTTTTCCAACCGAGACAGTTTATGGTCTTGGCGCTGATGCAACAAATGAACAAGCCGTCCGGAAAATATTTGAAGCAAAAGGTCGTCCGTCCGATAATCCGCTTATCGTCCATGTAGCGGACAAAGACCAGCTGGACGAACTTGTCGAAGTGGTCCCTGACGTTGCTTATAAACTTCTAGAGGCATTCAGTCCTGGACCGATTACGCTTATCTTGAAAAGTAAAGGGGCGGTTGCTCCTAATGTCAGTGCCGGACTAAATTCAATCGGTGTCCGGATACCAAGTCATCCTGTGGGATTACGTCTTTTGCAAGAGGTAGGGTTACCAATCGCTGCACCGAGTGCGAATATTTCAGGCAGACCTAGCCCGACGAAAGCAGAGCATGTGGTTCATGACTTGGATGGACGAATTGCTGGAATAATGGATGGTGGTCCGACTGGAATCGGTCTGGAGTCTACTGTGGTTGACTGTACGGAAGCAGTGCCCGTCATACTGCGACCAGGTGGTGTGACAGCTGAAGCAATCCAAGACGTCATCGGAACAGTGATGGTGGATCCTGGACTTGCTGGCGGGGAGAAAGAGAAACCGAAGGCACCAGGAATGAAATATACTCATTATGCACCAGAGGCGCCGCTGTATTTGGTAAACAAAGAGATGCAGCAGCATGCGGACAAGCTGACTGAAGCAGGTGAGAAGGTTGGTATTATTGCGACAGAGGAGCTTGCGCAAATGCTGAAGAGTGAACGGATCCAAATCTGCGGCACTAGAAGAGATCTCTCCACAGTGGCAGAGCATTTGTATGATGCGCTCAGACATTTCAAGAAATCAGATGTAACGGTCATCCTTTGTGAAAGCTTTGAGAAGCATGGAGTCGGTGCGGCCATTATGAACCGGCTGGAAAAAGCTGCGACAGGAATAATATAAGCAGAAGGGAACGTCGATCGGTGACGTTCCTTTTTCTATTTCAGTTACGTTAAGTGTTAAGATATTGCTGAGTTTAGGCAGATAGATAATTTGCGCTATTCGGTTGGTCATATCCTGATTATACGGGTACTGGAAATATTTATATCCTTTTGTAAGCATCAAAAAAGGTTGCATTTCCCTGACGATGTAAGAATCTCTCACCTGTTGTATACTACAAGTAGCACCATTATAGAAGCAAGGAGATAATTGAATGAAACTATTAATTGTTTGTACTGGCAATACGTGCAGAAGTCCGATGGCAGAAGCACTTGTGCGCAAACGGCTACCGCAGGTGGAGGTACAGTCCGCTGGTATATTCGCTCACGACGGATCACCGGCTTCTCATCAAGCAGTAACGGTCATGGAGGAGGCTGGGGTACTTTTTGGTCACCAATCTAAACCTGTTACGAGAGAACGTATGGATTGGGCAGATTTGATTCTGACGATGACAGAACAGCATAAACAATTATTGCTGGAACAGTATCCGCATGCTGCCGGAAAGCTGTATACACTACCAGAATACGCTTCACAGGAGGCAGCAGCTGCTTGGAAGTTACTTCAGGAAGCTTATGCTGATCTGGAAACGAAACGCGTTCGGTTCGCAAGCAGCTTTTCTGGAGATCCAAATACATTCCAAATGGAATTCATGCAAGCTCACCAGCACGAGATCTCACACATTCAGAAGCTCGAGGCAAGTATGCCTGCAGCAGACATAATGGATCCTTTCGGACGTTCTGTGGAGGTTTACCGATCGACGCTGAAGGAATTGGAATTCTATGTTGATAAATTGGCAGAAAAGATTCACAATGAGAAGTAGGTAAAAAGACTCTCATACCAAAATATCAGCATGGATGGTGGATTATGTCATGAAAAGCTTTAGTCTGCGTCTCAAACTGGCGATTTTTGCCACAGTACTCGCATTAGTCACCTATAGTGTGAGTGCATTGTTCATTTACATTGTGCATCCTTTTGTTACGCAATATTGGGATGTTGCTGCACCAGTGCTCGTTCTTCTCACACTATTTCTTGGTGTGTTATGGACGGGGATACTAGCTTTTTCTGCAGCCCGCTTTATCACGAAGCCTTTAAAGGATCTGGAGAAGGTTGCAACAAAAGCTGCTGACGGCAGTTTGGAGGAAGAATGGGAAGTTGTTCCTTCAAATGATAATGATGAGATTGGTGCACTGACTCGCGCCTTTCAGAAAATGCTGCATAACTTGAAATCGATGATCTCAGATATTGATGCCAATGCGAAAGCAAATGATCAATATGCTAAACAGATCCAGTCGGAAACAATGACTGCATCTG
Source organism: Terribacillus saccharophilus (assembly GCA_900110015.1). Classification (GTDB taxonomy): domain Bacteria; phylum Bacillota; class Bacilli; order Bacillales; family Amphibacillaceae; genus Terribacillus; species Terribacillus saccharophilus. The sequence continues at coordinate 472,750 of FOCD01000002.1, read as the reverse complement.
AAAAAGTCATTGAAATTGATGGGATTATGCAGACGATGGCTGAAGGAGCCCAATCAACATCAGGTGCGGTCGGCAGCATTGTGCAGTCACTCGACAAGGCAACAGCACTGTCTGAGGATGTCCGAACCAAAGCGGATCAGTCTCAGGAACTATCTCATGGAATGGTCGGAAAATTACACAGTTCACAGACAGTTGTAATGGATCTGGTACAGGGAATTCAAATGATCGCAGAAAAACAGGAGCATTCAATCGGCAATGTGAAGCAGCTCGAGAAAAACGCTTCAGAAATCGAACAGATTATCCGTTTTGTCAGTGATATAGCGGAACAAACAAATCTGCTTGCACTCAATGCTTCCATCGAAGCAGCACGTGCTGGCGAACAGGGGCGGGGCTTTGCAGTAGTGGCCGAGGAAGTTCGGAAGCTGGCGGATGAGAGCAGACAGGCAGCACAGGACATTTCTGTCAACATCAAAGAAATTCAGCTGAATATTGGACAAGTTGTTACGGAAATCGACGAACAATTGGCACTGGCACGGAGTGAGGCAGAAAAAGGCTCCGAAAGCAGTGTTGTCATGGAAGAAATGACAGCAGCCATCACGCATGTTGTTGCGTCGATTCAGGAAATAGGCAAGCTAACCTTGCAGCAGCGTGAGGAAATTGCTTCGGTTACAGATCAGTCTAAGGGTGTGGCGACGCTTGCTGAGCAAGCATCAGCCGGAGCGCAGGAAGTGAGTGCCTCTGTTCAGGAGCAAGCATCTGTCATGCATAACTTGGAGCAATTATCAGCATCACTTGAGGAACAAGCAGGTAGACTCAGAGACCAAATGAAACAATTCCAATTTACAAAACAAGCATCCGTGCACCATGCGGAATTTAACAAGGAGGATGAAGAAAATGAAAGTAATTCTAACATCAGACCACGGTGGAGTAAATCTTCGTAAGGAAATTGCAGATCTTTTAACGGAGCTGAATATTGAATTTGTGGATACAGGCTGTGATTGTGAGGGTTCTGTAGATTATCCGGATTACGGAATTCCAGCAGCGGAAAGAGTTGCAAACGGCGAATTTGATCGCGGCATCCTTATTTGCGGTACTGGTATTGGTATGAGTATTTCGGCAAATAAAGTACCAGGCATCCGAGCAGCACTCGTACACGATGTGTTCAGTGCAAAAGCAACTCGCGAACATAATGATAGCAACATGCTGGCGATGGGCGAACGTGTAATTGGACCAGGTCTTGCTCGTGAAATCGTTCAAACATGGCTGGGCACTGAATTTACAGCAGGACGTCACCAGAACCGCGTGAACAAAATTTCAGACTACGAAAACAAGTAAGAAGCGAGGTTGTACATGAAAGCAATCGCAGATCATATCAATACTGTTGTAAGGGAGCTTGCTTCCTGTGGGCATTTGCATAAAGGTGACTTATTCTTGATCGGGTGTTCGACAAGTGAAGTAGCTGGTGAGCGGATCGGCAGTGCAGGAAATATGGAAATTGCGGAACTGCTTTACCAGCAGCTGGAATGGCTGAAAAAAGAAACTGGCATAAATCTCGTATTTCAGTGCTGTGAACACTTAAATCGTGCTATTGTAGTAGAGAAGCATATCAGTCGGCAATACGGTTTAACCGAAGTTTCCGCGAAACCTGTTGCAAGAGCCGGCGGTTCTATGGCTGCTTGCGCCTATGAGCAGTTTGAGGATCCTGTGTTAGTCGAAGATATCCGGGCAGATGCCGGAATTGATATCGGGGAGACGATGATCGGAATGCACCTGAAGCATGTTGCAGTACCATTCCGTCTCAAGCAGCGGTATATCGGCGGTGCTCGGATCAATACTGCTTATACAAGACCTAAACTGATCGGCGGCGTGAGAGCTGTGTATCCTGACTAAAACACCGGCTACGACATACATCAACAATACACGAGGAGGCATGTTTCTATGAAACATATTCAAGCGAATGATCCAGAACTATTCCAGGCTATAGAAGACGAAAGAGGGCGCCAGCACGACAAAATCGAGCTGATTGCATCTGAGAACTTCGTATCACAGGCTGTCATGGAAGCGCAAGGCTCCGTACTCACAAACAAATATGCGGAGGGCTATCCAGGCCGCAGATACTATGGCGGTTGTGAATATGTTGATGTAGCAGAAAATCTCGCAATTAACCGAGCGAAGGAAATCTTCGGTGCAGAGCATGCCAATGTACAGCCGCACTCCGGTGCACAGGCAAACATGGCTGTTTATTTCGCATTTTTGGAACCAGGCGATACGGTTCTTGGGATGAACCTCAGTCACGGCGGCCACTTGACCCACGGCAGTCCAGTGAACTTCAGCGGTAAGCTGTATAACTTCACGGAATATGGTGTGGATCAGGAAACAGAGCAGCTTGACTACGAAGTCGTACGTGCAAAAGCACTTGAAGTAAAGCCGAAGCTAATCGTAGCTGGAGCAAGTGCTTATCCGCGTGCAATCGATTTTGCGAAATTCCGCGAAATCGCTGATGAAGTCGGTGCTTATCTTATGGTTGATATGGCACATATCGCTGGTCTTGTTGCAACTGGTGTACATCAATCGCCAGTTCCTTATGCAGATGTTGTGACAACAACAACGCATAAAACATTGCGCGGACCGCGTGGTGGTATGATCCTGACAAAAGAGAAGTACGCGAAGCAAATCGATAAAGCTGTCTTCCCAGCTATGCAAGGCGGACCGTTGATGCACGTTATCGCAGCGAAAGCAGTAAGTTTCAAAGAAATCCTTGATAATGATTTCAAAGCTTATGCGCAGCAGATTGTTGATAATGCACAGCGTCTTGCAGAGGGTTTAACAAAAGAAGGTGTCCGTCTTGTTTCTGGCGGTACTGATAACCACCTGCTTCTTCTTGATGTAAGCAAGCTAGGTCTTACTGGTAAAGATGCAGAGCATGCATTGGATGAAGTCGGTGTGACAACAAATAAAAACACGATTCCATTTGATAAAGAAGGTCCATTCATCACAAGTGGTGTGCGGATCGGTACAGCAGCAGTCACTACTCGCGGCTTCAAGCTAGAGGAAATGGACGAGCTTGCTGCTATCATCGCTACAACATTGAAGCATCATGATGATGCAGCGAAATTGGAAGAAGTCAAAGGCCGCGTAAAAGCATTGGCTGATCGTTTCCCGCTTTATAAGTAAAAGAAGAAAGACAGCCGCGTGAGCGGCTGTCTTTTTGTATGAGTTGTATATTGTCGGAGTGTGGTTGGAGGAAATCTGCCTTACGACTCACTTAACCCTCGTCTAAATAAAGATAAGGAAATACACTTGATGCGCAGGCAGAATACGGAGACTCCCGCGGGATGAAGGCCTAGGTGAGACCCCGGAGTGCAAAGCACGAGGAGGCTCACCAGCCGCCCGCAGGAAAGCGGAGTATTCGGCCGGAGCGGCTCCGCCCGCCTCTTGGACTGGGGTTCGTTGTTTTCCACTTTTCGGTGGTGTTGTCTAGCTGCGAAGAACAGAAACGGAGGGATAGGCAATAAATCCCTTCGATTGGAAAGATCACCACTCTACGGGCTTTCTCCGCCTATCCTTCCGTTTCTAAGCGTTCTTCTCCGCTTTTCGATTTGTCCCTTTTCATTTGCCTATATCTTCTGTATACTATTAAAGATTTGAATATTTTTAGAGGGAGTGTTCGGAAATGGGTAATGTTTTTGTTTTGGATCATCCGTTAATTCAGCATAAGCTTACGTACATACGTGATAAGAATACAGGTACGAAGGAGTTCCGTGAGTTGGTGGATGAGGTTGCGGCGCTTATGGCGTTTGAGATCACACGTGATCTGCCGATGGAAGAGACAACGATTCAGACACCTGTCGTAGAAGCGAAAACGAAGGTACTTGCTGGGAAGAAAATTGGACTTGTACCAATCTTGCGTGCCGGCCTTGGCATGACAGAAGGTATCCTGCGTCTTATTCCTGCTGCACGTGTCGGACATATCGGAATGTACCGTGATCCGGAAACAATGCAGCCAGTGGAGTACTATATCAAACTCCCATCTGATATTGAAGAACGTGAATTGATTGTTATCGATCCGATGCTTGCAACAGGTGGATCTGCCAATGATGCTATCCACTCTTTGAAAAAGCGCGGAGCGAAACAAATCCGTCTAATGTGCTTAATTGCTGCTCCTGAAGGTGTGGAAGTGATCAAGAAAGAACATCCTGATGTAGATATTTATCTAGCAGCAATGGATGAAAAACTTGATGATCACGGCTATATCGTACCAGGTCTTGGCGATGCTGGGGATCGTTTGTATGGCACTAAGTAAAAAAAGAGTCATGCTTGTCTTCGGGACACGTCCTGAAGCAGTCAAGATGGCGCCGCTTGTGCTTGAACTGAAAAAGCGGCCAGAGCAGTTCGAAACGATTGTCGCGGTGACTGCACAGCAGCGGGAGATGCTAGATCAAGTACTAAAGATATTTGATATCAAACCTGATTATGACTTGAATATCATGAAAGCACGGCAAAGCCTGGCACATATCACTACGAAGGTGATGGAAGGGCTAGACAAGCTTTATCAGGAAATAAAACCAGATATCGTGCTTGTTCATGGAGATACGACAACTAGCTTTGCAGCATCGCTGGCAGCTTACTATAATCAGATCCCTGTCGGGCATGTAGAAGCTGGATTGCGTACTTGGAACAAGTACTCACCGTTTCCGGAAGAACTTAATCGACAGCTGACTGGAGTTATAGCGGATCTTCATTTCTCACCTACTATCCAAGCTCGGCAGAATCTGCTTGATGAAAATAAGAATGTAGAAACGATTGCCGTAACTGGCAATTCAGCGATTGATGCATTACAGACTACTGTCGACCCGAACTATCAGCATCCTATCTTGGAACAAGCTGCTGGCAGACGGCTAGTGCTGGTCACGGCTCATCGCCGAGAGAATCTTGGTGAGAACATGGAGCATATGTTCACTGCCATCAGAAGGATCGCAGATGCACATCCAGATACATTAATCGTCTATCCAATGCACTTGAATCCTGCCGTGCGGGACATAGCGAATCGTATCCTCGGGGACCATGAACGAATTCAATTGATAGAACCGCTAGGACTAATTGATTTCCATAACTTTGCTTCCCATGCATACTTGATTCTCACAGATTCCGGCGGTGTCCAGGAAGAGGCACCGTCGCTTGGAGTACCTGTGCTTGTCCTGCGTGATACGACAGAACGACCAGAAGGAATTCAAGCCGGTACGCTGAAACTTGCCGGTACAGATGAAAGAACTATTTTTGAAATGGCAGACAAACTTCTTCGTGATGAACAAGCGCATGAAGAAATGTCACAAGCGTCCAATCCTTATGGAGATGGACAAGCTTCGATTCGTATTGCTGATTATCTTCAATATTATTTCGGCTTACAATCGCAGCCGCCTATACCTTTCCAACCAGCTGATCCCGAATAGGGCAGCTGGTTTTTTGTATAGGGAATCTTCACTCGTGCATCCTAATGGCACAAGGGGGAGAGGCTGTGAAGCGATTTAGTTTATTATTCATATCCATGTTTATCATCATCGGTTTTCAGCCGGTTCAAGCAGCTGAGCAAAGGACGGTTATTATAGAACTGGAGGGCGACGTATCTGCCTATCGGGAGTATTTAGAGATGCACTATCCTTTCATTGAGATCGTGGAAGAATTCGACACCTTGTTCCAAGGACTGGCACTGCGCGCAACGGACGCGCAGCTCGGTAAACTGTCTGAGCACAGTCACCTGCTGAATATCCATCAGGTACATACCTATAAAGCAGAAACAAGAAAATCAGACGTTCCATTTGTGACGCAGAAGTTCCTCGGTACAAGTGCAGCAGGTGTGACTGGAAAAGGGGTAAAAGTAGGCGTCATCGATACTGGAATTGATTACACGCATCCTGATTTGAAAAAGAATTATAAAGGTGGCTTTGATGTTGTTGATTGGGATGATGATCCGATGGAGACAACACCAGAAGAAGGAGAAGTGACAATTCACGGAACGCATGTTGCTGGTATTATAGGAGCAAATGGAAAGATGAAAGGTATAGCTCCGGATGCTGAAATCTATAGTTATCGGGCACTAGGACCAGGCGGAACAGGAACATCTGTTCAAGTGATTGCTGCTATCGAAAAAGCGGTTGAAGATAAGATGGATATTATCAATTTATCTTTAGGAAGCTCTGTGAACGGACCAGATTGGCCGACTAGCTTGGCAGTTAATAAAGCAGTGGAGATGGGCGTAAGTGTGGTCACAGCGAACGGTAATGAAGGTCCTGCCAACTGGACAGTCGGTTCCCCTGCTACTGCCACGAAAGCATTGTCAGTCGGTGCCGTAACAACTCCGCAAAAAACAGCAGTATTATATGAGCGTTTTTATAAAAAATTGATTCCAATTTTGCCGCTTCAAGGAGCCGTTGAATGGAAGCAGAGTCGATCATTGCTAATTATGGATGGTGGTACAGGAGAAAGACAGCTTCCGGATGCAACAGGCAAGATGGTCATTTTTAAAAGAGGGAAAATACCATTTGCAGAGAAAGCCAGAATAGCAGAGCGTGCGAATGCAGTTGCTGTCCTAATCTACAACGATGGGAGCGGGCCGTTGGAAGCCTCTATCCAGGATGGCGGAAAGCCAGTTTCCATCCCTGTTGCAGCCGTGACAAGGCAGGATGGGCTATGGCTGCTTAAAAATAAACAGACCGCACAGCTTTCGGCAAAGCAAATCGAGCTTCAGAATAGGATGGCAGCATTCAGTTCAAGAGGACCTGTCACGAGAAACTGGGCCATCAAACCAGAGATATCGGCACCTGGCGCACCTGTATGGAGTACCGTGCCCCAATCCGGCTATCAGGCTCTTCAGGGTACGAGTATGGCAGCACCGTATGTAGCGGGAGCGCTGGCTCTTGTTAAAGAAGCTCATCCAGAATGGACTGATGAGCAACAGATTGGTGCGCTGCTGACAACGGCACAGCTGCTCAAGAAGCCAAACGGTCAGCACTACGATCCAATTGAGCAAGGTATGGGGAAAATGCAGCCTTCCAAAGCAATCTCCACACCAGTCATTATTGAAAATCCGCTGCTGCGATTTGGTAAGATCGATACAAAGCAAGATGCAGAATATGTACTTACTGTCCACAATGTAAGTAACGTCCGGCAACAGCTGCAATTTGATCAGCCAAAAGCCTTGAGCGGTATACGCTGGAAGGTGCCAATGTCAGTGGATCTTTCTCCGCATGAAACGAAACGGTTAAATATCAGTATCTCTGTCAATCCTGATATTCAGGAAGCTGGTGTTCACCAAGGTTATCTATCGGCGCGGTTTGGCCAACAAGAAGTACATCTTCCTTACCTATTTCTTTTAAAGCAAGCAGATTATCCGAAGGCAATGGGACTCGAAATGGAATGGAAGCCGCTTAATAGAAAAGGTGCCTATCACTATCAAATCTATCTGCCTGAAGGTGTGGCTGAACTTAGAATCGACTTATATGACCCTGACACACTCATTTATAAGAGACAGCTTTTAACAAAAAAACAAGTGGATGCAGGGTTGCTAGAGGGCAGCATGAGCAAGAGGGAAGCCGGCAAACCAGGAGTCTATCTCGCTCTGGTTCAACTGCGTATGAATGATGGAAAGTATGTGAGCACAGAGCTGCCGCTTTATTTGTCAGACCAGATGCTCGTGAAATAGTACAAGCAAGTGAATTATATGTCACAGAATTGTCATATATGAACAGCTGATTATCCTTTATAATAGTAAGCGGAGGCCTATGCGTTTAATAGCGGATAGTCCTTTGCTTAATTGCTTTCGTGGAAGCGCATCCAACGTTGTCGTGGAAGGTAATTATTAACTTTGTAATTTATTTCACAATCTTGTATTGACACCGCGAATAGGCCTATTGTATTCTATAAATTGCGTGTGGTGGGAATTGAACTGGCAGGTAAGGGACGTAGTTTGCGCGCAACGTTTCGACCGACAGCTTTCAGCAACCAACGCAATTAACGCAGGAAGAAATACTTTTGTGGTTTGTAGGTTGAGAGATAATTACTGCACCGCTTTCCATACATAAGTATCAGCAATTTTTTGTACGTCTTTCACGCATGGGAGTAAAGAAGATGCAGCAAACCAATAAGATGATAGACGCTCGACAAAGAAAATGGATGTTTTGTCTCCTGGCAATTCTTATACTAGGTGCAGCATTCACGCACTACCAACGCATTTTCCTCGGTCTACTTTTGGGATCCACTTTTAGTCTTTTCATGCTATGGTCACTACAGAGTAAAATTACAAAGTTTGTGGACGCAGCGGCTAAAAAACAGAGGATTTCCGGAATTGGAACCTTTAGCCGATTGGCAGCAGCAATACTTGCTGTTACAATCGCACATCGATTTGAAGAGTATTTCCATCTTATTGGAGTAGCTGTAGGAATAGCTACTTGCTACATTGTTATCTTAATAGATTCTCTAGTATTCAAGCTTAAAGACTAGCAACGAAAGAGGTGAATTAATTGAATCACGAATCACCAATGTGGAATGATGCCTTTGGCATAGAATGGCTTGATTTTAATCTTTCCACATCCCTGATGACCATCATTTCCTCGATCATAGTCTTTATCATTTGTGTTATGGGAAGTCGTCGTTTGCAACAGAGACCTGGGAAATTCCAGAATCTCATGGAGATGATTGTTGATTTCGTTAAAGGTGTAGTCGGCGGCTCCATGGATTGGAAAACCGGTAAGTATTTCTTACCTCTTGGATTAACACTATTCATGTATATTTTGGTAAGTAACATACTTGGGGTCGTAGTGATGGGAGTATCCAGCGACCATACACTATGGTGGAAATCACCGACTTCTGATGCCGTCACGACATTAACACTATCACTCATGGTTGTCTTGCTCTCTCACTTTGCAGGTATACGGATGCATGGTATGAAGCACTACCTGAAAGGGTACGTCAAACCAATACCATTTATGCTTCCATTAAACCTTATCGAGGAAGTTGCAAACGTACTGACATTAGGTCTTCGTTTGTTTGGTAATATATTCGCTGGTGAGATTCTACTATCCTTGATAGGTGAATCACTTGCATTTACTGCACCGCCGTATACAACTATATTAGCTGTAATACCTATGGTGGCTTGGCAAGCGTTCAGCTTGTTCATCGGTGCAATTCAGGCATACATCTTCATCGTTCTGACGATGGTATATATGTCTCACAAAGTCTCAAAAGATCATTAATTAAAAATGTATGTAAAAACAAGGAGGAAATTATATTATGGGTTCATTAGCAGCAGCAATTGCAGTAGGTTTGGCAGCACTTGGCGCAAGTATTGGTAACGGTCTTATCATCAGCCGCACAGTTGAAGGTGCAGCAAGACAGCCAGAGCTTGTAGGAACACTTAGAAACTTGATGCTACTAGGGGTTGCATTGGTTGAGGTTATTCCGATTCTAGCAGTAGTTATCGCGTTCATCGTAATGTAATTACTCACCTTATAATTTGAATGAATGGCGAAATTCTATCTGTTGAATATTCGCCATTCTTTTTGTAAGTCATGATTAAAGGAAGAAGCCGTTTTAACTGTAACTGAGGTTAGAAGCTTGAAAGGAGTGGAACTGTTGCAAACACTTATCATCGGTGCTGCTATTGGTGGAACACCTGTAGGCAGTATGCTTGTTCAGATAATAAGCTTTATCATCTTACTAGCGCTTTTAGGCAAATTTGCTTGGAAACCATTAATGAAAGTTATGCAAGATCGCCAAGAGTTTATTTCAAGTGAAATAGACGCAGCGGAGCAAAGCCGTAAAGATGCTGAAGCAGCAGCGAAAACAGCCGCTGAAGAACTTAAGAAAACACGTGCGGAAGCACATGCAATAATAGAGGAAGCAAGAAAAGCGGGACAGCAACAGGAAGAGCAAATTATTGCTATTGCGCGCCGTGAAGCTGAGCGCCTGAAAGACGCAGCGGTCGAAGATATCGCTAACGAAAAGGAAAAAGCAATGCAGGCATTGCAAGCACAAGTGGCTTCCCTTTCCGTACAGATCGCAAGCAAAATCATCGAGAAAGAAATTACTTCCGACGATCAGGACAAGCTTATTAGTGACTATGTGAAAGAATTGGAGCGATAAGCTATGCGTGATGTGACCATTGTAAAACGATACGCAGAAGCGCTGTTCGAAGTAGCAGAGAATCGCGATATCGTGGAAACCGTGCGAGCGGAATTGCACACAGCGAAGCAAGTGGCACAAAACGATGCTGCTTTCCTCCGGTTCCTCTCAGAGCCCAAGATTGGCTTGGATAAAAAGAAAGCACTGATCGAAACTAGCTTTGCTGCAGGAAGCATTGAAGTTCGCAATACGCTGAAACTGCTTTTGGATGCTGGACGTATCAGCAGTATCCCGCAAGTGGCGGATGCTTTCCAAGCAATGTTTGACGATAAGCAAGGAACTGTACAAGCGACAGTTTACTCTGTCCGTGAGCTTTCCGATGCAGAGCGTCAGACAGTTGCAGAGACATTTGCGAAAAAGCTCGGCAAACAAGCTGTTTCCATTGATAACAAGATTGATCCGACACTGCAAGGTGGTTTGAAAGTACGGATTGGCAATACAATCTACGACAGCTCAATTAAAAACAAGCTGACTCGTATCGAACGTAATTTAGTAAATGTGAGCAAATAAGGATAGAGGTGAGACCGCATGAGCATGAGAGCTGAAGAAATCAGCGCGTTGATTAAACAGCAGATCGAGAGTTATGACGCTGAAATAGAAGTAAGTGATGTTGGTACTGTAATTCAAGTTGGTGACGGTATCGCACGTGTCCATGGCCTGGACAATGTAATGTCCGGAGAATTGATTGAGTTCTCTAACGGTGTCATGGGACTTGCACAGAACTTGGAAGAATCAAATGTCGGTGTCGTTATTCTTGGCGAATACAAAGGCATCCGCGAAGGAGACGAAGTTCGTCGTACAGGACGTATCATGCAAGTTCCTGTTGGTCAAGAGCTTGTCGGCCGTGTTGTTAACCCACTAGGGCAGCCGATCGATGGTAAAGGTCCAATCGAAGCTAGCAACACTCGTCCAATCGAAGCTCCAGCACCAGGCGTTATGGATCGTAAATCCGTAGACGAGCCGCTTCAGACTGGTATCAAAGCAATCGATGCACTAGTACCGATTGGCCGCGGTCAGCGTGAGTTGATCATCGGTGACCGTCAGACTGGTAAAACATCCGTTGCAATCGATGCAATCCTTAACCAGCACGATCAGGATATGATTTGTATCTACGTTGCAATTGGCCAAAAAGAATCCACTATCCGCGGAACAGTGGAAACTCTTCGTAAACATGGCGCGCTTGATTATACAATCGTAGTTGCAGCAGGTGCATCTGATCCTGCACCATTGCTTTACCTATCACCGTATGCAGGTGTGGCTATGGGTGAAGAGTTCATGTACAACGGCAAGCATGTCTTGATCGTATACGATGATCTTTCCAAACAAGCAGCAGCATACCGTGAACTTTCCTTGCTTCTTAAACGCCCGCCGGGCCGTGAAGCATTCCCAGGGGATGTATTCTACTTGCACTCCCGTCTATTGGAACGTGCAGCGAAGCTTAGTGACGAGAAGGGCGGCGGTTCCATCACTGCATTGCCATTCGTTGAAACACAAGCTGGTGATATTTCTGCATACATCCCGACAAACGTTATTTCCATTACAGACGGACAGATCTTCTTGCAGTCTGATTTGTTCTTCTCCGGTGTACGCCCTGCGATCAACCCAGGTCTTTCCGTATCCCGTGTAGGTGGATCTGCTCAGATCAAAGCAATGAAGAAGGTTGCCGGAACATTGCGTCTTGATTTGGCTGCATTCCGTGAGCTTGAATCATTCGCACAGTTCGGTTCTGACTTGGATGCATCCACGCAAGCTCGTTTGAACCGTGGTGCACGTACAGTGGAAGTACTGAAGCAAGGTTTGCATCAGCCGCTATCTGTTGAAAAACAAGTAACAATCATCTATGCGCTTGTAAATGGCTACTTGGATGATATCCCGGTTGAACAAATTGTTCGTTTCGAGAATGAATTCCACACTTGGTTCGCAGCGAATCAAGCGGACTTGCTTAAAGGCATCCGTGAGACTGGCAAACCAGCTGATTCCGATCAGCTTAACAATGCGATCGAAGCGTTCAAGAAGACATTCGTCGTTAACTAACATTTCATAAATTACGGAATGCTGCACGTATTCCTTAGCGAAGGGAGGCTGCATGCGCTTTGGCATCCTTAAGAGATATCCAGAGTAAAATCAACTCTACCAAAAAGACGAAACAAATTACGAAAGCAATGCAGATGGTTTCGGCGTCCAAATTGAGCCGCGCAGAACAGAATGCAAAAGCTTTCGTACCATATAGCGAAAAAATGCAGGAGGTTGTGTCACAGATCGCTGCTTCAGATGATGCGACACATCCGATGCTGCAAACACGTGCAGTCAAGAAGACAGGTTATCTTGTCATCACGGCTGACCGTGGTTTGGCTGGCGGTTACAACAATAACGTTATTCGTGAAGTGTACCGTACCATCCAGCATCAGCACGCTTCTGCAGATGAATATACGGTGATTGCTGCTGGACGATTCGGCCGCGACTTCTTTAAGAAGAACAACATGCCGATCGCCAAAGAAATCATCGGTCTGCCTGATCAGCCTGACTTTGCTGATATCAAGCAGATTGCATCGGAAGCAGTGGAAATGTTCCTGGAAGGGGAAATTGATGAATTGGTGATGTTTTACAACCATTACAACAACGCGATCTCCCAGGAAGTTACTTCCCAGAAACTGCTGCCGTTAACAGATCTTTCTGCAGATACAGGACGTGCCGTACAGAGCATGTACGAATTCGAACCGAACGCAGAAGAAATTTTGAAAATATTGCTGCCTCAATATGCCGAGAGCCTGATTTACGGCGCGCTGCTAGATGCGAAAGCAAGTGAGCACGCAGCCCGTATGACAGCGATGAGAAATGCGACAGATAACGCCAACGAGCGGATCGATGATTTGACGCTTACTTATAACCGTGCACGTCAAGCAGCTATTACACAAGAAATCAGTGAGATTGTTAGCGGAGCGGCTGCGCAGCAATCCTAAGAATACAGATAGGAGGGGTCCAGATGAGCAATGGTATCATTACGCAGGTCATGGGTCCGGTTGTGGATGTACGTTTCCCGAACGGCCACCTGCCTGCCATCTATAATGCACTAGTTGTCCAAGTGAACGAAACTACTTCTTTGACATTGGAAGTAGCACTTCACCTTGGTGACGACAGTGTACGTACAATCGCGATGTCTTCTACAGAAGGCGTACAGCGCGGAAAAGAGGTAGTGGATACAGGAGCAGCAATCAGCGTACCTGTAGGAGAAGCTACACTAGGACGTATTTTTAACGTATTAGGTGAGACTATCGATTTAGATGAGCCTATCCAAGGTGAAATCAAAAAAGACCCAATCCACCGTGAAGCACCAGACTTCGATAACCTTGCAACAGAGACAGAGATCCTGGAAACAGGTATCAAAGTTGTCGACTTGCTGGCACCATATATCAAAGGTGGTAAAATCGGTCTCTTCGGAGGAGCGGGTGTAGGTAAAACCGTTCTTATCCAGGAACTGATCAACAACATCGCGCAAGGACACGGCGGTATTTCCGTATTCGCTGGTGTTGGTGAGCGTACACGTGAAGGTAATGACTTGTACTTCGAAATGAAAGACTCCGGCGTTATCGCGAAGACTGCTATGGTCTTCGGTCAGATGAACGAACCGCCAGGAGCACGTATGCGTGTAGCATTGACTGGTTTGACAATGGCAGAGCACTTCCGTGACCAAGAAGGTCAGGATGTACTTCTATTCATCGATAACATCTTCCGTTTCACACAAGCAGGTTCCGAGGTATCCGCATTGCTTGGCCGTATGCCATCTGCTGTAGGTTACCAGCCGACGCTTGCAACAGAAATGGGTCAGCTGCAAGAGCGTATCACATCTACAACTAAAGGTTCCGTAACTTCCATCCAAGCAGTATACGTACCGGCCGATGACTATACAGATCCGGCTCCGGCTACAACATTCGCTCACTTGGATGCAACAACAAACCTTGACCGTAAACTATCTGAACAAGGTATCTACCCTGCCGTAGATCCACTTGCTTCTACTTCTAGAGCATTGGATGCTAACGTTGTCGGAGAAGAACATTACAGTGTTGCACGTCAAGTGCAGCAAACATTGCAGCGTTACCGTGAATTGCAGGATATCATTGCAATTCTAGGTATGGATGAGCTAAGTGAAGAGGACAAACTTGTCGTTTCACGTGCGCGCCGCGTACAGTTCTTCCTTTCTCAGAACTTCCACGTTGCTGAGCAGTTCACTGGCCAAAAAGGTTCTTATGTACCTGTTAAAGAAACAGTTGCAGGCTTCAAAGGAATCCTTGAAGGTAAATACGATCACATTCCGGAAGATAGCTTCCGCCTTGTTGGACGTATTGAAGAAGTGCTTGAAAAAGCTGGCGTTAACCAATAAGCAGCAATCATGTAATAGTAGGATAGGAGGGGCTCCTGATGAGTACCGTAACAACAAGCATTGTTACTCCTGATGGCCCTGTTCTGGAAGAAGACTATGAAATGGTTAGCTGTACAGCGGAAAATGGTGAACTTGGTATTCTTCCAGGTCACATTCCGTTGGTAGCGCCATTGAAGGTTAGCTCGGTTCGTCTACAGATCCAAGGTCGCACAGATTATGTTTCTGTAAGTGGCGGTTTCCTTGAAGTCCGTCCGGACAGGGTCACAATTCTTGCTCAATCAGCCGAAAGAGCAAGTGACATTGATGTAGACCGTGCAGAACAGGCGAAGCAGCGCGCTGAGAAACGTCTGCAAGATAAGCAGGCTAACTTAGACCAAATCCGCGCTGAACAAGCGCTTAACCGGGCAATCAACCGACTTGATGTCGCGTCTCACGCCCGCTAATTAAAACAGCATTCCGACAAGGAATGCTGTTTTTTTATTATTTCATTTCCTGGGCAATAATAATGGCGGCGCATAGCAAATGCCGTTATAATTTGAAGGAAACGCGTTTAATAGTACGGAAAATAGGATAACAAGGTATTATGTGGCTACAGAGCGCGCATTTGCCTGTTTATCCGTTAAGGAGTGTATATCAATGTTTTCGGTAATAGGGCAGGATGCGATGCTGGGTATAGTTTCCCACATTGCTTTTATGGCAATTACTTGGCGTATATTAATGGGGGTCAATGTAGATGCATTAATAAAGAAAGGGAAAGTATTCGAAGCCCGGATGCTGCTTATTTTTCTCACGATAGTTATCGGAACAACGGTAAGTAACGTATTCCTTCAACTAGTAAGCTGGACCAAACAGCTCCAGTATCTACTCTAGTAATCTAGCATACATGTATAAGCTTTTTCATCTCTGTTCATACTGTTTCTAAAATGGTCGGACAGGGGAGAAAGAAAAATGAAACATTATCTTGGATTAATCGTAGTTATCATTATGCTATTAGGTAATAGTTTAGAGTCTTATGGGGCAGCAGGCTCTGACGTAACAAAAGATGTAGAACGTATGTATGATGTATTGGAAAGTGAAGGGACCGAGCTTATGTCCTTTGACATCACAATACGAGAGACAATTTCCCGGGACGATATCAAGGGGAAATTGGTGGATTTGAATAAAGCAGGAACTATTGTAGAAGAAAAAACGGAAAAAGCTACAAAATTAATGGTACATACCCCCCATAAACAAAATACCATTGCCGAACGTATATTGTTGGTAGTACCTACAGATAAGGAATACCAGGCTGAAGTCATCTATACTATTTCTGGTTCAAAATGGACAGAAAAGGTACAACAATCTGTCCAAGACATGACAACTGCTGCCCAATCGCGATTTTTCACATATAATGCGACAAAATTCGCTTGTCTCAAAGCGGGTTTCGGTGATAAAATAAGCGGTGGTATTTTGTTTCAGAATGTCATGGAAAAATTAGATGTTCAACCACTAACGAATATGCAAGATAACGTTTACACTACGACAACAGGATATACAACACAATTGAAAGCCAGCCGTTCCTTAGCAGACAACATGAATATACAGCTTGCGCTGCATGATGGGAATGGGCAATCAACCGTAACTGTAGGAACGCCTATCATAACGACTGAATATTAATATAGTGAAATTGGACGCGGAGGAGAATGTAACTTGGAAAAAATCATCGTCCGTGGTGGAAGGCAGCTTAAAGGATCTGTCAAGGTCGAAGGTGCGAAGAATGCCGTACTGCCTGTCATCGCAGCAAGTATAGTTGCAAGTAAAGGAAAAAGTGTTATTCATAATGTCCCGGCTTTAGCTGATGTATTTACCATCAATGAAGTGTTGCGCAGCATGGGTGCTGAAGTAGTATTCGGCAATGGAACGATTACTGTCGATGCTACAAAGCAAATGACGACAGAAGCGCCTTTCGAGTATGTTCGGAAGATGCGTGCATCTGTATTGGTTTTAGGTCCATTGTTGGCACGTTTCGGTCATGCGAAAGTGGCACTGCCGGGTGGTTGTGCAATCGGTTCCCGACCAATCGACCAGCACCTGAAAGGGTTCGAAGCGATGGGAGCAAGTGTACAGGTCGGCAACGGTTTTGTAGAATTACGTACTGAAGGACGCCTGCAGGGCGCTAAAATATATCTGGATGTACCTAGTGTAGGTGCAACAGAGAACATCATCACAGCAGCCGCACTAGCTGATGGAACAACTATTCTTGAAAACTGTGCGAAAGAGCCAGAGATTGTTGATCTAGCAAACTATCTGAATGCGATGGGTGCTAAAATCGTTGGCGCTGGTACAGAAACAATCCGCATTGAAGGTGTCGAAGAACTATCAGGCGCTGAGCATGTTATGATTGCAGACCGTATCGAAGCTGGTACTTTCATGGTTGCAGCCGCAATCACGAAAGGTGATGTACTGATTGAAGGCATCGAAATGGAGCATGTGCGTGCAGCAGCTGCCAAAATGGAAGAAATGGGTGTTATCATCAAGGAAGAAGCAAATGGCATTCGTGTTATCGGTCCTGACAAATTGACAGCGACAGATGTTAAGACGTTGCCACACCCAGGATTCCCGACAGATATGCAGTCACAGATGATGGCTTTGATGCTATGTGCAGAAGGCACCAGCATCATTACAGAAACAGTATTCGAGAATCGCTTCATGCATGTGGAGGAATTCCGTCGCATGAATGCAAAAATTAAAATCGAAGGTCGCAGTGTCATTATGGAAGGTCCAACAAACATGCAAGGCGCTGAAGTAGCTGCAACTGATTTGCGTGCTGGAGCAGCTCTAATTCTGGCAGGATTAATTGCAGATGGTTATACGCGTGTTACAGAGCTTAAGCATTTGGATCGAGGTTATGTGAATTTCCATGGTAAATTAGCAGAACTAGGTGCAGACATCGAACGCGTTAATGACGAAGTGTTCGAAGAAGCAGCGGCTACAATGGAAGAATCATCAACATATTAAGGTTATTAAGGATAAGTCCCTTTGCAAAGGGGCTTATTTTTTTATGTCTTTGTAAGAAACTCTTCCCTACAAATTGGTAATTCTTCTTCCTAAGCGTATACGGCTATGCTATAATTATTTAGAAAATTCAACTAATATAGAAAGTTCGGAAGAGAGGGGTAGGATGAAATTATACCTATCGGTAGACATGGAAGGAGTCGTCGGTTTACCGGACTATACATATGTGGACAGCTCAAAACATAATTATGAACGGGCAAGACGGATTATGACAGCAGAAACGAATAGCATCATTGATGCGGCGATGGATGCAGGTGCAGAATATGTTCTTGTCAACGACAGCCATTCTAAAATGAACAACTTATTGGTAGAAGAATTACATGAAGAGGCTTATTTGATATCTGGTGAAGTGAAACCGCTTTCAATGATGCAAAGTCTGGATGCGAGCTTTTCAGGAGTAATGTTTTCTGGGTATCACGCGAGAGCAGGACAGTTCGGGGTCATGTCCCATAGCATGATTCATGGGGTTCGTAACTTTTTCCTGAATGATGAGCCGATTGGAGAACTGGGTTTCAACGCTTATGTTGCTGGTCATTACGGTGTGCCGGTCTTATTGGTCGCAGGTGATGATCAAGCATGTTTGGAGGCAGAGCAGCTTATTCCAGGAGTTGTAACAGCACCAGTCAAACAGACATTATCCCGCTCTGCAGTCTTGACGCTGACACCAAAAAAAGCAAGCAAGCTTCTTCATGAAAAGGTGAAAGAAGCGATGGAGAGAGTGGCACTAGCAGAACCGCTCGTTCCGCCGGAAAAAATTGTCCTGCGGATCGAATTCACCAACTATGGACAGGCGGAATGGGCCCATTTGATGCCAGGTACTTATATTGAGCCAGGTACAACCATAGTCGCTTTTCCTGCCAAAGACATCATCGAAGCGTATCGTGCGATGCTCGTCATGACAGAGCTTGCCATGCATACGACCTTCAGTTAGGAGTGACAGCTTATGGCGATATATCTGATTCGCCGTTTTGTAATTATGATAGCAACCATCTTCGTTATCGCGACACTGACATTCATCCTGATGCACAGCATTCCAGGGAATCCGTTCACAACACAGGATCGGAGCACGAGTGAAGCTGTTCAGGAAAACTTGAATGCACATTACCATTTGGATGAGCCAATGATCGTTCAATATGGTATCTGGCTCAAATCCTTGGCAACATTTGATTTCGGTCCGTCTATCAAGCAGCCGACTGAAACGGTGAATGATTTGCTTGGCCGCGGGTTCCCGATATCAGCAGAGCTCGGTATGTGGACAATTACAATCGCCCTTATTTCCGGTATTACATTAGGTGTCCTGGCCGCTTTGAAACATAACGGCATTATAGATTATATAGCGATGACACTGGCCGTATTAGGTATTTCCATACCAAACTTCATTTTAGCAACACTGCTGATTCAACAGCTGGCTGTAAATCTGCAGCTGCTGCCAGCAGCTACATGGTCTTCACCGATGCATATGATCATGCCGATCATTGCTTTGGCGACAGGACCTACAGCTATCATTGCCCGTTTAACAAGATCCAGCATGCTCGAGGTTTTGACTCAGGATTATATCAAGACCGCACGGGCAAAAGGCTTGTCACCAGCCAAAATAGTCATCAAGCATGCCTTACGTAATGCGCTGATGCCGGTAGTAACTATTCTTGGAACATTGGTTGCTGCTATTCTGACAGGTACATTCGTCATTGAACGTATTTTTGCCATACCTGGTATGGGAAAGTATTTTGTTGAAAGTATCAATAACCGTGATTATCCGGTCATTATGGGAACGACTGTTTTCTACAGTGCCTTTCTCATTTTCATGCTTTTCCTAGTCGATATCGTTTACAGCATCTTAGATCCGAGAATCAAGCTGCACAAAAAAGGAGGCAGCTGATATGGAATATCATAATAGACCAATTGATACGACTGGACAGCAGATACCAGATGATTGGTTCCAGCCGATAGAGAAGGATCTAAACAAAGCGGAAGAAGTAGCCCGTCCGAGTTTGTCCTTTTACAAAGATGCTTGGCTGCGATTAAAGCAAAACCGGCTAGCCATTACTGGATTATTCTTTTTAATCGTCTTAATCCTAGCAGCAGTTTTCGCTCCGATATTCTCGCCCTATTCCATTTCAGAAGGGGCGTTACGGAACCAGAACCTGGCACCATCGGCAGCACACTGGTTCGGCACTGATAATTTGGGGCGTGATGTATTCACCCGCCTTTGGCACGGAGCGCGTGTTTCGTTGTTTGTCGGAGTAGCTGCTGCTCTGATCGATTTCTTTATCGGAATCATCTATGGCGGTGTTGCTGGTTACAAAGGCGGACGTACTGACAGTGTCATGATGCGCATCATTGAAGTACTTTACGGATTGCCGCATCTGCTTGTCGTAATTCTGCTCCTAGTTGTAATGGGACCAAGTTTGTTCACAATCATTGTGGCTTTGACTATCACTGGCTGGATCGGGATGGCAAGGATCGTTCGTGGCCAGGTGATGCAGCTGCGCAACCATGAATATGTACTTGCATCCAAAACATTAGGAGCAAGTACCGGTCGAATCATCCGCAAGAACTTACTGCCGAATACGATGGGGCCGATCATCGTGCAAATCACGTTGACTGTGCCATCTGCAATCTTCGCAGAAGCTTTCCTTAGCTTTCTAGGTCTTGGTATACAGGCGCCAAATGCGAGCTGGGGATCTATGGCCAATGATGGTCTGTCTGCTATTCTTTCTGGAGATTGGTGGCTGTTGTTCTTCCCGGCATTGTTCATCAGTTTAACAATGTTCGCCTTCAATGTACTGGGTGATGGCTTACGGGATGCATTCGATCCGAAGCTGAGGAGGTGACAGAATGGAAAAGATACTTGAAATTGATGACTTACATGTGCATTTCTCGACATATGGCGGAACTGTCCAGGCTGTCAGAGGTGTGAATCTTTATTTAAACAAAGGAGAAACGCTGGCGATTGTAGGGGAATCCGGCAGCGGAAAAAGCGTGACGAGCAACAGCATCATGCAGCTCATTCCATCTCCTTCAGGAAAGATCGTCCGAGGTTCTATCCGTTTCAAAGGCAAGGATCTTGTAAAAACATCGAAAAAGGAAATGCGTGCTATCCGTGGTGTCGACATCTCAATGATCTTCCAGGATCCAATGACTGCGCTCAATCCGACCTTGACTGTAGGTGATCAGCTGACGGAAGGACTGAAGCAGCATACGTCAGTGGGTTCAGCTGAAGCGAAGGCAAAGGCCTTGGAAATGCTCGGTCTTGTCGGTATAGCCAATCCGGAGAGCCGGCTGAAGCAATACCCGCATCAATTCAGCGGCGGGATGCGACAGCGAATTGTCATTGCTATGGCGCTGATCTGTGAACCGGATTTGCTCATCGCTGATGAACCGACGACAGCACTTGATGTGACTATCCAGGCGCAAATCATGGAGCTGTTCAAAGAGATCCAAGAAAAAACAGGTGTGTCTATCATTCTTGTCACTCATGATCTTGGGGTCGTTGCCCGGGTTGCGGATCGGGTCGCAGTTATGTATGGGGGAAAAATCATAGAGACCGGTGATAAAGATGATATCTTTTATCATCCGCAGCACCCGTATACGATAGGGTTGCTGCAATCTGTGCCGCGTCTGGATATGAAAGAAGGTATTTTGCAGCCGATCGACGGAACACCGCCGGATTTGTTTGCACCGCCGCAAGGCTGTCCATTTACTGCGCGTTGTGCGCATGCGATGCAGGTGTGCGCGAATGTGCATCCTGTCACCAGCTATCTTTCCGAATCACATCAGGTGGAATGCTGGCTGCAGGATGCACGAGCCAAACGGCAGCCAGTCTGATCAAATTTTTAAGGGGGAAAAGAGATGAATAGAAACTGGAAATTATCTATGATTGCTTGTCTTGCTGCATTAGTCCTTTTACTTTCTGCATGTACAGCCAATAACAGTGCCGGCGGAAGCGGCGGTGGTGAAGAAGGAGAAGACAAGAAAGTACTTCGCCTTAATAACGGCCAGGAGCCTACATCCCTTGATCCTCCAGAAGGTTTTGACAGCGTATCTTGGGTTATGGTCAACAACTTGATGGAAGGACTGACTCGTCTTGATGAAAGTCACCAGCCACAAGCAGCGATTGCAGAGAGTTGGGATGTTAGTGAGGACGGTAAGGAGTATACATTCCATCTGCGTGCCGATGCCAAGTGGTCCAATGGTGATGATGTTACAGCCAATGATTTTGTCTACGCATGGAAGCATATGCTGGATCCGGAACAGGCTTATCAGCCGGCATTCCTTGCATATGTGATCGAAGGAGCCGAAGCGTATAACAGCGGAGAAGGCAGTGCGGATGATGTTGGTATTGAAGCAGTCGACGAAAAGACGTTCAAGGTGACACTTACAGCACCAACTGGATACTTCCTAAACTTATTGACTAACCCTGCTTTCTTCCCAGTTAATGAAAAGGTAGCAGAAGAAAATCCAGAATGGTTCTCCGAAGCAGACACATATGTGAGCAACGGACCATTCAAAATCGACAGCTGGTCGCATGACAAAGAACTGATCATGATCAAAAACCCGGAATATTGGGACGCTGACACTGTGAAACTTGATCAAGTGAACTGGGCAATGGTTGCAGACCGGAATACAGAGTATCAAATGTATCAAAGCGGTGACTTGGACAGATCCTCCATCCCAGCAGATAATGCGAAGGAACTGATGGAAAGTGATGAACTGGTAACCGAGGTACAGGCCGGTGACCAATTCCTCCGCTTTAATGTACAAAAAGAACCATTTACGAATGAAAAGGTCCGTAAAGCTTTCGCAATGGCGATGAACCGCGATGATATCGTTGAGTTTGTCCGTGGTATTGGTGAACAGCCTGCTCGCGGCTTTGTACCATATGGCTTTGAAACACCAGATGGCGGCGATTTCCGTGAAGAAAATGGTGATCTTGTACAAGATGATACAGCCGAAGCTAAGAAACTTCTCGAAGAAGGCATGCAGGAAGAAGGCTGGGATGAGCTGCCTGCTGTAACACTGACATACGGTACAAATACAGAAAATGAACGCTTGGCAGAAGGCGTGCAAAATATGCTTTCCGAAAACTTAGGCGTCGATGTAACATTGCAGACAGTCGAATCTAGTGTATTCAGTGAAGAGCAGACAAAACTTGTCTACCAATTGTTCCGCGGATCTTTCTTAGCGGATTATGGTGATCCTGTTAACTTCCTGGAGAGCTTTACAACTGAATCCTCTTCTAACCGTACTGGCTGGTCCAATGAAGAGTACGATAAGCTGATTGCTGACTCAAAAACACAAAGTGATGAGACAGCACGTTACGAGATGCTGATGGAAGCAGAGAAAATCTTGATGGATGAAATGCCGATCGTACCGCTTCATTTCTACCAGCATGTGTACTTGCAAAAGACGAATGTAAAGAATGTCATCATGCACCCAGTAGGCTACTTGGAGTTGAAATGGGCGGATATTGAATAAAGCAGAAGAGGAGAAGTGGTGAGAGCCACTTCTTTTCTGTCTGTCATACCATACATATAGACTAGGAGCAGGAGGAGATAATTGTGAAAGCATCTGTATGGAAAAAAGGAGATACCATCGGGATTGTATCACCGGCAGGCCCGATTAAACGCGAGGAACTTGAGCGGGGGATCAAAATTGTAGAGTCATTGGGTCTCCGCGTAAAGCTAGGAAAGCATGTGTATGATAAATATGGATATCTGGCCGGTACTGACGCGGATCGGGCTGCCGATTTGAACGACATGTTCAAAGATAATGAAGTAAAAGGAATCATATGTAGCAGAGGCGGCTATGGTTCTGGTCGAATAGTCGAATTACTCGATTATGAAGTTATCAAACAAAAGCCGAAAGTGCTGCTTGGATATAGTGATATAACGTATTTACATACAGCGATACGGCAGCGGACAGGACTGATTACGTTTCATGGTCCTATGGTGGCTTCTGACATGGGAGAATCTGATTTTGCCAAACTGAGTTATGATTTGCTGCAGCAATTCTTCGTTCCGCAGGACGTTATCTATACAACAGCTATTTCACCGCTGGAGGCTATTGTGCATGGCGAGGCTACCGGAACATTAGTAGGAGGCAACCTATCTTTGCTGACGAGCACACTCGGTACACCAGATGAAATTGATACAAAGGGCAAGCTGCTATTATTAGAAGATGTTGCAGAGCCGCCATATAAAATTGACAGTATGCTGAATCAGCTGAAGCACGCAGGTAAGCTGGAGCAGGCGGAAGGCATCCTTATCGGAGATTTCACTGATTGTGAAGCGAAGGATCCGGAAACGTCGCTTTCCTTTGATCAAGTCCTTGTTGATTATCTGACTGACCTGGAAAAACCAGTCCTCAAAGGGTTCCGGATCGGGCATTGCAATCCGAATATCACGGTTCCGCTTGGAACAGAAGCAACAATGGATACAAAAACGAAAACCCTGCGTGTGAGTGCGGGGGTAAGAGCATGAAAGTTGCTCGAATAGATGTATACCAATCAGCTGTTCCTTTGAAAAAAGCCTTCAAGACAGCTCTAAGAACAGTGACAGTAGCAGAGGCGATCGTTGTAAAAGTAACGACAGATGACGGTTTAATTGGCTGGGGTGAAGCCCCGCCGACGCATGTGATCACCGGAGATAGTCTGGCAAGTATTCGTTATGCCGTGGATGCTGTCATCAAACCAGCCATCGTCGGCATGTCACTACTTGAGCGGGATGTATTGTTCCACAAACTGCAGCACTGTCTCGTTGGCAATACAAGCGCCAAAGCGGCCGTAGATATGGCATTGCATGACTGTATTGCACAGTATGCTGGTATGCCGCTATATCAGCTGCTTGGCGGTGCAAAAGATACATTGGAAACTGACTACACTGTCAGCGTCAATACGCCATCGGAAATGGCGTCAGACGCATTAGACTATATAAAGGACGGTTTCAGCACTTTAAAAATAAAAGTCGGCAAAGACGATATTGAATCTGATATAAAACGGCTTCAAGCAGTTCGTGAGGCGGTTGGCAGCAGTATCACCCTTCGGCTTGATGCAAACCAGGGGTGGGATAGGAAGACAGCAGTCCGTGCTATCACCAGGATGGAGGATATGGGCCTGAACATTGAATTGGTGGAACAGCCGGTGGCGGCTGCAGATGTGAAGGGCATGCAGTATGTCACATCAAATGTTGAGACACCAATTATGGCTGATGAAAGCTTATTTTCACCGCAGGACGCTCTTACACTCCTGGAAATGCGTGCGGCTGACTTGCTTAATATTAAGCTGATGAAAGCAGGCGGCATCCAGCCGGCACTGGATATTGCCCGTATCGCGAAGGTTTATGATGTAGAATGCATGGTCGGCTGTATGATTGAATCCAGAATCGGCATCAGTGCTGCAGCGCATCTGGCTGCCAGTCAGCAGCATATTACGCGGGTCGATTTTGATGCACCGCTCATGCTCCGGGAGGATAAAGTTACAGGAGGCGTCCGCTATGAAGGAAGCAGACTGCTGCTCAATGCGTCGCCAGGACTTGGTATCCTGACAGTGGATGTTCAAGGAGAAAAGGTCATATGAAAGAAAGTGTAATTGCTGTTTCTGTCGCTAATCTGTGGACAAATCCGAACCCCTCCAGACAAGTAGATGCACCAATTGTTGCGAATCCATCTGATCCATTACGCTGGGTACATGCGCTTTCCCATACCGACAGATTGGAGCTTCATGAAAACAATCTGCTTCAGTCTCAATTGCTATTCGGTACGACAGTATGGGAAGTGGATAGAAAGGATGATTGGGTCAAAGTAGTCATACCATCCCAGTCAACACCAAAAAATGGGCAAGGATATCCTGGCTGGATTCCTGCCCGCCAGCTTGCGGCACCGCTGCCGAAGTCAGATTACATGATTGAAGTACGAGCGAAGCAGGCGACTCTGCTGGTAGAAGATACTGGTGAGGTGGTGCAGCTCAGCTTTTTGACAAAACTGCCTTTTATTGAAGATTCAGGAACTGCCTTTACCGTGTTGACGCCGTACGGTCGAGGGAAAATCTCCAAGTCTGAAGGCAGCCTTTGGACCAAGCGTGAGGAAGACGGAGAGGCGCTAATTGCGTATGCAGAACAATTCATCGGGCTGGACTATCTATGGGGCGGGATGAGCAGCTGGGGCTATGATTGCTCTGGATTTGCCCACAACATGCATCTTGCAGGTGGCTATGTCATTCCGCGAGATGCCAGTGCACAGGCTTTGCAGGGGAAAGCTGTTAGTCTTGATCAAGCAAAACCGGGGGATTTGCTGTTCTTTGCCTATGAGAACGGTAAGGGACGTGTCCACCATGTTGGCTTTTATTATGGAAATGGTAAGATGCTGCATGCTCCGAAAACAGGAAAACAAATCGAATTGCTGGATTTGGACGGAACGGTATATGAAACAGAGCTTTGTGCCATTAGAAGATATTGGAGCTAATAGAGTGCCTGCGGGTACTCTATTTTTTTATGGGTAGATGTTCTAGCAATCCATAGAAGTTACATAGAGTAAAGAGTAGACCAGCAGGCAGATAAGGAGGTCCTCTATGCAAAACAAGAAGCCAAGCACTAAACGACGACGCCTCAAGTCCCACGTCTTAATCAGCATCTTGATTGTCTGTTTATTCACCGTCATCGTGGCGCTCCCGACATTGATTGTAGTACCATTTATAGACCCCGGTGGAATGGAGAGGACGGCAACGGCAATGGAACAAGAAAAAGAAATCAAGGAAACAGCAAGTGTAGCAGTGGAAGTGAGCCGTACAGCAAGCAATACAGTTGAAACGGTTCCGCTTGAGACGTATGTGACACGAGTGGTCGCTTCTGAGATGCCCGCAGATTTTGAACTGGAAGCACTAAAGGCACAAGCTGTCGCAGCCCGGACATATGTAGTGCGTTATATGGAAGATCATCAAGCAGAGAAACCGGAAGCAATTGAGGTATCGGATTCTACCAGTGACCAAGTATATAAGAACGAAGAGGAGCTCCGCCAGGCATGGGGCAAGGATTATGAAGAAAAAATGTCGAAGCTGACAGAAGCTGTGGAAGGAACAAGCGGAGAGATTATCATGTATGACGGCGAACCGATTACACCTTCTTTTTTCTCCACAAGCAATGGATACACGGAAAATGCGGAGGACTATTGGGAAAATCCGCTGCCATATTTGAAATCAGTTGAAAGTCCATGGGATAAACAATCACCTAAATTTGAAGATCAGAAAGTGATTGTAATTGAAGAAGCAGAAAAGCTGCTTGGTGTTGCTATTGATCCGAATAAGCCTCCAGGTGAGCTGAAACGCAATAACAGTCAGCGCGTAGCCGAAGTAGAAATTGGCGGCAAGAAGTTCACAGGCAGAGAAATTCGTGAAAAACTAGGACTCAAATCGACAGATTTCACGTTATCGATGAAAGATAATCATCTGATCTTCCAAACTAAAGGATATGGTCATGGAGTTGGAATGAGTCAATATGGTGCGAATGGCATGGCTGCTGAAGGCAAATCGTACAAGGATATCTTGACGTACTATTACAAGGATACAGAGATTAATAAACTGCCGGCAGAAGGCGCCAAGCTAGTGTCTAAATGAGTTTGGAAAAATTTTCTGAAACGCATGTATAGGAATCTATCTTTGTGACGACAATGGTTGCAGAGGTGATGATCTATGAAGGAAAAAAATAGCGTTTCAAAATCTAAATGGAAACGTCTTTTCCGTAAAAAATGGTTTTTCCCAGCGTTGTATCTTGGTATTTCCGCTTTGCTTTTAACAGCAGTATTGTGGTATCAGAGCGGCACAAACGAACCTGAGCAGGCAGAAGAAGATAAAGGTATCTTCGATTCACTAGGCTTCAACAGCGATGAAGAAGCAACTCCTGTAGCAGAACAAGATGAAGTAGTAAAAGCTCCTGTAGCAGAAGATGCAGAAGCGACAGTCGTAACGAAATTCTATGATCACAAAGCAGACAGCGAAGCCCAAGAGAATGCACTCGTACTCTACGACAACAAATACTATCAAAGCACCGGAGTGGATTACGCTGCAGCTGATGGCGAAGCCTTCGACGTCCTGGCCGCATTAAGCGGAACAGTGACAGAAGTGAAGGAAGATGCCCTGCACGGTAACGTTGTTCAGATCGAGCATAAAAATGGAGTAGCAACATATTATGCTAGTCTGGAAGATGTGAAAGTAGAAGCAGGCCAAGAAGTGAAGCAAGGTGATGTGCTTGCAACAGCAGGACAGAGCCTATTTGCAAAAGATAAAGCGACTCATTTGCACTTTGAAGTGCTTAACGGCGATACACCTGTAAACCCGGAAAGCTTCTTCAACCAACCTGTAAGCAAATTGCAGGAAGCGAAAACAGAAACAGAAGCAGTACAAGAAGAAACAGCTGACACAGCTGGACAGAACGAACAGACGGAGACAGAAGCTCCAGCGGAAGAAAATGCTGATGCTGAAGCAACTCCAACAGACGAATCAGGTGATAAAGAAGAAACACCAGACAGATCTGATGAAGAAAAATCTCCAGAACAAGATGAGCAGCCAGAGGACGAAGCAACGTCTTCCTCTTCTTCAGCCCAAACTTGATTCGACAAAAGCATCCCGAGCCCGGGGTGCTTTTTTTTTAGGCAAAAAGCAGTCCAACAATAAAACCAAGAAACCTAATAATTTGTCGAACGAATCAGTCTTGAAACCGCTTGAAATTATCTGAAAAGATGGAATAATGAAATGGTGCAAAACACAAATTGAAAGTCGAAGTCAAGTGATTCCATGGAGGTAAGATTGGGAAATGTGAGAGGAGAAAGGAACGTTGAATCAATCCAGTTTGCGTAAGGAAGAGACTGACTTGGGCAAGCTCTCGGCAGCATCAAGCCGAATGACAGATCTTTGGTCTTTCATTCAGCTAGTGGAGGCAAGTCATGATGTGAAGCAGGTTGTAGACCAGGCGGCGAGTTTCAGTATACATTCCTCATCTGCCGAAGTTCAGCTGGCAGCGATGGATTTCCTCGGGATGAACTACTATGAGGAAGAGCTTCAGCTTATGATACAGAAGAATAAGCAATCATTGTACCAGCGAAACAGATCGTATGCTTATTTATATGAACTGATAATCCAGTATCAAGCGTACAAACTGCCAGGTGATGAGTTTGAAAGACAAATCAGCCGCTATCAAGCTGATTTTCCGGAGGCGAAAGCCTTGGTTTTGTTCGGCAGGATATATCAGCATTTTCATTGCCATGATTATCATGCTATTGCATATTATCTAGATGAATTACAGGAAACAATTATCCTTATCAAAGATTATTTCCTGCGCATCATGATGACTGTCCGGCTGGACAAGCTGCTGTTTCAGTATCACTGGAAACGAAACGAATTAATCATTGCCAGAAAACATAGCAGAAATATTCTCCAACATACATATCTGCCAGGCCAGCGTGCCGTACAGCATTATAAAATGGGCTTGACCTTTCTGTTCGATGATAAGATTGCAAGCTTTTCTCATCTTGCTGAAGGGAGCAAGATGGCAAAACAGTATAACATCACATATCTTGCAGAATTGCTCGACCGACAAGTTTTGCCGATTGTAGCTGCTCACTTTGGTATTCTGCATACGTATATAACAAGTGATCCGCTTGCTCTTGCTTACATCGAGTTTCAGCTTGGTGAGGTAGACAGCGCAAGAAAGCGCTATCCTAAGTGGAAACCCGAAAAACAAACAGCATTTTATAAGTACTTCTATGGACTCATCCACCAGAATAAGGATTATCTAGTATCGTCCTATCACCAATTTATCCGCAGACATAAAGACTTCTATTTTTCCCGATTACCTATGTATGCAATACAAAAAATAGATAACAACAGACCCTCCACCAGCTGAGAGGGTCTTTTTTGGAATAAAACAGCTTTGCAGCTAATAAGATGAAACAAACCAATGCAAGTGTTTGAAGGGAACGAGTGTGAAGCGCTCAACGCCGCAGATGCCTAAACAGCTATGACTTGCACAAGAAAAATACATATCCGAATTACTTCATCGCTTCTCATCTTGTCTCATGAACATCAAGAACCGTCAACTTAAGGAGGCATGGGCTGTGCATGATTATATCAAGGAGCGCACGGTGCGCATAGGTAAGCACATTGTGGAGACGAAGAAGACAGTTCGCGTGATTGCAAAGGAATTTGGTGTATCCAAGAGTACCGTGCATAAAGATCTGACAGAAAGACTGCCGGAAATCAATCCAGATTTGGCCAATGAAGTGAAGGAGATCCTTGACTACCACAAAGCTATACGTCATCTGAGGGGCGGAGAAGCAACCAAACTGAAATATAAACTGGAAACAAATACCGACGCGCCTGCCTAGTACCCAACTTTCATCCTGTAAACTTCCATCCAATCCCTTACCAATATTCCTACTTTTATCCTTATTTTCTTTCATAATTTGCTACTATTCTCCATGCTTTGTGCTAAACTATAAACTAAGTAGCATTATGTTCTCGAACGGATGCGACAAAGTTTCTATCTTTACAGGGAGGATCTGAGGATATTGGCACGAGATATAGGAATTGACCTCGGTACAGCAAACGTACTAATACATGTAAAAGGAAAAGGAATCGTTCTGAATGAACCATCCGTTGTCGCGATGGACAGAATTACAGGAAATGTACTAGAAGTCGGGGAAGAAGCACGACGCATGGTAGGCAGAACACCTGGAAATATTGAGGCGATTCGTCCGTTGAAGGACGGCGTAATCGCTGACTTTGATGTAACAGAAGCGATGCTCCGCTATTTCATCAACAAGATCAATGTAAAAGGTTTTCTATCCAAACCGCGCATGCTGATTTGCTGCCCAACGAACATTACAAAAGTGGAACAAAAAGCAATTAGAGAAGCGGCGGAAAAATCCGGCGGTAAGAAAGTATACTTGGAAGAAGAACCAAAAATCGCTGCTATCGGTGCAGGAATGGAAATATTCCAGCCTAGCGGTAATATGGTTGTAGATATCGGTGGCGGAACAACAGATGTTGCTGTTCTTTCCATGGGTGACATCGTGACAGCACAGTCCATTCGGATGGCTGGAGATAAGTTCGATGCAGAAATCCTGCAGTATATCAAACGTAAATATAAGCTATTGATCGGTGAACGCACAGCCGAGAATATCAAGATCGAAATTGCAACAGTGTTCGAAGGCGCACGTCAGGAATCTATTGATATCCGCGGCCGGGATATGGTAAGCGGTCTTCCGCGTACGATCACGGTTTATTCGGAAGAAATAGAAGAAGCACTGCGCGAGTCAGTAGCTATGATTGTACAAGCGGCGCGTACAGTACTGGAACAGACACCTCCTGAGCTGTCTGCAGACATCATTGACCGCGGTATTATCCTTACTGGCGGCGGAGCACTGCTTCACGGTATTGATCAGCTGCTTGCTGAACAATTGAAGGTTCCTGTATTCGTTGCAGAAGATCCAATGGATTGTGTAGCAAAAGGCACTGGTATAATGCTTGAAAACATCGATAAATTAGAAAAACGAAAAGTAGTATGATAATTGACCTCTTCTGTATACTTTGAACTCTTTTGTATACGGAAGAGGTTCAATTTGTTTAGGAGTCTGCCGATATAATAGATAGAAACCAAAACAATTGGCAATCTAACTGCCTTAGGAGGACCGAAACATTGCTAAAAGGATTATATACAGCTGCATCCGGTATGCTCGCCCAGCAGCGCAGACAGGAAGTACTGTCTAATAACTTGGCTAATGCGAATACGAATGGATACAAAGCAGATCAAGGGCAGCTTCGAGCTTTTCCGGAAATGCTTCTGAAATCAATGGAGAGTAAGCAGACATCGGCGGATAACTCTCGTTATGTTACGACTTCTAAGGAAATTGGCAGTATCAATTCCGGCGTATATGTACAAGAGACGATTCCGAACTTTGTCCAAGGGGATTTACGTGAAACAGGTATCAGTACAGATACTGCTTTGGTGGACGGTACGTATCCGGATGAAAATGGCTCAGTATTTTTCAATCTGCAGACAGCAGATGGCGAAGCGTATACTCGAAACGGTAATTTTACGGTCGATGAAGAAGGCTTTCTGACGAACGATCAGGGCAGCTATGTCCTTGATACGACAGGCAACCCAATTCAGACGAATAATCAGACGTATACGATGTCAGCAGACGGTTCTATGCAATTTACCGACGGCAGAAACATTCAGCTCGGACTATCATATGTTCAGGATGCAAATCTGCTGGACAAGCAGGGTGAAAATTTTTATATCGCAAGTGATGAAGCACAGGCAGCTGATGCCCGGGCGACGGCTGGCGTAACATACAACATTGTCCAGGGAGCAGTAGAAGGCTCGAATGTTGACTTGCAGCAGACAATGGCAGATATGATGCAGGCATACCGGACGTTCGAATCGAACCAAAAAGTGTTGACAGCATATGATGAAAGCCTTGGAAAAGCAGTCAATGAAGTCGGGAAGCTGTAAAGGAGGAGTAAAATGAGCAGGATGATGACACAGGCTGCCGTAACAATGGGGCAGCTGCAGCAGCGATTGGACTTGATCGCGAATAATATGGCGAATACAAATACATCAGGCTATAAAGCACAGACCTCTAATTTTTCTTCCTTGCTTTATCAGCAGATGAACAACCCGCCGAATGACGAGGCAAATGAAACAAGCAGGAGCACAAGTGACGGTATCCGGATCGGATCAGGAGCATATATGAGCAGTACAAACCCGCTCATGACAATGGGAACGATTCAGACAACGGACCGAAATCTTGATGCAGCACTTGTGAACGACAACCAATACTTCACGATTACAGGCGATAATGGACAGCAGCTCTATACACGTTCAGGGAATTTTTATCTTCAGCCGCAGCAGGATGGGGCAGTTGCTTTGACAACAGCAGATGGAGATTTGGTGAACGGTGTCGATGGACCTATTGCATTACGTCCTGATTTTGATAGTATTACAATCAATGACCGCGGAGAAATTGTTGTGGAACGTAATGGAGAAAATGCTGTGGAAGCAAATCTTCAGATTACAGCTATCGATAATCCACGTGTTCTGACACGTACAGGTGATACAGCCTTTGAACTGACTGATCCTGCTCTTGCCCAAGTGCTAGATGCAGGAGACATTGAACTGCAGGCAGGCAGCCTAGAAGGCTCGAACGTCGATCTTAGTGAACAGATGACTGCAATGGTGAATACACAGCGCGCTTATCAGTTCAATGCACGTTCGATTTCCATGAGTGACCAGATGAGCGGACTCATTAACCAGATTAGATAAGAATAAGGAGCCAGAACGCTATGTCGAGTAATGCATCCAAACTCCAGACAAAAGAACAACATGATAAACAGAAGAAGGCAGAAGGAGAAAAGGCGCCGAAAAAACAGCGGAGAAGATTGTTTCCAATATGGCTCCGTCTGCTTGTAGTGCCGATTATCCTGATCATCTTCCTGCTGCTCGGTTTGCTCTTCGGATATGGTGTACTTGGAGATGGCAATGCACTGGACGTCCTCAAACGAGATACATGGACACATATCTATGACTTGGTAAACCAAAAGTCATAAAAAAAGCTGGCTCCGGATTCCGGAACCAGCTTTTTCTATTTCCTGCCCCTGCTCTTTCTAATTGCATAAATAACGAACATGATCACAGCAATGATAAGGAAAATGTGAATAACTCCTCCGAGAATATTGAAAATGACACCAATGAGCCAGAATGCGACTACGATGATGCCGATCCATAATAAAAGATTAAGCAATTGGCTTCCCTCCCAGCAGTTTTATGGAACAATACCCTTAACGCAAAACGTGTTAAACATGCAAGCCTCATTTTTGGTATAATACGTTAGGAAAGACAACCATTCAGGAGGCTCACCATATTATGTATGATGTTCAACAAATCAAAGAAATAATCCCGCATCGCTATCCTTTCTTGCTTGTGGATCAAATAACTGAAATTGAAGAAGGCAAACGCGCTGTTGGAAAGAAGAATGTAACAATCAATGAACCATTCTTCCAAGGACATTTCCCAGATTATCCGGTAATGCCAGGTGTCTTGATCCTTGAAGCTCTTGCACAGACAGGTGCCTTTGCGATGCTGATGAAGGAAGAAAACAAAGGGAAAATCGGATTCCTTGCTGGTGTTGATAAATGCCGCTTCAAGCGCCAAGTGGTACCAGGTGACACATTGAAGCTGGAAGTAGAGATTGTCCGTTTGAAGGGACCAATCGGTAAAGGAAAAGCAACAGCAACTGTTGATGGAGAGCTTGCTTGCGAAGCTGAAATCACATTTGCAATTAAATAAGAGGTCGAAGCATTATGCTTCGACCTTTTTTACTATTTTTTACATCTCCTTAACATATTGAAGTGGCTGTTTATAGTAATATAGTCTTGTATCAGTCAATATTGGAGGGGGAAATTATGCAATTAGAAAAAAGGGAACAGTACATCATTACTCGCAATACTATTGCTGTGTTTCGTCTGCACGATCCTGTGTATCAATCCCGTGTTCTTGAAGCCGATAAAGAAATATTAGTGGAACAATCACCTCTTTCGATCATTGATCATAGCTGCATGCAGTACGGATCCTCCTATGAGGGCAGGGTACATGCAATTGGCAGACTTCTGCGGACGGACAAGAAGGTGCCTATTCCAGTGCATCCGGCCCACGGCGTTTTTATGCTCCCAACTTCCTCACCTACGAACACTAACTGCGTCTGGCTGTCCTTCTATCATATTCAATCCTATAAAGAAACGAAAAGCCGTACCCAAGTCAGCTTCTATAATGGTACTGCACTATTTGTGGAAACATCTGAACGCTCCTTCGACCAGCAGTACAAAAGGACAGGCACTGTCATTGCCTTACTCAATAATGAACATTTCTTCATGGGACAAAGCTTATCCTGAAGCTATCAATCACTTCTTCTGCCGAAGCTGTTATGTTATCATGTAAACTATAATTACCAGCTTTGGAGTGGAGGAGGAAACCTGTCTTATGCGCGACACATACACCGGAGCCGATCTTCTGGAGCAGCTGCTGCTTCATAAAGACCAGCTTTTAACATCAATCAGACGGGAGGATATCGCCCTCGATGCGTTTTTACGCCAAGAAGCGAGACGACCTGACCATAATCCAGTATTTCAATATGTATTGAAGCACTACATAGGTTTAGTCAATCCCAATCTGACAGAGGCATTCGAACATACCTATTTCCGTCTGTTTCAAGAAGCCGCACGTCAGCCGGACAAGCTGAAAATCGTCGGATTGACAGCAGCGCTATATGAAGTGAGGAACCGCCGAGGCAACCCTTCGATGCAATTTCCCCTCGTTACACATATGCTGCATCTGCTGAATGTGCATTATCCGATATATGATCCAGCTAGAATTGCATTCCTCGGTATGCCATCGGCCAATCACTTAATCGGATTCGATAAGAAAATGACCCGCTATATCGAACAATACGGTCAGCTTTTCGAATTTTACCAATCGATTTTGCAAGACAGCCGTTTTGACACACTGGCTGCTGCATTTGATGACCATTTCAAAGACCATAGCTATGAGCCTCCAAGTGATGCTAAGAAGTTAGATCTCCTTGTGCAGGCATTTAGCAAAACCATCTAAAGCACTTACTGCGGTAAGTGCTTTTTTTTGTGGGAAAAATTAGGGCGAATTGGATAGAGTTTGTAATCATATTGCGCGCAGATTGTGTTGTCATTACAGTTCTGTTAAAAGTATTGCGGCACCCTGATCACAGGGTATATAAAGAGAAAAAGACGGATAGAATTTCTTAGAACAAAGAAAGCAGGTAGATGCACATGACGAGGAATTACTCCATAGACTTCTTCAAATGCCTGGCAATCTTCGGAGTCGTGTGTATTCATACACACACATTCCGAGACACTGCTGTCCCATTCGGAAACGGAGAAACATGGGCATTCATCATCGATACAATCGCGCGCTTCTCAGTACCATTCTTCTTTGCAGCATCTGGCTATCTATTCGCCATGAAGCTGCAGCGAACAGATGATACATTCGCATACTTCAAACGCTATACTGGTAAGCTAATCAGCTTGCTTGCAGCTTGGTTTGCTTTTTATTGGGTATATGATTTTATAAAAATGCTTTCTACTTCAAACGGAACGATGCATGAACGGAAAGCCGAGCTGACAGCATACTTTCAAGATACATTCCAATGGCGCACGCTATTGGATGGAATATCTTATACGCAATACCAACTTTGGTTTATGTTTGCTTTAATTTTCTCAATTATCATTATCTATGCTGCTTCTAGATTACGCATCTTGAAGCTGACATTACTAGTGGGTCTTGTCCTTAATCTAATTGGTCTCATGGGACAATCATACGGATCACTCTTCCATATTACGATGGAGGAGACAACAAGAAATGGTATATATTTTGGTTTATTCTATACTGCACTAGGAGCTTGTTTTGGTTTATATGAGAAGAAAATTACGACGTTAGCAAAACGGATAAAGCCAAGCTATATCATTGCGAGCATTGCAGTGTTAATGAGTCTTCAGTTACTAGAGAGAACCATTCTAGTTTATGTCTTAGATCTTCCTCAAGGTGAATATTTTATTAGTACTATCCCCTTAACAATTGCTCTCTTACTTCTTACTACTGTTGTAAGAAGTATAGGGTCACATGCAATTTGGAGTATGATGGCAAAAAATATTGTAGGGGTATACTTGATTCATACACTCTGGAGAAGTGTAATTAATGATAATATACGAGCCAGTCAATACGCTGCCATTGAGCATACTTTTTTATGGGGTATATTATACGCTCCTATATTGTTTGTCATATCCTATCTAACTTACATTCTAATTCAAAAAGCAAAAGTAAAGCTTCTTCATCCAACAGTGCCAGAGAGACAGCATAGGAGTAAGAAGCGACAAGTGGGTCACGTATACGCAAAATAAAGAAGAACTAAGAAGATTGTTTCTGCGGAAGCAATCTTTATTTTTTTTGTTAAAAAAAAACCAAATCTAACTTAACAAATAATTAATATATCCGATATACTTAATGAGTTCTACATAAAGGGGGTATATTAGATTATTTTCGCAAAAAAATTGAATATATGTGTCGGGTTTCTATTATCTTTCTTTCTAACTCTTTTCTTATGGGGAGACTTGGAAGCGAACGGGGCAGAGAGTACTTGGTCAGAAAAAGACTATGTTAATTTCCTTTCAAATAATGGGCAGCAGTTTCATCAAAGAATTGGAGATAAGCTAGAGACCGTTAATACCGGGAAGTGGCTAGCTTATTACTATGACAATACTAATCTTAATGGAACACCTGTTTATAAAATGCAAGTGGAAGGAAAAGGAAAAGGCATAGAGCAAAATCTTGGAACATCAAGTCCGGTTCCAAATAAAGTTCCAGTCAATAACTTTTCTGTGAGGTACGTAACCCAAGCAACACTTTCCAAAGGTCAGTATGTATTTAATATAAGTGCAGATGACGGGTATAAAGTATATTTGGACGGTGAACTGGTTGTAGATCATTGGGATAATAACTCATCTGATGCTGTGAACTCTTTGGTAGAGGTATCTAATACTTTAAATCAAAGTGATAAGCATTGGATTGAGATTGTTCACAGGGATAAAAAAGATTCTAGTAACCTTTCTTTTAATATAAGCTCATTTAACGAAAGTTCTTATATAGGGAAAGGAAATTGGTTAGCGCAATACTATACAAATAAGTATTACAAAGGTTCATCTTTACTAGAATCTAACCTGAAGCAGGTAAATTATAATTGGGGAACTGGGAGTCCGAATTCTAGCATACCAAAAGACTACTTTTCAGCTCGCTTCTCCAAGCAGATATCTGGTTCAAATGACTACTATGTACAAACCTTTGTGGATGATGGCATAAAGCTTAAGATAGATGGAAAAGCCGTCATCGATCGTACTAAGTATAGCTCTAAGTTTCTAGACACTGCGATTGTTACGAACATTGGCCAAGGCACCCATAAAGTAGAAGCGGATTATATCGAAAACTCGAGAGAAGCTTTCATCTTTGCTGATGTTGTCCCATTTGGTGACTGGGTTGGTTATTACTATAATAATACTAACTTAGAAGGAACGCCGGATGCTTCCAAAGTAATTGAAGGCGATGGGAAAAGTTTATCCTTTGATATCGGGTATGGTTCTCCGATGTCAGGTATAAACAAAGATCATTTCTCAGCGAGTTTTTCTACTGCACAAAAATTGGAGTCTGGACACTATAAGGTCAACTTATTCGTAGATAATGGCTTCCGTATGTATATTGATGACAAGCTGGTTCTGGATAGATGGAATACTTCCAACTATAAGAAAGAAGAAACTACTGTCATCAATGTTCCCGAGTCCAGCAATGGAACCGATGTACATAAGATACGTCTGGAGTACAAAGAAGGTACCAACGAAGCATTTATGAACTTTAAAATGCAGCCATTGAAAGATACATTAAGCACAAAACAATGGATCTCCTTCTATTATCCTAATCAGAATCTGAAAGAGACGTCGAAGGGTACGGTTGTAGAAACGTCTACCTATTTGGATAAGTACTGGGGCAATGGATCTCCTAGCGGGATACCATCCGATCATTTCACTGGAAAGTCATTTAAGAAGATAGCTGGTGGAAAGGATTACTTTATCCACACCCTTTCAGATGATGGTGTTCGCGTAAAAGTGGATGGAAAAACTTACATCGACAAGTGGACTGGATCATGGGGTCAAACAGGAGAAGCTCTGCTTACAGGCTTGTCTAGCGGAGATCATACCGTAGAGGCGAACTACCGCGAGGTACGAAACCAAGCTTATTATTACGCAGATATCATACCGGTTGGCCAATGGAAAGCGTATTACTTCAATAATACAAAAGCCAGTGGAGACCCAATTAAGCAAACGGTCATCTCAGACAACGGCCTAAATTTGAACAGAGACTATGGAACAAAAGCACCGATGAGTGGAGTGAACAAGGATAAGTTCTCAACAAAGTATGTAACTGCGCAAGAAATTAAAGCAGGTAAATACACATTGAGAGCGAAAGCGGATGACGGTATCAGAGTCTATGTTGATGGCAAAAAAGTCATAGACAGTTGGAAGAATAGTAAATACCGTGAAGAAGCAATCACACTCGACATATCGAATAAGAAAAATGTACCGTCGGGGCAAGAAGATATTCACTTTATTGAAGTGGAAAGCTACGAGTATACGAATGAGCATAAAGTTGACATCTCTTTGGAAAGTGCCAGTAAATTGGTACCGACAAATGGAGACTGGGTAGCAGAGTTCTATAAGGTAAAAGGGCAAAAAGGTAACGCGGTTTTAGTTGGAGGAAACAACTCACTTAATAAATTAACTAAAATTGCTTATGACTGGGGAACTGGAAGTCCGCATTCTAGTATACCAAAAGACTACTTTTCAGCTCGCTTTTCCAAGCAGGTATCTGGATCAACTGATTATTATGCGCAAACCTTTGTGGATGACGGTATTCAGCTGAATTTCGATGGAAAAGCAATCATTGATCGAACGAAATATAGTTCGAAGTTCCTTGATTCGGCTATTATTACGAATGTTGGTAAAGGAAGCCACACAGTAGAAGCGAATTACATCGAGAATTCGAATGATGCGTTCATCTATGCAGACGTCGTACCATTTGGTGACTGGGTTGGTTATTACTACAATAATACTAACTTAGAAGGAACCCCGGATGCTTCCAAAGTAATAGAAGGCGACGGGAAAAGTTTATCCTTTGATCTCGGGTATGGTTCTCCGATGTCTGGCATAAATAAAGATCATTTCACAGCAAGTTTCTCAACTGCACAGAAACTAGAATCTGGTCACTACAAAGTTAACCTATTTGTAGATAATGGTTTCCGTATGTATATTGATGACAAGTTAATTCTCGATAGATGGAATACTTCCAACTATAAGAAAGAAGAAACTACTGTCATCAATGTTCCTGAATCCAGTGACGGAAGTAATGTGCATAAGATACGTCTAGAGTACAGAGAAGGCACCAACGAAGCATTTATGAACTTTAAAATGCAGCCGTTGCAAGATACATTAAGTACAAAACAATGGATCTCCTTCTATTATCCTAATCAGGACCTGAAAGAAACGTCGAAGGGTACGGTTGTAGAAACGTCTACCTATTTGGATAAGTACTGGGGCAATGGATCTCCTAGCGGGATACCATCCGATCATTTCACCGGAAAGTCATTTAAGAAGATAGCTGGTGGGAAAGATTACTTTATCCATACCCTTTCAGATGATGGTGTTCGCGTAAAAGTGGATGGGAAAACTTACATCGACAAGTGGACTGGATCATGGGGTCAAACTGGAGAAGCTCTGCTTACAGGCTTGTCTAGCGGAGATCATACCGTAGAGGCGAATTACCGTGAGGTACGAAACCAAGCTTATTATTACGCAGATGTCATACCAGTTGGCCAATGGAAAGCGTATTATTTCAATAATACAAAAGCCAGTGGTGACCCAATTAAGCAAACAGTTATCTCAGACAACGGTCTAAACTTGAACAGAGATTATGGAACGAAAGCGCCGATGAGTGGAGTGAACAAGGATAAGTTCTCAACAAAGTATGTAACTGCGCAAGAAATTAAAGCAGGTAAATACACATTGAGAGCGAAAGCGGATGACGGTATCAGAGTTTATGTCGATGGCAAGAAAGTCATAGACAATTGGGACAAGAGTAAATACCGTGAAGAAGCAATCACACTCGACATATCGAATAAGAAAAATGTGCCTTCGGGACAAGAGGATATTCACTTTATTGAAGTGGAAAGCTTCGAGCATACGAATGAGCACAAGGTAGACATCTCTATGGAAAGTGCAGATGACCTGATTCCGACGAATGGAGATTGGGTAGCTGAATTCTATAATAATACGAATCTAACAGGGAACGCTGTTTTGGTTGGTGGTAATGGTTCCCTTACTAATCTTTCAGAAATAGATTATGACTGGGGCAAAGGTTCTCCTCATCGCTTAATTAACGAAGACAACTTCTCAGTTAGAGCGCAAAAAATTATAGAGGCATCCGCTGATGGAGAGATTGCATTAAATGCACTTGCCAATGACGGAATTAGAATTTATGTCAATAACAAGAAAGTGATTGACAAATGGTCTAATGGAACTCATGATATTTCAACTCAACTTCCTTTGAAAAAGGGTAAGAACATCATTAAGGTTGAGTATTACGAGAAGTCCAGCAGTGCTTTTCTACAAGTTGGTTTCAACAAAACGAATACCAACTATGAAACAAATAAATATAATTACTCCTTTGATAGTATTCTAGATAAGCAGATGGCTCTGAAGAATCCTCCTCCGCAGACAGACTCAGGTGGATATTGGCATGCTGCTTCAAGGTCAGAAGTAGCTTATTACCTTAATCCGAAGAACTTCTCAAAAGATTCAAGTTCGTACTTCCAGTTTATGAAACTATCAGGAAATGCTAATTTGAATGTAACAGAAGTAAATGAACAGGTCTTAAAAGGTAAGGGTTCTCTTGCGGGTAAAGCTAGTGCATATATCAAAGCAGGAAAAGATTATAACGTGAATGAAGTTTATCTTTTAGCTCACTCGCTTTTGGAATCTGGTAACGGAACGTCCAAATTAGCGACAGGTCAAATAAAGGTAAACGGCAAGAAAGTATATAACATGTATGGTATTGGAGCTGTGGACAGTAATGCTGAACAAGCTGGTGCACAGTATGCTTATAACCAGGGTTGGTTTACAGTAGAAGCTGCTATTGCAGGCGGAGCCAAGTGGATTAAGGAGAAGTATATTGATCAAGGTCAAGATACTTTGTATGAAATGCGCTGGAATCCAGAAAGACCGGCTACTCATCAATATGCAACGGATATTGGTTGGGCTGTTAAACAAACGGCACGTATTGATAATGTATACAAACTAATCTCAAACTATAATGTAACGTTTGAAGAGCCAGTATACTCAAATCAGCCAAGTGCAGGTACAAACCCAGGAAACGATTCTGGAAGCGGAAGTAATGCTGAGACTTCCTATCCTGACAATGTCATCGGTTATCCGACGACTAGTTTGAATTTCCGAAGCGGACCTAGCACTTCCTATGGAACTATAGGTAGCCTAAATACTAACTCAAAACTAGAAATATTAGGTCAAAACAGCAATGGCTGGCTGCAAGTCATAGCTAACGGCAAAACTGGTTGGGTTTCAGGCAGCTATGTTACCATCAAGAATCTACTTCAAGTTGATTTAGATTCAGGAACATTAAATGTACGTTCTGGAGCATCAACAAGCAGCAGCAGTGTAGGGGCTCTATCTAATGGAGAATATGTTGCAGCTGTACTTGATAGTAATGAAAACCGAGTGATGGAAAATGGATTCTCAAAAATCTATTACAATAACGGTACAGCATATGTTTATAGCACATATGTGAATGTAAAATAGACTGGCATTTTGCCAGTCTATTTTTTTATTGTAAATATATGTGCAAATTTTGAAAAATTACGGTAATCTTTTACTATACATATAGAAAAAGGATGGCATAACATGACATATCATACGAATCCTTTCCGTCTCTTGACTAACCCGAAGGAGACATTATTTAA
Organism: Terribacillus saccharophilus; assembly: GCA_900110015.1. Taxonomy (GTDB): domain Bacteria; phylum Bacillota; class Bacilli; order Bacillales; family Amphibacillaceae; genus Terribacillus; species Terribacillus saccharophilus. The sequence continues at coordinate 430,491 of FOCD01000002.1, read as the reverse complement.
ACTGCGGGAAGCGGAGCAGTTGCGTGGCCATTGGCTATGGACTATTCTGATTCTGCTTGCTTTCTGTCTCGTTAATGCTGCACTAGGATGGGTTGGTGCCGGGACAGAGACGCTAAATCAATTGAATGCAGTGTACATAGGTTCGGATTACGAATACGCGAAGTTTTCGTTCATCATCGGACGTCTCGTCTGGGGACTCGGACTCGGACTGCTCGTCATCTTTGTTGTGTCTCTCGTATTTTATCTGTTTTATGAAATTCCTTATCAGAAACTAGTTGTGATCCAGTTAAGTGTTGGGGTTGTATTTCTGCTAGAAGCTCTATCTTGGCTGCTTCTATTGCTAGCAGCGGGCTTAGAATGGGATCGATCGCCGTTTTCACTTGGAGTTATTGCAGATTTGTTTACAGACAGACCTTGGGTCATCAGCTTGTTTGGTGCAGTATCATTGTTCCAGCTGTTCATTCTGTATTTCCAAGCCAGATGCCTGCTTGTACTGTTCCCAGCTAAACGATGGCATGTATCGGCTGTTGTCAGTATGATCTATCTCTGTTATATTCTTTTGCTGACACTGCTTGGCGGAATTGGGAATAAGATTGTTGCATTCATCTTCGCATAGGAGGACTTGAAGGATGATGAAAAAGCTAATACTAACGTTAGGAATCGTCCTTGTACTGGTTAACATTGCTATCCTGTTTTTGGATGATGATGGCCGAGTAGGCAGGACAAATTTTATACATAAGTGGGAGCAGGTAACAGCCCAGGATGTGAAAGAAACGTTAACGGTCCCGAGTGTACTAACCTCTGCACATGAAGTGCCAGTCTATTTGGAGTCAGAATCTGGATCTGTATCGGAAATGCTTGTGGAGCCTGGCGATACAGTAGAAGAGGGAGCTGACCTTTTCACCTACCAAGTAGCTGATTATGCGAAAACATATCGTGAACTAACTGCTACTATTACCTTGCTGGATGAACAAGTGTTGGCAGTCGAGCAGGCAATTTCAGAAGCAGGTGAGTCTGATTTTGCGGCTGCCGCTTTTTCAGAAGATGTGAATGTTCCAGAAACGATAGACGAATCTGAGAACGAAGAAGACACGGATGCAGCAACAGAAGCGCTGCAGCAAGCAACGGAAGAACAGACTACCCAACTGCAGGAGCAATACCGCATCAGTCTGGAAAAAGAACTTGCCGAGAAAAATGCGGAGCTGACTGCAGCAGAAGAGCAGCTGGCAGGTTTGGAGGAGACAGGTGAATATGTGACTGTATCGAGTCCAGCGGCAGGGACTGTTAAATCCATCGATGAAGATGGGAAAAAGCCTGTTATTACATTACAAAGCAGTGAACTTGTCATTACCGGAGAACTGACCGAAGCAGAGCGGAAACAGGTGCAAAATGCTATGACGATTGAAGCGAAGCTTGATGATGGTCCTGCTTTGGAAGGGGAAATCACGGAGTTGGCTGAACAGCCTGCTACTAGTGCTGAAAAGGAAAGTATGTATAAGTTTGAAGCATCTTATCTTGCTGAAGATGAACAAGCCGAAAAGCTTTTAGCTGGCTATCATTTAGATACGAATATTTTACTTGCTTATGCCAGTCAAGCTCCTGCAGTTAAACCAGCGCAGGTGAAAAACAATCAAGTTTGGAAAATGGCTAATGGTCAGCTGTTCACCACCAAAGTGGATATCGGGGCGCAGAACGATAAACAGGCGGCTATTACATCTGGTCTGGAAGCGGGGGCATTCATTCCGGCAAATCAAGGTGATTATTACCAAAACGAACCTTTCGTTACGCCGTGGAGAGCTCAGCAAATGAACTGGTCGACTTGGAGTGATTCCTTCACAAGCTATGAATTTCTGCTAGGTTTGCTTGATCATTGATTGTAAATTGTTTCTAAAGAAGTAGATAATTCTACTGCATCTAATGTCGAATCAGCGTACAATTTGTTTACAATCACGTACGTAAGGGGCACATTGTATGAAAGTTCATTTGATAGCAAATATGTATCCAAGCAAGCAGCACCCCAATTATGGAGTGTTTGTCGAAAATACCGAGAAGATTCTTGCACAGTCGGGAGTAACATTCGACCGGACTGTTGTCACAAAGCAATCAAGCTCCATCAGGAAGCTGATTGCTTATGCCAGTCACTTTATCAAAGTGATTGGGAAATCAGTATTCCGGAAATATGATGTTACCTATGTGCATTATGCAACGCATAATTCAATTCCGGTGCTGATTGCCAAGAAATTTAATAAAAACATGGTTGTTTACACAAATGTGCACGGCAGTGATGTTGTGCCTGAGTTTCAGAAACGGCAGAAATACCAGCCTTATGTGAAGCGTTTGTTAGAGGTATCTGATACTGTTATTACACCGAGCACTTATTATAAGCAGCTTGTGCAGCAGAAATATGGTTTGACGAATCGGATCGAAATATTTCCTTCCGGAGGTATCAACAAAGATACCTTTTATGAGAAGGAAACAGAGCTTGCTTGCCATGAGCTGGAGATTAGTGCAGCATATAGCTATATCGGATTTGTTGGTCGAATTGATAGAGGAAAAGGCTGGGATGTCTATCTGAAGGCAGCCAAGCTGCTGAAGGAACAAGGCAAACTGGAAAACTATAAGCTGTTGTTCATCGGTGATGGATTGGAAAAAGAAAACTTCGATAACTTGGTGGATGATTATGGTTTACGAGAAGATCTTGTGCATTTCCCCCTTCTGTCCCAGCAAAAGCTGAACAGTGTATACAATAGTATGACTGTGTTCTGTTTTCCGACAATGCGAGAAGGTGAAAGCCTTGGGCTTGTAGGTCTGGAAGCTATGGCATGCGGGACACCTGTTATCGGCAGCCGGATGGCAGGACTGTTAGACTACATGAAACACAGCAGGAATGGCTTTCTTTTTGAACCAGGCTCAGCTGAGGAGCTGGCTGGATGCATTAAAACTTATATGGAGCTACCAGAAGCAGCGAAGCTGATGATGCAAGAAGAGGCGAAACAGACGGCAGCAGCTTATGAAGTGGAAGCAATCAAGCCTCGTCTCTCAAAAATATTCTCTGTGTAAAGTCCAACTGTGGTTGGGCTTTTTTTATTAAGCAATTGTAAAATTGGGTTTTACAATGTTAAGTTTCTTCCGAGCGTCTAGTAAAATCCACCTACCCTTTTTATAGTTTAAAAGAGGCAATACAAAATTCGACATAAGTATATTGTATTGTGAATCTAGTAAAAGAAAGAGGGTAACAGGTGGAAAGAAGCAGAGTGACGTATACACTTGTCTTTTTTACTGGTCTTTTTCTCGCATGCTTAGCATTCATCCAGCCGGGTGATGTCTATGCGGAATCGAACAGTCATATTTTTTCAGAGGGTGCAGCCACAGTCCAATTGTCAGATGGTAAAACTGTCGAAGTAACGAATGATACAAATGGAGTAATACGTATTACAGGAGATTCTGGGACAACTTATGAATCCACGATCCCAGATGCAGATATTGCTTCTATTCAGGAAACAAAAATGGATAATGCATCTTATTTAATTGTAGAGTATCGTACTCATGGAACTGCCCAAGCTCTGCAATTCGACATTTTACATGTCACAAATGAGAAACTGGAACGCATTTATCAATCCGATATATATGAAGGAGCAAGACTCACTGTAGATGAGGAAGGAGCGCAGCTTGAAGTCAGCTACCCGAAAATAGAACAGGATGTACCGCTTGCAGAGCCTAATGAAGTATATGTCGAAGCATTTACAGTAGCTCCGCAGCAAGTGACGAAAGCGGATACGCGGACAGAACCGACAGCAAGTGCTGCAAAAGCTCGTATGTTCCGTGCTAGTGCTGCTGGGCTTACAAATCCAAGCTATGATACAATCAGCCGCAAGCTGACAGCAGCAGCGGTTAAATACGACGTGCCAGCCGAAATCGTTAAATCAATCGCTTTCCGTGAAAGCGGCTGGAAACAGTATTGGACAGGAAGTACACCATCCTATCAGGCTTCCTGCAGCATTGCGGACGGATCTAATGTCGTGATAGGCTATGATTGTATCGGTATTGGGATCATGCAGGTTTCCGATTATAACCGCAATGATACGGAGGAAATCGAGCGTCTAATGCATGATATCGATTATAATATCGACCGCGGGATGCGTATATTAAAAAACAAATGGAACGAAGCCAACTCAAAAGCCGAATCCACTTTAGCATATAATCTGATTCCTAAGGTAAACGACGGAAATCCTGATAAATTAGAAAACTGGTATTTTGCCATTCTGGCATATAATGGCCGATTAGAGCGAAATGATCCAATAGCTAATCCGCAAACTGCTTACCAGGAGCTCGTTTATAAGGAGATGGAGAATCAGTCGTTGATAACGACGACACCTTTCCCAACTCATCTACTAACACCTGGCAGAATTAGCGGAAAACTAGGTTCTTATTTCTCGTTCCAGACAAACCAAATATCCACACCAGGACCATTGCATGAAAGCACACAGAATTATGGAAATGGCAGCACAGTCTATGTCACAGCTGACTCGCTTACATTGCGCAATAGCCCGAATGGATCTTCTGTCGGTTCCTTGCCGCGAGGGGAGAAGCTGACAATCACTGGCGGCTACACTGCGAATAATTCTAATGTAAATCATTATGTCTGGTATCCAGTACGAACAAGCAGCGGTAAGACTGGTTATGTAGCCAGCGGTTATTTGAGCAAGACACCTGTTGTCGTGCACAATCTGGAGGGTTCTCGCCGTAATGCTACTAGTGCAAGTATCTCCAACTACGGCTGGCATTTGGAATCTCCTGAAGCAGTCGTACTTGGAAGAAGTGATTTGCCAATCGATGCTTTCACAGGAAGCGTCCTTGCAGCTCAAATGGATTCTCCGCTTTTGTTAACTGATCAAAATAAGCTGGAGCAGGTCACAGTTACAGAGATTGACCGACTAAATCCATCCACCATCTATATTGTCGGTGCAGAACCAGCTATTTCAAAAAATGTCGAAAATGATTTACGTAAAAAGTTCCCTAATAGCACAATTGAACGGGTAGCCGGATCTACTCGTTATGCGACAGCCGTAAAAGTAGCAGAAGAAGTAGCAGCTGTTGCGAGTAAACCATCAGAGATCTTCCTGGCAGTCGGAGATGAGACATCACCGGATGCGTTAACTATCGGACCGCATGCCGGCAAAGAGGGCATTCCTATCTTGCTGACAAGAACAGGGGAACTGCATGATGAAGTGAAAAACTATATCAAACGCAATAGTATCAAAAAAGTAACGATTATCGGCAGTGAGATAGTAGTGTCCAAACGCGTAGCGGATGCAGTCAAGCAGCTTGGCGCCTCTGTGGAGCGCGTATACGGAGCTGATCGCTATTCAACAAATGCTGCTGTTATCACGAAGTATTATGGAACCAATCCAGATCAAGTATTCTTTGCAAACGGTCAAACGACTGTAGATAGTCTGTCGGGTGCACCTCTGGCAGCTAAGTATGATGCACCAATCGTTCTTACGAGACCGGATGCCGTCACGAAGCCAACGCGAGCTTTTCTGAATAAGATTACCGATCAGCCGGAGATCTTCTATCTCGGCTCAGATGCAGCCATCACGGATCGAACACGCAAGGAATTGGAAGGAATACTTCAGTAGAAAAAGGAGGCACAAACATAATTAGTGTTTGTGCTCTTTTTTACGACAATAATATTTTCAATAATTAGAAATATATAGTATAGTGTTAACATCACAGTAAAGGAGGCGTTTTCATGAAGAGTACCGGGATTACGAGGCGTGTCGATCATCTTGGGCGTGTTGTCGTGCCGAAAGAAATTAGAAGAGAGTTCGGCATAGAAGAAAAAGATCCTGTGGAAATTTTTGTCGAAGGTGACAAGATCATCTTCCGAAAGTATCAGCCTGGTTTTACTTGTGCCATAACGGGAGAAATCACGCCGGAAAACAAGCAATATGCAGACAATCTGTATTTAAGTCCGGAAGGTGCCCGCATCCTCTTTGACAAACTAAAAGAAGAACTTGATTCCAATTAAAAAAGACGCAGCGGACAGGAACTGTCGCTCGTCTTTCTTTTTTTATACAGAGGTTGTGCCTTGTCCTCCATCGACTCGGTAATAAGAACCGTTGATGAAGCTGGAGCGATTAGAAGCAAGGAAGAGCATCAATCCAGTTACCTCTTCGACTTCTCCATACCGATTCATAGGCACACTCGCTTCAAAGCCTCGGCGGGCCGCATACTCATTCCCTTTAGCTGCTTTTGTTTCGACAGCTTCCATCCATTCAGTATCCAAAGCTGATGGGCAAATCGCATTTACCCTTATACCGTAATCTGCAACTTCCAATGCTGCTGTCTTATTAAGACCGAGCATAGCGTGCTTGGAGGCGACGTACGTGCTCATACCGGGCCCGCCCAGTAGGCTGCCGCTGCATGCAGTATTCACAACCACGCCGCTTTTTTGCTTAATCATGGCACGTAAAACATGCTTTAAACCGAGAAAAGCCCCGACAACATTCACCTGAAGTACTTCCTCTAAGCTCGCAGCAGTTTGTTCTGTAATCGGAACAAAATCACCACTCAACCCTGCCTGATTGATAAACACATCGATTCTTCCAAATCGTTGCAGTGTCTTTTCAACAAATTGTTCTACCTCTGCTTCGTTCGTAACGTCTGCAGGAAGCAGAATCTTTTCTGTATCAATATCTGCCGCAGTCCTTTCCAATGCCGTTTCTGAAAGGTCGATCAAAGCAAGCTTGGCGCCTGCTTCTGCAAAAGCTTTGGCTGCAGCTGACCCGATTCCGCCGGCAGCACCAGTGATCAATACGACCTGTCCTTGGAATTCTTTCACTGTGCGAGCCCCCTTATTGTATGTAGAAGATATTAGCTGAAGATTTTGAGAAGGTTATGTCATAGTAATCTTAGCGCATTGACAACTAGGTAACAATGCTCAATAATCTAGGTAATGTAACCTATTCAACAAATAGATTAAAAGATTGTAAAATAGATGCTATTAATAAACAAAAAAGGCGGTTTTGTTGATGAAATTAAGAACGGACCGACGTAGCAAAAGAAGTGTGAAAGCACTTAAACAGGCATATATCGATTTGATTCTGGAGGAAGAAGATAAGCGGATCAGCATCCAGCAAATAGCCGATAAAGCTGATTATAACCGGGGCACCTTCTATAAGCATTTTGCCGATAAGGAGAGCTTGAAGCAAAGTATCCTTACTGATTTCCTGGATGGCATTTCCATTGCATTGTTAGAACCTTATAAGGAAAGTGCTTTTGTCGATTTACAGGAGCAGGCTCCGTCTACGATGCGCATATTCACGCATATCTATGAGGAAAGACGTGTATTACAGGCGCTGCGAATTCTTTATCCTGACATAGCCGACAAGATGCTGCAAGTATTCGTCGAATGCTTATCTGGTGATTTTTATATGGAGACAGAGACTCCAAGGATTCCGGTTGATTATGACCTGATGATTCACTTTCAAATGGCAGCTACTGTCGGCTTTATCATGCGCTGGGCAGACTCGAATTTCAAATTTTCCACCTTGCATCTTTCGGAACAATTTACAGAATTAGTTCGGGTACGTCCATATAGACTAATCAATACAACTGTACAAAAGGAAAACGACTCCCAGAATTAAAGCGGGAGTCGTTTTTTCATAGCACCAGACAGGCAGCGCCGGCGACAAGCAGGCCGACACCGAATATTTTCCGCAGGTGAATGTGTTCTTTTAAAAAGTAATATGACAGCACAAGTGTCCACACATAGGTAATGGCTGTCAGTGGAAAGACGACGGAATAAGGTAGCAATGTAAGCACATAGATGTTGATCAGTGCAGCGGATCCATAACAAGTGAGACCAAATAGAAGCGTACGATATGTATGCGTTGATGGATCACTCGCTCGCTTGAAGAAGAATCCACCGCCAGCTCCAAGCATCGTACAGGAAACTAACAATATCCAGCTAATTCTTCCCACCTCCAATTAGGATTGCCCCAACTATAATTAACGCAGTCCCGATAATATGCATGGCAGAAATATGCTCATCCAAGAAGATGGAGCCCATCACTAATGCAAAAACATAACCAAGGCTCAGCATTGGATGAAGTACGCTAAGCTTCCCGAAACGAAATGCAATCATCATTGTAACTGCTCCTGCGCCATAACAGGCACAGCCGATCAGGAGGGGAATATTGATTTCCCCATCTGCAATTTTCCATAACAACTGTCCGACACTTGTGCATACTGCTGATAATAAGATTAAAGCTATACCGAGCTTTTGCTTGCTATGACTATTGTGTTGAGTTTGCGTGTTCTCCATGTGTTGGCTCCTTTCCTTTCTTGTACAAACAAGCAAAGAGAAGGAAGAAGATACTCACCATGCAGTTGCTGACTTGATAGCGATAATCCTGAGCCGGCAGCCCGACAAACATCGTCCCTGTATTGAGCAGGACAGGCAAAATTGGCAGCCATGCAATTGCCCCGAGTTTACGGGAAGCTATCAAGCTAAACAGGACGATGAGAATGCTGAACACAACTGGACGCCAGAAGAGCTCTTCGGTATGGTAACGGGATGTTTCCAGTCCATATTCTATTACATCATACAATGTTTGACTCACAGGCTTTGTTTCCAAGCCCATGCTGTTTGGATCTACATCGATTGTATAAGGGTTTGTATAGCCATCAATAGGCTTGTTAATTTGCCAAATAAGAGAAGTTTGCTTCAAATATGCCTCTACAACGATAGCAGGATTTTGCTTCACAATCTCGAACCAGACCGATATGTACTTACCCATATCCGCCACAATAACATCATCCTTAAAATTATCATGGAACTTGATTCGATCTGTTAGATATGGATTATATGCATCCCAGTCATCAATCGGCAGGATAGAGTCCAAATAAGTGAGCTGCTCTTCTGTCAACTCTCCATCCTGGGAAACGACAGCGGCGATCTGCTGCGTCGGAATACTCATTGATTCATTAGGATTGGCTGATTGGATGTTATAAGCCGTAAATACTGGTCCGGTGACGACAATATAAAGCGCGGACACCAGCACGAGCGGTGTGAGCAGCTGTTTCCAGTATCGTCGATAAGCAATGAGCATGCCAATGGCCGTTAAGATAGCGATTGGCAATCCGTTATTACGGAAGAACGCAATGCCGAGAAGCACGATCGTAAATGTTGCAATGCCACTCCAAGTCCGCAAGTTTTTCCCTTCCTGCAGCACTGTTTTCATAACAAACAGTGTCAAAAAGACGATGAAGGTGCTATAAACAACATCTTTCCAAAGAATAGTGGAGAAAATGCCGTTGACCGGCAGCACTGCCCATAGAAGAGCCGCAATCCAAGCAATACCTTTTCCAAGTCCATACTGGCGGAAGGAATAGATTCCATAAGAATATACAAACGACATGAGCAGAATCTGGAATATGACGATGATAGCAGGAGAATCCCAAATCATTGTCAATACTAAGATAACCATTGTGTAAGCGAATGGATGCCAGTTATTGAATTCCATGTTCTCTACCTGTCGCCAATGGTTCAAAGAATCGGGACTCATATTCCCCGGGAAGAAAGCGAGCAAGTAGAACATCCAGACGAAGATCATCGGTAGCATATACCACAGGATCTGCCACTTGCTTACTGTTGTTTTCTGCCACATATATCCAGAACGCAGCAAGATAAATGCAATGAAGGAAAAGAAGCAGAAGATCGTAGCGAGTGAAATAAGATCCACAAGCACGGTCTCATACCAAGGACGATTGATGAACAGCGGCCAGTCAATTAAACTGATCAGCGTATAAACTGATAGCAAAATGATGCCTACAGTTATGTAGCGTTTCTCCAGAACAGATTGGAGAATTTGTTTTCTAAGCTTTAGAAAAGCATAAAAGAAACAAATACTAATAACAGAAAGGGCAGCATATTTCAAAAGCGACGTATCCTGCCTTGCTTGCATAATAGCTAATACAGAAATAGTGGCTGCAAGACCTGCAGCCACACTGATCAAAAGGTTTCGAACGCGCGTCATTACATGGAGCCTCCAGTTCTGGTCATACCTTGAACAGGTCTTGGTTTGTTATCTGCCTGAATCCGGTTCAATTCTAATTCGTATTGTTTGCGTTGATTGGAAGCGACGGTATCTAATATTGCGCCGCAAGCGAAGCTTAGCACCGACAGGACTACCAATCCAACAGCGAGAATGGCAGAAGGGACACGTGTAATGAACTCGGTCGCGAAATATTCAGCAATGACCGGAACACCAACAGCTAATCCGAGTATAAGAAACAGAACGGACCAGGCTGTGAAAAAGAGCATCGGTTTATATTCCTTAAACAGGGTGAAAATCTTATATAGCACTTTGCGGCCGTCAGCCAACGTATTCAATTTTGAATAGCTTCCTTCCGGACGGTCCCGATAATCGATAGGTACTTCGACGATTGCAAGTCGCTTATCGAGTGCATGGATGGACATTTCGGTCTCGATCTCGAAACCGGGACTCATGATTGGCATTGTCTTGACAAAAAGACGGTCAAAGGCACGATAGCCAGTCATAATATCGCTAAGCTTCTTTTTATATAGGAAGTTGATGCAGTTCTTCACCATCGTATTCCCAAGGTTATGGAACTTGCGTTTATTCTCTTTTACATATGTGCCATTCGACAGACGATCACCGATGACCATATTGGCTCTGCCTTCCTGAATCGGTGCAATGAGATCATGCACGAATTCAGCAGGATATGTATTATCCCCATCGACCATTACATAACAATCCGCTTCGATATTGCGGAACATAGAACGGACAACATGTCCTTTGCCTTGTTGGTATTCGTGACGAACAATTGCGCCATGTCTCCTTGCAACCTCACTCGTCTTATCTTTTGAGTTATTGTCAAACACATAGATATCTGCATTTGGCAGCTGGTTCCGGAAAGCATCGATAACATCACCGATTGTTTGTTCTTCGTTGTAGCATGGAATCAATACAGCTATTTTCAATACGTACACTCCATTCCTTTTCTAGGATATGTCGAACCAAGTCTAGCAAAGGATTATTGTGCAACTGTTAACCAATGGTGAAGTAATTGTAAATAGTATGAATATACGAATATTTTGTAAAGTTATGCCCCAGCCCAGTTACTGGAAGGGGTGAGGGCGTGTTACATGCTATGCAGTACGTTAAGTTACTGTAAATTGCCTTGAAACGCCTTTCTATTCAGTCTTATAATTTAGCCAGCAATACGCATCCCATGAGCTTTGTGAGCATGGGCATATAGAGAGAGGTCCTATCATGAAGTCGAAACTTCGCATTGCCAGTTTACTGCTGCTGTTCGTGACCCTCGTGCTAAAGGTATCAGGGTTGATCCGGGATATGCTAATAACCAATTATTTCGGAGCCGGCAGTGAATCGGACGCATACTACGCGGCATTCGCATTGCCGAATATGTTCATCTTGTTCCTGACAACAGGGATGAAGAGTGCATTCGTTCCAAGTTATATCAAATACAAAGAAAAGAGCAGAGGGCTTACGCATCTGCAGGATGTATGGAAAGGGACGCTGCTGTTCAGTTTTCTGATCTCAGTTGTTTTCATCTTTATCGCGCCGATATACATTCGTCTGTTGTTTCCGAATTTAACAGGTGATTCAGCGCAAATGGCAACAATCATGACGATCATTTTCCTTTCATCATTATTATTTGTCGGCGTCAATGCGGTGCTGGAAGCTTACTTCGATGCAGAGAACAAATACTATTTATCAGTATTGGCACAAGCAATCGTACTCTTAGGAACAATAGGAAGTGCCTTGCTCTTCGCTGATGATATAGGTGCCTATGCTTTCGCATTCGGTAACTTGGCAGGCGTAATCCTAAGCTTGCTCTTCAAGCTTTTGCTTCTGCTGCCTAAGCGGACGCTTACCTTAAAAGGCAAAATAAATTGGGAAGAAAACAAGCGCTTTTATCATATCTTCATTCCGGTGGCGCTTACGGCGATGATCGGCCAAATTACCTTGATGATTGATACATCATTTGCGAATATGCTTGGCAAAAGCTTTGCTACATATTTAAATATCGCAAAGAACTTAACGCAATTCCCGCAGAATATTATCGGCGTCACCGTCGGTACAATCGTATTCCCAATGCTTGCTGCTGCTTATGCAAAGCATGACATGAAAGGTTTTAAGGAGAATATGACACGTGGTCTGCAGATTATGTATTTCGTCTTGCTGCCGGTTCTGACCGGTATGATGCTGCTGATGCCAGAGATTATCACCCTGCTTTTTGTAAACGGAGAATTCACAGCACAGCATGCAGAACAAACGAGCATCGCAGCTTATTATTACTTCGGAACCATCTTGTTCTACAGCTTGGTCATCATCGTTAATAATGGTTTTTATACGATGGAAAAGGGACATTATATGATGCGGCTCGGGTTCCTATCTATCGGTTTGAAGCTCTTGCTAAACTACATATTTACAGAAAGCTTCGGTTTCATCGGTATCCCGCTTTCTTCATCTGTGACTGGTTTAATCTATGCAGTATCTTGCTTCCTAATATTCCGGAAGCTCACGGGTGGAATACCTATTAAAGGGATGCTAGCGGATGTGGCCAAGACAACTGCGAGTGTACTCATCATGGGAATCGCTGTCCTTTTGATTAAAGGGACTTTGAGCGATGTACAGCCTATCCTGACGATTCTAATCTGTTCAGCAGCTGGTGTCATCGTATTTCTGATCTGCGTATTCCTGATGAAAATCAAATCATTCTACATACTATTGGGAAGAGGCGGCTCCACTGCTAAGTAATTGGCAAGAGTGGCACGAAGGAGGACATTCATTTGCAAGCCCTGACACAAAAACTCAAAGACAATAATCATATATTCGAAAAGCTTTTCATTTTCTTCATTTTGGCTCAGCCGTTTCTCGATCTGCTGTCGTACTTCTCGATACCGATTTCCAATCCAATTCGACTCCTTGTAATTCCGATAGGAGTATTGTACATGCTTAGCTACCCTGATCGACGCTGGAGCAGAAATACTTTCATTTACATGCTAGTGCTGGCTGTCTATTTTGCCATCAACTTCAGTGTCAATATGATTTGGAAGGATCCCGTTTCAGCGGCAGGCGAATTGACATTCATTCTGAAGACATTCTTCTTTATCACTGCTTTACTCGTCTATGTGATGATTTTCCGTCATATCGGAGAAAATAGGGAATGGAAAGTGATTGTACCGAAATATCTATTTATTAACACAAGTGTTGTCAGTGTCGTGATGCTTATTGCCGAACTGACGGGTACAGGGAAGAGGAGCTACGATTACTTGGCAAAGCAAGGTCATTCTGGCTGGTTCTTTTCTGGTAATGAAATCAGTGCCATTTTAGGTATGGGTTTCTGCGGAGCGATTATCTACTATCTGTTCATAAAGAAGGGCCTTGTGGCACAAATTATTTGTACAGCACTTATAGCCGTCATGATATGGGCGATGCTGACAATCGGAACGAAAGTCGCATTTGGAGCAGCTTTGCTTGTATTAGGGATTGCCTTCCTATTGCTTCTCATACAAGCAATAATCAAACGCAATAACTTCATTCAAGCAGGTGTCGTACTAGTTCTGTTAGCAGTGACCGTCTTCGTCTCTCCTGAAATGCCAATAGGTAATAATCTCGGGTTGTCGGTAGATATGGCAAATGAAAAGGCGGCACAACAGCAGGAACAAGCAGAAGCTCCGCCATTACCGGAGGAAGAGGGTGGGGACATTCCACCTCCTGGAAGTGTTAGACAGTGGAGTTCTTGGCAGCTCATGGCACTGAATGGCCGGGAAGAATTCTTTGGCACCGTACTTTATTACTTTGAACGGGCACCCGTCATCCAGAAAGTTTTCGGCATGGGAATTGGCGGAAACTACACCGGAACAGAACCGAGAATCATCGAGATGGATATCCTGGATTGGTTCTTCGGTTTTGGGTATCTCGGAACATTGATCCTTGTACTGCCACTTCTGTTCGTCATCGGCAGTATCCTGGTATTCATATTCAGACAGCGATTCCGGACAGTAAGCGGAACAGCTTTGTTCAGTGGTGTTGGAGCTTGTATCGGTCTTGGTGCAGCATTTATAGCCGGCCATATTCTTTCGTCACCTGCATCTGGATTTTATCTGGCATTGTTCCTCGGGTTCCTGTATGGATTGCTCAAGCAGAAGCCGGAGAAGTTCTTTCAATAGCATCTCACCTTAACTGAAATGGAGCGAATCTGTGATGAAAAAGAAAAAGAAAAAGTTGCTTCTGATCTCTTCCATTGGCGGACATTTAACACAGCTTTTGCAGCTGGAGCCGCTATTCAAAGAATATGACTACCATATCGTGACAGAGAAATCCGAAATCACGGAGCAAATGAAGGGCAAGCATCCAATGAGCTTCCTTGTATACGGAGCACGTAATTATCCTTTTCGCTATATATTCAAATTCAGCTATAACATTATAAAATCGATTTTCTTATTCCTGAAGCATCGTCCAGATGTCGTCATCTCTACGGGGGCACATACATCCGTGCCGATGTGCTATATCGCTAAACTGTTCGGGAAACGCGTCATTTTCATTGAGAGCTTTGCGAAGTCCACTTCACCGACCATTTCTGGAAAACTGATCTATCCAATTGCTGATTTATTCATTGTTCAATGGGAAACGATGAAACAAATTTATCCGAAAGCGGTCTATGGGGGGTCCATCTATTGATACTGGTTGTCTTAGGTACCCACGAGCTACCATTCACCCGTCTGCTTGAAGAAGTGGAGCGGCTGAAACGGGAAGGGTTCATCACCGAGGAAGTTGTTGTCCAGGCTGGACACACGAAGTTTGACAGTGACTTACTGACGATTAAACCATTCGTTAACTATGAGGTCATGGATCAGCTGATGGAGGATGCTCGGCTTGTTATCACACATGCAGGAACCGGATCTGTGATTTCCGCCTTAAAAAAGGATAAAAAGGTCATCGCAGCAGCCAGACTGAAAAAATATGGAGAGCATAACGATGATCATCAGCTGCAGTTAATGTCCATCTTCTTGCAACAAAAGCATATCCTTAGTTGGGGAGAAGGAGAGGACCTGGGCAAGATAATACAGGAAACAGAGAGCTTCGAGCCAGAGCCATTCAAATCCGGTAAAGAGCGAATGTTCACGATTTTAAGCAATTTCATCAAAGAAGCTTGATAAATGTAAATGAAATGTAAAGGCACATGACCCGGTTATGATGTAAACTTTACATTGTGTGTAATTGTGTTTTGTCAACAGAAACATTATAATAGTACAGAACCTACGCAGAATACTGTCGAAATCTAGTAATTTATGATACTTGGATTATAAAAGCATTTTTGGAACGATTTGCAAGCTATTTAGGAGGATACAAATGGTACACATAACGCCTTTAATCATAGCGTTGGCAGTTTGCTTCATTCTCTCGATCGTGCTAACGCCTATGGTGAAAAAGCTGGCATTCGCAATCGGAGCAACGGATAAACCAAACGCTAGAAAAGTACACCAGAAAATTATGCCGCGACTAGGCGGATTGGCCATTTACATCAGTTTTATCATCGGTTATCTGGTTTTCATGCCACATGATTCGAATACAGCACCGATACTGATAGGTGCAACAATGATTACATTGATCGGTGTGCTGGACGATAAGTTCATGCTATCCGCACGAGTGAAGCTGATTGGACAGATTGCAGCGGCAACTGTAACAGTCATGGGCGGCATTCGAATTGACTTTGTAACATTGCCATTCGTTGAACGTATTGAATTTGGTGCTTGGGCAATTCCAATCACAATTTTATGGATTGTCGGTATAACGAACGCAATTAACTTGATTGATGGGTTAGATGGATTGGCAGCTGGAGTTTCAGCTATTGCATTATTTACAATCGCTATGATCGCCATCAGCATGGGTAACCCGATTTCTGCAATGATGGGCGTCCTGCTTTTAGGCAGCACACTTGGCTTCCTAGTATTTAACTTCCACCCGGCTAAGATATTCATGGGGGATACAGGAGCATTGTTCCTCGGGTATATGATTGCAGTACTATCTGTAAGCGGTCTGTTCAAGAACGTAGCATTGTTCTCCTTGATCGTGCCAATTATCATTCTTGGCGTACCAATCTTGGATACGACATTTGCCATCATCCGACGGATTGTACAGAAGAAGCCTTTATCAGCACCAGATAAGCTGCATTTGCATCACTGTCTTTTGAATCTAGGATTCTCGCATCGTCAGACTGTTATAGTAATCTATGCAATCAGCGGAATCTTCAGTATTACAGGTGTCCTTTACACAGAAGCAACCATGTGGGGGTCGGCCATCCTGATTATTGCCTTGGCAATAGTAATCGAATTGATTGTCGAAATTACTGGATTGATTAGCGATCGCTATCGTCCATTACTCAATATGGTAGGTTTTCCGAAAGTGACAGAGGAAGAACGACGTAAACAGCATCAGCAATAAATGAAAACCCTTCTCCAGTGGAGAAGGTTTTTTCTATGTATACAAAAAAACACGCCGATGTAATCAGCGTGTAGTCTGTGTGGATGGACTGGCTGTAGCAGCAACGGCCGGATTAGACGTGTACATAGCTTGTACGAGCTGCTCACTAGCATGTCCGTTCGAATATTGGTTCCACTGCTTAGAGAAAGCCTGTACCTTCTCCAGTTGGAAGTCATTCTTTTTAATCACTTTGATGAGCGATTTTGTATCTCTGACCATTGGTCCAGGTAATGATTTGAGATATTCATCTGACACCCCGCGTTTTCTCTGATAATCCTCCAGATCATACGTAAAGAAGATAATCGGGCGATTGAGCAGTGAATACTCAAAAGGTATCGAAGAATAGTCGGTAATCAAAATATCCGTCACTAATAAAAGCGGGTTGATATTTTTGTAGTGTGTTACATCGATTACGAAATTCGGATAATAGTTTGCTAGATCCCAAGTAACAGCAGGATGGAGACGAAGGAACAATACATATTCCTGCCCCAGCTCACGGTATAAGCGTTCAATATCAAGTTCAATCTTAGGCTTGGCCAGTTCATCATCTCGATAAGTTGGAGCATAAAGAATAACCTTGCGCTTCTTGATGATCGGATATTGCTCGGTAATTTCTTTTTCGATTTGTTCAATTTGACTATTGTCGAAGAAGAAGTCCGTCCGTGGCATACCAGTTCGCAGTATATTCGCATTCGTAAGTCCGAAGCTTTCCTGGAAGATGGATGCCATTTTTTCAGAACCGACCGTTACATATGTGAAACGGCTGTATACTTGTTTGAATCTTTCCTGAGCCCTTGGACTTCTTGTTTGAACAGAAGGATCCGTCAACCCGAATTTTTTCATCGCTCCTGCTGCATGCCACAGCTGAATGCATGTGACGTTAGGTTTGAAATCCGTTACAGCGAGAAAGCCGAAATAGTTATCTACCATCACGACACGTGAAGTGGCCAAATGATAGATACCTTTTAGAAAAGAGCTGATATTCGTCATGGCAAATGGGACTATCTCCGCATCAAGATCGGTAAAGTCTTCTCGGCAGGAAGAAGTCTTTAATATGACTATTTCTCCCGCGTTCCATTTTTCAAGCGATTTAGCCGTATACAAAACATTATCCCCAAAAGAGGAAACCAATGTGGTTTTGTTCTTTTGGGGAAATAGCTTGAAACATATGAATAGCGTTTTGAAGAACGCTAGATAGAGAGAAATAGCTAATTCTCTAACCATTATTCACTTCTAAAAGATCGTCTTTGATCTTAGAAGTGGAGATACCAACTGTACGTGGAAGATAAACAACTTCACAATGATCTTTCAAGAAGTCGAATTTTCCTTCCCAGTCGCTGCCCATTACGAATACATCAACATTATGGTCCACAACGTCGTGGACTTTCTGATCCCAGCTTTCTTCTGCGATTACTTCATCAACATAACGAATTGCTTCAAGGATCATTTTGCGGTTCTCAAAACTATGGTATGACTTTTTGTCTTTTAATTTATTAAACTCGTCCGAGGAAATGGCTACAATAAGGTAATCGCCCATTTCTTTGGCGCGGCGTAGTAGATTAATATGACCCCAGTGCAACAAGTCGAAAGTACCATATGTGATTACTTTTTTCATTGTAGTCAATCTCTCCTTCTAATTGTAAATACCATGTTATTTATATTTGTATCTTCATTTACTTTATCATTAATGATTTACGCTTTGTTAACATTGTATTTACAATTAGTTTAAAAATCAAGCCTTTTCAGCCTAAATTTTTACTTTACTTATGGAGAAACTGTGAATATTAGGGAATATGCTGGTTTTTGTCGTTATATTATTTAAATACTTTTTTAACAACTCTTTCAGAGGCCTTGCCATCTTCCCAACCACAATACTTATCGTAGAAGGCATCGTATTTGTCTTTGTATTCAATGTTCATTTGATCAACGTTTTGAATTGAATTAATTATCTCATCTGTATTTCTTACTAAAGGACCTGGAAGCTCTTTTTCAATGTCCATGTAGAAGCCTCTCAATGTATCGCGATAAAGCTCTAAGTCATAGGCGAAGAATAGTATAGGTCTTCTTAAGCTCGCGTAGTCAAAGAATACAGAAGAATAATCCGTAATTAACATATCAGAGATTAAATAAAGCTCAGCAATATCTTCATACTTCGAAAGTTCATATGCAAACCCTTCAAAACCAGAGATATCGATATTATTTGCTATGAAGTAATGCATTCGAAGCAGCACAACATATTCGTCACCGAGAGTTTCCTTTAATTTAGCAAGGTCTAGACTAAGATCGAAACGATATTTTCCTCGATCGATAAAGTCTCCATCTCTCCATGTTGGTGCATATAGTATTACTTTTTTATCTAGTGGAATACCTATTTTGCGTTTGATTTCATTTGGAAGATCGGTATCCTTCTCGTTGTGAAGGATGTCATTTCGTGGATATCCGGTATCCAGCATCTCTTTATCAAATAAAAATGCACGTTTAAATATATCATGAGAGAATTGGTTAGGCGCGATTAAATAATCCCATCTTCTTGATTGACTATAGAAGTCAGATTTGTAATTTGGATTTGCAGAATGTATATCATTCATATCAAAAACCAATTTTTTCAAAGGTGTACCATGCCACGTCTGTAAATAGACATTTTCTTCTCTTTTATCCAAGTGCTTTGGAAGTCGGGAATTACTTACCCAATATTTAGCACGAGCTAGATAGTAATAATAAGATAGACTAAAACGTTTAACCTGTTTTGGATTTCCTGGTAACTGTCTGCCTTTTTCGTTGAAAATCCAGACATAATTATAGTCGTAATTATTTTTCACCATATATTCATAAATATATTTAGGGCTACAAGAGTAGTTCTTTCCTAAGAAACTCTCAAATACAATAGTTTTTTCTTTTACCGGCATTTTTAGAAAAACAGAGCGGTACATCTGAATAAAGAATTTACGTTTACTCTGTACAGCACGCTTTGATTTTCGCAGTCTTAAGTGTAATCTCATCATCTTATTGAATTTACTTAAGTTACCATTCTTCAGGTAGTTAATCTCTTGTCGTACAACAATATTGAGATGAGAATAAGCTTTTTTATCAACTTTGTTAGCTGAATAGGAAGCTTCACGAAATACATTTTCAATATCTCCGTGTGTTTGGCAGTGGAGAACAATGGATTTACGGAAGAAGTTAAGGAAATGTCTATCCAAATACCTAATTGCCTGAGGTGTTTCCGCATACTGATCTTTTAGAGCATTAAACACTTTAAGGAAATCTTTGATTTTTTCTTCACTACTCAAATCTTGCATCAGAGAAGGATTATTAATTGGGTCGTTTCTTTTCCGTTTAAAATAAAGCGCAGTCTTTAAATAAGGTACTCTTGGCATTAATGAGATAAACGGAAGTATGAATTCCATGTCAGAAAAGACTTTAACATCCTCTTTAAACTGCAACCCGTGTTCTTTAATAAAGTCCATGCGAACTAACCTATTTACAGCAGATCTGTTCTTAAATCTAGACAGTCTTTTTCTTTTGTAAATAACAAATGGTTTTTTATATTCTATCGCAGCTAGTTCATTAGCTTTGTTAACACTGACGTTTTTGCCTGTTATCATTGGGAATTCGCCTATATGAGAGACAAGATTTTCTAAAGTAGTATTACTTATATAATCATCGCTATCAAGAAAATAAACAAAGTCACCAGATGCTTTTTCTAAGCCAAAATTACGAGCAAAAGCTACTCCTTTATTTTCGGGCAGATGAAAAAGTTTAACTTTATCTATACGATCATCCATTCCCACAAGCTTTGTAGTACATTCTTCGTTTGATCCGTCATTTACTATAATAATTTCAGTGTTATCGTGTGTTTGTTGAAGTACTGAATCAATACAACTATCGAGAAATTCAGTAGTATTATAAACAGGTATAATAACTGAAACTTTTTCCATTCAAGGCACCTCTTTAAATTTTTCCAATATTTATAACGACTAATTATAACACCTAATAGTATAGTCGTAAATTAGACATAAAGTTTAAGTAATATTTAGTCCAAGTAAATTTATTGCAAAGATATTGTAATAAAAACCATGTATACTTTAATAAGTGACTAGTTTATATTAGTAAAAGTGGCTCAACAAATTCAAGCGATTCTTATGTTAAAAGGAAAGAATATATCTTATGAAAAACTTGATTAAAAGAAATATACAACGTGTGTTTAAATTAGCTTTTCTTATAATAAGTAAATTACCAACTAAAAAGGATGTCATTGTTTTCGAAAGCTTTTTGGGAAAACAGTACAGTGATAATCCGAAAGCAATATATTTGTTTATGAAAGAGAACTATCCGCAATTTAAATACTATTGGAGTATTGCAGGTAGTAAGGCAAATTATTATGTTAAAGAAGATATCGATGTATTAAAGAGGTTTTCTTTTAAGTGGTTCCTTACTATGCCTCGTGCAAAAGTATGGGTCTCCAATAGCCGGCTTCCTCTTTGGTTTTATAAAAACAAAAACACTATATACGTGCAAACATGGCACGGGACTCCTCTGAAAAAACTTGCAACTGACATGGATGAAGTGTTAATGCCTGGTACAAGCACAGAGAAATATAAGGAGAACTTTGTGAATGAAGCGAAAAGGTGGAATGCTTTAATTTCTCCTAATGCTTATTCGACAAAGATATTTAAAAGGGCCTTTAGCTATAACGGGACACTTTTAGAAACAGGTTATCCTAGAAATGACAAGTTATACAATGAAAACAATAGTAATGTAATTACTAGGTTAAAAAAAGAAAATAATCTTCCATTAGATAAGAAGATTATCTTATATGCTCCGACGTGGCGAGATAATAAATATCATGAGAAGGGTAAGTATAAGTTTGATCTGGAGTTAGACTTAGATAAGTTGAAGGAAGAAATCAGTGACGATTATATTGTTATATTAAGAATGCATTACTTAATTGCAGATAAAATCAATGTTGAGCCATATAAAGGATTTGTCTATAACTTTTCTGACTATAAGGACATAAACGATTTGTATTTAATCGCAGATACTTTAATAACTGATTATTCCTCTGTCTTTTTTGACTATGCTAACTTAAAGAGACCTATGATTTTTTACGCTTATGATATTGTTGAGTATAGAGACAAGCTAAGAGGGTTTTATTTCAATTTTGAAGATAAGGCACCTGGGCCATTAGTATTTGATACGCAAGAATTGATTGAACAGATAAAATTAATCGATAACGGTCAATTTGACTACGAAAAAATCCATAATTTTGCAGACACTTATTGTTATTTGGAAACGGGCGACTCAAGTGAGAAAGCAGCTTCCTATATTTATTCTAAATTAGTATGATCAGCTCTAGATTGATTTTTAAAGGAGCATACTAGTATAATCTTATGGAGATTTATAATAAGTGAACGTGCTTTAAGAAGGGATAAAAGATGAAATCCGCAATACAGGTATTCAAAGAACAGTTAAAATACTTTCAGCTAATCAGAAGAATTTCCCTCTATGAAATAAGAAGTAAGAACAGTGATAATTATTTAGGAGTAGCATGGGAACTTATTAGTCCCCTAATACAGATCGTCATTTATTGGTTTGTTTTCGGTGTTGGTATCCGTCAGGGTGGAGGAAGAGGACCAGTTGACGATATTCCATATTTCCCTTGGATGTTATCAGGCATTTTAGTTTGGTTCTTCTTTCAGCCTTCTATTGTGCAAGGATCCAAATCCATTTACTCAAAGCTGCGCATGCTTTCGAAAATGAGATTTCCGATGAGCGTAATTCCAAACATAGCTATTTTTTCAAAACTATATCCGCATATCATATTAGTTGTGTTGGCAATTGTCTTCTTTCAATTTACCGGATTCACTATAAACCAGTACTATGTACAGTTGCCATACTTCATGTTGGCCACAATTGTGTTTTTATTTTCAGTGAATCTAATCACATCTACGTTAACAACAATGATCAGGGATATACAGCAATTGATACAGGCAACAATGAGAATGCTTCTTTACCTCGCACCAATCTTGTGGGATCCTTCTCATCTTAACCCTGTATTGCAGAAGATAATGATGTTAAATCCTTTATATTATTTAGTTGAAGGATATAGAGCTTCATTAGTAGGCGGCAATTGGTACATTGTAAACCACTGGGAGTATACTTTATATTTCTGGGCATTCACTTTAGTTGTCTTCTTAATAGGTGCTGCAATGCACGTGAAGTTTAGAAGACATTTTATTGACTTTCTGTAATATGGAAGGAAAATTCTTATGGCAAAATCAATTGAGATTAAAAAAGTTACAAAAAAATATAAGTTATATAACAGTTCTAAGGAAAGGTTATTGGATGTCCTTACCCCAAAGAAATACGGTAAAGATTTCTATGCACTTCGCGGTGTAGACTTTGAAGCAGAACAAGGCGATGTCGTAGGTTTTGTGGGGATCAACGGATCTGGAAAATCTACGCTTTCCAATATAATTTCGGGAATAGTACCTGAAACATCAGGTTCAATAGAACTTAACGGTGAAGTAGCATTGATTGCTGTTGCATCTGGTTTGAAAGGTGACCTGACTGGCAGACAGAATATTGAACTCAAATGTCTGATGTTAGGTCTGACTAAGAAAGAAATTAAAGCATTGGAGCCAGAGATTATTGAATTCGCAGAACTGGAGGATTTCATCGATCAGCCGGTCAAGAACTACTCTAGTGGTATGAAGTCACGATTAGGGTTTGCAATCTCAGTGAATATTGACCCTGATATTCTTATCATTGATGAAGCGCTATCTGTAGGTGACAAAGCATTTGCAGAGAAATCTTTAAATAAGATGAAAGAATTTAAAACACGCGGAAAAACGATGATATTCGTCAGTCATTCAATAGGCCAGATGAAACAGTTCTGTGAGAAGATATTGTGGTTGGAATTCGGTAAAGTGAGGGAATACGGCACTGTGGAAGAGGTAATCCCTAAATACGAAAAATTCCTTGATGAATACAAAAAAATGTCAAAAAAAGAAAAGCAGGCCTATCGTAAAAAGGCTATGTCTGATGAAGATTAATGAAAAGATGACTATTAAATAATAGTCGTCTTTCGTTTTTACTTCTGACTTAGTGCTTGGAAGGTGTACTTTACATGGAAGATAAAAAAGTGAAATTAATGGATGTCCCATTTCTGAATACGACAAAAGAATCATTCTTGAATGATCGTTTAGTGCCGGATCTTTTAGCAAAGCGGAAACGTTTCGTAGTAACAGCTAATCCTGAATTTATGATGGAAACAAAGGTAAATGCACAATTTAAACAATCATTATTAGATGCTGACTATGTAATAGCAGATGGAATTGGAATTATTTATGCTTCCAAAATGCTGGGGACGCCAATACAATCTCGGGTACCAGGATTTGAAGTCATGCAGGATTTGCTCGGAATTGCACAAACAAAGCAGTTGTCCTGTTACTTTTTAGGGGCTTCAGAATCGACTATTGAGAAAACAATAAAAAATGTAAAGTCAGATTACCCGGAGTTACATATTGCTGGCTTTCATCATGGTTATATTGATATTCTTGACGAAGAGGTAGTCAAGTCCGTAAAAAACTCTAATCCAGATTTGATCTTTGTCGCAATGGGTTTTCCTAAGCAAGAGCAATGGATTTCTACTTACCTTCCGTTATTCGACAAAGGAATCTTTATGGGTGTAGGTGGAAGTTTTGATATTATTGCAGGAAATGCAAAGCGAGCACCTAAAGTATGGCAAAAGCTAAATTTAGAGTGGTTCTATCGTTTACTCAAAGAACCTGCTAGATGGAAGCGAATGATACAGCTCCCACTATTCATATTTGAAATCTTAAAAAACAAAAGATCCCATTAAGTAAGGAGAATACCAATGAAAAAAAATAAAGTATTTCTTGTAACTTACGGAATTGCCCCAGAGTCTGGTGGAGTTACTGTAGCAACTTTCAACCAATCAAAGATGTTCACTGATGCAGGCTATGATGTTTCTATCACAAGCTTTGACTTCCAGCCTCAATATGAAGAGATATTCAATGAATTAAAAGGTATGAACAGAGTATATAACGATGTTCATCATATTAATAAATATGAGTATTATGCTGAATTGAATACTCTTTCTAATCATATAAATACAGACTTGTATGATAGTGAACTTCCGGTTGAAACTGCCGAGTATCTGTATACAGTTGATAAGGATGATGCTAACGTCATTCACTACTTTAAAGATGGTGCATTAACTAAAACAAAATATTATAACGAAGATAAAGATAAACTAATTGCTATAGAGTATATTGATGCTATTAGAAATATAGAGTACCGAATCGACTTCAGCCCAAGAAAGTATGTGTTGAGAAAGCAATTTTATAGCTCTGCTACCAAAAATGTTGCGAGAGAGTCTTTCTATACATCTGATGGCTACTGCTACATGACAAGATATCATGACGAAGAAGGTAACCCAGGACAAGTATTCTTGTTCGATAGAAACAGTAATGAAGTTATCCACTTTAACGGCAATAGAGCTCACGATAAGCATTGGTTAAATGAAATTGCAGTTAAGTACAGAATCGGTAAGAATCTGCCACTATTCATTACAAATGGACAAGGCAGTGGCTTAAAAGTAATGGCTGTTGATAAGAAAAAAGCTGTTAGAGCTTACTTTGTACACAATAACCATTTTGAAGCACCATATACTTACGGCAGCAAGGTAAAAGCAAAGTATAATGATGTATTTAGCAAAATCAAAAAGTTGGATGCGCTAATTGTTCTTACTGAAAAGCAAAAAGAAGATATCCAAAGACAATATGGTGATCATAACAATATTTATGTAATCCCAAATGCAATCACGATTGCTGAACATGAACCTGTTCAAAAAAATGAAAATGAAGTGATCATGGTTACTCGTTTGGAACCACAGAAGAACCTGCAAAGAGCAGTTGAAATGTTCCATCTAGTTACTAATGAGATTCCTGATGCTAAGATCAATATCTTCGGCAAAGGCCGTGAGCTTAGTAAGCTTGAAGATAGTATCAAAAAGCATAATATGGAAAATCACATTTTCCTCAGAGGTTATTCAAAGGATATTAAGCAAGAAATCAAGAAGGCCACTTTAAGCTTGCTGACATCTAATTATGAAGGGCTGCCTCTTGCAGCAGTAGAATCATTACAGCACGGTACGCCTGTAGTAACATATGATTTTAATTATGGCGCAACGGATATTGTTGATAATGAGACTTCTGGCTTTGTAGTTGAGCTAGAGAATAAAGAGAAACTCGCTGAAAAGATAATTTATTTACTCAGAAATAAAGACATTGCTTTGAAAATGGGCGAAGAAGGCCGGAAGCAAGTGGTCTCTAAGTATTCCAATGAAGTTGTTCTTGGAAAATGGGTAGATATGTTAGAATCTCTTTCCCGCAAAGCATAATATATAGATAATCGCTTTCTATATATTAACACTTCTGACTGAGTTGCTTGTTATAGCAATGTAAGTATTAGATTAAATGTATGTAAAAAGGATCGAACCAATGGGTTCGATCCTTTTTTAATTTATACCTTATTCAGTAGTATACGTATCTGTTGTACCAGTACTGTCTGTTGTACCAGTACTATCTGTTGTACCAGTACTATCTGTTGTACCAGTACTATCTGTTGTACCAGTGCTGTCTGTTGCACCAGTACTATCAGTCGTACCAGTGCTACCAGTCGTACCAGTGCTATCAGTCGTACCAGTGCTATCAGTCGTGCCAGTGCTATCAGTCGTGCCAGTGCTATCAGTTGTGCCAGTGCTATCAGTCGTACTAGTACCATCTGTTGTACCGGTACTATCATCGTAAACTCCGCTGCCATCCGTTTCCACGCTATCTGTGTCTACTTCTTCAGACAGACCAAGATGTTCGCGAAGTTGCTTTTGGACATCAGCCAGAGAAGTTGGATCAACTTGGTAATACCAAATGCCGTCAGATAGCTTACCACCGGTGCCATCAAGATTCAACGTGTTAATTTTCAGGTCATTGCTTGTGCCATAAGAGATGAAACTCTTGATTTGATCAAATGTAAGACTTGTACTTAGGTTATCGCCAACATCGTTAATTAGATTATCATACTTGAATACTGCGCCTGCTGATGATGCTTTAGTGATCATTGCCTTAATGATTTCTTGCTGGCGTTTTCCGCGTTCAATATCGTTATCGTAATGACGGGTACGCGCAAGCGCTAGTGCTTCTTCACCATTAAGCTCTTGCATTCCTTCTTCCAGATGAATAGCATCTTTCTGATCCTTCGAGTTCTGCTCATACAGCTCGTAAGGAACTTCCACATCAATACCGCCAAGTGTATCAATAATGTCCATGAAGGCGTTAAAGTTGATTTCTGCATAATAGTCGACTGGGACGTTAAGGAAGTTTTCAACCGTCTCCACGCTTGCCTGGGCACCGCCATAAGCGTGTGCATGGGTGATTTTCGTCTGACGATCGACTTCCGGTACGTACACGTATGAGTCACGCGGGATGCTCAAAAGATCTACGCTATGTTCTTTCTTATTGAAAGTAGCAAGAATCATCGCATCAGAGCGTGAATTTCCTTCATCTCGTGTATCACTGTCGTCTACTCCCATGAATAGAATCGAAACATTGTCTTCGACGGGGTCAACAACTTCATCTCGTAATGCCGATTTATCCCGTGTATCTGCGACGTGAGCCTTATTGATCGCAGTGGCAGCAGAATTAAATAGATGGGCAGCATATGCTGCTCCGCCTGCTCCAAGGATTAAAATCGGGATGAGGAGAAGCATTATAATTCGTTTTTTATTTACTTTTTTCTTCACTTTTCGCCTGGGTGGCTGTGGTTGGTAAGGTGACCTTCTTGTCATGATTAAACTCCTTTATTTACTGATGTATCTGTATGTTTATTCATTAATTTTGCTGGTAAAGTCTACCTGTCAGCAGAACATGCTAACCTTAATTGTACTATGAAACAGTAACGACGTAAAATTACTATTATATTACAAGCCTTTCCCGGTTGTTACTGGGCTTAGGCCGTGTTTGCGATCATTTTTCTAAACTTTTTCCACACTTTTTCGGGGGACGCTCCGATTATAGCTGTGAAAGGAGGGGAGAAACATGGCAGTTATTGCAACCCATAATAAAACGCGCCTTAGCATCGTATTGTACGATGGCGTGGATCCGGACACAGGAAAAGACAAATACAAAACAAAATCTTTTAACAACATCAGACTTGATGCGACACCGGATGAGCTGCAGGCATTCGCCGATGCATTGGTTCCATTGCAGCAACGCAATTTGTACGCAGTAGAGAAGAACGATCACTCTATTCTGCGTGAATCTTAATTCGACAAAAAAGGAGGAATAATGCATGAAGAAGCTTGATCTGCAGTTTCTAAATGAAGCTGGCAAGACTGTGACCATCAGCTTGGAGCAGCCCGTTGAACCATTCGACGAGGCAGCAATCAATCAGGCGATGGATGCGATTCTCACGCAGAATGTCATTTCATCAAGCGGCGGACCGCTTGTCTCGAAAAAAGCTGCTCGTATCGTCGATCGTACTGTTCAGGAAGTATTTTAATCCCCAAGGAGTGCAGCTGTTGTGAGCTGCACTCCTTTTTAAATAAGAGAGGAGGCGTACGAGATGGAGCCATGGCTTGCGATCATAAAAGAATTCGGATTTCCGGCAGCTGTCACATTCTATTTGATGCACCGGATCGAGAATAAGTTGAATACGCTGATTGCTTCCATTCATAGTTTGCCGGAGAAGCTGAAATAACAAGAAGACCAGCAGCCTTAAAGGTGAAGTGCACTTCAAGGTCGCTGGTCTTCTTGTTTGTTATCCTAGGGGAATGCTGATTTGTATTGTTGTCCCTAATCCCTCTTCACTGCATAGGATCAGCCCGCAGCCATTAAGCTTTTGTAGTCGGATATGGGTATTGATTAGACCAATACTATTTCTGTGACCATCAAATGGATGTAATAGTCGCTGTTTATCGGGAGGAATGCCAATCCCGTCATCTTTAATTTGAATAAAAGCGTTGTTTCCTTTTCTAAACAGATGAATCAGGATCGTGCCACCATCTTCTTTTGGCTGTAAGCCATGGAGAATGGCATTCTCAACCAAGGGCTGCAGCGTCAGGGGAGGGAGGCTAAATTGAATGTTATGGTCAATCTCCCAGTTAACTTGCAGCCTTTCTCCAAAGCGTTCCTTTTGGATATATAAATAAGATCGGACCAAATCCATTTCTTTCTCGATGGGAATACTGCTAGACAGATTGTTTCCATTGAAACTTGCTTGCAAGTAGTTGCCGAACTCCTGAAGCAGCCGCAGCATTCGGTCATTATCAATCGCACTTAATGCTCCGATTGTATTCAATGTATTAAACAAAAAGTGCGGGTGAATCTGTGCTTGCAGCCAGGCTGCTTCCATACTGAGTCGATCCTCAATTGAGCTCTTTAGTTCCAGCAGTGATTTGATACGCATTTTCAACTCGAGCATATCCACTGGTTTTGATACATACTCGTTGGCACCTGCTTGAAAACCTGCATACACATCTTCAGGCTGAGATCGGGCAGTTAGCAGTAAAACAGGTAATTCAGTAAGGCTGTAGCGACTACGGATTCTTTTCGTTAATCGGAAGCCCGAAATCTCGGGCATCATCACATCAATAATAAGTAGATCCCATCTGTAAGTATCTAATTGATGGACAAACTCTGTTGCTGATGCAGTTGTACTAATCTGGTATCCATCTGCTTCTAGTGCTTGTTTTAAAACCATTAAATTTACAGGATCATCATCTATTGCAAGAATACGATACCCGCTGAAAGCTTGAATATGCGGTTCAGAGAGCTGTTCAGAAGCGGCGGATTCGATGAGGGACATTGTTTTTACTTTGTATAATTCTGTCCGATCTGCATCGAGTGGCAAGCTGAGTGTAAAAACAGAACCTTCTCCGAGAACTGACTCTGCAGTCAATGAACCTCCATGTAGCTCGGCCAGCTGTCTGCTGATACTAAGCCCCAGACCAATTCCCTCGCTTTCAGATATAGAATTTTCACCTTTTTCATAAGGAATAAAAATTCTTGCTTGTGTCTTTGCATCCATTCCTATACCAGTATCGATTACCTTGACATAGAGATGGGAAGCATCTGATGAAACTTCAATGGTGATGTTTCCTGCCGGGGTAAACTTCAGCGCGTTGTGAAGCATATTTGTCACGATCTGTGTGACTCGATGTTCATCTGCATATATGTAAGGAACGCTTTCCGACAATCGCATATGAATAGTTACATCCTTTTCATCTGCCATAAAACGGAGCATATCGGCAGTTCCGACCAAGATCGGTTCGATGGAGATAGAAGAAGGTTCCAAACGGATCTTATTGGACTTCAGCTGATTGACATCAATCAAGTCGTTTATAAGATAGGACATCTTACGACTGAGTGTGTGGATAAGTTCAAGTTGATATCTGCTTTGATTCGTTAATTTATTTTCTTGTTCCAAAACGTTTTGAACCATATTCATCATTCCGTGCAAAGGTGTGCGCAGTTCGTGAGATGTATTCGCTAAGAATTGATCTTTCCGTTTCTGTTCAACTTCGAGTTGCTCAATATATTGCTCATTCTCTGTTTCTGTCTGGAAAAAGCGCAGGAACCAGAAGCTGCAGAAGCATACTAAAGCAATTGTAATATCAAAAGGGTAAAAACCGGCTTTGATAGCAGCTTGCAAGGTATCCTTCAAGAAAGGGAGATTTCCTACAACAATAGTCCAAGCTACATGAGAGACAACGGCGGCACCAGCTAAGAACAGTGGTAAAGCTCTCTCTTTGCTGAGAAAAACAGTACGGAATAAAATCCAGAATATAAGGGTGAAAGCTACTACTAAGGAGATAGCGATTCCAATAACATACCGCACTATTTCAATCGGTGCTGCAAGGATATAAATTAAATACGCAGTAAAAAGCAAATAAAGAACTTTAAATGGCCACTTGGAAGCAGCTTTTGTAAAGGTAAAGACAACAAAAAGCAGAAAGAAAAAACTTAATCCAACGTAGCTAAAGTAAATAGTCCTCACATACCATTCGTGACTCAGCGGCATAACGTAGCCTAAAGTATTGTAATCAGAAGTCACGACAGCCAGACTCGCCAATATTGCAGCAACCGAAAAGAATAAGGTACCAATTTTCTTTGGTTTCATTAAATAGAGTACAAATGCATACAACGCATGGATAAATATGATGGCAGCAACGAAAAATTGGAGTAAGCCTGCTTGATATGTCTCCTTTTGAATCTGCTGAGACGAGCCGAATCTTACATTAATTAATGAACGGTCCCGCTCATTGCCGTGGAATTCATCAAACGTAAGTCTGATTTTAAGTTGATCGTTCTCATTTGCGCGTAAATCGGTAATAGCAACCGGAGTGGGCGGTCCATTTTCGAAATCTGTTGTTTGGTAAACTAGCTGATCATTGGCATATACCGAGAAATTGGAATAAAGAGATCGGATGGACAGGGCATAGTGATCAGCTTGCTCACCGGTTTGTATAGTTATTTCATAAGTACCTGCTGCTTCTGACTGCATATACTTTGGCAGCTGTGTATAAAGAGGATTATCAGCTTTGCCTGTCTGCTTCCAATCTCCATCCAGTGCTATAGAGTGACTGTTTGAAAAATCAACTTGGCGCGCATCCAGCTGTCCGCCAGCTGCTTCAGGCTGAACATCAGGTATCTGCGTGTGATACCAGATGATTCTTCCTAACGTCAAAACAACCGCAAAAGCTAAAATAATCACCAGTTTCGTGCTACGTTTCATAATGTCCTCCTGCTAGTTAAGCCTGCATATGCTGTTCTCTCCACATTTCGTACCAATCCACCAGTTCTGCTTCCGGACCAATATCAAATTCTTCCTCAAGCATCTGCATTAAGCGTTCATACTGATGCACAACTTGACTGGATACCCCTGCCATATCATATACATGCATGAGTCGTATGTAACTGTGGGATATATACGGGTAATCCGTCTGCATACGCAAGTAAAGGGAAATAGCATCTTCCACTAAGTTCTGCGCCTCTAAAAATAACCCAACCTGTATCGCAGTTTTATACCAGCTCTCTTTCAGTTGCCTCTGCTCTGATTCTGCCCATATGTAAGCTTCTGCAGAGAAATAATCTCCTTTGTATTCTCGTAAAAGTCCTTGATAACTGGATAGAGTATGTTCACTCAATGCCGGTAGTTGTTTTAAGTTATTGCTCCATTCCATTACGTCGACTTCAGCATCTCCCAGGTGAAGCTGATAGCACTGATTAGCGCTGCTCAATGAGAGGCTAGGAAGCGATCCTGAAAATGTCTTTCGTATTACATAAATAGTGGAATACAGCTGCGTAAAAGCCTTCTCCGGCTCCTTCTCTTCCCAGAACTCTTCAATCAGTACGTCTTTACGTACGGGCTTTTCTGCATGATGAAGCAAATAGCAGAAAACCTCCTTAGCTTTGGATGTTCTCCATTGAACAGGCAATGTCTCACCATTCTGAAAGAAT
The DNA here is from genome assembly GCA_900110015.1 of Terribacillus saccharophilus. Lineage (GTDB taxonomy): Bacteria > Bacillota > Bacilli > Bacillales > Amphibacillaceae > Terribacillus > Terribacillus saccharophilus. Next base: position 398,405 of record FOCD01000002.1, on the reverse strand, counting down.
TGCAATGTTGGCATACAGTTGATGCGTATTGGTGTATCAGATGCTTTTTTCTGTACTTCCGTATTCAAGCGCTGGATTGTCTTTCTTAATCTTTCCTTTTGAATTGGCTTCACAATATAATCCAGAGCATTCAACTCAAATGCCTGAACTGCATATTCATGAAAGCCGGTAACAAAAACAATTGGTAAATTCGGCTGTTCTTCTTGTATGGTGGCAGCCAGTTCAACACCATTTACAGAGCCGATTTTTATGTCCAGAAACAGCAGTTCAGGTTTCTTCTCCTTAATTCTATCCATCAATCCTCGTGATGTCTGATAAGCACCGACAATAGTAAAGTCTCCTATGTTATGTAATTGTGTTTCGAGAAATTGCAGCGCTAACGGCTCATCGTCTACGAGCATTACTTTCATACTATAGCCTCCTGCACAAAGTCTTCTAGCTAGTATTATAACAATCTGTTGTTGGAAATCAGCCTGTATTTGGAAGATTTTTTGCCTTTCGACAATATTTGCAGGTCTTTTATCACTCCTTTTTGGATAATATGTACAGTTTTTGTTCAGAAGCCTTTGCTAATGTGAGGAAGTCTGGGCAGATACCAGATAAAAAATTGTAGAGGAGAACGAGCGAGTGATAAGAAAGATTCCTGTAATGCTGCTTATTACCATCCTGCTTATGCAAACTGTGTTATCCGGTTCACTTGGAACCGCGCAAGTGTTTGCAGAAGGAACGGATTCAGAAGCTTTTGAGGCGGTAATCGAAGTAACTGATGGGGAAGACAATGCTATCAGTTCAGATAACCGTTTGGACAGAGACGCACAGCTAAAACTGAAAGTGAATTGGAACAAAAACCAGCACACGTCAGATCATACATACAAGATTACACTACCAGAACAACTTACTTTTACTCCGATTGAACAAACAACTCTGCTAAATGCAGAAGAAGCTGAAGTCGGAAAATATGAACTGAAAGATGGGATACTATCTTTCCAATTTACAAATGAAGAACAGAAGTCTGCTAGCGGAGAGCTGGAGGTAACAGCGCAGGTTGTTCAGACTCTCCAAGCTAGCGAGGAACAAGACACGAACTTAACATTCCACGTGGAAAATAAAGAACAGGTGGTTCCGCTATTTTTGAAGCCAGCAGCTGAGAAAGAAACGCTGCCGGAAGAAGAGCCTTTAGAGGAACCGCAAGGAAATGAGTCTCCAGCTGAACCAGTACAAGAAGAGGAGCAGCCTGTTGAAGAAGAAAAAGCATCAGAAGACTCTGCAGCTGAAAAGAATGAGGAAACAGATGAGCCTGTAAAAGAAGAAGCTGAGGAAACAGAGCCAGAACAAGAGCAAGCGGCAGAAAATGATAAAGTGAAACAGGCTAAAAATGACATTACAGCAGAAGATCGCCTTACAGGTGAAATAGAAGAAAATATCATCTCAAACATCAAATTAAAAGACAAAGATGGGAACATCATCGATGCCGGCGAGAATCCGGAAAACCACCCCGCATTAGGGGATGAAGTGACAATCGATATGGAGTGGGCACTGCAAAACGGTCATCGATACGGAGAAGGTTCCACTTTCACTTTCTCGCTTCCGGATTATTTTGCGATTTACAATGATGTAGACGGGCAGCTTGAGTTTGGAGATGAAAGTGTCGGAACGTACAAATTGAGCATGGATGGTACGGTTGTCATGACCTTCAATGACAATATCACTAAGCTATCCAACGTAAAAGGTACGTTGCATTTCTGGACAGAACTGCATGAAAAAATTGAAGGAAGTATCGAACAGGAAATCATTTTTACTATAAAAGAAGAAGATGTTGCAGTCATTCCAGTTAAATTCCAGCCGAAACCTGGAAATACGATTGATAAATCTGGACGGACGGATCGTGGTTATAACGCCAAAGAAATTACTTGGACAGTTGATTTCAATAAGCAGCTAAAGACTATCGAGGATGCTGTACTGAAAGATCCACTTCAAGCCAATCAACAATTGCAACCTGGCTCGATTAAGGTATATAAGCTGGACGTCCAGCTTGATGGCAGTGTAAAGCAAGGGGAAGAAGTAAATCCATCTGCTTATACCGTACAAGAGGAACCTTTCCAAATCAACTTTGGTCAGCTTAAAGACGCTTACCGTGTGGAGTTCAAGACTGATATTACAGATGCTGAAGGTACGAGATATGAGAATACAGCATTCCTAGCAGGTTCGAACACAGAAGAGTTGTCAGCAAAGGCTTCTGTAGGTGTCAGCCGAGGAAAGCCGCTTGCGAAACGCAGTATCGCTTATGATGCAGCGAAGCAAACAATCACATGGGAAATTCAATACAACTACAATGAAAAAAACATCCAGCAGCGAGACGCTGTATTGGAAGACTTGTTCGATGATAGCCACGTACTGATTCGTGACTCACTGAAAGTCGAAAAAATCACGATTGGCGAAAATGGACAGCAAACAGGGGCTGAAACGTACACGAATTACCGAGTGAACGAACAGCCTGCCGCGGATGGAAAGCGCGGATTCCAGCTCCAATTTAGAGAAGATATCCAGAACGCTTACAAAATAACGTATCAGACAAAAGCTGATGGCCGAGTTATGGAGGACGGCCGCATCAATAATAGTGTGGTAGTCGGAGAAAACACTAGTGAAACAGGTCAAGGTGTCAGTCAGCAAGTACTTTCCAAAGGCTACTCCAATATCAACTATAAGGATAAAACGAATAATTGGACGATTGATTTCAATAAAGATTCCCACAAGATGACAGAAGTCTTCATCACGGATACGTATCCGAATAAGGGACTGACGATGAAGGAGGATACGTTTAAGATAGTAGACCGAGCTACTGGTGAAACAGTATCCAAGAATGATTATGAACTTGTTGTAACAGCAGATGGATTTACGATCAAATTCAAAAATGAGATCAAGACGCCGTACCGTATAACCTATACTACTGCATTCAAATATGACCAGCTCGGAGAACAAAAACAGTTCCGAAACCATGTCCAGCTTGATTGGAAAGATGAATCAGGCAAAGACCAAACTAAAGAGGCAGCAGCAGGATTTAATCCGGATAACTACACAGTAAACAACGGATTTAAGAACGGTTCTTATAATGCTGTTTCAAAGGAAATTACATGGAATGTGGGAGTCAACTATGATCTGAAGGACTTGGATAATATTGTTGTGACAGATTATATCCAAGGCAAGCAAAACTTTGTAGATGGCTCATTGAAGGTGTATGAAGTAGAACTGACTGGAGGCAATAATGGTGTCAGAAAAGGTGCAGAGCTGCAAGAAGGCACAGATTATAATGTGGAAACTGTTAAAAACGATAAGAATGAGCCTGGTTTTAAGGTGCACATTCTTAAAGATAACAGTAAGCCATATTGGATCGAATACAAAACCAGCCTTGCTGGGGAGCTGATTGTTAATCGCTACAATAACACGGCTACGCTGACTAGTGATGACAAAGAGCCGATTAACTTGAATGCGCAGGTTTCCGTTAGCAATGGCGGCAGTTATAACGTAAAAGATGGCTCTCAGAACGGTAATGTGATCAATTGGAAGATTGACATCAATAAAGGCCAATCACATGTATCGAAAGCGAAAGTGACAGATGTACAGCAAGCAAACCAGATCCTCTTAGAAGACAGCTTCAAGCTATACGAAACGAATGTTGCACAAAATGGCAGTCTTTCCAAAGGCGAGGAAGTATCGAAAGAAGCTTATATGCTCGATATCGTGACTGCTGATGATGGCAGCCAGACATTTGTGTTATCTTTCCTGGATGATATTGATCGTGCTTATATCCTGGAATACCAATCGTATATCAATGCTGCAAACGGTGAGTCGGTCAGCAATAAAGCAACCTTTTCAGGTGAAAACATCACAACAGAAACGGTCGAGTCAGGCAAGACGATCATTGTCCGTAAAAGCGGGGGCAGTGGTACTGGTTCCGGAGAATATGGAAGCCTGGAAGTATCCAAAGTGGATGCCGCGACAGACAAGGCATTAGCCGGCGCAACATTCACGTTGTACGACAGTGAAGGAAAAATCGCAATCCGGACTGTGACAACAGGCGAAGATGGAAAAGCGGTATTCAAGAATCTGCTGTATGACGACTATCTTCTGAAAGAAGATAAAGCACCAGATGGTTATGTGGTCGGCATCCAGGATACACAGAAAGTGACAGTGGATGGCGAATCACAAACGACTATTCAAAACAAAGAGATTACACGAGATGTGAAACTGACGAAGTATGATAGCGAGACGAGAGAAACACTTCAAGGATCAGTTTTCGCATTAGAGCAGCAAGTTGACGGGGAATGGAAACAAATTCAGGAGAACCTGGTAACAGGTGAAGATGGAATAATATCCGTAACAGATTTAGATGCCGGCAACTACCGTTTTATTGAGACAGAGGCACCGGATCTATACGATTTGAATACAGATCCTGTTTACTTTGAAATCAAAGCGGATCAGACAACGGTAACTACTGTTACAAAAGATAATGCAATCAAAAAAGGCAGTGTGAAACTGCAGAAGACCGATGAAGCAGGTAATCCACTGCAAGGTGCAGTCTTCACTTTGAAAGACGCAGAAGGCAAGATTGTAAAAGCTGGACTGACAAGTGATGAAAATGGACTGGTAGAAGTAAAAGATTTGCGACCGGGTAAATATGAAATCGTCGAAACGAAAGCACCGGAATTCTACCAGCTGGACGCATCAGTACATGAGTTTGAAATTAATCCAGCTAAACAAGCTGAAATTGATCTTGGTAAAATCCAAAATAAGCTAGTCACTGGTGCTATTCAACTGACAAAGGTTGATAAAGATCAGAAAGAGACATTGCTTGCAGGAGCTGTATTTGAACTGCAAACAGCAGATGGCAAGACGCTGAGAGAAGGTTTGACTACAAATGAAGCTGGTGTGCTCGTTGTGGATCAGCTGGCACCTGGTGACTATCAGCTAATCGAAACAATAGCTCCAAAGGATTATCAACTTGATGAGACACCAATACCTTTCACAATCGAGAAAAGCAGCGAAGCAACAATTCAAGTTGAGCGTGAAATGAGCAATAAGCTTTTGCCAGGAGAAGTCATCCTGACGAAAGTTGATGACAGAGATTATTCCCTTCTGGCTGATGCTGCGTTTTCGCTTTATAAAGAAAATGGAGAGCTAGTCCAAGAAGGATTAAAAACCGATGCAGAAGGAAAGCTGACTGTTTCCGATTTGCAGCCAGGCAGCTATTATTTCCAAGAAACGAAAGCACCGGAGAATTACGAGTTGAATGAAGAGAAACTTCCATTCACTATCGAGCGCAGTCAAGTGGAAGCTGCTCAGGTCAGAGCAGGAAATACACTTACTCCAGGAGCAGTTTCTTTGGTCAAGGTGGATGAAGATGATCAGAATCTTCGTTTGGCAGGTGCAGAGTATAAACTGCAAGATGCCGATGGAGAAGTAATAAAAGAAAATCTTGTCACGAACGAAGAAGGCAGAATTGTAGTGGAGGATCTTGCCCCGGGAACGTACTACTTCGTAGAGACAAAAGCACCTGAACATTATCAACTGGACGACACAGCAATTGAAGTAAAAGTGGAAAAAGGACAGCAAGAAGCAGCTGTAGTAACTGCTACGAATACGCTTATCCCAGGAAGTGTTGTACTGAATAAGATTGACAGTGCCGATCACAGTATTACGCTGGAAGGTGCTGCTTTCAAGCTGGTGAACAGCAAGGGTGATGTTGTCGAAGAAAGATTGGTAACCGACAAAGATGGACGCATAACAGTCAACAATCTGAAGCCAGGTGAGTACCAGTTCATTGAAATCGACGCACCAAAAGATTATGAGCTGGATGCAGAGCCAATTACATTCACTGTTGAAAAGAGCCAAAAAGAAGCGCTTGTGATACAGCAGACGAATACGCTGAAGCCTGGTGAAGTTGAACTGACGAAGGTCAATAAACACGATACAGGCGAAACATTAGCAGGTGCAGAATATGCTTTGAAGGATGCATCAGGCAATGTTGTAAAAGAAAATCTAGTAACGGATGAAAACGGCAAAATTGCTGTATCTGGTCTAGCGCCAGGAAAGTATCAATTTATAGAAGTGAAAGCGCCAGAGCACTTTGTTTTGGATGCAACGCCAATCACATTCGAAATCGAGCGCAGCCAGGAGAAAGCAGTATTCGTAACAGCTGTCAACGAACTGAAAAGAGGCGCTGTTGAGATTACCAAAGTCGGCGAAGATAATCTGGATAAAGGTCTGGAAGGCGCAGAATACGAGCTTCGGACTAAATCCGGGGACATCGTTGCAACAGGCAAAACAGATGAGACAGGAAAAGTTCAATTCGAAGATCTGTTACCAGGCGATTATGAGATTGTCGAAACAAAAGCGCCATTCGGTTATGACGTGAATGCTGCTCCGATTCCTGTAACGGTAGAACGCAGCCAAGAACAGCTGGTTACAGTACAGCAAGTGGACGAATTGACAACAGGCTCTGTTTTATTGAAGAAAGTCGACAGCAAAGAGAATACGATTGGTCTTGCCAAAGCGGTATTCGAGTTGCAGGATGAAACAGGCAAGACGATTAGAGAAGGCTTAACAACGAACGAAAACGGCGAACTATCCATCACAGATTTAAAACCGGGCGATTACCAGCTTGTCGAAACACAAGCACCGGCGGATTATAAGTTAAACGACACACCAATTATTTTCACTATCGAAAAAGGACAGCAAGTCATCCCGACTGTGGAAGTGGAAAATACACTTACTCCTGGTGCTGTATCATTGATCAAAGTGGATAAAGATAATGAAAATGTACCGCTTCAAGGAGCAAAATATAAGCTGGTTGATAACACTGGGGCAACTATCCAGGAAAACTTGGTTACTGATCAGGATGGACGTATCATCGTTACAAATCTTCCACCAGGCAAGTATCAATTCATTGAAACGAAAGCACCGGAAAATTACGTGCTGGATGCAACACCGATTGATGTTGAAGTGACACGCAGTCAGAAGGAAGCAGCTGTAGTCTACGCAGAAAATGAGCTGATTCCTGGAAGTGTTGTGTTAGAAAAGAAAGACAGCGTCGATGATTCTATTACACTGGCAGATGCAGAATTCAAGCTGGTGGATAGCAAAGGCAACGTTGTCGAAGAGAAACTGAAGACAGATGAAAACGGCAGAATTGTAGTGGAAAATCTCAAACCAGGTGCATACCAGTTCATTGAAACGAAAGCACCTACAGATTATGTACTTGATGACAAACCGATAGATTTTGAGATTGCGAAAAGTCAGAAAGAGCCGCTACTCATCACAGCAAAGAATACTCTCATCCCAGGTGGAGTGGAATTAACGAAAGTCAATGTTCATGACAATGGCGAAAAACTTGCAGGAGCAGTATTTGAACTACAAGATCAGGATGGGAATGTGATCAAAAAGGATTTGTCGACAGATGAAGCTGGTAAGATCGCAATCGACGGTTTGGCACCGGGAAGCTATCAATTTGTTGAAACAGAAGCACCGACTGACTTCCTGATAGATAGCACGCCGATTCCGTTCACAGTCGAAAGAAGTCAAACAGAAAAAGTAACAGTCTCAGCAGAGAATGATCTGAAAAAAGGATCATTGGAAATTTATAAAGTTGACAGTGAAGATGAAACAGTCGGATTAGAGGGGGCTTCATTCGACCTGTTGACAGCTGCTGGAGAAAAACTAGCTTCTGGTAAGACGGATAAAGATGGAAAGCTTCAATTTAGAGATTTAGTTCCTGGTGATTATATTATCAAGGAAACTGAAGCGCCATTCGGCTATGACTTGGATCCGACACCGAAACAGGTGACAATTGAACGCAGCCAGCAAGAAACTGCTGTGATGCAGCTGGACAATGAACTTTCAACAGGAGCAGTTCATCTGCATAAGGTGGACAGTGTTGATAATCATGTAGGATTAGCAGGAGCGGAATTCCGTTTGCTGGATAGCAAAGGAGAAACACTGCAGGAAGGTTTGACAACGAATAGTGAAGGGCTGTTATCCATTGCAGATTTGAAGCCAGGCGACTATCAGCTGGTGGAAACAAAAGCACCAGAAAACTATGTACTTGATGAAACACCAATTAACTTCACAATCGAAAAAGGACAGGAAACACCACTGGCAGTGACTGCGGAAAATACGCTTCAGCCAGGCATTGTATCGCTTATCAAAGTGGATAAAGATAATCCGAATGTTCACCTGGCAAATGCGGAATTCCGTTTGCTTGATAAGAAAGGGAATATCGTGAAAGAAAGATTGCTTACTGACGGCGAAGGACGCATCATTGTCGAAGATCTGGCTCCAGGTTCTTACACATTCGTCGAAACGAAGGCACCTGTTGGGTATGAACTGGATGCTACACCTATCGAAGTGACAGTAGAAAAAGGTCAAAAAGAAGCTGCAGTTGTGACAGCAGTCAATGAACTGACGCCAGGAACAGCTGTATTGGAGAAAGTTGATGCAGATGATCATACTTTGAAACTAGAAGGTGCAGTTTTCAAACTAGTGAATGACAAAGGTGAAACGATTCAAGAAGACCTTGTTACAGACGATAATGGTCAAATCATTATCGAAGATCTGAAGCCAGGAAACTACCAATTTATCGAAACAAAGGCTCCTGCTGGATATGATTTAAATGATACGCCAATTGTAGTAACAGTAGAAAAAGACCAGCAAGAAGCGGCGATTGTAACGGCTGTAAACGCACTGACCCCAGGAACAGCTGTACTGGAGAAAGTCGATGCTGATGATTCATCCAAATTGCTGGAAGGTGCTGTATTCAACTTGCTAGATGAAAAAGGGAATGTGGTAAGAGAAAAGCTTATCACTGATGAAAACGGTCGGATCACTGTTGAAGGCTTACAGCCGGGTAACTATATGTTTATCGAAACAAAGGCTCCGGCTGGATATCAGTTAGACAATAAGCAGATTGCATTCACAGTTGAGAAAGCTCAGGTTGATCCGGTAAACGTAACAGTGGAAAACACGGCAGAGACGACACCTGAGAACCCTGAGGATCCGAATACACCTGAGGATACAGACACACCAGAGCAGCCAGCAAATGGTGAAACACCAAATGACTCAGATAAAGATCAAGTACCAGGAAATACTACTGTTCCCGCAGCAGGAGATGGAACAGGTGCAAAACCAACGACTAACAACCAAAGTGGACTGCCAGCAAGTTTGCCTCAGACTGGTGAGCAGCTTCTATCATTGATTTTGATGGCTGGTATCATTTCATTTGGTGTTGGAGGGTTGTTCATTTGGAGCGCATTGCGAACGCAGACAGAAAGAAAGAGGCAGTAGGATGAAAAAAGGAAAACTGATAGCAGGGGTCGTGTTTCTTTTGCTAGGAGTTGCGCTAGTTGCCACTCCCCTCTCCATGGAAAGAATGCATGCGAAAGAAGTGAGTGAACTAGAAAAAGCCTTCGCTAGTATTGAGGCAGGAGACGTACCGCAAGCCGGGGAAGAGAAAGATCAAAAGTGGTCGGAGGAAGAATTAGCGGATATGATGAAGCTTGAAATTCCGTCAATCGAATTAGAGCAATATGTGCTTAATGAGACAACTGACGAGAATTTGGCTGCAGCATTGACGCAAATCAAGACAAATCAAAATCCAGCTGAGGACAATTTCTCGATAGCTGGTCATCGCGGATATCGTGGGGATCGTTTCTTCAGACAGTTACCTGAAGTAAAGGCAGGAGCAGAAATTAAACTGCAGGATAAAGATGCAACCTATATATATGAAGTAGACAGTGTAAAAATCGTGGAGCCTAATGATATCGCAATACTGGAAAATACAGATAAGCCAGAGATTACGTTAGTTACATGTACATTGTCTGGGCAGCAGCGAGTTGCTGTGACAGGTAAATTGATAGAAGTACAAAAGAGCTGATTATGTGCTTCACTTTGGAAGAGTTCGCGACCAGTGGATTTACAACAACTTCATAGGAATATTTGGGTAAACATCTAAAGAAGAGCCAGATACAAACCGATAATGCTGTTATAAGAATCCTACTGTTGCTGAAGAAAGGATGGACCAATGATCCTGAAAGAAAACGACTTTTTTGTTGGTTTGTGGAATGCAATTCTGGTATCTGGATTGTTCTATGCTTGTCTATTGTCTATGTATTTTCTGTTTTTTAGATAGTACGTTGGCGCGACATAAATCAAACTATAGTATCTTTGAAGTGTTGGGGACGTTAAAGGATACGGCAAATGAAACTTTAAGGCTGCCATGTTTTTGGCAGCCTTCTTTTCTGTCCTGCAATATTACAAAAACTTCATCTAATTTTAATTAGCACTTCACACCCATAAGCTATCATGACTAGCATACATATTAAAAATGATAGAGTTGGGGTGGCGTACGTGAAGAATTGGAAGAGATGGACAGCTATGTCACTGGCGGCAGCTAGTTTAGTATTGCCAGCTGTCGGACATGCAGAAGAATTAAAGGTATATAACAGAGATCAAGGACAAGCGCTTCAAGTGGAGCAGATTGGCCGCTATAACAGCGGGAGCGGAATTGGTGAAGGTGGTACAGAAATTGTAGCGTATGATGCGAATACCAAACGTGCCTTTTCTGTTAACGGAGCAGCTAGAGCTTTAGATATTCTCGATTTGAATGGATTGAAGGATGGAGATGGGGAGATACCGCTTCTGAAACGTGTATCGCTGGAATCCTTTGGGGTAAGTGCTTCCGACGTAACTAGTGTTGCTATTCATCCTGAAGGTGATTATATTGCGGTGTCAGTACCTAGTGAGGTAAAGACCGATCCTGGCCATGTTGTACTGCTTGATACAGATGGCAACAAACTGGCTAGTGTTGAAGTAGGGGCATTGCCGGATATGGTTACTTTCACCCATGACGGCTCGAAAGTGCTCGTTGCCAATGAGGGAGAGCCTTCTGATGATTACACAGTCAATCCTGAGGGTTCTGTCAGTATCATTAATATAGCAAATGGTTTGGATAACCTGACAGCTGAAACAGCAGCATTCACCGATGACATCGTGGATTCTGATGTACGTAAAGTGAATCCGGATCCGGAAAATTCATCTTACGCAGAAAACCTAGAACCGGAATACATAACTGTAGATAAAGATAATCGTTATGCTTATGTAGCTATCCAAGAAGGCAATGCTATAGCAAAGCTGGACTTACAGTCAAACAGCTTCACGACGGTGAAGAGTTTAGGATACAAGGATTTCTCCAAAGAGGGCGTTGAACTTGATCCGTCCAATAAAGATGATGGTATCCAGATTGGCAATTGGCCGGTGCTCAGCATGTATATGCCGGATGGAATGACAGCATTTCAATCGGCTGGTAAGACATATTTGATTACAGCCAATGAAGGTGATGCCCAGGATTGGGAAGGCTTTTCAGAGGAGATGCGGGTAGCAGATCTGGCAGCAGAGGATGCTTACGCGTTGAACGCTGATTTATATGAAGGATACACACAGGAACAGCTTGATCAGCTTGTGCAGGATGGCTTGTTTGAGGACGAACAGCTAGGGCGTTTGAACACAAGTATTGTGGCACCGAAAAATGCTGACGGCAAATATGAAGCTGTTTATGGATTCGGCGGACGTAGCTTCTCAATCTGGGACGCAGATTCCTTACAGCAGGTATATGATAGCGGCGCTGATTTTGAGAAAATAACAGCCGAAGCAATTCCAGATTATTTCAATACAACAAACGATGAAGATAAGCTTGATAACCGCAGTGATGATAAAGGACCTGAGCCTGAAGCTGTTATTACTGGTGATGTAGACGGCAAAACGTATGCATTTATCGGTTTGGAGCGAACTGGCGGTATCATGGCTTATGACGTGACGAATCCAACCAGCCCAGCATTCTCGACGTATTTCTCCAGCCGTAACTTCCAAGGAGATGAAGCGGCTGTTGATAGTGCAAGCGGCGACGTTGCACCGGAAGGACTGACATACATTTCTGCAGAAGAAAGTCCTACAGGCCAAACTCTGCTACTAGCAGCGCATGAAGTGTCAGGCACGATTGCTGCCTATGCACTCGGAGAAAAAGCCGAAACACAGCCGGAGCCTGTTCCAGAAGAAGAAGAGACGGAACAGCCGCCGGTAACAGAACCGAATGAGCCGGAAGAGGAAGAACCATCAGAAGAGACAACTGCACCGGTAAATGAGGAAGAAACAAAGAATGAGCAAGAAGAACCAAAGCAGGAGACAGAGAAAGTAGAAGAAGAAACAGAGACAGCGACGGAAACTACGACGACAGAACCTCAATCGAATGAGCAGGACAATGTACAGACAACAGCTTCCGCTAAATCGGATACCGATGATGCAGAAGGTCAGCCACTACCGAACACTAGCACGAATGTGTTTAATTGGCTGCTTGGAGGCGTTGCGCTTGTAGCTGCCGGTGTCATTTTCTTTGGGATAAACAAGCTCCGCAAAAGAGCATAAGAAAAGCAGCCACGTTTAGTGGCTGTTTTTTTAATTGCTTCCTATAGAGTTTTAATAAAGGCAGGAGTATAATATCCATGTATTCGCTTACAAAAGGAGGGAGCACATGGCTGTATTATCATTGATTTTCTTGGAAGTTATTGCACCTTTATTGGTTCTGCTTGCAGTCGGCGTCATCCTGCAACGAAAATTTTCATTACAGCTAGGAACCTTGTCGAAGCTGTTGACGTATTGCTTCCTGCCCGTGAACGGTTTTATCAATATGTATCAAAGCAGTATGCCGCTTTCTGTGTTCGGTCAGATTATTTTATTCCTTCTGCTGTTTACTGCGTTTTCTATTAGCTTTACGGAGATTACGAGCAGACTGTTCAAGCTCGACCGAGGAGTGGCTGCTACTTATAAGAACAGCGTGGTACTGATGAACTCAGGGAATTACGGAATACCCGTCAGTCAGCTCGTTTTCCAGTCAAATCCGCTCGGGGTATCTATTCAGCTGATTGTCATGGTGTATCAGAATCTACTCACCTTTACATACGGACTTTATAATATGGTGAGTGTCAAAAGCCAAGGAAATGCTATTTTGAAGGAACTTTTACGGCTGCCAATGATTTATGCAATTATACTCGGTGTTTTATGCGCGTCGTTCCAGGTAGACATTCCAACATTTCTCTGGAATCCAATTACGTCAATTGCCGATGCCTTCCTTGCTGTAGCCTTGATAACGCTTGGAGCCCAAGTGGCACAGATTCAGCTGAAGCGTCCGCATGTTGTGCTTTATCTGAGTACGATAGCCCGCCTTCTGATCGGTCCGGCTGCAGCCTTAGGTATCATTTTTCTGCTTGGTCTTGACGGGACTGTCGCACAGTCACTGTTTATTGCCAGCTCATTTCCGACTTCCAGAAACAGTTCAATATTCGCTTTGGAGTATAATAACAATCCAGATTTAGCAGCACAGACTGTTCTTGTAACGACAATTTTGAGCAGCATTACTGTCACCATCGTAGTGTATATGGCTGGTATTCTTTTTGGATGAGGTATATTTTTTGATAGAGGAAGGTAAAAGTTTTGGGTAACAGAATGCAATAGGTTTATTAGAAATGAAAACTAGAGATGATGAAATAGTATAACTTATAAAGGGTGATTGTGTTATACGGTAATGGGTGTCCAACGTGTTTATAATGATCTAAACATAGGTTATTCTACCTGATTTCAAGTAGGGAAAGCTGTTATAGAGCCAATTCTGATTCTATAGCTAGTTTTCTTACTTAAAAAAGTAACAAAACTGTTGAAATTATATTTGGAAGCGCATACAATAGTTGTAATATATTATTCAATGCTGCTTAGGATTTGGGGGAATTGTTTCAGGAGACGATGAGGGGGATTTAGGATGTTAGCAATAATGGGTTTCTTGATGGTCTTTCTATTCATGTATTTGATTATGACGAAAAAGCTATCTGCGCTCATTGCGCTGATGATCATCCCGGCGATTTTTGCGGTTCTGACCGGGCATGCTGGTGACTTAGGGGAAATGTCACTGCAAGGTATCACAGATTTGGCACCAACTGGTATCATGCTATTATTCGCGATTCTTTATTTCGGAATCATGATTGATGCAGGTTTATTCGATCCAGTCGTCGGCAGTATTTTGAAAGCGGTTAAAGGAGATCCGACGAAGATTGTTATCGGTACGGCTGCTCTTGCACTAGTCGTGTCGTTGGACGGAGATGGAACGACAAGTTATATGATCACTGTATCTGCGTTTTTCCCGCTGTATCAACGATTAAAAATGAATCCGCTCATATTACCGGCAATAGCCGTTATGTGTGTAAGTTTGACGAACATGGTGCCGTGGGGTGGGCCGACAGCGCGTGCTGCTGCAGCGCTTAACGTTGACGTGGGCGATGTATTCGTTCCATTAATTCCGACTATGATTGGCGGAGCAATCTGGATTTTCTTCACTGCCTACATTATGGGACGCCGCGAAAAGAAACGTCTCGGTGTTGTTACATTTGATGATGCAGAACGCCGCATCTTGCAGCAGCAGGCTGCTACAGTTGATGCATCACTAAAGCGCCCACACCTATTATGGGTCAACTTCGCATTAACGGCTCTATTGATGTTCGGTCTGATTGAGGGCGTCATGCCGCTACCGGTATTGTTCATGCTTGCATTTGCAGTGGCGATCACGATCAACTACCCGAACTTGAAACTGCAAAAAGAGCGTATTGCTGATCATGCTGGAAACGTACTTGCTGTCGTATCGCTTGTATTTGCTGCTGGTATTTTCACTGGTATCCTTTCTGGTACTGAAATGGTAGACGCGATGGCATCAAGCCTCATATCCATCATTCCAGATTCATGGGGTCCTGCTTTCAGTATTATTGTTGCAGTTACGAGTATTCCATTCACATTCTTTATGTCTAATGATGCTTATTACTTCGGTGTTGTACCAATTTTGGCAGAAGCAGCTGCCAACTATGGCTTTGCACCAGTGGAAATTGCTCGTGCATCCTTGCTCGGACAGCCAGTCCACTTACTAAGCCCGCTTGTTCCGGCTACATACTTGCTGGTCGGAATGTCGAAAGTAGACTTCGGGGAATTCCAGCGATTCACCATTCTCTGGGCAACCGGAACAGCATTTGCTGTTATTGCGGTTGCGATTGTTACAGGTATAATTTTCTAGGAACATAAAAATACCGTCCGTAATGGACGGTATTTTAGTGTGAAGATTTAAGTGAACCTATTTTTTAATAAAAATCAGTAATTAGCTTTAAAATGCGCAACAGCACTATAAAAACGTCGGCCATTCTCATCTACGTGCATGTTATGAGCTACGTGGTGCAGCTCAAGCAGAATTGCTTTATTATGTTGAATCTGTTCGTTGATTTTCTTTTCTAATGTGGACAAGTCATTTGCTTCGAAGAACTCTACCTTGTCTTTCAGCATTTCTAAATCTAGCATTGCTTTTCGTTCCTTTCTATCACTGCTTTATCTCATTATATTATGCATGGGACAATTCGGGAAACTGGAAGTCTGCAGGCAGCAGCTCTGGTTTGTTTACAAAGAGCGTATCTCGTTCAGTGTGCGTGTGAGAGAGAGGCTCCAAATCTGCAAAAGTCGGCGTGAAATGGAAGATGACCTCGGTTACGCCTGGTTGTGCGACGTAATCTGCAATCTGCCTCCAGACAAGCCGTGTTTGACTAATTACTTCATATAAATGCATTGTCTGGCCAATCTTTTTATAAAGCAAAAGAGCTGCTGGTTCCAATAGTTCAATAATCTCTATTTCTGGATCATACAATGTATGGAAGCCAAGAATATGCTGGGCATCTGATATATCGAGAATACTAGACTGCGGATGGCGTTTGCCATAACGGTCAAGCAGCACAACCATGTCCTGCGGATTAACAGCAGGTTTGAGCTTTCGATAATCCGGAACCAGGTGTGGCTCAGAAGATACCGGAATGGAAAACAGTTTTTCCTGGACAGCAGTGAAGCCGAGTTTGTCGTAAAAGCTTTCCACTCCTGGCCGGGAAAACAGATAGATGAGATCGGTGTCTGTTTCGTACTGTTGAATGACACGCTGCAGTAGCTGTGTCGCCAGTCCTTGGTTCTGATAGCTTGGGTCAGTCATGACGGTTCCGATTTGAATCGCCTTTGTCTTTTGTTGGTTGATATGTAATGTGAGTGCGCTTACAGAAACATTCGCGACAATTTGAGTATCATCAGCGAAAGCATGTGTGTGGTAACGTTCATTCCATAAGCCGCTTTTATATAATAATTCAAAATCAAAGCCAAAAGTTTTTCTGGCTAGTTTATTAAAACTTTTACGTAAATCGTGTTCATGCGCAAATGCAGTTACTGCTTGCAGAGCAGTCATCATGCATCCCCCCATTTCTGACAGACTAATCAAGTTTTTAAGATTATTAGATACAATTCAATATTTCTATTTTATAACAATTCCCGCATTTGTACAGTCTAGGGTAACTGTTGACGCAGAAGGAGAAAAATTCCATAGTAGAATAAGAGAGACAAATGAGGTGATGATGATGCGATATGGAGCAATTGAAGCTGGTGGTACAAAATTCGTCTGTGCTGTCGGTGACGAACATGGAAATATAGAAGAAAGAGCATCTTTCCCGACAACGAAACCAGAAGAAACGCTGCAGCTTGTGTTTGACTTCTTCCAAGACAAACAGATTGAAGCACTAGGAGTCGGAGCCTTCGGGCCAGTTGATGTAAAAGAAGACAGCCCGACGTATGGCACAATCGGCAACACTCCAAAGCTGCAGTGGAAGGACTATCCTCTGCTGTCTGAACTTAAGAGCAGACTCGGTGTGCCGGTCAAGCTGGATACCGATGTGAACGCAGCTGCTTTAGGGGAGTATATGCACGGAGCAGCAAAACATGCAGACAGCTGCCTGTATATTACGGTTGGAACAGGTATTGGTGCTGGAGCAATTGTGAATGGAGAAACACTACAAGGCTTCTCCCATCCGGAAATGGGTCATCTGCTAGTTCGCCGAAGTACAAATGACGCATATCCAGGGAAATGCCCGTATCATAAAGACTGCTTGGAAGGTTTGGCCGCTGGTCCTGCTATTGAAGCACGCTGGGGGGAGAAAGCACAAAAGCTATACCATCAGGAAGCTGTATGGCAGATGGAAGCCTTTTATTTGGCTCAGGCAATCATGAGCTACACATTGGTGCTAAGTCCAGAGAAAATCGTTATGGGCGGAGGCGTCATGAAGAAAGAGGGCCTTCATGAGATGATTCAGCAGGAGCTGGAAACACTCCTGCAGCGCTATGTCCCGCTGCCAGAAAACTATCTTGTTCCGCCAGGTCTTGAAGATAATGCTGGTATCGTCGGAGCACTCATGCTTGCTAAAACAGCAAAATAAAATTGTAGGGGGAGATTCTAATGAAATACTTTGCAGCATTTCTTAAAATGGAGAAACCTGAATTAAACCAGCAATATCGCCAGGCACATCTGGATTTTCTTGCTGACTTGGACGAAAAGGGATTCATTTTCGCCAGAGGAGCGTTCGCGGATGGAGCAGGAGGTCTGGTGATCTATCAGACGGAAGATGAGGCCGAAGCGAGAGCGCTTGCCGAAGAGGATCCATATTTGGTTAATGGTGTACGCAGCCTGGATTTGCATGAATGGAATAAGATGTAGGAAATCGTTTAAGCATGTTATAATGATCGAGAGATAAAACCCAAAAGCGAGGTAAAAAATATGAAAGTACTAGTCACAGGTGGTGCAGGATACATTGGTTCTCACGCTGTAGCGACATTGGTTGAACGCGGCTTTGAAACGGTTATCGTTGATAATATAAACACTGGCCATTTGGCAGCTGTTAACAAAAAGGCGGTCTTCTATGAAGGAGATCTTCGTGATGCAGCATTCCTTAATGATGTATTTGCAAAGGAAAAAGTAGATGCAGTCGTCCACTTTGCGGCAAGCTCTCTTGTTGGAGAATCCGTAGAAGATCCATTGAAGTACTTTGGAAACAATGTGTATGGTATGCAAGTGCTGCTTGAAACAATGCATAAGCATGAAGTGAAGAAAATTGTCTTCTCTTCTACAGCTGCAACATATGGTGACACAAATGTTGTTCCACTTACGGAGGATCTGGATACAAATCCGGAAAGTCCATATGGTGAGTCTAAACTGATGATGGAAAAAATGATGAAATGGTGTGACGGAGCGTACGGCATTAAATTCGTCTCACTGCGCTACTTCAATGTGGGCGGAGCCCATCCGGATGGACACATCGGTGAAGATCATCGTCCGGAAACGCATTTGATTCCAATCATTCTGCAGACAGCACTTGGACAGCGTGAATATATCAGCATCTTCGGTGAAGATTATCCGACAGAAGATGGAACATGTATCCGTGATTACGTTCATGTCCTCGACTTAATTGATGCGCATCTATTAGCGCTGGATTACTTGGCTAAAGACGGCCAAAGCGATGTCTACAACCTCGGATCCAGTCAAGGCTTCTCTGTTAAAGAGATGATTGACGCAGCTCGCGCCGTTACTGGCAAAGAAATCCCGGCTAAAGTCGGACCACGCCGTGCTGGTGACCCAGCTGTCTTAATCGCAAGTTCTGCGAAGGCAAAAGAAATACTAGGCTGGAATCCAACACGCACTGATATGAAAGACATTATCGGTGACGCGTGGAGATGGCATCAGAACCGTCCGAATGGCTATGATGCATAATTCCTTCCCCTCCTATTTAGGAGGGGTTTTTTCTTTGGTATAAACAAGGACTTCCTTATTATGTCGCTCGATTTCTTTCCAAATATGCATCCCTAGCTTTTCTGCTACTCTGCAGGATGCGATATTATCTGGATAAATCAAGGCAATGATTCTATCTTCGTTCAACCGTTCAAATGCAATGTCTCGAAATGCGGCAGCAGCTTCCGTGGCAAAGCCCATTCCCCAATAAGCTGGAGCAATCCAATATCCCACCTCAATCTCTGTCACCCCATCAACCTCTTGTGGGACCAATCCAGCGTGCCCGATAAGGTCACCACTTGTTTTCTCAACCAAAACCTGCAAACCAAATAGCTGATCCTCCTTCATTTGTGACAAGTTCCAATTAAAAAACAAGCGTGCTCCTTCCTTGGTTCTCGGTTTTCCGTTTCCGATAAAGCGAACCACCTGCGGATCGCTGACTAAGCTCTCCAAAAAATGCATATCCTCAATTGTATAAGGTCGTATTAGCAGTCGATTTGTTTCGATCATCGTAATCCCTCCTTTTCATGCTTAGATGATAGTAATTCAGGTAATAAGTAATCCATATAGTGGTATTATTACTATAGCAGGTAATACATACATAAAGGGAGTGGAGAAAATGGCAGAAGCGAAATTATTAATTGATGCGAAACAGAGCTTGGCCGAAGGTCCTTTTTGGCGAGAAGAAACGGATGAACTGTATTGGGTCGATATTAATGGACAGGCGATTCATGTATACAATACGAAGACAAAAGAGCAGCGGGAAATTCCAGTTGATCAGAAGGTCGGAGCGGTCGTATTGAAAAAGGATGGCGGCCTTATTATGGCAATGGAGGAAGGAATCTATGAAACGGATAGTGATCTGAAAGCGAAGGTGCTGCTCCACAGCCCGGAAACTGACAGACCTTCCAACAGATTCAATGATGGAAAAGCTGATCCTTACGGCAGACTTTGGGCGGGAACCATGCCTAAAAAAGGCAGTGGCTATAAAGGAGCCTTTTATCGAATGGAAGTAGATCAAACGCTCACACGTGTCATCGATGGTATCGGAAATTCCAATGGACTAGCCTGGAGTCCGGATCATAAGTATTTCTACTACATTGATACGCCGACTGGCGAGGTGCAGTGTTTTGATTATGATGGAGAGAAAGGTGAAATCAGCAACCCGCGCACCGTTGTGTCGTTCAAGGATGGTAAGCCAGATGGTATGACGATTGATGAAGAAGGCAATCTGTGGATTGCGCACTACGGCGGATCCAAAGTGTCCCGCTGGAATCCTGAAACAGGTGAGCGGCTCCAGGACGTTCATTTACCAGTCAGCCAAGTAACAAGCTGTGCTTTCGGTGGTCCGGAACGGAAGACATTATTTATTACAACTGCGAGACAGAGCCTGACAGAAGAGGATCTGAAGAAAGAGCCTCTTGCTGGAGGTATCTTTGTATACGAGACAGATGTAGTCGGGGCACCAAGCTACCGATTCGGAAAATAAGAAAAGCCCGGCCTAGGCCGGGCTTTTCGCTTTTTAAGTATTAGAAGTCCGTGTGCTTGATGGCGTTAGGAAGGGAACCTTTGATGACTGCTTGATCCGAGAAGGAATAGCCAGCTACACTGCTAAGAATAGCAGCAAGTACTAGAAATGCAGCAACGCGTTTCTTTGTCATATATATCACCTCCTTGAATGAAACATAACGATATTGTTTTGATAGCCTAAAGCCAATCGATAATAATGATTCGCTTTTTCGAAGTTCTTCACATTGCTATAATAGGTAGCCATTTCATCTGCATATCTTTGTAATTCGAAAATACGGTTTTGTTTCTCGAAGTAATCTATCGCTTTTCCTAGAATAGTAATGTAGTTTTTCTCGTCTGCATTTGATGCATAGAGCACTTCGAAATGCCAATAAAAATCTTCATCTTCTTGTCTGATTAACTTCTTCATGGCATTCTCATAAAGCTCTTTGCCTCTTCCTAAATCACCTTCTGCAAAATAAATCTTTGCCAATAGATAAAGGGCAGAGAGGTAATCATCAAAACTATCATCTTTTAATGCCAATTCAAGGTAACGTTTAGCAGCAGAATTGAGACCTTTTTTCTCATATAACAAGCCAAGATTATGATAGATGCTCGCCTGAACCATTATACTTTGCTTTGTATTGGTGTCCTGCAAAGCAGAATGAAGATACTCTTCTGCTAGGTCGTATTCAGCCATATCAATATAGTTCAAAGCGATAAGATTTTTCGCTCTCGTCAGCTTCTTCTCATACGCCGGATACAACTGGTAGATATAAATCGCCTTTTCCGCATAGATAGCAGAGCGATTCGTATAATCCAAGTAGTAGAGAGCAGATGCAAATAGATCAAAGAACTCCGCTTTTTCTATTTCGTCATCGATATAGTTGAGATAGGGTTCGACTTCCCCGTATTCTTCAATGGCATTGTAATAGTCTTTCGTTGAATACAGGTACATGCCCTTGAAAAGGTGCAGATAGTAGAGATGCTCTTCCTTAAGATAAGGAGAAAACCCTTCTACTTGGCTGATCAGCTTTTCAGCTTCCGAATAATTCTTGCAAAGAATATGATGGCGGCTATGGATCAGAAGTGCTAGCTTGACGACGTCGTCATTCGCTTCACCTTTAGCGAGCTGTTCGGATACTTCCGTTTTAAGCTTTTCCGCTGCTTCGACTTTCTTCAATTTGATGTTCATATACCACAAATTGAGCAGTTCCCTTAGCTCTTCTGAGTTGAACGTGACGTCAGAACGCATCAGTTACACTCCCTAGTCTGTAAGATTTTGCCTAAATCAAGCATAGCATGTTTACTAGTAGATTTTTATTGGGAAAGTAGGGCGAATTTTGAGACATTAATTTGAGATTGGAAGCGATGTTCGTGGAAACTAGGAAAGTTGTAAAAAAAACACCTCCGAAATGGAGGTGTTTATACAGCAGCTTGCTCTTGTTTACGCTGGATGAATCGCAGCCGCAGGAAGAAGCCAATAGCGGCACAGGTCAAACCAAGTGTGATGCCGACCCAGAATCCGAATGGTTCCAGTGTGGTATAGCGGGAAAGTAAATATCCGCTTGGCAAACCGACGATCCAATAAGATACAAAGGCAATGATAAACGGAATAGTAACATCCTTGTATCCGCGCAGCACACCTTGCAAAGATGCTTGAGCTGCATCCGAAAACTGGTACATGATCGCAAATAGCATGAACTGCATGGCAAGCAGTACGACGGTACGATCAGATGTGTAGAAATAGCTGATCTGCTCTCGGAAAATGAATAATAGTAAGCTCAAGATACCGATAATTACTAAAGCAGAGCTAACGCCAAGGATGGCGTATTGCTTGGCGTGTTTCATCCGGCGAGCGCCAACTTCATGAGATACAACAATTGTCATCCCTATAGAGATGCTAAGCGGTACCATGAACATGAGTGTCGTAAAGTTCAATGCCGTCTGGTGGGCTGCAATAACTGTCGTGTCGAACAGTGAACCCATCAGCAGCGTAACGACACTAAAGATACTCGCTTCGAAGAATGTACTGAGCCCCATTGGTACGCCGATTTTTAATTGTTCCTTCCAAGCCTGGAAGGATACCTTATACCAGCGAACAAATAAATAGTGCGTACGCATTTCCTTCAGCTTGAATGTTAGGAATACACTTGCACCGAATATGAACCAATATGTAATAGCTGTCGCATAGCCAGCGCCCGCTCCAC
Source organism: Terribacillus saccharophilus (assembly GCA_900110015.1). Classification (GTDB taxonomy): domain Bacteria; phylum Bacillota; class Bacilli; order Bacillales; family Amphibacillaceae; genus Terribacillus; species Terribacillus saccharophilus. Next base: position 375,971 of record FOCD01000002.1, on the reverse strand, counting down.
CAAGCTCAGGAAAACCGAAGTTACCGAAAATGAGCAAATAATTAAGTGCTGCATTAATTGGCAGTGCCATCAATAAAATCACCATCGATACGCGCGTGTAGCCTTGTGCATCAAAGAAATTGCGCAATACAGCGCTGGCAAACAGTGGGATGATACCGATAGAAAGTCCGTGCAGATAATCTGTTGCAACTGTATGTACATCTGCACTCAAATCCATAATCCCGAGCACAGGCTGCAGAGCAATTGCACCGATAACGAGTACAACCAATGAAATCGCAATTGCCAAATAAAATCCTTGCATTACCGTCCGTCCAACATCACTCCGACGGTTATTTCCGATGAGCTGTCCAACCATTGGCGTGATGGCCAGCATGATTCCAGTCAAACCGGTATAGACGGGCATCCATAGGCTGGAACCGACGGCTACACCAGCTAAATCATCTGTACCAGCACGGCCAGACATCATTGTATCCAGCACAGTCATAAGATTGTAGCTGATCTGTGTCACGAGGATAGGCCATAGTATGTGAAAGAATAAAGACGCTTTTTCGCGTATCGTGTTTGTAGGATACATAAGTCTGCCCCCAGTTGTCGAAAAAAGTAAAATCACAGCACCTAGTGTATCATAACCCCTGATGTAAAGCATATTTGCCTGGTGCGAAAGTTTCATAAAGCCTGTGGATAAGTCGTTTATCTTTTTGAGGGAAGGGTACATACTAAGTAGCAAGCCACCTAAGAAAAAGAGTTGCATCTGCTTAGACAGGAAAGGAGTGGTAAGAGATGACTTGCCCTTCATTGACGTTAAGTGTGCAGGATTTTGTAGAGCGAACAAAAAGAGGTTCGTCCATAAACGATAATTACTTCTTCGTTTTCAACCACAAGCCGATCGTGGCAAAAATATATATAAATAATCATATGATCGAAATACCAGATTTACATGACATCGTACTCGAAAAAGGAACGGATGGTAAAAACAGTCTGTTCTTCATGCCGCAATCATTCATATATGAAAACCCGAAAGCGAAGCGGTCGTTGGACGATATGCCCCGCATAGTCCTGGAAGGAGAAGAATTATCCATGTCAATGGAACAGAAGAACGAAGCCTACACTATGTCGATTAAAATTCGGTAGTGCAGGCTTTTTTTTATTTTCAAAGAAGCTCTTATAAAGTACAATATAAGTAAAAAATCTAACGGGAACAGGGTATACGAGAATGAATTTAAAAGAACAACAAAAAGAGCTAGCAGGGTTCACGGCAGGACTTTTGCGAAAGCATTTTGGGAAAGGTCCTGAGTCGGTATTTGTTTCAATTTCTGAGGAAATAGTCTGTATATATGTGCGGGATTTGCTGACTCCTGTTGAAAGGGTGCTTTTGGAGCGTGAGCAATATGCTATGGTATACGATACACGAGATACACTCATGGATAAATGTCTCCCTGAATTGAAAATTCAAATCGAGAAGTGGACGGGCCGTGAATATCAGCACTTCTTTTATGATTGGGATATAGAGACAAATGGCGGTATTATCGTCGCAACGAGAGAAACAATCATTGCGCTAGAGCAGGAAGAATTTCCTCAGAAAATCAATGAGCTGGTATCTATGGTTACGGAATCGATTCAAAAGTTGCCAAATACAGTAAAAACAGTTACAATGAATAATAGAACTCTTGTTATCTATCGCGATGGTATTCTTGTCGACATAGAAAAAGAGATTTACAAACTGGATCAGACAGAGATATTGCGAAGGGCGAAAAGCAATTTGGAAAAGCAAGCGCTCCGCAAGGCATTTGATAAAGAAAGTCATCTGCTGGAAGGTGTTGTACAAGAGGTATTCGCAGATTGGGAGTTTGAAACCGATCGAAGCATCATTGTCGTCATCATCGATCCAAACTAAATGATATTGGCTAGCAATCAGCTGGGCATGGAACTAGCGATAAAGCCGAAGTAAGGACGTTCTGTCTTTGCTTTGGCTTATTTTATTGGACCCAGCCGAAGAAGGGGACCTATCTATCAATATATGTAAGCAAGCGGCGTCAGCTCCTGGTGAGGGGAAGGTGACTGAAATGAAGATCGAAAATGAGAAGGATATTGTCACAAGCAGATCATGCGGCAGGAAGCTTGCAGCAGACCTGGGGTTTAGTGCGGTCGAACAAGCCCGTATCACTGCAGCCATCTCAGAGCTTGCCCGAAACATTTATAAATATGCAGGCAGCGGAACAATATGTATCCGCAGCGAACAAGACACAAGAAGAGTTGGTATCTACATTACCGCCACGGATAACGGACCCGGAATACTCAACTTGCAAGAAGCCATGTTAGATGGCTATACTACAGGTGGCGGACTCGGACGTGGACTTCCAGGAGTGAAGCGGCTTATGGATAATTTTGATATTACGTCTTCCACAACAGAAGGTACACGAGTAGAAGTAGCCAAGTACCGGATCATTCAGACCAAAAGCTTATTCCGAATATAGGGATAAGCTTTTTTTGTGCTTATTGATATCTTTTTAAAAATTCAATTGAATAATATTTTATATCATATTACATTCGAAATGTAAGGAAATAAACGAGGAAAGAAGGATGAAAATGAATATGAAAATCGAAACCATCTCAACTTACCGGATTGCTTACTTTCGCAGAGTAGGGCCTTATGGTGCTGCTAATTATCAAACGATGCAAAGATTAAAGGAATGGGCAGCTGCAGAGAAACTGCTGACAGACACTTCGATTATCCTTGGCATTTCGCAAGACAATGTAGAAACGACAGACCCTCAGAACTGTCGATATGATGCTGCTCTAGTTGTACCTAAAGATTTTCAGGATGATCTGGCCCTTATCGGAAAGTTAAGAGGAGGAAAGTACATCTGTTTTACAGTGCAACACACTGCAGAGGCGATGACCAAAGCATGGGCAGATATATTCCATGAGTTATCAAACCTTGGGATGGAAATAGAGAGTCGTCCTACTTTTGAAAGATTCACTACGGAATTGCTTAGAGAGCATTATTGTGAAATATGCATACTAATAAAATAAAGTGAAACCTATGTGCCCTCTTAACCGTCTAAATAGTAACAAACATAGGAGGGAACGACATGTTCCAGATTGTTTTCTATATTATTGGTGTCGTAGTTATGATGTTTCTGGTGGGTGAAGTTGCTCGCCAGCTGACAGATCTTCGCCTGCTCATCACAGCAGAAAACAAAAGAAAAAAGCCTGAGACAGAAAATTCTGTCCCAAGCTCTTATAATCAATAGAAACGTTTGTAGCTATCGAAGTGCTTAGCGTAGTAAGAGTTGCTTGTGCTTGTAATGCGAACACCATCGTTATCTGCATGAATGAACTGACCTCCGCCAAGGTAGATACCCATATGAGAGATACCAGCTTTATAAGTACCTTTGAAGAAGATCAAGTCACCAGGCTGCGGTGAGCTTACATAGTAAGAACGGTTGAAGTAACCTTCCGCAGATGTACGGGAGATATCAAACCCGGCGTTCTTGAATGCATAGTAGATGAATCCACTGCAGTCGAAACCAGCAGTTGTAGCTCCACCCCATACATAAGGTTTGCCAAGCTGCGTTTTAGCAACGCTGATTAGCTTGTCCACACTCTTAGAAGTGCTTGCAGATTCCACTTTTGTGTTAGTCGCAGGCTTCGTAGAAGAAGATGAACCGCTGCTTGCTTTACCATTAATCTTCAATGTCTGACCAACACGGATCACATCAGAAGATAGGTTGTTCCAGCTTTTCAGGTTCGCAACAGAAACGCCGTTGTTGTTAGCGATCTTCCATAGAGAGTCACCAGACTTCACTTTGTAAGAAGAAGAAGAGCTGCTGCTTGATGAGCTTCCGGAATTGGAAGAAGAGCTGTTATTCGATGAAGACGAAGAAGAACCTCCTGCAGAAACCTTCAGCTTGTCACCAGGATAGATCAAGTATCCAGAGATATTATTCCATTTTTTCAAGTTGTTCAAAGAGATATTATGTTTAGATGCAATACCACTCAACGTATCACCGGATTTAACAGTATATGTAGATGCACTGCTAGAAGATGATGAAGATGTCTTAGTAGTAGTTTTAGATGAACTGGATGAACCAGAAGTCTGTAATACTTGGTTAGGGAAGATAATAGAGCTTTTCAGTCCATTGATTTCCATAAGTTTATTTACTGAAGTGTCGTATTTGCTAGCAATCTTCCAGAGCGAGTCGCCCTTCTGAACCTTGTAAGATGCAGCGTCAACAGTTGTGGCATATGAACTAGCAATTACCGCAGTAGCAGCAAGGGTAACAATCGTCTTTTTCATTCTAGTAACGTTCTCCTTTATTTTCATAATCCATAGAAATTAATCATACTATAGCATAATTTGGCACCTAGATTACCAGAATTTACGTCATTGTAATGTAACTGTAATATTAAACACGTATATTGTAGGGAAATGTAGAATGGATGTTATTGAGTAAGCAAACTTAATATGTTACTATTTTTACAGTTTCAGTAAGCGGATAAGGACTTTTGTACGAGTTGCGATTTGTCGTCATGGATAATGTTTTATCTTTTACCTATGGGGAAGTATAATTCGTACGAAACACTCTACACGCATTCTACATATACTACATAAAGAGGTGCAGAACGTATGAAAATCAAAAAGGCCATTATTCCAGCTGCCGGTCTAGGAACACGCTTCCTTCCAGCAACTAAAGCACAGCCGAAAGAAATGCTGCCAATCGTCGACAAACCAACAATCCAATACATTGTCGAAGAAGCTGTTAAATCCGGCATCGAGGATATCATTATTGTCAGTGGCCGTGGTAAGCGTGCGATTGAAGACCACTTCGACAAATCCTACGAGCTTGAAGATCAGCTAATCAAGAAAGACAAAATGAAGATGTTAGAAGAAATCCAAGATATCTCTAACTTGGCTGATATCCACTATATCCGTCAGAAAGAAGCGAAAGGTCTTGGCCATGCGATTGCTACTGCTAAGAAATTTATTGGCAACGAACCATTCGCAGTTTTACTTGGTGATGACATCGTGAAAACTGATGGTACACCAGCATTGAAGCAGCTGACAGATGCTTTCGAAAAGTATCGCGGTTCTGTTGTAGGCGTACAGCAAGTACCTGAATCAGAAGTATCAAAATATGGCGTCATTGCACCACAAGGTTCGACAAGCGAACCAAACTTAATGCAAGTAAGCGACTTGGTCGAGAAGCCGAAGAAAGAAGAAGCTCCTTCTAACTACGCGATTATGGGCCGTTATGTATTAACTCCTGAAATCTTTGATATCCTAGAAACCCTTCCAGCAGGTGCAGGCGGAGAAATCCAATTGACAGATGCGATTAAGGAATTGAATAAGAAACAAGCTGTATATGCGTGTGATTTCACTGGAGATCGTTATGATGTTGGAGATAAGTTCGGATTTATTAAAGCTACTATTGAGTTTGCACTTGATCGACCTGATCTTAAAGATCAATTAGAAGACTATATCAAGAATTATGTAATGATAGACAATAAATAAAGTTAACTGCAAAAAACAAGCCTTTTAAAGGCTTGTTTTTTTAATTTTATTTATTTGTAAATACGACCCCTAAATGGAAATTCTATGATATACTTCTCTTTGTTTCTTTAAAATAGGTTAAAAAGAACTATATATTATACTCATTTTTCCTGTGAGGGCAATGATTTTTGTAAAATATTTTACCGTTCGACAAAAAATGTCATTGCAGAACTAAGTAATGAAGATATAATAAAAAAGTATGTAATTGATAGAAAGTTAGTATTACTTCGCAGACTTTGACAACGAGATTAAAAACGGAGGGACATGAATGGAAGAAACGATATCTTTAAAGGAAATATTTACACTGCTTAAGAAACGAGTAGTAATGATCTTATCTTTAATCATTAGCTTTGCCGCAATCGCATTTATTGTTAGTTATTTTCTTATTACACCTACATATACTGCAAAGGCATCAGTCGTCGTTAATCAGGAAGAGAATGTTGATGTTTCCGCACTAAATACAGCGATACAATCGAATATTAGCTTGATCAATACATATAAAATTGTAATGACAAGCCCTGTTATTTTAGATGAAGTGGCTAATGAAATGAATCTTTCTTTATCTTCTACACAAATAGCTGAGAAACTTCAAGTGACATCAGAGGCCGACACGCAAATTATTACTGTTACAGCAACAGATACTAGTCAAGCAAAGGCCGCAGAACTTGCCAATACAACAATAGATGTATTCCAGAACGAGATCCCAGAATTAATGAACCTAGAGAATGTTAAGCCGCTATCGCTTGCTGAAACGGTGGACAACCCTTCACCTGCAAGTCCGAATATCTTATTAAATACTGCTATAGCTATGGTTCTAGGCGCAATGGTTGGAATCGGGCTTGCATTCTTACTTGAATACTTGGATAACACAGTTAAAACAGAAACCGACATTGAAAAGAAAATTGGTATTCCAGTGATTGGATCCATTAGCCATATGACAGAAGCGGATCTTGTGACGAATAAACAATATAAGACTACAGCTCAGAGAAGAAATGTAAGGGGAGAATATAATGGCCAAAAGAAAAAAACAGTTTAAAACAAATGTCCGCTCTCTCATTACAAAACAAAATCCGAAGTCACCAATCTCAGAACAGTTCCGTACATTGCGGACTAATATTGAATTTGCTTCTGTAGATGAAAAAATTCATAGCATATTGGTTACTTCTTCAGGGCCATCGGAAGGAAAGTCATCTGTAACAGCTAACCTGGCAATTGTGTTTGCTCAGCAAGGGAAAAAGGTCTTGCTTATAGATGCTGATTTGCGGAAGCCTACTACCCATTACACCTTTAAGCTAGATAACCGTACAGGCTTAAGCACAGTACTTATTGGTGAAAAAACATTGGAAGAAGCTGCTCAGCAAACTGATGTACCGAATCTGGATTTGCTGACTTGCGGACCAATTCCACCTAACCCTTCAGAATTACTAGGATCAAATGCTATGAAACGTTTGTTGGAAATTGCAGAAGAATCTTATGACATGGTAGTAATTGACACACCACCAGTTTTAGCAGTCACGGATGCACAAATCTTAGCTAATATCTGTGATGGCTCTATTATCGTAGTTCGTAGTGAACAAACAGAATACGATTCTATTCACAAAGCAAAAGAGTTGATCGAACCAGCTCAAGCTAAACTACTTGGAGTAGTTCTAAACGATGTGGCACAGAAACATTCTAATACGTATTACTACTACGGAAACTAATATACAACACACTTGAGAGCAATGTTGCATAGGTATCCGCGCACATTGCTCTTAAGTATAAATGGAGTGAAACAAATGATTGATATCCACTGCCATATATTACCTGGAATTGATGATGGCCCGCGTACTTTAGAAGAGAGTCTTGAAATGGCAAGAGCAGCTGTAGAAGAAGGAATCAGTACGATTGTAGCTACTCCGCATCATCGTAATAATCAGTTTGATAACTACTATGATGATATTCTCGTAGAAGTATACAATTTAAATGAAGCTATAAAAGAAGCAGATATACCATTGACCATTCTGCCAGGGCAAGAAACAAGAATTTACGGAGAAATCGCGGAAGGTCTGAAAGAGAAAGAGATTCTACCAATAAACCAGCATACTCCCTACATTTTAGTTGAACTCCCAACCGTAACTTTCCCAAAATTCACAAAACAATTACTTTATGATTTGCAAGTGCAAGGCTATAAACCAGTGATTGTCCATCCAGAGCGTAATAAAGCTATCTTGGAAGATCCAAATCTACTATATGAAGTCGTAAAAGGTGGAACTCTAACTCAAGTAACCGCAGCAAGTATTTTAGGTAAGTTCGGTAAAAAGATACAGCAACTCAGTTTTAAACTGATAGAAGCCAATCTTTGTCAATTTATTGCGTCCGACGCACACAACATTCGTAATAGGACATTTGTCCTGAGAGAAACATATAATTTCTTGGAGAGTGAATATGGACCCGCATTCGTAGTACAAATGCAAGAAAATGCGGTAGATCTTATTGAAGGAAGAAACATTGTAGGCGATATTCCAGAACGTATCAAAACAAAGAAGAAGCTATTTGGCATCTTCTGATAATTACTTGAAAAGGTGGGTTTCCTATCAATAAATTCGATGCTTTGCCTAAGACAATTAAAAAGACGATGCGCTATATCAAGCAGGATGCACCTCTTCAAAAACTCCTATTAATACAAAAGTTAGTAAATGAAGCCATAGATAAGAGAGTTCAAATTGAAGAAAGTAAGAAGGGGAGGATCTCTTGAGTTATTCAAAAAGATTAGCATTGCTAGTCGGTATGGACTCATTTATTGTTTTATTTTCAGTGTATGTTGGTTATTATTTTTTGAATCCTTATTTTGGTATTTTTACATCTAAGATGCTGTTGGTCAGTTCAATAACATTACTTATAACACATCATATTTTCTCATTTATTTACCGTCTATACCATAAAGTTTGGTCTTATGCTAGTACGGGAGAAGTTATTGCAATCATTAAAGTAGTAAGTCTGTCTGTAGTCTCGGCAGCTATTGTACAGTCGATTTTCATGGGCAATATTTATGTACGTGTATTATTTCTAACCTGGTTATTACATATCTGTTTAATCGGCGGCAGTAGGTTTTCTTGGAGACTATCAAAGGATAGACTAATCAAATCAAACATTGTAAAAGAAAATACGTTAATCGTCGGAGCTGGTGCTGCTGGTACAATGCTTGTCAGGCATTTACTTAAGAATCAAGACCATGAATTACAACCCGTTGCATTTGTAGACGATGATTTAAATAAACAAAAGCTTGATATTTATGGAACTCCAGTTGTAGGCCTAACCGCAGACATCCCAGCAATTGTAGAGAAATATAAAATTAAGCACATTATCTTGGCTATTCCTTCATTAGATAAACATAAGATGCAAATAATTTATCAAGAATGTAGCAAGACCAATGCTAGTACAAAAATTGTTCCAATGCTTGAAGACATAATTACAGGAAAAGTATCTGTACAGCAGTTTCGTGAAGTACAAGTAGAGGACTTACTTGGAAGAGATCCTGTAGAATTAGATGTTCAGAGTATATCAGAAAAACTTACAGGTAAAACAGTGTTAGTAACTGGAGCAGGTGGTTCAATCGGCTCTGAAATCTGCAGACAAGTATTCAAGTTTAAACCTAAACATTTACTTCTTCTGGGGCATGGAGAGAATTCTATCTATACTATTGATATGGAATTGAGAAACACAATTGATAAAGATATAGAAATTATTCCAATAATTGCAGATGTGCAAGACAAAGAAAGAATACAGCAAGTAATGGATGATTATCAACCAGATGTTGTTTATCATGCAGCTGCACACAAGCATGTACCATTAATGGAATACAATCCCAAAGAAGCAGTTAAGAACAACGTTATTGGCACAAAAAATGTTGCTGAAGCAGCTGATTTAGCTGGTGTAAATACATTTGTTCTTGTATCTACCGATAAAGCAGTTAACCCTACTAATGTGATGGGTTCGACAAAACGAATCGCTGAAATAATCATTCAAGAATTAGATAAGACAAGTAGTACAAGATTTGTTGCTGTTCGATTTGGGAACGTACTTGGAAGCCGTGGTAGTGTTATACCGTTATTTAAAAAGCAGATTAAAGCAGGCGGACCATTAACTGTAACACATCCTGATATGACTCGTTATTTCATGACTATTCCTGAGGCATCTAGATTAGTGTTACAGGCTGGTGCACTTGCACACGGCGGAGAAATATTTGTGTTAGATATGGGTGAACCAGTTAAAATTGTTGACTTAGCCAAGAATTTAATAAGATTGTCTGGTTATGCAGAAGAAGAAATAGGTATCAGATTTGCTGGTATACGGCCAGGTGAAAAGATGTATGAAGAACTATTGGGACATGACGAGGTTCATGAAAATGCTATATTCCCTAAGATCTTTGTTGGGAAATCTATAGATGTTGATTACAGTAGAGTGACATTCTTACTAGAGAATTTTGCATACTACAATAATGAGCACATAAGAGATTATGTATTGGATTTAGCAAATAAACGACAGCTTCAAGTTATAGATGGAACAAGCTAAAACCATTATTATCATTAGAGGTGTAAATAAATGAAAAATTATCTATTCTTCAAAAAAAATGTAGACGTTCTAGCAGCCGCGATGGCTTTAATAGTGTTATGGCCTTTTCTATTGTTAATTTCGATAATTATTAGAATAGATTCAAAAGGACCAATTCTTTTTAGACAAAAAAGGATTGGTAAAGACAAGACCGAATTTTATATCTTGAAGTTTAGGACTATGCGAGTGGACACACCGAAAGATATGCCAACGCATCTCTTAAACGATCCTAATATATTTATTACCCGGATAGGTAAGTTTTTAAGGAAAACAAGCTTAGATGAATTGCCACAAATAATAAATATACTTAAGGGAGAGATGAGCATTATTGGTCCTCGACCAGCTTTGTGGAATCAATACGATTTGATAAATGAGAGAGATAAATATGGTGCAAACAATGTTGTTCCAGGTTTGACTGGATGGGCTCAAGTTAATGGAAGAGACGAAATTTCAATCATTCTTAAAGCCAAATTGGATGGAGATTATGTAAGGAATATAAGTTGTAGAATGGACTTAAAATGCTTTTTCAAGACTATAATTAATGTAGCTAAAAGTGATGGAGTAGTAGAGGGGAAAAAAAATATTAAAAATCAAGACATAGCGAGTACTTTGGAGACAAAACAAGAATGAAGCGAGTATTAATAACAGGAACTCAGAGCTACATTGGTAAAAGTTTAAAAAAGAGATTGGATGCTCTTTTGGGGAAGTATAATTATCAAATGATTTCCTTGAGGGATAATTCTTGGAAAGGCTATAGTTTTGAAAATTATGACGCTGTCGTTCATATAGTCGGGATTGCACACATAAAAGAAACTAAGAATAACTCTCAAAAATATTATGAAATAAATAGGGACTTAGCATATGAGGTAGCTAAAAAAGCTAAAAGTGAAGGGGTTAAACAATTCCTCTTTTTAAGTTCAATGAGTATATATGGGTTGAATGAGGGGTTAATTGATGAAAATACCATACCCTCCCCAACTACTCATTATGGCAAATCTAAGTTACAAGCAGAGAACTTATTATTAAATATGAGGAATAATAATTTTAAAGTAGCAATATTACGACCACCCATTGTATACGGTAAAAATAGTATTGGAAATTATTCGAAGTTGGCTAAATTGGCTAAGATAACACCTCTTTTCCCAAGTATTGATAATAAAAGAAGTATGATATTTATAGAAAACTTAATTACTGTAATAATTGATATCTTAGAAAGCAATAGAGAAGGTATTTTCCATCCTCAAAATAGTGAATTTGTGAGTACGAGAGAACTAGTTGCTCTTATTTCTAAACTTAATAACAAAAAAATCATTCTTTTCCCTTGGCTAAACTTTTTAATTGATAGTTCTAATAATAAAACTTTAACTAAAGTTTTTGGTACCTTAGCTTATACTAAGGAACTATCAATGTACAATGAGGAATTGCATAAGAGATTTATTAGCTTTGAAGAATCAATAGAATTAACGGAGGGGAAAAATGACTAAAAGTATAGTTATTTTATCAAATCACCACGCGTATACTTACAATTTTCGAAAAGAGATAATAGATCGCTTTTTGAAATTAGAATATAAGATATACCTAGTACTCCCATACGGAGAAAGAGTAGAGCAACTGAAAGAAATGGGATGTGAATTTATAGACTTGCCATTAGATAGAAGAGGAATGAATCCTCTTACAGATCTTAAATTATTAGTAAGTTATTTTAAAATGCTAGGAAGAATTAGGCCAGACGCAGTTCTTTCTTATACAGTGAAACCAAATATCTATGGTGGTATAGCTAGTCGTTTAAAAGGGATTCCGTTTTTTCCAAACGTTACAGGATTAGGGAGTGCCGTTGAGAAGTCAGGGATAATTCAAAAATTACTCGTTTCAATGTATCGATTTTCAAGTAAAAATACTAGATGTATATTTTTCCAAAATCAAGAGAATAAATTGTTTTTTGATAATCAATCGATCCCTATTAATCGATATCGTATCATACCTGGATCAGGCGTAAATGTTCAGCATTTTAATGCTTTACCATACCCTAGTGATAATATAGTCCAATTTGTATTTATATCTAGAATTATGAAAGAAAAAGGAATAGAACAATATGTGGAAGCAGCTACATATATAAGAAAGAAATATAAAAATACTAGATTTCATGTTCTGGGTTTTTGTGAAGAAGATTACGAAAAAAAGTTAGAGGAGCTACAAAGTAAAGATATTATTTATTATCATGGAATGCAGAGTGATGTGAGGCGATTTTTAAAAGATGCACACTGTACAATCCATCCGACTTATTATCCTGAAGGAATGTCTAATGTGTTATTGGAGAGCGCAGCAAGCGCAAGACCTATAATAACTACGGATAGAGCTGGTTGTAGGGAAGTTGTCGATGATAATGTAAATGGATATATAATAAAACAAGAAAATACTAAAGACTTAATTAATAAGATTGAAAGGTTTCTCAAGTTATCATATGAAGAAAAGAAAAATATGGGTCTTAATGGAAGGAGAAAGATGGAAGAAGAATTTAATCGAGAAATAGTTGTAGAAGCATATATAAATGAAATTAAAAGATTGGAAAGTTAAAAGTGATAAAAGTGATTAGAGCATTTGTATATCTAGCGTATTCTTTTGTTAAGTTATGTCTTATAAAACTTGTGAGATTCAAGGAACTAAATTTTACTTTTATTAATTTAATCTCACCTTTGACTGAGATAAATATTGGAAAAAATTCGAAGGTCAATTTGGGTAAAAGAGTGCAAATAAGAAGTGGTTGTAAGCTAAATGCTAGGCATAATAGTGAATTAACCATTGGTGATAGAGCATTCTTTAATCATGGCTGCATGATTACTAGCCATGAGAAAATTATAGTGGGAAATGATGTTCAATTTGGACCAAATGTTTTAATCTATGATCATGATCATGATTTTAGAACAGTAGAAGGGCTTAAAGGATCCGAATTTAAAACTGCTGAGGTAGTTATAGGTAATAATGTGTGGATAGGTGCAAATACTATAATTCTTAGAGGAACGATAATAGGCGATAATTGTGTAGTTGGCGCTGGAAGTGTGATAAAGGGCATTTATTCAGACGACACCATTATTATTCAAAAAAGAGAGCAGATTGAAAAGACTATTGTTAGAAATATGTAAAGCAGGATGTGAATTAGATGTGCAAATTAGTTACTGTGGTTATACCCACTTATCAAAGATCTGATACTTTACCGAGAGCTATTGATTCTGTTTTAAATCAAAATTATAAGAATGTAGAAATAATTGTTGTTGACGATAATGATCCTGCCTCTTCTTTTAGAAAACAAACTGAGTTGGTGATGGATGGTTACAAAAAAGTTGAAAAAGTGAAGTATATTCAACATGACTATAATAAAAATGGTTCTGCTGCTAGAAATACTGGTTTCAAGAATTCTAACGGAGAATATTTAATGTTTTTAGATGATGATGATGAATTTTTATCAAATAAAATACAAAAACAAGTAGAATGTTTAAACAATCGTGATAAGAGTTGGGGTGCTTGTTATACTAGTTATATAAGGAAAAAGGATAATAAGACAGTAATGACCTGTGGCGAAAATAGAGAAGGCAATCTATTAGTGGAAGAGTTAAAAAGGAATCTATTTGTTCATGCCGGATCAAATCTTATGGTAAGAAGAAAAGTATTTGAGGAATTAAATGGTTTTGATGAAACTTTTGAGAGAAACCAAGACGTTGAATTTCTAGTTAGATTGCTAAGAAAAAATAAATTGGCTTATGTAGATGTTATTGGTTTGGCAGTGTATATACATCCAAGGGTTATGAAAAAAAGTTTAGAAGAATTAACTATACAATATCTAGAGAAATTTGACGGTTACATCAAAGAATTAAAAAAAGATGATCAAGAACAAATTTATAAAATGTTAAAGCTCCAAGTATTTAGATCGAAGATGACAAATAGATCACATTTCCCTCAAGCTATTAATATGGTAGTGCAAAAAGATGTATCTGTTTTAGATGCATTTAGATATGTTATTCATTTGTTTTATAGAAAGCTAACCAAAAAAAGTTGCGGATTTAATCTAAGGTTAAGGTGATTTTTTGATAAGTTTCTTGGCAATTAGTTTATTCCTAATAGTTATAATGTTAATTTATATTTATTCATCAAAGAGTATCTCCAGGTATGGATTTAAAAACATTAATATTTTTGTAATGATATTTACTTTGTTTTATATAGTTTTACCTATATTATTTATCCTTTTCGAAGAATATAGAGATACCACTACTCTATATAACATTGTATTAAACTCCTTAAGTAATGAAGAAATACTGATTAATAGTGTTTTATGCATGACGTTTCTAGGGTTAATTCTGTTTGTATATCATCTTAGAGGAAAAAGTAAATACTCTGAACCTCTTTCTATTAAAAAAGTATCGATTATTAATAAACAGCTCTATAAGAAAGTGAATTTGTTTGCTGACATTCTGTTTTTATCTAGTGCAATCTCTATAATAATATTGATTACCTCTGTTGGGGGTGTGTCACAGTACTTAGCATTGGGATCTTTTTCAAGGGGGACAAACACAAGTTTAAGTGATTACATAAGTTCTGGACTAGTTCCATTAGTAACATTTTCTGTTATTATTCTGGTTAGCCCTTATCTCTATTGCTATCTTTTTGGAGTGAAGAGAAATAAATGGGTACTGTTTAAATTCATAGTATCTATGTTTTTTGCAGTATTGTATTTACTCTATAACCAGGGTAGAGCACCGCTTTTACTATTTTTATTACCTTTCCTATTATCAAGTAGATTTATGGAAAAAAATAAAACAATAAAGTTGATTTTACTGTTTATTATATGTATCCCTTTATTAAATGTATTAAACAGCCTATTTACTTATTTTTCTTATGGATATTACTCCACACAAGAACAAAGTTTTATAGCAAGTTTTCTACTAGAATTTAGCTATCCTTTTACTAACTTTGCAGTAAGAGAAACTCTTGTAGATATAGGTGGATTTAGACTAGGCATAGACTATATTTATTGGTTATTAGCCTTAATACCAAGTTCTATACTAAGCACAATTGGTATTTCAAAGAATATGATTGAAACTCTTGGAAGTGTTAATACAAATTCGTATTCATATATTACGAGTATGGAGAATAGAGGTGGTATCCCTGTAGATTTCCTAACTTTTAATTATTATGAAGGTGGATATATTACACTCTTTATTGGATTAATTGTTACAGGAATAATCTTAAGGATAATAGATGATAGATTCATATACTTATCTAATAATTTCGCTTTTAGAATAATATTATTACGAATAACAGTCTCAATACTAAATTTAATGACTAACAGTGATTGGGCGGTTATTGCACGAACTAGAACTGATATAGTGATATTGATCTTATTTGTTTTGTTTGTATGCTTATACTCAAGGATGAAATCCAAAATGTTAAAGGATAATGACTTATGAAACGCAACCTGAAAAAAATATTTATCTCACTTTCACGTTTAATTATGCCGATATTCTATGATAAGAAATACTTAAAAGGACGTTGGTTTGATCACTCTCCAAAGGGATGGAGATGGTGTTGGCGTAATCTATTTATGCAGAAAATTATAGGATATAATAGGAAAGTTCCATTTCCTGTATCTCATAGAAACATAGTGGGTAATCCTAGGAATCTTATTTTTAGCCCAAATGATCTCAATAATTTTCAAAACTACGGATGTTACTTTCAAAACTATGAAGGTCAAATAACTCTAGGAGAAGGAACTTATATTGCCCCTAATGTTGGCCTTATCACTCAAAATCATGATATTCATGATTTAGATAGTCATGTGAAAGCAAAAAACATTAACATAGGTTCCGGATGCTGGGTAGGAATGAATTCTATGATTCTGCCAGGTATAATCCTTGGAGATAATACAGTTGTTGGTGCAGGCTCAATTGTTACAAAAAGTTTTCCAGAAGGTAATTGTGTGATAGCTGGAAATCCAGCTCGAATCTTACGAAAGTTGGACTGAAAAATGCATGAAACTCATAATAGGAATATTGCTATACTAACTCCTTTTTATCCGATTTTACACAGAGAAGATTTGGATGGCGATACAAAAGCTATCTATTATCTGTTAAGCCAATTCTCAGCTTCCAACAATGTATTAGTTATACATTCTTTTTTGCACCGATATAAATCTGCATATAAAAATTTATTTAAAATCTTACCAGTAAAAAATGATTTAGAAAAGTACCTTTTTAAAGATAAACTTAATAATGATTTGCTTTTTTTGGAGAACATGTTCTTGTTGCCAAAGGTGGATTATATCCTTAAGTATTTTCATAAAAAACACTCAAATCTTGTAAAAACTTATTATAAAGAAGCTGAACTGGATCTTGATGCTTTAGTAGTGCACTTCCCTACATACTATGTAGACTTTGTTACTAATCTTAATGTAGCAAACAAAAGAATCGCCATCTTGCATTCAGTGGATATTAAAAAGATAAAGAGAAGTAAGGATATTAGATACTGGTCCAACTATTTTAACGATTTTGATGGTATTGGGTTTAGATCACATACTATCATGAAAGAATTTGAAAGTATGTTAGATATTTCAATAAAGTATATGTTCTTATGCTTTTCTGGCATACCTAATTCTTTATTAAAAACAGAATTACCTAAAAACTCGTATGGTATTGGTAGTGATATTAAGCTGTTGTATGTAGGCAAATTAGATAAGAATAAAAATGTTGCTAAAACTATTGAAGCATTAAAACCTTTACAACCACAGTATAGTTTTAAATTTAATATTATAGGAAGTGGTCGAGAAGAATTAAAATTGAAAGCGCATGTTAATAACTTAAGTCTAGATGACTGTGTCGATTTTAGAGGTCTAATTAGTAGAGATGAAGTATTTGAAAATATGAGACAAAGTGACATTTTTATAATGGTAAGCATTAAAGAAACTTTGGGATTAGTATATCTGGAGGCGATGGCTGCAGGTTGCATCGTTATAGGGTCAAGAGGACAAGGTATAGATGGGATTATAATAGACGGCGAAAATGGCTTCCTTGCAGATTCATCAAGCGTTAGTGATATCAGTTCAGCATTAGTAAAAGCAATAAACTTAACTCCACAGCAGCAAAAAATAATGAAAATTAGAGCACGAGAAACCATTGAGCAATTAAGTGATATTAATACTTCTAATGAATACTTTTCTAATATATCCAAAGTAATTGATTACAACGAGGTTTAACTACATGAAAATAAAAAAAGCATTGAAAGGAAACTTCCTTAAATCAATTGTAACTTTAACATCTGGATCAATAGTTGCTCAATTAATTACATTGCTTGCAGCACCTATCTTAACAAGGTTTTATTCTCCTAAAGAATTAGGAGTATATGCCTTAGTTTTAACAGCTGAAAGTCTATTTGCTAGTGTGATTTGTGGAAGATACGATGTATCAATTGTCTCAGAAGCAGATGAAGAAAAAATATATCCTATCGTTAAAGTATGTTTTTTTATCACTATTTTGTTCAGTATGTTAGCATCGGCTGGTTATGGAATATATTTATTTAATAGAGAGAATCCATATGATGATTCTATATCTATTGTATTTTTTATATTCGTAATGTTATTCTTGAGCGGTTTTATTAAAATTGCAGAGTCCTATAATAATAGATATAAGGAATATAAGGTAATGACTTCAGTCTATGTATTGAGAACGTCGATTCAAAATGTAGGTTCAATTATTCTAGGTTTTCTCAAATCAGGAGTATTAGGATTGCTGATGCCTCACGCACTAGGCTTGATATTCGGGTTAAAAAGGCAGACAAAAACTTTGGCCAATAATAAAGAGAAAATAGTAAATTCATCGATTAATCAAATGTATAACGTTATTAAGTTGCATTATAGGCAACCTTTATATTCTGCCCCAGCAGTATTTGCTAACCGATTTTCTTATTCTTCTATCGGACTGTTTGTCGAATCGATGTATGGCCTTACAGTACTTGGGTTTTACTGGATATCATACAAGGCTCTTGGATTACCTTTAACAGTAATGAGCAATAACATCGCTAAGGTTTTTTATCAACAAGCTTCAAGAGAATTTGATTCCACTGGGAGATTTAAAAAAAGTTTTAATAAAACTAGTTTATTTTTATTAATAATAGCTATTCCCATGGTATTGGCTTTATATTTTCTAGCTCCTCCTGCATTTAAAATTGTCTTTGGAGATGGATGGGAACAAGCAGGGGTATATGTAAAAATATTAGCTCCTATGTTCGGTATAAGGTTAATAGTAAATACTGTTTCATATGGTTTACAGGTTGCAAGAAAGCAGAGTATTGAACTGGTACTACAACTTTTATTTGTAGTTGCTTCAATTCTATGTTTCTTAATTGCTAAGTCATACGGATTTAATATTGAAAATTATTTAAAAAGCATTACAATATCGTTTTCTATTGGATATATAATTTATTATTTTTATGTTATGAGATGTGCCTATATAAAAAGGTAAAGTAACTACTTTAGGAGGAAAATAAGATGTCTATTTCAAAACTAATTATGGATAAAAAAGAAAGTATTTCACTCGTTGGTTTAGGTTACGTAGGTATGCCAATAGCTGTAGCTTTTTCAAAGAAGGTAAATGTTATTGGATTTGATTTGAATGAAGATAAAATTAATACATATAAGCAAGGGATAGATCCTACCAATGAAGTTGGCGATGAAGCTATAAGGAACTGTAAAGTAGAATTTACAAGTGATGAATCTCGATTAAAAGACGCTAAATTTCATATTGTGGCAGTTCCAACTCCAATAAATTTAGATAAGACTCCAAATCTTGCACCAGTTGAAGGAGCAAGTAAGATTATTGGGCGTAATCTCACTAAAGGATCTGTTGTAGTATATGAATCTACTGTATATCCAGGAGTAACTGAAGATATATGTATTCCAATTCTGGAAGAAGAATCTGGACTTAAGTGTGGAATTGATTTTAAAGTAGGTTATTCACCTGAAAGAATAAATCCAGGGGATAAAGTGCATACATTAGAAAAGATAATAAAAATTGTTTCGGGTATTGATGAAGAAACTGTAGAAGAAGTTGCCAAGGTTTACGAATTAGTTATTGATGCAGGAGTATATAAGGCAAGTTCTATAAAGGTAGCAGAGGCAGCAAAAGTGGTTGAAAATAGTCAACGTGATATTAATATTGCATTTATGAATGAACTTGCTATGGTATTTGATAATATGGGTATTGATACTAACGAAGTAGTTGATGCTATGAATACAAAATGGAATGCACTTAAATTCTATCCAGGTCTTGTTGGAGGACATTGTATAGGTGTAGATCCGTATTACTTTATTTATGAGGCTGAGAGATTGGGATACCATAGTCAAATTATTTTATCGGGACGTAAAATAAATGACAGTATGGGTAGTTTTGTTGCTGACGCAATAATTAAACAGCTTATACATGCAGATAAGATAGTTAAAAAATCAAATGTGGTTGTTCTTGGAGCTACATTTAAAGAAAATTGTCCTGATATTAGAAACTCTAAAGTCATTGATATAATAAATTCACTTCAAGAATACGGCGTAAATCCAATAGTTTCAGATCCTTATGTTAATGAAGCGGAAATGAGACACGAATATAATATAAATCTAGTGAACTTTGAAGAAATAAAAGATGCAGATTGTATTGTATTTGCAGTAGCTCATGATCAATTTAGGAATCTTGATTGGACACAAATAAAGAATATGTTCCGAGATGGTGAGAATGAAAATAAAATAATAATAGATGTTAAAAGTATATTTAATAGAACAGAAGTAGAGGAACAAGGATTCACGCTTTGGAGACTGTAAAGTGATAAAGCCTGTTAAGGGGGGAATAAATGTTGAAGATTGCTGTTGCTGGTACTGGATACGTAGGTTTGGTTGCTGGTGTTTGCTTTGCGGAGATAGGGCATACTGTAACGTGTATTGATATTAATTTAGATAAGATACAATTAATGAAATCTGGAGTCTCTCCAATCTATGAAAAAGATCTTGAAAAATTAATGAGAAGGAACTTTGAAGCAGGAAGGTTAGATTTCTCAACTGATTTTTATAAAGCTTATAAAGATGCGGATGCTATCTTTATAGGTGTTGGTACACCCGAACAAGAAGATGGCTCTGCAAATCTGTCTTATATTGCAAATGTTGCAAGGCAAATTGCAGAATCTGTCGAAAAAGATTGCCTAGTAGTTGTTAAATCTACAGTACCAATAGGAACAAATGATAAAGTAGAACAATTTATTCAAGATTTTCTAAAGAATGAAGTTAGAGTTGAAGTAGCATCTAATCCGGAATTCTTAGCACAGGGATCAGCTGTTTATGATACTTTACATGCTGAACGAATTATAATAGGCACAGAAAGTAAATGGGCAGAGGAACTCTTAAAAGATATTTATAAACCATTTAATATACCAATCGTATCTGTGAATAGAAGATCTGCAGAAATGATTAAGTATGCTTCAAATGACTTCTTAGCCTTAAAAATCTCTTATATGAATGATATAGCTAATTTGTGTGAATTAGTTGGTGCGGACATTCAGGATGTTGCTAAGGGCATGAGTTTTGATGATCGTATTGGTAGTAAGTTTCTAAATGCAGGCATTGGATTTGGAGGTTCATGTTTCCCTAAAGATACTAAGGCTTTGGATTATATAGCTAAGCAAAATGGTTATGAGTTGAAAACTGTAAGAGCAGCTATCGATGTAAATAAAGAACAAAAAACAATATTGTTTAAAAAAGCAAGTCGCCGTCTTATTACTTTTAGTGGTCTAAAGGTAGCTGTCTTAGGACTGACATTTAAACCTGGAACAGATGATCTACGAGAAGCTGCTTCTCTTGAAAATATTCCTTTATTATTGAAGCAGGGTGCAGACATTTATGCGTTTGACCCAGTTGGAGCAGATAATTTTGCAAAAGTGTATCCAGAAGGTATTAACCTTAATGGAAATATTACCTATGTAAATGATGCTCAGGAAGCACTTCGGAATGCAAATGTCTGCTTCATATTTACTGAATGGGGTGAAGTTAAAGCAGTTACTCCAGCAATGTATAAAGAATTAATGCAAACTCCTCTAGTATATGATGGACGAAACTCTTATCGTATATCAGAGATGGAGAAAGCAGGGGTAGAATATCATTCTATAGGACGTCGGTCTGTTGAGAAGTCTGCCTTAAAGGAGAATCACAATGTTGAATTCCAAAGTACCTAATCCTGACGCTGTCTATTTAATAACTGGAGCTGTGGGGTTTGTAGGATATTATCTTTCTAAAACATTATTGAAGCAGAACTGTAAAGTTATTGGTGTCGATAATCTTAACGATTATTATGATATTAACCTTAAGTATTCTCGTTTGAACGATTTATCAACGTATAAAAATTTTACCCTTTTTAAGACTGATTTAGCAGATAAAGAAGCTATCGCGAGCTTATTTGAGAATTATCGGCCAAACGTAGTAGTGAATCTAGCTGCTCAAGCTGGTGTTCGTTATTCAATTGAAAATCCTGATGTATATATACAAAGTAATATGGTTGGCTTTCATAATATTTTAGAAGCATGTAGACTCTATCCAGTAGAACATCTGATATATGCATCATCTAGCTCCGTATATGGGGCAAATAAGAAAGTACCGTTCGAAGAAACAGATGTTGTAGACAATCCTGTATCGCTCTATGCGGCTACAAAGAAATCAAATGAGTTGATGGCACATACTTACAGCCATCTATACAATATCCCAACAACAGGTTTACGCTTCTTTACAGTATATGGACCGATGGGACGACCGGACATGGCTTACTTTGGCTTTACGGATAAGTATTTTGCAAAAGAGCCAATCAAAATTTTCAATAATGGAGATTTTGAAAATGATTTGTACAGGGATTTTACTTATATTGATGACATTGTAAAGGGTATCGTTGGATTGCTTCATCACTATGATAAAGAGAACCTATACAATGTTTATAATATCGGTAATAATCAACCAGTAAAATTGATGGAATTCATTCATACTCTTGAGAAATGTCTTTCTAATGCTCTAGGAGAGAAAGTAGAATTTATTAAGGAATTTGAACCATTCAAAAAAGGCGATGTACCAGCAACCTATGCATCTACTGACAAGCTGCATGCAGCGATTGGTTTTAAACCAGAAACTTCATTGCAGGAAGGCTTACAGAAATTTGCAGATTGGTATGTTTCCTACTACATTGAGAAAACAGAGAAAATAAATTAACTAGCTAAGGTTAGGAGATACGAGGTGTAATAATTGCCATCTAGAAAAGGTAAGAACAAGAAAAAGCGTACGTGGCTAAGAGTTTTACTAGCATTAATAGTACTAGTAATTCTGGTAGTCGGAGTATTTGCTTTCCTAACATTTAATAATGCTCGGAGCACAGTAGGTAACATTCAAAAATCAACGAACGCTATTGATCAAAAAGAAGTACAAAAGAAAGTTGAGAACAATGAAAAACTAAATGTTCTACTTTTAGGTGTAGATGAACGCGAAGGAGATACTGGGCGTTCTGATGCATTGATGGTTATGTCTTTAGATCCTGCAAATGATTCCATGAAGATTGTTAGTATTCCGCGGGATACACGTGCAGAAATCGTCGGAAATGGAACGACAGAGAAAATTAACCATGCCTATGCTCGTGGCGGAGTAGATATGTCTATCAATACAGTAGAAAGCTTCTTGAATATTGATCTCGATTACTTTGTAGAGATGAACATGGAAGGTCTGTCGGATTTGGTAGATGCGGTTGGTGGAATTACTGTAAATAGCCAGCTCGACTTTACACAAGATGGCTATAGTTTCACTCAAGGAGAAACTTCCATGGACGGTAAGAAGGCGATGGCCTATGTTCGTATGAGAAAAGAAGATCCAGATGGAGACTTTGGTCGTAATGCACGCCAGCGTCAAGTAATTCAAGCTGTAATAGATAAAGGTGCTAGCATTAAATCAGTTAATAAGATTGATGATTTGCTAAATGTTCTTGGAAATAATGTTCAGACTAATATTGACTTTAGTACAATGACGGATCTGTTCCAAAACTACCGCAATGTGAGAAAAAATACAGAGAATTACCAAATGCAAGGAACTGGTACAACTATAGACGGTGTGTACTATTATGAAATTGGGCAAGAAGAGAAAGATAAAGTTCATAATATGCTTGGTGAATAAGAGAATGGAGAAGGTGCTAATTATAGTATCTTCTCTTCTTTTTATAGTTATAAAAACAAGTCAATATTAGCTGGTTAGCAACATGAGACAAACATGAGACAAATTCTTCCTTGTCTCATGTTACCATTTTAGTAGTTAGATATACTGAAATGGGGGATTTCGGGTGATAGACATTCATTGCCATATCCTGCCTGGTTTGGATGATGGACCTGGTACATTGGAGGAGAGCTTGAAAATGGCAGAGGAGGCTGTTTTCGAGGGTATCGATACAATTGTAGCGACACCGCATGATAGAGTAGATAATGCGGTGAATCATAGACAGAGAATATTCGCAGCGATAGATGAACTAAATGAAGCACTCCGGGAAGAAAATATCCCGTTGCAGGTGCTTCCGGGACAGGAAGCGTTTGTATCAAGTGAATTACTGAGTGAACGCGATTTTCTGGATCTGCTTCCGGTAAATGTGAATACGAGCTATATTTATTTGGAATTGCCAGAGAACCCGTTGCCTAGTTATGTAAAACAATTGGTTCGGGAGATGCAGGCTGCAGGTTTCCATCCGGTGATAGCAAATCCGGAGAAGAATGCTTACGTCGCACAGCATCCTGATTTTCTATATGATCTTGTAAAGAATGGCTGTTTAGTCCAAGTTGCAGCTGCTAGTGTGAATGGAGATCTTGGGGGCAAAGTACGGAAATTCACACAGCAGCTGATCGGAGCGAATTTGGTGCATTTTATTGGTTCGAATAATCATAGATCCGGAAAAGGATTTGGCTTGATGAAGGCGTACCAGGAAGTTGCCAAACAGTTCGGAAATGAAATGGCGTATATGTTAATGCAAAACAATTGGAAAATGGTTGAAGGAGCAGTAGTCGTACGAGATGAACCCGTAAAGATCAATCGGCGCGGAATGAAACGGATATTTTAAGCAAAAGGCACACAGGGGAAATGAACCGCACCCCAAAAGTTAGAGTAACACTTAACTTTTGGGGTGCATTTTTTATGAGCATAAAATAGTAGTAAGCTGCTTGATAGCTTTTTTCTGATGTCGATAGAAAGTAGCTCTACTCATATTACACATTTCGGCAGCTCGCACTGTATTTTCCGGAAAGCGGATAAAGCCGTTCCAGAGTACATCCCGCTGATCAGAAGTGAGCTGGTCTGATTGTTCCATTATAGACATAATTTTTGTCTGGACAGCATGACCAGTCGTACAATCAGTAAAGTAATCTGTGTACTTTTCCAACTCGATTGTTGATTTGATAGAATGAAGTATTTTCCGTGTTTCTTCTGTTGTCAAAGTGGAAAGCTGCTTTTGTTTAAACGGCACCAAATCAAAAATCCAGTCTTCAAATGCCCCTTTTCGGAGATCTAATTCCAATACTTCTGCTTTTGCCCAGGAAGTGTCGCAGCGCGTATCTCCTGCCGGACGGCTATGGAAGCCAATGGTTTGCAGAAATTGTTTTAAGGACGCATTCGTTGCAACTAGGATGGCTCGTTTGCCAGGTTCCAGCTTCGCAAGCTGTTCCATAATAAGCATGCCTGTTAATTCCTGTCTTGTATATGAGAGATGGTGCTCCGTGGCTGTTATAAGAATCGGAATAAACGTATCGGCTTGCAATGCCGCTTGCCTACAGCCTTCTGGAGTGAAGCAGGCTTCCAGATCAGAGCGGAAATGATGCAATAAAAGTGGTGCTGTCTTTGTTGTGAAATGCACCGTGATAAACATCCCTATTGGTAGATGTTGCTGATTACGTAATACAAGAATGCTATCAGGATCCAGTTGTATCAGTGCATCCAGGAAATCATGATAATTCTGGTTTTGTTCTGGATCTACACTATACGAACACCAATCTTCTACTAAATCATGCAAAATCGGTATGTCCGTCTCAATGATATGGTCCGTCTCCACTTGGGTAATAGGAGAGACGAAAGTTAAATATGCATTATTTTTTGGCCATATGTCTCTGTTCATTTTGAGTAACGCAGACGTAATTACGGCTCTATCCGTGAACGAAGTATTAGTTAATTGCTGATAAAGTAATTGCATACAAGTACGATGAAGGCTTGCTAGACGGCTTGGTTCTCGCATCTGGAAATCTTGTTTCAAATAAGTTTTTGCGATTTCATGCAGCTTCAACCCATACGGATGCAAATCGATAAAGGACAGTTTCTGCAAAGCACGATACTCATCGAGACATATAGGGCGCTGCAAGACAGCTGCCAGCATCTCCTGATTGGCATATTCCATCACGATCAACACCTCTAATAACGGTTGCAAGGAAACAGCGGTCACTTCTCTGAGAAACTTGGCACTGATTGTTTGACTCACGATTCGTAAGTCAGCTTTCCTACTCTTTGATATCATATCCACTGCTAGCGCTAGTCCTAATGGAAATCCATCCGATTTAGACGCTAATTGATGGGACTGTTTTAACGGTAAACTTGAAACGGCGTTAATATATCCACGAGTTTCCTCATATGTAAAATGTGTCAGCGGCAAAGAAACAGTTCTGATATGCGGAGAAGCTACTGTTTTTCTCGTTGCAACTACAATACCAATTCCTTTAGCAGCCATGTGAGGAAGAAAAGCGTTGATAAACCAACTGTGTAAGACTGTTATTTCATCGAAATGATCTAAGTATAAAACAATTTTTTTTTGAAGAGGATTATGAATAAGTACATCAATGGATGCACCATGTTGATAAGGATGTATCAGCATATGAAGATACTCCATAAAACCGGAAGGAGTCTGTGGACATACACTTCCGTCTAGAAAAATAGTATGTATTCCCTTGTTTTTTGTATCATGGTTCATTTTTGCTAAGAGGGCACTCTTTCCAATTCCACCCATGCCCGATACGACGAACAATGTGGAGACAGCCTGATCTTCCGCTAACCAGTTGTGGTATGTAGCAAGTTCTTTATTCCGGCCAATGAAAACAGGCTGTCGGACAACTGGTTCTATAGGCAATAATTCCTCCACCTCTATCGCTCCTTTTAATTGTTATATGTTACAAAATTTATAAGTATATATTACTATAAATTCCTTCTATATAAGACAAAAGTGACAAAATTAGACAAAAGTAATTTTTTTCTGTCTATTTAAGGTGGATAATTTTTGCAAAACATATAAAAACTATATTCCACTAATACTTTTCATGCTATTATCTTTAGTAGGTAATTTTAGAAAGGCGGATTATCGTGACTTTACAACGTCAGACGCGCAAGAAGAAAAAAGTGCGTAAATTCAGAGTGTTTATGATGGTATTCCTGATCGCTTTCTTAGCAATCGGAGGTTTCGCTGCTTATGAATATATTTCTGCTTCGCGAGCTGCGAATGCAGATAATAATCTTAATGATGAAGTAGAATTCAATGGCTCAGATGAGAATGTAGATAATGTGAATGTGCTTGTACTCGGTAGTGATTCCCGTGGTGAAGAAGATGCGCGAGCAGACACAATTATGATTGCCAATTACAGCTCGGATACAAATCAGCCTAAGCTGATATCGATCATGCGTGACACATATGTAAATATTCCTGGCTATGGTTTTAATAAAATCAATGCTGCTTATTCTATCGGTGGACTAGAGCTGATGAGAAAGACAATCACTGAAAATTTCGGGATCGATATCAATTACTATGCCGAGGTCGATTTTAAAGGCTTTGAGAAGCTAGTTGATGCTGTAGCTCCTGATGGTATTCAAGTTACGGTAACACCGGAGATGACTACGGATAAAAAAGCTTTAGGTGTACAGCTGACAGAAGGTACGCAAAAACTCCACGGTAAAGAGCTGTTAGCTTATAGTCGATTCCGTCACGATGCAAATGGCGATTACGGTCGAGTACAGCGTCAGCAAGAAGTACTTGGCAAGCTCAAAGAAGAGGTAGCCAGTGTAACGACAGTTGCTAAGCTTCCGAAGATGGTTGGTATCGCCAATGGATATGTCAGTACCAACGTGCGTAACGGCTTACTGCTATCGATGGGTACAGATGTCTTGAGAGGAAAGGCAGAAGATATCGAGACGATGCGAATTCCAGTGGATGACAGCTATCATGATGCACGATATCCATACCCCGTTGGATCAGTGTTAGAGTTCAACGTTGGTGGATTGGAACAGAATGCACAGGAGATGCAAAACTTTCTAAATCAATAATAAAGAACATGAACTAAAAGAGCTCTTGTCCCTAAGGACAAGAG
The DNA here is from genome assembly GCA_900110015.1 of Terribacillus saccharophilus. Lineage (GTDB taxonomy): Bacteria > Bacillota > Bacilli > Bacillales > Amphibacillaceae > Terribacillus > Terribacillus saccharophilus. The sequence goes on along the minus strand of FOCD01000002.1, from coordinate 348,406 downwards.
CTCTTTTTTTAGTTCGTTGTATGCATATGCTTCGATTCCCCAAGCACAGCTTCCGCAATATTGACCGCGTGGTCGCCGATACGTTCCAGGTTACTGATAATGTCAATGAAGACAACACCAGACTGTCCGCTACACGAGCCTTCAGTCAAGCGTTGGATATGCTGCTTACGCAGTTTACGCTCAAGCGAGTCAATTTTATTTTCTTGTTCAACGACGAGTTTTGCCTGCTCTTTATCATTGTTCTGTAAAGCAAGCATGGCATCGCGTACCGTGTCAGTTGTCAGTAGGAACATATTGGTCAAGTCCTCCATTGCAGTACTAGAGATTTTGACTTTGTTCGATTGCTGATACTCAACAAGCTCAATGATGTTTTCGAAGTGATCGCCGATTCGTTCGATATCGCTGACTGCATCGATCAATGCACCGTGCTCTTCTGATTCCTGAGCGGAAAGTGACTCAGCCGAAATTCGGACAAGATAGTCCATAATCTTGCGGTCGAAATTGTTAATGGCTTCTTCTATTTGGTAAGCACTATTAGCATGCTTTACTTGCTTTGTCTGTAAGAATTGATTCGTTTCTTCCAAACCTTGGACAGCCACTTCTCCCATACGTACCACTTCTTGTTTCGCATTGCCTAATGCCACAGAAGGTGACTGCTGGATCATGACTGGGTCCAGTCCTTTTGTATTGTAGTCAACTACTTTATCCTCACCAGGAATCAATTTCGTGACGATCCAAGCGAGTACAGCAACAAATGGAAGCTGAATCAATGTGTTCGTGATGTTAAACGTACCATGTGCGAACGCGATTGTCATACTTGGGTTCAAATCCCATGCTGCCTGCATCCAGTTTACCAATGCGGTATATGGAATAAGCAGGATCAAGAAAATCACAGTACCAATTAGGTTAAATAATACATGCGTTGCCGCTGCTCGTCTCGCTGCTATTGAAGCACCTATGGAAGCAAGTACAGCTGTGATCGTTGTTCCGATATTATCCCCGAACAGGATTGGTAAAGCTGCTTGCAAATCGACAAGTCCTTCTGTATAGAGGCCTTGCAAAATACCGATTGTCGCACTAGAGCTCTGAACGACGACCGTAAATAGCGTACCAGCTAAGACAGCTAATATTGGACTGTCGCTTAGCTGCACCGTTAGATCGTGGAAAGATTCCAAGCTGCGGAGAGGTTTCATCGCGCCGCTCATCAGCTCGAGTCCATAGAACAGTGCACCAAAGCCGAAAAAAATTTGACCAATGTTATTGATTTTTTTGTTTTTGAAGAAGAATAACATTAATGCACCAACTGCTAGAATCGGCAGTGAATACGCACCAACATCCAAACCGATAATGAATGCAGTAATAGTTGTACCGATATTGGCACCCATTATAACGCCAATCGCTTGTCGCAGCGTCATAAATCCGGCACTAACTAAGCTGACCGTAATAACGGTCGTACCTGAGCTGCTTTGGATCAGGACAGTAACGAGAATACCTGCAAGAACCCCCATAAGTGGATTGGTCGTGAACTTATCCAGAATATCACGTAATTTATCTCCAGCCGATCTTTGGAGTCCGTCTCCCATCGACTTGATACCGAATAGGAATATACCTAATCCTCCAATAAAGGAGAAGATTAATTCCTGTACATTTATATCCAAACTTTTCACCCCTAAGGTTAAATATGTGTCGCAAACACGACTATTATGTCTAATTGTTAAGGGTGTGTAAAGGTTATAATTAATTAATTTACAAAACCTTTACAAAAGTCCGGGGATATTGTCTGTTAACTGTTATTTATAGGAAAAAACACAAAAAAAGAGCTGCCCCATTGCGGGAACTAGCTCTTTAAAATCAAAGCAAATCGCTATATCCTTTAACCACGAAATAAATTGTTAAGATCATCATTACAGCTAGTAGTACTAGCATAGTGTAGAAGAACGCCTTTTTACCCTTAGATGGTTTAGAATCCATTATACTGCTCCTTTTGCGTAATCAATAAGAACATCATACCACGCTTGTCTTACATAATTCCAACGTTACTTCTCATACTAACAGGACGAGGAGGGAACGGGAATTGAAAAAGCATCCAGGTAATAATGGGCAAGGCAAGACATCCAATACAGGCAATATGAAATGGTGGCAGCTGTCGCTTATCGGAATCGGCTGTACGATTGGGACGGGATATTTTCTTGGTTCGGTAATTGGTATCCATTTGACTGGTTCTTCCATCGTCATTTCTTTCGTTTTAGCTGCGATTGGTACACTGATCGTATTTCTATCACTAGCTAGGATGACCGCAAATGATCCTCAGGAAGGGTCGTTTTGTTATTATGCAGGCAAAGCTTTTGGGGGCTGGGCTGCTTTCAGCTGTGGTTGGAGCTATTGGTGCTCGAATATCCTGATCATGGGCAGTCAGCTGACTGCAATCTCTCTCCTAAGTCAGTTTTGGTTCGAGAAGGTTCCCTTGTGGGTATTTTCTGCTATCTACGCAGTGCTAGCAATTATCGTTGTGTTAGCAGGAGCGAAGGGATTCAACAAGATGGAGAATATTTTTGCGGTCGTTAAGACGGCTGCTATTACGATGTTTATTGTATTGGCAGCACTTGTCTTATTTAATGTTATCTCTACGGAATCGACGTATAAGCCTTTTGAAGAATCCTTCTTGCATGATGGATACAAAGGATTATGGGCTTCCCTTATTTATGCTTTCTACGCTTTTGGGGGTATTGAAGTTATCGGATTGATGTCCATGCAGTTGAAGAAGAAGGAAGAAGCTGCAAAGGCGGGGACAATCATGCTGATTGGTTTGGCGATACTTTATGTAGTTTCACTGCTGTTAGCAATCAGTATGGTCAAAACGCACGATTTCAAGATGAATGAAAGTCCATTTGTTACAGCATTATCGAAAACACCGCTTGATTTCTTTCCTCATGTGTTCAATGCAGCGGTTATCATCGCAGGATTTTCTACTTTATGTGCGGCGCTGTTTGCGGTAACCAACCTGCTTGTCACACTAGCGAAGGACAAAGATGCGCCGCAGCTCTTTGCCAAGAAACTGAAATATAAAGATCTTCCTTTAGCTAGTATGTCGCTTGCTGCAGTAGGGTTGCTTGCAAGTATTATCACCGCTTTATTATTGCCCGGGAAAATTTATGAGTACATTACCACAGCGGCAGGACTGCTGTTGTTGTACAATTGGTTGTTCATTCTGGCATCTGCCTGGAAAAATGAAAAGTTCAAAATGGGCAATAAAGTAGTGACTGTCATTGGAGGTATTCTGCTGCTCGCAGGTATCAGCGGAACAGCAGTTGAAGCAGAAGTACGTCCAGGCTTATATGTAAGTGCTGGCTTTGCAGTACTTATTTTGATCATCGGCATTTGGGTCAAACGCAAAAAATCAGAGCACACTCAAAATGCCTAAATAACCAAAGTAGATACCGAAACCGAGCAATGATATGCCAGAAACAAGAGTGATCAGCCGCAACAGTCGATCATTCAGAAAACGGCGCAGGCTGCTAGATAATAGGGCAATCACGTTATCCCATAGAAAAACACCAACAAAGATGCTTATTGTATAGAGCAATAAATGATTTGACTCACCTTGCTCTACTATTTTGGCGAGTACAGAGCCGTAAACGCCTACCCAGAACATGATAGAGATTGGGTTGACGAGTGCAAGAAAGAATCCGTAACGGAGCCCCTGCAGCGGAGCAACTGTCGTCATACTGGCACGGGTCAAGGTCCGCGTTTTCAGAACGCTTTCTATACCAAGATAAAGGAAGACAAAGCTGCCGAAGAAATAAAGAAATGACTGGACGACCGGAATCATGATCACATGATAAAATCCAAGATACACAAGCAGCATATAAAGGATATCTGCCAGCATAGCACCAAACCCGACAGATAAACTTTGCAGGAATCCACCGCGGATTCCTTTTTCCATTTGAGCAGCATTGACTGGTCCGACTGGTGCAGAGAGACTGACTCCTAATAATATATAATTGAGTATATTACCCATGCTTGGCCTCCTTTTGGCTGACTTGTACAGCCTATTCAGAGCACGGAAAGGGTAGTCCATCTTTTTATTTTACAAATTATTAATACACAAGCTGAAACGCGCATTTCGTATTGGAAAGTGCGTGTTTTTGGATTGATTCTAGCTATTACGACAGATATTGCAGTTAAGCAACTGTAAACTCTGTAAAAATGGGCGTTTTCTGCTTCAAGATGTCGAATATGGTAAATTAACCCTTTTCTTGCAAAACATACGATTATAAGACAGAATAGCGAGGGGTGAACAAAAAGTCCTAATTTTTGTGAGAGGAGGATAGAGGTTGATAAGCTGTTCTGCCCATAAAAAACTAAGGGAGAAGATACCGATGTCGGACATCCGCAATATTGATTTTCATATAATTCTCGAGCAGTACAAGAATATGATTCATTACCATATCCATCGATTAGGTATCCGGGACACCCATGACGAATTTCTTCAAGAAGGTGTGATGGCATTATTTTTTGCCTACAATGGATATGAAGAATCAAAAGGCACCTTCGATTCCTACGCCAGTCACATGATCCGACACCGACTCATCGACTACCTCAGAAAAATCATCCGCGAACAAGAAAAGACCGACCTCATCATCAATGAAGCCCACACAAAGGAAGCAATTCAGCAAGAAATCGACTTAATCGAAAAACAAGAATTCTGGAAGCGAGTCAAACATACACTGACTGATAAGCAATGGAAATGGGTGTACTGGTACATAATCCATGGTTACGCAGTGAAAGAGATCGCCGCCATTGAAGGGACCACAGAAGATGCAGTAAAGAACTGGGGAAAAGAAGTGAAACGCAAGCTCCGGGATAGTACATTCATTCAGGAATGCAGGAAGAAGTAAGACGTAAGAAGCATCTTTCCTTTTGGGAAGGATGCTTGTTTTATGTAAAGGGATTTTATAGTTTGCGAAGATACTTTAAAGCTTATGTAAATAAGCGTATTTTTTGTAAATCCAGTGCTAGAATGCTCCTTACAAACATACTTTTATCAAATAGGATGTGACCTCAATGAAGAAGAAAATCGCAGTAATCGGAACAGGTTATGTTGGACTGGTTACAGGAGTAGCGCTTTCTGATATTGGACATCAAGTATATTGTTTGGACGTTGATCCAAATAAAATAGATAAGCTGAATCTTGGGATTTCCCCAATTTATGAGCCAGGTTTGGAAGAATTAATTCATAAAAATATGCATGCAGATAGACTTCATTTCACAACTGACCACAGCATCGCCTTCCATGATGCAGATGCCATCTATATTGCTGTTGGTACCCCAGAGAGAGCGGACGGTTCTGCTAACCTTGACTTTGTCCAACAAGTGGCAAGAGACATTGCTGCTCATGTAACGGACAAAGGGGCTGTTGTTGTCACAAAAAGTACTGTGCCTGTCGGTACAAACAAGCTTGTGAAGCATTGGATTACAGAAGCACTTGATCGTGACGTGCAGATTGAGGTTGTTTCCAATCCGGAATTCCTTCGCGAAGGCTCTGCCGTATATGATACATACAATGGTGACCGTATCGTAATCGGATCTGAGTCTGAGAATGTAGCAGACCTAATTGAGGAGATTAACAAACCATTCGGTGTACCGGTATTCCGTACAGATATCGAAAGTGCCGAAATGATCAAATACGCGTCTAACGCTTTCTTGGCAGCGAAAATCAGCTTCATCAATGAAATTGGTACGATCTGTGGTAAGCTTGGTGCCAATATCGAGGATGTTGCTCAAGGAATGGGTATGGATAAACGCATCGGCGATAAATTCCTGAATGCCGGTATCGGTTATGGCGGCTCTTGCTTCCCGAAAGATACGAAAGCACTTGTTCAGATTGCAGGTGGCGTGAATCACACATTTGACTTGTTGGAATCCGTTATTAATGTAAACAACAAGCAGCAGCAAATTCCTGTTGATATCGCACAAATGGTCCTTCGCGGCGGACTGGAAGGCAAGAAAGTTGCAATGCTTGGCCTTGCATTCAAGCCGAATACAGACGATATGCGCGAATCAGCAAGTATTGTTCTTGCACAGAAATTGACTGATCTTGGTGCGAACATCTCTGCTTTTGATCCAATCGCTATGGACAATGCGAAGCGTTTGCTTCCAGAGACAGTTCATTATGCAGCAAGTACTAAGGAAGCACTGCAGGATGCAGATGTAGCAATCATCGTGACAGAGTGGGATGAGTTCAAGGACCTTCCACTAACTGTTTTCGAACAGCAAATGAAACAGCCAATCGTTATCGATGGCCGTAACTGCTACCCGCTCAGCTATGTAGAAACAGCGAATATCGATTACTATTCTATCGGACGACCTTCTGTCATCCGTGCAAAAAAATCGAATCAGCCAGCAAACTAATTCAAAGCCGACAGCTTCTGCTGTCGGCTTTTTCTATGCCTGCTCCCGGAATTTCCGAGGTGTGAGACCAGTATGTTTCTTGAATACTTTCGTGAAATAGCTTTGGTCGTGAAAGTGAAGCAAAGCACAAATTTGCAACAGTGGTTGATCCGTCATCCGCAGCAAAAGCTTGGCTTCCTCGATGCGAAGATGCTGAATATAAGTTCGAATCGGCATGCCAACTTCCTGTTTGAAACGGGCGGATAAGTAAGTTGGATTCATTTTTAACATATCGGCCAGCTGCTTCAGTGTGAGAACCTCGTAAAGATGCTGGTAGATGTAGTGGACACAATGAGAAATTTTTCGCGAATAAGTTCCTGCTTTTATTTCGCTTACTTTTTCAGCAAATGCGCACAATGCTTCAGTTTGAAGTCGTATAAGTGCAGCTAGATTTGTTCTCTCTTCAATCTGCTGGATATACACATCGCTCATCGTAAAGGCAAGCTCTGGTGCTAGTCCTCCGTCAATGGCAGCTCGTGTTGCTAATGTGATTGCTGTTATAGCCAGGTTCTTCCGGTTTCGCAATGCACTTTGTTTTGCCAATGTTCCACTCAATTCATCCGGGAAGCTCTGTAGCTGTTTCTTGACGAGTTCTGGCTTGCCGGCGCGAATACAGTCGAAAAGCTTTTCCTCTAAATAAGGGTGATGATGAAAAGTGATATTTTGTCTGTTTTCAGCTGATTGAATCATTGGTAGCTCAAAGGAGGTTGTTTGCAGTGCATCTACCTCTAGTTCTCGCTGGTACAGCATGTAATAAGCGAGTGAGCCAATATCAATCAATTTATCTTTTGATAGGCTTGAATCTAATGCAGGACCAAGCTGCAGCATTCCGCCGGTATCTTCAAATGGTATGTAAAAAGAAAACCCAGTAGCTTCTTCTTTGAGATATGGAGCATTAGAGAGTGAGCCTTCTGACTGATATGTTACAGGTATAGAAAAAGTCTGATGAAGCAATCGTGTGACAGTGGACCATTCGTTCGGCATACAGAACCTCCATTGCAGAAAGTAAAAAGTAACTACCAAAAAAACGAAATCAATACCAGAAATGTAATCGTTATCATTATATCATAAACATGCAGGGGTTTTGTAATAGGACAACTGGAGGAGGTGCCAAGCATGTATCTTGTAGTCGACATCGGCGGAACTTTGGTCAAAACTGCTTTGATGGATAGAGGCGGCAAAATCAAAAAAAAGGACAGCCGACCAGCTTCCAGAGAAAATATCGAGGCTTTCGATAAGATATTGTTTGCTAGCATCGATGATATGTACAGCGAGGATGTTCGTGGCATTGCAGTCAGCACGCCCGGAGCTGTCGACACTGACACCGGTGTTATTTATAATGGTGGGTCTTTTCCGTTCCAGCATGGCGTGAATATGAAAGCAAAACTCGAGGAGCGCTATGGTGTGACAGTTGCTGTAGAAAATGATGGGCGCTGCGCAGCTCTCGCAGAGCTTTGGCTTGGCAGTCTCAAGGACAAGCGCGATGCTATCGTCTTAGTACTTGGCAGCGGAGTGGGCGGCGGTATCCTTATGGATGGCAAAGTTCATCATGGCCGTAATCTGCTGGCCGGAGAACTGAGTTATGTGATGGAAGCAGTTGACGAAGAATCAAAGAAAGCTACCTTTTTCGGAGGAACTGGTTCAGCTGTTAACATGATCAAACGTATCAACAAGGAAAAAGAAGTTGCGGATGTCACAGATGGAAAGAAGGCATTCGAATTTATTAATGCTGGCGATGCTGATTCGAATCGGATTTTTGATGAATTTTGCAGGAGTATTGCTGTGCAGATTCTGAATCTCCAATATATCTTTGATCCAGAGGTGTTTGCTATTGGCGGCGGCATTAGTGCGCAGCCAATCGTGACAGAAAGAATTCAGCAAAGCGTAAAAGAGCTAAAGCAAGCAAATCCATTTCATGTAGCTGATCCAACAATCGTCAGCTGTCATTATCAAAGTGATGCGAATTTATATGGAGCGCTTTATCACTATTTAACAGAACACGAAAGAATAGGGAGGAACTAAATCATGGCAGAAGTGAAAAAAGAATTTCCACAAGGTTTCCTATGGGGTGGCGCTGTTGCAGCTAACCAGCTGGAAGGAGCATATCAAGAAGACGGCAAAGGTTTGTCAACGGCAGATGTATCGCCTGAGGGCATCATGTATCCAACATCTGAGGATCCAGCTAAACTGAATCTGTATCATGATGGTATCGACTTTTATCATCGTTACAAAGAAGATTTGGCATTGTTCGGTGAGCTTGGTTTCAAATGCTTCCGTACAAGCATCGCGTGGACGCGCATTTTCCCAAATGGTGATGATGCGGAGCCAAATGAAGCAGGCTTGAAATTCTATGACGATTTGTTCGATGAAATGCGGAAACAAGGCATGGAGCCTGTTGTTACTATTTCTCACTATGAAATGCCTTTGAATTTAGTGAAAAAATACGGTGGCTGGCGTAGTCGTGAAGTGATTGGCTTTTATGAGAAGTTTGCAAGAACAGTACTAGAGCGCTATAACGGCAAAGTGAAATACTGGATGACGTTCAATGAAATCAATGTTGTGCTGCATGCGCCATTCACAGGTGGCGGACTAGTGTTCGAAGAAGGCGAGAACAAGCTGAACATCATGTATCAGGCTGCGCATCACCAATTCGTTGCTAGCGCATTGGCAGTAAAAGCATCCCATGAAATCAACCCGGAAGCGCAAATCGGTTGTATGATTGCCGCTATGACAACATACCCGCTCACTCCAAATCCGGATGACGTCTTCGCAGCTTTGGAGCAGGAACGTAAAACATTGCAATTCTCCGATGTGCAAGTACGCGGATACTATCCGAATTATATGAAGCGTTACTTTGTGGAAAACGATATCGAGTTCAATGTTACTGCAGATGATGAGAAAGTTATGCGCGAGCATACTGTCGACTATATCGGCTTCAGTTATTACATGAGCTTCATCGCTACAACAGATGAAGAGAAGCTGAAAGAAGCAACAGCGGCGAACCTTATGACAGGCGTGAAGAATCCTTACTTGAAATCCTCTGAATGGGGCTGGCAGATAGATCCGAAGGGATTGCGGACAACATTGAACATTCTTTCTGATCGCTACCAGAAACCACTATTCATTGTTGAAAATGGTTTGGGTGCTGTAGATAAAGTTGAAGAAGACGGCAGTATCCAGGATGATTACCGCATCGACTATCTGCGTGCTCATATCGAACAAATGAGAGAAGCAGTAGCTGACGGTGTTGATTTGATTGGGTATACAACTTGGGGACCGATTGACCTAGTTAGTGCCTCTACAGCGGAATTGAAGAAGCGTTATGGCTTTGTGTATGTAGACCGCGATAACGAAGGCAATGGCACATTGGAAAGAACGAAGAAGAAGAGTTTTGCTTGGTATCAGCGTGTAATTGAGACAAATGGACAGGAACTTTGATTTGAATGGCACCTTGCTGCTCAGCAGCGGGTGCTTTTTTTAGTATATTGTGGGTGCGTATCCATTGAACTACTATTATTTGTCATTATAGATACAATAGTGCTAGATTGTACCACCAAAATTCTACAAATTTTGCTATACTAAAAGCAACTAAGATGAAAAAGGTTGATTGCGATGCGGGAACACGAAGCTAGTCGGAACAAAATGGCTGAGTCTACTTTGAAGTTCGGTCAAATGAAAATAGAACGGATCAAACCGGACAGTGTCTGGACAAAGATCGAAACGTGCAAGCTGACGACTTTGACGGCTCCCTCTGGCTATGGCAAGACAACAATGCTCCAAGAATGGGCAGCGCAGACTGATTTAGAAGTAGGATGGATAAGCCTTGAGGAAGAAGACATTCAGCGTGTCGCTTTTTGGAAGAAGGCAATTTTACATATGCCCGGTCTGCCTGAGCAGGAACGGAAAAATCTATTGGATATTATCCAGTCTGCCTCCTATTCGCCAACACATTTCATTGCGACATGGTGTGCTTATTTGCGTGAGTATTCTGTGACAGGTGTACTGATCATCGATGATTTTCATTTGATGACGAACTCCAATGAACTGCATGAATTATCATCATTATTGGAAGAGATGCCGGACACTTTCCGCATCATTGTATCTGGGCAGGTATTTCCTGGTCTTTCTATGAAACGACTGCTAAGGCAGCGTCAAGTATTACAGATCACAAAGCGGGATCTGATCTTCACAGAGGAAGAGATTGAATCTTATATCCGAAAACATTTACATAAAGAACCGACAGAGGCTGCTGTACAAAATATTGTGCAGCAGACGCAAGGGTGGGCAGCCGGTCTTCAGCTCATCCACATGTATGAGCAGTTCCGGGAGGACTATTCTGAACTTCAATTTTCCAATGTTGTAGTTGCACGACAGCTAATTCAGGAGATTGTACAAAGCCTTCCGGACAATGAGAAGAACTATCTACTCTGCACTTCTATTTTGAATACGATGCATGTTCGCTTATGTGACTATATCGTAGGTACAAGACGAGGCCGGATAATTATGCGACGGCTAAAAACGCAAGGATTGCTCATTGAGAACCAGGAGGAGCCTGGCTGGTTCACCTATAATAAGCACTTTCGTACATATTTAAAAGAAATGCTCCATATGCAAGCGACAGATATCAACGACTTATATATCCGTGCAAGCGTTTGGTATGAAAATGAGCAAATGCTGCTCATGGCTATTCAATATGCTTGGAAGGCCGGAGACTTGGATAGAGTGAAACAGCTTCTAGTGAAGGCAGCTCCTCGTCTCCTGCATGAAGGACGTGTTGATCAGTTACAGGAATGGATCGATAAACTACCGCGGAAATTTATTTACCAGCTGGAGCTAGGTATCATTTATGGTTGGGTAGAATGCCTACGCTTTCAGCCGGAGCTTGCCCAGCGTCATGCTTATATGATGGAAGAACAGCTGCTGCGCCGAGAACTGAAGCTTTCTGAGGAAGAAGAGAAAAGGCATTTTGCCGATTTATATACATTGAAAAGTTTTATTTCCCTGTTAGAAGATGATGCGAAGAGTACGCTGGATCATGCAAGCAAGGCATTGATATACAATGAAAATTCCAGCAGATACTTTTCTCATTCGGTCGACTATAACCGTCATGATGCTACTATTCTTCAATCTCCTATGGGCGGTGGCGGTGATTTACGTGCAGTTCAGCGTGTATACGATGCTCTGGCTCATACCGTTACAAATGAATCTATGTTCAGTGGTTATTATCATTTGACGATGGCAGAGCTTGCATATGAATGGGGCATGGCCAGCAAAGTGAAAAATCACCTGGAACAGGCATTAACTATTGCTGATTTATTCGGACTGCCTGGTCTGCTTGTACCGGCATATATTCTAAAGGCACGGCATGAAATGGAGCAGAAGGGCGATGCTCAAACAGCCAAAGCGACGCTTCATGCACTGAAGGATATGCTGACAAGGAGCAATACTTCAGCAGATTGGTTCAAGAAAGCAGAAGCAGCGAGAACTCGTATTGCGATTCATCAAGGAGATACAAAACGAATTCAAAATTGGCTGTCTCTATTCGTCCTTCAAGAGCCGCCAATGCAGCAGAAAAGTCTATTTGAATACATAACTCTTGTTTGGGCTTACGCAGAACTAGGTGAAGTAGAAATGGCGCAGAATTATATTAAGAAGCTGCTGCCTCTCGTGAAATTCGGACACCGTGTTAGTGCTGAAATCGAATTGTATGTCATCCAAGCAGTGCTTCTTTATCCAAACGATCGTGAACAAGCATTGCTTTCTATGAAAGATGCCCTGCGTCTCAGCTCCGATCATAAATATTTGCGCACTTTCTGGAAGAACGGTGAGACAGTACGCGATATTTTGAATGAACTGATGGAAACATCAGAAGTACCGAAGAAGCATCAAAAGTACGTCGAGCAGATTCTAGCATACTGGTCAGAGGGAACAACAGAACAGAAACTGCAAAACAAGCTGACAACCCGTGAGCTGCAGCTTGTCTATCATCTTCAGCTTGGCAAACGGAATAATGAAATAGCGGATGATCTGGAATTATCACTCGGTACGGTAAAAGTATATTTCCATCGAATCTATGAAAAGCTTGGTGTGAAAAATCGCAAGCAAGCAAAGGAATTGGCGGCTGGCCTAGATTTTTCCGACATATTGTAAAGAAGCAATTGATTTTGCAGAATGGTGCTGAATAGTGGAAGTAATTGTAGTAGAATGGAAGAAATGGAAACGTGGGAAGGAGGCAGCGTTGTGTTGCAAGCTGTGCATCATATAGCAATTATTTGCTCGGATTATACAGAATCTAAGCGATTTTATACAGAATTATTAGGCTTACAAATTATACGAGAAGTATATCGGGAAGAACGAGATTCCTATAAGCTAGATCTTGCTCTTGGAGATACATATGTTATTGAATTGTTTTCCTTCCCAAATCCGCCGGCACGGCCTAGTTACCCGGAAGCATCTGGACTGAGGCATCTTGCTTTTACAGTACATGATGTCGAAAAGGAAGTAACTCGACTTCAAGCAATGGGTGTGAAGACGGAGCCTATTCGGATTGATCCTTTCACAGAAAAAGCATTTACTTTCTTCCAGGATCCTGATGGATTACCAATTGAACTGTATGAAGAGGAGGCCGCCAAGAAGTGAAAAAGGAAACGCTGCTGATCGGGACATTCATCCTTTTCCTTGCTATTGCCGTCTCAGCTTTCTTCTATGTACAAAACAAATCTGTGACGAGCAGTTCTCTTAAAGCGAATGAACAGAAAGAGCAGTCTTATGCTGCTAAAGCGAAACTAACGGAAGAAACAAAAGAAGTGAAGATCGAGCATATCGATGGCGAATTTGCCCTCCAGAAGGAAATGATCACAGTGGAGAGTGAAGAAGCAGTTGAATTGGAACCTGAAACCGAGGAAGAAGTTCTGACGACGGAAGAACCAGTCGTGACAGAAGATGACACAGAGGCCGGCTTTAGCTCTGATTCTGTTTATCAAGCACCTAGCTCTAGCTATACTGCACCAGCAAGCAGTTCTTCTGGCAGCAGTTCATCTAGTTACAGTGGAAGCAGCTCCAGCAGTTATAGCGGAGGATCATCTAGCAGGGGCTCATACAGTGGAAGTTCATCCAGCGGAAGCAGTTCAAGCAGCAAAGGCTCTACAGGAGAGAAAACGGAGGAGCCTGCAGCTGAGGAATCTGTACCATCGAAAGAAAAGCCAGTGGATAAACCTGTTGAAGAAACTAAGCCGCCTGTAATAGAGGAACCAGAAGAAACAGAATCAAAGCCTAAACCAGAGCCGCAGCCAGATACACCTAGTAAGCCTTCTGAAGACTCAGAACAAGACGGAAATAACGAAGAAGAATAATAATAAAAGACAGTCGCACAAAATGTGCGGCTTTTCTTTTAGGGACAATGTTACGAGAGCCTCTGTTTGGGTAATATGGAGAGAAAGGCTTTCGACGTGGGGGGATTTGTTATGAAGACGAAGTATTATGCCATAATTGATATAGGGTCCAATACGATGCGCCTTGTCGTGTATTTACGTGACAAGAGCGGCAGAATTAAAGAAAAAGAGAATGTGAAGGTCGTCGCGCGATTGCGCAATTATCTAACTGCAGATGGTGTTCTGGATGATAAGGGGATTCAGACATTGGTTAAAACACTTCATAGTTTCCAAGAAGTGACGCGCTTTTATGAGTTGGAATCAACAACATGTGTAGCGACGGCAACCGTCCGGCATGCGAAGAATCAGCAGGAAATACTAGAGCTGGTAGATAAAGAAACTGACTTTACTATGAGGGTTCTATCAGACTATGAAGAAGCATATCTCGGTTATTTGGCTGTGGCGAACAGCACACCGTTCCAAGATGGAATTACTGTTGATATCGGCGGTGGCAGCACCGAGGTGACGTATTTTGAGAATCGCAAGCTGCGATTCTATCACAGTTTCCCATTTGGAGCGCTATCGTTGAAGCGGCAATTTGTTGCAGAAGAGAAGCCGACAGAGGAAGAACTGGAGCAAATCCATACGTTTGTATGTGAGCAGCTGCAGACACTGGATTGGCTGCCGGACAAACAGCTGCCGATCATCGCTATTGGCGGCAGTGCACGGAATGTCGTCCAGATACATCAAGAAAAAGTCGGCTATCCATTAGCTGGACTGCATCAATATAAGATGAAGAAGCAAGATATCGAAGACATGGAAGCAGAGCTTGCTCCGCTCAGTTTTTCTGAGCTGCAGAAGGTGGATGGTCTCTCAAAGGATAGAGCAGATATTATCCTGCCAGCGATACAAGTATTCCGTTGCTTGCTTGGTATTGTAGGAACAACAGATTTTGTCCTCAGCCGGAAGGGTTTGCGGGACGGATTATTGTATGAAGTGCTGCATCGCCGTAATGAGATGACATTATTTACGGATGTGCAGGAACGCAGCTTCGAGGAGCTGGCAAAGGATTTCGAGATTGATAGAACACATGCACTGCAGCGCCAGAACACAGCTGTTTTGCTAGCGAAATTATTTGAGAAAAAAGGGCTAGTGGAATTGAATGATCATGATACGTTCCTCGTGAAGTATGCCGCCTATGTGTATAACGTCGGAGCTTATATCGATACAGAATCTGGTAATCAGCATACGTTCTATCTGCTGGCGAACCGGACAATAGACGGATTGCTGCATAAAGATCGAATCATACTGGCGCTGCTTGCGTCCTTCAAGAATAAGTCATTTTATAATCGCAATGCAGAAGTGTTCCAATCTTGGTTTAAAGAAGAGGAGCTTGCGCATTACCGGTTGCTTGGAGCAATTATTAAACTAGCAAACAGTTTGCATACGACAAAGCGGAACATTGTAGCTGACATTGAGTTGCGAGAGGACGGAGACGACTTGCTGCTCACTGTAATATGTAACAAAGACTGGCGTGCAGAGTGGTACCAAGTAGAAAAGCAGAAAAAACATCTGGAAAAACAGCTGCGACGGAATGTGGAGCTAATTTTCCGGGAAGATTCCCATTCCCATATCAGTTAAAATTTACAATAACTTCATAATCTCTCTTTTTGCTGACTGATATACTAGAAGTGAAGAATACTGTCGAAAAGTGGTGCATGGAAATTGAGAACTGAGGAACAGCTGCGGGTCGAATTAAATAACCCGAAAAATTATAATAACCGAGAGTTGAGCTGGCTTGCTTTTAATGAACGAGTGCTAGAGGAAGCGCTTGATGAGCGCAACCCTTTGTTGGAAAGGCTAAAGTTCCTGTCGATTTTCAGTTCCAATCTGGATGAGTTTTTCATGGTGCGTGTGGCTGGTTTAAAGGATCAGGTGAAAGCCGGGTTCAACCGGCCAGAAAACAAAGCCGGTATGACGCCCAAACAGCAGCTTCAAAAAATTGGAGCAAAGGCGCACCGTCTTGTAGAGATGCAGAACAGTTTATTTCGGGATGTCATCATACCAGAGTTGAAGGAAGAGAAAGTAGAGTTATTGAATATGGAGCAGCTGTCGAGTGCCCAGCTGCTTCGTTTGGAAACATATTTTGAAGAAGAGATATTCCCTGTACTTACACCGATGGCAGTGGATGCTTATCGTCCATTTCCAATGCTCTTAAACAAGAGTCTGAATCTGGCTGTATCTTTGCTGGACGAGCATGAGCTGGATGAAGATGCTCAGCAGAAGACCGCGATCGTGCAAGTACCGGCTGTTCTGGACCGTTTTATCCAGCTTGAGGACACAAAGGAAGATGAACTTCATTTCGTTCTTTTAGAAGATATCATCAGCCACTATATTTATAAGCTATTCCGCGGTTATCAGATTAAGTCTGTCACTGTATTCCGAATTACGCGTAATGCTGATATGACTATTCATGAAGAAGGCGCACGTGATTTATTGAAGGAAATTGAAAAAGAACTTAAGAAACGTAAGTGGGGAGCGGCAATCAGGCTGGAAATCCCTAAACAAGAGTATGACTACAAAATGATCACATTCCTGACAGAGACATTGGATATTCACCGGAAGGATGTCTATGAAATCGATGGTCCGATCGATATGACGAGAATGATGCAGTTCTATAAGCTTGTTGCAGCAAAACGAGAGCATCTCATTTATGAAACGCTCATCCCGCAGCCGCCTGCTGAAATCGGGACAGATGAGGATCTATTCGATGCCATCAATGATCGAGATATTTTCCTGCACCATCCGTATGAATCATTCGAGCCTATTGTTGACTTCGTTTCAAAAGCAGCAGATGATCCCGATGTTCTGGCGATCAAGCAAACGCTTTACCGTGTGAGTGGCGATTCACCTATTATCGATGCGTTAAAGCGTGCAGCAGAAAAAGGGAAACAGGTTACGGTGCTGTTCGAGTTGAAAGCGCGCTTTGATGAGGAAAATAATGTGCAGTGGGCAAAGGAACTGGAAAAGTCCGGCTGTCACGTTATCTATGGTATGACACATCTGAAGACGCACAGTAAGATAACACTTGTCGTGCGGAAAAGACATAATCGAATCGAACGCTTTGTTCATCTTGGCACAGGAAACTATAATGACCAGACGGCCAAGCTTTATACGGATATGGGGCTGTTCACCTCCAAGCGGAAATTCGGAATTGATGCGACTAACTTCTTTAATTACCTGAGTGGCTATACAGAGAAGCCAACTTTCCATCATCTATCGGTAGCTCCGTTTGATATCCGTTCTGATATCATCTCCATGATAGATGAGGAGATTCGCTTACATAAACGTCATGGTAATGGGCGAATCATTATGAAAATGAACTCAATCACTGATAAGCCTATTATTCAGAAACTATATGAAGCCTCTATTGCTGGGGTTCAAATAGATTTAATTATCCGTGGCATCTGCTGTCTGCGTCCTGGGATTAAGGGTGTTAGCGAGAATATACGCGTACGAAGTATTGTCGGGCGGTATTTAGAGCATACGCGAATCTATTATTTCCATCATAATGGAGAGGAAAAGATACAGCTCTCCTCAGCTGACATGATGACTAGGAATATGGAGAAGCGGGTTGAAATCCTTTTCCCGATTTTCGACGGACCTATCAAGCGACGGATCCGTGGAATACTCGATGTCATGCTGCGAGATAACAGCAAAGCAAGAGAACAGGATGAAAACGGCGTCTATCATTATGTAACGCGTGGCGATAAAGAAGAATTGGTGGATAGTCAGCTCATTCTATTTAATGAAGCTTATCAAGTAATGGATGACGAGGAATAAGAATAGGACGCATTAGCGTCCTATTTTTTTTGCCTTTCGACAGAATCTGCTGGGAATTATTGCTATAATGGATTCTAGCAATCTTAAACTGGGAATTCATTCTAGCAGAGGAGTGGAAGGCAGTGAAGGCATTTTTCATAACTTTATTATGTATTTGTGTACTTGCGATAGTTGGTACTGGCATCTACTTCTTCCTATCGCAGGAAGAAAACGATACAGCCAGCGGGAAAGAGAATGAGGCGCCGCAGCAAGAACAATCAGCTGCTGAAATGCCGGAGGAGAAAGAACTGAAACCGGTAGAAAAAGGAGAAGGAGCGTCTCAGCTGGAAGAACTATCTGGCGATACGAAGGACTTTCTTTCTACGTTCACATACGAGGTCTATGATGAACAAATAGCTTATCAGAACGAAGAACTAGTCAAACAGATAATTAGTGACCAGCATGCCTATTTGAATGATCTGACCGGCTGGGGGCACATCGATAATGTTGACATCGAATATCTGGCTCAATCTGAGGAATGGCAGCAGCTGCAGAAGGATGTCGAAAGGCTTCGGACAGAAGGCTTCGCCCCATCAGAGGCTGTGAACGATATGTGGAACGCCGAAGCATTCATGCGAATCGCAACAGACAGCGCAGATTTGAATAGTTTGCGTTATGTGCATCGGATTTTCCATGACATGGACGCAGAAATCAATGGAGCAGAAGTGGATAAAATCTGGGGTGCAACACGTGCGTTTGGTGCTGAAGCAGAGACGCAGGAGTTGTATGCTTATATTAAAGGATGATAAGGAAAGCATCATTTAAAATAAAAAGAGATGCATTAAATACAAGAAATACTAATCTGATGAACCAAGTTACTAATCAAATGGTAGCTTGGTTATTTTTATTTTTAAAAGTAATATATTAGTTGTATAGGTATTTATACTCATTAGTTGTGAGTCGTTTATTGTCGAAAATAAATGCTTGTGGAAATCTCTGCCACAAACTATTATTAAGTTTGTTACATAAATGTTACAAAAATGTAATGTGTGTGTAAACGAAACTATGAGAGTAGGAACAGAGAGAATGATTGATAAGAAAGTGCAGCAAAAAATTCTTGTTTGGCTTCTTATTGTAACACTAGTTTTTTCTATCGCACCTGTACAAATTTTTGCTGAGTCTGGAGACGATAAGCAAAAGAACAAGAATCTAGAATCTAACTCAATAATCACTGATGATGTATTACCCGAAGGTGAAATTGTTGAAGAAAGAACAGAAAATACCAAAGTATTTTATGAAGGGGATGGTGTATACACGGAGGATGTATACTTTGAACCTATTCATATAGAAAGTAAGAACGAAGAATGGGAGGAAATCTCAACTGATCTGGATTATACTGACGAACAAACAGTTGAGACAGAGAATACAACACTAGAGTCGTCTTTTAACGCCAAAATGAGTGATGGTGAATATGCGACATTCACTGTAGACAATTACCCCGTAACTATGAAATTGCTTAATGCCGTTAAAGAAGATGGTACAGAGGTTAATCCTTTGCAAGCTAACGCACAGGTATCAGACAATGAGATTATCCATAAAAACGTCTAACCCGATACTGACTTACGTAATATCACTTTCAATGACAAAGTAAAAGAAGATATTGTTCTCCATAAGTACAACGGTTTTCATATCTTTAACTACGAAATTAACACTGAGCTTGATGCAGAAATTCAGAAGGATCAATCTATTGAATTTGTAGATAAAGATAAAAACATAATATTTACTTTACCACGACCATTTATGTCTGATTCAAATATAGATGATAAAAAAGGCGAAGCTACTCGTTCTGAAGCAGTTACTTATGAGTTGAATCGGACTGAAAATGGTTACACCTTACAAGTTAGTGCTGATCCCGAGTGGCTAAAGTCCAAAGAGCGCAAATATCCAATATATATTGATCCAACAACTTCTATTAATATGTCTTCAGATGCATTTGTAATGAGCGCATACCCTACTACAAATTACAGTACTGCTGCAAGCAAATGGGAATCTGCTCAAAATGCCTATGTATTAAAAGCTGGTTATTACGATGGTTCTACAGGTACTACATATGGCTACTTGCAACCAAATCTAAATGCAGTTAAAAACATGAATGTTACTAGTGCATCTCTGAAAGTTCATGTTGCGCATGCCTACTATGCCGATTCTCCAAATGGTCTTTGGTTAGATACTGTTAACAGTTCTTGGGCTCCTGGATCTCTAACATGGAACAACAAACCAGCATCTACTAACATTGGAAAAGTAGATGTTGGAAGAGGAAAAGTAGCAACTTTTAATGTGACAGATGCTGTTAAATCGTGGGTTAATGGCTCAAAAGCGAATTACGGATTTAAATTACACACAAACGGAAATGGCAAAGAGTATTGGAAAAAAATCACCTCTACTTCAAACTCGAGCAATAAACCTTATCTTAGTATCACGTATACCATTCCAAGCCCTAGTGCACCAACTTCAAAAACATATACCAATGGAGATGGAACGGGTCATGTCAATTTATCTTGGAATAAAGTAACTGGCGCTACAGGATATAAGATATGGATTTATAACGGAAAATCATACGAATCATTTGATGTGGGCAATGTTACATCATGGAAAACAGAAGGAAAAAAAATATGGCCAACTGCAGCTGAAATTAGCGCAGGAAAATTCGCACTGCACACAGATGGGAAAGGATCAGAGTTGGCGGTTGATCCAACATCTGTATATCGAAACGCGGGAAATAGTACTGCTGGAAAAAACTATTCATTTAAAGTTAGTGCAGTATTTTCTCAAGGAGAAAGTGGCCTTTCTGCTGAACATAAAGCATATGTTCCAAACATGGTAAAACCTAAGCTTTCTCGTAAGTCGTATAGCAATGGTAATGGGACTGGTTACATCGATTTAAGTTGGAGCGCTGTAAGTGGCGCTAAAGGATATAAATTGTATCTTTACAACGGGAAAGAAAATGAAGTTATCGATATTGGTAATGTTACTAGTTTTAGCACCAAGGGGAAGAAAATTTGGCCAACAGCTGCAGAAATAAAAGCTGGAAGATATAAAACACACCTTGCTGATAATAGTGGTGCTGAATTACCAATCGACCCTTCTCCTGTTTATAAAAATTCGGGCGGTAAGTACCCAGATTCGACAGATTATAATTTTAAAATACAAGCTTATAATGATCAGGGAGAAACTATACTTTCTTCAAATAACTTAGCTTATATTCCTGATTTAGCAAAACCTAAAACTCCCAATGGCATCGCATATACCAACTTGAAGAGTGATAATTCTGGTTACATCATGATGGATTGGGATGCTGTTGAAGGAGCAACAGGATACAAGATTTGGATTTCGAACGGTAAGACTTTTACTAGTTTTGATGTCGGAGACGTTGATCAGTGGACAACACAAGGTAAAGGAATTTGGCCAACGCAGGCCGAGATTGATGCAGGTAAATCTGCCTTGCATACTGATGGAAAAGGAGCAGAGTTTGCTGTAGATCCTTCACCTGTTTATACAAATGCCGGAAGCAATAGTCCCAAAGCGAAAAATTATTATATTAAACTAAGTGCTTATGATGAAGATGGAGAGACAGTAACTTCTAGTGAATTCAAGCCTTCTATTGGAACACCGGCAGAGTTTTATGGTGAAGAAGATTATTGGAGTATTCTTGATGTTCCATATGGAAAAGTGAACGCTGCCACTGGTAATTTCATTCTTTCTGAAGATGATATTTCTATCGATGGACGTGGACCGGGTCTGGGGATTTCTCGTACTTACAATAGTTTATCTCCAAGTACGGGTATGTTTGGTTTCGGGTGGCATTCAGATGCTGAAATGTCAATTAAATCAGCAGGTAATCAAGTCTTATTTACTGATGATGATAGTACGCTGCATATATTTACCAAACAGTCCGATGGTAGTTATAAACCACCTACAGGAGTTTATTTAGAATTAGAAGATAAAGATAACGATTTTATTCTAACAACCAAGGATCAAACAAAAGCTTATTTTAACAAATCAAATGGTAAATTATCAAAGATCATAGATGGTCACAATAATTCAACCTCTTATGCTTATACTGATAACTTGTTGACATCTATAACTGATGCATCAGGCAGAAAACTAACACTAGAGTACAACGCAGATGGTACTGTGAAAAATATCTTAGCACCGGATTCGAAAAAAATAAGCTATAGCTATACAAGTGGAAATTTGACTTCCTTCACAGATGTTGATGGTGCTGTAACAAACTACAGTTATGATAGTAACAAAAAGCTTGTTTCAGTTACGGAACCAACACATACAGACAATAAGCCGGTTATTAATACTTTTGTTTACGAAAATAATAAGTTAACAGAAGCACAGAATCCTAGAAAAGAAAAATACACAATAGCTTACAATGCAAAAAGGAACGTACTAATTACGCAACCTAATGGTAGAAAATTAAGCTATACCTATAATGAAGCGGGCAACCCCATTCAGTATATCGAGGATGTTGATGGACTTAAGCTGACAACAAATTATAAGTACGAGGGTAACAACTTAATTGAAGCAACTGATCCAAATGATATCGGATCAGGTACGCCTACCGAACAATATGAATACGACAAAGATGGTAACATAGTAACTGCAAAAGATAGCTATGGTACAGAATCATACTCCTATAACAAGAATAATGATGTCACATCCGTTATTGATACGGAAGGTGATGAAGTAACAGTTGCTTATGATGGGTTAGATGCAGTATCAGAAACAGATCAGAACGGAAAAACTGCTTCAGTAGCGAAATATGATACAAATGGAAATGTAGTTGAAGAAAGTTATAGTCTTGGGACGGCAGAAAATTTACTTTCTAATGGAAGTATCGAAAATGGCACGAATAACTGGTCATTACTTAAGAACGCTAAATCTGAGGGAACTATAAGTACGGAAAAAACTTCTCCTGGGAAAATAGCTGGTGTAAATTCTCTAAAAGTAACTGTTAAATCGCTCTCCACTGCCGGTGAAATGGGATACAATGCAGGAACGCAGACGATTGACGCTGATCCTAATGCTACTTACACATTCAGTGCCGCAATTAAATCAGATCTAAACCAAGCAAATGCATTCCTAAATGTTGAATTCATTGACTCTAATGGAAAACGTATTGGATGGACTGATAACCGCTATGGTCAGATAACAGGAAAACAAAATTGGACAGAACGACAGTTAACATTCAAGACACCGGATAACACTGCTAAGATTCGATTGTACGCTGAAGTCGACCATCGAAATAACAGTGCACATGGAACAGCATGGTTCGACAAACTACAGGTGGAGAAAGCAGAAGTTTCTTCTTCCTTTAATCCTATTGAGAATTCTAGTTTTAAGGCTAATACAGTCTGGAATGGGACTTCTGGCACAGGAGAGTCATTAGATAGTACTGGTTTTGCTGATAAATCTGCTTTGAAAATGACTAAGACAAGCAGCCAAGCAGCAAGTTCATACAAGCAAACTGTAGTCCTAGGACAATCAACTAGTGACAGTGCATTTGATATCACTTTAACAGGTATTAGTAAGAGTAATAGTGTATCTTCTGTAAAATCTTATGCAATAAAAGCAAAAGTGACCTATGCAGATAATACAACAGGAGAATTTACAGCTAACTTCCCAACAGGTACACAAGATTGGAATAGAGCAGCTGTTAAAATCAATAAAAGTAAGCCGATCAATAAGATCGAAGTTTCTGCTGTATTTCAGGGACAAGGTACGGTCTGGTTTGATGACATTCGTTTGTTAGAAGGCGCTGTTGTCACTAAGAACACGTACGATAGCCAAGGTAACTATGGTATTAAATCAGAAGATGAAATTGGTAATATAAGTTCTGCTACTTATGATACCTACGGTAATAAAACCAGCAGCACAGATTCTTTAGGCAATAAGAGAAGTTTTGTCTATGATAAACTAAATCAATTAACTAAGCTTACGTTAGAGAATGGTACTTCAGTTGATTATTCATATGATAAGAATGGGAATATGCTATCTAAGTCTATTGTTAGCTCTGCTGGATCAGCGCAGAAATTTTCTTATGAGTATGACGTAGCAGGGAAATTAGTAAAAACAGTTGGGCCATTTGGTGATGTTACGGCAAATTCTTATGATGCAAATAGTAATCTAATCAAAACTATTACTCCAAAAGGAGATAATATTGAATTAACTTATGATGGTACAGATCGCATAAGTAGCAAGAGCTATAATGGTTCATTAGCATATCAATTCACATATGATAAAAATGGCAATGAAACATCGGTTAAGTATGTAAAAGATAATGTTACAAAGAAAAGTACCTATGATAAGAAAGACCGTGTAATAAAACAAGAAGTCGGAAATGGCATTCAATCTTGGAAATATTCCGAAACGTCGGATAAACTCCAAGAATTCACTTTCAGAGATAATACATTTGAACAAACAAATGTTTTCTCTTATAACAAACTCGATCAAAATATCTCCATGAACGATGGAGATGGCACTTATCGATTTGATTATGACGAAAAAGGAAATGTAAAAACCTTTATTTCAGCTAATGGAGCAGGAACAACATATAACTATGATGGGACTGGTTTAGTCACTCACCTAGCTAGCGGTACAAGTTCAGGTATTAATATGCTAGAAGAAACAATCACTTACGATGCAAACGGAAATCGCTCCGGAATTGCATTTGCTGATGGTAAAAATACAACTTATAAATATGGTGAATTGGATCAACTCATTGAAGAGGAATTAGTTGATGGTACAGTTAAACAATACACATATGATGGGTTTGGTAATAGAGTTAAGGTAGAAATTATTGAAAATGGCATTTCGAAAGTGCTTGAAGCTAATTTCAATAATTATAATCAACTTACACAATACGATGGTGACTCAATTAAATACGACGAGAATGGTAATCGTACAAGTGATGTAAAGTACAATTACCAATGGAATGAAGCTGATCAACTTATATCTATTACAAAAAATGGAGAAAATAAACCTTTTGTGACTTACAGTTATGACGAAGACGACCGGAGAATGCAAAAAGTCTTAAATGGTTCAATTACCAACTATCATTATGATGGTGATAGTCTCAATGTTTTGTATGAAACAGATAGCAATGAGGTAGTGACAAAGAGTTATACGTACTCAGAAAATGGTGAACTTGTCTCTTATAAAAAAGGTAGCCTTAAATACTTTTATCATTATAATGCTCATGGTGACGTTATTAGTATAACAAATCAAAAGGGTGAGCAGGTTGCAGCATATTCATATGATGCATGGGGAAATACGATTAAAGCAGAAGAAACGCCAGAAGTTAAAGATAACTCCTATCGTTATGCTGGGTATCAATATGATGTCGAAACTGGAATGTATTATTTAATTGCAAGGTATTATAATCCAATTCAAGGTGTATTTTTATCTGCTGATCCTGATCCAGGTGATGATGATGATATCTTGACTCAAAATGGTTATTCATATGCAAATAACAATCCAGTAAAATTTGTAGATCCTGATGGTCACTGGATATGGATGGCTGCTGGAGCTGTTATTGGTGGAGTGTCTTCTTATAAATCAGCGAAATCTAGAGGAAAGAAAGGGTGGCGATTAGTAGGATCGACACTGGGTGGAGCAGCTATCGGTTCGTTAGGAGGACCAGCGTTTAGAGGAGGCAAGATCCTTTATAGTTCATACAAAGCAGGTAAAGTATCGCGAACCTA
Organism: Terribacillus saccharophilus; assembly: GCA_900110015.1. Classification (GTDB taxonomy): domain Bacteria; phylum Bacillota; class Bacilli; order Bacillales; family Amphibacillaceae; genus Terribacillus; species Terribacillus saccharophilus. Next base: position 322,992 of record FOCD01000002.1, on the reverse strand, counting down.
TCGTACTGCTAGAAAAGTAGCAAAGAGCAATAATGGTTCAATTAAACGTGCTAAGAATAATAATGGATGGAAAGTAACTACAAAAAAACATACAGTGAGAGTCATGAAAAAAGGTTCTGGTGGTAGAAATAAAAACTATTATCGTGTAGCACATAACAAAAAAGGATCAATGGATAGATACGGAAATTATTCCAGCGATAGGGCTCGTACACATATTAATCTAAAGTGGAACTCACACAAAAAGATTAATAGAATAATTAGAAAATAGAACTGAAGGGAAGATATTATGAATCAAGGAAAGCTGTTAAACATATTTAATTATTTAGATGGTGGAGGAGAAATTGTAGTATTTAACTACGACTTTTTCCGGAAATCTTTAAACGTAGTTATAAATGTATTAGATAATAGTGTTGAACAAGTTTACAACATAACATTTAAAAACATATCATCTTTTTATATTAACAATGGACCAGGAGATAGTAGATTAGATTATGAGCTTGTATCCGATGTTGAATTCTGGGAGCTATCTTCCATAGGATTTATTAAAGAAGGAATAGGACTTCAAAGAATCTCTTCTTCTAACAGCTTATTTGATGATTATTATTCTAATTCAACATTCTTTTTGGAAATATACAATACATTAATTTTAATCGAATCTCATTCATTGGAAATCAATGAAGAACAATATACAATACCCTAACTAAGCTTGTGCTAAAAGGGAGCAGTAGTCAAAAACTTCTGCTCCCTTTTTTTATTTATACAAACGAATGAAAAATAGGCGTGATTAAGGTAGTCCCATGGTAATGCAATTCTCTTTCACAACCTTCTGATAAGCATAAACAATAAGACATAATCACTATATGTAAACGCTGAACACAAGTTTCTTTTCATTAAAAATAATACATAAAGGTTATATAGTCTGCGAATATTTATTGGGGTCGTTAGACAAATAAATACTATCTGATTTTACTGTTTGATTTTTAAACATTACTAAAGTTGTGGTGTTTCACTTGAAAAGCAGGACAAAAAGCGTATAATATTACCATATACTAGAAAGTGGGTGTAAGTATCCAGTTTTTCCAAAAGCTCGTATGCAAAATGCGAGGGCGGCATAAAATCGACACAATTACTGATTCTTGTAAGTGTGGTTACGTAAGAAGTTATCGACAAGAGCAACACGAAATGAAAGATTTCTACCTTAAAGCCCGCTAAACCAACCATTTAATTAAACAATATTAATACCCCCTCCTTATTGGAGGGGGTATTTTAATTCATTTATTGTATTCTAGTAAAACCATCTTTATTGTATGTCATGCAGTATCCGAATCAGCCGTCTCTGTCAGGAATCTCAAACCTGCCAAATATTTGCGTCCGCGCTTTTGTACCCATTGGACCCGTACGTCACTCTCACGGAAGCTGTTGTGATCAGCGTGCAGACGCAGTACTTGACCAGGTTTAATCGGTTTTCTTAGTTCGACTTGGCAGCCGCTCAGACTGTAATCGACTAGAGTAGTTTCCACTTTACCTTTATCCGCAAAATAGAGGATGCCTGGTACCGCGATAGTTTCCCTGATGCTTTGTCGCTCAGATTGTTTCGGTTCGGCTTTTGTTTGCCGGAAGAAGCGGGAAGTTGCATTCAATAATGTTGAATTTACATATTCCCGACTGGAATAAATGTCTGGTGCATCGACGAACAGGATTTTAACAAGGGCTCGATACTGCTCTTGGGTGACATCCTCAAAAGATACACCGGCATAGTAGCTCTTTCCTTGCTGGGACACCCAGTGTTTGTGGAGCTTTAAGCCTTGTAGAGGACCTGAAGATAGTGTCAGTGTACTTCCAGCTGACAGCAGGTGAGCAACTTTCGTATCAAGCAGTTCCAGACGTGCTCCATATTCGCTTAGGTCTATGATTCGTATTGGGTGTTTCCTATTGTTCACACTGTCTTGTAGTTCTGCTTCCAGCGTCACGTTAAAGCGCTCTGCTTCTCGGAAGCGCGGGCGCTCCACCGATATAATCAAAGCCATGACGAGTGCAACAGCATTGTACAGCACCCAGAAAATATTGATATAAAGCATATCGACACTATTGTAAATCTGAATTGGTGTAAACAGATCAATAGCTATCATGATCAAACTGATAATGCTCATGGCAAGCAGAATCACATATGGCATGCTTGTCCGCCAGAGGAAATGGCGGCGATTATTCAATATTCCTTTACGAGTAACGTTGAATTTAATCGATTTCCGAAAGAAAAGTTCCGTAAGTACTGATACAGCCATGTAAGGGGCGAGTGCCACTTCATAGATATGACTCCAAATCGTAGTGCGCTTGTTGTCTGCCATCCGGCGAAACGCGAGCTGTGACGATAGGAACGCTGGCAGCCAGAACATCACTAGTGTCGTGAAATCAGTCTGCAGACTATAGATGGAGAATAGCAGGAACAGCAATGGAGCCAGCAAATACACCATCTTATAAATACCGAAGAACCAGTAATGAATGCCGTCCATATACAACAATCGCTGCATGAAGCTAAGACCTTTGATTGTTAACGGATTCCATTTCCGGATGACCTGGATATTTCCTCTACACCAGCGGTCGCGCTGCTTCAGCAGATCCGCATATGTCTCAGGGGACAATCCAACAGCTAATGTTTCATTAACGAAAACGGTTTTTTGGCCATTTGTTTGAAGAAGCATACCTGTTGCCATGTCTTCGGTAATGACGCCTGTTGCGAATCCGCCGATTTCTTCTAATGCACTGCGACGGAACAATGCATTGCTTCCAACGTACATCGTCGCATTAAAGCGATCTTTACCTTCTTCCAAACGGCGCATGAAGAAGTCTTGTTCATTCGTAATATTATCTTCGAAGAAAAGATTGTACTGAAACGCATCTGCATTGTAAAACACTTGAGGTGCTTGAATGAATGATACTTTTTCGTCGGTAAAGTAGCCCAGCGTGCGCTCAAGGAAATTAGCGCGCGGCACCATGTCTGCATCCATCGTAACGATGATTTCGCCGTCTGTTTTTGTCATGGCGTGGTTCAGGTTTCCAGCTTTTTGGTGTTTGTTGTCAGGACGATCAAGATAATACGCGCCCATAGATTCAGTCATCTTCCTGATGTCTGCTCGTCTGCCGTCATCACAGACATAAATTTTGAGCTTGTCTTTTGGATAGGTCATCATCTGACTCGCAGCGATTGTCCGTTTTAAAAGATCAGCAGGTTCATTATAGGTGGCAATATACACATCCACAGTCGGCAGCTCTTGGAATTCCGAAAGCGGAATTGTTTTCCGTTGGAACGGTTTCCAGGAAAGAATAGTAAAGACAATGGATTGTAAATAACCTGCCCATTCGGTAACAAGCAGCAGAATACCGAGTATTAGACTGAGTATGCCTACTGTTGGCAATGTGAATGCAGTCCGCCAAATCAAATAAACGAGGTTGATGCCCAAAAAGGCTGCCAGCAGCAAATATTTAGCAGCTAAATGTTTCCGAGCTAAACCATAAAGAACGAGCAGAACAGCTGTGGAAGCGACTAACCAAATGATTTCTGAAGTTTGCACGATGTATCACTTCCTTGCTTAGAATAATAGTTTTCGTTTCAGTGTGTTATAGGCCTTCTTCGGCTGCCCGTTTTCATCAAAAAGCAGCGGTTTGCCATTAGCTGATTCCTGCTCGGTAACCCAGCTATGATTATCGGATATGCCCCAAACAGTGAACTCTCCGCAGGCTGGTGTATCCAAACAAACTTCCATTACGTCTCCGTATCGGTCAGCTTGGACGTTTTTGGCATCCCCATTGTTGAGATTCTGCAGCTTTACGTCCATTTCTGTAACAGCAATATCAAAGCCTGCATCTTCTACACGGGTGAACCATTCCTGAATGCTATCCTTTGAAAAGCGAGGATCAGCTGCATCTACATGTGTTTGCATGCCAATACCGTCAATTGGAATGCCTTCTTCCTTCCAATTGCTCAGTGCTTCCAGCATCGCTTCTGATTTGGTATTCGACATTTCATTACCAAAGTCATTGTAATAAAGCTTAGCATCTGGATTGGCTTCATGAGCCCACTGGAAAGCGAGGGGGATATAGTCTGGTCCAATCGTACGGAGCCAAATTGTATCCCGTAAGGTGCCATCATCATTCCACGCTTCGTTTACGACATCAAATGTGTCGATGCTGCCCTGATAATGGGTGACAATCTCCTGGATATGAGTTTTGAGCACTTGTTCTGCTGAATCACGATCCACGATCTGTTGGGTTACCCATGCTGGCAACGCCTCTCCCCAAACGAGTACATGCCCCCGCAGTTTGATGTCATGCTCCTTTGCCATTTGCACCATCTCATCGACTTTTACAAAATTGAAGGCTCCTTGCTCTGGCTGCATCGCATCCATCTTCATTTCGTTCTCGATCGTCCAGCTGGAGAATTCTGTGGTGGCGAGTCTTTGATATGTATCATCCTCCAGCAGCGCATCATAGCGAATCGAAGAGCCAATCAGCAAATCATCGTTTTCGGCAAGCTTGCGCAGCGTCTGTTTTTCCATTAGATATCCTCCTATGCTAATTCCGAGAATGAGGATTGCTCCTCCGATCCAAATCCATTTACGCTTTTTCACAAGAAGCCCTCCAGTTATTTATATAGTAATTATCGGATGGGATCGGCAATTAAGTACCTTTTTCCAAAAGTACCCTATTGTAAACCAGCCGATCATAAAATGTAACTTTCCTCACATGACTATTTTTGTGTATTTTACACAAAAACTCGAAAATTGTTTGTCTTTTCTGCATATTGAAAGCCCTTCAATAGATTTCTACAATAAAGGTATAGCACATGTGCAAGTGGATTGGGAGGTGTCACAGTTGGAAGCTTTATCTCGCAATTTTTTCTTGTATTTATCAAAGAATCAACCGTTGAACAAACTGGCTAATTTATATGGCATTAAAATGGTCAAAGGAAAAATCGTCGGAGGTGTATCCTTCGATCAAGCAGTTCCATTCATCCAGCAATTGAATCAAACGGGGATGAGTGTGACCGTGGATCATCTTGGCGAATACGTTGCTGATCCTCAAACAGCTGTTGAACGAGCTGGGGAAGTAGTTGCAGCTCTTGAGTTGATTAAGTCTTCGAATCTGGATGCACAAGTATCCTTGAAATTGACGTCATTGGGACTTGATATCAGTGAAGAACTTGTCCATTTGAATCTTCGTCGTATCCTGACGGCTGCTGATCGTCTGGGTGTGATGGTGACAATCGATATGGAAGATTCGGAACGCTGTCAAAAGACACTGGATTTGTTCCAAGAGCTGAAAGCCGAGTATCAGAATGTTAGTACCGTCATACAGGCGTATCTTTACCGCAGCAGTGATGATCTGGACAGACTGCAGCATATGCAGCCATTCATTCGCTTAGTAAAAGGGGCATATAAAGAACCGAAATCCGTCGCTTTCCCGGAAAAACGGGATGTAGATGTGAATTATCGCAAGCTGATTGCAAAGCAGCTGGACAGCGGCAGCTATACAGCGATTGCGACACATGATGATCGGATGGTGTCCTTTGCTAAACATTATGCCTTGGAAAAAGGAATAGGGAAAGACAAATTTGAGTTTCAAATGCTGTACGGCATGCGGCAGCAGCTGCAGCAGGATCTGGTCAAACAAGGCTATAAGGTTAGGATCTACCTGCCTTATGGTGATGATTGGTATGGCTATTTCATGCGCAGGCTGGCAGAGCGACCGGCGAATATAGCATTCGCATTTAAAGGCATGACCCAAAAATAAAGGAAAAGGAGCGATTGATCATGACGACACCTTATAAACATGAACCGTTCACCGATTTTACAGAGGAAAAAGAACAGCAGGCTTTCCATAAAGCGCTGGAGCAGGTACAGAAGGTGATGGGAGAATCGTACCCGCTTGTGATTGACGGTGAAAAAGTGACGACCGATGAGAAAATCGTCTCTATCAATCCAGCGAATAAAGAAGAAGTAGTTGGCAAGGTTTCCAAAGCTTCTCAGGAGCATGCTGAACGTGCCATTGAAGCAGCAGCAACAGCTTTTGAAACATGGCGCTATACGAAGCCTGAGGAACGCGCTCATATTTTGATGCGTGCAGCAGCAATAGTTCGTCGCAAAAAGCATTATTTCTCAGCGCTTCTTGTTAAGGAAGCAGGCAAGCCATGGAAAGAAGCGGACGCGGATACAGCAGAAGCAATTGATTTCATGGAATATTATGCACGTCAGATGATAGAGCTTGCTCCTGGTAAAGCGGTCATGTCACGTGAAGGTGAAGCGAACCGCTACATTTACACAGCAACGGGCGTAACGGTTGTTATTTCACCATGGAACTTCTTGTTTGCAATCATGGCTGGAACGACTGTTGCACCATTAGTGACAGGTAACACAGTAGTTCTCAAACCGGCAAGTGCAACACCTGTCATCGCGGCTCAGTTCGTTGAAGTGCTTGAGGAAGCTGGTGTTCCAAAAGGCGTTATCAACTTTGTGCCAGGAAGCGGTGCAGAAGTAGGTGATTATCTTGTGGAGCATCCGAAAACAAGCATCATTACGTTCACGGGCTCTCGAGATGTCGGTACACGTATTTTTGAAAAAGCAGCCAAGGTACAGCCAGGTCAGCAGCATCTTAAACGCGTCATTGCAGAAATGGGGGGTAAGGATACGATCGTTGTTGACGAAGATGCTGACATCGAACTTGCAGCAGATGCAATTGCAATTTCCGCATTCGGCTTTGCCGGACAAAAATGCTCGGCTGGCTCTCGTGCTGTTGTGCATGAGAAGGTATACGACGCTGTCCTTCAGCGTGTAATTGAAATCACAGAATCCCGTATTACTGCAGCACCAGAAAGTGCAGATGTATATATGGGACCAGTCATAGATCAAGATTCATTTGATAAGATTACCGAATATATCGAAGTCGGCAAAACAGAAGGCAAGCTCGTAAGCGGCGGTTCCAGTGACGACAGCAAAGGCTTCTTCATCCAGCCGACGATTTTCTCTGAACTGTCTCCGACATCCCGCATTATGCAGGAAGAAATCTTCGGACCAGTACTTGGCTTCTCTAAAGTTTCCAGCTTCGAGGAAGCAATCGACGTTGCCAACAACACAGAGTACGGTCTCACTGGCGCAGTCATCACGAAAACAAGAGCCCACATCGAATACGCTAAAGAACGATTCCACGTCGGCAACCTGTACTTCAACCGCAACTGCACCGGCGCCATCGTAGGCTACCACCCATTCGGCGGCTTCAAAATGTCAGGAACCGACTCCAAAGCCGGAGGCCCAGATTATTTGCAGCTGCATATGCTGGCGAAGACTGTTAGTGAGATGTATTAACCAAAAGCGGAGAAAGCCGTTTAGGAACGGAGAAGGAAGAGAGAAAGCCCGGAGTAAGGTGACTTTTCCTTACGCAGGGCTTTCTCTCTTCCGGCGTAGTTCCTGGCTTTCGCAGCTAGACAACATCGAAAAGCGGAAAAGACCGTTTCTGGTTTCTGTAGCTAGACAGCTCCACCCAGCAAAGCTAGTCCATAAAACGAAGAAAAGCGTGCCCTCACAGGCACGCTTTTTATATATGGAGAAATAAAAAAGAAGGAAGATAGAGGAGAGGGGGATTAGCCGTCTAACTCTTCTTCGTTCTCTGGGTCACTCAATCTTGTTAGCCAGTCTCTAAACTCAGCATCATCTTTGCAATGAATTACCTTTGGTGTTTCTTCTAGTTTGTTAAGCATGTTACATCTCTCCTTTTAGGTGTTTCAACCAGATTATACCCGATGCAGGATATATTGAAACCAATTTTACAGACTCTTCACCAATCTAACAAACACTTTGTAAAGTTATCTCCCGGACAATTTTTAGGATACAGACTTTACAAGCTGTTGAACATCATGTATGATTTAAATCGTAACAATTACGAATTGGGTTTGAGAGGTGTATCATGTCTAACACAACAAACAAAATTCCTGTCACGATTTTGACGGGATTTCTTGGAGCAGGAAAGACGACGTTATTGAACCGAATTCTTCGTGATGTACGAAGCAGTAATACGGCCGTTATCATCAATGAATTCGGTGAAACAGGAATCGATGGAAAGTTTATCGAGGAGACGAAGGAAGAGATAGTTGAAATAAATAATGGCTGTATTTGCTGCAATGTACGCGGTGATTTGATTAGAATACTCAAAGACATGCTCGTTCGTGCGCATAAAGAGGGAACCGAGCTTCAGCGTGTGATCATTGAGACGACTGGTTTGGCAAATCCCGCGCCTGTTATTCAGACTTTCCTAATGGACGATGTTATGCGGTATTGGTTTGAACTGGATAGTGTGTGTACAGTCGTGGACGCTTTACATACCAACAGACAATTGGATGCTCATGCAGTAGCTAGGGAGCAAATTGCTTTTGCAGATAAAATTATTATAAATAAACAGGATCTTGTATCAGAAGAAGAGCTGAACCTGTTATCTACACGCATACAGGGAATGAATCCAGAAGCGGAACTTTTCTTCACTCAAAACAGTCAAGTTCCATTATTTAAACTGCTTGATGTATTCAGTTTTTCGCTGGATCAAAAATTAAGTGTTCGTCCTGATATGCTGGATCATCATCACCATCATCATGATGACATTCAAGCAATTGTGCTGAAGGATAAGCGGCAAATCGACTCGAAGCGCTTAGATATGTGGTTCTCTTATTTGGTTCAAGTAAAAGGAGAGAGCTTATTCCGCTATAAAGGAATTCTCCATGTGAAAGGGATGAGCAAGCGAGTGCTGTTCCAAGGCGTTCATATGTTGTTTGCAAGTACTGCTGACAGAGAGTGGAAGCAAGGAGAAGACAAGCAGAATGAACTTGTTTTTATAGGAAGAGAGCTGGATGAAGAAGAACTGCGGACAGGTTTTGCTTATTGTCTTGGTGATACTGACAATTTTCTTACAAAGGGCGCGTAAAGCTAAAAAAATTTCGTTATTTTTAAATCGTAACAATTACAATTAGGAGAGATGAAATGAAAAAGAAAATACCTGTAACAGTTTTAAGTGGGTATCTGGGAGCAGGGAAAACAACGCTGCTCAATCATATTCTGCACAACCGGGATGGCTTGAAGGTTGCGGTCATTGTGAATGACATGAGCGAAATCAACATTGATGCTGGACTGGTAGAAAACGAAGGTACCTTATCACGAGTAGATGAACAGTTGGTTGAGATGTCGAATGGCTGTATTTGCTGCACACTGCGGGATGATCTGCTGGTTGAAGTGGAGAAGCTGGCGAAGAACGGCAGCTTTGATTATATCCTCATTGAATCAAGCGGAATTAGTGAGCCGGTACCAGTAGCACAGACATTTACGTATATCGATGAGCAGCTGAATATTAATCTATCAGACTTTACTACTCTAGACACGATGGTGACGGTAGTAGATGCGAACCGGTTTTGGCATGACTTCGGTTCTGGCGAGAGTTTGCTGGATCGGCAGCAAGAGGTTGCTGAGAATGATGAACGAGAAATTGCCGACCTGTTGCTTGATCAGATTGAATTTTGTAATGTGCTGATTCTTAATAAGTGTGATCTTGTGGAAGAAAAGGCTTTGCGTGAATTGAAGCATGTACTGCGGCTATTACAGCCGGAGGCAAAAATCATTGAAACAACACATGGAAAAGTAGATCCAAAGGAAATTCTGTCCACTCAATTGTTTGATTTTGAGAAAGTCAGCTCTTCAGCTGGATGGCTGAAGGAACTGGAGAATGGACCAGAACAGCATACACCTGAAACAGAAGAATATGGCATCGGTTCGTTCACATATGTCCGGCAGCATCCTTTTCATTCAGAACGCTTCATGCAGTTCGTTGAAACGATGCCGGAAAACATCATCCGCTCAAAAGGGATTACTTGGTGTGCGACGCGTAATCAATTTGCTTTGCTGCTTTCACAAGCTGGTCCGGCCGCGAATATCGAACCCGTATCCTATTGGGTTGCTTCCTTGGATGACGAACGACAACAGTTTATCCGGAGAGAAAATCCATCCATCAATAAAGAGTGGCATCCCGAATATGGAGACAGAAAAACACAGCTTGTGTTCATCGGAACAGATTTAGATCAGCAAGCAATAACAAAGGAGCTGGACAGCTGCCTGCTGACAGAATCAGAGCTTGCAGGTGATTGGTCACAGCTGGCAGATCCATTCCGCTGGAACATCCAGACAGCACAATAATTAGGAGGAACTAATAATGGCAAAAAAATCTAAAATCGCAAAAGAGAAGAAAAGACAGGAAATGGTGTTGAAATACGCAGAGCTGAGAAGGGAACTGAAGGAAAAGGGAGATTACGAAGCATTACAGAAACTGCCTCGTGATTCTTCTCCAACACGATTGAAAAACCGCTGTGAAGTTACTGGACGTCCGCGCGGCTATATGCGGAAATTCGGCATGAGCCGGATTAAATTCCGTGAGTATGCTCACAAAGGGCAAGTACCTGGTGTGCGGAAAGCGAGCTGGTAAACGGTGGATCGAAGAATACCGGTAACCGTCTTGAGCGGTTACCTTGGAGCGGGTAAGACAACTCTTCTCAATCATCTGCTGGCCAATAAGCAGCAACTGAAAATTGGTGTACTCGTGAATGATATGAGTGAAATTAACATTGATGCCCATTTAGTCGAGCAGGGCGGATTGAAGCGTACCGATGAGAAGCTAATCCAGCTAGAAAATGGCTGTATCTGCTGTACGCTCAGAGAAGACTTAATCATTGAAATCGACAAGCTGGCGGATCTGGATATCGATTATATTATAGTGGAATCCACTGGTATATCTGAGCCCATTCCAGTAGCCCAAAGCTTTACGTATCAAGAAGAAGTACTCGGAATTGATCTGTCTGCCAAATGTCGATTGGATACAATGGTGACCGTTGTAGATAGCGGGAGTTTTTGGCATGATTATCAATCAGGAGAGTCATTATTGGACCGGCAGCAGCAGGCAGTAGAAGAGGACGAACGGGAGATTTCTGATTTACTGCTCGACCAAATCGAATTTGCGGATGTAATTTTGCTTAATAAAGCAGATCAGCTGGATAAGGATGAACTGCAACAGCTGTACAGCTTGATGCATACACTGAACCCAGAAGCGGATATCCATCAAACGGAGGTTGGGAAAGTCGAACCTAATCTTGTCCTTGATACAAAGACATTTTCCTTTGAGAAAGCCAGCCAATCTGCAGGTTGGATCAAGGAGCTGAACAGTGAGCATATACCAGAAACAGAGGAGTTTGGAATCTCTTCTTTTGTCTATCGAAGACAACGGCCGTTCCACCCTGAGCGCTGGATGAAGTGGCTTGAGAAATGGCCAAGCAGTGTCGTACGGGCGAAGGGCTTTTTCTGGCTAGCATCTCGTCCGGATACAAGCGGTTTATTGTCCCAGGCGGGTCAGTCGCTGGCAATCGAGGCTGCGGGACCATGGATCAGCACGTATTCGCCGGAGGAGCAGGAAGTTATGCGAGCCGAGGACGAGGAACTAGCAGCAAGATGGCATCCTCTATATGGAGACAGAATGACGGAATTAGTGTTTATCGGGATAGGTTTAGCTAAAGAAATGATAATAAAGGATCTCGATGCGTGTTTGCTGACAGAAGATGAAATGCTGCTGGACAGTGAGACATTCTCTGATCCTCTTCCTGCTTTTGCATAAGCAAACACTATGAATGCTCTCAAAGCTGTGAAAAATAAAAACACCTTCAAGGTTGAAAACGGATCATTTTTATCCGAAATAATAATTGAAGGTGTTTTTTCTGCTGATAAAAGAATACATCTGTAAAAAAGTTGCAGGAATGATCCATATGTTGAATAAAACATTTTCTTTTAAAGTTTAAAGTACTAGATATTAGGGAAAGCTTAGCTGAATTTATGCTGTTTGTATGGTAAGCCGCACAATACTTTTTATTAACCAAAGAAAAGGGGAAATGGTGTTGATTAAATTTCTTTCTATCACAACAGTTAGTATACTCTTGTTTCTAACGATGGCGAATACAGCACAAGCAAAGGATCAAGAGAAAGGAATTACAATCGATATTTCGAGAAAGTACTATTCCATTGGTACATTAAAAGCAATTGTTGACGAGATAAACGCTAATGGCGGAGACTACTTGCAGCTGCATTTCTCAGATAATGAGAGCTATGCGATTGCCTCTGAATTCCTTGGTCAGAACAGTGAAAATCCTAATTCTACTTACTTAACAAAAAAGGAACTTTTATCGCTTATAGCATACAGCAATGATAGAAATATAATGGTTATTCCTGATATTGATTTACCAGCGCATTCCAAGGGCTGGCTGAATGTAATGAAAGAGAAAGATAGTGGATTATATACGGACATCGTAACAGATTATAGTGAAGATACACTGGATTATCACAATAATGCAGCTGCCCTGTATACAGCAAACCAGCTATTGGACGAAGTACTTGATTTATTTTATCAGCCTAAGTTCGCAGGAAAACAGAGGATCGTACTTGGCGGGGATGAAGTGCCGGGGAGTGGAGCACATCAGACGGATTTTATCCGATTTATGAATCAAATTGCCGAAACAGCTAAAGCCAGCAATTATGAACCGCAGATCTGGAATGACAGCATTACACCAGAAGGAATTCAAAATTTGGATAGAAGCTTCTCTATACTTTATTGGAAGCAAAGCACACTCTCAAACGGTGCGCAGGGTTTAGATGTACAAGACTTTGAAGAAAATGGTCTTTCGGTATATAACTATAATGCGTATTCTTTATATTTCCTGCCATCAACTCGGTTTTCACAAGATGATATAACAGAACAGATAGACTATATGAAATGGGCTTACGCATATAATAAATTTTTCTACATTTCAGATTACTACAAACAAGTGGATACTTCTAACGTGAAAGGATCCAGCTTAGTTTTTTGGGGCGAACACGCCAATGACTTAAGTCAAGAGGGATTGCTTGAACAAGAGAAGCCTTTAATACAAAATTTTCTTAGCTTATAAGATCCTATCTCTACGTGCATATAAAAAATCCCCTCAAGTCGTGAGGGGATTTTTTATATGTTTGTAATCTACATTATAGTTTAAATTGCTGCAGTTGTTCTTGTAATGTATTGGCATCCTGCTCGAGCTTTTCAGCAAGCTCTTTCAATTGATCCATGGAATGGGTTTGGTCGGCTACAGATGCCGTAATTTCTTCTGTACCGGCTGCTGTCTGCTGGCTTATTGCTGCGATTTCTCCAGTATTGGTCGCCAGAGTAGCTTCTCTTTCCATCATGAGTTTCATTTCTTCCTTCGTCCGCGCAGTCAATTCCATGTTATGTGCAATTGCTTGCTGGATTTGAATGAAGATTTCTTTCGTATTATTTACTGCTGTTTCTTGTCCGCGGACAACATCGCCAGTCTTCGTAGCGAAAGCAGCTGTTTCAGCCGTTTCAGATTGAATTTCCTGTACGATAGAACCGATATCTCGAAGTGCGTGCTCCGTCTGTTCAGCCAGTTTGCGAACTTCATCTGCTACAACAGCAAAGCCTTTGCCGCTTTCGCCTGCACGTGCTGCTTCAATTGCGGCATTGAGAGCCAGCAGGTTCGTTTGTCCGGCAATATCTGTAATCGTATTAACGATACCACTGATGTTAGCAGATTTTTGCTGCAGGTTTTGTACAGCGTGTTCTATTTTACCAGTTGCTTCGATAGCATCTTTTGATTGCTCAATCAATTGCTGCATCTGTGAACCGCCGACTTTAGCTGATTCCGTCATTTCCAGCGCTTCTTCATATACTTGCTGGTTGTGCGCATTCACCAGTTTGATATTCTCGGATAACGCTTCTGTCGCAACAGTATTGCGCTCCATGATTTCAGCTAGACTCGTCGTACCAGCAGAAATTTCTTCCATAGTTGCAGCTACTTCTGCGGAAGTGGCAGCATTTTCTTCTGCATTCGCCGCCAGTGCCTGGGATGCGGACTGAACATTAGTTGATATAGCAGTGTTGTGCTGCATCATACCGTGGATGTTCCCAATCATATTATCAAAGCTACCGGATAGATCACCGATTTCATCGATAGACTTATTGTTCATCCTTACAGTCAAATCGCCATCTTCTACCTGCTTCATTTTGTTCCGAAGCGTTCTGATCGGCTTGATAACTGAGTTTACGACGAAGAAGGTGACAAGCAGTGCGATAGCTAACACAATCAAGACAGTAATCGCTAGCGGCAGGATAATACCTTTTGCTATATCGCTGAATTCGTGTTTAGGAACGATGGCGGCAATTGTCCAGCCTGTACGATCGTTTGTGGTGAAAGCTAGTACTCGATCTTCACCCTCGAAATTATAATTGACGATACCTGATCGACCAGAAGACATAATCTTTTTCCAGAAGTCCTCTTTCGTTGCGTCTGTTCCCAGATATTCTGGATCAGGATGGGATACGAAGCGGCCAGCAGAATCAAACACAGCTGCAAAGCCAGTGTTTCCTACTTTGACTTGTTTTGTAAGTTCTACTAAACGAGTGAGTTTAAACTCAACAACAACTAATCCTGTTAACTGATTATCGTTGTCAAAGACAGGCTTAACCGCATCTACTACGAGTTCACCAGTATTAGATTCATACGGGTCTGTAAAACCTACATTTTCTTCTAATTCCAACCCAAGCTGATACCAAGGACGAGTAGTTGGATCAAAATCGTCAGGTAAGTCAGATTGAGGATACACAATCATATCGCCATCAATTGGTTGATAGAATATAGTCTCTACATTGGGATTATCTTTTGTATTATGCTCCATTGTCCGAAGAAGCTGTTCTGTATCGTTATTTTGCAGTGAATCGGATTTACTGATGCTTGCTATCGTTGTTTCGATATTATCCAAGAACAGATTATAGATGCTGTCTAGCTGAACAACAGTCTGATCATTCATCTGCTTTGTCTGGCTTTCAAGCATTGTATTCTTACTGAACTGGTAACTGAAAAAGGCAGTAACCAACCCCATTATGATAAACATTACAATAATAGGATAGATGATCTTGCGTAATATCTTTCTGCTAAAGAAATTACCTCTTTTTTTGTTTTCTTCCATTATTTATATAGTCCCTCTCTCTGCTTGTATTGCGGCTACATCTATTTATCGGTAGGTAAATAGAATTATGTAGCTTTATTAATATAAAAAATTAAAGAGAATTATTTCTTAGTTAAAGACTATCAATATTTTTGGTTTTTATAGAAAAAAAGGAAGTATCTAGGCAAAGCTCTTCTGCTGGAGTATGATAAAAGAAAATGCTTAGGGGTATGAGTTATGGAGTTATTCGATCGGGTGTTATCCATAAACGACTTGGATGCTGTTATCGATTTGCTTAGCTTCGAGCTGGAGCGGCCAGTGATTGTCGAGAGTTCCGACTATACGTTGCTTGCGTATAATTCACATTACATCCAACATTTTGATGAAGCGAACCAGCAGACGATTTTTACGAAGAAATGGACTTTGCCAATTTATGAAACTTTCATAGATGCAGGTGTCGTTAATAAGCTGAAAACGTATGAACGTCCTTTTGTAGTGGAAGCAATGCCGGATATAGGCTTGAATACAAGAATTGTTGTAAGTGCAAAGCATGAAGGCCGCATTATGGGCTATATCTGGATTCAGCAGATGGAGGAATCTTTGCCTGTTGAAGGATTTAATTTCCTATATGATATTTCCTTTCACATAGGCAAGCTCATTTATGACATTCAAAAGTCGAAGCTGAAGCAAGAGGAGAAAGAGGATCAATTTTATCAGAATATTTTTAATAGGTTATATAAGTCTGCTTCTGATTTGGAGTGGGGGGCAAAGGAATTCGGCGTGAAGCTGCCTGAGCATTTTGCTGTTGCGGCTGTTGAGCTGATAACAAAGGATGATAAGCTCCTTTACGATCTCCAGCAGATTGCCCAAACATCCTTGCAGCTTGAGGATAAACTGCACCATGTGCTCACAAAAGACGACATACTGCTCATCGTGCTTGGCGGAAAGCGAGCTGATGCACCAATTGAAGCATTAGCTAGGGAAGTCATCCAGCGGATCCGTGATTATGTGAAGGATAAAGAAACGTCTGTCATGAGCGGCGTCGGCGGTATTTATCAAAATCCTCTCGACTTGCTGAAAAGCGCAAATCAAGCAAAAGAGGTTATTCACGCCAGCAGGCTAACGCACCGTCCAGTTTCTCTTTATTACAAGGATTTACACGTATATCGGTATTTGCAGGCTATTGCTGACAAAAATGACGAGCTAGGCTATGAAAGTGAACATTTGAAAAAGATTCGAAAGCTTGATCCAAACGATAAGAAGGAACTCCTGAAAACTCTAGAAATATATCTGCTTCATAACTGTAAGATCAAACCGACTGCAGCAGCACTCTTTGTCCATCCGAATACGGTGAATTATCGGATTAATCAGATCAATGAGGCATTGCAGCTTGATTTGACGGATGTGCTGCAGAGGTTCCAGCTGCTGCTGGATTTGATGACCAGGGGAAGAGTAGAAAAGTAAGATTGCTAATTTCTTTTCAGATTGATAAATGGAACTCTGAGGAAGGAGAAGGTGACGATGAGGATCATACAATATACGTTGTTTTTATCCTGTCTATTATTCTTATTTGCCTGCAGTGAGGAAGAAGTTGTTACTATCGGCAATCCAACAGCAGAGGAAATTCTCGAAATGGAAGAGGATGCAGATATACTCCAGTTTGATGGAGCTGTCTATCAAACTGGTATGGATTGGCTAGAAGAAGAGGACGTCACTAAGAAAGAAAAGGTTGGTCAGATTGAAAGTTCTTCCACTGATGGTCCAACCTTTGAAGATGGTACTTCCACACATTTACCTGTTGGGACATCCATTTATTCTGTAAACGAGAACGAGTCCATCTTGCTGGCAGAAGTGAATGGAGAATTCATTCGCTATTCTATTTTGGCGGAAGGCTGAATTAAAACAATAGAAAAAAGGGCTCATCCGCAGATGAGCCTTTTTTCTATTGGAAGTCATTCGACAATGCCAGTTTATGATAATAATGAAATTTTTCGATTTGCTGACCTTCCCACAGAAATTGAGAATAATCGCGGGCGTAGCGGCGCATCAAGTAGAACAAACCATTCTCTTTAAAATAAGTGATTGCTGAATCGTATACATAATCCATTGTGTCACACTCAACATATTTCGCCCAAAGAATGGCGAACTGCCAGCGATACTCCAAGTTTCCTTTTTCTTCACAAACATGCATACCAGTTTTGTAATACGCTTCCGCTTGATCGGGTTTTCCAAGAATATAGAGAGAACGAGTCAGCGTGAACAGTGCCTGTACATACAAGGGATGTTCTGAGTGGGTAACAGCTTGCAGCAGGTATGGGATACCTTTCTCATCTGCATGCTGCTTATGGTACATCAGACCAATATTGAATCCGCAAGCAACAACCAAGTCATCCTGTCCGAGTTTTTCAGCAATGGAGAGGGATTCGAGGAGATTTTTCTCTGCCTTATCGAATTCCCGCAAATCGATTTGGTTTAATCCTTGAAGGGATTTACAATTGGCTACCTTTAATTCGTATTGAGGATATTTCGTGTAGATGGATATAGCCTGTTCCAAATGAAAACTGGACAAGGCATTGATGTCTAAATAATAGAACTGCATCGCTTTATTATAATGCAAGCCGGCATGCTCTTCTTCATCCTCAATTGCATGCATATGTAATTCTGCTTTTTCCAATAACTCGACAGCTGTAAAGTACTCTTTTCTGCTGTATTTGACGATTGCCAAAAAGCTGTAGTAGAAAAAAGACTGGTAATCATTCAGCTCATCTGGGTTCAATCTCTGCAGCTTTTCCTCACAAAGATCAATCTCTCCCTTTAGAAAATCAAACCGCGCATCCAGCAGCAAAAAACGATCCCATAATTCGTCTGTAAATTCACCTGCATGCAAAGCAGCATATGCTTCCTCGCGTAGCGTAGCCGATTGAGCTCGGTCGCGTGTTTTGATTGTTTTATGCCATGTGTGTAAATGTGTAACAAATTGTTCCGCACTTTCAATAACAGCCATATACCAATACTCCTATTAGTCAAAATATGCTGGACGGGTAAGGGGTGGTGTTAATAGACTGCGATTATAAGAAACTACTTTTATTGATTCAAAAGCAGCTATACCGTCCCAAAAAGATAAAGCTAGTTTAACATATTTAGCCATTGGAAGCCTATTCCTATTACCAAACAAATAAATGGTGAAGTTCAACAAAAGTATAAACATTTATAATTAAATGTCTAGACAAATATAAATTAAGTTATATAATACAAATGAAAGCGCTTTTAATAAATCCAATCCAAGGAGTGTTACCCAATGAACAGAATCCTTTTAGCATGTAGTTCCGGTATGAGTACGAGTCTTTTAGTTACAAAAATGCAAACGTTTGCAGATTCGATTGGAGAAGATGCGAAGATTTGGGCGGTTGGTCAGGATCAGGCGAAGAAAGAAATGGCTGATGCTGATGTTGTACTAATCGGACCGCAAATGAGCTTTCTTAAAGGAGAACTTGCGGCTGAAGCACAGAAATACGGTATCCAGGTCGAAGTCATCGACATGATGGCATATGGGTTGGCAGATGGAGAAAAAGCATATAAACAGGCACTAGCTCTGATTGGAGCAACATCATGAGCGAGCTGAAATTGGAAGAGCTGACCGAGGAGCAGGTTTGTTTTCAGATGATCCTGCATAGCGGTAATGCCAGAAGTAAAGTTCTGCAGGCACTTCGGCTTTATCGTGAAGGTGATATAGAGAAAGTCAATGAAATGCTGGCAGACGCAGAAGAAGATCTGTCTCTCGTGCACAAAGTTCATTTCCAGCTGGTGCAGAAGGAAGCGGGAGGGGAACAGCAGGAACTTTCTCTTTTGTTTTTGCATGCAGAAGACCATTTTATGTCTACATTGACGATGAAAGAAATGGTCAAAGAAATGATTCCAATTTTCCAAGAGCTAAAGAGCTAAAGGAGGAAGCAGGCAATGTTCGATAAGTTTAGTAAGTTTTTGATTCCGATTGCCGGTAAGCTGAATAATAATCGCTATCTCGGTGTGCTGCGGGATGCCTTCATGCTGGCGTTTCCATTGACAATATTCGGTTCGATCATGGTTGTATTGGCTAACTTACCGTTCCTGGACAATGTGATGAGTGAATCGCTGCTCGCAGGTATCCAGGAATCGCTCGGGCCAGCACCGAATGCCACGATGAATATCGCATCAGTCTTTGTTGTTTTTGGTATCGGGTATTATTTGGCGCGAAGCTATGGTGTGGAAGCTGTTTTCGGCGGAGCAGTAGCATTGACCTCATTTTTGCTGCTGACACCATTTGTTGTGTCAACAGAGAGCGGCGAAGTGGTAAGTAATGTGCTAGCTGTCGATCGTCTTGGAGCGAAGGGTATGTTCCTCGGTATGATTGTCGCCTTCCTTTCGGGTGAGATTTATCGGTTTATTACACAAAAGAAAATTGTCATCAAGATGCCGGCAGGTGTACCGCCAGCTGTATCGAAATCATTCGCTGCACTCATCCCTGCGGTTGTTACGCTAACTGTCTTTTTAATACTTAATATCGTTGTGACACAAGTTTTCAACACGAATTTGCATGATGTCATCTTTAATACAGTGCAAGCACCGCTCGTCGGACTTGGCGGAGGGCTTACGGCTACATTGATTGCTGTATTCTTCATCCAGATCCTGTGGTTCTTCGGACTGCACGGGCAAATCATCATCAACTCCGTGATGGATCCAATTTGGAACACGTTGTCTTTGGAAAACCTGCAAGTTTATACAGCTGGTGGGGAAGTACCGCATATCATCAATAAACAGTTCATCGAGGTGTATCTTGTTGGAGCCGGGGGGACAGGAATGACACTTGCTGTACTAGTGGCAATACTCCTGTTCATGCGCAGTAAGCAGATGAAGCAGGTCGGTAAGCTAGGAATTGGGCCTGGTATTTTCAATGTTAACGAACCAGTCATTTTCGGACTGCCGATCGTAATGAATCCGCTGATTCTGCTTCCTTGGATCATTGCGCCAATGATAGTAACTGTTGTCAGCTATATAGCGATGGCTATTGGTCTTGTGCCGCCACCAACTGGAGTCACGATTCCATGGACTGTGCCGATCTTCATTAGCGGATTCCTGGCAACCAACTCAATTGCGGGTTCCCTGCTGCAGCTCTTCAACGTCTTGATCGTATTCGCCATATGGTTCCCGTTCCTCAAATTTATCGACCGAATGAATATAAAGCAGGAAAGGGAAGCGGAGCAGAAAAATGCAGCAGCTGACATAAAAGTACCAAAGGAGAAGATTTGATATGGAAGTGACAGAACAAAAACAACAGCAAGTTAACTATCTATTTCCTGATAACTTCTGGTGGGGTTCTTCCTCATCAGCGCCTCAGATGGAAGGCGCAGCCGATGTAGACGGGAAGGCGCAGAACATTTGGGATTATTGGTATGAGCAGGAGCCGAATCGTTTTCATAACAATATCGGCCCTGCCGATACATCTGGGTTCTACTATCGTTACAAAGAGGACATTGCTCTAATGAAGCAAGTCGGCCATAACTCTTTTCGGTTCTCGATATCTTGGTCGAGGCTGATACCGGAGGGTACAGGAGCAATTAATGAAAAAGCAGCAGCATTTTATCAGAATGTAATCGATGAATTGCTTGATAACGGTATCGAGCCTTTCGTGAATCTATTCCATTTTGATATGCCGATGGTGATGCAGGAAAAAGGCGGCTGGGAAAGCAGGGAAGTCGTCGATGCCTATCGAGATTATGCGGCGGCATGCTTCCGTCTATTCGGCGATAAAGTGAAAAAGTGGTTCACGCATAACGAGCCGATCGTGCCTGTAGAGGGCGGTTATTTGTATGACTTTCATTATCCGAACGTCGTAGATTTCAGGCGGGCTGTGCAAGTGGCTTATCATACACAGCTCTCGAGTGCACTTGCCATTCAGGCTTACCGTGAACAAGGGCAGGATGGGGAGATTGGTATCATTTTAAATCTGACACCATCGTATCCACGCAGCAGCAATCCCGCTGATGTGGAAGCATCCCGGATTGCCGATGCTTTCTTCAATCGCTCTTTCCTGGATCCATCCGTCAAAGGTGAATTTCCAAATGAACTGGTAGATATACTTCGAAATGAAGGCTATATGCCAGTTTATACGGAAGACGATTTGAAGGTCATTCGTGAGAATACAGTAGATTTGCTCGGAGTGAACTACTACCAGCCGCGGCGTGTGAAGGCAAAGGAACATAGTGTTCATTCAGATGCACCGTTCATGCCAGACAGATTCTTTGATTCCTATGAAATGCCTGGCCGGAAGATGAATGTGCACCGAGGCTGGGAAATCTACGAAAAAGGAATTTACGATATTCTTGTAAACTTGCGTGATAACTACGGAAACATTCCTTGTTTCATATCCGAAAATGGTATGGGAGTTGAAGGAGAAGAGAAGTTCCGTGATGCTGAAGGAATCATTCAGGATGACTATCGAATTGATTTCATCAAAGATCATTTACGGTGGGTGCACAAGGCCTTAAATGAAGGAGCGAATGTAAAAGGATATCATTTGTGGACGTTCATGGATAATTGGTCGTGGACAAACGCATATAAAAATCGCTATGGCTTTGTGTCGGTTAACCTGGAGAAAGACGGGGAACGTACTATTAAGAAAAGCGGCGAATGGATGAAACAAGTTTTACAGCACAACGGTTTCTGATAGTGGCGGCCAATATGGCCGTCACATTTTCATTGGCAGATTGCTGCAATTCCAGTATTTTGATAAGCTAACAACAAACAGATCGGCACAGAGGAGGAACACTATGAAATATCAAGTGATATCAGAAGAAATCAGACATCGTATCGAATCAGGATTCTACCCTCTGGACCAGCCGTTACCAGATGAACATAGCCTTGTCGAAGAATTTTCCTGCAGCAGGATGACAGTTAAGCGTGCACTTGATGTACTTGCATCAGAAGGAATCGTTTTCCGCAAGCGCGGACATGGAACGTTCATTGTGCAGTCTTCCTTCCAATCGGACTATATTCACGTGGGAACGAATGAAACACTTGGTTTCACTAGCTTAATGAAGGAAAAGCAAGTCACCTCGAAGCTGATATCATTTGACATGATTGCTCCTACAGCTGAAGTGGCATCGTATTTAGCCATCTCGGAAGATACGCCGGTCTATCATCACATCCGTGTACGCTGTGTCGATGATAATCCCCATGTAATCGAGGAAACGTATATGCCGACACCGCTCATTCCAGGTATTACCCCGACGGTCTTGCATAACTCTGTATATGCATATATGGAAAAAGAACTTGGACTGAAAATAGCGGGATCGCGCCGCCGCATTAGAGCAGAGCAAGCAACAGCACAAGACATGGAAGAGCTGGGACTATCCGAAAATGAGCCTGTACTTGTGATTGAGCAGGTTGCTTATCTCAATACCGGTATCGCCTTCGAATATTCCTTTGCAAGACATCGTTTTGATAAGTTCGAAATTACAACAGTAAATATAAATGCTAAGTGACCCGTCAGTTTCTGGCGGGTCACATTTTTGTTGCGGCGATGGCGTTCCGTACCTTCTCAACGGAAGTTTGAGCTTTTTCTTTCTGCCGCATAATGACTGTCACATAAAGGGCATCGATGATACTCAGCTGTGCGATACGCGACGCAAGTGCTTCGGAACGATAATCAGTTTCCTCTGAACTTGTGTGCAGAGCTACGTCCACCTGCTGGCCGATAGGTGATTTGGGAAAACCAGTGATGGCAATCGTCTTGGCACCCGTTTTCTTGACGGTTTGAAGCAGCTGATACGCATCCTTGCTGGCGCCTGAATGGGAAAAGATAAAAGCAACATCTTGATTGGTCAGTTGGGAGGCAGACATAAGCTGCAAGTGAGCATCAGGAAATGCAAAAGCCGGTACACCAGAGCGAACAAACTTATGGTATGCATCCATCGCGACCATATTTGAGCCGCCAAACCCATAAAACTCTACTCTTCTTGCCTCTAAGAGAAACGTGACAGCTTGTTCCAGCTCGGCCTTGTCCAATACCTGCAATGTATTTTCTAATGTCCGGATATTGGATTGAAAAATCTTTTCCGCAACTATTTTTGCTTCGTCCGTATCGTTTACATCTTCATGCAACATCTTATTAGGGGCGATGATTTCTGGTGCTAAAGCAATTTTTAGCGCTTGGAAGCCTTTGTAGCCAATTCGTTTACAGAAACGGGATACAGTAGCATCCGCCACTTCCAGCTGATCTGCTACTTGGCTGATTGTCTGGTGAACAATTTTTTCCGGGTGTTCCAAAATGAAATCTGCAATTTTTTTCTCTTTTTCACTCAATCTTGGATAGTGGGAACGAATCCCCGTTAAACCTTGTTGTGCCAAGAAAATCAGCTGCCTTTCGTCCTAATTGTTACAAGCAGTATAGCACAAATTGATTGAAAGCGGTTGCTATATGAAAATTATTTTCGTATTATGGTATCATAAATAGAAAATTATTTTGAAGGAGCTAATTATTATGCATATTGGTTTAATCGGTCTTGGAAAAATGGGATTCAATCTTGGTTTGAACTTATTAGATAATAACTTCGATGTTGTTGCTTTTGATGTAAATGAAGAAGCACGTGCTAAATTCGCTGAATCCAAAGGATCAGCTGCTGGTTCTTTGAAAGAATTGGTAGAACAATTGCCAAGCCCTAAAATCGTCTGGTCAATGGTGCCAGCTGGTGAGATTACCGATAAAGTACTCGAAGAATTGAAAGGATATCTTTCTGAGGGAGACATTCTGTTGGATGGTGGTAACTCCAACTACAAACAATCCGTTGAAAGATCAAAAATCTTCGCTGAAACAGGCGTTCATTTCTTCGACGTTGGTACAAGTGGCGGAACTGATGGCGCTCGTAATGGTGTCTGCACAATGATCGGCGGCGATGCAGAAGTGTTCAAAACGATCGAGCCAATCTTCCAAGCAATCAGCGTGGAAAATGGCTACCACTATGCTGGTAAAAGCGGCAGCGGTCACTTCTTGAAAATGGTTCATAACGGAATTGAGTACGGTATGATGCAGGCAATTGCCGAAGGTTTTGAAGTATTAGAGAAAAGTGATTACGACTTCGATTACGAGCAAGTTGCGAAAATGTGGAACAACGGCTCTGTTGTCCGTTCTTGGCTGATGGAACTTGTAGAATCAGCTTTCAGCAAGGATCCTAAACTAGATGCAATTCGCGGCGTAATGCATTCTTCTGGTGAAGGAAAATGGACGGTTGAGACTGCCCTGGAATTACAAGCAGCTACACCTGTTATCGCAATGTCACTTATGATGCGTTATCGTTCCTTGGACGAAGATACTTTCTCTGGAAAAGTAGTGGCAGCACTGCGAAATGAATTCGGTGGACATGCAGTGGTGAAACGCTAAAGAAAAGGGAGGGGAAGACGTTGGCAGCTTCCTATATGATCGGTGTGGACATGGGCACAACAAGCACAAAGGCAGTCCTGTTCACAACCAAAGGCGAGGTGATTGCAAAGGAAGGTATCGAATATCCTTTGCATTCGCCGACAGCTGAAACAGCAGAACAAGATCCGAAAGTCATCTATCAAGCTGTTATCACAGCAATCAGGGATACGATCCAAGTTAGCGGTGTAGACAAAGCAGCAATCCGCTGCATCTCCTTCAGTTCGGCAATGCATAGTGTCATTGCAGTGGATGCTGACAATAAACCGTTAACAGCATGTATAACGTGGGCTGATAACCGAGCGACGAAATGGACAGATAAAATCAAAGAAGAGACGGACAGCCATAGCATCTACTTGCGCACTGGCACACCGATTCATCCGATGGCTCCTCTATCGAAACTGCGATGGCTCAAAGAAGAGCATCCAGCTACTTTCGCTCAAGCTGCTAAATTCATTTCTATCAAAGAGTATGTCTTTTTCAAGCTGTTTGGCAGCTATAAGGTCGATCATTCCATTGCTTCTGCAACTGGTATGTTCAATTTGGAAGAGCTTGCTTGGGATAAGGAAGCATTGCAGGTAGCAGGAGTTACGGAAGACAAGTTATCCGAGCCTGTTTCGACGACGTATCAATTCGTTGGTCTCACAGAGCAAATGGCTGAACTGCTTGGAGTACTGCGACAAACACCGTTTATTATCGGTGCCAGTGATGGTGTTCTATCGAACTTAGGTGTAGGTGCATTTGACGAAGGTGTAGTAGCAGTGACAATCGGAACAAGCGGCGCAATCCGTGCTGTAACGGACAAGCCAACTACTGATCCGAAGGGCCGTATTTTCTGTTATGCCTTGACGGAGAATCATTGGGTCATCGGCGGTCCCGTGAATAACGGAGGCGTCGTGCTACGCTGGGTTCGGGATGAACTTGGAGCTGCTGAAACAGAAACGGCGGCTAGACTTGGTATCGATCCATATCAAGTGCTGACAAAAATAGCTTCAACGGTAAATCCGGGATCAGACGGCTTGCTGTTCCATCCTTATCTAGCTGGAGAGCGGGCACCGCTTTGGGATGCCAATGCACGTGGCTCGTTCTTCGGACTTGGTTTGCATCATAAAAAAGAGCATATGATCAGAGCAGTACTGGAAGGTGTACTTCTGAATCTGTACTCTGTACTGCTTGCTTTGACGGAATTGACTGGTAAACCGAAACGGATTCAAGCAACTGGCGGATTTGCCCGATCTGAATTGTGGAGACAAATGATGGCGGATATTTTCGACCAGGAAGTCCATATTCCGGAAAGCTATGAAAGCTCCTGCCTAGGTGCAGCTGTTCTCGGATTATACAGCTTAGGAGATATCGATTCCTTTGATGTGGTAAATGACATGATCGGCAGGACGCATCATCATACACCGGACCCGGAATGTGTTGAAGTGTATCAGGAACTCATGAGTATCTACATTCAATTGTCCAGAAGCTTCCAGACAGAATATGAACGAATCGCTGATTTCCAGCGGAGGATGCTGCGCTAACGCAGCAACTTCCGCCTATAGGTTTGAAAGCGCTTAAATAGAGAGGGGAGAAATCGAGAGATGGATATCTATCTTTTACTCATGACATTGTTATCGATTGTGATCGTCATCATCGGTGTCACGTTATTTAAATGGCATGCTTTTATCAGCTTGACGGTTGCAAGTCTATTCCTTGCCATCACAGCAGGTTTGTCATTTGATCAGATTGTCGGAGCGTATGAAACTGGTGTCGGCGGCGTGCTCGGACATCTTGTCGGCATTTTGGCGCTCGGAACCATACTTGGTAAGATGATGGCAGATTCCGGAGCAGGTAATCAGGTGGCAGACTTCTTCGTGAAGATATTTGGGCCGAAAAAATTGCCGTGGGCAATGTTTATAGCCGGTTTTATTATCGGAATTCCAGTATTTTTTGAAGTAGGTATACTAATAGTACTTCCGCTCGTTATCAGTATTTATAAGACAACAAAGCAAAATATTCTGCTGATCGCTTTGCCGGTCATCGCTGGTCTTTCGATTGTGCACGGACTTGTGCCGCCGCATCCAGGTGCGCTCGCGGCTATCAGTATCTTCGAAGCCGACCTTGGAATGGTATTATTGTACTCTCTAGTTATCGCTATCCCAGCAGGTATTCTAGGCGGTCCGGTATTTGCCAAGTGGGTGCATAAACGTGTTATTCCACAAGGTGAACCTAATCTCATTAAAATCACCGAGCCTGATAGCAAGCCAGGCACAGGTATTAGCTTCTTTGTTATCCTGCTGCCAGTTATTTTAATGATTCTATCAGCAATTGGACCGTATCTGTCGCTTCCGAGTTTAGCAGAAAAACTGCTTGTCTTTATCGGAAGTCCGCTAGTAGCACTATTGATTGCAGTGTTTGCAGCGTACTACTTCCTAGGTTTCCGTCAAGGTATGAATAAGGATCGTTTGAAGAAAATGACGGAGGAGTGCATCCTGCCGGTTGGTTCCATCATCTTGATTATTGGTGCTGGCGGTGGGTTCAAGCAAGTGCTTATCGACAGTGGTGTTGGTGATACAATCGCGCAAATGTCTGAGCATCTATCTCTTTCTCCAATCGTACTCGCATTCATCGTTGCCGGCCTAATCCGAATAGCAACAGGATCCGCAACAGTTGCACTGACAACAGCAGCTGGTATCGTATCTCCGATCATCGCGCACATGTCAGGCGTAAATCTAGAGCTTCTCGTTATAGCAACTGGAGCCGGTTCCCTCATGTTCTCCCACGTGAATGACGCCGGTTTCTGGATGGTCAAAGAGTACCTCGGACTAACCGTCAAAGAGACATTCCGCACATGGACCGTCCTCGAAACGATCCTGTCGTTTGTAGCATTCGGCGGTGTATTGATTATGGATATATTTGTTTGATGCAATTAATCTAGTTTATATGAGGCTGAGGCAGGAGTGCCTCAGCTAGACAGAACCCGAACTACGACGAGAATCTTTAAAAAAGATTTGTGTGAGTTCGGGTTTTTGTTTGAATATAGTTTGGATTAGCGTAGGCAGAATACGTAGACTCCAACGGGAATAGCGCGAGCTGAAGACGCCGCAGTGGTGCTTTATCCACGAGGAGGCTGAGGCCGTGCCCACGGAAAGCGGAGTATTCTGCCGTAGCGGTGCCGCAGAAGTATTGTGTCTTTGCTAAATTAACTTTGCTTATCAAGAACAGAAGGATTATGATATCATCATGTGCTTTTCAGTAGAAAGGCAATGCAAAACAATTTTGGATGGTGAAATCAAAAATGAAACGTTTATATTTTCTCACTGTCATTCCCTTCATTGGGATGCTAGGATTCCTCCCATTCGCAAATAGAGTGGAACCATTTGTACTCGGCATGCCATTCGTCATGTTTTGGGTGGTTCTATGGACTGTTCTTACATCAGTCGTTTTGGCCATCATGTACAAACTAGATCCACGGAACAAAGAGGATGAGAAAAAATGAATATTGCACTTATTATTATATCGGCATTTTTGCTTTTGGCAGTCTTTTTAGGAATCAGATCCACGAAAGGTAAAGACATGGACCTGGAGCAATGGACAGTCGGAGGCAGAGGATTCAGCGGAATCTTCGTCTTCCTGCTTATGGCGGGGGAAATTTATACAACATTCTCCTTCCTTGGCGGAAGCGGCTGGGCATATGGTAAAGGCGCACCGGCTTTATATGTGCTTATGTATATTGGTCTGTCGTATGTTATGTCTTATTGGCTTTTGCCAGTCATTTGGCGGTATGCAAAGGAACATAGACTAGTATCTCAATCTGATTTCTTTGTGAGTAAATTCAACAGCCCGTATTTAGGTGTACTTGTTGCACTAGTCGGTGTGATTGGTATGATTCCTGTCATCGTCGTGCAGCTCAAGGGCTTGGGAATCATTGTTTCACAAGCATCGTATGGCGCTATTTCTATGGAAACTGCTGTATGGATCGGCGCCATTAGCTTAACGGTTTATGTAATGCTTTCGGGCGTACATGGATCTGCATGGACAGCGGCAATCAAGGATATTGTCATGGTAGTCGTTATTTGCTTCCTTGGTATCTATTTGCCCTTACATTATTATGGCGGCTTCCAGCCTATGTTCGAGGCAGTCCATGCTGCAAATCCTGATTTTCTGAAGTTTCCGGACGAAGGATACAGTATGACTTGGGTCATCTCTACCGTCTTACTGCTTGTGCTAGGTTTCTATATGTGGCCACAAGTATTTAGTTCCACGTATACTGCAAAAAACGAGAGAGTTTTCCGGAAAAACGCGATTATCAGCCCGCTTTATACGCTTATGCTTCTATTCGTCTTCTTCGTCGGAACAGCTGCGATTTTGGCTGTGCCCGGATTGCAAGGAGAAGATGTAGATCTCTCTTTACTGCGATTATCGATTGAGACCTTCGACCCTTGGGTGATCGGAATCATCGGCGGCGCTGGCTTGCTGACAGCATTGGTACCAGGCTCCTTGCTGATCATGAACACAGCAACGCTACTCGCGAAAAATATCTATCAAGTGTTTGCACCCAAGACAAGTGACCGGACAATTGGAAAACTGGCTAGACTATTTGTTCCAGTCGTTTCCTTACTCGCGGTCTACTTTACGCTGCATGGTGGAGCAACTTTATCAAATATTATATTGATGGGATACAGTCTAATGACACAGCTCGCTTCGTCACTATTCTGCAGCTTGTGGAAGCGTAGCTTCATCAATAAATATGGAGCAGCAGCAGGTATCATTGCCGGACTAGCTGTTGTCGCTTATATCACAACAAGTCAAACAACATTAGTGGATTTAATCCCATCTCTGCCGCAATCATGGAATGATGTGAATACGGGGATTATTGCTCTGATAGTTAACTGTATAGTGATGGTATTAGTGAGTTTAGCAACACGGAAAAGTAAATTGAAAACTGTGTAAGGTTAAAGTTTTGCAGATGAAAATCTGAACTAGTACGTAAATCTTAAAACAAGATCTACGTAAGTTCAGGTTTTTTGTTTTACTATAATCTACACTAGAGAAGTGTTCTGCCGAAGTGGTATCAGGAGTATTATTCGTAAACACCTCAATCGGATGCATTTGCAATAATGTACTATATAACAGCAGTACTTCGGTTTATATTCATGTAAGACCACTGACAAAGGAGAGTCAGCATGAATATCACTTCTTTTCTGATTTACTGCTTTATCGTTACATTCACACCCGGACCTACTAATATCGTTATCTTATCAACAGTGAATCAATTCGGTACGAGAAAAGCAATGCATTATACGTATGGAGCGACTCTCGCGTTTGGTTTACTATTATTTCTATCTGCTATACTGAATTCAGTGCTCGTAACTGTGTTACCGAAAATACTAATTCTCTTGCAAATAATCGGAAGTCTGTACATGATATATCTTGCTTATCAAATATATAAGTCAGATAGCTCAAAAAAGAGCGGCCAACTGAACGGCACTTTCCTATCCGGTTTCTTTATGCAGTTTTTGAATCCGAAGGTAATTATCTTTACGCTGACTGTTATTCCCAGTTTCGTTATGAAAAATTATACGGAAAGTACAGTGATCCTAATCTTTGTTGCTGTTATAACAATAATTGGTTTCCTGGCTTTCATTGGATGGGTTCTTTTCGGAACAATCTTTAAGCGATTCTTACAGAAACATACTAAAGTAGTAAATATACTTATGGCAGCTTTTTTACTCTATGCAGCTTGCATGATTTGGATTTAAAAAGCCAGAGGTGACGAAAATGGAAAAGTTCATCTATAAGAAGTCGGCGGGTATCACAGCATTGTCGGCCAGTATGAAGGAATTCACATATAAGAAACATGCGCATAGAGAGTATGCAATGGGTGTTACGTTGCGCGGTATACAACAATATAATTTGGATGGTCACAAGCAATTATCTTATCCTAATGGCGTAATGCTCTTTAATCCAGAACAGACACATGACGGTATGGCACACGATGAGACTGGTCTTGATTATGTGATGCTCTACTTGGAGCCTGAGTTACTGCAGGAAATTACAGGGCAGAAGGAATTGATTCGTTTTGCAGATCCAATCGTATACGATGCTGCACTTAAACGGAAGGTATTGAATCTATCTCACGCAATATTAAATGAAAAAGAGGAAGCATATTGCAGTGAACTGGCAGTTTCCCTTACAGATACACTTGCTCGAACTGATCTGGATACAAGCAGCAGGAAAGATAACACATTAATTATGAAAGCCAAAGATATAATTCATAGCAATCTACAAGGTGTACTTAAATTAGATGAAATATGTGATGAATTACAGCTTTCGAAATACAAATTTATTAGATTGTTTAACAATCATACGGGAATTTCGCCTTACCAGTATTTCTTAAATAGTAAGGTACAGCAAGCAAAGCAAATAATAGAGAAACAGAAAGATATATATGAAGCAGTTGCTGCTTGCGGGTTCGTTGACCTAGCTCATTTGAATAAGCATTTTAAAAGTGTTTATGGAATAACTGCACATGATTATGTGGTGAATATAAGGTGAGATTCTACTTATTAGAAATATGAAGTAAGTAGGAGGGTTGAAAATGGCTAAAGATGAAATTCTATCATTCTTTGTACAAGCAGCTAATCATCATGATTTCTCGACGGATATAACACTGCATGTGAAAGGTGGGCTGGTCACCGGAACTATCATTTCAGCAGCATCTTATTTCTCCAATTTAAAAGACAGCATCTCAGAAAAAAATGATGTGGCCAAGCAATTGAAGGAAGCCTTGAAGCAAGCGGAGGAATCAGCAGACACCAAGCAAAGCAATGCGGAGTATATTCATTTAAAAAATATGTCTGCGTATCTGGCAGAAAATAAAACTACACCAGCTAATGCTGATCTTTTATGGCGCGGAAAGATAAGCGAGGTAGATGGGTTCTTCCTTGGAAGAATATCAGATGAAGAATAAAGAGAGCTCCGGCATATTGCCGGAGCTTTTTATTGTAGTTGGTACACCGCTCTGCGCCTTACAAGTGTATGCGCAGTCGCAAATGTGTATTTAACTCAAGCTTTCTTATTTATTACCATTAAGAGTTAGGCGATCTTGTATTGTTGCTATCATTTCCTCTCTCACAAAGGTTTCTCTTAAGGTAAGGACTAGCTGATTATCAACAATGGGGCTGCCGAGAATGTCATTTTCGTAAAGAAGGTTAATGGTTAGTTGTTCTTTGTTGCTTAAAAGGAAAAGGGTATACAACGTATTGTGGCTTTCTTGATCAACAAAACGTTCAATAGCCATTTGGCCTGCCATGCTTCCCCACCATGAATAGAAGGTGTCCAAGCAGCTTTCAAAGCTGTATTCATCGCAAAAAAGGGGTCTGAAAATGTCTTTTTGATGGTCGATAGGCAAGGTGGGATAAGTGGGTTTAGCTAAGGCTTCGTTCCATAGCTGCTGTAGTAAAGGCCGTAAAATAGATTGCTCTTGCAGATTCCACGGATATCCTGACATGTACGGGAAGCAGTGCTTTTCTTGTTTAGCATAATTATGTACATACACGAGAAAATTCAGAGAGTCTGATGCTTCTACTGTCAGTATGCGTCCTGGTTTCATATGAATCCTCCAATCTAATAAAAAGGCCTGCAGTTATACAACTGCAGGCCTTTCTATGTTGATTTATTACTTAGCTGCTTTCTTCGCCTGTTTTCTTTCCTTGCGGCGCTGACGCTCTGCTTTATGATGTTCTTGCATGCTGAAGCGTGTTGTTGCTTCGTACACGATTGGTACGATAACAAGTGTCAGCAAGGTAGAACTGATAAGACCACCCATTACAGTGATTCCAAGTCCTTTCGAGATAAGGACGGAACCGCCGCCTTCGAATCCGAAGGCAAGTGGTGCAAGGGCACCGATTGTAGCAATGGCTGTCATAAGGATTGGACGAAGACGAGTTGCACCGGCCTCTAGAATTGCTTCGCGAGTCGGAATGCCTTCTTTTTCCTTGTGAATGATACGGTCAACTAGAACGATGGCGTTTGTTACAACGATACCGATCAGCATGAGCACCCCGATGAGGGAGGAAACGCTTATTGTTTCACCGCCGATGAGCAATCCTACTAACGCACCGATAACTGTGAACGGCAGGGAGAATAGGATGGCAAATGGTGCCAGTGCTCCGCCGAATGTTAATACTAGTACGAAGTAGACAATCGCGATTGCTGCTAGAATAGCAAGACCAAGCTGGCTGAACGATTCGTTGATTTGTTCAGAAACACCGCCTTGATCGATGCTTACGCCATCAGGCAAATCAAGGTCATCAATTTCTTCTTGCAAGCCGCTAGTAGCTGTTGCAATATCATCGCTGGTAATATCAGCAGATACAGAACCATAAAGCTTTTCATCACGGCGCAGCATTGTATTCGGAGACTGACCGTCTTCAACTTCGGCAATCTCATTCAGAGCTACTTCCGTTCCGAGAGATGTTTGGATCGTAGTGTTTTCAAGATCCTCTTTATCTTCGAAGGATTCGTTGGCTACCTGCACATAAACATCCAATGCATCGCCATCATTCTGGATAGTGGCGATTGACGGCTGGCTGCCGATGTTGGACAGCTGAGCAGTAACTTGAGCTGCTGTCAAACCTAACTGAGCCAATTCTTCCTGGTTGGCTACAATTGTATATTTATCATATTGCTCAGAAGCATCAGAATCTACGTTAGTGAAGTTATCATCGTTTTTAATAAGATCCATTACCTGCTGAGACGCAGTTTGGATATCTTCGACGTTATTACCGTAGATGTAATATTCTGTTGTATTGCTGCTTGTTCCTGTCATGTCGATGGATCCAAACTCACCTTGGTCTGTCAGGGCTTGCAGATCATCAACAACTGCTTCTGTCTCACTTTGGATATCCTCATAATCATCGCTATAGCCCAAATAGAAGAGGGCAGAATCGCCGGTAGAACCTGAAAGTGGATTACCTCCGCTGCTGATCGTGTACTGCAAGGTCTCAACTCCGTTGCGATCAAGGAGCATCTCCTCAGCTTTATCAGCAACTTCCTGAATGTCCTCACGTGTTTGACCTGGTTCAGGTGAATAAGAGGCAACAACCATGTTTTCGCCGGTGCTAGGGATAAAGCTGACACCAATCGAAGGAACTAGGAACAGACTTCCGATTAGTAAAGCAAGCGCAATAACAAAAGTGATGATTTTATGCGACAAACTCCAATTCAAGACGCGCTTATAGAAATTCGCCAGTTTACTTGGTTTTTCTTCTTTGTGTACATACGTTTTTGCTTCTTCTTCGCTAGTGCCGCGATCCAATCGTTTGCGGAATAGTGTATGTGCCACCATCGGTACAACGGTAACCGCAACGAGCAAGGATGCCAGCAAAGCGAATACGACTGCTAATGCGAACGGAAGGAACAATTCTCCGATTTGTCCTTCAACTAATCCAAGAGGAAGGAATACTGCTACTGTTACTACAGTAGAAGAAAGAATCGGGACAAACATTTCGCGTGTTGCATCAATAATCAATTCTTTGCCGCGCAGTTTCTCATCTGCCAATGACATACGGCGGTAGATATTCTCTACAACTACAATCGAGTCATCAATTACCCGGCCAATGGCAACGGTGATAGCTCCTAAAGTCATAATGTTCAAGCTGATATCCATCTCGTATAGCAAAATCAGACCGATCAAAATCGATAATGGAATCGAAATGATGGAAATGATTGTGGAACGGATATTCCGCAGGAACAAGAGGATGATGATCACAGCGAAAATGGCACCGAAGAGTGCTTTGTTTACCATCGTATGGACAGAATCTTCTATTGGTGCACCTTGGTCCATTGTTGATGTGATAGTCATACCATCATTATCATCTTCAAACTGCTTGATTTCATCTTTAACTGCATTAACAACTTCTACAGTATTGGCGTTTGGATCCTTCGTAATGTCGATCCCAATGGAATCCTCGCCATTTGTACGAGAAATAGATTCTACTTCACCGACTACTTCTACTTCTGCTACATCTTGCAGCTGGACAGTAGGTAGTTCAGTCGGAGCTTGTGCAGCCTGCGCTGCTTGTGCTGCAGCATCAGCCTGGCCGCCTGAAGCTGCCTGACCGCTTTGTCCTGCTGCTGCTTCTTGGCCGCCTTGTGCCTGTTGTGCACTTGCACCGCCTGTAACCGGAATTTCCAAGTTACGCAAATCATCAAGTGTAACAATATTGCCATCTACAGCAACGTTTTTCTCAGTGTTACCGAATTGGTACAGACCGAGAGGGTAAGAGTCACTGCTGTTCTGAATGACTTGGCCGACAGTATCCTGTGTCAAACCATTCTCAGCTAATGCATCTTCATCATAAGTGATTTGTACTTCCTGCACCTGCTGTCCGGAAATACCAACAGATGAGACGCCTTCAATGCCTTCCAGTGCTGGCTGTAAATCAGATTCGACAGTCTGTGTTAGTTCTTCGATTGTCTGATTGCTATTAGAAGCACTAAGTGTGATGACTGGGAAGGAATTTAAATTGATTTGTGCTGCTGCTGGTTCTTCTGCATCTTCTGGAAGCTGTACATTCTCAAGTGCTTCCTTTACTTCTGTTTCTGCATCATCCAGATTTTTAGAATAGGCGTATTCCAACTGGATAGTAGAAGCATTCTGCAAAGATGTCGAGCTTATATTTTCTACACCATCCAAGCTTTGGACAGCCTGTTCGATTGGTTCTGTTACGTTTTCCAATACTTCCTCTGGCGGTGCGCCAGGATATGTAGTCGTTACGGTGAGGACTGGTACACTGATATCTGGTAGTGTTTCCAGTTTCATATTTGTTCCAGCATAAATACCTGTTACTACAACCATGATGGTTAGCAACCATACGGCAACCTTATTTTTTAAAGAAAAGTTGATGAACTTTCTCACGATCCAGCTCCTTTATTCTCCATTTGACCGACTGGTCATTAGTCCTCTATACTATATAGGCAACCACTTCACAATGCAACAATTATATCAAGGATATAAGGAAGTTCAATAGCTTAAATCCAGCTTTTTATAAAGAATTCATATATTATTCACAGTCTCTTAACACACTTATGACCGACCGGTCAGTCGAAAGGAAAGGCAATATGCAGGAGAAAAAAATCACAATAATTGAACGAGCAACTGAGATTATTGCCAAAAAGGGATATCATGCTGCCAGTATTCAAGAAATTGCAGTAGCAAGCAAGCTTTCCAAGGGAGCATTTTACCTTTACTTCAAATCCAAGGAAGAACTGATGGCTGAAATCCTTCGCTACCATATCCGTTTGATAACGGAGGAAATTGAAAAAATCGACCAGTTGAATTTGGACAGCCGAGAGAAAGCGAAGCTTCGTCTGGCAACTATGATGCGTGAACTTGTCAAACGCGGAAATTTCATCATCATGCAGCGTCACGATATTGATTCCGATATTGGGAAAGAGATGGAACTGTTCTTCCTTGAGGAAATGGAAAGAGGAAGACGTAAAACAGAGCTTGATTTGCTCGAACTATATGGAGAAGAAAGTAAAGCTTATTTAAAGGATCTGAGAATATTACAGGAAGGGATCCTTGCACAAATAATTGGGGATATGCTACTTCATGGGCTAATCCTTGACCTGGACAAAACTGCTGCTTATATTCTCGAACGAATGGATGATATGGTGGAAGGCCTTTTGAAAAGGAAAGCTGAGCCGCTTGTGACAGAAGCTACACCAGTCTCCGCTTCTATTTTCGAAAAAGAGATGAAGGAACGGGAAGTAAAACAGCTTTTAGATAGAATGCAGGTTATTATTCTTACCCTTGATGCTGATGTACAGGATGTGCAAGAGCTACAAGGAGTAGTTGAACTGATTCAGGAAGAGATGCAGAAAAAAGAGCCTAAAAAGCTGCTCATTCAGGGTTTGACTGCCAACCTTAAGGGCATCAAGGAACTGGATGATTTACGCCAGGAATTGGCAAGATTGTTGAATATAAAAGTATTGTAATGGAGAGCCGGCACATGCATGCCGGCTTTTTTGTACTTAAACAAGTTTCCGTTATGATACGGCAAAAGAATAGCAGGAAATGTAACCGCTTTCATAGTATATTAAGAGTAAGAACCGAAGGGGGTAGAAAAATGAATATCTTACTCGTGTGTGCCGCTGGAATGTCTACTAGTCTGCTTGTCTCAAAAATGCAAAAGGCAGCAGAAGCAGAATCGAAAACCTACAATATCCAAGCTGTATCAGCCGATCAGGCGAAAAAACATATCGAACAGGCTGAAGTACTATTGCTTGGTCCGCAAGTACGCTACATGCTTCCACAGATGAAAAAACTAGGAGAAGAGCGCGGTATTCCGGTTGATGTAATCAATAGTGTTGATTATGGTACTGGGAATGGAAAGAACGTGCTTCATCATGCTGAATCGCTATTTGCGAAGAAGGGGTGAGGTAGATGAGCCGATTCAATGATTTTCTTGAGATGAAGGTGATGCCGGTTGCTGGTAAGGTCGCAGCACAGCGGCATCTGGTAGCGCTGCGGGATGGTATCATCCTGACAATGCCATTGATCATTGTCGGATCACTTTTTCTTATTCTCGGTAACTTGCCGATACCGGGATACGCTGATTTCATGGCTGGAATTTTTGGAGAGTCATGGAGTACGAAGCTGCAATATCCCGTTAATGTGACGTTTGATGTTATGGCGATCTTTGCCTGTTTCGGTATCGCGTATCGACTGGCTCAGGCTTATGAATCAGATGGTGTAGATCCGCTGTCTTCAGGCGCAATCGCACTGTCTGCATTCTTGCTTGCAACACCTTACAGTCCTTTTCAAGTTGGAGAAGCTACTGCCAATTTCGTGCCGGTTTCCTTGCTCGGCAGCGGCGGCTTGTTCGTCGGAATGTTAGTAGCAATGTTCGCTACCGAGGTGTATCGAATCATTGTTAAAAGAAATATCGTCATTCGCATGCCAGATGGCGTACCACCGGCTGTTGCACGGTCATTCGTTGCACTTATACCAGGTTTTGCAGTCATCATCCTAGTTTGGCTTATTCGTTTGCTTGTAGAAGCAACATCGTTTGGTGATATCCATAATTTGATTGCAACTGTTATTGGATCACCGCTAACACTCGTTGGCTCCTCCTTCATCGGTAGCTTTGTCGCAGAATTGATGATTGTGCTGCTATGGGTTTGCGGTCTGCATGGGGCTAATATCGTCGGCGGTATCATGTCTCCGATTTGGCTGAAGGCGACAGCGGAGAATGCAACGGCATTTGCTGCCGGCTCAGAGCTTCCGCATATTTTTACAGCTCAATTCTTTGAAGTGTTTATTCATGTCGGAGGATCCGGGTCGACGATCGGTTTGGTTTTGATCATGATTTGGCGGGCGAAGCTGAAGCAAAATAAACAGCTAGGTAAGCTAGCGACTGGTCCAGCGATCTTCAATATAAACGAACCAATCGTTTTCGGACTTCCGATCGTACTGAATCCGATTATGATCATACCGTTCATCACTGTCCCGCTCGTGATGGTCATTACCACCTATATTGGGATGAGCACAGGTCTAGTAGCAAAGCCGGCCGGAATCGTTGTTCCTTGGACCATGCCGCCATTTATCTCAGGTTACTTGGCAACAGGAGGGAAAATCTCAGGTGCTGTTATTCAGTTAATCAACTTAGCGCTCGCGATGCTTATCTATTATCCATTCTTCCGTGCTTTGGAGAAAAACCAGCTGAAGGAAGAGGAAGCAAGACAGCGTGAAGTGGCAGCATCAGAAGATGGCACAGATCCGGTCAACAGCTAAAGGAGGTACGTAATGAATTTAGAAGAGAAAGCATTTCAGTTGATATTATATGGCGGTGATGGCCGCAGCTATGCGATGGAAGCAATGGCGCTTGCCAGACAGCATGCATTTGAGGAAGCGAGACAAAAAATCGAGGCTAGCAGAGAAGCAATTAACCAGGCGCATCATGTTCAGACAGAGCTTATCTCTGCTGAGGCAAGCGGCAAACAAACGACCTTAAGTCTGTTGATGGTGCATGCACAGGATCACTTGATGAATGCCATGACAGTGAGGGAATTGGCAGAAGAAATCATTTATCTGCAGGAGGAGCTGGCCAGACAGGCAGCAGCTAGAGGTTCAGTTTGAAGCTAGGCGGTCATTTGATCGCCTTTTTTGCATAGGCATGGAGGATATGGGGGTGAATCTGTATGCTGCAATCAAGGCTGTTGGAATTATTGACTTTCTTGTCATCTGAATCACGTACGCTGACAGCAGATGAGCTTGCAAGGAAACTGGCTGTTTCAGAGCGGACAGTGCGTTCTGATATCAAGCTGCTGCAGCAGGAACTGCCGGCGGACTACGCAAAAATTGAATCCTTACGAGGAAAAGGCTATCAGTTGATTGTCCTTGAGGAAAAACTCTTTCAGCAGTACTTGCAGGAGACTATTCGAACAAAGCAGGAGCGCCTGTATACGCGGGTGGAGACACCAGCAGAAAGAGTGAATCATCTTATGCAGCTGCTGCTCTTAGCTGATAGTTTTATCAAGATGGAAGATTTGGCGCAAGCTTGTTTCGTCAGTTTTCCGACAGTACAAAATGATCTCAAGCAGGTACGGTCTTTGTTACAGCAATCGGGGCTGGATCTGCAGAAAAAGCCAAAGTATGGCATTCGTATTGCGGGAACAGAGACAGAAAAACGGTATTTCCTGTCTTCATTCTTTTCGAAGCAAGCCAGTTGGCATAAGCCGTACAGCTTACCGGATACTATCGTCTCCGAGGCAGAAATTCGTTATGTGCATGATATTGTGCATAAGTTCGTGACGGAAAAGCAATTGATGCTATCGGATGTAGCAGTACAGAACTTGGTTACGCATATTGCAATCGCCTGCCGACGAATTAAGGATGAACAATATGTCGAGCTTGCCCCTGATGCTATGCAAGATATCATCCAGCAGCCAGCCTTCCGGGAAGCAGCACAGCTCACCGCTATGCTGGAAGCAGAGCTTCATCTGTTTTTCCCGCAGGTGGAAGTAGCTTATATGACGATTCATTTGATGGGAACGGATTATGTGTCTAAGAGTACATTGGATGGTCACATGGGGATGCCGGACTTAGCAGCGGCTATTGTAGCGAGGATATATGATAAGACAGGGTTAGATCTCAGGCATGATCAAGAGCTGCTGCATGGATTGAGTTTGCATCTGAAGCCGGCTGTGCATCGCCACTTGTATGGTATGAATGTAAGGAATCCTCTGCTGGAGGATATTAAGCGGCACTATCCGCTTGCGTTCGAAGCAGCTGTCATTGGTGCCTGTGCAGTAGAAAAAGAAATTAGCATTCAGCTGGCAGAAGAGGAAATCGGATATTTGGCACTGCATATTGGTGCAGCTTTAGAGCGGAGCAGGCAAACCGGACGGAAAATCAGATGTTTGCTAGTTTGTGCATCAGGTGCAGGCAGTGCGCAACTGCTTCGTTATAAGCTGCAATCTCTTTTTCCGGACAAGTTGGACATCATTGATACGATTGAATATTATCGCCTGCTGCGCGAAAAGAAATGGGAAGCTGACTTGATTATCAGTACAATCCCAATTGAATCGACGGTCACACCATTGCCAGTCGTACTTGTACCGGTCATCTTGGATAAAGAAGCGATTTCGAAACTGGAAGCTTATCTGCATTTTGGTCAGCAAGTCCGCTATATCAAGCCATCTTATGTATTCCTGCAGCAGGATTTACGGAGCCAGGAAGAAGTTTTGGCTTATTTAACAAAGGTGCTGCAAGCAGATGGCAAGGTTGGGGAGGATTTTCTTGCTGCTGTATACGAGAGAGAGTCTATGGCACCAACTAGTTTTGGGAATTTTGTAGCTGTACCGCATCCGATTGAAGCGAGAGTGGAGGAGACATTGTGGGTGATCTGCACCTTGAAACAGCCGATCGACTGGGCTGGTAAGCAAGTGCGGTTTGTTTGTCTTTTATGTATCGAGAAGGACAGCGATGAGGATTTCACCGGCATGTATCAGCAGCTTGTTCGCATCATCGAGGAGCCGGAACATGTTCAAAAACTGTTAAAGGCTCAGTCATATGAAGATTTCCATAAGGTGCTTGTATCAATATAAAAACAGCTGCCTTAGATGGGCAGCTGTTTTTAGTTGGTGGAAGGTTCGACTTTACCGCTCTGACGGGCAAGCTTCATATTCGCGCGTTTAGCCATTTTATAGGCGTCATAGATATTATAGATCCAGAAAATGAAAAACGTGAACAGACCGACAACAAACCACATTAGGAACAGATTAATCAGATTGACCAAAACAAAGATTGTCCCTTTCAAATTCTGTTGGTTATAAAACTGGCCCAAGCCAGCAAATAGAAAGCTCAATAGTGCCGCAACGAGCGGTGTTCTTTTGAATTCCATTTTGTCACCTCATCTTTTAAATACTGTACCAGTTTTCACATTTGTATACAAATACAGTCTGCAAGTCTTTTTTGTTGTTTTTTGAAACCCTTTTCATAGAATGAACGTAAGGATATAATTAAGAAAAAAGCGAGGCGAGTCGAGATGGATGAACAGCTGCAAGTGAAAGAGACAATCCTGCAATTAGAAAGGTCCCTGCTGGAAGATGACACGAGACTATCGACAGACGCTGTCGGCAATTTGCTGACAGAAGACTTTTTGGAACATGGATCATCCGGCCAAGCATTCAGTAAAGTTGATATTGTCACTAATGGATTGGATTCAGTCGATTTGGATATAAGGGATTTCGATGTGCGGATTCTATCTGAGGACACAGTTTTAGCAACATTTCGGACTTGTGATACAGCTTCAGGAAGAGAGCAGCTGCGAAGCTCCATCTGGCGTTATCAGCCGGGCGGCTGGCGGATGTTATTCCATCAAGGAACTCCAGCAGAATGAAAGAGGCGGCTGCATGAAGCAGGCCGCCTTTTTTAATGTGGATTATTTTAATTTTCCGGCCCGGATATCATCCGTTAAGCCAGGATATGGTGCTTCTGCCACGATGCGTTCGTTATTTACACCAGCATTATGGATATATGTGATATCAGCAAATTCTGGCACAACATATTTCGGATACGTTTCATACTTCTCACGTGATTCATGCATGAGATCAATGTGGTCATTTTGATAGCAGACGGTAATTTCAGGATGTTCATGTACCCATTTCGGGAAGAAGATGATGCCATGCATCCGCTTATCATTTGGCATGAAATTTAAGGACACATCCGTTCCAGTAGGCTCTGTCCAGGAAACCTTGTACACACCCTCTGTCAATTTGACTAGATCGACCTTTTGATCTTTGACCCAGCGTCCTCCTACCATCCCACTGTGGATGCGATAATCGATCGTATCTTCATTTTTGATATACATTTCATATTCCCAGCCGTTTTCATACGTATAAATCATGTGGCTTCCAATGAATTCTTCCATTTTCTTTTCCTCCTTAATTAACTTGATAGATATCCAGCAGCACTTGTTTCTCCAAGCGGGTTGCTGCACCGATGAAGATTTTATCCATCAGCCAACGGTATTGCTCACTGCCGGTTTCAAAGGTTGGAACTGTCCGGAAATAGACATGTTCCGCTGGAATGATTTCGCCTTGGGCAGCACGATTTCGATAACCAGCTTCTACTTGCCTTATTCCGTTGTTTTCTAAATAGATGATGTCGCCGGATGATGTTTCAATGACATAACGCGCCGACAGATCGGTGCGCCCATCCGGGCGGATGATTTGAGAATCAGCTCCGCCAGGCAGAATGCGGCCTTCTATTTGCCCTGTGATAATACCTGTTTCAATTGGGATTAGACGCCGCAAGCCTAAGCCTGTTTGTCCTGCGCTTAGCGGTGCTGCCACATCAATTGTAAGGGTGGCGACTTTTTCCAAAGAAGGAGTCATACTGTTCATCTCCCTATTAAGTAAAATACAACATGTAACTATTTACATGTTTAGTCTAACGCTATGTTATACTTATGTCAAATGAAAAGAGAAGGAGAACTTCCATGCGTGTATTGAAATATGCAATATTAGGACTGCTTGAACAGGAGAAGCAGACAG
The DNA here is from genome assembly GCA_900110015.1 of Terribacillus saccharophilus. Lineage (GTDB taxonomy): Bacteria > Bacillota > Bacilli > Bacillales > Amphibacillaceae > Terribacillus > Terribacillus saccharophilus. The sequence goes on along the minus strand of FOCD01000002.1, from coordinate 280,425 downwards.
GCTATGATATTGCGGCTGCGTTCAAGGGGGCGCTCGGTCAATTTTGGAGTGCAAAACACAGTCAAATTTATCCTGAACTGAAAAAACTGGTCGCAGAAGGCTTAATAGAATTTGAAACGGTAATCCAAGGTGAGAAGCTGGAGAAAAAGCTTTATAGTCTGACAGTAACAGGGGAAGCAGAGCTAAAAGAATGGATGCAGCGTTTGGAGGCTGTTGACGTTTCCCATAAAGATGAATTCATGTTGAAGACATTTTTCATATCCAGTATGAAGAAAGAAGAAGCCAAGGAGTTATTTTCTAATCAACTGGTAAGTCGAAAGCGTAAGCTGGACGAGCTTATGAGGACGTTAGCGGAGCTTGAAACGGAGTTTGGCAGTAATATGCATTTCTCTTCCTCTGAATTCGGTCATTATTTAGTTCTGACTAGGGCGATTGAAAGAGAAAAAGGGTATATTCAATGGTTGGAGCATAGTCTACAATTCATGGAATAAAAAAGATGCAGCATATTTTATGCTGCATCTTTCCATGTGAAGGTGATAGCTGATTGCGGTGGCAGAGTGTATTGAAGATAATGTTTGCCTTCAGAGAGCTGAAAGGTCTGGCTGCTATTTCCTGAGTTCGCAGCTAGTAGGATAGTTTCTCCCTTGCTCGCATCATAAAAGGCGACTGTAGCTATTTGCGGCAGCTGTGTGCTCGATATACGTTTAGCGCCTGGCTGGACAAACTTGCTAATATGGCCGAGAGCATAATATTCAACATTTTTCTTGATGCTGCTCGTTTGGCTGTCGATTGTGACGACACCTCGGCAGTTCGTACAGCCGCCATTAGTTGGTCCGCCTGTCTCATCCAGTGCCAAGTTCCATAAAAGCACCGTTTTGGCCCAATTCCGGGTTGTACCAATGATCACCTGGTCCATCAGCCAGCTCAAATTATCTCCAAAATTTTCACTCCATGCTCCGCCGCTGCACTCTGTAAAGTAAATGCCTTTATCGGGATGAAGCTGGTGGATGTCTTCAGCATCCTCTGGATTGCCTGCGTAACAATGATAAGCAGTTCCTGCTGTATAATCAGAGGCCCCATTGAGTACTGTCTCCGCATAGCCCTTGCTGTTTTCCCAATTATGGTCATACGCAAGAATAGCTGTTTCCAAACCAGCATCCCGAATTGCTGGGCCTAAAAAATTCTGGATAAAGTACTGCTGCTCTGCTGCGCCCATAGACATACTTGGGTAGGCTGCTGTTTCAAACTGCGGCTCGTTTTGCACGGATAGCATATCAACAGGCAGTCCTTGCTCCTGGTAAGCCTTTAAATATTGTACAAAATAATCGGCGTAAATCTCATAGGTACGTTGGTCTGTATAATTCAAATAGGAGCCATTATATGTGTGCTCGCCGTATTTCAACCACGGTGGTGCAGTCCATGGCGTACCCATCAAACGTAGCTCAGGATTGCTTTCTTTTGCTGACTTCAACATGTTAATGACGGTTTGATCTGGTGCAGTGGTGAAATGCTGCAATGGATCTTCAGGCGGACCTTGCTGATCTGCATACGTATAGGAAGATGGATTTCCTGTATCATCTACACTATAATCTGATGCTCCGATTGTGTGGCGGAGATAAGATAATTGAATGCCAGAGTCGGTAAACAGGTCCTGAAATAACGCGTCACGTTCTTGTGTCGTCAATTTATGCTCGAGCAAATAGGCACTTGAGCCAGTCATCGCCGCTCCAAAGCCTTCCATTTGCTGATACGTTTCATCCTTATCTATATAAATGGTTGGTTTATCTTGCTTGTCATCCTGGAATAACTTAGCTTGCTGTTTCTCGAGAAGATGCTGTTCATCACCAGTAGTCAGCCAGCTGTTTGCTATGGGAGGAGGTTCTATAAACCTATCCAGCAGCAGGAAAAAACATAGAATGATTAAGAGAAGGGCAGCGAGTCTTGTCATCATATTTCCTCCTTACAAAAACATCCTGCAGGATATCTGCAGGATGTTTCCTTTTTGTTATGGCAAGGTTACTGTACCTTCTAACCTAACATCTTCGGAAGAGCTGCCCACATAGACAGGTACTTCGCCAGAAGGCATAACCCATTCTTTTTTCGTTTCGTCATAATAAGAGAATGCTTTTGGATCAAGCTTAATCTTAACGGACTTCTGTTTACCAGCTTTCAGCTCGACTTTTTCAAATCCGGCTAATTGCTTTTCAGGAGTTTCTACATCATTCGTCGGTAGTTCACCTGCATATACTTGGACGACTTCTGCGCCTTTTGTATCTCCTGTATTACGAAGGTTAAGTTTTACTTCAATGCTAGTATCATCTTTCTTATGCTTCACTTTTGTATGCAGATTGCGATACTTGAAGTCGGTATAAGAAAGACCATATCCGAATGGATAAGCTACTTCAAGGTTTTGTTTGTCATAGCCGCGATAGCCAACGAATACACCTTCTGAGTAGTTGTTTACGCCATTCGTACCAGGGAATTGGTCTTCGCTGCTAGTTGGCGTCTTGTCTTCATCGACAGGGAATGTAACTGGAAGCTTACCAGATGGGTTGACGTCTCCGAAAAGGACATCCGCAATGGCATTTCCTTGCTCTTGACCCGGATACCAAGCTTGAACGATTGCTTTAACATCGTCTTGCCAGTCTCCCATTTCAATTGCGATTCCACTTTCATTCACGACAATCGTGTTTTTATTCACTTTTGACACTTCTTCAATCAGCTGCTGCTGGTTGTTTGGCAGTTCCATGTCGGAACGATCTGTATAGCCTTCACTATCATATGTGCGTGTTACAATGACTGCTTTGTCTGCTTTCTTGGCAGCTTTGACAGCTTCTTTAATTTGTTCATCGACAGCACCTTTTGCAGGTTCCCAGCCGAATCTCACTTGACCGCCATAATCACGGCCATCTCCAGTTTCATAATCTGTTTGATATTCAATTTTGATATCATGCTGCTCGCCTTTTTTCAATTCTACTTCAACGGATTTTGTTCCAAGTTCTTTTCCTTCATTATCGACAATCAGCTTGCCATCCAAATAAAGTTTACTTGTACCGAAGCTAGTAGTGGATAGTTTATATGTTCCATTCTTAGGAGCTTCAATTACACCAGTCCAGCGAGCAGACATCATACCGTTCAAGTTTGTCGGCAGTTTGTCCAGTTTAGGTGACTGAGAGTTAAAGCCTTCATAATTATAGAATCCAAGATTCATGTTAACTTGTCTGTCTGTACGTTCGTGTGACGGGTTTCCTTCAAAGTTCTTATTCGTCCAATATTCCGCTTTTAATCCATTCTCTGATGCATTTTTTGCAGTGTGCAGCAGGGAAGAAGGGACAGCGTCAGGTCCAGGCATAACATCGCCTGCACTGATTGGATCTGTTCCAGCTGTATAGCTGACTTCAGTATTTTTCCCAGCATGGCTTTCAATACCTTCCAGTGGGCTTACAGTATAAGTAGGGTTCACAAGCGAGCTTCCGCCGCCTGCTGCAGATGCATTATCAGCATCAGGTCCGATTACAGCAATGGAATCTGTATTGTCCTGGATTGGCAGAACATCTTTTTTGTTTTTCAGCAAAACCATGCTTTCGGCAGCTATGTCACGAGCTGTTTGTCCATGAGCTGCTGTGTCGATTTGTTCATTTTGTGTTGGATGATCAATCAAACCTTTATCGAACATTTGGTAAAGCAGTCTGTATGTGCTCTGATTGATTGTTTCTTCGCTAACTTGACCGTCTTTGACAGCTTGGAGCAGATTATCGCCCCATTTACCATCAGGTTCTCCTGGCGTTTCCAGATCAAGTCCGGAATTGATGGAGTTAGCCGTACTAATGTTAGCGCCATAGTCGCTCATAACAAAGCCTTCAAAGTCTAGCTGATCGCGAAGCAGATCAGTTAATAATGTTTTACTATCACAAGCATATTCCGTATTTACTTTATTAAAGGAGCACATGATACTGCTAAGGTCAGCATCTTCAATTGCTGCTTGGAATGGGCGTGCGTAAATTTCATGGATTGCACGCTCGCTTGCCTGTGAATCATTTGTGAAACGCAATGTTTCCTGGTTATTCAGCAGGTAGTGTTTGGCAGTTGTCATTACATGATTGTCTTGAACACCATTTATGTATGAGGTAGCCATGCGGGATTGCAGTACTGGATCTTCTCCTAATGATTCAAAGTTACGAGATCCGAATGCATTCCGCGCGATATCAAGGCCAGGTCCGAGCAGCACATTATGTGTCGTATTGAAGGCTTCATTACCGAGCACATCTCCGTATGCAGCTGCTGCATCTGTATCCCATGAAGCTGCAAGGGCAAGCGGTGCCGGCATTGCAGTCGATTGTTTGTTCTGTATGTCTGGGTTAGCAATTCTGACCCCAGCCGGGCCATCTGCCATTTTTAGTTCAGGAATTCCGTATTTCTCCATTCCTTCATTGTAGTATCCATAATAATTGTTTAAATTTCCTGTGATGAGATTAACCTTGTCCTCAAGTGACATAGCATCAAGCAGCAGGTTTGTCCGTTTTTTAGCGGACAGATCTTCATTCATCCAAGGTTTATCTGTTTCTTCTGCAAAAGCTTGGAATGGAGCTGCGATAAGTCCAAATAGTAATACAGTTATAAATCCGATGATCGGAAAGCGTGTAAGCTTAGCCAATAGTATTCCACTCCTCTTTTAAAGCTGTCAGACGTGGCGGCGTCTGTTTCTTGTATAATGCTACGGAAACAGCAGAGGGAAGGAAATAGACGAAACTGTTTGTTTCTTATGCAGATGTTTTCCAGCCTATTACACTAAGAAAAGGGTATTACTAGGAAAAGTACAGTGCTATAAACGGACATTTGTAATCGTACCGTAATGGAAATATATTCTTTCGGGTTCCTGAACCTACATTTTGGGTAATTCTGGCGTTGATACACTGTCTGCCTATATGTACCCATTTATATTGCATTTTTAGATAATATTTTTATTTTATTAGCAGATAAAAAGGTTTGACTGCATATAGTTTAGGGTATAAACTGAATTGGTATAGGGGGTAAACCATCGTGAATAAATTGAAAGAAGCAATTGATCTCTTCAATGAGGTGTCATTCATGGCAACCGAATTGTTTCATAAAAAAGGCTCAGCGTATGACGTGTTCAAGGAGGTATCACCACAGCAAGTTGGGTTGATAAAAATCTTGAGCTTGTATGGAGCGTCCTCACCTGGCCATTTAGCTATCGTGCAGCAAGTACATAAAAGTGCGATTTCCAATCGGCTGAAAAAGCTGCATGAAAAGGGCTGGGTGGAATGGGTTGATTCAGAAGGGGATAAGCGGACGAAGCTTGTGCAAATTACAGAGGATGGGGAAGAGATTCTGAAACAAGCTGAGGAAGCTATTTATGATAGATTCTGCGGGCTTTTCGAGCATATTAAGGACGAAGACGTAGAAACATTCATCCGCATTTTTACAGATGTAAAAGAACAGCTTAAAAAAGGGGAGAGAGAAGATTGAGGACAATCATTCGTTTTAAATGGATCATCGCGATTGCAGTTATCTTGATCGCGGTTGGATTAACGATTTTTTCACCGAATCTGACCCAGCTCGCATCAGATAAGGGGCAGACACAGCTTCCAGAGGATGCTGTTTCCATTCGCGCTAGCAATATTTTAGAAGATGCCGGGGAGAATAGTAATTCACTTAGTGTTGTTTTCGAGCTCGACGAAGCTTTGAATCAGGACAGTGAAGACATGATTCAGGGAGTTATCGATAAAGTTGAACAAATTGACGGAGTAAGTGAAATAACAACACCGCTGACGGATAATCAAGAAATACAGGATCAAATGATGTCAGAGGATAAAAAGACAGTCATGATGCCTGTTACGGTTGAAGGGTCAGATGAAGAAGCCGAGAGAATCTCCGAGGAGATTTATGATGCTGTACCTGACGATGAAACAGCATATGTGACAGGTGCGTCATTGATTAACCAAGATTTTGCTAATACTTCAGAAGACGGCCTGAAAAAGACAGAGCTAATTACAGTATTTATTATCGTAGCTCTTCTTTTAATAGTGTTCCGTTCCATCGTGACACCATTTGTTCCTTTGATCACTGTAGGTATTACATACTTGATCAGTCAGGGAATTCTAGCTATTTTAGTAGACACGTTGGACTTTCCGATTTCAACGTTTACCCAGACGTTCTTGGTGGCGATTTTATTTGGTATCGGAACCGATTATTGTATCCTGCTGCTTAGCCGTTTCCGAGAGGAGCTTGCTAATGGTCATGATAAAGTCGAAGCGACTGTTACGGCTTATCGGACAGCGGGACGTACATTATTCATCAGTGCCATTGCGGTATTCGTAGGATTTGCATCTATCTTCTTCGCGAAGTTTGCTATCTTCCAATCTGCAGTGGGTGTAGCAGTAGGGGTTGCGGTACTCTTAATTGTCCTTGTGACGGTACTGCCGTTGTTCATGGTAACGCTGGGCGAGAAACTGTTTTGGCCTTCCAAAAAGGCTGCTTCTCACGGAGATAATAAGCTATGGCATTTCCTTGGACGTCATTCGGTAGCAAGACCGGTGCTGTTCCTGGCAATTACAGCGGCGATAACAGTACCGTTTGTACTTACGTACGATGAACAAGTTTCCTTTAACTCTACCGAGGAAATCAGCAGTGATTATAATTCAATCAAAGGACTTAACGCTATCGGGGACGCTATCGGAAAAGGGGAAGCGATGCCGATACAGGTTGTCATCAATGACGATGAAAATCTGACAACAGCAAACACATTGCCATATCTTGATAACTTGAGTGATGCGATCAGCAAGATTGATGGTGTGGAAAAAGTCCGGACAGCAACACAGCCTACCGGTGAAAAGATTGATGACTTGTATGTAGATTCTCAAACTGGTCAAATCGCAGATGGTATCAACGATGCAGTTGATGGTATTGGTGAGGTACAGGATGGGCTGACGCAAGTACAAGATGGCTTGAATCAAATATCCGGTCAAGCTGGCAGTGCTGGTTCATCAAGCGGTGGCGGACTATCTGATGCGACTGAAGGTCTTGGTCAAGTTAATACTGCATTGCAGCAAGTAACTGGTCAGTTGCAGCAAACTGGAAATGTCCAGCAGGCGTCTGCTCAGCTGGCTGGAATCAGCGAACAACTCGCACAGATTCAATCAGGTCTGGAACAGGCCGATACACAATTACAAGGTCAGCAGCAACAGGTTGGTACATTGACTGAAACGCTGCAGCAGCTTGCAGATGGTGTCGGTTCGGCAAATGAAGGACTAACACAAGTTTCTGATGGACTGACAACGGCATCTGATACACTGCGTGATATTAGTGATAGCGAGACAGTACGTGAGACTGGTATGTATATTCCTGAGGATGCTTTGGAGGGTGACTTCCAGGAAAGTATCGATACGTATAGTTTCCGTGATGGAGAAGGTGTAACACTTGATGTTGTATTGAGTGCTGATCCATATTCTGAGGAAGCGATTCAAACACTACAGACGATTAAGGACCGCATCGATGCAGAAGTGAAGGATACACCTTATGAAAATGCGGAAATCGTCTATGGCGGCGTAACGAGCACCAACGCCGATTTGGAAGATCTCTCTACATCTGATCTTTCTCGGACAATGGTCATCATGATGGTCGGATTATTCATCATCTTGACTTTACTGTTCCGTTCTATGGTCATTCCGGCTTACATGATTGGTTCCTTGCTGCTTACTTACTATACTGCTATCTCCATTACCGAATTGATCTTTGTCAACGGTTTGGACTATGCAGGTGTAAGCTGGGCTGTTCCGTTCTTCAGCTTTGTTATCTTGATATCACTTGGAGTCGATTATTCCATCTTCCTGCTTGATCGATTTACCGAAGAAGCTCGTGATGATCTGCAGGCTGGCATGGTTCACTCCATGAAGAAAATGGGCGGTGTTATTATAACCGCAGCCATCATTTTGGCAGGTACATTTGCTGCCATGATGCCTTCAGGTGTTTTGACACTCCTGGAAGTTGCGACAGTCATCATCATCGGTCTGTTATTATATGGACTCGTGATTTTGCCGCTTCTTATTCCAGCAGTAGCTACGACACTTGGCGAACTGAACTGGTGGCCATTCAAACGGAAACGAAGAGAAGAAGATAAATAAAGGAGTGCGCCGCGAGGCGTGCTCTTTTTTTTATGGACAAGTTTCCATACCATGCTGCATATAGTAGCAAGGAATGGAGGTATGCAGATGAAACGAAGCCTTGGATTGCGTCTTGTTTTGGCTGGGACAATGGTAATAGCTGGCCTGCTATTTTTCTTTACCGACCGATCTACCCATCCTGTTCCGTATAATGATGTTCACGAAGAGATGATCCGTCACGCATTGGAGGAAGTGAATAATACAGCAGTTGAGGAGCTGGCTGTTTATGATACGTATGAAGTACTGGGAGTTGGTTTTGAGCCCGAAGGCATTATCAGTTTGCGCATTCAGAACGAGGGAGAGGAAGTCGATCATCATATGCAGACTGTTTGGGAAGAAGTGAAAGGAGAAGCAGCGGATGTTGTAGAAGCACATAATCTAGAAGATGACATCAACCGTGAAATCGAACTGGAGGTCAATTTAATCGGACCAGAAGGCACTATTTTGCACACACATTAAGCATGCTGCGGAGGCATGCTTTTTTCTTTTGCTTAATCTTGGTACCTAAAGGGTATATAAAAGCAAGAACATAAAACATAAATGGAAGGAGTGGGGCGTATGAAGATAGCAGGCTATTTCGGATTTTTCATCCTAGCGCTTGTATTCCTACTTATCTATGCATTCACTATCAATACGATTTTTCTACTGCTCACTATTCTTTCAGGTGTAGTAGGGGCATTTTTCTTATTCCGAGAATTAAGAAAAAGAGAAAAGAAAGAACCAAGAGAACGAGACTATAATCGCAAGGGGCGATAATAATGGGACATGTGATTAAAACAGAATCAGGATATAACGTATTTGCGGAAGATATCGGTACAGGTACTCCTGTCGTCTTTATACACGGATGGCCGGTAAACCATAAGATGTTCGAATATCAAATGAATGAGCTTCCGAAGCAAGGCTACCGTTTTATCGGTATCGATTTGCTTGGATTTGGTAAATCGGATAAGCCATGGGACAGCTACACCTATGATGCGCAAGCAGAAGCAGTACATGCCGTTGTCGAGCATCTGGGACTAAATAATTTTGTTTTAGCTGGCTTTTCGATGGGTGGTCCGATTGCCATTCGTTATATGAATAAATACGGTCTTGCTAAAGTGAACAAGCTGCTTCTCTTATCCGCGGCAGCTCCTGTTTTCACGCAGCGTGATGCATATCCGTTTGGTATGAAGAAGGAAGAAGCAGATGATATGATCGCGCAGATTCAGGCGGATCGTCCAAATACGCTGCAAGACTTTGGAGATATGTTCTTCGCTCAAGAACATTCTGAGCCTTTTAAGGAATGGTTCTTCCATCTAGGCTTGGAAGCTAGCGGACATGGTACCATTCAGGCTATGAAAGCTCTTCGTGATGAGGATCTTCGTGCTGAACTGGTGCAGATCAGCACACCGACATATATCTTCCATGGTCAAAAGGATGAGATTTGTCCGTTTGATTTCACTGCTGAAATGACAGGCGGTATCGTCAATTCAACAATTATTCCTTTTGAAAACAGCGGCCACGGACTTATGTTCGATGAAAAAGAAAAATTCAATCAAGAGCTGCTACGTGTTTTGCAGAGCTAAACGAATTATAATAGAGCTGACGAATGAGTCAGCTCTATTTTGTCATGGGCAGGAGGAAAAGAGATGGATGGACTTGTTACGATTATAGGGATAGCAGTTGTCATTATACTTGTCGGGATAGCTGTCTTCTACAACACGGGAGCGCGTAAACGCCCTATGCAGAATTCCGATCGGCACCGGGAGCAGTTGAAGCTCCAGTACGATACGTTAAGGCTGCGTCCGACAGGAATAGTAGATGAAGAGCATTTTGATAGGCTGAAACAGGCATTGAATTTTGACTATGTGGATAAGATCAATGATGCTTTTCGCAAAGAGCATTATGATTGGAGCCAGAAAAAAATCAATACACATTTACGAGGGTTATTCCGCTTCATCATGCTTGCAACCATTTTCCGCAGCAAGGAATTATTTGATAAAGATATCCATCGTCTGTGGGAAGTGATGCGTCAATTTGATGAGGAATACAAGAAGTTTTGTTTGGAGGTCTTTGAAGGAGAAATTACCGAGGATGCTTCTGAGCGCGGTGAACGACATCCTGAGGAAAGAGAACGTTTCGAGATCAAGTACTTGATGCTGTTTCAACTAGGAGAACAGACACCGACCATTTGGGGAGAATTTTTCCAATATGGTGATGGAAAAGAGTTAATCGAGTATTTTCGGACGCATGACCTCGAACAAGTGAAACAAGAGTATATGGCGGGTAACATCACACCAGATGCAGAAAGAACCTTCGAGAACTTGTACCACCATATTAAATGGGGAATGGAAGCAGATGCTGATGAACTTCGCGATCATCATCCAGGCCCAGAAGGCGATGCAGAGGATAAAGAGATGGACGTGAGTATCCTCTATTTCCTTAGCCTCAGAGAAGAAGCAACGGAAGAGGAAGAAGAGGACTTATCGCTGTATACAGGTAAAGGCAGCGGGTTTTATGCTACCAATGTATCGTACGGTCAGATGGAGAAGCATTAAGCTTAGACATATTAAGACAAACAAGACTTTTTTAATAAATAAAATCCAAATTCATGCGAATTTCTATTTAAGAATTTGCGTGAGTTTGGATTTTTATTTAAACACTTTTGTCGCATACATTTTTTTCATACTACCTTTAGTCAGTGGTGAATAAGCTAGTCCTGAAGGGGGCTATGTTTATGCACCATTACCGGAGAATCAAACGTAGGCAACTGATGGCGATATGTTTACTTATTATGCTGCTGCTCTGTCTGTTTGCCCTCTTGTTGAAAAGTGCTTCTCCCAATCAGTCTAAAAAGACTGTGGAAGATTTTTATACTTTAGAACAGAAGGGCGAATTTGCTGCCTCTTGGGGTTTGCTGCATAAGGATGTACAGGCCAGATTTCCGCTTAAAGACTATGTGACGGATCGTTCTCATGTATTTATGGGTCATTTTGGTGCAGACACTTTTTCATTTGATATAGAAAAGGGAGAAAAGCATAAAAAGTGGCGAGCAGAACCTAATGGACAGACCTATAAAGACGTCTATTCTTATACAGTTAAACAGAATTATCAAGGAAAGTATGGACGTTTTTCCTTTGTGCAGTATGTCTACGTAACAACGGAAAAGGGAGAATGGCGCATTTTATGGGATTATCGGAATCAGAATTGATGAGTAGCTAGTTTTTGACGCAGCAAAAGGTTGAATAACTGAGGCTGTTCCACAGGAAAGCCATGTCCAATATCAGCAATTAAGAGGCTGCTACAATCGGAATTACGGTTTGTTAGTTCAGCTGCGGATCGTTTCATGATTTGTTTTTCTTTTGCTCCTACTGTTACAAGGACGTCGGTTTTAATGTTAGAGAAATCTTGGGGAATAGAAAACTGCATATTTTCTTCGAGCATCTTAGTGAGTGCTATAGAGGATATTTGCAAACTATATTGGTAGTACGCATCAAAGTCTTCTGCAGGAATTGAGAGAGCGCGCGCTTGCAAAGCTGCAAAACTCCTCTTTTTAACCAATGGATACGTTAAACTGACAGCGCATTGAATAATGTTTCTCGGTAGCTTTACCGGAATTGTAAGCGGGCTGTTAAGCATGGTAAAACAGAACAAATCCGGCCGCATGCTTATCATCTTTAAGGCAATCTGTGCGCCAATAGAAAATCCAACTAGAGCTAGCTTACCGTTGCTCTTATTATTTTCTGCCAAATTCAGCAGCTGATCCGCTAAATGTTCTATTGTTGCATTAGCTACCTCAAAGTCCAACTCCGCCACGGCGCACCTGTAGTCTTTAAAATGCATTATTTGCTCTTTCCACATCCAGCCACCAACACCGCCTCCATGCAGGAATAATAGTGTCTGCTCCTGATGTTCATGATAGATAGTTATTTTCATTTTTCTCACCTCTTAATGTAAGTATAGCGGAGTACTGACAATCTTTCTCGAAAGGCGTATGATGGAGAAAAAGAGAAACGGAGAGACAGGATGAAAGCAATTCTTTTCGATTTGGATGGAACTATCCATGACAGACATACTACATTACAGCGGTTTTTGGCTGATCAATTCCAACGGTATCAATCTGAGCTGCCAGGAGTTAGCGAATTAGATTATACAGCAGCATTTCTGGAATTAGATCAAAATGGTTATGTTGAGAAACCGATTGTCTATCATGAGCTACTAAGCCAATTTTCCTTGGACACGAGATTGGAGCCTGTATTAACTGCTGATTATTTTGAAAAGGTAGCACAGTTCGCGGTCGCATTTCCGGAAGCGCTTGAGACTTTGCAGGAACTAAGTATGTCTTATACATTAGGCGTTGTCACAAATGGACCGGCCCTGCTTCAACAGCAGGTGATTGAACAGCTTGGCTTGTACTGGCATTGCCAAAGCTTGATCATCTCCGAAGCAGTCGGTTTGCGAAAGCCGGATCCTGCAATCTTTGAGATGGCGCTGCTAGAGGTGGAGGCAGCAGCATCAGAAGCCGTTTTTGTCGGAGATCATGCAGAGGTTGATGTAGCAGGCAGCAAAAACGCAGGTCTGCAGCCAGTATTTTTCGGCGGTAAGCTGGAAGGGGTGCCGAGTTTCTCTGATTGGCGAGTGCTGCCAGCTCTCTTGGCCAACTGGAATCGGTCTGAAAGGAAAAATAACGACGACTATACTATAATGGACATGGACTAAGCACTTACATAAAGGGGAGATTGGATGGCTGAGAACGTAACACGCAAGGATTACAAGCTGATCGCACTTGATATGGATGGTACAATGCTCAATCCGCGCGAAGAGGTATCGGATGCGAATAGACAGGCGATACAACGGGCGCAGGAGGAAGGTGTCGATGTTATCCTTAGCACAGGCCGAGGTATTCGGACATGTAAGCCTTATGCTGATGATCTTGGGCTGCGATCTTTTTTGGTGACAGTAAACGGAAGTGAAATCTGGACCGCTGGCGGCGAGCTGCTTGAGCGTGTGTTGATCGAGGATGATTTGATCAAAAAGATGAAAGGCCTAGCTGATGAGTATGACACACATTATTGGGCAGTCAGCACAGAGCATGTGTTCCGCGGTAATTTCCCAGCAAATATGGAGGAATATGATTGGCTGAAATTCGGCTTTGATACATTTGATGATGCAAAACGGGAAGCGATCGTCAAAGCTCTGTCCGATAAAAATGAATTGGAGCTTTCCAATTCCAGTCCAACAAATATTGAGGTCAATGCAGTGGGAATTAACAAAGCAGAAGCAGTACAAAAGGTTTGTGACAGACTTGGTATCAATATGGAGCAAGTAATTGCTATGGGTGATAGCCTGAACGATATCAAGATGATTGAAGCTGTTGGTTGCGGTGTAGCGATGGGAAATGCCCAGGATGCAGTTAAGGAAGTCGCAAACTATCAAACTGATACAAATGAAGCTGATGGGGTAGCAAAAGCGATCCACCATCTGCTAGGATGGTCATAAGCCCGGGTATTCCGGGCTTCTTACATAAGGGGGAGACAGAATGAAGACAGATCATTTGTATTACCCATACCATTCACAGCGAATGACGACCATTGCCAGACAGGGAATGGTAGCCACGTCGCAGCCGCTTGCTGCACAAGCAGGACTGGATATGCTGAAAAAAGGCGGCAATGCTGTCGATGCCGCGATTGCAACTGCAGCCATGCTGACAGTTGTGGAGCCGACTTCTAATGGAATCGGTGGCGATGCTTTCGCGCTTGTTTGGATGAAGGACAAGTTATATGGTTTGAATGCCAGCGGCCCAGCACCCCAATCAATTAGCATTGATAAAGTGAGAGAGCTTGGACATGATGAGATGCCTTTACACGGCTTCCTGCCGGTAACGGTACCAGGTGCACCAGGCGGATGGGCAGCCCTTAGCAAGCGCTTCGGTAAGCTTCCATTGATAGAAGTGCTGCAGCCAGCAATATATTATGCTGAAAACGGGTTTGCGGTAACTCCGACAGTTGCTAAGCTGTGGGAACGTGCTTATAAGAAATTCAGCACTTCATGTACAGAACCAATGTACAATGGTTGGTTTGACACATTCGCTCCAAATGGAAAGTATCCGAAGATTGGAGACATATGGCGATCTCCTGATCATGCTGAAACACTTCGGCAAATAGCGCGTACAGATGCGGCTGCTTTTTATGAAGGAGAATTAGCTGCTAAAATGACGGAATTTTCTGCTGATAATGGCGGCTTCCTTACAAAAGAGGATTTGGCAGCTTATGAGCCGGAATGGGTAGAGCCGATTTCTGTCAATTACCGTGGCTACGATGTGTGGGAAATTCCACCGAACGGTCAAGGGCTAGTAGCTCTTTCAGCTTTGAATATATTAAAAGGTTTCTCTTTCCAAGAAAAAGAATCAATTGATACATATCATAAGCAAATGGAAGCGATGAAGCTTGCATTCGCCGATGGACATGCATACATAACCGAAGAACAGCATATGCCTGTCACTGTGGAAGAATTGTTGTCAGATGCTTATGCTGCCAAAAGAAGAGACCAAATCGGAGAGTCTGCGCAGGAACCGGAGGCGGGCGAACCGAAAGCAGGCGGAACGGTTTATTTGGCTACAGCAGATAGTGAGGGAAATATGGTTTCCTTCATTCAGAGTAACTACCATGGATTCGGTTCCGGGCTAGTCGTACCAGGAACAGGTATTGCGCTGCAAAACCGCGGACACAATTTCAGTCTGGATCCTGAGCATGCAAACAGCCTGGAAGGCGGGAAGAAGTCTTTCCACACAATCATCCCGGGCTTTTTGACGAAAGATAATCAAGCTATCGGACCGTTTGGGGTAATGGGCGGATTCATGCAGCCACAGGGGCATGCCCAGGTGGTTATGAATATGCTAGATTTCGGACTTAATCCGCAAACAGCTCTGGACGCCCCGCGCTGGCAGTGGATCAAAGACAAGACATTCCACGTTGAAGCAGATTTTCCGAAACATATCGCGGAGGCACTGATCCGTAAAGGTCATGATATCGAAGTCAAAGCCGACAGGTCCACATTCGGGCGCGGACAAGTCATCTGGCGTGACCCAGAGAACGGAACATTATACGGAGGAACAGAAGCGCGAGCAGACGGCAGCATCGCTTCGTACTAGAAAGGTTGAACAACATGATCTACTGGCAATTATTTATGGCATTTTTCCGTGTCGGTATCCTAGGATACGGCGGCGGTCCATCGTCGATCCCGCTTGTGGAAAAGGAAGTCGTCAAACAGTATAAGTGGATGGATGATGAAGAGTTTGGTAACACGCTGGCACTTGGCAACAGTTTGCCCGGTCCGATAGCAACAAAGCTTGCAGGGTACATCGGCTATCGTGTCGGCGGCTGGATTGGTATGGTCAGCGCTTTGATCGCTACCGTCATTCCGACAGTCGTACTGCTCATCGTCCTGTTTTATTTTGTTGATGCATTGAGCGATCAGCCTTGGCTCAGCGGTATGACAACAGCTGTCATACCTGTTGTTGGTGTCATGTTGGCAGTGATGACACTGGATTTTCTTAAAAAGTCCCGTAATGGGTTGAGCAGCTGGCAAATTGTTGTTTTGTTAGCTGTATCTGTTGTGCTGATTGAACTGCTTCATATCCATCCAGCATTCCTTATCCTGGCTCTTCTTCTGTTTGCACTTGTAAAACCGGAGAAACGGAAGGAGGAAGAGAAAGCATGATTTATTGGCAGATATTCCTCGCCTTCTTCATTCCTGGAATTGTTGGATATGGTGGTGGCCCAGCAACTATTCCGCTCATCGAAAATGAAGTGGTGGATAGATATGGCTGGATGACAACAGCTGATTATAGCCAGATGCTGGCACTGGCAAATGCACTTCCTGGACCGATTGCGACGAAGCTGGCAGGTGTGATCGGTTTTCAGCAAGCGGGTGTGCTTGGAGCTGCAATTGGTTTGTTTGCTACAGTAGCGCCTTCACTCATCTTAATGATTGGATTATTAAGTATTTTAGCGAAGTTCAAGGATTCTCCTCGGGTAAAAAGAATGACAGCATATATCCGACCGACAATCGCTGTGCTGCTGGCAGGCATGGCAATCAGCTTTTTCCACACTTCTTATGAAAGTGCAGGCTGGATACATACAATCATCTTGGTTGTACTAAGCTATTTACTTATGGAGAGATGGAAGGTGCATCCTGCCTTCGTTATCCTTGGTGCTTTGGTTTATGGTGCTCTACTTCTTGGATGAGATCCTGCAAATTTTTTGCAGGATCTTTTTCTCTGGGCAGGAGATGTAAGGAAAAGGGCTAATGTAATTAGTAAAATAAAATTCACTGCATAATCTAATAGGGAACCGGGTAGCTACTTAACATGGGGAATAGGATAAAAAATGAAGAAGGAGCATCTTATGCGCGTTACCATATGGAACGAATACCGTCATGAGAAGGAAAACGACCAGGTGAGAAGCATCTATCCCCGAGGCATTCATGGAGCAATTGCCGAATTCCTGGAGGACACTGGATTTGCTGTACAGACAAGGACACTTGATGATTCGGAGCAGGGATTGGACCAAGAGACGCTGGAGCAAACGGATGTCCTGATCTGGTGGGCACATAAGGCGCATGATGAACTGAATGACTATGCAATTGAGCGAGTGAAACAGCGTGTTCTGGCAGGTATGGGACTGATTGTCCTCCATTCCGGCCATTTCTCCAAGATATTCCGCAATTTGATGGGCACAACTTGTGACCTGAAATGGAGACAAGATGGAGAGAAGGAACGAATTTGGGTGGTTCAGCCAAGTCATCCAATCACGAGAGGTCTAGGTGAGTATTTCGAGCTTCCGGAAGAAGAAATGTACGGTGAGCATTTCGATATACCAGAACCAGACCATACGCTGTTCATCAGCTGGTTTGAAGGTGGCGAAGTTTTCCGCAGCGGCTGCACGTACAATCGAGGAAAAGGGAAAATCTTCTATTTCCGACCCGGTCATGAAACGTACCCGACTTACTATGATAAGAATGTGCAGACTGTTATCCGAAATGCATGCGAGTGGGCAGCAGCACCCTCAGCTGTCGTCCCGCACTACGGAAAGTCAGAAGCCTTGGAGCCGATACTGCGCCTTGCGAAGAAATGAGTATAAAGCCGTCTCAGCTCAGGCGGCTTTTACATAAAGAGATACAAAAATAGAGGAGGAGAAATAGATGCGTGCAATCGGGATATACAAACAAACATCCGTGGATCAGGCAGACAGCTTTACAGAAGAACAGGTGGATAAGCCAACTGCAGCAGGTGATGATGTACTTGTCAAAGTAAAAGCTGTCAGTGTCAATCCAGTTGATACAAAACAGCGAAAGCTGAAAGAGGACGATGGTAAATTCCGCATCCTCGGCTTTGATGCAGCAGGAATCATCGAGGAAGTTGGAGAGAATGTAGAGGGATTTCAGCCTGGGGATGAAGTCTATTATGCTGGATCCGTCGCCCGTCAAGGTTCCAATAGTGAATTCCAGCTTGTTGATTATAAAGTTATCGCCAAAAAGCCAGCAAATCTCAGTTTTGCTGAAGCTGCTGCCCTACCGTTGACAGCATTGACAGCATGGGAAGCTATGTTTGAAAAGATGCATATCCCGCTAGACGCGGAAGCGAATAAAGACAAGACAATTTTGCTGGTTAACGCAGCTGGAGGTGTTGGTTCGATTGCTTCCCAGTTTGCACAATTATATGGTCTGAATATAGTTGGAACTGCTTCACGAGAAGAGACGATTACATGGGCTAAGCAGCACGGCACCGAGCGGGTGATCAATCATCATGAACCGTTTCATCCACAACTAGAAAAGTTAGGAATAGACAGTGTTGACTATGTCTTCTGTATGCACCAGCTGGACAAGGCATGGGATAACATTATCGAAGTCGTGAAACCAGAAGGTATTATTTGTGCCATCACAGGCCCTGTTGAAAATATCAAACTGACTGATCTGACGTCCAAGAGCCTGACACTTGTCTGGGAGTATATGTTTACACGTACGCTCCATCAGATACCTAGCAGACATAAGCAAGGTGAAATTCTGTCCAAGGTAGCCGAGCTGTTAGAGAGCGAACGCATTCGCACAACCAAAGCAGAGGAGCTCGAGGGTCTTACCGTTGAGAACGTGCAAAAAGCTCATAAGCGATTGGAAGATGGCAGTATGATCGGAAAACTCGTCATTACTGTATGATAGAGACAGGCATTATGCCTGTCTTTGTTCTGTTTCCTGACAATTCTGTTGTATAATGAAAATAAGACATATATGGTGGAGAGGTGAACCGATGTTACATAAAGTAGCTGTTATCACAAGCGGTGGTGATTCACCGGGCATGAATGCGGCCATACGAGCCATTGTTAAGGCGGCCAACTATCATGATATTGAAGTTTATGGTGTGGAAGGCGGTTATCAGGGCCTGATTGAGGATAAATTATCCATCATTCGTACACCTGATGTAGAAACAATCGCCAATAAAGGCGGAACGATCTTGAAAACGTCACGCTCGCTTGCTTTCATGGATGAGTCTGGGAGAAAACAGGCAGTGGAAGTACTTCGCAATTATGGTATTGCTGATGTTATTGTCATCGGTGGGGAAGGTTCACTTCAAGGTGCACAAAAATTGCATGAATTGGGTATCCGTGTGATTGGCATTCCGGGAACGATTGACAATGACTTGGATTACACTGACTATTCTATCGGCTTTGATACGACATTGAATACAGTGCTCAGTTCCATCGGACGAATCAAGGATACTGGTTTATCGCATAACAAGACGACCATCGTGGAAGTGATGGGCAGACATTGCGGTGATTTGGCCTTATTTACTGCTGTTGCAGGAGAAGGAGATATCATTTCTACGCCGGAGCTTAAACTGAGTTTTGAGCAGATTTGTGAAAAACTTCAAGACAAAATTTCCAAAGGCCGGAATGATAACATCATCGTCGTCACGGAACGAATGTATGATTTGGATGAGCTGCAGCAATTTATCGAGCAACAGATGAATATAGAGGTGCGTACGACAGTCCTCGGATTCATCCAGCGCGGTGGCGAACCTTCCGCATTTGACCGGATTCTAGCCAACAAGATGGGTGTCAAAGCAGTTAATATGCTGATGGAAGGGCAGTCCGGTTATGCAATCGGAATCAAAGCCAATCAGTTAATTGAGAAAGACTTGCGTACGATGCTTGATGAAAAGACTGATAAAAAACCGAATTATGATTTGCTTGATATGCTGTTGCATACTATATGAATAAGCGGAACAGAGCACGCCTGAGACAGGCGTGCTTTTTTCTTTGGCGAAACTTGTATATACAATATTATTGAAAGCGTTTGCATTTTTATGATAAACTTTTTATAACTTCTGCAGAAAAGACAAAATTTAGGGGGATAGGCTTAATGTAACAAAAAGTAGGGAATGAGATAACCGCACTAAAGAAAGCGTTTACCAAAATGCGAGGAGGAGCTGTGATGAAGCGAAGCTTTCTGATAGTTGCCTTATTTGCCGGTCTTGGGCTGGCAGGCTGCTCAGCCGTGACGAGCGGAGATGGTGCGAGTGATGACAAAGTTCAGATTACATACGCGAGGGGGACGGATACGACTGGTGCCACGGATATACTAGTCGAAGCATTCGAAAAAGAGCATCCTGAAATTGATGTGGAGGTCCGGGAAATGCCATCTGATACTGGAGAATCACATAATCAATACGTGACGATGTTCAGTGGCAGAAGTGAGGAAATCGATGTATTCGATGCAGATATTGTTTGGTCTGCAGAGTTCGGTCAGGCAAACTATGTGCTGCCGCTCGACCGATTGATTGAGCGGGATCAGGTGGATATGGACGCTTATTTCCCAGCTACGGTAGAGGCTGGCCGTTATAACGGCAGACAGTATGCTATGCCTGGCTATGCCGATGCAGGATTGCTTTATTATCGGACTGATATAACTGATCAGGTTCCTGAAACATGGGATGAGCTGGAACAGTTGGCTCAAGAAAACATGGGTAAGGAAGGCTCCAAATTTGGTTATCTCATGCAGGCAGCCCAATATGAGGGCATCGTGACCAACGCCATCGAGTACATTTACTCCTATGGCGGGCAAGTATTGGATGCGAATGGAAACGTTGTCATTAATAGTCCAGAAGCAATAGAAGGCTTGCAGAAGATGATTGACATAACGAATAGTGATTTTGTACCAAACAATATACTTAACTTCCAGGAAATCGACACAGAGTCTTCCTTTAATGAGGGAAATGCCGTGTATGCAAGAAACTGGCCATATTTGAATGATACAGCGAATGATCCAAAGATATCCAAAGTAGCAGGTAATGTTGGCATTGCCACACTTCCGGCCGGAAGTGACGGAGCAGCATCCTCATTGGGAGGATGGATGCGGATGATTAATCGATACTCAGATGAAGTGGAAGCATCCTGGACTTTTGTGAAGTGGATGAGCGGAGAAGAAGGGCAGAAGATCAGCGCTCTTGAAGGCGGTAAGGCTCCGACATTGGAAGCTTTATATGATGATAAAGAGATTACGGATGTCAGTGCCGTGCTTGCAAGCGAGGATTTCTATGATTCTCTGCAAAATGCGATACCGCGCCCGATCACACCAATTTATCCAGAGATCTCCGATATCATGCAAATTGAGCTTTCCCGTGCGATGGCAGGAGATATAACTGCTGAGGAAGCGGTAGAGCGTATGGAAACAAAAATGCAAGCTGCGTTGGAATCCGTAACCAATTAAAGGAGCTGAGTGTATGAAGCAACCGAAAAAAAGACGGTTTCAGCTGAGTGAACGGCAGCTTGGTTACGCGATGGTCGCACCGTCTATCATTCTTATTGCCGTCATCATCATTTGGCCTATTATGTTGTCAGCCTGGAATAGCTTGTTTGATTATCGTTTGAATGACCCGGCTAAAGCAGAGCGGATTTCATCTTTAAGCATCAATCTCGAAACATATGCTGATAACCGATATCTGGTGTACGACACAATGGATGAAGTCAGAGACGCGATGCCTGATGCAGGCGGTACATTGGATGACATCACAACAGCATTGGATGAACAGCATGAAACATTATTGAATACTGATGAAGGACTTGCAGGTCGCTATGAAGAAGTCAACACTATGCTGGAGAATTTCCAGCCTGTGAATGATGAAGAGCTTCGGCTGGCAGATGTACCAGAGGAATGGGCAGATGGTTTTGCCAACACGTTGGATGAGCAGACAGCCGCTGTCCAGGCTTTGCGGGACGGTGCTCCTGAGGAAGCTGTCCAGCCACTGACGGATCTGGAATCACAGCTGTCGAATACGCAAGGTTCCATTCTGGAGCCAAACTTTGTCGGGCTAAAGAATTATACGACCTACCTTGGTGATGGACGAACCTGGACAGCAATGCTGAACACGCTATTGTTCACCGTCGTTACTGTAGGTGTTGAGCTTGCCGTTGGTTTGGCTGTTGCTTTACTGATCAATCGCGTTTTCATTGGACGCGGGCTTGTCCGAGCTGCGGTACTAGTACCGTGGGCGATTCCGACAGCGGTAGCAGCTATGATGTGGACATTCCTGTTTGACGGTCAGTCCGGTATCATGGCCCATTATATGGCTCAGTTTGGTCTCATCGATGACCCAGGTGCACTGCTTTCGACTGGAGCAGGCGGTATGTTCTCTATCATGTTTGCAGATATTTGGAAAACGACACCGTATATGGCACTTTTACTTTTAGCTGGCTTGCAGACTATTCCACGCTCACTGTATGAAGCAGCAGAAGTGGATGGCGCAAATAAATTCCAGCAGTTTATCTCCATCACTCTGCCGATGATTCGTTCGGCAATCCTAGTTGCAGTCTTATTCCGTGCATTGGACGCATTCCGTGTGTTCGACCTTATCTACGTCCTTACTGGCGGGGGTCCAGCAAACTCGACGGAATCAATTAGCGTCTATGCTTACAAATTGCTGTTTGAACAACAGAATTTCGGTGCAGGTTCTGCTTTGAGTGTAATTGTATTCTTGAGTGTCGCATTGCTCAGTACGATTTTCATCAAGCTGATCGGCTCGGATTTGTTCAGCGGAAGGCTAAAACAATAGGACGGAGGAGGAGAATAGTATGGTAAAACGTGCTGGAGTCGGCTTCTACATTTTCTTGATTATCTTTGTATTCCTGGTCATGTTCCCTTTTATCTGGGTGTTCCTGACCTCTATCAAACCACAGGGAGAAATTTTTTCCTCCTTCCAATGGTTCTCAAGCAATATGACATTGGATAACTATGCATCGGCATTGGAAACAAGGCCGTTGCTTATGTACATGCTGAATAGCTTTGTTGTTGCAACTCTCACCACGATTATTTCCATCATTGTCGCATCATTCACAGCCTATGCTGTCACGCGGCTGCCAATCCGTTTTAAAGGTTTGATTCTAGGGTTGGTTTTGGCAGCATCCATGTTTCCGCAAATCGCAGTCCTATCACCTATCTTCAACTTTGTCACCGATGCAGGCTTGCGCAACAGCTATCTCGGTCTTGTAATCCCGTATATTACGATCAGTTTGCCACTGGCAATCTGGATTCTATCGACATTTTTCATCAAAATTCCGCTGGCATTGGAAGAATCAGCGAAGCTGGATGGAGCGACTCCGTTCCAGACTTTCCGTAAAATCATCTTCCCGCTGGCAGCGCCAGGCGTTTTTACGACAGCCATCCTTGTGTTTATCGCTGCCTGGAATGAATATCTATTTGCCTTAACCATCAACACCGATGATCGCTGGCGCACAATACCAGTCGGTATCTCATTCTATCAAAGTCAATACACCGTTCCGTGGGGAGATATCACTGCTGCTACCGTCATTGTAACTATCCCAATTGTCATTCTCGTACTCTTGTTCCAGCGTCGTATTGTTGCTGGTCTGACAAGCGGATCTGTCAAAGAATAATAAACTTGGAGGTACTTCTAGATAATGAAAACCTTACGCGTAGGAGTAGTCGGACTAGGAAGTATTGCACGTAATCGTCATTTGCCGGAGCTTGAAAACAATCCAAATACTGAAATCACTGCTGTTTGTGATGTGGTGCCGAGCCGGTCAGAAGAAATCGCCAAAGAATATAACGCAACAGCATATACCGAATACGAAGAACTTATTGAGGATCCGCGCATCGATGCGGTCATCGTCTGTGCGGCCAACCATTTGCACGCACCAGTATCAATCGCTGCTCTGCAGGCAGGAAAACATGTACTTTGTGAAAAACCGATGGCCACGACACTGGAGGAAGCTGATGACATGATCGCGGCACAAAAGGCGAGCGGCAAGCTCCTGCTAATAGCGCATAATCAGTGCTTTGTCCCATCTCATCAAAAGGCGCGGAAGATGATTCAAGACGGTGAGCTCGGCAAGATATTCAGCTTCCGGACGACATTCGGTCACGGAGGTCCAGAGCAGTGGAGCATTGATGGGAAAAACAGCTGGTTCTTTGATAAAGACAAAGCTTATATCGGAGCACTTGGTGATCTGGGTGTGCATAAATCCCATTTGATTGAATTCCTGCTCGACGAACCAATTCATGAGGTAGCGGCTTTTGTTGATACGTTGGCAAAGCCTTACGCAGATGTGGATGATAATGCAGTCGCTGTACTGCGTACGAAGTCAGGAATTATCGGTACACTTACTGCTAGTTGGTCGTATGTGGCAGAAGAAGATAATTCCACGATCATTTACGGTGAGAAAGGGGTTATTCGTCTCGAGGAAAGCCCTGAATACAGCTTGGTTGTCGAATATCATAACGGTGACCGCAGCAACCATTCGCTTGGAGCAATTCAGACGAATGATTCTGATACACAATCAAATTCAGGCGTTGTGGACGCGTTTGCCAGCTGTGTTCTAGAGAATTCATCTAACTGTCCAATCACAGCAGAAAAAGGCCGATCTGCATTGGCGGTCATATTGGCCGCGTTGGATTCCAATGGTACAAAAAAAATAATCTCACTTGCACCAGAAGCAGTAGAGAAAGGGGAACAAGTATGAAATTAGGCGTTTTTACAGTTCTGTTCCAGGAGCTTTCACTTGAGGATATGCTTGCGCGCGTGAAGCAAGCAGGGTTGGATACTGTTGAAATAGGCACGGGCGGCTATCCGGGCAATGCGCATTGTAAAATTGATGAGCTGCTTGAGAGTGAAGATGCGTTAAAGCAATATCAAGCAACTTTTGAGAAATACGGTGTTACGATTGGCGCTTTCAGCTGCCATGGCAACCCTATTTCACCAGACAAAGCATTTGCCGAAGAATCGGATTGGCTATTACGCAAGACGATTAAGCTTGCTGCTAAAATGGGTGTTCCGGTTGTAAACTGTTTTTCCGGTGTGGCAGGTTCCGAAGAGAGCGCCACAAAGCCGAACTGGCCGGTTACCGCTTGGCCGACTGAGTATGGAGATGTCTTGAACTGGCAATGGGAAGAGAAACTTGTTCCTTACTGGAAGGAGCTCGGCACATTTGCAGAAGAGCATGAGGTGAAGATTGCGCTGGAATTGCACGGCGGCTTCCTTGTTCACACACCTTATACGATGCTCAAACTGCGTGAGCTGACGAGTGATGCTATCGGAGCCAACTTTGATCCAAGTCATATGTGGTGGCAGGGAATCGACCCAACTGCAGCCATTAAGATACTCGGAAAAGCTGGTGCCATCCATCATTTCCATGCTAAAGATACGTACATTGACCCTGATAATGTGAATATGTACGGCCTGACTGATATGCAGCCATACAGCAATATCAAACAGCGGGCATGGAACTTCCGTACAGTCGGGCTCGGCCACGGCCAGGAAGAGTGGAACAAAATGATCAGTGCACTGCGCACCTATGACTACGATTATGTTATCAGCATTGAGCATGAAGATTCGCTGATGTCGATAGAAGAAGGGTTCCAGCGAGCTGTCGATAATCTGAAAAATGTCGTGATTAATGAACCTGCCACTACGATGTGGTGGTCATAAATTTTTTAGCATCTGCCTTTATGGCAGGTGCTTTTTTGTTTGTTAGATACGCTAACATCTGCCAAAAACCGCGGTGTGTCAGGGTTTCTGACAAATATACATAATATTATTAATTTTCTAAAAACTATCTTGACTTGCCACAATTGCCTGTATATTATTAGACCTAACTTCGAGGCGGCACGTACATAATCTTACAAACGCTGAAAGAAGCAAAGGGGGAAAACAGGTGGGGAAACGAGTAATGGCTTTAGCGATGACGAGTACATTGGCACTTGGTTTTTTGGCAGCATGCGGTAATACGGAATCTGCATCAGATGGTGGAGGCAACGAAACAGTGAAGATTGCGCTCCAAGCGCCAATGTCGGGCGGTAGTGCGACATTAGGAGAAGCAATTAAAAATGGAGCTGCTATGGCAGTGGAAGAGGAAAAAGCTGATTTCGAGGAAGCTGGTTTCAGTCTGGAGCTAGTGGAATACGACGACCAAGGTGATCCGCAGAAAGGGGTTTCCAACGCACAAATCATCGGTTCTGACCAAGAAGTGTACGGCGTCGTAGCCCATTTGAACTCTGGTGTTTTCATACCTTCGAGTGAAGTGTATGAACGTTATAATATTCCTTCTGTATCCCCAGCTTCAACAGCAACGGATGTAACCGACCGTGATTTAAAGTCGGTCAACCGGATAGTAGCACGTGATGACTTCCAAGGACCAGCAGGTGCGGAATATGCCGTCCAGGAAATCGGTGCAAAGAAAATATTCGTTATCAATGACAAGACAGCATATGGGCAAGGCTTGGCAACGGCTTTTGCTGAGGCTGCAGCAGAAGAGGGAGCTGAAATCGTCGGAGAAGCTGGAATCACGGTAGGAGAGAAAGATTTCAACGGTGTATTGAATCAAGTATCATCGGCTGATCCGGATCTTGTCTATTTTGGCGGCCTGTACTCAGAGGGTGGTTTGCTGATCAAGCAGGCACGTGAGAATGGTATCGATGCGGCCTTCATGGGCGGTGACGGACTTGATTCCTCCACACTTGTTGAGATTGCTGGTGATACAATCAGCAACGTTTATCTGACATCAGTAGCAGGCGATTCGAGTGCTACTGAATTTGCCAAGAACTATGAAGAAGAGTATGGAGCCAAGCCGGAATCCTTCTCCATCTATGGCTATGATTCAGCTAAGGTGCTCATGGAAGGCATACTTGATGCAGCAAAGGAAAACGGAGGCAAGCTCCCTGCTAAAGATAAAGTCGCAGCTGCTGTACGTGCAATCGATGATTATGAAGGGGAAATGACCCAGGTCAGCTTTGATGATAAAGGCGACAACGAATTCGCTAAAATATTCATTTATAAATTCGATGAAGCAAGCTATCCAGCCAAAATCCAAGGCGAAATTTCACAGTAAGAAGTGAAAAGGATATGGTCACGATACCATATCCTTTTTCATTACAGAAAGAAAGGAGTTGGAATGATGACACAGGTGTGGGATACACTGCCACAGGTGCTGATTGATGGCCTGACACTTGGAGCTATTTATGCAATCATCGCACTCGGTTATACGATGGTTTACGGGATTTTGGAACTGATTAACTTTGCTCACGGAGAAATATTCATGGCAGGAGCTTTTATCGGAACAGCAGTCCTGATCGGTCTGACTGGTCTTGGCTGGGTAGCTGTGATGCCAGCTATATTCGTTTTGCTAATTGTACTGGTGATTACAGGGGGACTTACGGGTATGCTCGGCATGGGAATTGAGCGACTCGCATATCGTCCGCTCCGAAAAGCATCCAAGCTGATTACTTTGATTACGGCAATCGGCGTTTCCTTCCTGCTGCAGGATATTGTCCGCTTTATTACGGAGACACAGCAGAATAACTATATCGTCAATACACCATCGCTGTTCCCGGGCAGTCTATCGGTTAGCGGCTTGAACATTCGCTACTCATTCCTCGTTGTTATCATCGTTGCAATCCTGATGATGATCGCATTGGAGTTTTTCGTAAACCGGACAAAGTGGGGACTGGCTATGCGAGCTGTAGCACAGGATCAGGATACCGCTTCACTGATGAGTGTGAATGTAAATAAAGTGATCAGCGTCACCTTTTTTGTTGGTTCCGCTTTAGGTGGTGCCACAGGAGTATTGTTCGCCATCCATTATGGCACAATCGATCCGTACATCGGCTTTATCCTTGGTTTGAAGGCCTTCACTGCGGCAGTATTGGGCGGTATCGGGAATATCCGCGGTGCCATGGCTGGCGGTATGCTGCTGGGATTATTGGAAATGTTCGCAGCGGCAAATCTATCTGCAATAACAGCGGGTCTGCTTAGCTCAGAATATAAAGATGTGTTTGCTTTCGCCATCCTTATCCTCGTATTGATATTCCGGCCTGAAGGCTTGTTCGGCAGAGCCGCAATCGAGAAAGTGTAGGTGACATATGAAAAAAATCCTGGAACAAATTCGTGGAAACAAATGGCTCCAGCTCGGACTTTTAGTCGGTTATATCGCGCTCACTTCTCTTAGCTTGATTTTGGCTCAGCGTTCGGTTGCGGCATTTCTGCTGCTGCTGTTATCGTTTTTGCTGCTGTATTACACAAAGCTGCCAAACTGGTCAAAATGGGCAATCGGTCTTGCCATCATGTTCTTTATCCTTCCGTTTTCTGCGATGCAGGGACCTGCATATCAGGAATATATGGATGTAGCAACGCTTGTTGGTATCTACGTCAGCATGGCACTTGGCTTGAATATTGTCGTCGGAATGGCTGGTTTATTGGATCTTGGTTTTGTGGCCTTCTTTGCCGTCGGTGCTTATACATACGGTATTTTCGCCACAGCGCAGGCGTCCAACTTCATGCCGTTTGGAACGTATCCATTATCGGGTAACAGCTTCTGGATTTTCATCATCCTCGGCTGTTTCGTCGCTGCATTGTTCGGTGTGCTGCTTGGGATTCCAGTGCTGCGGGTGAAAGGTGATTATCTGGCCATTGTTACGCTCGGTTTCGGGGAAATCATCCGGATCGTTTTCAATAACTTGGACCAGCCAGTTAATATTACAAATGGTGCGCTAGGACTATCTTCGATTGCACCGCCTAAGATTTTCGGCATTGAACTGCTGTATTCCAATCAGATTTATTTTGTCGTTCTATTCATTTTGCTTTTCGTCATTTTTGCGGTTCGCAGTCTGGAGCATTCCAAGCTGGGGCGTTCCTGGAAAGCTGTCCGCGAAAATGAAATTGCTGCTCAAGCGATGGGAATCCCGCTCGTAAAGACAAAGCTGATGGCCTTCGCAATCGGTGCTTCATTTTCTGGTATGATGGGTGTCGTTTTTGCAGCCAAGCAAGCTTTCATTGATCCGACCAGTTTCACGATGCTCCAATCAATCAATATTCTTGTCATGGTTCTTCTTGGAGGGATGGGCAGTGTGCCTGGTGTCATTCTCGGAGCTGCTGTCGTGACAATCCTAAATGCCCAAGTACTCAATGAATTGACAATGTGGTTCAACAGCTTAAGCACTGCAGGCATCATCACCTTGCCAGATGCCATGTCTCCTGTAAAAATGCAGCGCTTCTTCTTTGGTGCATTACTCATATTGTTTGCACTGTATCGATCGAAAGGGCTGATACCGGCAAAGAATGTTGTATATGATAAACAGAAATTCCTTTCTGAGAAGGGCACGAAGAAACGACTGCAATCTGTTGCTGCACCAAAGGAGGATGAACATGGCCATACTGGAAGTTGAGAAACTGACTAAAACATTTGGAGGACTGACTGCAAATAAGGAAATCAGCCTCCAAGCTGAAGCAAATAAAATTACAGCAGTTATCGGACCGAATGGTGCTGGCAAAACTACTTTCTTCAATATGATTACCGGTGTGTATAAACCAACATCCGGTTCTATCAAACTGCGCGGAGAATCAATCGGTGGTCTAAAACCACATACCGTAGCTAAGAAAGGAATCTCCCGTACGTTTCAGAATATCCGCCTGTTCGGCCCGATTACGGTTTTGGAGAATGTGCTGGTCGGTATGCATACACATTTGAAAGCAGGTATTTTCGGGACGATTTTTCATTTGCCAGGAGTGGATAGAGAAGAGCGAATTGCTGAACGGGAAGCATATCGTTTGCTGGAGTATGTTGGACTGGAAGAGCATTACAATGATGAAGCTGCCAGCCTGTCGTATGGAAGTCAGCGGCGTTTGGAGATTGCCAGGGCACTTGCGACGAAGCCGTCTGTTTTGCTGCTTGATGAACCGGCAGCCGGAATGAACCCAAAAGAAACGGCAGACCTGACAGGTCTTATCCAGAAAATCAAACAAGAAATGGATATGACGATCATTTTGATTGAGCATGATATGAAGCTCGTCATGGAGATTTCGGATTATATTTATGTACTGGACCATGGAGAGCTGATTGCAGAAGGACTGCCAGCCCAAATTAGACATGATAAAAAGGTTATCGAGGCGTATTTGGGTAAAGGAGCAGCCGAGGAACAGGAGGCGGAAGGATGAGCTATCTGGAGCTGAAACAAGTGACTGCCTTTTATGGCGCTATCCAAGCCTTAAAACAAATTGATTTGACAGTGGAAGAAGGAGAAATCGTTACACTGATTGGCAGTAACGGAGCTGGGAAATCTACTACTCTGAAAACAATCAGCGGACTCGTACCTGTAAAGGAAGGTACGGTTCTATATAAAGGAAAAGATATCACTTCCCGAAAAGCCCACCAGACGACAAAGCTTGGTGTCGCACATGTACCAGAAGGGAGAAGGATTTTCCCGAAGCTGACGGTGAAGGAAAATTTGCAAATTGGCGCATTCGGGGTAAAAGATAAAAAGCTGATCGACCAAAGGATGGAGAAGGTATTCGGCTATTTCCCGCGTGTAAAGGAACGGCTCCATCAGCTAGGTGGTACGATGAGCGGAGGCGAGCAGCAAATGCTGGCTATCGGCCGGGCGCTAATGATGGATCCTGATTTGCTCATGCTCGACGAACCTTCGATGGGTTTAGCTCCAATCATCGTCGAACAGATTTTCCACATTATCAAAGAGCTCAACGACGACGGCATGACTATCCTTCTCGTCGAACAAAACGCCTTCCAAGCACTCAAAGTCGCCCACCGCGGCTACGTCCTCCAAACCGGCAGCATCTGGCGCAGCGGCAAAGGCCAGACACTGCTGGCCGATCCAACGATTACGGAAGCATATTTGGCATAAGAAAGACCCGCTGGAGGCGGGTCTTTTGGTGATTATTGATAGATTTCCTTCCATTTATCCGTATATTCTACTAAACGCTTGAATGCTAATTAGGAGTATTAATACATAAGTATCAAGACGGATGTATCAGTTTTGAATAGTATGCATGTTTTCTCATTAAAGGGGTTTATATCCATTAATGATTAAGATATAGTGGGGGTCATTGTTGTTTAGTATTAAGAATTGAATACGAATAGCTAAACAATAAAAAATATATTGAAAGGGCGTATTTATATAAAAAAAAGAAAGTTAATTTTTATTCTTTCTCTAATAATTATCTTATTCTTAACTATTTCATTTTTTAGAGGAGAAACGTATGTTGGCTCAGTGTACTTTGACGGTATTAGAGAGAAGGGTAACGGTGATGTTGTAATAAACATTCACAATAGCGAAATTAGTAGGACAATCATCTTAAAAGGTGAACAAGAATTGATTTGGAGAGAATTTAATAATGATGACCATATACAAGTGTTCGAATTAGAAAACTTGATTCACCAGCAAGAGACCTACTATATACATCTTAACACCTACTTCTTCCCCTGGAATTACTTTTTAAATAATGATATTGAATACATATTCGCGAACTGATCTCTAATTGGACAGGAACCGTAATGGTATTAAAACATGAAGAGACAAGTTCTTCGTAAATATATAGATTCATAGTAGAATATTCGTGGTAAGGTACTACGCGCGTAAACTTCAAAGATTCAATGGAATATATGTAACGTTTGAAGTTGGCAACTCAATTTTAATCCTTTCTAAAAGAATACATTACAAAGGCCCCTTCTGTTTACAGGAAGGGCCAAATCATTTCCTGAAAATGACAAACTGTATAATCCATTCTGTCTTTTAACTAAAAGCCTAAGAAAGTCCATGCATTCCAACTGCCAAACCATATCCAGGAAAAAATATGTAAATAATTCTCACAAAACACTTCATGAAATTTTATTTTAGTAATATAATCTAAATATGAATTAAAATTTTATACAGAAAGCAGGTGATCCTAACAGTGAAGGGCGGTTTAACACTGCTTCGAGAAAGCTTACCTTCGATTAAGCCCTCTGAAAAAAATGCAGCTAACTACATACTTGCCCATCCTGCTGAAGTGGTAAAGCTTTCAGTGCAGGAGCTGGCTGGGAAAAGCGGGTCCAGTGAAGCGGCCGTTATCCGTCTTTGTAAATCAATCGGTGTGACAGGGTACCGGGAACTGAAGCTGAAGATTGCGGGAGATTTGCAAAATGAAAGCGGTAACAAAAATGCGTTTGGCGAAATCAAGCCTAATGATACGGTTGCACATTTGATGGAAGCAATTGCTGAGAAGCATACCCAGTCAATCAGCCAGACAATGCAGGTTAATGAAGCAGTGGCAATTGAGCAGGCGGTCTCTATGATCTCCCGAGCAAGAAAGATTGATTTCTATGGAGTTGGAGCTTCTTATCTTGTTGCACAGGATGGCGAGCAGAAGTTTGGACGGATTGGTAAATGGTGCACGGCTTATAGTGATGCCCATCAGCAGCTTGCATCAGCGGCAAATCTAACATATGGGGATGTTGCTTTTGCTATCAGTTACTCAGGGGAAACAGAACAGCTGCTATCTGTCTTGAAGCAGGCTAAGGAAGCTGGAGCGACGACGATTGCAATGACGAAGTTAGGTCCCAACCGGCTGCAGGAGCTGGCCGACATTCAGCTGTTCACCGTGGCAAAAGAAGCCCGCATCCGCAGCGCGGCTACAAGTTCCAGGATTGTCCAAATGTATTTAATGGATATCATTTACACAGCGGTAGCGGGACAGAATTATGATCATACAATCGACGCATTAGAAAAATCACGGCAGGCAATTCAGCAAGCATTCCAAACAGAGCAAAAGTGAGGGAAAACAATGCTAGATAAACTGACGACAGAGAAGCGTAACGAAAGTACGATGAAGCTGGATCAGCTTACTACAAAGGAAGTACTTCAGCTGATGAACAAAGAAGATCGAACAGTGCCGGACGCAGTCGAAGCAGCATTGCCTAGAATTGAAGCGGCTGTGGAACAAGTCATTGCAACATTTCGGGCTGGAGGCAGACTCATTTACACTGGTGCAGGCACAAGCGGCAGACTTGGTATTTTGGATGCAGTGGAGTGCCCGCCAACATTCAGCACACCAGATGATATGGTACAAGGACTGCTGGCTGGAGGAATGTCTGCTTTCCGTAAAGCGAAGGAAGGAGCTGAGGATAATCCGGAGCTTGGTGCAAGAGAACTGGAGGAAATCGGTCTATCTGCAAAGGATACCGTAATCGGTATTGCTGCAAGCGGCAGGACACCGTATGTGATTGGGGCGCTGGATTATGCTGCAGCTGTAGGTGCCGCAACAGTCAGCATTGCTTGCAATAAAGAAGCAGCTATATCTAAGCATGCGAAAATCAGCATCGAGGTAGAAACTGGACCAGAAATACTGACTGGCTCGACGAGATTGAAAGCCGGGACAGCACAGAAGCTTGTGCTCAATATGATTTCGACTGCCAGTATGGTAGGTGTCGGAAAAGTATATAAGAATTTGATGGTTGATGTGAAG
Organism: Terribacillus saccharophilus; assembly: GCA_900110015.1. Classification (GTDB taxonomy): domain Bacteria; phylum Bacillota; class Bacilli; order Bacillales; family Amphibacillaceae; genus Terribacillus; species Terribacillus saccharophilus. Next base: position 247,464 of record FOCD01000002.1, on the reverse strand, counting down.
CCGACGAATGACAAATTACAAGAGCGTGCTAAACGCATCATCATGGAAGCAACCGGTGCGAACTATGATGCAGCAGAGAAAGTTTTTGATCAAGCAGACGGTCAGGTCAAAACAGCGATTGTCATGCTGCTGCTTGATGTTACAAAAGAGGAGGCAGAGGAGAAGCTTCGAAATGCAGAGGGATTTGTCCGTTCAGCAATAAAAGCGTAAAAGGGAGGAATCAAAATGGCGAAGATGAAGCAATTGGCAGAAGACATTCTCCGTGAAGTTGGCGGAGAGCAGAATGTAGTTTCTTTGACACATTGTATGACACGAGTGCGGTTGCGGGTAAGAAACGATAATCAGGTAAACTTTGATGCTTTAAAGCGAATCGACGGCGTCATGGGTGTAGTGGCAGATGATACGATTCAGATTGTAGTCGGACCTGGGACTGTTAATAAAGTCTCCGATGAAATCAGCCGAATCACCGGTCTCGGTGTCGGGGAAGAAGCAGCCGAAATCGATGATCTTACCTTTGAAGAAAGAGCCCAGCTCAAACGGGAGAACATGAAGGAAAAGAATAAAACGCCGATTAAGTTTCTATTAAAACGTATCGGTAATATATTCATTCCGCTGATCCCTGGGTTGATTGCTTCCGGTATCATCAATGGTGGTGTCAGCTTCGCTGTCAATGCTGGTGCAGATCCTACACTTAGTATCATCCAGATTCTGCAGCTGATTGGCGGAAGTTTGTTCAGTTTCTTAGCGATTCTAGTCGGCTGGAATACGGCGAAGGAATTCGGCGGGTCTCCAGTTCTCGGCGCTATCGCGGGTATGATTTTGTTCAATCCGGCGCTCGCGAATATTACGTTATTCGGTGAAGCGCTCGTTCCTGGCCGGGGCGGATTATTCGGCGTCATCTTTGCTGCTTGGCTGATGAGTTTTATCGAGAAGCGCGTAAGAAAATTCATGCCTAATAGTATTGATATTATTTTTACTCCTATCTTAACTGTTCTGTTTGTTGGTGTTGCTTCTTTACTTGTCATTATGCCCGTTGCCGGTGTGATGTCAGATGGAATTACTTCCGGAATTAATGCAATTCTTGATGTCGGAGGTGTCGTAGCTGGTGCCTTGCTTGCTGGATTCTTCCTGCCACTCGTCATGGTGGGTCTGCATCATGGATTAACGCCGATTCACATGGAGCTTATCCAGACGTTCAGCTTTACAGCATTGCTTCCTGTTCTAGCAATGGCAGGCGGCGGACAGGTCGGAGCTTCTATCGCTGTTTTCGTCAAAACACGCAATAAGCGTCTGCGGAATATTATCAAAGGTGCCTTACCGGCCGGATTCCTTGGTATTGGCGAGCCGCTATTGTACGGGGTAACTTTACCGCTTGGACGGCCATTCCTAACAGCTTGTCTTGGAGCTGCTGTTGGTGGAGCTACACAGGCACTGTTTGCAACAGGCGCGACTTCTATCGGTGTTTCTGGACTTTCTTTAACGCCGCTTATCGCTGAAGGAAAGTACCTGCAATACTTGATTGGTATTTTTGTCGCTTATATTGCCGGCTTCCTATTTACTTACTTCTTCGGGTTTAAGGAAGACATGGCAAAGGATATATAACTACCAGGGCGTCTTTATGACGCCTTTTTTGTACATAGGAGGGATAAGGTGTTAGGGATATCTGTGTATTTACAGGAACGTATAGAGGAAGAGAAAATCAGAAGGTTTTATGAAGCTGGATTCCGGAGTTTGTTTACATCACTTCACATTCCGGAAGAAGATGCCTCCGCGTATCGAACTAAATTACAACTTCTTGGTTCAATCGCTTCTGCTCTTGAGATGGAATTGATAGCGGATATTTCGACAGCATCAATGGAGAAGCTTGATTTGGACTGGAAGACTGCTGAGACGGTGCTGGATTGGGGACTGACTGGTTTGCGGATTGATTACGGAATTGAGGATGATGTTATTGTCCGGTTATCGCAAAAGATGAAGGTCGCTTTGAATGCAAGTACACTCACAGAAGAACAGCTACAGCGATTGATTGAGGCGGGTTTGCGTACTACCCACACGGAGGTTTGGCATAATTTTTACCCCCGGCCGGAAACAGGTCTTGCACTCAGCGATTTTCTAGCGAAAAATCTCCTATTCCAAACATATGATTTGAAGGTGCAAGCTTTCATACCGGGTGACCGTAATCTACGGGGGCCGTTGCATCAAGGGCTGCCAACATTGGAACAGCATCGTATGTATGGAACTTTTGCTGCTTTCACAGAGCTGAAAGCATACAATGTGGACAAAGTTCTAATTGGAGATCCAGACGTGACAGATGAGGCTTTAATGCAGCTGAAAGATTCATCAAATACAATTACGCTCCGTGCACAATCTTATGGGGAGCTAACAGAAGCTCATCATCTGCTGGAAAAGGGGACACATAATCGCCCGGATCGGGCGCGAGATGTAATACGCTCAGAGGAGTCAAGGATGAGTGGAATGTTCCAGGATGTAGAAGTGATACCGTTCAATTGCATCAAACGAAACAAAGGAAGCGTAACTATCGATAACAATCTGTATATGCGTTATAAAGGTGAAGTCCAAATTACTAGGAGAAATTTGCCTCAAGACGATAAAGTCAATGTGATTGGACAGATTGTACCAGAGGATGTGCCTCTATTAAACTATATAGAGGGTGGAACGCAATTCAGAGTCATATGGATATGAAAAAAAGCAGGTGAGGAAATTCCTCAGCCTGCTTTCTTTTCTAGTACATCTTTATTTAGTTTGAATTTGCCTTCCCATTTCGAGATGACAATAACAGCTAATGAGTTACCGACTACGTTAACTGCAGTACGTCCCATATCTAGGATTCGGTCGATACCAGCAATGAAGGCAAGTCCTTCTGCCGGAAGTCCTACAGCACTCAATGTTGCAAGCAATACTACAAAGCTTGCTCCTGGTACAGCTGCAATCCCTTTGGAAGTGACAATCAGGACACCTAGTACTAACAATTGATCCCAAATAGACATGTCTATGCCATACATTTGCGCAATGAAGAGTGTTGCCAGAGCCTGATAGAGTGTAGAGCCATCCAAGTTGAACGTATAGCCTGTCGGGACAACAAAGGATGTGATTGCTTTAGGCGCACCTAAACGCTCCATTTTTTCCATAATCTTAGGAAGTACTGTCTCTGAGCTAGCTGTGGAGAATGATAGCAGCAATTCATCCTTCAGCATACGAAGCATCTTGAATAAATTTACTCCACAAATTTTTGCAATAATAGAGAAAACTACTACGACGAAGAATAGCATACTGCCATAAGTTACAATAGCTAGTTTACCAAGCGGAATCAGAGATTGGAGACCGAATTGTGCTACTGTTACTCCAATAAGACCAAATACACCAATAGGTGCTAATTTCATCACAAGGTTAGTTACCCAGAACATGGCCTCACTGACACCTTGGAAGAAGGAAAGGACAGGTTGTCCGCGCTGACCAATTGCAGCTACTCCGACACCGAAAATCACAGAGAAGAATACAATTGCGAGCATGTCACCTTCCGTCATAGCCTGAAAGACGTTAGTAGGGATAATTTCTAGGAATGTATCCACGACTGAATGATCTTCTTGTGATTCAGCTGTTTCTTCGTATTGCGAGATACTAGTTGTCTCTAAAGCAGATCGATCAATACCTTCTCCCGGCTGGAATATGTTACCGAAAGCCAACCCGACGACTAACGCAATCGTAGTGACTATTTCGAAGTAAAGTATTGTTTTAAATCCAAGTTTACCAACCTGTTTGATGTCTCCAACACCAGCAACGCCGACAATGATGGAGGAAATGACGATTGGGACTACGATCATCTTAATAGCTCGCAGGAATAGATCCCCGAAAGGCTGTAATACGCTAACGGCAGTGTCACTGCCATAGAAGATTGCACCAACAATAATACCTAGCACTAGACCAATTAGAATCTGGTAGGCTAGTCCGATTTTGAAACGCTTCATGATGTACCCCCATGATGTAAGATTATGAATACATAAGTGTAATAATAGCATAGCTTACTAGAATCATGTCAACTTTCCTAACAAAGAAAAAGAAGACACTATTGTGTGCCCTCCGCGGTAAATCAGAACAAATTGATTAATTCGTTGACCATTAGTGCACCGAATAACAAAATACTGATACCCAATACGCCGTTTGTGATCCAGCCATTCCTGTAATCCGGTTCGACGCGCTTCGAGTTGAGCAGCCATATAAGTGTAATTGCGAGGAACGGCATGAGCAATGCTCCCAGCGCTCCTTGAATCAATACAAGTCCCACCGGTTTGCCAAAGAATAACAAAAGCATCGGCGGAAATGTAAGCCAAACAAGATAAAAGCGATAAGCAGGATCTTTTTCAGAGACAGGTTTGTCTTCTGACTGCCCTTTTTTTCGAATGGTACGGATGAAATCGGCAAATAGATATGGAACGCCATTCCAAACACCAAGCAAAGATGAAAAAGCTGCTGACCATGCGCCCAACATGAACATCCAGGAAATAACTCCGTTGAATTCTTCCCCGAGCATACCAGACAGTGTAATTAATCCTTCTTCTCCATTTATCTGGATATTGGAGCTGTGAAGGAACTCTGCACCAATGACCATCAAGGAGAGGGTGAATATTGCGGTCATGATATAAGCAACGCTGTTATCAACGCGCATCATAGAGACCCAAGCTTTTCCTTTCCATTTCTTCTCCTGCAGCCAATAGCCATAGGAAGCCATCGTAATTGTTCCACCGACGCCGCCTATCAGACCCATGACAAGCAGGAAGCTGCCAGCGTCCATTTTTGGTATGACGATACCTCGAATGATATTCCCGATATCAGGAAGCAAGATAACTGCAGTTCCTACTACAGTGACAAACATGATACCGATGAAAACGAGCATCACTTTCTCGAACAGCATGTATTTACCTGTCCAAATCAAGGCAAATCCCGCGAGAAGATGGATGATGGCCCATGCCCATAGCGGCATGATAGGAAACATCGAACGCATCATCAATGCGCTAGTGGATCCTGCTGCGGCACCATAAAGGACGCCCCAGATAATTGAGTAGACACCGAAATAGCCGGTTGCCCATCTACCAAGAGAGTGCCAGCCTTGTAGGATGGTTTTGCCGGTTGCAAGATGCCATCTGCCGACTCCCTCGGTGAGGAAATATTTGATGATAGAACCTAAAATGATTGCCCAGCCGAGCATCATGCCAAAGCCTGATCCGGCTACTAAAGCGGCGATAAGATCGCCAGTTCCGACGCCCGTTGCTGCGGTGACAAAGCCAGGTCCGACATTGCGGAGCTTCTGGCCGAAGGTCTTAGGAGGAGTAGGACTGGCGGGCGCCATTGGGTTGTTTTCGTTTTCCATACACGTACCCCCTTCGCTACTGTGATTGTAAACATAAAAGATAAGTGTTGGCAAGATAAAGTTGTAAGGCAAAAAATGCTTGCTGATAATTATTAGGATGATAGAATAATGAGAGAGTCAAAGAAACCTAGATAAATCAATAGTTTTAAAGTGAATAACCTGATTGGTAAGATGTTTATGTAATTTTTATTGTTAAGTACTTGTCAGACAAAAAAAGGAGAAGAAGCATACAACATGAAAAAGGAGAAAATGTCGCATCGGATTGCGGCTGAAATATTGGAACAAATAGTGGAAGGAGATATCAAACCGGGACAAAAGCTGCCTACAGAGAAGCAGCTGTGTGAAAAATATGGCGTCAGCCGGGCTTCGATCCGGGAAGCATTGAGCGAGTTGAAAGCACAAGGCGCTGTCACATCAAAGCAAGGCGGCGGAACGTACGTGGAACAAGCATTTCACGGTGAATTCTTCCACCAAGTGATGGTCGATGAATCGAATCTTGCCAGCTTCCGCTATCTTTTTGAAATGCGAAAGATTTTGGAGCCCGAAGCAGCCATGCTGGCAGCAGAACGCCGGACGAACAAAGAATTGGAAGAAATGCGCTCTGCGCTTGAGTTGATGAAGGAAGTGGATGTTGATACCGCTGATTCATATAAAGGACGCAATGCAGACTTTGCTTTCCACCTTGCTGTGATGAAAGCAACACATAATCCGGTCATGATTCAGACCTTTGCTAACTTAGACACTGTTTATAAGAAAGCGCTAGATCTGTCTTTTGAAGAAAAACAAGATCTTTTGCGCAATAAGCAAATCATTTATAAGGAACATGAGAAAATTTATGAAGCCATCCAGGCAGGGGAAGCAGAGCTTGCACGTTTGCAATGCTTGATTCATCTGCGGAATGTTGAGAAGAAGCTGACCCCTGACAGCTGATAGTGGAGAGAGGACCGGTTGCTTGCAGAATGGTGGATAATTTTCAGCAGACCTGCGGAAATCGGTAAATCAAGGCACAAACAAGTTCAATAGAAAACCGAGCAGTCAAGGGCTGCTCGGTTTATTCTGTTTCTACAGGTACTGCTGTCCAGACAAAACGTTCTGGAGCATCTCCTACATAAGAAAACGGGTAGCATGTTGTCACAGTTAAAACTTCCTTTGGAGCCGTTGGGACGATAACCGTCAAATCATCTTTATCGACGATTTTTGTATTCTCAACCTTATAGGTGAAGGAGCCGTACGGCATTTCAACGACAAAGGTGTCGCCTACTTTCACTTCTCCCATATTGCGAAACACTGTGTCACGATGGCCGGATAAAACAATCTGATCATCTTGGAGCGGATAGGCGGTTCCTTTATAATGGCCAACGCCTTTATCCAGATCATCAGCATCTGTTCCTTCAACAATCGGCAAATCTGCATCCAGCTTTGGCACATGCAGCACACCAACTACATCTCCTTGGCCAGGCTCGAAGCTGCTAGCTTCCTTTTCTGCTTGCTCAGGGGTAAGTTTCTCTGCTGCATGAGCTTCATGAAGCATCGATTTCGCACTGGACAGGGAATCTTTCTGTGCCTTTGCGGTTGTATACCATTCAAATCCTCCGTATCCTACCAATAGAAGCCCTGCAACAACTAATATGACAGCGAATCGTTTCATATGTTCTCCTTTATGTACAAGCTGGCTTGTATAATATCTAACATATATTATATATAAAAAATTTCCAGCGCGGAAGCTGTTTCTTGTAAAGGTTTAGTAAAGCAAAGCACGGGATAAACTGCCTTTATATATACTGTTATGATATAATCGAAGCTTATCTAAAAAAAGGGAGGGGAGAAGATGAGTTTGAAAAAATGGGTCTATGGTATGCTGCCGCTGGCTTGCATCATCATCATCTTCCTATTTTCCGCTACCCCTTACCAGGAGCAGGACATCAAGCCTATGCTTGCTTCCCACATAGATTTAAGTCCGCTTGAACCATTTCTTTCACCTATCCATTTTACCTATCATGGACAGGAGGTCAGTGTACAGGCGGTAGGTGTGTACTCTGTCGTGGAATTCTTTATAAGGAAAGCGGCCCATTTTGGTGTCTATTTCTGTCTGGCGATTCTCGCATTTGCGGCACTTTATAAAGGATTTGGTTTGAAATACCGACTATCATTGCGTATAGCATTGGTGATATCAATCCTATATGCCTGCTTCGATGAATTTCATCAAAGCCTTACACCCGGCAGGACGCCATATGTCGGGGATGTGGTTATTGATACAATCGGTGCTTGTGTGGGACTGTTAGTGGTAATAATCGGAAGGAATCTGTATCACATTTACTGGAAGCGCTCATAAATGCTCCGAAATCCTTATTTTTGTCAAAAATAGACATCCTTTTGCGAAAAATGTGGTATATTCACTATGATTCACACGAATCAGATTACGTACATATCGTAATGTATCGATTTACCAAAGAGGTGACATAGTGAAAGAGCAGGAAATATATAAGAATATCCTAGTAAAGCTGATATCCCAGACGGAAAACAAACAGATCAACAATACAGAAGACATGATGACAAAGCTAATTCAAGAACTACAATCATATCGAACAGTAAGCCAAAGTTAAAAGAGCAGTGTACCGGAAACCGGCGCTGCTCTTTTTGTGTGTTCTTAACGATAGAAACTGCTTGTAAACGTGTATTTATCCGCTCTATACGTGCTCGTTACATACTCAAAGGGCCGACCATCCTCCAGATAAGACAAGCGATGAATGCGCAAAACTGCATCGCCTGGCGTTACGTTCAGCAATCCAGCCAGCTCTTCGTCTGCCAAATCAGCTTCAATTTCCTGTTCAGCACGGTGAAGCGTCAACCCCATTTCACTTTCTAAATAAGCGTAAAAGCTCTCCTTAAGCTTGTTCTGTGTCAGATCTTTAGCCATTTCCAGTGGAGATGTTATTGTTTCGACAGCAATCGGTTCCTGATTCGCGGATCGTAAACGTTTGATTCGGATTGCGGCTGCACCGATTTCCTTTTGTAATTTGTCTGCAGTCATACTGCTTAATTTTATTTCCTTCCATTCCAATATACTGCTGGATGAAGAGAGCCCGCGGGCTCGCATATCTTCACTGAAACTTGTCAATTTTGATAAAGATTGATGATAAGGACGAACTTTCACGAAAAGACCTTTGTTTTTTCTTCTTTCTAGCAGTCCATCTTCAATTAGAGCCTGCATTGCATGCCTTACCGTCATTCGGCTGATGCCTAATGACTCGGTATAATGCCTTTCAGGCGGCAGCATCTCCCCAGAAGGCAAGCTGCCGGACTCGATTCGGTCACGGATCGCCTGTTCCAGCTGAAAATAAAGCGGAATGGGTGAATTTTTGTCGATCATGCTATTGCTCCTCTGTCTTTTTATTTCACTAAGTATAACATGCTGATTTTTGATTGTATACACATTGTCTATAGTGTTAGACAATGTGTATACCTTATGCTAAGCTAATGGTACTATCAAGGAAAGAAGGAATCTTGCTATGGGTGACATCTTGCTTCGCAATGTCCGGATTTGTCTGCCAGATAAGCTGGTGACGGGTTATATCGGTATGAGAAATGGGGAAATAGTAGAAATAGGAGAAGGTGAACCATCCCAGCAGTATGGTAAGGAAGTGGATGGGCTACTTCAATATGCATTGCCCGGTTTTATCGATGGACATATTCATGGAGCTGCAGGGGCAGATACGATGGATGCGACACAGGAAAGCCTGCACAAAATGGCTGCCTGGCTGCCGAATGAAGGAACAACTACTTTCCTAGCTACTACAATTACCCAAGAAGAAGAGGCAATTGATACAGCTCTGGAACAAGTACGTTTGTTTATACATCAAGCGGGAGAAGCTGAACTTATCGGCGTCCATTTGGAAGGTCCGTTTGTTAATCCGGTGAAAGCAGGCGCACAACCATTGGCGCATATCCGCCAACCTGACACAGAACTTTTCCAAAAGTGGCAGAAGCTATCAGGAAATAAAATTAAGGTCGTGACGCTTGCGCCTGAATGTGACGAGGACTACCAGTTGACGCAGCTGCTAGCTTCGGAACAGATTGTAGCATCGGCGGGACATACAGATAGCTCTTTTGAACAAATAAAGGATGCTGCTGAACAGGGAATTACGCAGCTGACTCATTTGTGCAATCAAATGAATGGAATTCATCATCGTGATGTGGGGGCTGTCGGTGCAGCATTTTTACTACCCGAGCTCATGTCGGAGCTAATAGCAGATGGTATCCACGTAGCACCTGAGATGCTGCGTTTGGTTTATCAGAATGTCGGTCCAGACCGGTTGATTCTGATTACAGATTCCTTGCGCGGAAAAGGTTTGGAAGATGGCACCTATGATCTTGGCGGGCAGGCTGTCACTGTGAAGGATGGTAAAGCATTGCTGCCGGATGGGACGCTCGCTGGAAGCATGCTGCAGATGAAGGATGCAGTTCGGAACATGGCAACATTTGCAGATGTATCTGTTGCAGATATCGCCAAGATGACGGCGGAAAACCCGGCCAAGCAGTATGGAATTTATGACCGAAAAGGTTCGCTAGCTATAGGAAAAGATGCAGATATCGTTTTGCTGGATGACCAGCTGACATTGCAAGCAACCTATTGCAAAGGGAACTTGGCTTATCACAAGGAGGAAGAATCATGCTGACAATGGAAAAAGCAAAGGATTATAAAGAACTTAGTGTAATGGCTGCTGAACGTATCGCCATGAAGCTTTCTAAAAAACCGGATGCTGTGCTGGGGCTTGCGACCGGTTCAACACCGGAAGGCATGTATGACGCACTTATCGAGATGTATAATCAAAAACGCATTTCTTTTGCAGAAGCTGCAACATTCAATCTTGATGAATATGTAGGGCTCCAATCCGACGACGAGAATAGCTATGCCTACTATATGAACCAGCATCTATTCCAACATATTGATCTATCCCCAGAAAAAGCGCATCTCCCAGATGGCAGAGCGAACGATATGGACAAAGCGTGTCAGGCTTATGAGAAGCTGATCGAGGAAGCGGGGGGTATCGATTTACAAGTAATCGGTATCGGCTTAAATGGACATATCGGTTTCAATGAACCACATACACCATTTGAGCAGCGTACTCATGTTGTGGAGTTGGACAAGACAACCAGAAGTGCGAATGCCCGCTTTTTCCCTAGCTTAGAAGCTGTCCCGACACATGCTATTACAATGGGCATCCAAAATATAATGGAAAGTAAAGAATTACTTCTGCTTGTGGCCGGGGAACAAAAAGCTTCTGTATTGGAGAGGCTAGTATACGGTGATAAAACCGAAGCATTTCCTGCATCCATTATCAAAGAGCATCCGAATGTCACGATTATTGCAGACCAAGGAGCACTGAGCGGATTGAAGGCGGCAGATTATCAAACTGGGAAGTGATTTCCCGGGTAATAATTTGTCGAAAAAAAGAAGATGTGTAGAAGCCGATTCGACTTTTACACATCTTCTTCTATATATTCTTGACCGCTCAATCTAATTTCTGCTTGTGCATTCGTCATATCTGTAACATATGCTTGGAATTCTTCTTCCTGTCCAGATTGGAATGCGGCATGAAGTACGACACGGTCAGCATACTCAATATTACGCAATGTATAGGCAGATTGCCGCAGTTCATTTTCGACTTTTCCGAGTAATGTATAATCGATATGAATTTCAGCCAGCTGCATGAGCTGCCGTTTTACGACACCGATTTCGTCGATTGATTGCGATGCAGACCCAGAATAAGCGCGGATCAAACCGCCAGCTCCAAGTTTAATGCCGCCAAAATACCTTGTGACGACTACTGCAGTATCCTTCAAGCCCTTCTTTTTCAATACTTCCAAAATAGGCACTCCAGCAGTTCCGCTCGGCTCCCCATCATCACTGGCTTTTTGAATCAAGTCATGTTCGCCAATCATATAAGCTGAGCAGTTATGGGTGGCGTCTTTATGTTCTTTCTTGATTTTCTGAACAAAATTGATTGCTTCTTCCTCTGTCTCAACGCGCTTCACATGACCGATAAAACGGGATTTTTGGATGACAATTTCGTGTGATCCTTCCGTTTTTACGGTAAAATAAGTTGTAAGCATCTTGCATTTTACCTCCTTGAGCACTCATTATATAAAGATAGCAGAAAACATGACGAATTACATAGAAAAGTATCCCGCAAACCCCATAAAGCAGTTGGGTAATTCGAATGATATAGCATACAAGATTGGAGAAATGAAATGGGTAAAAAAATCGAAGACAAAGCACTCGACCGGATCATCAATGAAATGGTGGAAGCTGTCGAGAACAGCAAGGATGAGATTTTTTACATAGGGGAAGAGTCGCGCATGGAATATGAGCAGCTTCTCGCTGATCTGCAGCTCACGAAAGAAAAAGTGGGCGATATGATCAAGGAAGGTGATCAGCTGGAACAGAAGGTCCGCTATTCTAAGATGCGCTTGTCCGATGTGAGCCGTGATTTTGATCGCTACTCGGAAGAAGAGATCCGGGAAGTGTACGAGCAGACCCATAAGCTGCAAATTGAGCTGCGCATGTCACGTGAAAAGGAAAAGCTCCTGCGGGAACGCCGTGATGAGATCCAGCGCCGATTGCAGGGGCTGGAACTGAAAATGAAGCGTGCGGAAGGTCTTGTAGGTAAGATTAGCGTTGTCCTCAATTATCTGAATGATGACTTCAAGCAAGTTTCCCAGCTTATTATTGATGCGAAAGAAAAACAGGAATTCGGATTGAAAATCATCGAAGCGCAAGAGGAAGAACGCCGCAGACTCTCCAGGGAAATGCATGATGGCCCTGCTCAAATGCTGGCGAATATCCTGCTCAGATCCGAACTTGTTGACCGTACCTTCCGGGAAAGAAGTACAGAGGAAGCGCTGCTTGAGATTCAGAATATGCGTAAGATGGTCCGTAGCTCGCTGTACGAAGTGCGCCGCATCATTTATGACCTACGCCCGATGGCGCTGGATGATCTTGGTTTGCTGCCTACAATAAGGAAGTACTTGGCCAATATCGAAGAATTCAATAATATCCATATTGATTTCACAGCACTGAAGGCAGAAAAACGTCTAGATCCGAAGTATGAGGTGGCTTTGTTCCGTCTTACGCAGGAAGCAGTCCAAAATGCGGTCAAGCATGCAGAACCAAGCACAATCAAGGTTCGCCTTGAAGTTATGCAGGAGTTGGTTGTTATCAGCATTATTGATGATGGCAAGGGCTTTGACGTTACTGTGAAGAAGGAAAACTCCTTTGGAATTATCGGAATGCGTGAGCGTGTCGAGATGTTAGATGGTACCATTGCCTTTCATTCCGAAATTGGAAAAGGGACTCGAGTCCTAATCAAGGTACCGCTTACAGAGGGATAAAAAGAAGGATTTCAGTGGCGATAATCAGGTAATTATGCTTATAATTAGATGCATGCATTAATGTCAACCGCTTAGACGGGACTTGTTAACGCACTTATATTGACAATTTACTCATAATTTCTTAAAACATGCAGCAAAAGATGAAAAATAACAAGAACTTGTAGGAGGAGCGAACCATATGAGTACTGGAATATTATTGATTGACGACCATAAGCTATTTCGAGAGGGTGTCAAACGGATCCTGGAATTCGAACCAGCTTTCCAGGTTGTAGCAGAAGGAGACGACGGTTCAGAGGCGCTTGAACTAGTTGAAAAGTTTAATCCTGACGTTGTTCTTATGGATATTAATATGCCGACTACGAACGGTGTACAAGCAACAGCAGACTTGATCAAGCACCGTCCAGATATCAATGTTATCATCCTTTCTATCCATGATGATGAAAACTATGTGACACATGCTTTGAAAACAGGCGCACAAGGCTACCTGCTGAAAGAAATGGATGCAGATTCTTTGATTGATGCTATTAAGGTTGTTAGTGAAGGCGGATCCTATTTGCATCCGAAAGTCACTCACAATCTTGTAAAGGAATACCGACGCCTTTCAGAAGAAAGCAATTCTTCCATTTCCAGCAAAATCGGCGAACACCGTCGTCCTTTGCATTTGCTTACACGCAGAGAATGTGAAGTACTGCAGCTGCTTGCTGACGGTAAGAGCAACCGCGGCGTAGCAGAAGCATTATATATCAGTGAAAAAACAGTTAAGAACCACGTTAGTAATATCTTGCAGAAAATGAATGTTAATGACCGTACACAGGCAGTTGTAACAGCAATCCGCAACGGTTGGGTCGAAGTATTGTAAGATGAAAGTCCGGGTGATAAGCCCGGACTTTTTTTGTTTTTTCTAAAGTATTTAAGTGAAACTCGTTATTTCAAGCGGGTATTCTTTAAAACTTTCCTTACTCACATGAGTTGAAATTCCTAAATGAATGATGCAAAAAGGACAGGCATAAGGTAAGATAGAGGCAGAAAACGTTAGATAAAAGCAGAAAAACATAAGGGAGACCGATAGCATGAAAATTGCTGTGATGACAGATAGTACAGCATATCTTACGCCAGAACAGCGAGAAGCGTTTGACATACATATGATCCCGTTGCAGGTTGTTTTCGACGATGCAACATATGAAGAAGAAGTGGATATTACCGCTTCGGAATTTTATGAGAAGGTCAAGCAGCAGAAAGCATTGCCTAAGACGTCGCAGCCAGTTGTCGGCAAAGTGATCGAGAAACTAGAGGAGCTAAGCCAATCCTACGATGCCGTTATTAGTGTGCATCTTTCCAGTGGTATTAGTGGTACGTACCAATCTATGGTTGCTGCTAATGATATGGTCGAAGGAATTGAAGTATATGCGTATGATTCCGAGCTGAGCTGTATGGCTCAAGGCTACTATGCTTTGGAAGCTGCGCGCATGGTGAAGCAAGGCGCTAGCGTGGAAGAAATTCTTAAGCGAATGGATGAAATGAAAGAAACGATGATTGCATACTTCATCGTCGATGATTTATCCAATTTGCAGCGCGGAGGGCGCTTGAACGGGGCACAAGCCATTATCGGCAGTTTGCTCCAGGTGAAACCAGTTCTCCATTTTGAGGATAAAAGAATAGTACCGTTTGAAAAGATTCGTACGAAGAAGAAAGCTATCAGCCGAATCAAAGCATTGTTAGCGGAGCAAGCGGCAGATGGTGCAAAAATGAAGGCATGCTTACTTCACGGCAATCGACCTGAAGAAGCAGAAATTCTGCGTCAAGAACTGGCAGCTGAATTTCCGAATGTAGAAGTGGAAATTTCTTATTTTGGTCCCGTTATCGCCACCCATCTTGGGGAAGGTGCAATTGGACTTTTGTGGTACAAGGTTTAAAGGGGAGAGAATTTCTCTCCCTTTTTTTATAGAAAGGAGCGAGTGCATGGAACTTGATCCAAAACGCTATGCTGGCAAGCGATTATTACGCCGTGAAATACCCCTCTCAACAACTGCCCTCCGAGAAGCTCTCCAACACCAATACTTCAAACAGATTCCAACACTACGAAAAGAAAAAAACATTCTGTATTGCAATCGATGCAATGCTACCCAGCCTCATTTGCAAAATATTAACTGTCAGAATTGTGGAAGCACACATCTGTATTGCCGAAACTGCATCCAGATGGGCAGAGTGAGTTATTGTGAGTTTTTCTATGAATGGGCCGGTCCAAATCCTGATTGGCACATTCACAATAATCCTTGTGCATGGGAAGGAGAACTGACCAAACATCAGCAGATTGCGGCAGATGCAATCGATCAGACGATGAAGCAGAATGGAAAGCTATTGGTGCATGCCGTTTGCGGAGCAGGTAAGACTGAGATGCTCTTCCAAGGAATTGCAACTTCTCTTCAGCAAGGCAAAAGAATTTGTCTCGCAACACCGCGAGCTGATGTTGTCCGGGAATTGCTGCCGCGATTTCAGCAGGCTTTCCCGACAGTCACCGTTCAAGCATTGTACGGCGGCAGTCCGGATAAAACCGGTGACGGTCAGCTTATTCTGGCAACCACACATCAGCTGCTGCGATTTTATCATGCTTTTGATGTACTCATTATTGATGAAATCGATGCTTTTCCATTTCATGCAGATCCGATGCTTCATGTCGCTTCGGAAAAAGCTAAGAAACAGACATGTGCCTCCATCTTCCTCACCGCAACACCAAGGCAAAAAGAAAAGCGGCAAATCGCCGCTAAAACCCTCCCGCATGTTTTCGTTCCCGTAAGGTTTCATGGACAGCCTCTTCCAGTACCTGCTTCAAAGCTCTGCTTTGGTCTGCATAAGCAATTGCGAAAAGGAACTCTTCCAAAAGGGCTGCTGCGTTGGCTCCATAATCGAAGAAATCCGACTAGGCAGGTACTTGTTTTCCTTCCTACCGTTGTGCTTGCTGATAGACTGCAAGAAGAAGCAATAGAAGTGCTGCTTCCATTTACACAAAAAATCCTGCCAAAAAGAGAGACCGAAACACTTATCAGAACCGTCCATGCTGCCGATAAAGACAGAGAGGCAAAAGTGCAGGCGTTCCGAAATCGGGAAACAGCCATTATTTTAACGACAACCATTCTTGAACGGGGTGTCACATTTCCTTCTGTAGATGTGGCTATTTTGGATGCTGCTCATGATGTGTTTGATGAGGCAGCATTGGTGCAGATTGCTGGTCGCGCTGGCAGAAGTCCGGCCGATCCGACGGGAGAGGTCGTCTTTTTCCATGAAGGAAGAAGTGATGCTATGGATAAAGCAGTTCGGGCCATTCAAGTTATGAATCGAAGGGCAAAGCGTCTATGAACCTCTGTGTGGGATGCGGAGAGGCGTATACTTCCCGTCCGAGCTGGTCCACTTTCTTCTGGCCGGAGCGGATTTCACTTCTTTGTAAGGATTGCGAAGGATCCTTTCACAGACTAAAGGATTCAGGTTGCCCAAGTTGCATGAAGCAGATCGGTTCTAGTATTTGTTCGGATTGTCTGAAGTGGGAGAAAACGAGCTATCAGGGTGTACTGGAGAAGAATGTTTCTTTGTACAGCTATGAGCCATTTATGCAAGATTATATAGCAAGATGGAAATACCGCGGCGATTATGTGCTTGGTAAAGTTTTTGAAGTAGAATTTCAGAAACTCTATTATCAGCATTTCCAGGATACTAAGTATGAGGTTGTTCCTATTCCGTTAAGTGCAGAACGGATGGCGGAAAGAGGCTTTAACCAAGCTGGAGAGTTAGCTGCTTTTACACGGGCCAAGCGGAAAGATGTACTAGGAAGAAAGCACGGAGAAAAGCAATCTAAGCGTAGTCGATTGCACAGACTGACTGCAGAAAATCCTTTTCAATTGCTATCAGAACCGCCCCAATATGCTGTGTTGATCGATGATATTTATACAACAGGCACAACGCTAAGGCATGCTGCTCAGGTTTTGCAGGAAAATGGTACCGATTTTGTGGCTGCCTTTACGCTAATTAGGGGGTAACTTTCCCATATGCCAAATGTCGCGTAAACCGCAGGATTGCCACATTAGCATGCTATAATTATACTAAACAGGTCACCAATGAGTGTACCTATTATACTAGGAGGAGGGCGTTAGCCTATGTTAGAACTAGCAAATTGCGTCCGCTGTGGAAGCGTATTCGCACGAGATTACCGAGATATTTGTCCGAACTGCCATCGAGAGGAAGAGCGTTCTTTTCAAATGGTACATCAATATCTGCGCAAACGTGAAAATCGTCAAGCAACCATCCAGCAAATTACAGAAGTAACAACAGTACCAGAATCATTGATCATTAAATTTGTCCGCGAAAAACGACTGCAGCCAAGTCAATTCCCGATGCTGTCTTATTCCTGCCGCAACTGTTCCAATCAGATTACAGAAGGTGAAATCTGCACAGATTGCAAAGACCAAATGCGTAAAGATTTGGATATTGCCCGTGAATTGGATGATAAACGGGTAGCTGCCGGTGTTAAAGAGCAGCGTGTCTATTACAATGCAGACCGTTCTGCGAAATAATTCGTTAAATCGCTTAACATTTCCCCGATGTTGACCGATACTATCTGTAAGAGTGTTAAGAAGTTGGAAAGGGGTGTAGATCTTTGAAAATTCAAGGTCCGAACCAATCCGGTTTCAATCCGTACACAAAACAGCTCAAGCAGCAAGCTGATTTGCAAAAAGCAAGTCAGCGCCAGGATAAGCTGGAGATCTCTCCTGAGGCGAAACGTCTTCAGGAAGGCGACAAAATCCAGGCTAGCCGTCAGAGCCATGTGGAACAGATAAAAGCCGCAGTACAAAATGGCGAATATAAAGTCGATGCAGAGAAAACCGCTAAGAAAATGATGGATTTTTGGTCATAAGACCAAGGAGGAGCAACCATGGCTTTACAAGCTTTATTAGAAACAATTGAAAAACTGCATAAATTGCATCGGAGTCTACTGGAAATCAGCAAGCTGAAATCCAATCATTTGAAGGCAAATGATATGGACGGTCTGCAAAAGCAGCTGCTTGCAGAGAAGAAGCATGTGCAAGCAGTAGCCCAACTCGAGAAATTGCGAATCAAGCAAACTGAAGCATATGCTGTTGCTTCTGGGCTTCCGGTGCCGTCGACTGTTTCTGAGCTTTTGGAACAGATCACAGATCAAAAGTTAGCGCTTCGGTTTGAACACGAACTGATCGGCCTTACTGAGACGGTGACAGAGCTCAAGAAACAGGAAGCACTCAATCAGCAGCTGCTGGAGCAATCGATGCAATTTCTGCAGATTTCATTGGATATGCTTGCTCCCTCCATTCAGTCATTGAATTACGGTACACCTAATCAAGATCAGCAGCGACCGCAGAATCGCACCTTATTTGACTCCAAAGCATAACACAGATACGGAAAAGCTATCGGTAAAAGGGGAATATACATGGGATCAACATTCCAAGGACTAGAAATCGCCCGCTCTGCGCTATATGCGCAGCAGACGGCGTTATATACGACAAGCAATAATATTGCGAATGCAAATACAGAAGGCTATACAAGACAGCGCGTTAACTTCGAACAAATCTCCCCATATCCAGCCGCAGGACGCAACCGTCCAGAAGTAGTCGGCCAGCAGGGAACAGGAGTCCAAGCAGGTTCGATTGAACGAATCCGCAATAGCTACTTGGATGCGCAATACCGTTCGCAGACTGGTACAGCTGCTTATTGGAGTATGAAATCAGAAGCACTAAACCGTATGGAAGGCGTCATTAACGAGCCATCCGATACAGGATTGTCCGCTGTATTAGATGATTTCTGGAGCTCCTTACAGGATCTCTCATCTACACCGGAAGAATCCGGAGCGCGTTCTGTAGCCTTACAAAAAGGACAGGCAGTTGCAGAGACATTTAATTATATCTCTGACAGCCTGACCAATGTCCGAGGCGATCTTCGTGATCAGATTGATAATGTATCCGTGAAAAGCATCAACTCTTATATGAATCAAATCAATGAATTGAACAAACAGATCGCCGAGATGGAACCACACGGCATGGTAACAAATGATCTGTATGATAAACGAGATGTACTGATTGATGAGCTATCATCAATGGTCAACATTAAAGTAGAATACCAGGAATCAGGCGGTCATGCTCCGACAGCTGCACAAGGTATAGCTAAGATTACATTGGTTGATGATCAAGGTGCCGCACAAGCAGTATTGGTTGATCCAGATTCAAAAACATATCAGCCATTGTCCATTCAGTATGGCCAAGACGAAAACGGCATGGAAGCTGTTGAGAGTATCACTTTTGGAGATACAGAAATTTCTGTAGAGAACTTTACATCTAAAGGTGAACTTAAAGGACTTATAGATTCTTATGGCTATCTGGAAGACGGTGCTGTTAAAGGTACATATCCGGAAATGATGAAGAACCTTGATAAAATGGCGTTCAGCTTTGCCCAGGCAATGAATGCTGTACAGCAGACTGGCTATACGAAAGACGGCACAGTGTCTGGTATTGATTTCTTTGATGCCGGCGGATCTGAGTATGGCGCTGCGGCAAATATCAGTTTGTCTGATGCTATCGAGGGCAAACCGGACTTAATTGCAGCAAGTGCAGACGGTACCTCTGGTAATGGTGAAAACGCCAAGAAGCTTTCAGAAGCAATGCGTTCACCTTTAGAAGGACTGGGCAACACTTCTGTCAGCAGCTTTTATGAAGGTATGATTGGGACATTAGGAGTAAATGCACAGGAAGCAAAGAGACAAGCAACGAACTCTACTTCATTAGTAGATCAAGCTGATTTGCAGCGTCAATCCGTATCCAGTGTGTCACTCGACGAAGAAATGACCAACATGATCAAGTTCCAGCATGCCTATAATGCTGCAGCCCGCAGCATGACAGCCGTGGACGAAATGCTCGATACAATCATTAACAATATGGGATTAGTAGGGAGGTAAGTGAAACATGCGTATAACACAAAGTATGATGTCCAACAGTATGCTGCGTAACCTGAGCAACAGCTATAGTGACTTGAATAAGTATTCCGAACAGCTTTCTTCAGGAAAGAAAATCACAAAGCCTTCCGATGATCCTGTTGTTGCGACGAAGGGTATGGGTTATCGGACTGAGGTTCGTGATGTTGCACAATACAAGCGAAATCTTTCCGAGGCACAGAGTTGGATTGATAACTCTGATTCGGCAATGAGCAATGCTACAAGCGCACTGCAGCGACTTCGGGAATTAGCTGTCCAAGCAAGCAATGGTACTTATGAAGAGGGACAGCGTGCAAATATTGCAGAGGAAGTTGATCAGCTGAAGGAACAACTTGCCACTATTGCAAATACACAAGTAAATGAGAAGTATATCTTTAATGGCTCAGCTACTAACACAGCTCCTGTTACGATTAATGAAGATGGTAGCACTACTGTAGATTTCAATTCTAATGCTGTTAATCTGACTTTATCCAAAGGTGTTGACGTAAAGATTAATGTGGATGGCGGTGCAGTATTCGGAAATAAATTATTCGATGACTTGAATAATTTCTCTGCAGCACTCCGTTCCGATGGATCAGATGAAGACTTAGATCAGTATATCGGGCTTATTGACGAGAATATTAATAATCTTGTCAACGAAAGAGCTGACATAGGTGCTCGGATGAATCGCATGGATCTTGTGGAATCTCGATTGGGAGACCAGGAGCTTTCTGCTACAGAATTGATGTCCAATAATGAAGATGCTGAGATGGAAGAAGTTATTATGAATCTTACTTCCCAGGAAGCAGTTCACCGTGCAGCGATGTCAGCTGGCGCACGAATTATTCAACCAACCCTTATGGACTTCCTACGATAAAAATAGATAAAGCTCTGCCAGTGGGCGGAGCTTTTTGTATAGAAAGGAGCGATAGTTATGCAAATGCCGCAGGTACGATTACAATCGCAGCAAGCTAAAATCAGTATTAATACAACCGATGCGACAGTGAATATTCGGCAGCCAAAAGCTGAACAAACTATCCGACAGCCGAAAGCAGAAATCACAATGCATACGACACCTTCTAAACTTACAATTGATCAGACACAAGCATGGAATGATATGGACTTGAAATCTGTATTTAAGCGGACAGAGGATTTTGCTAACCTCGGTAAGAAATCAAATTTTGAAGGCATAGCGCGTCGGGTCCAAGAAGGCAAGGAAATGATGGAAATTGAAAAGGGAGGCGATCCAATAGTTGCGCAAGCGAAAAGGATAGACGAGAGGAAACTGAAGGATTTTGCATTAGGTTGGATTCCATCGAATTTTGCTGTCAAAACAGATTATCAACCATCTGAGTTGGCTATTAAGGTGAAGATTAACCGTCCGGAGATCACCAATACTCCACAAAAGCCGCAATTCGATTATATAAAAGGCCAAGTAGATACAGGGATTGCGCAATATCAATCATTAAAGGTAGACTTTGAGAACTTAACGTTTTATGGAGTCAACGGATTTGAAATAAATATATAAGGAGTTTACTAATGATTATTGAAACAAAGTACTTTGGCAGTACGAAAGTAGATGAAGAGAAGGTTATCCGCTTTGAGAAGGGATTGCCTGGATTTCTGGATGAAAAAGCATTTGTATTGATTGATTTTCCGGATAATCCTGTATTTCAGATTTTGCAAAGTACAACTACGCCTCCTGTAGCATTTGTAGTGACTAGTCCGTATCACTTTAAGAAAGAATATGCTTTTGATTTGGCAGAGCAGGTTAAAGAAGAATTAGGCATTACGAAGCTAGAACAAGTAAACGTATTATCTATATTGACATTACGTGATCCTTTTGTAGAGAGCACAATTAATCTGCAGGCGCCGCTTATAATTAATACAGATTCTCTTGTTGGACAACAAATTATACTATCAGAAGAGTATTCATCACGGACACCTATGCAAGCCGAGAAAGCGAGGGTGGACTGATGCTAGTATTGACGAGAAAAGTTGGGGAATCACTTAAAATAGGTGATGACATCGAACTGAAAATACTAAGTATCGATGGAGAACAAATCAAACTAGGGATTGATGCTCCGAGGGAGATTGCTATACATAGAAAGGAAGTCTACCTTGCAATAGAACAGGAAAATAGCGCTGCAGCAGAAACATCCGTCGATTTACTCGATTTCTTGAAAAATAATGGAGAAAAAAGCTAAACATGTTGTAAAATCCTCCGATATAAGTAATACAGCACAGGAAACCAGCGGGCGGCCGACCGCTGCGGACCAGTGAAAACCACAAGGATGTGGGCTGTACTTACACTCAAGGAGGAATTTTAAAATGAGAATTAATCACAATATCGCTGCACTTAACACTTTCAACAAACTAAGTGCTAACCAATCATCTACACAAGGATCACTAGAAAAACTTTCTTCTGGTCTTAAAATCAACAAAGCTGGAGACGATGCAGCAGGTCTTGCAATCTCCGAAAAAATGCGTGGTCAGATCCGTGGTCTTGACATGGCTTCTAAAAACGCACAAGACGGTATCTCTTTGATCCAAACTGCTGAGGGTGCTTTGAACGAAACTCACTCCATTCTACAACGTATGCGTGAACTTTCTGTTCAGTCTGCATCTGATTCTAACAACGATAATGACCGTGCAGAGCTTCAAAAAGAAGTAGATCAGCTTGCATCTGAGATCACTCGTATCTCTACTGATACTGAATTCAACACGAAAAAACTTATCAACGGTGACGCGAAGGATCTTACTTTCCACATCGGCGCTAACGCTGGTCAAAGCATTAGTCTTGCTATCAACGATATGGGTGCAGAAGCACTTAAAGTAGACGGTGGGGAAGTTTCTGATGACGGAACTACAATCACTGTAGGTGAGGATGTTTATACTTTCCAAGAAGCTGAAGAAGCAGTAGCAGCTGATCCAGATGCTGTGCCTCCAGTAGAAGCTAAAGCAGCAACAGTTGCTGGTTACTACAGCGAAGCTGACGGAGATGGAAATAAAACACTATTCAAAGCAGCTGACAAAGAACTAGCAGCTGGAACAACACTGGGAATTAATATTTCTGACAAGAAATCTGCTGATACAGCTATCACAACTATCCAAACTGCAATCGACACAGTTTCTGCAGAGCGTTCTAAACTAGGTGCATACCAAAACCGTCTTGATCACACAATCAATAACCTTGGTACATCTTCTGAGAACTTGACTGCTGCTGAATCTCGTATCCGCGACGTTAACATGGCTCAAGAAATGATGAACTTCACTAAGAACAACATCCTTTCTCAGGCTGCTCAATCTATGTTGGCTCAAGCTAACCAACAGCCACAAGGCGTACTTCAATTGCTTCAATAAGTTCTTGAAGAGCTCTTTCATAAAAATCGCACAGGCGTTAGTCGCCTTGTGCGATTTTTTTGTATGTGCAAATACGAGAGTAAACTTGTAGAATAAGAACATCAACTACTTGTATCGGAGGGGTTCGCCACATGATCATTGATTTCGCACTCATCTACGCCGATGGTAGCGGCCAGCTGGAACATACTTTAACAAAGGCAACACATTTGCTATCAGAACGTGGTCACCAAGTTCGTGTGTTCCAAGCCTATCGCCCGGAACATGCGGAATGGGAGTCAGCTTTGCCGGAAATCCATTATTATGGAGAGAAAAGCGGACTAGAGTATGAAAATCCAGATTCGCTTATAGAAGGATATACAAATAGTCTGCGTCATCACGGCAATCCTGATGTGATTGTTGCAGTACGTGCTCCGCTACTGAATTACGTATGCCGTACAGCTGTAGCTCAGCTGAGCGGGGCTGTACCGAGGATCTACTCGTGGTTACAAGGAATGCCTGAGGAATATGGATATGAAGATGCGCTAAAATTTGCTGATCGACATTTGATAATGAATGAGCAGCTAGAGGAAGCAGTTCAACGATACACTTTTCAGGATCAATGGCTGCATATGATTGGTGAGCCAATATTGCAGGAAAAATACGAAATAATTCCTCGTCCTGCAGATAAAGCGCATTTTATCTCTGTCGGTGAACTTTCTTTGTTCGATAACCATTTTGAACATATATTCACCGCCTTTCGAACTATACAGAATAAAGCACATTTGACGATAATCGGTGAAGGTTCTGATAAGGCGGCTATTCAAGATATGGCACTGCAAATGGGAATCGAAACAATTGATTGGAGAGATACAGCGGTAGATACTTGGTTACATGTAGAATCGGCAACAGCTATTATCGTTAATGACAACTATGAAGAATCGCACTTGCTGACAGTGGAAGCTTTATCTAAAGGAGTTGTAACAGTCTTTGAAGGATCGAGTGAAGAGCTGCCAACGTTAGATGATCTACCAGCTATTGCTGATGGTGCGTATGAATTGCCTTCGGCTGAGACATGTCAGGCAATGGTCCAGCCATATTACATTAATACTGTAGTGGATAACTTAGAAAATGCATTGAGTGACGAAAGTGATACTGGAATAACTTTGCAGGCAATCCATGATTCGCAATACCTCTATTATAAAGTGCTGAATGATATTTTAACTTGTGCAATTGAAGGAGCAGAGTTAGTAATTCAGACCGAAGATGAGGTCGACTATCTAGCGAGTTTCTTCACCCAGCGCTATATTATGGGAGAGTTTAAGCCAGTTGAGGCAGATGTAATTAGACAGATTGCATATCCTAAAGTAGAATCTGTTGACTATCACTATACTAGAGCTTCCGTGCGCTTGCTGTTGATTCAAACTTGGAAAGAACAAGATCGTTCTGAAAAAGTATATTGCAGACTAGAGCTAACTAATAAAGCAGGAACATGGAAAATCGATCAGCTTCATAGAGAAGCACCTTATCGGTCAGAAGAACTATCTGTTTCGACAACCGGACGTAAAAAGCTAGTGATGGTAGCACGTAATAGCAGCGGTTCAAATACCTATGCTATGGCGAAACATATTCCTGATTCTATCCAAGAGGCTTTTGATGTAGAGCTTCTACAACAGCAGGAAACACAGGAATTCCAGGAGAAAGTCAAAGCTGCTGACGTATTAATCATTACTGAAGCGAATATCAAACATAATAAAAAGCTTTATAATCCAAATCAGCTGATAATTGATACATGGCATGGATTCCCCCTGAAAGCGATGGGATTTCTGGATAAGAACGAACAGAATAAGCATGTATTGGCTGATCGATGGGGGAGCATTAACTATGTATGTTCGTACTCAGATTTCTTCAGCAATTTAATGACGCGTTGTTTTAAGTTGAATCCGGAACATATTCAGCTGACTGGGGCTCCTCGTAATGATTTGCTATTGCAGCGACCGGATACACATTTCCTCAGAGAAGAATTTGATATCGATCCAAGTGAAAGCAGGATGATTTTCTTTATGCCAACGTATCGTCAAGTAGCTCATAATGATCGTGCCGATACAAATTTAAATCGGGATAATCTTTTTGGAATGGAAAGCTTTGATAATGATAAGTTTTATGATTTTCTAGAGAAAGAAAATTTGGAGCTGATTGTTAAGCTACATCCTGCTGAGGAAAAACTGTTTTTAAATCATTTCGAGATGCAGACGCGTGTACATTTGCTGACCGATGAAATGTTGACACGGTATGGAATGGATTTGTATGAAATCATGCCGCTAGCGGATATGCTGATTACGGATTATTCATCTATTTATTTCGATTATTTGTTGTTAGACAAGCCGATCATCTTCTCTCCTGTAGATCTACAGTCGTACCAGCAAAATCGTGGGTTCATCCTCGATTCATATACTAATTGGACGCCGGGGCCGAAAGTGACCACGCAGGAAGCGCTGCAAGATGCACTGTCGTCATTTTTGGAGAACTCTTCCTGGTATGCTGCTGAGCGTAAGCAAATTCGAGATCAAGTGCATCACTTCCAAGACAGTAAGTCGTCTGATAGAGTTTGGAAGTTTATTCAGGAGAAGATCTCTGCTTATACCCAACCTGTGTAACCGTCATTCTATATGACGGTTTTTTATTTTTGAAAAAAGAGGTTTTAAGTGAAAATAAAGTGGGTATAGAGTGGGGAAATTCTCCCAAGTCAGGAGTGATAAATAGAATTCAGAAAATCTCTTAAAAATTTACAAAAAAGCTGAAATTACTTATATTTATATATGAAGATGTTAATTGAACCCCTAGGAGGAGCAGTAAAATGCATAGGAATAAAGACTTGTATTTGTTTTTAGAACAAAAGGCAAAAGACCTAAATGAAAATTGGTATGAACAGCTGGACAAAACAAATAGTTCAGGCGTTTATGCTTCTACCGATCCAGAAACCATACATAACCTCAAATTACAAAACTACGAATTTCATCTTCATTTCTTCCGAATCTTTATAGAAGATAAAGAGGCTTTCGAAAAAGATTTTCAGGAATGGATTGTGGCAACAGCTCGTGATGAGAATCATTTGAGTACACCAACTCATCAGATTATCCGGGAGTTCATGATTACTCGTGGTCAGCATTTAGATCTGATTCGTGAATTCTATAATTTAAACAGGGCTACTGTTGATCAAGATATGTTTGAGCTTTGGAATCGCGAAATCATTAAAGCTTTTGATGATGTTATTCTGAAATTTACAGAAGAGATGCACCATTATTCAAATCGTAAATTGCAAGCGCAGCAAGAAATGATTAATGAACTTAGCTCACCTGTTATTTTATTGAATGATACAACAGCTCTATTGCCGCTGGTTGGTGACATTGATACGAATCGTGCAAAGCTTATTTTAGAAAACACACTACGTGAATGTACGGAACAGGATGTTGATTTGTTATTTATTGATCTTTCCGGAGTGATAATCATCGATACAATGGTAGCTCAGCAAATCTTCTATTTAGTTGATGCATTAAAACTAGTAGGTGTGGAAACAGTGATTTCTGGAATGCGTCCGGAAATCGCACAGACTGCGGTTCAGCTCGGTGTAAGCTTTAACGCCAAAACAACGGCAACATTAACGCAGGCAATCCGTACAAGCAATCGCATTTCTATCAAATAATGTGAAACTGCTTACATTTCGACGTTTCATCCTTTTCTACTAGTGGAAAAAGACTAGTGATTAGTTAAAAAGGAGCTGGTAGAAATGGCAAAAACAGCAGTAATCACAGGATCTGCACAAGGCATTGGGAAAGCAATTGCAACTCGGCTTGGGAACGATGGCTTTAAAATTGTTATTAGTGATTTGCAGGAAGACAAAGCTTCTGAGACAGCACAGGAATTGAAAGATAACGGAATTGAAGCAATCAGTATTCCAGCCAATGTAAGCAAACGCGACGATATGTTCCAGCTTGTGGAGAAGGCAACAGAAGCATTTGGTTCTGTTGATGTGTTCGTCAATAATGCAGGTGTAGACCAAGTTGCTCCAATCTTAGAAGTGAACGAAGATGATCTGAATAAAATATTCAGCATCAACGTGAATGGTACAGTATTCGGTATGCAGGCAGCTGCTGAACAGATGAAGAAACAGGGCGGCGGGAAAATCGTCAATGCTTGTTCCATTGCCGGTCATAAAGGATTCAGCCTGCTTGGTGCATATTCAGCTACTAAATTCGCCGTACGCGGTTTGACACAAGTTGCTGCTCAGGAATTGGCACAGGATAAAATTACAGTTAATGCTTACTGCCCAGGAGTCGTCGGCACTAGCATGTGGGAACGTATCGATGACAAAATGGTAGATTACATGGGACTCGAAAAAGGGCAGGCATTTGAGAAGTTTACGAATGATATTGCCCTTGGCCGCAGTGAGGAACCTGAGGATGTTGCCAAGTTCGTTTCCTATCTTGCTTCTGAAGACGCTGACTATATGACTGGTCAAGCGATTCTGATTGATGGTGGTATTGTTTACAATTAATATTTGTTTGGACGGGCACAATTGCAGTGCTCGTTTTTCTTTGTGCTTTTTTATCGTTTTTCTCTTCATATCCTGCATATCCTGCCGATATAAAGAGAAACACATGTCCAAGGAGTTGGCCTTCGATGATTGATAGATTATCTTCCGCTTCACAGCATGTCACACAACCAACGGGAGAAAATCGCCCCGTAGTGAACGAAGCAGTACATAAACAGGAAACCGCTTCAAACGGATCCAAACCATATATCGATTTTGACAAATCCGATATTGAGAAAGTGATAGAAACCATGAATCAGTTTTTGGAACCAACTCATACGAATATGAAATTCGAACTCCATGAAGAATTGGATCGATATTTTGTGACAGTAGTTGATTCCGATACACAGGAAGTCATTAAAGAAATTCCACCAAAGAAGCTATTGGACGGCTATGCCAAAATGGCAGAATTCATGGGGCTTCTCGTTGACAAGAAAATATAAGGAGCGGTGATTATATGGTAGACAGTATTTCCTCTAGCAGCAATTCCATGCGTGTAGGTGGACTAGCTTCTGGGATTGATACAGATTCCCTTGTAGAGCAATTGATGAATGCTGAAAAACAGAAATTATATAAAATGCAACAGGAACAGACGAAACTGACATGGCAGCAGGATTCGTATCGCGAAGTGAATACTTCTCTGAAAAGCTTTGATGATATGTTGACCAACATGAAGCTTTCTACTACTTATAATCAGAAGACTACAACTTCATCAAGTAGTGCTGTAACAGCAACAGCTGATTCATCGGCATCCAATGGTTCTTATAGTATCGAAGTTACACAGGTTGCTACAGCTGCAATAAATGTGAGCACAGAGAGAGTCGGGGGAGAAAGTTTCAACCCAGATGAACCTCTAGGTGAACAATTTACCGTTTCTTTTACAACTTACGATCAAAATGGAAAAGAAATAGCCTACAATAAAACCTTTAACGCTACCGATAGCTTGAATACTATTCTAAAAGACATTACAAATTCTAATGCAGGTGTCCGTGCTTCTTATGATACGCAAACTGGTAAAGTAGTTATGGAAAAGAAGTACACCGGTGATCTCAATAAAGAAAACCCAGAAATGGATTTTGGTGCAAATAATGCTTTCTTTACCGATTTCCTTAAAATGGGTACAGAAACAGGCGGTCAAAATGCAAAGATAAAGTATAATGGCGTGTTAGATGTTGAGACCTCTAAAAACAGCTATACACTAGGTGGCGTTACATTCAACTTTGTAGAAGAAACTAGCGGCCCAGTACGTATTTCGGTCAACAATGACGTTGACGCTGCCTACAACAAGATTAAAGAATTCGTTGATAAATATAACGAGATTATAGAAGATGTAAACGGCCGACTGGATGAGAAGGTATATAGAGACTATCCTCCTCTAACTGACGATCAGAAGAAAGAAATGTCAGAAGATGAAATCAAACTTTGGGAAGAAAAAGCGAAGAGTGGAATGCTGAAAGGGGATTCTGTTCTCCAGAACAGTCTTTTTTCAATGAGAAATGCTTGGTACAGTAATGTAGCAACAGGCGGAGAATATACACAATTAGCACAAATAGGGATTACCACTTCCAATGACTATCTTGAAAACGGTAAGCTTGTTATAGATGAGACACAATTAAAAAATGCCTTAAGAGAAAATCCAGATGGAGTTTACAAGTTATTCTCAAACAGTGCTGAAGGTGAAAGCCAAGGGATTTTGCAGCGTTTAGAGAAAACAATAGATTCGACGATGGATAATATCTATAAAAAGGCTGGCAAATCGACATACACTAACGATCAGTTCACCATCGGTAAAAGGTTGGATGACGTTCAAAAGCGCATTGATGACTTCCAAGACTATCTTACTCAAACAGAAGATCGCTACTGGCGCCAATTCTCAGCCATGGAACAAGCCATCAGCCAAATGAACCAACAATCCGCTTATCTGACTTCCAGCTTTGGAGGATAAGCGCTAAAGGAGTAATACAAACATGTCTGTACAAAACTACCAGGCGTATCAGCAAAATTCTGTTCAAACTGCTTCCCCAGGTGAGCTAACGCTCATGCTGTATAACGGCTGTATCAAATTCATCAAGTTTGCCCAGCAGGCAATTGAAAAGAAGGATATTGAATCAAAAAACACAAATATCCAGAAAGCACAAAACATCGTACGTGAGCTGATGATTACACTAGATCCTGAAGTGCCAATCACAAAGGAGATCATGCCTTTGTATGATTTCATTAATCAGCAGCTTATCCAAGCAAATACGCATAATGATCAGCAAGCTCTAAAGAGCGCATTGGATCTTATTACTGATTTCCGCGACACATGGAAAGAAGTCGTGAAGCAGACGCGCAAACAGCAATTTGGCACAGGAGCAACTGTCTAATGAACAGAGTTCAGGCGCTGTATGATACGACCGCCCAACTGGATACGCTTGTCAGCCAGCCAGTAACTTCAGAGAACCGGGAAGAAGTCGTCCAATCTCTTACAGCACTTCTCGAAGTCCGCTCAAGTCAGATGGAAGAGCTGAAGCCGCCTTTTACAACTGAGGAAAATAATTTGGGCAAAGAGCTTCTGCCGATGAATAAACGAATCAGCAAGAAAGTCCAGCATATTTTCGATCAATTAAAGGTTGATATACGCACTATTAAGAAACAGAAGCAGTCGGGTAAGAAATATATAAACCCGTATGCTAGTATGCAGACACTTGATGGGAGATTCCTAGATAAACGGAAATAAGAAGCACTTGAACCGATTCTGGTTCAGGTGCTTTTCTTATGTAAAGTTTTGATGACCAAATCGTGACAAACTTCGATTAAACTTCTTATTTTTCTGAGTCTTTTTCTAGTTTATGAAGGTATTGTAAAGGGAATGTAGAAAGTATCCTCATAAGGATGAAAGGAGGACACTTGTTATGAAGTACAATATTCGTGGCGAGAATGTCGAGACTACAGAAGCAATCAAGGACTACATCGAGAAGAAGGTAGGCAAACTGGAGAGATATTTTGATTCCCCGGTAGATTCCGAGGCTCACGTAAACTTGAGTGTGCATAACAATGAGTCGAAGATTGAAGTGACGATTCCGATGAAGAATCTGTTATTGCGTGCAGAGGAAAGTCATGACGATCTATATGCTGCAATCGATCTGGTTGTCACCAAGCTGGAACGTCAGGTCAAGAAGCATAAGACGAAAGTGAACCGACGCTCCCGTCAAAGCGGAGATGCACCGAAGCATGCATTCGCTGCAATGGAGAATGAAAGTGCAGCAAGTGCTGTCGTCGCGACGGAGGAAGAGGAAGATCTGAGTCCGTTCGAGATTGTACGAAACAAGCGTTTTGACTTGAAACCGATGGATTCCGAGGAAGCGATTCTGCAGATGGATATGCTGGGTCACAGCTTCTTCGTATATACAAACTCTGTAAGTGGAGACACAAATGTAGTCTACAAGCGCAGAGATGGAAAATATGGGCTTATTGAGCCTAATTAAAAAGAAATTGAACGGGGCAGACGCTTTTGCGTCTGCCTTTTATAATTTGGTTCGTTTTGCAAAAACGCAGATGGAATATCTCAAAATTACTTATAAATCGAGATGAAAGCTGTCGGATGATGGCGAATTCTTGTGTTTTATGGAGAAAGTCCTTAGTCGTTTTACGAAAACGGTCGTTTTTCCTTTCAAAAGTACCATGATATAAATAAATCAGCTACAACAAAAGGAGGTACTGACCATCAGAGAATCAGATTGTGCTGTCCAACGAGTCTCCCATTCCCAACTCACACAGCATGAGCATACGATCACGCAGCTGCTCGAGATCATCGCAGCGACCAATCGAAGGCTGGCGGAACTTCAATGGAAGCAAGAGCAGCTCGAACGCTGGTGTATCGAACAAATGCAGCGGGATCTGTCCTCCAGATCACGTGTCTTCTGAGGGGCGGTCTTCCTTTTCCCCCGCAAGACTCCACCTGGATGATCGCAGCCTCCTCCCTTGGGGCTGCGCATTCCTACTGATGGTGGCAATCATGCGGCTGGAGTAGCGATTACAATATTGCGAATGTCTGACATGGCACTCCTTCCATGTTAAGCGGCGTCCCGGGACTGGGCGCCGCTGTTTTTTTGTTTTTGGAAGGAGCTGGTTTCCCTTTCTTGTAAACCGCTAAACTCAGTGTTATTATTATTTTTGGACTATACTTTTTTGATTTAAAAGAGGAGCGTTATTATGCGTGGACTACTTAAACGGGTGTTTGGAGACGGTACGCAAAAGCAAGTTAGTCGTGCCCAGAAAACAGCCGAACAAATAGAAACATTAGCAGATGAATTTCGAGCATATACAGATGAACAATTAAAAGAGAAAACAAATGAATTCAAAAAGCGCTATCAGGATGGCGAGTCTTTGGATGACTTGCTGCCAGAAGCATTTGCAACCGTAAGGGAAGCTGCTGATCGTGTACTCGGCATGCGTCCTTTCCACGTTCAGTTGCTAGGCGGTATTGCCATTCATGGCGGTAACATCGCTGAGATGAAAACTGGGGAAGGTAAAACACTTGCAAGTACGCTTCCAGCTTATTTGAACGCTTTATCTGGCGAAGGTGTGCATGTTGTTACAGTCAATGACTATCTTGCTGGTCGTGATGCAGAGAATAACCGTCCGTTATTCGAATTCCTCGGTCTGACTGTCGGACAAAACGGTGCTGGTATGACACGTGAACAGAAGCAGGAAGCTTATGCCGCTGATATCACATACAGCACGAACAACGAGCTTGGCTTTGACTATTTGCGTGATAACATGGTGCTCTATAAGAATCAAATGGTGCAGCGTCCGCTTAATTTTGCCATCATTGATGAGGTCGATTCCATCTTGATCGATGAGGCGCGGACACCGCTGATCATTTCCGGTTCAGCCGCGAAATCAGCAAGTCTTTACACACAAGCTAACTCCTTTGTGCGTGTGTTGAAGATGGAAGAAGATTATACGAACGATATCAAAACGAAATCTGTTCTTCTGACTGAAGAAGGCATCAACAAGGCGGAGAAATTCTTCGGCCTGGAAAACTTGTTTGATTTGAAGAACGTATCTATCACGCATCACATCAATCAGGCATTAAAAGCCCATGTAACGATGCAGCGCGATACTGACTACGTTGTAGAAGACGAAGAAGTCATCATTGTAGATAGCTTCACAGGACGTCTGATGAAGGGACGTCGTTATAGTGACGGTCTTCACCAAGCAATTGAGGCGAAGGAAGGTCTTCAGATCCAGAATGAAAGCATGACGCTGGCATCGATCACTTTCCAGAACTACTTCCGTATGTACAAAAAGCTTGCCGGTATGACTGGTACAGCAAAAACAGAGGAAGAAGAGTTCCGTAATATTTACAATATGGACGTGCTTCAGATTCCGACGAACAGAGACATCACACGTCAGGATAAATCTGATTACATCTTCAAATCGATGGAAGGCAAGTTCCGTTCGGTTGTGGAAGAAATCAAAGCCCGCCACGAAACTGGTCAGCCTGTGCTTGTTGGTACAGTAGCTGTCGAGACTTCTGAGCTGATCAGTAAGCTGCTAAAACGTGCTGGTGTACCGCATAACGTATTGAATGCGAAAAACCACCATCGTGAAGCGGAGATCATCGAGGATGCTGGTCAAAAAGGTGCGGTAACAATCGCAACGAACATGGCTGGTCGTGGTACTGACATCAAGTTAGGTGAAGGTGTACTGGAGCTTGGCGGTCTTGCTGTTATCGGGACAGAGCGTCATGAATCCCGTCGTATCGATAACCAGCTTCGCGGTCGTGCTGGACGTCAAGGTGACCCTGGGGTGACACAGTTCTATCTGTCTATGGAAGATGAACTGATGCGCCGCTTCGGTTCCGACAACATGCGCAGCATGATGGATCGACTTGGTATGGATGACAGCACGCCGATCGAGAGCAAGATGGTATCACGTGCTGTGGAATCTGCTCAAAAACGAGTAGAAGGTAACAACTTCGATTCTCGTAAAACAGTTCTTTCTTATGATGATGTTCTTCGCGAACAGCGGGAAATCATTTACAAACAGCGCTTTGAGGTTATCGACAGTGAAGATCTGAAATCTATAGTAGATGAAATGATCCGGGATACAGTCCATATGGTTGTCCAGGCGCATACTGCCGACGATTCAGATGAGACTTGGGAGTTGGATGCATTGGTGGAATATGCACATGCTAACTTGCTGCCACAGGACAAGCTGTCAGTCGATGAGCTGAAGAACAAGGACGAAGAAGAGATCGAAGAATTGCTGCTTAAGAAAATCGGCGAGCATTTGAAACAGAAAGAAGAAGAAATGGCTCCCGATCAAATGCGTGAGTTTGAGAAAGTTATCCTGCTTCGTACGGTTGATACGAAATGGATGGATCATATCGACCAGATGGATCAGCTTCGCCAGGGTATCCACTTGCGCGCTTATGGTCAAAACGATCCGCTTCGTGAATACCAGCTGGAAGGCTACAATATGTTCGAAGCGATGATCACTTCTATTAAAGAAGAAGTCACTCGCTATGTTCTGAAAGCAGAAATCCGTGATAACCTGCAGCGCGAACAAGTTGCGAAAGGTGTCCAAGCTGTCAGTGGTGATGATACCGAAGCTGATAAGAAAAAGAAAAAAGCTCCAGTCGTCAAAGGCGACACGATAGGACGGAATGATCCGTGCCCATGCGGCAGCGGTAAGAAATACAAGAACTGCCATGGTCAGTGATTTTGACAAACCCGTGCAAAATGTTGCGCGGGTTCTGCCACGGTCATAGAGTATAATAGTGTTTGTTACAGACTTATATGAGGTGAGAGAAAATGGAATTAGCAGAAATCAGAAATGAACTTGATCGAATGGAAAAACAACTAACTGACTTTAGGGGGTCTCTTTGACTTAGATCAGAAGAAAGCCCGTATTGCCGAGTTAGAGGATCGGATGCTTGAGCCGACATTCTGGGATGATCAGCAGGGAGCTCAAAAAGTCATCAATGAATCCAATGGCTTGAAGGAATCAGTGGATGGCTATGAAAAGCTACTATCACAGCATGAAGATTTGGATGTTAGTTTCGAATTGGTAAAAGAAGAGGACGACGCGGATCTTCGCGCTGAGTTGGAAGAAGAAATCGTTTCGATGCGTGAAGCGCTTGATGAATTCGAACTGCTTATGCTTCTAAGTGAGCCATACGATAAAAACAATGCAATTCTAGAATTGCACCCAGGTGCCGGCGGAACAGAGTCTCAGGACTGGGCAAGTATGCTGCTTCGTATGTACACACGTTGGGCTGAAAAGCATAATTGCAAAGTGGAGACGCTTGATTACCTTCCTGGTGAGGAAGCTGGCGTGAAAAGTGTAACGCTGTTGATCAAAGGTTTGAACGCATATGGTTATTTGAAAGCAGAAAAAGGCGTACACCGTCTTGTACGTATTTCTCCATTCGATAGCTCAGGCCGTCGTCATACATCGTTCGTATCTTGTGATGTAATGCCAGAATTCGATGATGATATCGATGTGGACATCCGTACAGAAGATTTGAAAATCGATACGTACCGTTCCAGCGGTGCCGGCGGACAGCACGTCAATACGACGGATTCTGCCGTACGGATTACGCATCTTCCGACTAATACTGTCGTTACATGCCAATCTGAGCGTTCTCAGATCAAAAACCGCGAGCATGCAATGAAGATGCTGAAAGCGAAGCTGTATCAGCTTGAGATTGAGAAACAACAGCAAGAGCTGAACGAAATTCGCGGCGAACAAAAAGAAATTGGCTGGGGAAGCCAAATTCGTTCTTATGTATTCCATCCATATTCCATGGTAAAAGATCATCGGACGAATGAAGAATCCGGAAATACACAAGCTGTAATGGACGGACAGCTGG
Organism: Terribacillus saccharophilus; assembly: GCA_900110015.1. Taxonomy (GTDB): domain Bacteria; phylum Bacillota; class Bacilli; order Bacillales; family Amphibacillaceae; genus Terribacillus; species Terribacillus saccharophilus. Next base: position 211,907 of record FOCD01000002.1, on the reverse strand, counting down.
ATCCATTCATTAATGCGTACTTGCGTTCCACAATTTAAGGGCATTTTGTAATGTTCCTGTAACATAACAAGCTGAACCGTTATTCCATCTCAAAGAAAAGGATGCGATTCTCTTGAAAAAGCTAGCTTTAACTGGCTCTAGTCTTTTGTTTATACTTTTTCTGGCTGCTTGCGGTAATAGCGATAATACGGCTGAAACACCGCAAGAAGCGTTTGAAAACAACTGTGCCATGTGCCACGGTCAGGACTTGAGCGGCGGCAATGGCGGTCCTCCGCTAGATAATCTTGGATCTAAGTATACAAAAGAAGAACTAGTGAATATCATGGAAAACGGCAAAGGCGGCATGCCTGCCGGGCAAGCTGAAGGAGAAGAAGCGGAAAAAATCGCTGAATGGCTCCAGGAGCAGCAGTAATATCTAAATGACAAATACCCATACACAAGCTGTATGGGTATTTTGTTGTATTTTTCCTATGTAGTAACGAGTGGTTACGACAAGATACAACGTATAATATTTCAAAAACCAAGCCTATTGTCATATATTGAAACATAAATGTAATATTATTATGTCTAAAAAAACAGTAATAAGATGTTATAATGGTTTCAGGTTTGAGAGCTTTTTCGATTGCTTTCGCCAATGTTCGACATACTTAGTTGATAAATTAGCAGATTAGAATAAAAACAAAGGTGAGTTAAACATGATAGATATGAAGGGTGTGCATAAGACGTATTCCAATGGCGTTACTGCGCTTAATGGTGTCGACGTGCATATCGACAGTGGGGAATTCGTGTATTTAGTAGGACCGAGCGGAGCCGGAAAATCAACCTTCGTGAAGATGATCTTCCGTGGTGAGAAACCGAGCACCGGTATCGTGAAAGTAGATAACAAAGATTTGAGCACGTATAAAGAACGCCACATTCCAAGAGTAAGAAGGAAAATCGGCGTTGTGTACCAGGATTTCAAATTGCTTCCGAAACTGACAATCTATGAAAATGTTGCTTTTGCTCTGGAAGTAATAGAAGAGTCTCCTAAAGTAATCCGAGATCGCGTCATGGAAGTACTCGATCTTGTTGGAATAAAAGATAAAGCTAGATCGTTTCCTGATGAGCTTTCCGGCGGGGAACAGCAGCGTGTGGCAATTGCCCGGGCAATTGCAAATAACCCGAAGGTCGTCATAGCTGACGAGCCGACAGGGAACTTGGATCCAGAAACATCCTGGGGCATCATGAAGGTGCTAGAGGACGTCAATAACAAAGGAACGACAATCATCATGGCTACACATAGTAAAGAAATCGTAAATACGATTAAGAAACGTGTCATCGCCATCGAAAACGGCCGCATTGTCCGTGACGAAGCTGGAGGTGACTACGGGTATGAAGTTTAATACCGCGAAACGCCATCTGCGTGAAGGTTCAAAGAACATCTTCCGTAACGGCTGGATGACCATCGCCTCGATTGGGGCAGTAACGGTAACATTGATTTTGGTCGGTGTTTTCCTAGCTGTAGTATTCAACTTAAACAAATTCGCTTCCAATATCGAATCAGATGTTGAAATGAGCGTTTACTTGGACCCTACACTCGCTGAGGATCAAGTGCAATCGATTGAAGGTCAGCTCGAATCGATCGATAAAGTTGGTTCTGTAACGTATTCCTCAAAAGAAGAGCAGTTAAACCAGCTCATGGAAGATATGGGACAAACAGAATGGGATTTGTTTGAACAAGACAATCCATTGAGTGACACGTATACTGTCAAGACGTCTGATCCGCATGATATTGCTTCTGTTTCAGAAGAGATATCGAAACTCGATGGAGTAGACAAAGTGGATTACGGACAAGGAACGGTAGAGAATCTCTTTGCTGTAAACAAGTACGCTCGGATTATCGGTGCGGTCTTGATCGTTGGTCTAGTGTTCACGGCCATCTTCCTTATTTCAAATACAATTAAGATAACAATCATTGCCAGAAGCAGAGAAATCGGCATCATGAAACTGGTTGGTGCAACAAACTCCTTCATCCGCTGGCCATTCTTTATTGAAGGTCTGCTACTCGGGGTATTGGGCGCTATCGTACCAGTCGCACTAGTGCTCGGCGGTTACTACTACCTGTCGAACAACTTGACGGATAACATTAGTATCGGTTTCGTCGAGATTCTCCCTTACGCACCATTCGCTTTCCAGCTTGCAGGCATACTACTGGCAATCGGAGCGATCATCGGTGTTTGGGGAAGTGTCATGAGTGTCCGTAAATTTCTTAAAGTCTAAATAACCTACCATATACGCTTTTAAAGGAAGAAAGGGAATGAGAGAAGAATGAAGAAGATGATCAAGCCTGTTCTTGTAGCTGTTCTAGCTGCAGGAGCAATCCTACATACTCCGATTCACACGTTCGCGAAATCCTCATCTGATGTGCAGAGCGAGATAGATGAACTGCAAAAGAAGCAAGAGGAAAACAGCAATAAGCAAAGCGAGCTCGATGGTCAAATTAATAATGCAGAGTCCGAGCAGTCTGATAACCTGGCTGAACAGGATAATCTTTTGGCGAAGCTGGATGATTTGAACAACCAGATCGACAAGAATGAAAATGCATTGAATGATAAAGAAGATGAAATCACTGAAACAAACGAGAAGATCGAAAAGATCTCTGGTGAAATCGTAGAAACTGAAGATGACATCGACAAACGTGAAGACAAATTATCTGACCGTCTAGTCAGCATTCAGCAAAACGGTGGAGATGTTCAGTACTTGCAAGTATTGATGGGCTCCAAAAACTTTGGTGATATGGTAAACCGTCTGAACGCGGTTACTACTATCATGGATTCTGATAAGGAATTGTTGAACGGATACATCCAAGCAAAGCAAAAGCTTGAAGATCAAAAGCAGCAGCGTGAAGATGAAAAACAGAACTTGCAGGATCAAAAAGATAAACTTGTAGATATCAAATCTGACTTAAAATCTCAAGCTAGCGAGCAAGAAGATTTGAAACAACAGCTTGAAGACGAATATTCAAAGCTCGAAGATCAAATTCTTTCTGCGGAAGAACAAAAGGAGCTTGCAGCTAACCAGGCTGAAGCACTTCGTCTAGCACAGGAAGATGCAGAATCTGAGAAATCTGATTTAGCAGCGCAGGAGAAAGCAGCAGCAGAAGCAAAAGCTGCAGCAGCTGCGGCTAAGAAAGAAGCAGAGAGCAAGCAAGAGTCTTCCTCTTCTAGCTCTAAAGCAAGCAGTTCTTCTAAGAGCAGCAGTTCAAGTAAGTCAAGTAACTCAAGCAGTGAAAGTAGCTCTAGCAGTTCTAGTAGCTCATCCAGTGCGAAATCAGCACAAGCTGGTATCTTCTCTTGGCCAGCACAAGGTCGCCTAAGCTCTGGATTCGGAGTACGTAATGATCCATTCGGAAGCGGATCTACTGGAAACCACTATGGACAAGATATCGCTAATGCAACAGGTACACCCGTTCATGCAGCAGCAGATGGTAGGGTTTCCCGCAGTGGTACGATGAGTGGTTACGGTAATGTAATCATCGTTACGCATTCCATTAATGGTCGTACGTATGAAACATTATACGGACACTTGGACAGCCGTGAAGTATCTGTAGGAGAAAAAGTCTCCAGAGGACAGGAAATTGCAAAAATGGGTAACACTGGAGCATCAACAGGTTCTCACCTTCACTTTGAAATACATGAAGGTACATGGAACGGTGCTAAGAGTAACGCAGTAGACCCGATGAAATATTTTTAATACCGGATTTAAAAAAGACATTCTCCAATAGTGGAGGATGTCTTTTTCACATCATCTGACTCTTTTTAGTGATAAGATAGAGGGAGTCAAGCATAATAGTAGGATTAACGGATTGGACAAGTGGAGAAAGGATGAGAAGCGAACGTGCAGATAAGAAAAGCGACGTTGATAATAGCAATCATTGTGGCATTGGTAGTTGGGGCAGGGGGTAGCTATGCCTTTACATCATATGTGGATAACAAAGGTACTGGTATCCAATCTGCTTCGGAAGATAATAGTAATCTAACTGAGGTGGAGAACGCGTACCAACTTATTAAGGAGAATGCATTAGCCAAACCAGATGCACAGCAGCTTCAGGACGGTGCGATTAAGGGAATGCTGGAAACACTTGATGATCCATACAGCTCTTTCCTTGATGAAGAATCTTCAACACAGCTGAATCAGCAGCTGGAATCTTCTTTTGAAGGTATCGGGGCAGAAGTGAGTATGGTGGATAAACAGGTGACCATTGTGGCACCTATCAAGGATTCGCCTGCAGAAGATGCCGGGTTACGGCCGAACGACCAAGTACTGCAAGTGGATGGAGATTCTTTGCAGGGGCTGGATCTGCAGGAAGCAGTAAATAAGATCCGCGGAGAAAAAGGAACGACTGTTACATTATCAGTTAAGAGACCTGGAGTTTCCGAGGAATTGAAGATTGATGTAACTCGGGATGAAATTCCAGTTGAAACTGTCTATGCAGATACAAAAGAAGTGAATGGCAAAAAAGCTGGTGTCTTAGAAATTACATCATTCTCCGAGAGCACAGCTGATGAATTCAAGACAGCGCTGGATAAGCTGGAGCAAGAAGGTATCGACGGTTTGACCATCGATGTGCGTGGTAATCCAGGTGGAATTCTGACGACTGTAGAAGATATTCTGAAGAATTTTGTGACAAGTGACAAACCATATTTGCAGATTGAAGATAAGAATGGTGAGAAACAAGAGTTTTATACAGAATTGAAAGAGAAGAAGGATTACCCGATCAATATTCTAATTGATGAAGGCAGTGCTTCCGCATCCGAAATTCTTGCAGGTGCAATGAATCAGGCTGGCGATTACGAACTGATTGGGAAAACAACATTCGGAAAAGGCACTGTACAGCAAACTGTACCTTTAGAGAATGAGTCAATGCTCAAACTTACTCTATATAAATGGCTGACACCTAATGGAGATTGGATCCATGAAAAAGGTATCAAGCCAACTGTCGAAGTTAATCAGCCAGAGTATTTCTACAGCTCCCCAATCCAATTGGATGAAAATGAAAAGCTGGCATTTAATGATAACAATGACAAGATCAAGAATCTGCAAATCATGCTGGACGGTCTCGGATATGACCCGAGCCGTAAAGACGGTTATTTCAATGAAAAAACAGAATCAGCAGTCAAGCAGTTCCAGCAGGATAATGATTTGCAGGCATCAGGCGAAGTAAATCAGGAAACAGCAGATTTGCTTCAAACGAAAATCATCGAACAAGTACGTGATGGCAAGCATGATAACCAAATGGACAAAGCGCTGCAGCAGCTCTTTGCTAATTAAAACGAAGCCTCCCTTCATACGGGAGGCTTTTTCTATTGTCATAGGAAAACAGGGAGTATCATGTTAGAATAGACAATATACATAAGAGTTGGTTTATAGGGAGAGACACATAATGGTGAATGATTGGTTGACCGAACTGCTTTATGGGATCGGAAACTTCTTTTTAAATCCGCTGCTTTATTGGGCAGTGCTGCTGACTCTGTTCGTTTCCAACCGCAGAATCAGAAAAGAGCGGGACAACTTTGGTACGAAGGTATTTGGTTTCGGCAAAGAGTGGACAGGCACATGGGTTCTGTCGCTTGTTTTCGGACTTTTACTTACCGCTGTGAGTGTAGGAGCGGGAATTGTCATGGCGCCCGCTGTTGTATTATTAGTCAGCGTTGTTACGATTCTGCTGACATTGCTGCTTCGTTTCACATGGCTGTCATCAGCTTATATATTTGGATTCAGTTTTTTGCTAGCCTTGGGCGCAGCGCCATACGCTGCTGATTATTTGCCGAACGGATGGGCAGATGATTTGGCAGGTCTTAATTGGATCAGCTTTGCGATTATCATGAGTATTGTAATGCTAGCAGAAGCTGTGCTGCTGCTCACAACCAAACAAGAGGATACGTTGCCAGAGCTGGTGAAAGGTCCGCGCGGTCGTTGGATCGGTCAGCACCGTTTCCGTAAGCTGCTGTTCATTCCTTTCTTCTTGTTAGTGCCAGCTGGCGCAATTGAACCCTTCGCTCCATGGTGGCCTTTCTTCCATCTGAACGGAACGAGCTATGGACTGTTACTAGTACCTTTGCTAACGGGTATAGATGGCTTTGCCAAAGGCCGTCCTGCATTCATTGAAGCACGGAAGCAAGGGAAAATGGTCTTGCTGCTAGCGCTTCTTACCCTAGCAGTGAGCGTGGCAAGTATGTATTCCTATTACTTCGCGATTGCGGCTTTCGTTATCGCACTTATCGGCAGAGAGGCTATCACGCTCTCCTTCCGGAACAAAGATCGCAAACGTGCGATGTATTACACAGAGAGCAGCAGTGGAATGTTTGTTCTTGCTGTTATTCCTGAAAGTCCGGCTGATAGGCTTGGTCTGCTGCCAGGTGAACAAATTGAAAAAGTGAATGGCGTTCGTGTAGCGACGGAACGAGCATTTTATGAAGCAGTACAGTCTAACAGTCAATACTGCAAAATGGAAATCCGGGACGAACAAGGCGAAATACGGATTAAACAACGTGCTATGTATGAAGGTGAGCCGCATGAGCTGGGTATTATCTTTGTACAGGAACAGCATAAGAAGAAAGCTGTTCCGATTAGTAGTTAAATCCTGTTAATTATAATAAAAGCCCACTTAGCTGATTACAGTTAAGTGGGCTTTTATTATTTAAGGAACTCGGTAATGGAATAACGCTTACGCAATGAATTTTGTGAACCAAGCTATATATTCTGCTCCCCATATGAAAAACACCTGAGCGAGTAATGTTCCCAACAGTCTGGAGGTTACCATCATTAGTGACATGCTTTTTAGTTTGTTATAGCTGCCTCTGCCATTCACGATATCATCTGCTATTACAGACAATTTAGGATCAATAAAAATAACCAATAATAATGTCGCCATTCCATTTATCAATCCTGATGCCATGATTGCTGTAGTACCTCTATCTGGAACTAATAAAGCCGCATATAAAGCAGCTAACACACCAATGGTATAGATTGAAGTAATAAACATATTTACGAGGAAAAGCCTTATTGGAATATCTTTCACTTTCAGATCCTGTAAATAAGAAAACTTCGGAAGACTAAAATGCGTTATGCTGCGCTTTATGTAATGTAATGAAAAAGTCCGTTTCATTAAAGATGGAACAGAACCTTTTTCCTCTGATAAATGAATGATTGCTCTCGAAAATAGAGCGATGAAAGTAGGAAGTAAGATAATGCCAAGCGCTGTACCAACTGTTGATGCTCCAATAAGGAAACGAAATTGAGTCTCTACAAACTCTAACTTATTTTCTGCTGGTGCATTGTCGATTAAACTTCCTAAGAATGGTTGCTGCATCGTGTTCGATAATCTTGATACGATAACCATTATGTTAAAGAGGGATAGTGCTGATGCGATCATTTTTACTCTTGCACCGGATAACCTTACTGCATAAGCGAGTGTTTCTATCGAATGAATGATGAAAATAAATAAAGCGATAAACAGTAATTTTTCAGTTATAATCTCCATTGTGTAACCTTCTTTTTATAAATTTGCTACAGTAATCTATTAAACTCTCCTGGCTTAAGTGAAGTGCTAGTATTGATAGTACCATAAAAAGTAAATTATTCCTTTTATTTTTTTAAAGCAAAATGAAGGGAAAAAACTAGAATCACTTTGTTGTCAATGATGCTGACTGAATTGGAAGTTAATCGAAACTATTTCCCACAAGATGCGTATACAGTCTATCCAATAATATGAGGTGATGGGATTTGTCTATTTTTAATAAATTGATTGCTAGCGTTGGAATTGGTTCTGCTAAGGTGGATACAAAGATTAGGAATAATTATTTCGTTCAGGGAGAGATTCTGGATGGTGTCGTTGAAATCAGGGGCGGCGTAACCGATCAAGAAATTGACTCTATCAAACTGAAACTGATGACGGTGTATGGACATGAGGATAGTGATCGTCTGTCGCAGGCAGTAGTGTATACGCATAAGGTGAATGAGCCATTTATTATCTCAAAAGGAGAGAGAAAAGAGATTCCGTTCGCTTTTCGAATCCCCTTGGATACACCAATCACAATGCAAGATCCGAAAACATTCAAAAATGTGCCGCCAGTTTGGATTGATACGGATGTAGATGTGAAGAACGCAGTTGATTTAAGTGACGTAGATCATATATCGATTGAGCCGACAGAAGTACATGAAAACATCATTGATGCGATAAAGGTAATCGGATTCAGATTCAGACAAATGGAAAACCAGAAGCCGCCATACGGAATCAAAGTAGCTAGACCATATATCCAGCAGTATGAATTTGTTCCTACACATGGAAGATACTTAAAGAAGCTCGATGAGTTAGAGGTTTATATCCTCCAAAATGAGTATGAGACAACGATTTACTTTGAAATAGATAAGCGAAGCAGAGGTATGTTTTCTTCGTTAGTCGAGAACTTGAATTTAGATGAACACAGGGGCAGTGTGATATTCAAGAATGAAGAAATCTTAAATAACAGAAGCCTTGTAAGTGATAAGTTCGATGAGATAATTCAATCTGTACTATAAGAAGAAGGAGCAAGCCAAAATGGCTTGCTCCTTCTTTATTCATCCTGCATGGATAGCAGGCTGCGTATTTCTTCTTCTGAAAGTGTATTAAGCATCGTTTCACCAGGCTGGATGATTTGGTCAACAAGAGCCCGTTTACGCTGCTGTAATTCAAAGATTCGTTCCTCGATTGTTCCGCGCGAAAGCAGTCTGATCACTTGGACGACGTTTTTCTGACCGATGCGGTGTGCCCGACCGGCAGCTTGCTCTTCTACGGCTGGATTCCACCATAAGTCGAAGAGGATAACTGTATCTGCGCCTGTCAGATTCAGTCCTGTTCCTCCAGCCTTCAAGCTAATCAGGAAGCCGTCTTTTTCTCCTTCATTGAATGCTTCTGCCATTCGCATTCTTTCTTTGGCAGGTGTGCTGCCATCCAGGTAGAAGACGTCCGTATCATCCAGTGCCTGCTGGATGATTCCGAGCATGCTGGCAAACTGCGAGAAGATCAAGAATCGCTTGTTGCTTTGTTTCAGCTCTCGGATAACCTCGAGCAACTGCTCTAATTTACCGGATTGGCCGCTATAATTCTCGATGAATAGTGATGGGTGACAGCAGATTTGGCGCAATCGTGTCAGTCCAGCCAATATTTCTAGTTTACCGCGGTCGAAGCCTTTTTCAGCAATCGTCTGATCGATCTTCCTGCGGATTCGATCTAAATAAGCCACATATACTTCTTTTTGCTCCTGAGTAAGATCTGAATAGTTCGTTGTCTCAATCTTTTCAGGAAGTTCGTGCAGCACTTCTGTTTTTACGCGTCTTAGTATGAATGGACGTGTCATCCGTGCGATTTTTTCCGGTTCCATATCGGTGAATGACTTACGGCTCCGGAATAGACCAGGTGAAATAGTATGGAAAATCGACCATAGCTCTTCCAGCCTATTTTCGATTGGGGTGCCGCTCAGTGCAAATCGTTTACCTGCTTGAATCAGTCCGACTGCTTTGGCGGTCTGCGTTGCATGGTTTTTAATTGCCTGCGCTTCATCCAATATCATACTATCGAATACTTGCCCGCTGTACACATGATTATCAATCCGCAATAACGGATAAGACGTGATAATAATATCATGATCTTCCATTTGGGAAAGCTGTTCCTGCCGTTCAGCTGCTGAGCCGGAAATAACAAGCGTACGCATGTTTGGAGCAAATTTCTCAAATTCCTTCTGCCAGTTGTAAAGCAGAGAAGATGGTACGACAATCAATGCTGGACGCGCTGCTGGATTAGCTTCTCGTTCAGACGTGAGGTAAGTAATCGTCTGCAATGTTTTCCCGAGACCCATATCATCAGCTAGAATACCGCCTAGTCCGTAATAAGCGAGTGTCTTCATCCACTTGAAGCCGGTCAACTGATAATCTCGCAGGGTTGCCTGCAGTCCGGATGGCAAGTCAAACTCTATTTGTTCCGGATGGCGAAGCCGCTCAAGCAGTGTGCGGAATGCAGCTTCCATTTCAGCTCCGCGCAGAGACTCCTCTACCTGCATGCTTTGGGCAATCGGTACGAAAATATGCTGATTATTCAGCTGGTTCTTTTTGATTTGCATCTGTTCCAGGAAGTCTTGGAAGTCCTCCATAGATTCCTGCTCGAGATCGAGCAATGCACCATCAGGGATACGGTAGTATCTTTTCTTCTCTACCATTGCCTGCAGCACATTACTTATATGCGCTTCTGATAAACCAGACACGTCAAAGCTGATTTCCAGCATTCCCTTTTCCTGCTGCAGTCTGACTGATGAGGATACCTCATGCTGATCATCTGCCTGCATGGCTTGCACTCGATTGGAAATATACACTTCAGCAGTTTCCTGTAAAGCTGGCAGATGCTCATGAAGGAACAGATACATATACTCTGCATTAAGCAAATGGAATCGGCCTTTTGAAAAGCGGAATCCAGCGGCATGCAATTGCTGAAGAACTTTATCTTCTTTTGCAGGTTGGCGCTTGATAACTGGCATGTCTGTCTGCTGTTGACCGGGCTGGATGACGTGATCGCCATAATGGAAAGATACACTGGCATGCAGTACATCGTCCGTTTCATCCAGAAAGACTTTTGCGACGAGAGGAGCCATTTCAATTTTGCTGCGAACTGTTTCAGCGACATGTACATGACCGATTTGTTCCAGCTTGCCAACAACCTGAGAAACAAATCGGTCGACATTCTTATCTGATACGGTCTGCGGTGTATCATGCCGATAGGGGAGAATGGTGAACAATTCTTTCACCAATTCCCGCTGATCAGGAGGCACAGGGTATAGCGTGTCATCTTTGACTAAGTAATGATAGTTTTTGATATATTCATAAGCTGCGATATCCTGAACTCCTAGCTGCAGCATTTCGTCTTCATCAGTAGACAAATAAAAATCCAGCCGTGCTGGCTGACTGCTCACTTGAAATGAATCCATTGGGTCTGTATGCAGCAAGTGAAGAGACGCTCCAGCATCCGCAAGCTGCGGCAGCAAATTCTTGGCTAAGGATGGCGTCAGCTTGATCGCGCGTTTTTCTGATTGTAGAGAAGAAGCTGTGAAATCATGAATCATACTGTTTTCACAAGCTTCCAGCAATCGCTCCAGGATAGCTTTGTCCTCAGGTGTAACAATATGTACACGAGGATCAAAAGCGAAACTAGGTGTAACCTGATAGCGGGTTTGATGCAGCACACTTCGAAGAAAGTCTTCAGCCAGGCGCACGATATAGGTACGAGCAGTACCTGCTTTCAGTTCAACCTCGAAGACTGTATTGCCGTTTGTTTGCATAAAGCGCTGTTCGACCTTGTATTCAAGCTTCAATGTTTCCGGAGGCTTGGATGTCAGGCGTTCGGAAGGAGATACGAAGGCTTGCACAAGACGATCAGTAAAATCGGTTTGACGAGCTGCTGTCGGTGCAGCTGTTTCTTCCGTAACTGTGTATCCGTTACTGTCGAAACGATTCCGGCTGACTGCGATCAGGACGGCAGCAATATGCTTGCATGTATAATGGGTGTGATAGGCGGGGCAGCTGCAGACACCATCTAGATCGTCATCCTCAAAGAAGAAAATCCGTACAGGATAGTTTTCGGTGCCGCGAACAACAGCCTTCCATTGATTAATGGATGGCGTAAAGCTTAGCCCTTGTACGCGCCCTTTATTGACATAGTCCAATCCTCTTCGGTAGAATCGATCGCCTGTCACTTTGATGATATCTTGTTTGTCGAGAAAATAAGATTGCATGAAAGCCCAGTCTCCAGTCTAAAAAAATCATTATCCTATCATTATAACAGATATAGCTATAGCCTTCCCTAATAGGATAAAAATAGGACAAAATAAAAAGGCAGCACTTGGCTGCCATTTCAGTTTATATCTTTTTAACTTGGAATATCTGGGTTTCTCCAGCAATAGCTTTCTCCGGGTAGAGTGCTTCTAATGTATACTCACTTGCTTCGTAATTGGTGATAATTACAGGAGTGATGCTGCTTTTCGCATTTGCTTCGATAAATGCTTTTTCGAAAGTGACGAGCTTATCGCCAGCAGAGACTTTATCGCCTGCTTTGACAAAAGTCTCGAAGCCTTCTCCCTTGAGATTGACAGTATCCAGACCGATATGGAGAAGCAGTTCCAATCCCATTGCTGTTTTCAAGCCGATGGCATGCTTTGTTTCGAACACTTGAACGACTTCTGCATCAATAGGGCTGACGATTGTCTCATCTGTTGGCTCGATAGCGATACCGTCACCCATCATCTTCTCGGCAAACACTGGATCAGGCACTTCTTCAAGCGGGACTACTTTTCCATTGACAGGGCTTACAAAACTTTCTTCCGTAATATTCTTACCGAATAGTTTCTTTAGCATATTATGTCTCTCCTCGGAATAGATCGAATTTTGATGAAAATCTTATTAGTATCATATTAAAGCGTTTTCTCCCTGCGGGTCAACGAAAAACATCCAGTCAGTTGGATATTGCCTAAAAGCGCTAACATTAGGTATAGTAGAGAAAGACTGATTTTTTGAGCGGAAATGAGGTTTGACGCAGTGTGATATAAGAAATCAATCACAAAGACAATCAGGCTATACGAATGATAATAGAACGGTAGGTAATGAACCGATGCAAATAAAACAAGAAGTACAAAAACGCAAGACTTTCGCAATCATCTCCCACCCGGATGCCGGGAAGACGACAATGACTGAGAAATTGCTCGTCTTCGGGAATCTAATTCGTACTGCAGGTACGGTTAAAGGTAAGAAATCAGGAAAATTCGCTACATCTGACTGGATGGAAATCGAAAAGCAGCGTGGAATTTCCGTTACATCATCTGTAATGAATTTCCCTTATAAAGATTATCAAGTCAACATCCTGGATACACCAGGACACGAAGATTTCAGTGAAGATACGTATCGTACACTGACGGCTGTGGATAGTGTTGTAATGATTATCGATGCGACAAAAGGTATCGAAGCACAGACATTGAAACTATTCAAAGTGTGTCGTATGCGCGGTATTCCAATCTTCACTTTCATTAACAAGCTTGACCGTGAGGGACGGGAGCCACTGGAGCTATTGGAGGAAATCGAAAGTGTATTGGATATCGAGACATATCCAATGAACTGGCCAGCAGGAATGGGCAAGCGTTTCCTAGGTATTTTTGATAGATACAACAAGCAATTTGTCCGCTTTAATGGTAATGAGGAAGAAACATTCATTCCTTATGATCAGCTGGATGATCCGCAGTATGCTGATTTAACAGGTGAATCTACATTTGAAGATACAAAAGGTGAACTGGAGTTATTAGAAGAAGCTGGCGATCAATTCTCGTTGGATCGTGTGCTTGCTGGTAAGCAGACACCTGTGTTCTTTGGTAGTGCACTTGCACCATTCGGTGTACAGACATTCTTTGATACATTTGTTAATCTGGCACCTGCGCCAGGTAGCCGTCGCACGACAGAAGGTATCGTATCTCCTGAGAATGAAGAGTTCTCTGGATTCGTTTTCAAGATTCAGGCAAATATGAATCCAGCTCACCGTGACCGTATTGCTTTCTTGCGTGTCTGCTCAGGAAAATTCGAGCGTGGTATGAGCGTCCAGCTAGCCCGCTCTGCGAAGCCGATCAAGCTTTCCCAGTCACAGCAATTCGTCGCATCATCTCGTGATACGGTCGAAGAAGCATATGCCGGTGATATCATCGGTATTTATGATCCAAATATTTACCGAATCGGGGATACCCTCATCGAAGGAAAAGCGAACTTTGAATTTGATGAGCTGCCGCAATTCCCGCCGGAGGTATTCAAAAAAGTTACTGCCAAGAACGTTATGAAAGCTAAGCAGTTCCAAAAAGGTATTGAGCAGCTTGTTCAAGAAGGAGCAATCCAGCTGTTCCGTGGTAAACGCGACAATAGCTATATCTTGGGTGCAGTCGGAGAGCTTCAGTACGAAGTATTCGAATATCGAATGAAAAACGAGTATAATGTAGAAGTGGTATTGGAATCGATGGGAGAACGCATTCCACGCTGGCTGAAAGCAGATCAAGTGGATGAACGTCTATTCGACGAGCGCAGTCTGCTCGCACAGGATCGCGAAGGGGATTACTTGGCATTGTTCAAGAATGATTTTGCCCTCCGCTGGTTCACGGATAAAAACCCGAAAGTCGATTTAATTGATCTATTTGAGGTCAACCAGTACGATCAAGCTTCTAATTAATAATAAAGCCGTCAATTTTTGGCGGCTTTTTGCTATCTATTTGTTTATGTTTTGTATATTAGGTAAACATCTATACTAGCAGGTGTGTGGAATTTTAAACGAATGTTTGTTCGTGTTTTTATATATTTTATGCTATGATGAAACTAGCATACAGAACGGAGGAATTTGGCATTGAAAGAAAAGGAAACGTTTGAGTTAGTATCCAAATACGAGCCGCAGGGTGACCAGCCTAGAGCGATTGACGCCCTTGTCGATGGCATCCATCAAAATAAGCGTCATCAGACACTTCTCGGCGCGACTGGTACCGGTAAGACGTTCACCATTTCGAACATGGTGAAGGAAATAAACAAACCGACACTTGTCATTGCACATAACAAAACACTAGCTGGTCAGCTGTACAGTGAGTTTAAGGAATTTTTCCCGAACAATGCTGTGGAGTATTTCGTCAGCTATTACGATTATTATCAACCAGAAGCGTACGTACCACAGACAGATACATTCATCGAGAAGGACGCAAGCATCAATGACGAGATTGATAAATTGCGCCACTCCGCTACATCTGCGTTATTCGAACGTAACGATGTATTAATTGTGGCAAGTGTGTCCTGTATCTATGGCTTGGGTTCCCCGGAGGAATATAAGAGCCAGGTGCTGTCTGTCCGAGTTGGTATGGAGAAGGACCGAGATGCCCTGCTCCGCAACTTAGTGGATATCCAATACGCCCGGAATGATATTGACTTCCAGCGCGGAACCTTCCGTGTTCGCGGTGACTCAGTTGAAGTAATTCCGGCATCAAAGGAAGAACATTGCATCCGTTTTGAGTTCTTCGGGGATGAAATAGATCGGATTCGTGAAGTGGACGCCCTGACTGGTGAAATCATCGGAGATCGGGAGCATGTCGCTATTTTCCCTGCTTCCCACTTCGTAACACGCGAGGAGAATCTCAAGAAAGCAATCGTCAATATTGAGAAAGAGCTTGAAGGTCAGCTCAAAGTCTTTAAGGAGCAAGGCAAACTGCTGGAAGCACAGCGTCTTGAACAGCGAACAAATTACGACTTGGAAATGATGCGGGAGATGGGTTTTTGTTCAGGTATCGAAAACTACTCAGCTCAGCTTACTTTCCGCGAACCAGGGGCCACGCCTTATACGCTGCTGGACTTCTTCCCCGATGATTTCTTAGTTGTCGCGGATGAGTCTCATGTTACGCTGCCACAGATAAGGGGAATGTACAATGGTGACCAAGCACGGAAAAAGGTTCTTGTAGACCATGGCTTCCGTCTGCCATCAGCTATGGATAACCGGCCGCTCACATTCCAGGAATTCGAGAAGAAGACAGAACAGCTTGTCTATGTGTCTGCGACACCTGGTCCTTATGAAATCGAGCACACACCGGAAATGATTGAACAGATTATCCGTCCGACAGGATTGCTGGATCCAGAAATCGACATCCGTCCAATTGAAGGACAGATTGATGATATTATCAGTGAAATTTATAAACGGACTGAAAAGAATGAACGTGTACTTATCACTACGCTAACGAAAAAAATGTCTGAGGATCTAACCGATTATTTGAAGGATATCGGTATTAAAGTAGCGTATTTGCATTCAGAAATCAAAACGCTAGAACGAATTGAAGTTATCCGTGATTTACGGGTGGGTAAATATGATGTACTTATTGGAATCAACTTGCTTCGAGAAGGTTTGGATATTCCGGAGGTTTCCCTTGTAGCCATACTTGATGCGGATAAGGAAGGATTCCTAAGATCCGAGCGTTCATTGATTCAAACAATGGGCCGGGCAGCTCGTAACGAAAACGGCCATGTCATTATGTATGCAGATAAAATCACCGATAGCATGCAAAAAGCGATGGATGAGACGGCACGACGCCGTGAGATTCAGATGGCTTACAATAAAGAGCATGGCATTACACCGCGTACCATCCAGAAGGAAGTGCGGGATGTCATTAAAGCAACGATTAGTTCTGAAGAGTCCGGAACAAATAAGAAAGATACACCGGACTTGACGAAGCTTACGAAGAAAGAAAAAGAAAAAGTCATAGCCGAGATGGAAAAAGAAATGAAACAGGCGGCACGCGATCTCAATTTCGAGCGCGCTGCCGAGCTTCGTGATCTTGTATTGGAACTAAAAGTGGAAGGGTGAAGAAAGTGGCGAAGAAAAATATTTCAGTCAGAGGCGCCCGCGCCAATAACTTAAAAAATATCGATATTGATATACCAAAGGATAGTCTAGTCGTATTGACTGGACTGTCTGGGTCAGGGAAATCCTCGCTCGCTTTTGATACCATCTACGCAGAAGGGCAGCGGCGTTATGTAGAATCTCTGTCTGCATATGCCCGCCAGTTCCTTGGTCAGATGGATAAGCCTGACGTCGATTCGATCGAAGGCTTGTCGCCAGCTATCAGTATCGATCAGAAAACAACAAGCAAGAACCCGCGTTCCACTGTCGGAACAGTTACGGAAATCTATGATTATCTGCGTCTTCTGTATGCAAGAGTCGGACGTCCAACTTGTCCGCGTCATGGTATTGAAATCAGTTCTCAAACAGTAGAGCAAATGGCCGATCGTATTCTGGAATTTCCTGAGCGTTCTCGATTACAGGTACTTGCACCTGTAATCTCCGGTAAGAAAGGCGAGCATGTGAAAGTGCTCGAAAAGCTTAAAGCGGAAGGCTATATCCGTCTTCGCGTTGATGGTGAAATGATGGAGATTCACGATGACATCAAACTGGAGAAAACAAAGAAACACTCTATCGAAGTTGTTGTCGATCGTATCGTTATCAAAGAAGGTGTTACTGGTCGTCTGACAGATTCATTGGAAACAGCACTTACGCTGGGAGACGGCAAAGTCATCGTGGACGTGATGGATGTCGAGGAACTGCTTTTCAGTGAGCATCATGCTTGCCCGATTTGCGGATTCTCTATTGGAGAACTGGAGCCTCGCATGTTTTCTTTCAATAATCCATTTGGGGCGTGCACAACTTGTGACGGACTTGGTACTAAATTAGAGGTCGATCCTGATCTAGTAATTCCGAATAAGGATTTGACACTGCGCGATGGCGCAATTGCAGCGTGGGAACCGACTAGCTCCCAGTATTATCCGAAGCTTTTGGAAGCTGCCTGCAGCCACTTTGGTATCGATATGGATGTACCAGTGAACGAATTGCCGGAGGGGCAGCTTGATATCCTGATGAACGGTAAGAAAAAGGACAAGATTCATTTTCGTTATGAAAATGACTTTGGTCGCGTAAGAGAAAGCAATATCGAGTTCGAAGGTGTTTTAACTAATATTGCTCGGCGTTACCGGGAAACAACATCCGATTTCATCCGTGAACAGATGGAAAAGTATATGAACAACCGACCGTGTCCGAAATGTAAAGGTCATCGTCTGCGCGAAGAATCGCTCGCAGTTCTTATCAACGGTCATCACATCAGCAATGTAACTGCCAAATCAGTAATTGAAGTGAAACACTTCATGGAAGACCTTGAACTGAGCGAGAAGGAAAGACAAATTGCTTTTATGATCACCAAGGAGATTATAGATAGGATTACTTTCCTCAATAATGTCGGCTTGGATTATTTGACGCTTTCCCGTGCAGCTGGGACATTGTCGGGAGGAGAAGCACAGCGTATTCGTCTTGCTACCCAGATTGGATCAGCTTTGACAGGTGTATTGTATGTGCTGGATGAGCCGTCTATTGGGCTGCATCAGCGTGATAATGACAGGCTGATCGAAACGATGAAGCGGATGCGAGATCTCGGCAATACGCTTCTTGTCGTTGAGCATGATGAAGATACGATGATGGAAGCAGATTGGCTTATCGATGTCGGACCTGGTGCCGGTGAGCATGGCGGACAAATCACGAGTCAGGGAACACCTGCAAAAGTGATGAAAGATAAAAAGTCACTAACTGGACAATATTTGTCCGGCAAAAAATTTATTCCGCTGCCATTTGAACGCCGCAGTCCGGATATGCAGCGTTCCATTGAAATCGTCGGAGCGGAAGAAAATAACTTGAAAAAAGCATCTGCGAAGATTCCGCTGGGTCTTTTCACCGCGGTTACAGGTGTATCCGGATCTGGAAAAAGTACATTCGTAAATGAGATCCTGCACAAAACTCTAGCGCAGAAGCTGAACCGGAGCAAAGTGAAGCCAGGTAAACATAAACAGATTAAAGGGTTGGAGCATCTGGACAAAGTTATCGACATTGATCAGTCTCCAATCGGACGGACACCGCGTTCCAACCCGGCTACGTATACTGGTGCTTTTGATGATATTCGTGATGTGTATGCGAGCACAAATGCTGCAAAAGTTCGCGGCTATAAAAAAGGCCGTTTCAGCTTTAACGTCAAGGGCGGGCGCTGTGAAGCTTGCCGCGGAGACGGAATCATCAAGATTGAGATGCATTTCCTTCCCGATGTGTATGTACCTTGTGAAGTTTGTCATGGTAAACGGTATAACAGGGAAACACTTGAGATTAAATATAAAGGTAAAAGTATTGCAGATGTGCTGGATATGACGATTGAAGAGGGCTTGGAGTTCTTTGTCAACATCCCGAAAATCAAGCGTAAACTGCAGACTATTTCTGATGTGGGTCTTGGCTATGTAAAACTAGGACAGCCTGCGACAACATTATCCGGTGGTGAAGCACAGCGCGTGAAGCTTGCCAGTGAACTGCATAAACGCAGTAATGGTAAGACATTCTACATCCTGGATGAACCAACAACTGGCTTGCATGTGGACGATATTTCACGATTGCTGAAAGTACTTGAGCGCATTGTGGAAAATGGGGATACGGTTCTCGTTATTGAACATAACCTCGATGTTATCAAAACAGCTGACTACCTTATTGATCTAGGTCCCGAAGGCGGAGATCGAGGCGGAGAGATTGTAGCAACCGGTACACCAGAAGAAGTAGCAGAAGTTCCTGCTTCTTACACTGGTAAGTACTTAAAGCCGATTCTTGAGCGTGATCGTGAACGTACGGCGAGCCAAATAGAGTATGCAACGCATGTTGCAGAACGCTAAAAAGATACAGCGAGGCTATTGCCCGCTGTATTTTTTTACATATGTTAATCCCTTAAAAACGTCCAAATGAGCATTGCAGGGGAATTTGTAGTAAAATATTTGTTTAGATATAGCTTTGGAAGGAGCGACTTACGGTGAAGCCGATTGATTTGAATGAAGTGCAAGAACAAATAGATGCATTTGCTGGAAAAAAAGTGTTTATACATCTGGAAACGACAAATGGTGCATATGCTAATCATGTGAATGAAAAAGCGTACAATGTTGGTGCTTTTATCCGGAATGCACAGGTGACTTACGAGCATGGCAAGATAAAAGGTGCTGGAGCAGCCTATCGCGTTGGATTGAAAACAGAAAACGGCTGGGTTTACGCAGAAGGACTGAATGCATGGGAATTGGATGAGAAGAATCGTCTGCTCATGGCTGGTCATGATCGTGAAGGTCGATTGATGGTTTCATTGGAAATAAGCGAGACAGCGTTCTAAGGAGGAGCAATAATCATGGAAAAACACGTAGTAGTTATCTTCCCGCATCCGGACGACGAAGCTTTCGGAGCTGCTGGTACAATTGCTAAGTTCAGACAGGAAGGTGTGCCGGTAACATACTTGTGCGGTACATTGGGAGAAATGGGGCGCAATATGGGTAATCCTACTTTTGCGACTCGTGAGTCATTACCTGAAATTCGTAAGAAAGAATTGCAGGATGCTTGTAAAGTGATGGATGTAGAATTGAAAATGCTTGGTTACCGAGATAAAGTGTTGGAATTCGAAGATCTATCTAAAGTTAGCGATCATTTGAAAGAGTTGCTTGAGACAATCAAACCAACACTTGTAATCACGCACTATCCGGAGTATGCAGTTCATCCTGACCACAATGCACTTGGTGCAGCTGCGATCGATGCTGTGTCTCGGATGGAGGAAAGTACTCGTCCGACAGTTTGGGCGCAGGCGTTTATGCGCGGATACCAGGAGATCTTAGGAAAACCTGATGTCGTACAGGATATCCGTCCTTTTGTAAAAACGAAAGTGAAGACGATTCTTTGCCATAAATCTCAAGCGCAAGGCGTGCTTGGAAATGTCACTGGTGAAGAACTTACAGAAGAGAACATGGAAGCTATCGCATTGGAACATTTCAAAGAGGAAACATTCTATACTTGGAACTTCGAAAACATATAATCCGTATATGTGAAAAGGAGGCTATGTATGAGAACAGAGAGAAAGAAGATTCTGAAACAGCTGGAAGAGGGAAAGCTTACCGCTGAAGAAGCAGAGCTGCAGCTTGCTGCTCTCGATGAGCGGGCTTTCGGTGCTGTGCAGGAACAGGATATCAACGAAGAGAAGGAACTGGTGGTTCAGGAGCTTGTAACAGCTGGAGAGGATCCTAAAGCGCAACGTACCAGCAGCAAGACTGCCAAGAAAAAGAATGTCGGTCCAAAAGTGCTTCAATATGTCCAACAAGCTTTCAGTAAGATTAAGAATGCTGATTTGGATTTAAACTTTGGCGATCATTATACAGTCGATCACATTTTTCAGGCCGATGAGACATTCGCGAAATTAGAGCTGAAAATCTATAATGGCTCGATTACGGTCAAGAGCTGGAATGAGCCTTTCGCACGGCTCGAGACGAAAGCGAAGGTCTATCAAGAGGAAGATGAGCAGGCTGCTAGGAAGCGGTTTACTGATAAAGCTTATTTCGCGATTGCAGACGGCAAACTGCAGTTTTCATTACAAGATAAACGGATCAAGCCCGAAATTACTTTGTATGTTCCAGAATCTGTGTATGAAGAATGTGTCTTGAAGACCTTTAACGGCACGATTCGTACGGATTCTGTGAGCAGCACGAATATATATTGCAAAACGACGAATGGCAGCATCGATTTGCAAGGAGGCGGCGGTTCTATCGTCAGTGCTGAAACCTCTAACGGCAGTATCAAGCTGAAACATGTGGCTGCGAATGATCTTCTGTGTGAGTCCGTTAACGGCTCGCTCCGACTGGAAGGGAATTTCCGAAAGCTTGATGCGCAAACTTTCAATGGCAGCATTCATTGCGAGTGGCATAACGATGATCCGGACAGTGCTTTCTTCAAAGCTACTAATGGCAGTATCCGATTGAAGTCCTTAGCGGCAATCCCGCTTAATGGACGAATTACGACGAATATCGGGTTGCTGCATTGTGATTTGGATGAATATATTGTTATTGATGAATCAAAGGAAGTCGTTAAAAAAGCTCTCAAATTCGAGACGTATCCAGCGGCAGCAGAAAAGCTCCACTTGGAAGCAAACACGAAGACAGGTTCTGTTTGGGTGCTTCCGTAACATGGAGATAAATTATGTTTAAATGGATTTTGACACTATTACTGAACAGCTTATCACTGATCATTGTCAGTCATTTATTTGATTCCTTTTATCTAGAAGGCTTTGGTACTGCGATCCTGGCTAGCTTTATTTTGTCAGTTCTTAATCTCCTGGTTCGTCCAGTGCTGATTGTCTTGACGCTGCCATTGACTGCTTTAACATTCGGATTGTTTCTGTTTGTCGTCAACGCAGTTACCTTGATGATCACACAAGGTCTGATTGGAGAAAATTTCGTTATCGAGGGATTTGGTACAGCGATTATCGCGGCAATTATTCTTGCTTTGCTGAACCTTATACTGAATTGGCTCATCCGTGATCGGATTACAAATTGAAGAAGCTCTGCGGCATATCGCTGCAGGGCTTTTTTGTGCCTAAGTATCTATCTTTTCTGGAAGTATGCTAGAATAAACAAGAATTGTTAGGATGGAGGGTTCTTATGGCAAAAGTAGTCATTCAAGATTTATTGGATCGTTTCAATCTGGAATTGCTGACAGGGGATGCAGGCGTACAGCGTGAGATTTTCATGAGTGATATTTCCCGTCCTGGTATAGAGTTGACTGGTTATTTTAAATATTATCCGAAAGATCGGCTGCAGCTGTTCGGAAAGACGGAGCTTTCTTTTCTCGAGGAGCTGACAAGTGAGCAGAAGCGAGACCGTTTTGAGAAAATATGCTCTGACGTTACGCCAGGTCTAATCATCACAAGAGGTCAGGAAGTTCCGCCTGAGATGAAAGAAGCAGCTGAGGCTGCTGGTGTTCCGATATTACGTTCACCACACAAGACGACGCGTGTTATCAGTCGGATTACGAACTTCCTGGAAGCGAAATTTGCTCCGTTCACCGCAGTGCATGGTGTATTGGTGGATATCTATGGTATCGGCATTCTGATCACAGGACAAAGCGGTGTAGGTAAGAGTGAAACAGCATTGGAGCTCGTCAAGCGCGGACACCGTCTCGTTGCAGATGACAGTGTTGAAATCCGGCAGGAGGATTATGATACCCTTATCGGAAATTCTCCGTCGTTAATCGAACATTTACTGGAGATTCGAGGCCTAGGCATCATCAATGTAATGACGCTATTTGGTGCAGGTGCTGTACGCAGTCACAAGAAAATTTCCATTGTCATTAACTTGGAGACATGGGATCAATCGAAACAATATGATCGAGTCGGTCTTGATGAAGACACGATGAAAATCATGGATGTAAATGTACCGAAAATGACAGTGCCAGTTCGTCCTGGACGTAACTTGGCAGTCATCATCGAAGTAGCTGCGATGAACTTCCGTCTGAAGCGTATGGGCGTGAATGCAGCTGAAGAATTCTCGCAGCGTCTTACCAAGATGATTGAAACAGGAAAAGATGATGAGGGAGATATGATGGATGGAAATGTGTGAAGTACAACCGCTTAATCGGGTATTTCTGCAGCTCGGTTCGGTGTCTATCTATTGGTATGGCGTCATTATCGCAGTCGGCGCGGCGCTTGGACTATGGCTGGCTATCCGCGAATCAAAAAAGCGCGGATTACATAAAGATACTTTCGTAGATTTCCTTGTATTCGCTATTCCGGCTGCCATCGTTTCTGCGCGTATTTATTACGTTGCGTTTGAATGGGAAAGCTATGCGGATGGTCCGTTTTGGAAAGTGTTTGCAATATGGGAAGGTGGCATCGCTATCCATGGTGCCTTGATCGGTTCCATCATTACGGCAATCATCTTCTGCCGAGTAAAGAAAATTCCTTTCTGGAAGCTGGCGGATATTACGGCTCCGAGTTTAATACTTGGACAAGCAATTGGACGCTGGGGCAACTTCATGAACCAGGAAGCTCATGGCGGACCTGTTTCAGCAGAAGCATACCAGAATTATATTCAGTATCTCCCGGATTTCATCAATAACCAAATGTGTATTGATGGAGTTCTGTATCACCCAACATTCCTTTACGAATCATTGTGGAATATTCTTGGTTTCGTTATTTTACTCGTTCTTCGCAGAGTAAACCTGAAACGTGGGGAAATGTTCTTGTTCTACCTCGCATGGTATAGCCTTGGACGCTACTTTATCGAAGGAATGCGGACAGATAGTCTTGTAGCTGAGGGATTGCGTGCAGCGCAAATCGTCTCAATCGTGGCTATCGCCATTGCGATAATTATAGTTATTATCCGCCGACGCCCTGGTGCGAATACACCTCGTTATAAAGATTAAGAAATAGAGAGGCGAGTGCGAAATGTCAATTACAACATTGTTGTTTGACCTTGATGGAACGCTGATAGATTCAAATAGTCTGATTCTAGCTTCGTACACTGCTACTCTGGAGCAGTATACGGGGCGGACGTATGAACGGGAAGAACTGCTTCCGTTCATTGGTCCTCCTCTGAAGGATGTGTTTGAAAATATCGATCCTGTGAGAGCGGAAGAAATGATTGCAGCATATCGGGAACATAACTTGAAGCATCATGATGCTTACGTTGAAGCGTACCCTTATGTGGCTGAAACTCTGCAGCAGCTCAAGCAGGCAGGCTTTAAGCTGGGTATCGTAACGACGAAGATGCGCGATACAGCTGAGCGTGGTCTTCGGGTATGTGGGCTTGGCGGATTGTTTGATGTGGTAATCGGGTATGATGATATCACACACGCAAAGCCTCATCCAGAACCAGTTCTGAAAGGTCTTGATGCACTCGGAAGCTTGCCTGAGGAAGCTATTATGGTTGGAGATAATTATCATGACATCGAGTCTGGTAAGAATGCCGGCACGAAAACTGCTGGCGTAGCTTGGTCGATCAAAGGCAAGCAGTCCTTGCTGACTTATGGGCCGGATTATATGCTGGAGGATATCCGTGACCTACTCGATATCGTAAAGGAAGAAGCGCATGCGGAAAATGGAAAGCTATCCCGTTAAAGGATCGAACTCGCTTTGGCAGCTTTATAAAACAGTTTCCTTTTGGAAAGTAGTAAGAAACTTCATCGTGATCCAAATCGGCCGCTATACACCCTTCCTTGCTTTGAAAAGTAGGTTGTATAAGACATTCCTAGGGATGAGAATCGGTAAAGAAACAGCGCTAGCTCTCATGGTTGTGCCTGATTTTCTATTTCCGGAACGGATCACAATTGGTAAGAATACAATTATCGGCTACAATACGACGATACTGGCGCACGAGTATTTAACTACTGAATATCGTCTAGGTGACGTCATCATCGGGGATAATGTGATGGTAGGAGCTAATACGACGATACTGCCAGGTGTCACAATAGGCGATGGAGCGGTCGTCTCCGCTGCCACACTTGTCCATCGGGATGTGCCTCCTGGTGCGATGGTCGGCGGAAATCCGATGCAAGTGATTTATACAGCAGAACAACGAAAGAACAAGCAGACAACTTAGTGTGTCTGCTTGTTTTATAAGGAGGAATAGAATGGATTTAGGACAGCGCATTTTGCCTGCAGCCCGTAATGAAAGAGATTTTGACGAATTGCTTAATCGGGAAGATATGCAGATGATGGTCCTGCTCGAAACAAGAATTGCACAGCTTCCTTCTCAAATCAAATATGCAAAAAAAGCGGGTAAAAAAGTATTTCTGCATGTGGATTTGATACAGGGATTGAAGACGGATGATGCAGGGATGGACTTTGTCTGTCAGCGTCTGAAACCTGATGGCGTCATATCGACGAGAACGAATGTAATTCATGCAGCTAAAAAATATAAGATAACTGCAGTTCAGCGATTATTCTTAATTGATGGCCATGCATTGGATCACAATCTTTCTTTGATCAAGAAAACACAGCCGGATTTTATCGAAGTTTTACCGGGGTTAATTCCTCATATGATAAAAGAAGTATCCGAGCAAGTGGGCATCCCGGTCATCGCAGGTGGGCTCATTCGGACCCGTGAAGATGTGGATTCTGCATTGGAAGCAGGTGCGACAGCGGTTTCAACTTCTAAAAAAAGTTTGTGGTAAGTTGTTGACACCGCTTTCAAATAGGTGTAAAGTCTACCTATAAGTTAATATCAATGATCGGAGATACGGAGAATCCATTACCTTTTTAGTACACGCCAAGGGGCATACTATGTTATATTAGGTGATGGATTTTTCTTATCCAAAAGACAGCGCTTCCTGGTAATATTTTTAGGGTGATTGTAGCTATTTTCTATCATGCTTCTAGGGTGCAGTTGATTTGGACGCTTAATGAAAGCGCTCTCCGAAAAAATTTATCAATAAAGGGGACAATCACAATGAGCATCTTTGCAGCTGAAACAATCGGCACAATGGTACTAATACTCTTCGGGGGAGGAGTAGTAGCAGTAAGTAACTTGAGCAAGTCCAAGGGAGAAGGCTCAGGCTGGATCGTTATCACAATCGCATGGGGTCTTGCAGTAGCAATGGGAGCTTATGCTGTAGGCGGTTTTTCAGGAGCGCATTTAAACCCAGCAGTGACACTTGGTTTGGCAATCAAAGGAGATATCGGCTGGAACGTGGTTCCGGAATATCTTGCTGGTGAAATGCTTGGCGCGTTCTTAGGTGCTGTACTCGTATTCCTTGTCTATTTGCCGCACTGGGCGAAAACGTCCGATCCAATGGCAAAACTATCTGTTTTCTCGACAGATCCTGCAATTGATAGTCCTATTTCGAACATGTTGACAGAAATCATTGGCACATTCATCCTAATGCTTGGTATTCTATTCATTGGAGGCAACTCTTTAGCAGAAGGATTCAATCCATTAATTACAGGTTTACTCATCGTTGTTATCGGGATGGCTCTTGGTGGTCCAACAGGATATGCGATCAACCCAGCTCGTGACTTAGGTCCGCGTATCGCTCATGCATTGCTTCCGATTCCTGGTAAAGGTTCTTCCAACTGGAAATATGCGTGGATTCCAGTTGTAGGTCCATTGCTTGGCGGAGCGTACGGTGCATATTTCTATATCGGATTTTTCATGGAAGACTTGCAAGTAGGTTTCTGGATTTTATCTGCTGTACTATTAGTTATCATTATCGCTGCAGTTCGAGGGGAACTTGTTAAAGCAAATGCAGAAGCAGCTGCAAATAATGGTGCAAAAACAAGGGGGATTAAATAATGGAAAAATTTATCATGGCACTTGACCAAGGTACAACAAGCTCACGCGCTATTCTTTTCAACCACAATGGCGATATTGTGGAAACAGCACAAATGGAGTTCGAGCAATTCTTCCCGCAATCCGGCTGGGTTGAGCATGATGCGAACGAAATTTGGACATCAATTTCTGCATGTATGGCAGAAGTACTTCGTAAAGCGGATATCGACGCGAAACAAGTTGCAGGTATCGGTATTACGAACCAACGTGAAACAACAGTCGTATGGGATAAGAACACTGGCCGTCCGATCCATAAAGCGATTGTTTGGCAATCCCGTCAAACAGCTGACATCGTAAATGAATTGATCGAAAAAGGTCACAACGATCTATTCCGTGAGAAAACTGGTCTATTGTTGGATGCTTATTTCTCCGGTACGAAAGTTAAATGGATCCTGGATAATGTAGAAGGCGCACGTGAAAAAGCAGAGAATGGTGACTTGCTGTTCGGTACAATCGATACTTGGCTTGTTTACAAGCTTTCCGGCGGTAAAACGCATGTTACTGACTATTCCAATGCTGCTCGTACATTGATGTACAACATCCACGAACTTAAATGGGATGATGAATTATTAGATATCCTTGAAGTACCGAAATCAATGCTTCCTGAAGTAAAACCTTCTTCAGAAGTGTATGCCAACACAATCGATTACCACTTCTTCGGTGAAGAGGTACCAATCGCTGGTATCGCTGGTGACCAGCACGCTGCTTTATTCGGTCAAGCTTGCTATGAGCCAGGTATGGTTAAAAACACATACGGCACAGGCTGCTTCGTCCTTATGCATACTGGTGAAGAAGCTGTAAAATCTGATCATGGGCTATTGACTACAATTGCTTGGGGCCTTGATGGAAAAGTAGAATACGCGCTAGAAGGAAGTATCTTCGTAGCAGGTTCTGCAGTTCAATGGCTGCGTGATGGCTTGAAAATCATCGAGTCTTCTCCAGATAGTGAGCGTCTAGCTACTAGTGTTACCGATAATGGCGGTGTTTATGTAGTACCTGCCTTCGTTGGTCTTGGTACACCATATTGGGATAGTGATGCACGCGGGGCAATGTTCGGTATTACACGCGGAACAACTGGTGCACATATCACACGTGCTACATTGGAATCTCTTGCATTCCAATCCAAGGATGTTGTTGACGCGATGATCGAGGATTCCGGTATCGATGTGAAACAGCTTCGTGTTGATGGTGGTGTCGTGAAAAACGATTTCCTTATGCAGTTCCAAAGCGATATGCTTGATGTAGATGTAGAACGTCCAGTCATTCAGGAAACAACAGCCTTAGGTGCTGCCTACTTGGCTGGTTTGGCTGTCGGCTACTGGGAAAGCCGCGATGAGATCGCCAACAAATGGCAGATCGATCGCACGTTCAAACCGAATCGCTCCAAAGAAGAAAAAGATCAGCTCTACGCAGGCTGGAAAAAAGCTGTGGAAGCGACACGTACTTTCAAGTAATATAACTTTTCAAATCGGACTGAGCATGTTATACTGAATTCACAAGTTAATGATTCGGCCCGAGACTTTGGAGAGACCGTAAATATCTATACATAGTATGGATTATTTGCGGTCTCTTTTTGCTTTCTATACATGACTTCTACACTATTGGGGTATAGAAATAATGGGAGCGCTGAATCTAAAAAGGAGTGTTCATGCATGACTGTTTTCTCTAGTAAAAAACGTAATGAAATTTATGCAAATTTAACTGATAAACCTCTAGATCTTCTTGTAATCGGTGGGGGGATCACTGGTTCGGGTATCTCTCTTGATGCAAGAATGCGCGGAATGAACGTAGGTCTTGTTGAAATGCAGGACTTCGCAGCGGGAACTTCTTCACGTTCAACAAAATTGGTTCACGGTGGTTTGCGCTACTTGAAACAATTCGAAGTAAAAATGGTTGCTGAAGTTGGTAAAGAACGTGAAATCGTTTATGAAAATGGTCCTCACGTAACAACACCAGAATGGATGCTGCTTCCTTTCCACAAAGGCGGAACAATGGGTCCATTCATGACAAACATTGGTTTGCGTGTGTATGATTATCTTGCAGGCGTTAAAAAAGCAGAACGTCGCACAATGCTTAAACGTGATGAAGTATTGGAAAGAGAACCACTAGTTAAATCAGAAAACCTTCTTGGCGGCGGTCGTTATGTTGAGTACAAAACAGATGATGCGCGTCTGACTCTCGAAGTTTTGAAAAAAGCTGTGGAAAAAGGCGTTCATGCGATTAACTACACGAAAGTAACTGAGTTCATTTATGATGCTGGTGGTAAAGTGACTGGTGTCGTAACAGAAGATCTTACAACTGGTGAAAAGCATCGTATCTTCGCGAAGAAAATTGTAAATGCCGGCGGTCCTTGGGTTGATACACTACGTGAAAAAGATGGTTCTAAAAAAGGTAAAACGTTGCATCTTACAAAAGGTGTTCACTTAGTATTCGATGGCGAGCGTTTCCCATTGCGTCAAGCAGTATACTTCGATACTCCAGATGGCCGGATGGTATTCGCAATACCGCGTGAAGGTAAGACATATGTTGGTACAACAGATACAACATACAAAGGTGATATCAAGCACCCTGTAATGACTGTTGAAGATCGTGATTATATCATTGATTCCGTTAACTATATGTTCCCGACAGTTGAAATCACAAAAGATGACGTAGAATCCAGCTGGGCAGGTCTTCGTCCGCTTATCCAGGAAGAAAACAAAAAACCTGGTGAGATTTCTCGTAAGGATGAGATCTTCGTTTCTGACAGTGGTTTGATCTCTATGGCTGGCGGTAAGTTAACTGGTTACCGTAAAATGGCAATTGAAGCAGTAAACATTGTTGCTGATCAGTTCAAGAAAGAAGAAGGCATTCTTTATTCCCAAGCTGATACGAAGCATCTTCCAATTTCCGGAGGAGAAGTTGGCGGATCCAAAGGCTTTGAACGTTTCAAAGAGCGTAAAGTGGATGAAGGAAAAGCTATCGGTCTTTCTGCTGAAGATGCACTTAAGATGGTAAGCCGTTACGGAGCGAACGTAGATAAAGTATTCGAACGCTTTGAAACACTGAAAGATGAAGCAAAAGCTGCTAACATCGATCCGCTTGTATTCGCACAGCTTCGTTATGCAATCGAAGAAGAGCTAGCATTTAAACCAGTCGACTTCTTTGTTCGACGCACAGGTGCTTTGCTATTCAACATCAACTTTGTTCATACAAACAAAGATGCTGTTATCGATTACTTGGCTGAAACGTTAGGCTACTCTGCAGAGCAAAAAGCTGAGTACACTCGCGAGCTAGATGTATTGGCGAAAGAAGCAGTTGTACCTGTTAAAGAAGACGACTTGCAAACTGTGTAATCTTTCTCATCAAGAATAGACTGTTTCCCTTAGGGGGAGCAGTCTTTTTTTCTTCAAGTGTAGGAGCAGATGTGGAAATATGGTATACTTCTTGGGATATCTAAAAGCAGTAGGAGGAAACACATGCAAACGCTGGAACCAGCAGAGCAGCAGGCAGGACCGTCAAATATCATCCCCTTCATTCCTGAAGGAGATTTCTATTATAAAAAGGGCGTAGAAGCCTATCGGAACGGTAAGCTGGACAAAGCTATGAAATGGCTTAATAAAGCAATCGAAATGGAACCGACGGAAGTGATTTATCACTGCCAGAAGTCGGTTATTTTTACGGAAATGGGATCGTTCCATAAAGCGATCTATATACTAGATGACATCATTAAAGAGCATGGAGACGATTACGCGGAATGCTTTTATTTGCTTGCCCATAATTATTCTAAGCTTGGATACATGCACGACGCAGAAAAGTACGCTAACTTGTACTTGGAAATGGATCCGGAGGGAGACTTTCGGGAGCAATCTGAGGAACTATTGACGTATGTGGAAGCTGAGGAAGAGGACGATGAGCTATGGACAACAGAGGAAGAAGATGAGCTCATCATGTTCCAAGAATCGGCATTTTATTATTTAGAGCGGGAAGAATGGCAGTTTGCTTTGCCGATTCTAGAAGAAATGATGAGTATGTTTCCGGAACATATGCTTGCGAAGCATGAATTTGCCAAAGCACTTTTCTTCTCTGGTAATCAAAAGGAAGCAGTGCGAATGGAAGAAGAGCACTTATTGAGTGAGCAAGTCTCTGTCTACACACATGTGAATCTTGCTATGTTTTACCATGAAATGAATCAATTCGACCAAAGAGATGAACATTTGCGCTTGCTTCGCAATATTTTTCCTATCCATGAAGAGCAGCATTTACGTATTGCGTGCACTTTTTCTATGACAGGGCACTATGAAGACGCTGTCGAACGCTTCCTTCACCTGGATAAAAGACGTGTGAAAGGACATGCTTCCTATTATAAGTGGTTCAGCTTGGCCGCGAAGAAAGCTGGCAACGGAGCATATGCTGAAAAGCTATGGCAGGAAGGCAGCCGCAGATTCAGCCATCTGACAAAAGAAGACTTTTATTGGCTGTCTTAAAGCTATAGGCAGAAAGATGGACGTTACGCACAGAATCTTATATGCTAACGAGTAGATAAAACGACTGATAAAGAGGAAAGGGGTTAATTTATATGACTGAAGAAAGAATTTATGACGTAATCATTGCAGGTGCGGGACCAGCTGGTATGACAGCAGCAGTCTACACTTCACGTGCGAATCTTGATACGCTTATGCTGGAAAGAGGTATTCCCGGCGGTCAGATGGCGAATACAGAAGATGTAGAGAACTACCCTGGCTATGATTCCATCCTAGGACCTGATCTTTCCAATAAGATGTTTGAGCATGCGAAGAAATTCGGTGCAGAATATGCTTACGGAGATATTAAGGAAGTGAAGGACGGCAAGGAATATAAAACAGTGGTTGTAGGAAACAAAGAGTATAAAACACGCTCTCTTATTATCACGACAGGTGCGAAGTGGAAAAAGCTTGGTGTACCGGGCGAAGATGAATTGAGCGGACGCGGTGTTTCTTATTGTGCTGTTTGTGATGGAGCTTTCTTTAAAAACCGTGAGTTAATCGTAGTGGGCGGAGGAGACTCTGCTGTCGAGGAAGGTGTTTACCTGACTCGTTTTGCTGAGAAAGTTACAATCGTACACCGCCGTGACAAATTACGTGCACAGCCAATTTTGCAGCAGCGTGCTATGGCAAATGAAAAAGTTGAGTTCATTTGGGATACAACTGTTGAGGAAATCAATGGCGAAAACAATAAAGTATCCAGCGTAACGCTTTTGAATCAGCGCACTGGAGAAAAATATGAAAAATCTGCTGATGGTGTGTTCATCTATGTCGGAATGGTACCATTGAGCGAACCATTCCAATCTCTTGGTATCACAAATGATCTTGGCTATATTCATACGAATGAACGTATGGAAACAGCTGTACCTGGCGTTTTCGCAGCTGGAGATATTCGTGATAAAGAGCTTCGACAAATCGTGACAGCAACAGGAGACGGCAGTATTGCTGCTCAAGCTGCTCAAGGTTATGTAGAAACTCTAAAAGAAGAGCTGAACGCAATCGGCAAGTAATAGGCTCGGCCATTCCTTGTAAATGATTCTTAATGCTGCTGTAACATGGGCGACATAATCATTTGCTATACTGGTTTTAACTAATTGACCCCCTTTTAATAGATAAATTAGTTATTGGCATAGGTGTCTCGGCACCTATGCATTTTTTTTGTTCTTTTAGGGATTATCGGCGATTTTTGGTAAAGACTTAGGAAACATAATACTGTTTGAAGATAAACAGAAATAGTATAATATAGAGTGATGTGTATAACGAACCAACATGTCCACTTACACAGAGAAAGAGGTGGAAGCATGCAACGTGTTGCAAACTGCATTTTGGCAGTTGATGACAAAGTTCTCTTATTGAAGAAACCGAGTAAAGGATGGTACTCAGCACCTGGCGGAAAGATGGAGCTGGGCGAGTCCGTCAAAGAAACAGCTGTCCGGGAGTTTTGGGAAGAAACAGGATTGACTATACATGAACCCGAGCTTCGCGGTACGTTTACTTTTGTTATAAAGAAAGGCGAAAAAGTTGTACATGAATGGATGATGTTCACCTTCTTCGCTGAGGAATATACTGGTGATCTGCTTGAAGAAAGCCAGGAAGGTAAGCTGGAATGGATAGATAAAAAGAAAATCAAGGATTTGCCGATGGCTGAGGGAGATCGTGATATATTCGCCCATATGTTCAACACAGATGAGCCATTGTTCGGCACATTCGTCTACACGGAGGATCGCCAGCTGCTGCAATCAAAGCTGGATCCTACGACACCAGAATAAAACGGGGGATACGTATGGAGAAACAGTTAAATGAAACCAAGCTCGTCATCATTACAGGCATGTCCGGAGCAGGAAAAACTGTTGCCGTTCAAAGCTTCGAGGACCTGGGTTACTATTGTGTGGATAACTTGCCTCCAGCACTATTGCCAACATTTCTTGATTTGATGCGAGATGCTGCCAATGATATTAAAAAGGTAGCGCTTGTCATGGATTTACGAGGCAGGGAATTCTTCGATTCTTTATTTGAAGCATTGGACAAGCTGACACAGGAGAATTGGTTGGAACCGCAAGTATTATTCCTCGATTCAAAGGATGAAGTGCTCGTAACCAGATATAAAGAAACGCGCAGGACGCATCCGCTTGCGCCGGAAGGTCTTCCGCTTGAAGGTATCCAACAGGAACGTGCATTGCTTGATCAAATGCGTGGCAGAGCACAATTCATCGTGGATACATCGACTTTGAAGCCAAAGCAGCTCCGCGAGAAGATTATGAGACGCTTCAAGGATACCAATTATGAAGAGTTCACGGTGCAGATGCTGAGTTTTGGTTTTAAATACGGGCTTCCAATTGATGCGGATCTCGTCTTTGATGTCCGTTTCCTTCCAAATCCTTTCTACGTGGAGAATCTTAGACCGCAGACGGGCTTGGATGAACCTGTTTCCTCCTATGTATTCAAGTGGTCTGATACGCATACTTTCTTACAGAAGCTTGAGGATATGCTTACTTTCATGCTGCCTCAGTACAAGAAGGAAGGTAAAAGTCAGCTTATTATAGCCATCGGCTGTACGGGCGGACAGCATCGTTCAGTAGCCATCGCAGAGTATTTGGCTAAACGATATAGTGATAACTATGCGACGCATGTGACGCATCGTGATGTAGAAAGGAAAAGCCACTGATGACAAGGAAGAAAATAGTTGCCATTGGGGGCGGAACAGGTATGCCTGTTCTGCTGCGAGGACTAAAACAGCTTCCTGTCGATCTATCTGCAATTGTCACGGTAGCCGATGATGGCGGCAGCTCAGGTAAACTGCGTACCGAGCTGGCAATGCCGGCACCAGGGGATATCCGGAATGTCATTGCAGCATTGGCCGATGCAGAGCCGATGCTGATTGACTTGTTCCAGCATCGATTTAA
Source organism: Terribacillus saccharophilus (assembly GCA_900110015.1). Classification (GTDB taxonomy): domain Bacteria; phylum Bacillota; class Bacilli; order Bacillales; family Amphibacillaceae; genus Terribacillus; species Terribacillus saccharophilus. Next base: position 177,745 of record FOCD01000002.1, on the reverse strand, counting down.
GGATGGAAATGGATTGTCAGGTCATTCGATGGGAAATCTGCTGCTGGCAGCGATGACCTCTATTTCCGGAGATTTTTATAATGGTATCAAAGAAATATCACGCGTACTTAAAGTAAAGGGCAATATCTATCCGATTGCCAATCAGAACGTCGTACTGCATGCAGAGATGACAGACGGTGAGATTGTGACAGGGGAATCTAATATTCCTCTTGCAAATAAACAGATTAAACGAGTATTTGTCAGTCCGCTACCGGTCAAGCCATTGCCGGATGCCATTGAAGCAATCAAGCAAGCTGATTTAATCGTTATCAGTCCAGGAAGTCTCTACACGAGTGTTATGCCGAATCTGATTGTTCCGGAGATTGAGAATGCCTTAAGAGACGCACCAGGCAAGGTTGTCTACGTATGTAATGTGATGACGCAATACGGCGAAACGACGGGCTATACAGCAGGAGATCATATTCAAGCTATACATGATCATATTGGAGCTGATATTGTCTCGACGATTGTCGTCAACAATAGTCAAATTGAGCAAGACATTCGTGAAAATTATGCAGAAGAGCATGCTGAACCAGTCGTTTATGATATCAGCCGCTTAAAGTCTTTGGGACTTGAAGTGGTCGAAGCGGATATTATCGATCATGATCAGCGCAAGCTCCGGCATGATACACATAAAATTGCTAAGCTGCTTTACGCAATGCTGTAAAAGCGAGGCACGAGAAAGGGGGGAGAGCTTCGTGAGCTTTGCATCAGAAATAAAGAAGGAATTGACGACCATTCCAATCGAAATGACGGACGTAAAAAGTGAGCTTGCAGCTTTGATCCGGATGAACGGCTCTGTCTCCTATTCGAGACAGGAATATATGCTGGATGTCCAGACAGAGAATGCGGCCATCGCAAGGCGTATTTATACGCTACTGAAGGCAATCTATCAGCATCCAATCGAACTGCTCGTTCGTAAAAAGATGAAGCTGAAGAAAAATAATGTCTATATCGTACGATTAAATAAACAAGTGGATGACCTGCTGCGCAATCTTGAAATTCTGGAAGACAAATTCACTTTTGTCCGCACAATTAGCACATCCTTCACTGATACTGCTGAGAAGCGCAGGGCGTATTTGCGTGGTGCTTTTCTTGCAGGAGGTTCAGTAAATAATCCGGAAACATCTTCCTACCATTTAGAGATATTCAACACACACAAAGAACATAGTGATGCGCTTTGCGAGCTGATGAATACATTCGATTTGCATGCCCGCAGTACGGAGCGTCGTAAGGGCTTTATTACTTACTTAAAAGAAGCGGAGAAAATCACGGAATTTCTCAATATCGTAGGTGCTCACAGCGCTTTGTTTAAGTTTGAAGATGTGCGTATTGTACGAGATATGCGCAACTCTGTTAACAGGCTTGTTAACTGCGAAACAGCGAATCTCAACAAGACGATTGGCGCAGCTTTCCGCCAAGTCGAGAATATCAATTTCATCAAAAATACAGTTGGTATTGGCGCATTACCGGATAAACTGCAGGAAATCGCTGAGCTTCGTGTCCAGCATCAAGATGTTTCGCTGAAGGAATTAGGTGAACTGGTTTCCACCGGAAAGATCAGTAAATCCGGTATTAATCACCGCCTGCGTAAAATAGATGAATTCGCTGACAGACTTCGTAATGGGACATCAGTTAAAAAAGCATAAGCAGGTATAAAGCGGATATAGCATGTGGTATACTTAGAAGACACTCAAATGGGTGTTTTCTTTTTCAATGTTTTGATAGCGCTTACTTGGAAGATGGGAGGAATCACATGTGATCCAAAAAACCTTGCGTGTCACCCTGGATACTGGTTTGCAAGCCAGACCCGCAGCAAGCTTCGTCCAGCAAGCCAATCGTTTCAATGCCTCTGTGTTTGTAGAAAAAGGGAACAAATCGGTAAACGCAAAAAGTATTATGGGTTTGATGAGCCTGGCTATAGCCCAAGAAGAATTGATCACCTTGAAAATCGACGGTTCAGATGAGGTGGAAGCAATGGAGGAGCTCACCGCCTTCATTACCACGCCATCGGCAGCTAGCTGATTTTCCCACAGAAAAGTCCTGAATTATTCAGGGCTTTTTTTGCTAATATGTGGTAACGGAAGCTATCCTAGTGTAGGCTATGTATTGTAAGATTTTTATAAGATGGAAAGGAGTTTATATTTTGAACGCAAAACGATGGATCGCAATCGGAATCGCAGCTGGGCTGCTCGCCGCATCGGTCGGTTTCCAAACCTTGTTCGCTGTGATTAATAGCAACTTCACAGAAGCGATTGATTCAGCAACAGGAAGCACTTTTATGAGTGAAGAAATTGTTGAAGACGGAGATATGACAAATCGGATAGCGGTGCTGAAAGTAGACGGCACAATTCAAGATACTAGAGAAGAATCTTCTCTATTGGGAAGCGCTACATATAACCATACAGCCTTTTTAGAGCAATTGGAACAGGCGGGTATGGATGACACAGTCGGTGGTGTCATCATCGAAGTGAACAGTCCTGGAGGCGGTGTCGTCGAAAGTGCTGAAATTCACGATAAAGTAGTAGAAGTACAAGAGGAATACGGAAAGCCTGTGTATGTATCGATGGGGAATACAGCGGCATCTGGCGGCTATTATTTAGCGGCAAGTGCAAATAAAATCGTCGCTCACCCAGCTACACTGACAGGATCAATTGGTGTTATCATGTCTACACTCAATTACGCAGAGCTTGCAGATAAAATCGGTATCAAAGAGGAAGTTATCAAGAGCGCTGAGCATAAAGACATCATGTCTGGAGCAAGAGAAATGACGGACGAAGAGCGGGATATCCTGCAATCTATCATTGATGATATGTATGCTGACTTCGTCCAAGTCATTGTAGATGGACGCGGTATGCCGGAAGATCAAGTACGTGAACTTGGAGATGGACGTGTGTATTCCGGTAAACAAGCAATGGAAAATGGTCTGGTCGATGATCTTGGAGATCTTGAAGATACTATCGCTATGATGAAAGAAGAGCAAGGACTTGAAAATGCGGAAGTATTCGAATATACAGGAGATGGCTTTGGTATGGGCTCCTTCTGGGCAACAGCAGCTGAAGGTCTGTTTGTTTCCGATTCTGATTTGCTCGGTATCAAGCAGCTGATGAGCAAATCGAACTCACCTGAAGCAATGTATCTATATACGGAATAGGAGGCGTTAGATTATGGATAAAGAGAAACGTGAGCATCCAGAAGAACTGACGTCATCCGATCAGGATTATTCCAGAACAGAAATGCCTGAAACAACGGAAACTGACGAACATACAGCGTCAGATAATACATCGGATGCCTATGAAAATACGTATCAAGAAAATCGAGTTGCTGATAAGGAGATAAAGGATCACCGACAAGAAGAGATTCCTTTATCTCCACTAACAGGTGAACAGCGATATGCAGGCTTTTGGATGCGATTTTGGGCTTATATTGTGGACCTTATAGTTGTATTCAGTTTGACGGGTTTGATCGTCAAACCATTCACTATGATCGATTCATTTCGTGAAGCTACGCTTTGGCTTTGGAGTGTCAGCGGTTTGCTTGGCGGAGTAATATTCTTTGCTTATTTCCTGTTCATGACCAAATGGCGCGGACAGACACTAGGCAAAATGATATTTGGCCTTCGAGTTATTCGGAAGGACGGAGAGCGGCTGTCCTGGTCTGATACACTTATCCGGGAAGTAGTCGGTCGTTTTATTCATCGTCTGCTATTTCTGTTTTTCCTTTATGCAGTAGTAGCTTTCACACCAAGGAAGCAAGGCTTGCACGATATGTTCGCTGACACACTTGTTATCCATGAATGAAAAAAGCCATCCAGCATGAATTGCTGGATGGCTTTTTCTTATGTCTTAAACAGGTTTTTTCTCCATTACTTTGTCGATCAAGCCGTAGTTTACTGCTTGTTCAGCTGTAAGGAAGTTATCACGGTCTGTGTCGCGCTCGATTACTTCAAGCGGCTGTCCACTGCGTTCTGCCATGATTTCGTTTAATTTCTTTCTCATTTCGATAATACGACGAGCATGGATTTCGATATCACTTGCTTGTCCTTGTGTACCACCTAGCGGCTGGTGAATCATAACTTCACTGTTTGGAAGTGCATAACGCATGCCTTTTTCACCGGCAGTCAATAGGAATGCACCCATGGATGCAGCCATACCGATGCAGATAGTAGATACTTTAGGCTGGATGAACTGCATTGTATCATAGATAGCCATACCTGCTGTAATAGATCCGCCTGGTGAGTTGATGTATAGGGAAATATCTTTTTCTGGATCCTCTGCTGCTAGGAATAACAGCTGGGAAACAATGCTGTTGGCAACATTATCATCGATTGCGCTGCCAAGCATGATGATCCGGTCTTTAAGCAAACGGGAGTAGATATCGTAAGCACGTTCTCCTCTGTTTGTCTGTTCAATAACTGTAGGGATTAGATTCATGGTAGATCCTCCTTTGGATATGAGCTCATTATTCTAAGTAATGACTAACCTTATATTACCTAAAAGGTCAATAAAGGTCAAACAAAATACTTACTTTCTTTCGCCTATTCCATGCTTCCCTAGTTAGAAGGCAAATAAACGCTAGAAATAGAGTCTCTCGTTAAGTTTGACTTTCAATAGATAAACTCCTGCAAGCTGGTTTATTTTCATTTAAATTACATCATTAGGAAATGGTTTAGAAAATTTACCAAGGTGGAATGTAAACAGCGGAAAGCAAAAAAACCTAGGAGGTAACAAGATGTTCCATCATCAGAAAGTACTTCAGTACCCAGCGAAACCAGACAAGCCAGATGCATTGTTTGCAAAACAAATGCAGGAAATCCTTGGAGGTCAGTATGGCGAAATCAGTGTTGCCCTTCAGTATCTCTTCCAAGGTTGGAGCGCTCGTGGTGAAGAAAAATATAAAGATTTGATCATGGATACAGCAACTGAGGAAATTGGTCACGTTGAAATGATTGCAACAATGATTGCTCGTCTTCTTGAAGGTGCACCAGTAAATGAACAAGAAGAAGCTGCGAAAAATCCTGTTATCGGTGCCATTTTAGGTGGTATGAACCCGCAGCATGCGATTGTTGCCGGCCTAGGGCCTCGTCCGACAGATAGCAACGGTGTGCCATGGAATGCAGGTTATATCATCGCAAGCGGCAACATGCTCGCAGACATGCGCGCTAATATCAATGCAGAGTCTCAAGGTCGTTTGCAAGTTGCACGTCTATATGAAATGACAGAAGACAAAGGTGTTCGCGACATGCTATCCTTCCTTCTGGCTCGTGACTCCATGCACCAAAACCAATGGATTGCTGCTGCTCGTGAACTGGAAGAGAAGAACGGTATCATCGTACCTGGTTCCTTCCCGAAAGAACTCGAAGCAGACAACTTCTCTCACAGCCTGATCAACTTCTCAGAAGGTGAAGAGTCCAAAGAAGGTAGCTGGGCGAACGGTACAGCTCCTGATGGTGGCCAATTCAACTACGAAGAAGCTCCAACAGCCCATGGTGAAAAACAAGAGCTGAATCCAGCACCAGACTTTATGTATCCAAAATAAGCAGAAGCCCCTTGTTAGGGGCTTCTTTTCTATTTAAAAATGACTTGCTTATACCTGCTATTTAACGTATAATAATCGTTGTCACATTAATTACATATGCGCTCGTAGCTCAGTCGGATAGAGCGGTGGTTTCCGGTACCACGTCTGCCGGGGGTTCGAATCCCTCCGAGCGCGCTACTATACATGAAACAGCAAGAGGTTGGCTATATGCCGCTCTTGCTGTTTTTTTGGTCAAAAGTAGTTTGCAAACCTCGGGTTCCGAAATAAAATCATTTCCTTCTTTTATTGAAAAGCTGGCCCAACATTTCAGCAGCTGCTGGTTGCATACCTGGAATTAAATAAGAGTAAGTATCTAATGTTATTTGTATGCTGGCATGTCCTAATCGAAAAAGTTATTGTACTGGAAGTAGGTAAGTTGGTAAAAGACAGATTAAAGCAAGCAGATTTGATGTGAAAATGAGCCGTACAGGCGACAAGTACAAGCGACGCAAATTGCTGGGGTGTTGAATTCTTCTTGTCAATCCACGTAAATGCCGGGGATGGACATGATTATGAGGATTTTCGTACATTAAGCTATCAGCGTCACAGGTAAGAAACAGGCAATTATCCATCTGCATATGAAAGCAAAAGTGGGGAAATACGGTATGCAAGATCGTGGCGGAAACTACCTGCATGTACTTCGTGAAACAAGTATGGAAGCAACACTTGTCAAGCTAGGATTTATTGCTAACAGCAAAGACGCTGTAAAATTTGAAAAAAAGCTCGTTCAAGTCAGATGCTGCTTGGGGATTAGCTAGCGCACTTTGCGAGATTTAGGACATGATACCAATAGCTCCGGGCGGTGCAGTTGGTAAAATGGCAGTAAAATAATAATTCGGATGGCTGGCTATGGTTATATAACAAAGCTGACTGGAATGCCAAGTATAATAAGGTAAAACTCGACGAAGCACTTACTATTACAAAAGGATTGACTGTGAGTGGCTTTAAGACGTATCAAATCAAATTCGGTTTGTATATCATCGCTTCAACTAAATATATAGAAGTGAGATAGTTAAAGCCCCGCTCCTATAAATGGAGTGGGGCTTTTTAGATGACTTTATTTTTAAAGACAAAAAACAGAATTAGACTTATTGGCAAGGCTATAAAGGCAGAAATAAAGCCAAATAAAGCTGGCACAATAATCCCTGCAACAATACAAGTGAGGACTCCAATAGTGATGTTTTTTGTAGCCCGTAAAACTATTAAACTTATTAATAAAGTGACTAAGCTACCTAAAAGAATAGCAAAAATATCCGTAAGCATAAACAGTTATTCTCCTTCCTTTTGATAACAACGATGGAAATATAAGTTATATTATTTTTATACCAACTAAAGGGGGATGAGAAGTTGAAGAAGATAGTTACTGTGTTGGTTGCCCTCGTTTTAACTATGCTGGCATTTAATTCTCATGTATCGGCTGAGGAAGGCATTAGCCTAACTGAAGAAGATTATAGCAAAATTACCCAGCAGATGAAAGAAGATGTGGCTTTTCGAGAAGACATCAATAAGGTTATTGCCAAACTAAAGAATGGTGAAAGACTACTCGATTTGCCCGAGTCTTGAAGCTGGAAGGTGCGTCTGTTTACATCGGGAGAGTGTGGAATTACAGTATTCATACACTTATAGGAGCATATTCAGATTAAATCTTAAAATCACAACGAAGACTTAGCAGAGAAGTAATGGTATAACATCAAAGTCGCGATTAGTCTAAAAATGTACTAGCTCCAAAAATGCAGCAGCTAAAACAACTTATCTTAAGTTGCACACTGGAGATAAACTAAAAGATCTCTCTGGAATCTGAGTCGACTTTACTAGCGGTCCTGCATCCTACAAATAATAGAAAGAAAGCCTCCTCCTATTATGGGAGGGGACTTTTTTAGTATGTATAGCTGTTATTATCCTAAAATTGAATAATTGGAGGTATGCCTGCTTCCGGCAATAAGTAAGCAAATACAGTAAATAACATTAAAATTATTGAAAGAGCACTTACTATCACTGCTAGAGCAGATTTAGTTTTGATTAATGCAAAAATTGATAGTACTGTTGAGATAATAGAGATAACAGCACTTAATATAAATCCATACCAAGGGTTTATATTATCTAGTTCATAAATCCCTGTCGTTACAAACATTATAAAGTAGAATATTAATAAGGATAAAGCAACGTATACTATATTAGATACCTCCTCTACTATAACTTTTTTATTCTGAAGCTTATTAGGTGAAGATTAGCTACAATGATAGAAATACCCTAAAGTTAAAAGTCGGAAGTAAACACCTCTTCACTTTTGTACAAATATAACAGATTTTCAATAAAAAAGAAAAATGATAAAAAGCAAAGGAAGTAATTAGCCAAAATCGGAACTGGCAAGTCGTTAGTTAGACTGCGACCAGATAAGTGGTGGTTTGCAAACTAAAAGGCAAACATAATGATTTGATGAATATAACAAGTAATGTTAGTTATCGTAGTATAGCATGCGTTTGTACTGGTAAAAGCATAGTGAAATAATTTTGAGGCTAAAAATAGCCTCGGAATATCTCATAGGTCTTAATTGTAACTAGTATAATTGATACTTTCCGGTTACTATGTCTAGATCAGTTTTATTGTCATGGATACTAAGTAAGAGAATCTTATTTAGGTCACGGCGATGGATATAGGAATACGTGAGATTAGGTTCATCTTTATATACTAGATACACTTCATACTTACCAGACTTTGATTCCCATTCTAAATCTTTGGATTTTAAATCGGTGTCTGATATACCTAATTGCTTATACACTAAGTTATTAGCTGCTTCTTTTTCCCAGGGAACTCCATTGGCTAAAAAATACACCCAAATCACTATAACTGTAAGGAATAGAAGAATCGGAATCGAGATAAGCAATATTTTTTTCATATTATGAGCTCCCATCAAAAGTAATCATCTAATCAACGAAGTAATAGAAGTTAGAGGAATTCCTTTATATCTTCCATATATGAAATTACGTCCGGATCAGTATCAAGATTATAGATTTCAATTGATTGTTTAATTAGTGCTGAATCCACATCTGCGATGCTATACTCGACAATGCTTAACAGCACTTCAGCGGCTTCAATTCTAACAGCAGAATGTTTACTCTTACTAAGATCAATTATTTTTTGTGTGAGCCAATTATAGTCCTCGGTTGTTCTGTAGAAAATAATACCACTCAATAACTCATCAAGGTTATCTTCTTTAATGTACTTATCGAATAATTTTGTATCTGACCATTTTTGTTGTTCCTCTAATATTGCTGCATCTATTTCATCATCTGCAAAATCATAGTCTTCTTTATAAAGTTTTGCTATGAATGATTCATAATCTTCGGCAACAAGATGTCCTTTAAGATCTCCCTCGGGTTCGAATATTTTAACAGAAGGATACTTATTTTTACTTGAATAATCAAAGTAATAAAATGCAGTATCTTCACTCATGGCAAAAATCACAATATCTTTTGCAGAGAAATTCCACTCTTTGATTAAATAATCAGTATCTTCGATTCCTTCTTCTTCCCTAAGCCCAAATATAAGGTGAATATTAGCATGATCAGAGGCCCATGTTGTAGGAACCCTAGTAGGAACTGCATTGAAAACAGGCTTGCCGCCATTCTTTTCAAGTAGGTGGGTTTTATATAAAATGGGTAGTTTAATACACAGTTTGTCTTCGTATGCTTCTAAATCCGAAGTTGAAATTTGTAAAACGGGAAAATAATCATCTTCTTCACTGCCTTGCCATAGTTTAGTATTCTTAGCCATGATATTGCTCCTTCTAACAAATATATGGAAATGATAACAGACTGTAAAATGAAATAATATAAAAAATGGATAAATAACAAACAAATGGTGTATAAAACCGATGCCTTTTTTGTATATGAAATAAATGAATGTAATAAGGAAATATATCTCACCCAGAAGCATACAGTGGAAGCATGAGGCGCAATTTCTTACTTGTATACTAGTATCATTTTCGATTTAAACAATCCAGATGATAAAGAGATGATGAGCATGAACAAATTTACTGTCCAGCGTAAAACATTAGCCTATGAAGTGTATAAACACTTATACCACAAGATTATCACGCTAGAGTACAAGCCGGGGCAGATGATCTTTGAGAGCACAATTGCAGAAGAACTAGGCTTAAGCAGAACGCCTGTCAGGGAAGCCATTCACTTACTTGCTTCAGAGGAGTTCCTGCAGATCATTCCTCAAAAAGGGATCAGGGTGAAATATATTTCAAAGAAAAAGGTGCAGGAAGCGTTTCAGGTTAGAAAAGGTCTGGAAGCAGTTGCGTTTCGGGAAGCTGCGGTCATGTGGGATGAATCTGATTTACAAGTTATTAAATACAGTGCTGAATTGATGCATATTTTGGATCAGCAGCGAGCTGCTGCACAAAAGCAGGAGGTTATTTCTTTTTACGAGTATGATGAGAAGTTTCACGACAAGATCCTTGAAATATGCGGCAACCAGACCTTAGCGGCTATCGTTCGTCAGGTAAGGGGACATGTGAACAGGGTCAGTTATTTGGATTTTTTTGAGTCACGGGAAATGGGCAGGGTCATTCTTGACCACGAAGAATTGATTACGCTGATACAAAAAAATAATGCAATTGGAGTTGTAAGACGACTAAATCAGCATCTGGACACAGCCGCCGATCACTATGGAAACATCATTAAGAAGTATGCTGATTACTTTGAATCGCAATCTCAGTAAAAGAGTCGGAATCAATCATAACTTGTATACTAGTATGTTAAAAGGAGAATAGCTGGATGAGAATTGCAGTGCTGGGGTTGAATCATGGATACACATTTGCACAGCAGGCGAAAAATATGGCGGATCTCACATTGGTGGCGGTAGCGGGTAATAATGCGAGTGCAATGGAGCGGGCAAATGAGTTGGCTGTACCTTTATTCGAAGATTATAAGGAGCTCATTGATACGTGCCCCTTGGACGGCGTGATTATTACATTGCCAAATCACTTACACAAAGAAGCTGTTACGTACTGCGCTGATAAAGGGCTGCATTGTCTGGTGGAAAAGCCGATCGCCGATACAACGGAAGCGGCTCGTGAAATGATCGCATATTGCCACGATAAGCAAGTAAAGCTAATGGTTGGTCATCATAGGCGATTTTCTGCAAAAATCAATCATTTAAAGTACTTGCTGGAAAGTGGTGTCATCGGAGATCTGGTTGGCGTAAATATGATGTGGGTCCTTGCCAAGGATAAAGACTATTACAAGGAAGCTTGGCGTGTTAAAGCAGGAGGCGGACCACTACTGATTAATGGCATTCATGATTTAGATAATCTGCTTTATACGACTAACTTAAATATTGAAAGCGCTTACGCAACGAGTCGAAATAAGATACGTGGGTTGGAGATAGAGGATGCAGTAACAGCCATTTTAGAGGCTGACGACGGGACAGTCATTCAATACTTTCTGACAGACGGAGTACCTTCTCCGTGGTCTTATGAATTCAATGTAAAAGAGAACCCAGTTTATAACTTTTATGATGAAGATTGCTATTACTTTTTCGGAACAAAAGGGAGCTTGGCTTTTCCGAGCTTTCGCTGTTATCAGTACAGTGAGGGTGAGTATGGATGGAAACATGCTTTGTTAGAACAGCATTTTCCACCCGTTGCTACTCTTGATCCGATAGCAGCAGAACTTCATCATTTTATGGAGGTACTGAAAGAAGGCGAAGAGCCGCGTGTCCCTGGAGAAGCAGGTTTAAGAACGTTAGAAATACTGGAAGCAATCAATCTATCTATTCGAGAAAAAAGGCGAGTGACACTTCGAGAAAGCAAAGGTAATCCTGAGAACAAATAGTTTCTGTATCAGGAGAAGTAAAAGCAGGTGGGAAAATGGCGGGTTTTGCTCAGAAGAAAGAATACAGAAAGGTTGATCACTTTGAAGGATCAATTTTCTTTAGCGCATCTGACAGCATTAGCATGTCCTCCCCCAAAACTAACTTATATTGCAGCCAGGGCAGGCTTTGATTTTGTAAGCATCAGACCGATTTGTATGGGACTGAAAAATGAACCGAATTATAACTTGGCTAGCAACCGAAAAATGCTTAGACAAACAAAAACAGCACTTCGTGAAACTGGTATCCAAGTGTTAGATATAGAGCTAGCCAAAATAGTGGATGGTATGGATCCGAAACAGTATGAACCAGCTTTTGAAGTCGGAGCAGAACTGGGAGCGCGACATGTGCTTTGCAGTGTTTGGACTAACGATTTAGTATTTGCAACTGAGCGTTTTATCCAATTGTGTGAATTAGCAAAAACTTATCAATTGACAATAGAACTGGAATTTGTTCCTGTAGCATCCGTTGCGACATTGGAGCAGGCTGTCAGTATGCTTTCAACAGCTGCTCAGGATAATGCAGGTCTGATGATAGATAGCCATCATTTTCATCGATCGAAAGAAAATGTAAGCGATATCAAAGGGATACCTGCTGAATGGTTTCATATGTTTCATCTATGTGATGCAAGCAAAGAAATTCCAGCTTCAAAAGAGCAGATGATCAAAATAATGAGAGAAGAACGTCTTTATATTGGAGAAGGTGGTGTCCCGATCAAAGAGATATTACGGGAAATCCCTAAAATCCCATACTCGTTGGAAATACCTCACTTGCAGCGGGCAAAGGAATTAGGGTTTGAAGAATATGCAAGACGATGCTTACTATCGGCGAAGGAATATATCAGTCTGAATCTGGATGACGTGAACATATACTAGTATACAAGATTTTGCGAGGTGAGAGAATGAGTGGACGAAGTGCTTTAGAGCACTACAAAAATGGCGGTGCTTGGTGGGAAACAGAGATTAGCGACATAAAGAAAAACTCAATTATTCTTCGTGGAAAACGAATTGAGAATCTGATTGGAAACATATCGTACAGCCAAATGTTGTTTTTTCTGCTGGTCGGTAAAGAGTTAACTGAGCAGCAAGCTAAATTATTTGAAAGTGTGCTAGTAGCCGGTGCGGATCATGGTCCGCGCGCTCCTTCGATAGCGGCAGCAAGAATGGCGGCTACTTGCGGTGTTAGTTTTAATTCCGCTGTTGCTACAGGGATTAATATGCTTGGAGACATTCATGGAGGAGCAGTAGAAGGCGCAATGGAATTGTTATACAAAACGAATGCAGAACTGGCTTCAAATAAAAATGCTGTGGCGGATACCTTGCAGCGATTCCTAACTGAAGGAAAGAAGCTTCCTGGTTTTGGCCATCAGCTGCATGATCAAGATCCGCGAGTTAATAGGTTGTACGATTTGGCGCAGAAGGTGATTGATAGCGGAGAAATAACGGGAGAATATCTTGCGATTCTAGAGGATTACCGACAAACGATGTCAGTAGTTAAGAAACGCAAGTTTACGATTAATGTTGATGGTATTTCTGCAGCCATTCAATGTGAGCTCAGTATCCCGGCAGAAGCAGCAAAAGGGATTTTTTCTCTTTCGCGAGGAATGGGAATCGTTGCGCATGCCTACGAAGAATTAATGCAGGGCACATTGATCAAAGGTCCATGTCCTAATGAAGAAAAGCTCGTTAAATATACAGGAGATATACCAGAAGACTTGCAGAAGGAGTGATAAGCAATGCGAAAGGCCAGACCTTTTGTAAATGGTGTATGGATTGACGATGATCGTGAACCTATCCCAGTTGTGGGTCCATATAAAAATGAAAATGTTGGAGTTCAATTAACAGCGAATAAAGAAGAGGTTGACCTAGCGCTGGCAGCAGCGCATAGCGATAAAAAGCAAATTGCTTCTCTTTCACAGGCATTCCGGGCTAAGGTGCTGTATCGAGCTGCTGCTTTGCTGGAAGAGCGCAGAGAAGAATTTGCAGCTTTAATTGCAAAAGAAGTAGGCAAGGCGCTGAAAAATACACGGGATGAAGTGGCTCGATCGATAGAAACATTACAGCTGTCAGCAGAGGAAGTGAAACGGCTTTTTGGCGAGACAATTCCGGGAGGGGCATCAGAGCGGGGAGCATCTTCCATGGCGTTGACTTTCCGTGTTCCTGTAGGAGTCGTCGCAGCTATTACACCTTTTAATGCACCGCTCAATTTGATATGTCATAAAATCGGACCAAGTTTTGCTGCGGGTAACGTCACCATTTTAAAGCCAGCTCCGCAAGCACCTTTGATTGCAACTGCGCTTGTTGAATTGCTGTTGGAGGCTGGAATGCCGACGCAGGCAATCCACATGATTCTAGGCGGAAAAGAAATAGGCGAAAAGCTCGTCCAGGATGATCGAGTCAATCTCGTTTCGTTCACCGGAGGCGTTCCAGGAGGTCAGCAAATCAGCAAAACAGCAGGCATGAAAAAAGTGTTATTGGAGCTTGGCGGAAATGCGGGAACTATTGTCCATGAAGATGCCAATGTCGAGCGTGCTGCTGCCATTTGTGCGAAAACAGCTTTCAGCAATTCTGGACAAAGCTGTATTTCCGTCCAGCGTATTTATGTTCATGAACAGATCTTGGACAGATTTGTTGCGGAACTAAAACAACGCACGGCTGCACTTATTGTTGGAAATCCGGAAGAAGAGCGCACAGATGTCGGGTGTGTCGTAAATACACAAACAGCAGAGCGAATCCATGATTGGATTTGCGAAGCTTTAGCAGAAGGTGCAGAGCTTATCCATGGCGGAAATGCGAACGGAGCTTCTATAGAACCGGTAATTCTTCTGCGACCGAAAAAGCAAAGCAAAGTTGTGTGCCAGGAAGTATTCGGACCGGTAGTAAGTGTGCTGCCCTATCATGATTTAAACGATGCAATCAAAGAAGTGAATGAGTCGGAATTCGGCCTACAAGCCGGCATTTTTTCGAACTCGCTGGAAGTGATCCGTAAGGCAGCAAAAGAACTGGAGGTCGGCGGTGTTATTGTAAATGGTTCTTCTAACTTCCGTTTGGATCATTGGCCGTATGGCGGAATCAAAAATAGTGGTATCGGCAGAGAAGGTCCACGTTTTGCTGCGGAAGAAATGACGGAGATGAAAATGGTCGTGCTTCAGGATTTATTGTAAGCAAGAACAAGAGCTAGGAGGATACCTTATCATGAAAAAGTTGGTTTCGGAGCAGTTAGTCAAATATCTGGAATCTCGCGGTGTGAAACATATATTTGGACTGTGCGGACACACGAACATAGCGGTTTTAGCGGAATTAGAAAAAAGCTCAATCAAGTTCATTAACGTGCGTCATGAGCAAATTGCGTCTCATGCAGCAGATGGATATGCCCGGGTAACGAAGAAAGCTGCTGTTGTACTGAGTCACTTAGGACCTGGATTGACGAATGCCGCAACAGGAGTTGCTAATGCGGCTTTAGACTCTACTCCGATGGTTGTTATCGCAGGTGATGTGCCAAGTTATTATTATGGAAAGCACCCGCACCAGGAAGTGAATATGCATGCTGACGGCGCACAATATGAAATTTATCGTCCATTTGTGAAGCGAGCATGGCGTGTTGATCAGGCTGAGCTGTTTCCGGAAATCCTTCAAAAAGCATTTCAGTTGGCGGAAAGCGGACGCCCGGGTCCCGTTCTTATATCCGTGCCGATGGATATATTCTCGAAGAAAATAGAAGAAGACGGATTCAAGCTGATCCAGCATCATACGCAAGTGGTGGAAAAACCTTCATTAGATGAAGAAACAGCTGAACATATTGTAAAGAAATTAGCTGATGCAAAGCGTCCAGTGCTATATGCAGGCGGAGGTGTGGTGCTGGCCGATGCGGCTGAGGAGCTGCGAGAATTTGTAGAGCATATGAACATACCGGTAGCGCATTCTTTGATGGGCAAAGGTGTCCTGCCTGATGACCATAAACTGACACTTGGCATGACAGGCTTCTGGGGCACAAGCTTTATTAATGAACAAACAAAGAATGCTGATTACATTTTCGGGGCAGGCACCCGCTTTTCTGAAGCAGATTCAAGCAGTTGGTATGATGATGTAACCTTCCATTTTCCAAAAACGAAATTGATTCATATTGATATAGATTCGAATGAAATTGGTCGTAACTATCCGGCAGAGATAGGGGCGGTTGCTGACCTGAAAAAAGCTTTCCATGCCCTAAATCGGGTAGCGCGTCGGCTGTATCCGGATGGTATTGATCGTAACCATCAGCTAAAAGAAGAAATCGTATCCTATCGCAAATCATTACGCGAGCGCATTTCAAAAAATGTCCACAGCACATCTTTCCCGATGAAGCCAGAACGTATATTAGCTGAGGTTCGTGATGTTCTTCCGCGGGATGCGTATCTTACAACTGATGTTGGCTGGAATAAAAACGGCGTGGGACAGCAATTTCCTATTTACACACCAGGTTCCATTTTGACACCTGGCGGTTTCGCAACAATGGGCTTCGGCAGTTCAGCTGCTCTTGGAGCGAAAATAGCTGCCCCGGAAAAAGTGGTCGTTTCTCTGATAGGCGATGGTGGATTCGGACAAAATCCTTCTGTGCTCGCAACAGCGAAAGAAGAAAACATCCCGGTTGTCTGGGTTGTGATGAATAATAGTGCTTTTGGTACAATCGCTGGTCTGGAGATGGCGCATTATGACACAACATACGGAACGAGATTTCAAATTGACGGTAATAGCTACTCACCTGACTTCGCCGCCATTGCGAAAGCTTATGGCATAAAGGGAATAAAAATTGAAAATGCCGAGCAATTCAAAGGGGCATTAAAAGAAGCAATCGCAGCAAACGAACCTGTTGTGATCGATGTAGCAATGAAAAATGAGCCGGTTCCAACAGATGGGAAATGGAATATCAATGATATTTATTCACCTGATAATGATAAATCACATGTGAGCATTCCTTGAGAAAGGAGGGGGATAACATGCCAACACCTTTAGAAGGTGTAAAAGTACTGGATGTTTCCACAATGATCGCGGCGCCGTTCGGAACGGCATTGCTGGGGGATTTTGGTGCGGAAGTTACCAAGGTCGAGATACCTGGACGAGGAGATACATCAAGAAGTGTTGGACCATTTAAGGGAGATGAACCGCTGCGCTGGCCGGGCTTGTCACGTAACAAAAAGTCATTAACACTTGATCTGCATAAAGCAGCGGGTGTGGAAATTATGAAGAAGCTGGCAGCAACACATGATATTCTGGTGGAGAATTTTCGCCCTGGGACACTGGAAAAATGGGGTGTCGGCTATGATGTGCTGAAAGAGATCAATCCAGATTTAATCATGATCCGCGTTTCAGGTTATGGCCAGACAGGACCATACCGGGAAAAGGCTGGATTTGGCACGCCAGCGACAGCCTTCAGCGGTTATACGTACTTGCAAGGGTTCACCGATCGTCATCCGGTAAGTCCGCCATTTTCACTGACAGATTATATTTGCGGAATTTATGTGGCCTTTGCGGCAGTGACTGCTATTTATCACCGAGATACAAAGGAATCGGGATCGGGGCAGATGATAGATGTTGCGCTTTATGAATCGGTTTTTCGAATGATGGAATTTCTTGTAGCCGAATATGATCAGCTTGGTAAAATACGTGAGCGATCACCAGGTTTAGCCGGCCATTCCTCTCCGTCCGGAACCTTTAGGACGAAGGATGAACACTGGGTTGTACTTGTTACGAGCACCGATACAACCTTCAATCGGCTTGCAGCTGCCATGAATCGCAAAGATTTGCTGACAGATACACGTTATCATACTAATGCAAACCGGTTGGAAAACAATGATAGCATCAACAAAATTGTCGCTGAGTGGATTAGCGAGCATCCGCGTGAAGTGTTATTAAATAAGCTAGATGAACACGGGGTTCCAATCAGCCCAGTGCTGAGTATCGCTGATATATTTGAAAATGAACATTATAAAGCTCGCGAAAATATTGTCGAAGTAAAGCATCCGAGACTGGGAGAAATCAAAGTACCAGGGATTGTACCTAAATTCGGAAAGACACCAGGCAGCATCCGGTCTATTGCGCCGGATCTAGGGGAGAATAATGAAGAGATATTAAAAGACTTAGGTTATTCTCAAGAAGAAATAGAGGCGCTGAAACAAAACGAAGTTATATAAAGTAAAGAAGTATAACGTAACGTAAAAAGCAAGGTTCTGGCAGTTTGCCAGCCTTGCTTTTTACCTTTTCCTAGAATCTGGTTTTAGCAGCTTTACAAAGCAAAGTAAACAATTATAATGAGGATAGATTAATTAACTTAACTTAACTTTTTAATGAATGTTTTTGTGCATATAAGCATTATTGGTTAAGAAAGCTTCCAGCATAGTTCTGCAGCAAAAGGAGAAATGATTTTGAAGAAGCCAATAAAAGAACAAAAATCCGTATTAATAATCTTGTTAAGCAATTTGTTTATCGCATTTTTAGGGATGGGGCTTATCATTCCCGTGATGCCGTCATTCATGGATATTATGCATTTGTCAGGCAAGACGATGGGGTATCTTGTTGCAGCATTCGCAGGGGCACAATTGATCATGTCTCCATTTGCTGGCCGTTGGGTAGACCGTTATGGCAGAAAGAAACTCATTACAGCAGGTTTGTTTCTTTTTGCCGTTTCTGAGCTGATTTTCGGCTTGGCAACACATGTATCTTTATTATATTTATCAAGAATCCTGGGAGGAATTAGTGCTTCCTTCATTATGCCAGGTGTTACTGCATATGTAGCAGATATCACGACAAATAAGGACCGTCCGAAAGCGATGGGTTACTTGTCGGCGGCTATTAGTACAGGTTTTATCATCGGGCCGGGTCTTGGTGGTTACATCGCCGAATATGGTATTCGAACGCCTTTTTATGTTGCGGCAGTCATCGCATTTTTAGCTTGCTTATTATCAATATTCATACTCAAAGAACCATTGTCCAAGGAACAGCTAGCTGAAATTGCAGACAGTAAAAAAGGAACTAGTTTCTTAGGTGACTTGAAAAAGTCATTGAATCCAATCTACTTCATTGCATTTTTCATTGTATTTGTTCTCGCATTCGGTTTGTCGGCATATGAAACTGTGTTCAGTCTGTTTTCTGATCACAAGTTTGGTTTTACACCAAAAGATATAGCGTTAATAATTACTGTTAGTTCCATCTTCGGTGTAATTGTGCAAGTGCTGCTGTTTGGAAAAATGGTCGATGTTATGGGTGAAAAGAGGCTAATACAGCTATGCTTGATTATCGGTGGTATTTTAGCAGTTGTATCGACAGTAATTTCTAGCTTCCTATTAGTTCTTGCAGTAACTTGCTTTATCTTCCTTGCGTTTGATTTATTGCGTCCGGCATTGACAACGTTTTTATCTAGAACTGCGGGTAAGGAGCAAGGTTTTGTAGCCGGAATGAATTCAACATATACAAGTTTAGGGAACATAGTAGGTCCAGCACTAGGTGGAATATTATTCGATATAAACATTCACTATCCATATTTATTTTCGGCAGTGATTTTGATTATTGGTCTGGCTATTACGTTCATATGGAAAAGTAACAATCAGCAGGAATCAATGTTGGAGGATTAAGACTCGCTTTTTCTTGATTTTGCTGTGAGTTGTACAGTTCCTCATGTGGGATTACATGCATATTTTCGTTCTGGCGCTCATATAATTCGGCGTTGGATAAAAACGAAAGAGGTGGGCAGCGCATGTTTTTTCACATCAAAGAACTGCAATATCACGCTAAGCCATCTAAGCCGGATCCGGTCTTTGCTAGACAGCTGCAGGAAGCTTTAGGCGGACAATACGGTGAAATCAGTGTAATGATGCAATACCTATGGCAGGGATTCAACTCCCGAGCAGATCCGAAATACCGTGATTTGCTGTTTGATACAGGTACAGAGGAAATTGGTCATGTAGAGATGTTCGCGACGATGATTGCGCGGTTGCTTGATGATGCACCTTTTGAGGATCAAAAAGCCGCTTATGATAGTGATCCTGCCATTGCTGCGATCATGGGAGGAACGAATCCGCAGCATGCGATTGTGTCGGGATTAGGTGCATTGCCAGCGGATGCAGCGGGTTATCCGTGGAATGCAAAATATATCATCTCAAGCGGCAACCTTCTGGCAGACTTCCGTGCGAATCTGAATGCGGAGTCACAGGGACGGCTGCAGGTAGTACGTTTGTATGGTATGACAGATGATCCTGGTGTCCGTGATATGCTTTCCTTCCTTATTGCACGTGATACAATGCATCAAAATCAATGGTATGCAGCAGTACGGGAACTGGAAGAACGAGAAAATGATATTGTGGTTCCGACTACTTTTCCTCGCAGGCTGGAGAAAGAAGAAGTTGCGTACACGTTATTTAATTTCTCGAGAGGCAGTGAAAGCTCAAAAGGCCGTTGGGCAAGCGGGCCAAGTATGGACGGAAGAGGGCAGTTTAATTATGTAGCAGAGCCACAACCGTTTGCCGGAGCACCGAAACTAAAACCAGCTCCGTTTCTCTATCATGATACGATGCCTCCAAAATCGATGATGTAATAAGGTAAACGTACAGGCGAAGCTTGTACGTCTTTTTTTATTAGGTTAGTATCAAATGCACGTTTCTTCTTGTCCGCATAGTATGCAGTATAAGAGGGAGGTGTGATTTATGGAACCAATTCAAAATGAAACAATGTATCAAGTGCTTGTGTTTGCAACCATCCTCGCTCCGATTGTAACTGCAATGATGGAATTGCTGAAGCGGAGCTTTCCTCGAGCGAAACCCTATCATGCGCTGTTTAGCCTCTTTGTCGGTGCTTTGCTGGGTGCAGCAGCATATCCATTTACAGACTTTGAACTTACAGCAAGGCTATGGGCAGGCGGTATAGCCGGGCTGGCAAGTGCGGGTCTGTACAATACGTTCTCCTCAAGAAAACATCCGCCGGATAAATAGTTTAAACACGGTCCAAATAGGCTAAGGGATAGTACAAGTTGATGATGGAGGTTTCATTCATGAAAAAACTATTCTTAGCCTTTCCTCTTTTGTTAGTATTCTTGACTGCTTGCGGATCGCAGTATGATCCTGAGATTGAACAGGTTATCGAATTAGAGAACGAGCATCTTGCTGATCTAGGAGATGATGTGGATTTGACTCGTGACACTTCAGATCTTTATGTATATGCTGATGGAGGATACGTGGAAATACGTTATGATAATGCTGCTGGTGAAGAACAGCAAGCAGTATATGAAGAAACAGGTACAGATACGTACGAGCGACACGATGGAATGCCAGAAGAAGCAGAGAACCTGACGAGGGAATATGAAGAAGAGAATAGATAAAGAGTTCGGCGGGCTTCAGCAGAAGCCCGTCATTTTTGTGCTGTATGTATAAAAACAAGATGGTCTGTCCATTGCCCGTTTTCGAAAATAAAGCCTTTGCGAATACATTCAAAATGCATTCCAACACTTTTGGCGAGGGCAATTGACTGGGGATTATCCAAGTTTATATGTGCCTCAATTCGCTGATAGCGGAGCTGAGAAACAGCGACTTCAAGTGCCATATGGACTGCTGCTTTACCGTATCCTTTACTCCAGTATTGATTGTGGATTGTATAGCCAATTCTTCCCCATTGAAAGTCATCACGCGCTAATGTAGAAAAATCAATCATACCAAGATGAGCACCATCTGCTTCCCGGAATACACCAAAAACATATGCTTTATCTTCTGCGGCGAGCTGCTGATGCTTGTCTACTAAAGCAGAAAACCAGGAATCGGTACAATCTGTCATGTCGAGCAGCCCTGGATCATGGGTATGCTGGGACAGTTTACGTCTGCTGAATCCGCTGAACCATTTGGTGTAATCCTCTTCGCATAATGGCCGCACTATAATGCCATCTGCATGCGCTATATAATCAAAAGACATCGCGCACCCCTCCTTTTCCTCTACTATATCACCAAATTCCATGTTTGCCCCTGAACAGTTTGACCATACATATACGGTTTCAGCTGCATAGTTTATAACTGTAAGCTAATTACAAATTTAAAGGAGGAATCACTTATGGGTGATAGATGGGAAAAGAAGAACAAATATGAAGGGAGCAACCAAGAAATGAGTTACTACAAGCATGATAAAGAACACGACGATGAAAACTTCGACGAAGTAGAAGTGGAAAGCGCAGCTAAAAACAAATCCAAAAACCACAATGAAGCAAAAGTCGTTAAAAGCGGCAACTCTTATGTTTGGGTTAAAACAAAAGCAGACGCTGAAGTTGAAGAAGATTTTGATCTAGATTTTGAAGATGATGACGATGACAACGGCCATGGTCATCATGGCGGCGGCAAAGGTAAGAAAAAACGTAGACATAAAAGAAGACCTTGCTAATTAATTATTAAGAAAGGAGAAGAACAATGAGCAATCTAAGAAAATATCAAAACCCGTTTTCTGCCAGCAGAAACGATAACAATTCCCAAGTTGCCCATAGTGGTAACTCAGATGTCGATGTTATTGTAGAAGTGAATACAATGCCGATTGCATATGCTATGCTTTGTTCCCTTTACGCAACCAATCAGTTATCTCTAACTGAATTCGAAGATGCTATCAAGAATTTGAAAAGCCTTGTGGAAGAAGATCGTCTCACAAATGATAATGACCCGAATACAGCTAAAATCTATCATATAGAATAGTGCTATAGATTAGCTCTCCTGCTTTCTCCAAGCGGGATTGCTACTACAGTTTTCTGCTTATAATATGCTTACTGATGATCTAGTGGTAATTGCAGCTCATGTTCTTCTCCCGGCCAGCCTGAAATTAGGCTGGCTTTTTACATAGGAAAAGCGCCCCTAAAAGGAGCGCTTTTTTTACAAGGCTGCAGGACCTTGTTTTCCTGTATTAATATCAATCGTTTGTTGGACCGGATAGACGAATATCTTTCCATCACCAGCTTTACCAGTATGAAGTGCACTAGTAGCTGCTTTGATGACATCATCGACAGGTACTGCACTGACGACAATCTCAATCTTAAGCCGATCGAATACGTTCTGCACTTTCTTGACACCGCGGTATAGCTCAGTGTAGCCTTCCTCAAGGCCGCAGCCTTGCACATGGGAGAAAGTCATGCCCGATACCCCGATTTCAGCCATTTTCATTTTAAATGCCTCAAGATCCGCTGAGTTTCTAGTGATAATCTCAACCTTGAACATGTCACTCATATACCGTTCCTCCTTTTAGTTTAATCCTGGTAAGCGCGCTCGCCATGCATTGTCAAATCCAAGCCTTTTGCTTCTTCTTCATCAGTAGCACGTGCTTTGAAGATAAGGTTGACGATTGTGATGAGGATGAATGTCACAACGCCGACGAATGCAAATGTTGCAATGATGGCAACCACCTGTCTCCATAATAGATCAATACCGCCACCGTAGAAAAGACCATTGTGCTCAACGATTGCATTAATGGAATCGCTAGCGAACAAGCCTGTTGCGATACCACCCCAAGTACCACCGACTGCGTGCAATCCGAAAGCATCGAGTGCGTCATCATAGCCGAGCTTCTGTTTCAGCCAGCCGACACCCCAGAAGCAAACGATACCGCCGATGAAGCCGATAGGAATGCTGGCAATAGGCGAGACGAAACCAGCAGCAGGAGTGATGGCTACAAGACCGGCAATCGCACCGGATACAGCTCCCAATAGTGTTGGCTTTTTGTTGACAACCCATTCAATGATCATCCAGCCTAGTACACCAGAGGCAGCAGCAGTATTTGTATTGATGAAGGCATACATTGCTACATCATCGAAAGCAAGCTCACTGCCGACGTTGAATCCGAACCAGCCGAACCATAGAAGTGCGCCTCCAATTAAGGTGAAGATCAGGTTATGCGGTGCAGTGGTGCCTGCATTTTTCCGTTTGCCAATAACGATTGCAACAACCAAACCTGCAAGACCGGAAGAAATGTGGACAACGTTTCCGCCTGCGAAATCTAGAGCGCCCATTTCAGCGATCCAGCCGCCGCCCCATACCCAGTGTGCAAGTGGGGAGTAAACGATGAGGACCCATAGAACTGTAAATAAGATGAATGCCGGGAAACGAATACGTTCTGCATAAGCGCCAGATACGATTGCAGTTGTCAGAATCGCGAATGTCATTTGGAACATCATGAATAAATTGAATGGAATAGTGTGTCCTTCAGTCGGCTCGAAACCAACATTATTAAGTCCGAAGAAATCTAATCCTCCAATAATTCCGTTACCTGGTGAGAACGCCAGGGAAAAGCCGATAATAATCCAGATGATTGATACGATTGCCATAGTCGTAAAGCTGTGCATCGCTGTGCTCAGTACGTTCTTGCTTCTTACTAACCCGCCGTAGAAGAGTGCGAGTGCTGGTGTCATCAACCATACCAAGACAGTTGCGACAAACATGAATACCGTATTAGCCATATCCATTTTCTCTACCCCCTGTGTTTATCTTTATTGTTTGAAAATTTAAATCTTTTCTCATTATAAGTGCCAGACAAAAAAATGTAACAAACTTGTCAGGTTATCTTACGTGAATATTTCTGACCAACTCGTGTAAGTGTTTTCAGGGCTTTTGTCATGAAGCGTTACTAAAATAGTGCCGAATTTAAGAAATATGGGAAATTTGGAGTAGTTTGCGCGGTGTTACAGCGGGAATAGATAGATAGCTGCGGATAGGCGCTCCATCGGGAGTTTGACAATAATTGTAAAGCATGATAAGATAGTTAACGTCTTCGATGTTTAAGTAACTTTATCGAAGATCATTGGCATTCTGCTATAGTTTTAATTAGAAGTACTTATTCAGACTGGAGCGGCCTAGGAGCCGTGAGGATGCAATAGAGGTAGGGATTGCATCGTTTAAGTGTAAACTACCATGTGGAACAAGTACCGCGGCAAGAGGATGTATTAGGTATCCTCTACTTACAATAGAAAAGTTACATTATTAGCCCCGCATTGGCATTAGCTGATGCGGGGCGTCCAAATTTCTGGGGAATTTTACAGCGTAAATGGAAATTTCAGAATTTATAGTTGACTCATATTTTAACCCATGCTACAATCCTGTTAACAAATAAATAGCAAGCTCTTATCAAGAGAGGCGGAGGGACTGGCCCGACGATGCCCGGCAACCTGCAAGCAGAAATGCTTATAAGGTGCTAATTCCTGAAAGTGCGTATGCACTTTAGAGATGAGAGAGACATGTCGGTACATATTGCCACCCTGTCCTCTCAGGGTGGTTTTTTTATTTTGAGGGGAGGAAGTGTACGGAACATGGGGTCACAACAGTCATACCAAACCGGAAAACTTCTAATAGGGGATATCGAGCTTGAATCAGGTGAAATCCTTTCACAGGTGGAAGTAGCTTATGAAAGAAGCGGACCCGAATCAGGAGAAACGGTGCTGATCTGCCATGCGCTGACAGGAGATCAACTTGCGGTTGGTAATGGTACAGTTCCAGGCTGGTGGAGCGGATTGCTTAAGCCTGGAGGGTTTATCGACACCGGCCGGTATCAAATAATTACATGTAATGTGCTGGGCGGCTGTAATGGTACAACAAGTGCCTTATCGGCAGATCCAGTTTCAGGTGATAGGTATGCGGCAGCTTTTCCTGCTATTACGATCCGTGACATGGTTTCGGTTCAGCGTCTTGCATTGGAGAAGCTAGGAATCTCTCATTTAAGGGCTGTGATCGGAGGATCTTTAGGAGGAATGCAAGTACTGGAATGGGGTGTCATGTATCCAGATTTCATGGATGTGCTGATCCCCTTGGCGGCAACTCCTTATGTAAGTGATTATGCAATTGCCTACAATCACTTAGCTAAGACAGCTATTACTTCCGATCACAATTGGAACAATGGTAATTACACAGCTGATAAACCACCAGCTGCTGGACTCGGACTTGCAAGGATGGTAGGAATGCTTACTTACCGTTCTGATCATCAATATAATGAACGCTTCCGCCGCGCTGCCTCCCGCAGGGACGATGCAGCTTATGAAGTGGAATCATATTTGAACTACCAAGGAGAGAAACTCGTCAATCGCTTTGATGCTAATTGTTACGTGACATTATTAGAAGCGATGAACAGCCATGATATCGGAAGGGGAAGAGGAGGATGGCAGTCTGCTGCTCAAAGTATAAAAGCGATTGTACTGACATTCGGCTTCTCCAGAGATCTGCTGTTTCCACCGGAAGAGATTGAGCGCTTTGCAGCGGCAGTTCCGGGTGCCCGTCATATAGACGTTAAAACAATTTATGGACATGATGGCTTTCTGCTCGAATTTGAAAAATGGGGACATCATATCCGTGAGGTGCTTCAGCAGCCTATGAAAATTTCATAATAACTTATCAAGAGAGGCGGAGGGACTGGTCCTATGATGCCCGGCAACCTGCAAGCAGCAATGCTTGGAAGGTGCTACTTCCAGCAAACAAAGAGTTTGAGAGATAAGAAGTTTCATGCTTATGCAGCAGCTTCTTACCGGAAGCTGCTTTTTTCATCTATATAAAAATTGGAGGAATGACAAAATGACAGATCAAGTATATAAAGCAGAGACATTAGCATTACACGGTGGTCAAGCACCAGATCCGACAACAGGTTCAAGAGCAGTACCGCTTTATCAAACAACTTCATACCTTTTCCATGATACAGATCATGCTGAGCGTCTATTCGCATTGGATGAACCAGGTAACATTTATTCCCGTATTGGTAACCCTACCGTCGATGTATTAGAAAAACGGATTGCATTGCTGGAAGACGGCGTTGCAGCAGTTGCAGTTGCTTCTGGAATGGCAGCAATCAGTTACAGCATCCTAAATCTGGCTGCAGCTGGAGATGAAATCGTAGCAGCGACCAATTTGTATGGCGGAACGTATAATCTATTCCAAACGACGCTTCCGCGTTATGGAATCAACGTAAAATTCGTCGACCCAACTGATCCGGAAGCTTTCCGTGCAGCGATTACAGACAAAACGAAGGCTGTATTTGCAGAGATTATCGGAAACCCGAGTCTGCATGTACTAGACGTGGAAGCCGTAGCCGAAGTGGCGCATGATGCGGGTATTCCGCTAATCGTTGACAGTACATTTGCTACACCTATTTTGAGCAAACCGATCACACTTGGTGCTGATATTGTTGTTCACAGTGCGACGAAGTGGATTGGCGGTCATGGTACTTCTATTGGAGGATTGATTGTTGACGGAGGCAGGTTTGATTGGAATTCACCGAAATTTCCGACATTTACAGAGCCGGATCCGAGCTACAATGGCATCCGCTATGCATTTGATTTCGGAACCCTTGCTTTCAGTACAAAATTGCGTGTGCAATTACTGCGTGATTTAGGCGCTGCGCTTAGTCCGTTTAATGCATGGCAGCTGATTCAGGGGCTAGAGACTTTGCACTTGCGCGTTGAACGCCACGTCCAAAATGCAGAAAAGCTTGCGAACTATCTTGAGCAGCATCCCGCAGTTGATTGGGTTGCTTATCCAGGACTCAGCAGCCATCCATCCTATGAATTAGGAAAGAAAGTACTTCCATTTGGTACTGGTTCCATTGTTAATTTTGGTATTAAGGGTGGCAGAAAAGCTGGTGCCACACTGATCAATAATGTGGCGCTTTGGTCACACGTTGCCAACGTCGGAGATGCAAAATCATTGATTATACATCCTGCATCAACAACACATCTGCAGCTGGATGCAGAAGGGCTCGCTGCTACGGGAGTGAAAGAGGAATTGGTACGCTTGTCTGTTGGAATTGAGTCAGTGGATGATCTTATTCATGATTTGGACAGAGCATTGGAAAAAGCGACGGGAATCCGTTCTGAATCACGGAAAATCGTTATCAATGATGAAGCCGTTATCCGGGAAGCGCTCGGCAGTGCGACAGATGCGACAGGCCGTCAAAAAACTATTGCAGTAGTAGGCTTGAGCAGTAAGGAACAGCGCCCAAGCAACCGTTTGGCTCGCAAGATGCAGCGACTTGGCTACAAAATTATTCCGGTTAACCCTGCTGAAACGAGTGTATTGGGAGAAAAAGCTTATCCCGATTTGACAAGCGTGCCTGAGAAAATCGATATTGCTCAGATTTTCCGCAGTCCCGAAGCAGCTGTGGAGCTAGCTAAGGAAGCAGCCGAAGTACGTCCAGAAATCTTCTGGCTCCAAGAAGGTGTCGTTTCGCAAGAAGCTGCAGCTATCGCCAGGGAAGCAGGATTGGAAGTTGTTCATAATCGCTGCACTTACAAAGAAGCACAGCGCCTGCGCGGAACAATCAGTACTTATGCCTGTGAACTGGATAACAAAGGAGTAACGATTGATGAATAAGATTCCCCTTATAGATAAAAGAAGTTTACTAGCTTTACTTAGTTTAGTTGTAATCGTATTTCTGGCAGCTTGCGGGAACTCAAGCAGTGCATCTGGTGAATTAAAACAAATTCGCTTGGATTATGCTTACTCCTCTCCAGCAAGTCTGGTGATAAAGAACAAAGGATGGGCAGAAGAAGCATTCAAGGATTCTGACATTGAAGTGACTTGGACACTTAGCCAAGGGAGTAATAAGGCACTTGAATTTTTAAACAGTAACAGCGTGGATTTCGGTTCTACAGCTGGCAGTGCCGCCTTGCTTGCCAAGGCTAATGGCAATCCGATTCAAGGTATATATCTGGCGTCCAAACCAGAATGGACAGCATTGGTTGCGGCAAAGGACAGCGACATTAAAGAGCCTGCCGACTTGAAAGGAAAGAAAGTCGCCGCTACTGTTGGAACAGATCCGTATATCTTCTTGCAGCGTACTTTGCAGGAAGCTGGTCTAGATGAGCAGGATGTCGAAATCGTCAACCTGCAGCATGCCGACGGAGCGAGCGCTTTGCTCTCAGGTGATGTAGATGCATGGGCAGGACTTGATCCGCATATGGCAAAGCTTGAACTAGAGAATGACGCACAGCTTTTCTATCGGAATGAGGACTTCAACACATATAATTTCCTGAACGTTCGGGAAGAATTCGCTGAAAATCATCCTGAAGAAGTAAAAGAAGTCTTGAAACTTTATGACAAAGCAAGAGCATGGATAGAAGAGAATCCGGAAGAGACAGCGGAGATTGTTGCTAAAGAGGCAGGAATCAGCCAAGAAGTTGCAGCAAAGCAGCTGGAACGGAATGATTTCTCTGAATCTGTCCCAGGCGATACGCAGCGAGAGATTCTGAATCAATCAGGTGCTGTTCTGGAAAAGGCGAATCTATGGAAAGGCAACAAAGATGTAGCGGAAACGGTTGATGCTTATATTGAACCGAAATTCGCACAAGAACTTGGAGAGGAATGATGATTTATGTGGAAGAAATTACGGACACATCCTGTACTGCTCGGTTCACTGCTGCCAATCTTATTGCTGGCAGCATGGGAGATTCTGAGCAGGGCAGGAGTCATTCCTGCTTATCAACTGCCTGCGCCTAGCGCTATTTTGTCGACCATCATTACATACTTGCAGGATGGTACTCTGCAGGATCATGTATTACTTACTGTTTATCGGCTGTTTGTTGGTTTTATCATTGGAACAATCGCAGCTATTCTTTTGGGAACACTTGTCGGCTATTCCGAGCTTGCGGAACGATTCTTCGATCCGCTGATTCAAGCATTTCGCTCCATCCCGTCGCTGGCATGGGTTCCGCTGTTCATCCTTTGGATGGGGATTGGCGAAACATCAAAAGTGACATTGATTGCAGTCGGTGTGTTCTTCCCTGTTTATTTGAATATCGTTGACGGTATTCGCGGAGTGGATAGAAAACTTATTGAAGTGGGCAGAATGTATGGCCTCGATGGAGTAGCACTAGTAAGAAGAATTATTCTTCCGGCATCTCTGCCGTCTTTCCTTACCGGTTTGAGAAGCGGTCTCGGTTTAGGGTGGATGTTCGTTGTTGCTGCAGAAATCATGGGTGCTAGCCAAGGGCTGGGTTACCTTCTTATTTTAGGGCAGAACACATACTCTCCTGATGTAATCATCGCCAGTATTTTCTTGTTTGCCCTGCTCGGTAAATTGACAGATTGGGTGCTGAAGCTCATTCAGAAGCGGTCGCTTCATTGGCAGGATACCGCATTAGCGAAATGACAAGGGAGGAATCAGCATGACATTACAAGTAAAGGCGCTGGGAAGAAGCTTCGGGGAAAAACAAGTATTGCAGCAAGTGAATTTCTCTGTTGGAAAAGGAGAAATTGTAAGTCTGCTCGGTACGAGCGGATGCGGTAAGAGTACGGTTCTGCGGGCGCTGGCAGGTCTTGATAACGATTATGAAGGGAACATCAGCATTCCTTCCGATCAGCGTGTTGGCTTTATCTTTCAGGAACCGCGGCTCTTGCCTTGGAAAACGGTCTTAGCTAATGCCACTTTCGGCTTGAAGGGAGACCGCAAGGAAAATGAGGCGAAGGCACGGCGGTATTTGGAGCTTGTCGGACTAAAAGAAGCCGAAAAGCTCTATCCACGGGAGCTTTCTGGCGGTATGGCACAGCGGGCAGCTATTGCACGTGCGCTTGTGACAGAGCCTGATATCCTTCTGCTGGATGAACCGTTTAGTGCACTTGATGCATTCACAAAAATGCAGCTGCAAGAGCTTCTTTTGAAGATTTGGGAAACAACTGGTACCACAATCATCCTCGTTACGCATGATATCGATGAAGCCTTATATTTGAGTGATCGTGTCTTGCTCCTGCAAGGACGACCATCAACTTTGGCCAAAGATTTGAAAATAGCTTTAACAAGACCGCGCTCTCGCGGAAGTGCAGCGCTCGGAAAATGGAAAGAAGACATACTAGATCTACTGGAAGGGAAGGAACAGACATATGACTACAAGCTTGTCACCGAAATCGGACAAAAAGCATAATCTTTCAAGCTATCAAGAAGCACTGAACAACCATGATTGGAAAGTGCTAGAAGAGGAGCTTCTCGGCAGAAAAGATGGTAGGTGTAACGCATCCTATGAAGCTGTCGACCGCCATGTAGAGGACGGATATGGATCAAAAACTGCTTTGCATTATGTGAAAGATGGGGTGCTGCAATCCAGTTTGACATTCGAACAGCTGCAGCAGAAAATTGAGCATTATGCGAAGGTCCTTCGTTCACGTGGAGTAGAGAAGGGAGACCGTGTTTTTATCTTTCTTCCGAAAAATCCTGAATGCTACATTGCTATACTGGCAACCATCCGTGTTGGAGCGATTGCAGGTCCGCTGTTTGAAGCGTTCATGGAAGATGCTGTACGTGATCGGATTAATGATTGCGGTGGTACATTGCTGATAACAGATCAGGACTTGATTAACAGAGTTCCAGCCGAGGATATTCCTTCCTTGCAGGAAATTCTTTTAATAGAAGAAATTGATGCAGCTGAGCCGGATGCATCTGTTTCAGGAGAAGTAGAATGGGTCGACAGAGAAGACGGTCTTCTGATCCATTATACGAGCGGCTCGACTGGTAAGCCAAAAGGCGTCCTGCATGCCCATCGTTCCTTCATCCACCATGCTGTATCCGGTAAATGGGTGCTCGATGTTCAAGATGATGATGTGTATTGGTGTACGTCACACCCTGGGTGGGTAACTGGCAGTGTCTATGGCTTGTTCGCGCCATGGTTGAACCGAGCAACTATTGTTATCCAAGGAGGACGTTTCCAAGCTGAATCTTGGTACAAAATCATTGAAGAGCTCAAAGTGACAACACTATATAGTGCACCTACTGCTTTCCGCCTGCTCAAGGCAAAAGGAGATTTGTACAAGGATTATGATCTAACTAGCTTGCGTCATATTCTTAGTGTCGGAGAACCGCTCAATCCGGAAGTCATCACATGGGCATGGGATAACTTACAGCTTCGTATCCACGATACGTGGTGGATGACAGAAACTGGAGGACATATTATCGTCAATCTGCCTTCCGAACCAATCAAACCGGGCTCAATGGGACGTGCATTCCCAGGCATTCAGGTTGGTATCCTGGATGATGAAGGGAATGAGTTGCCAGCGAATTCAATTGGTCAGCTTGCCGTTAAAACGCCATGGCCGGGTCTTATGCAGGATATCTGGGGCGATCGAGGGAAATATGAAAGTTACTTTGTTTATCCTGGCTGGTATATTTCCGGTGATTTAGCGTTGAAGGATGAAGAAGGTTATATCTTCTTCCAAGGCCGGAACGATGACATGATCAATAGCTCAGGTGAACGGATCGGTCCATTTGAAGTAGAAAGTAAGCTTATTGAACACCCTGCTGTTGCAGAAGCGGGAGTAATCGGGAAGCCGGATCCTGTTCGCGGGGAAATCGTTAAAGCTTTTATCACACTGCGTGATGGCTATGAGGAGACACCGGAACTGCTGGAATCTTTACGATTGTTCGTCCGTAAGAATTTGGCTGCTCATGCTGCACCAAGGGAAATTGAAGTAATGGCAGAGCTGCCGAAAACACAAATCAGCGGAAAGATCCTGCGTCGGGAATTGAAGCAGCGTGAATTAGAAAAACAGTTAGCATTAAAAACGCCTTCCAAATGAGGAGGGCGTTTTTTTATGCTTCGACATATCTGTGACCTTACACTGACTATATGGTCTAAACTGAAGATGGACTAAATTGAAGCGTAAGTATTGATTGACTCAAAGAGGTTTAAAGCTAGTAAATACTATGGATAAAAAAAGAACTGCCACAAATTGATATGGCAGTTCCTCTTTTCTCTAAGCTTGATTACTAGTAATCTGTTTCGAAACATTTCCCGAATTCTCGTCCGTTATATCTGAATCTTGATTCTGTTCAAATTGATAACCTTTTTTCTCTAGCCTTTTCACTAAGAAGCCTACATAAATCGGAAGGACAACTGCAGTTGTAACCACAGAGGCCGCTACTTGAACTGTAGCAATATCAACAACAGAAGCAAAGCTCGCATTAGCTGCTGCTATTGCTGCTGGTGTTGCTACTGCATTACCTGCTGTAGAACCTTCAGCTGCACCAACGATAGGATTCCATTTAAGGGCCTTGAATACAAAGTAACCAGCTGTACCAGTGACAAATACAGTTAACAGACCAAGGATAACCCCGCTTAATCCACCGGAAAGTATGGATTTGAAATCAATGCTCATACCAAGGGCGAATGCAAAGAATGGAATAAGCATGGAGCTGCCGCGCTCCAAAAAGCTTCTCATGTTCTCATCTAAATTACCAAGAACCATACCAACTGCAATTGGAAGTAAAACGGCTATGAAAGAAGTGATAGAAAATAAACCGTTTACAAATCCCATTGCGCCAAAGATGGATAATGCAACCATTGTAAGGAATGGCCCATCATTTAAAGCTAGTAAAGAATATGCTGCTCTATCTTCCTTGCTTCCGTATTGGCCGACAAGTGCGACGAACATACCACCGTTGCTGTTTGTCATAGCTGCAATCATAGCGATAGGCGCAATTCCAAGCCATAAACCGTCTTCGCCAGCAAATAAGATTGCGAGTAAACCAAATGCTGCCCCGACAGCCCACTTGGTAACAAGTAATGTTGCACCTTTTCCTAAAGAACGACCGAATGATTTCAGATTGATTTGTGCCCCTGTACATAATAAGAATAAAGCAATTAACGTGGAGGCTCCATCAACAAACAATGCTTGTGTGAAATTTCCTATTCGAAGCAAATCAGGAGCGAATGTATTTAAAACAGCTGCAAGCAATAATGGTACGACCATCATTCCCCCTGGGATTCTTTCCAATGTAGCTTTAATTTTCATCTTGACACCCTCTTCTTTAGTTTCATTTTTAAACACATAATACATTAAACCGCTTTCAATTACTAATTGTAAATGCTTACAACGCATTTTACAAGTGTTATTTTATAATTAAGTTGCAAAAACAAACATTTACTAATGATTAGAATTAATTATCCTTTAATTTGTGTTGCAATAAATAGCAAAAAGAGACAAGTCGATTTAGTCGACTTGTCTCTTTTTAATTAGGATTGCAGTTTACGCCATAGAGTGGATCGATTGATCCCTAAACGCGATGCTGTTTTTGATTTGTTATAGTTTTCTTCTTTTAACACAGCTTTTATTATCTCTTTTTCAATCTCCTCAAGTGTACCTTTTAAGGGGAAATGGACATTTTGCTTTGAATGATCCCGTAGGTTCTGTATTACTTTTTCTGTCGTCTCCACCTCAATATGATAGCCATTCGTTTCTACAATAAGCTGCTCTATAGCAGCGTTTAATTGATCGATATTACCTGGCCAATCAAACTCTTTCAATAGGGATAAGGCGCTTTCTCTAAAACCTACTATCTGTCCTCCGAATTCCGTGTTGTGATAGGAGATAAGGTAATGAGCCCACGACTCAATGTCTTCTGTTCTGTCTTTTAGTGATGGTAATTCAATAGCGTACGCTGCTAATTCTGTAAGGAGTTCCTTTGTAGTGCTTTCTTGATTCAATAACTCATATTTGTCAGGATCTATTCCTGATAAAATTCTAGGACCTGTTTTCCTATTTTTCAACACCTGTAACAAGCCTTTTAGACTATCTGTGCTCAGCGATTCTAGATTCGTTAAATAGCAAGTTCCAAAATGGTTGCTGCTTAGAATTGATTCCATCTTCGTTTTCCATTCTTTTGATGGAATGGCATCGCATAATATTGTTGCGAATGGCAGGTGGAAGAGAGGGCTATGTCTATGAATTTCCTTTGCAGCTGTCAGTTTGCCCACACCTTTTTCTCCGATTAATAGTATAGGTGCAGTGTGGCTGGCTGTCGCTTTGATCTGTTCGTGAACAGTTTGGATTTTACTACTGGATCCTATCATCTCCATCCCATCAGTAATATCTTCTATACGGATTCCTTGGTTATCTTGTTCTCCGCTGATTGTATCCGTAACCCGAATCCAGCATAGGTCATCCTTGAATGGGCTGGAGAAAACCTCAAAGGCATTTCCGTTATTCATAACGATTTTGGAAAGCGTGTTATTAGACTGAATGCTTTCCAGGGCATATTGTTTTAGTTGTTCAAATTCTCTTCCCAGCTTCTCGGACAGTTGTTCAGAGGCTTGGTTTTGTTCTATGACGTTACCTTTGCTGTCAAATAACATATATGCATTTTTTTCATGTATCAGGAGCTTTTTGTACTGCTGTATCTCTTCCTTTAACCTGTTGAGTAATTCATTTATATGAATGGCTTCTTGGAAGGATTCGCTGACTGCTTCTGAACCAGAAGTGATTAATATACCGTTCAATCCAGTCTTTTTAGCAGTTTCAATGGTTACTGTGTCTCCAATTACGGACTTGATGCCTTCTTTTTGCAAATCCTTTAAAGTGGTTTCGACTTCTGCGCTGCTGTTGATTTCTACTGTCTTGATATCCAAGTCTAAAAGTGCTGCGATAGTACGGGCGCCTTCTGAGATATTGGAGAATCCTACAATTGCAGTCCTGCCGGGATACCCTTCGGCTAGTGTTAAAACCTTCAGTACATCATATCCAGAAACCTTTACTTCAACTACAGGAATGGGTACGCTCTGTTTTATGAACTGAGCGGTTCCGCCGCGGCTTATAATCAAGTCGTATTGTTCGTATGTCTGTCTGGCAAAACGTGCTCCTTCGTCTAAGTCACCTACAAGTACATCTATATCTAAATTCGGAAAGTTGCCTTTCATACCATTAACCAGTTCTTTTAAACCGTTATAGGGTGCGATAAACAATATTTTTATGGTCATATGTTCTCCTTTTGCCATCTCAGTCTTACTTCTTTCTCTATATTCTTAGCATAATACAGGAAGAAAAATATTTCACTCACAGCAGAAAAAAATATTGTTGGAATAAGTAGAGGTTATTAATGCAAGGTTTATGAGTTTGTTTTAAAATGCACCAAATAAAATGATTTTCTTCGTTATTCATGTATTATTACCATTTTTTATTATCTGAATTAAGCTGAAAGAAATAAAACTGTTGCGAAATTAATCACTTGCTATTACAATGACACTAGATACAAATTGAAAACGGTACCAACTAAGGGGTGGCATATATGAAGTTAGCAATTATAGCAGATGATCTTACAGGAGCTAATGATAGCGGTGTTCAGCTGGCAAGAGCCGGGTTGGAGACAAAAGTATTTTTGGAACAGGACTATTCGGCGGCCGAAGGAGCAGAGGCTATAGTGTTCGATACTGATAGTCGTTCGATTGCTCCAAATGAGGCATATAACAAAATTAAATCTATTACGGAGTTTTTGCTGCAGGCGGGGTTTAATTCCATTTACAAGAAGATAGATTCTACGATGCGCGGAAATATCGGAAACGAAATAAAAGCATTCGGTGATACGATAGAGACAGATTTTGTTATTATTGCACCTGGATATCCGAAAAACGGCCGAACCGTAATAGATGGCAACCACTATTTGAATGGGGTGCTGTTGAATCAAACTGAAATTGCTCACGATCCAAAAACACCTGTGCATGAGGCTCACATCCCTACGCTTTTGAGAGGGCAGATTGATGAGGAAATAGGGTTGATTCCGCTCGAAGTGATTAGGTCAAATGAAAAAATAGTGCAGCTTTTGTTACATGAATTCAAAAAACAAAATATTAAGTACGTAGTAGCTGATTCAGATGCAGAAGAAGATCTTCAACGTCTTTTAGAGCTTACGAATAACTCGTCCTATTCCATTGCTTGGGTTGGATCAGCAGGCTTGGCTAGTTATCTGCCTTCTTATTATGGTATCCAGCACAAAGTAAACAAGGAACTGTTGATTCCTTCTCACGATAAACCGGTTCTGACTGTTGTGGGCAGTGTAAACAAGCAGTCAAGAAATCAATTGAACTTGCTGCTGAAGGAAACGTCTACAGTAGGTATCTGTCTGGATTCTGCAAAAGCTGTATCTTCTATAGAAGAAAGAGAAAAAGAAATCAAAAGAATCGTCGAGGCTGCCAAAGCTACAGCTGCCAAAGGATTGGATACAGCTATTTATACAGCCGGAAGTAAGGAAGATATAAGCCATGCAAGGGAAACAGGTAGAAAACAGGGGTTGAATGAGACCCAGGTAAGTAATGAGATTGTGAGAATGCTAGGAGAAGTTATAGCAGAATTGATAAGGGGAGAGCTGTTCAACGGTCTTGTTATGACTGGAGGAGACACTGCCAAACAAGTTTGCAGCCTTTTGGATACAAATGGATTTCATTTGTATGATGAACTGGAAATAGGTGTTCCTATCTCTGCCTTTATCGGCAAAGAGACATTGTTTGTCATAACGAAAGCTGGTGGATTTGGTAAAGAAACCGTCTTTATAGATGCCATTAAAAAACTTAGAGGAGTTGTTCATATATGATTACAAAACCAGTTATCGGAATCACGATGGGTGATGCAGCAGGTATTGGTCCTGAAATAATAGCCAAAGCACTTATGGATGAAAGCATATATGCTGATTGTCAGCCTATAGTAATAGGTGATGCAAAGATAATAAAGCGTGCAGCTTCAGTAGTTGGATCGACAAGTGAAATACATTCCATATCAAGAGTTTCTCAAGCAAAAAACATACCTGGTGTAATTGATGTAATTGATTTGAACCTACTTCCGGAGGATTTAGCATTCGGTGTCATTTCCAGTGAAGCTGGTGATGCTGCTTATCAGTATCTTGCAAAAGCAGTTGAATTAGCGAAAGCGAAAGAAATTGATTCGATTTGTACAGCTCCTTTAAATAAAGAAGCATTGCATAAAGGAGGGCACCTTTATCCAGGGCACACTGAAATACTGGCCGCGCTGACGGATACAGAGGATTTCTCGATGATGCTCACTACGCCTAACCTGAAAGTCATTCATTTAACAACGCATGTCGGTCTTATAGAAGCAATTGAGCGAATCACTCCAGAAAGAACTTATAAAGTAGTTAAACTGGCACACGATACCCTAACGGCAGCAGGTCAGAAGCAGCCTAAAATCGCAGTTTGTGGTATTAATCCTCATGCAGGGGAAAATGGTTTGTTTGGAAACGGGGAAGAAGAGGAAAAGCTTGCTCCTGGTATACAAAGAGCTCGTGAAGGAGGAATTGACGCCACAGGACCGTATCCGGCTGATACATTGTTTTTCCGTGCTGGCAGAGGAGACTTTGATATCGTAGTGGCCTGCTATCATGATCAAGGTCATGCTCCCATCAAGGTAATGGGGATTGAAGAAGGAGTCAATATTACGGTCGGACTCAAAGGCGGTATCATCCGAACATCAGTGGATCATGGAACAGCTTTTGATATAGCAGGAAAGAACATCGCCGACTCCAAGAGCATGAAAGCCGCCATAACTTCTGCTATCGAATTGGCACCTAAACGAAATACCGAATCTTAATCGTATAATGTAAAGATAGTGATGTTAATGGAGCCTTCCTCAGGAAGGTTCTTTTTTGTCTTGCGATCCTGTATCGGCCCTTTGTAGTGAATGCTGTTATTCATTAAGTGGTAATAGCATAGGACTTAACAAAATCTACCTGAATATCTTATTAATATTATTGGAAGCGATTTCAATTGTTGGTTTTTTCAAAAACAGCAATAACTGCTGATTTCCAATTAAAAAAGCGTGTCATGTCCACATAAATGTGTCATAAAAATAATTTCATCTTTTTTAGTCAAAGCCCTTTACATTCCAAAAAAAAGGATTAATATAGAGTGAGTTTGATTTTAACGAAAAGGAGAATGTCTGTTGGGTAACCCAACTTCTACATCTGAGCAAACGTTGTTCCGCATCTCTTGGCCGCTGTTTATTGAATTAGCACTTCATATGGGAATGGGTATTGTTGCTACACTGATGCTGAGTCATTACTCAGATTTAGCTGCTGCCGGAGTGGGCGTAGCGAATCAGCTGATTAGCATTTTTATTTTGGTTTTTAACGTCACTTCTATTGCTTCTATGATCATCATCGGCCAGAAGCTCGGTGCAGAGGATTTGGCGCATGCTCGACAGACTGCTCGGACAGCGTTTGGTATGAACTTCTGGTTTGGTTTGATCGTATCTGCTGTCGTCGTTCTGTTCGGTTCTGTATTTTTAAGCTTCTTCGATTTGAAAGGTGAGACACTCGCTTATGCGACCACCTTCGTGAAAATATGTGGTGCGTCTTTATTCTTAGAATCATTATCTTTAACTCTTAGTGCAATACTCCGTGCGAATGGCCGGACTAAGGTCTCCATGGTTGTTGCAGTTCTGATGAACGTACTAAGTGTATTCGGTTATTTGGTTGCCATCTTTGGATTGTTCGGCTTACCAATCACTGGTGTTGTCGGCGTATCCTGGACAATCGTGATTGCACGTATTTTTGCAGTTGTTGTATTGTTCTACTTTGTTTATCGTTATCTAGCAATTCGTTTTACAGGTACGCATTTAATTAAGTTAAACATGCAAGATATCAAGGACATCCTAGTTATCGGTGTTCCTTCTGCGGCAGAAAACTTGTCTTATCAATATTCCCAGATTGTCATTACAGCAATCGTAGCGAATTTTGGTGATGCTTCACTTGCTGCTCGTGTATATATCAATAATATATCCATGCTTTGTTACTTGTTCACATTATCTATTGCAGAAGGTACGCAGCTGCTTGTATCCCGCTATATCGGCGGTAAGCAGTACGATCGAGCATTGAAGCGTGGCTTGCGTACACTTAAAATTGCTATGATAGCTTCTTTCATCGTTTCAATGGGCTTTGCATTAACTGGAGCACCTATTCTGCAAATGTTCACAGATGACCCGGCTATTTTGGCAGTGGGTATACCGATTTTATGGGCAGTTGCCTTCACTGAGCCTGGCCGTGCGATGAATATTGTCTTAATGAGTTCACTCAAATCAGCTGGTGATGCAAAATTCCCGGCGATTATCGGAGTCATCAGCATGTGGGGTATTGCTGTACTTCTTAGCTACACACTAGGCGTATCGTTTGGTCTCGGATTACTTGGAGTCTGGATTGCGATGGGCGTAGATGAATGGTTCCGCGGTTTCTTCGCTTACCGGAGATGGCGTTCCCGTCCATGGGAAAAGAAAGAACAGGCAGCAGTTCCGGAAACTGCATTAACGTAATATATAGAAGAAAGGCATCGACGAACTTGTCGGTGCCTTTTTGTTATGAAATTGTTAAGTTAAATAAATATGTGAATTAATTGTTTTTTCGGTTGTTTTAAGTTGAATATATGTAGCCTTACTGTTATGATGAATTTGCAAGAGGAATTTTTTTTATAGCAAGTGGGACAATAAATGACATACTGGGACTTTTTTGACCCATTAAGCTTTATGAAGAAGGGGTATGTTATGCGATCGGTAATAGATCTACAAAAGAAGCTTTTCCCGGATGTTCTGGCAATTATGCAGCGAAGATACGGAATCCTGCAGTTTGTCAAAACAATGGGACCGCTGGGACGTCGCACACTTGCTGAAAACATGAATCTTGCAGAACGGGTCGTCAGAGGTGAAATTGACTTCCTTCAGAACCAAGGGCTGATCTATATCACCACAAAAGGGGTACAGATTACCGATGAAGGATTGGAAGTTCACGAGCAATTAGAAGCTTTTATGCTCGAAGCCTCTGAAATAAGTGTTTTGGAACAGCGTGTCCGGGAAACACTAGGAATAGATAATTGTATTGTCGTTCCCGGTAATAGTGATACCCAAGATTGGGTAAAACAAGAGATGGGAAAAAGATGTGCACAACTTCTGGAAGGTATGCTGCACCCGAACTATACGGTTGCAGTAACAGGAGGCACCACTATGGCCGCGCTGGCAGCAGCGATGCCGCCGATTCATACAGCTGAAAATGTCATGTTCGTACCTGCCCGCGGCGGTATTGGTGAGCAGGTGGAAAATGAAGCGAACACGATTTGTGCTGCTATGGCGAAGCGGGCCAGGAGTCAGTACCGGCTGTTGTATGTTCCTGACCCTATCGGGGAAGAATCTTATCAGACAATTATCGAAGAGCCTTCCGTTAAGGAAGTTCTGTCCATCATCAACCGTTCGAACGTGGTTATCCACGGTATCGGTGACGCCATGACTATGGCGGAACGGAGACGGACGCCTGCGCCGCTTGTCGAGCAAATCAAGAGCGGTGTTGCAGTAAGTGAGGCATTTGGTTATTACTTCGATGCTGAGGGGAATGTAGTCCACCGTGTACGGACGGTTGGATTGCAGTTAGAGGACTTAGATAAAGCAGAACATGTAATAGCTATTGCAGGCGGTGCCTCGAAAGCTCGTGCAATCGCCTCATACTTCAAACTTGGAAGGAACAACATCCTAGTGACGGATGAGGCGGCAGCGAACCAGTTAATAAAGGGTAATTAGTCCCTTTAATCATTTAGTTATTACAAGGAGGAAATTTTCATGACAGTAAAAATTGGTATTAACGGTTTTGGACGTATTGGACGTAACGTATTCCGTCAAGCGCTAGCTAACAGCGAAGCAGAGGTAGTTGCAATCAACGACCTTACTGATGCGAATATGCTTGCCCATTTGTTAAAGTATGATTCTGTACACGGTACTCTTGATGCAGAAGTATCTGTTAACGGCACTAACCTAGTTGTTGACGGTAAAGAGATCAAAGTTCTTTCTGAGCGCGATCCTGCTAACCTTGGCTGGGGAGATCTTGGTGTAGAAGTAGTAGTTGAATCTACTGGTATTTTCACAAATGGTGAAGATGCGAAGAAACACGTTGAAGCAGGAGCGAAAAAAGTTATCATCTCTGCACCAGCTAAAGGCGAAGACCTTACTGTCGTAATGGGCGTTAACGAAAACAGCTATGATCCAGCTGAGCATACTGTACTTTCAAACGCTTCTTGTACTACTAACTGCTTGGCTCCGGTTGCAAAAGTACTTCATGACACATTCGGAATCAAACGTGGTCTAGTAACAACTGTTCACGCGTACACAAACGATCAGCAAATCCTTGACTTGCCGCACAAAGACTACCGTCGTGCACGTGCAGCAGCAGAAAACATCATTCCTACAACTACAGGTGCTGCTAAAGCAGTTTCTCTAGTATTGCCTGAACTTAAAGGTAAATTGAATGGTATGGCAATGCGTGTACCAGTTAAAGATGCTTCCCTTATTGACTTGGTTGCTGAATTCGACCAAAACGTAACAGCTGAGCAAGTTAACGCTGCTTTGAAAGAAGCTGCTGAAGGCGAACTTAGCCACGTTCTTGGTTACAGCGAAGAGCCGCTTGTTTCTTCCGATTACATCGGAAACAGAAACTCTTCTACAGTAGATGCACTTTCTACTATGGTATTGGAAGATAACATGGTAAAAGTTGTTTCTTGGTACGATAACGAAATGGGTTACTCCACTCGTTGCGTAGACTTGGCTGTATTCTTGAAAAGCAAAGGCATCTAATTTTTAAATAAGCAATGGTAGAAAGGGAGGGAGGAGCACCTCCCTCCCTTTTAACCTATGCCTGTTCTTTTTTTCTAACTGACGTCAGAAGGATAAGTAAGAGACCTTTAAGGAGGACTTTTACTCTTGAAGGGCTGTTGCTTATACTGTAGTTTTTGTTTCTGGTTCTAGCTAATGCCGATAGTTAGTTAGTCAACACAAGGAACAGACCTGTCGTGATGGGTGAATAAAGAGAACAGATACATAGGTAACAAGTATTCGAGGAGGCGTAAATATGAACAAGAAATCAATCCGCGATATTGATGTAGCCGGTAAGAAAGTTTTCTGCCGTGTGGATTTCAACGTACCAATGGAAAATGGCACTGTAACTGATGATACACGCATCAAGGCTGCCCTTCCGACAATCAAGCATCTTGTCGAACAAGGAGCAAAAGTGATTCTTGCCAGCCACCTTGGCCGCCCGAAAGGCGAAGTAAAAGAAGATTTGCGTTTGGACCCTGTTGCTCAGCGTCTTAGCGATTTGCTTGATAAGGAAGTCGTTAAAGTTGATCAAGTACAAGGCGAAGAAGTGAACCAAGCAGTAGAAGGTCTTGCTGATGGTGATGTACTTCTTATCGAAAATGTACGCTTTGAAGCTGGTGAAGAGAAAAACGATCCAGAATTAGCGAAAGCATTTGCTTCCATAGCTGATGTGTATGTAAATGACGCATTCGGTGCTGCACACCGTGCTCATGCATCTACAGAAGGAGTAGCAAAACATCTGCCAGCTGTTGCAGGTTTGCTTTTGGAGCGTGAACTAGAAGTACTTGGTAAAGCATTATCTAATCCGGAACGACCATTCACTGCCATCATTGGCGGTGCAAAAGTAAAAGATAAGATTGGTGTTATCGATAACTTGCTTGATAAGGTTGATAATTTGATCATCGGCGGCGGTTTAGCTTATACATTCATTAAAGCACGCGGCTATGAGATCGGAAAATCCTTGCTTGAAGAAGATAAAATCGATTTGGCGAAAGAATTCATGCAAAAAGCAAAAGACAAAGGCGTCAATATGGTAATGCCTGAGGATGTTGTTGTTGCTGATGATTTCTCCGAAGATGCCAACAAGCGCGAAGTAAGCATCGAAGAAATTCCTGCTGACTGGGAAGCGTTGGACATCGGACCAAAAACTCGTGAAACTTACAAGCAAATCGTTAAAGATTCCAAACTAATCATCTGGAACGGACCAATGGGTGTGTTTGAATTGAACGCATTTGCTGAAGGAACAAAAGCAGTTGGGGAAGCACTGGCAGAAGGAGAAGGATTCTCTATCATCGGTGGCGGAGACTCTGCTGCAGCAGTAGAGAAATTCGGTCTTGCTGACAAAATGGATCATATCTCCACTGGCGGCGGTGCAAGCCTTGAATTTATGGAAGGCAAAGAGCTGCCTGGTGTAGCTGCATTGAACGACAAATAAAAAGACTGAAGGGATGGAGAACTATGCGTAAAAACGTCATCGCAGGAAACTGGAAAATGAACAAAACAATTTCTGAAGCAAAAGAATTCATCGAAGCGACGAAAGCGAAGATTCCATCCAGTGACAAAGCAGAAGCAATTGTTTGTGCACCGGCATTGTATTTGACTGAGCTAGTGAAGCTTACAGAGGGTACGGACCTTAAGATCGCTGCTCAAACAATGCATTATGAAGAAAGCGGCGCATTCACTGGTGAAATCAGCCCAACAGCACTGAAAAGCATTGGTGTGGAATATGCGGTAATCGGACACTCCGAGCGTCGTGAATATTACAACGAAACAGACGAGTCTGTTAACAAGAAGACACATGCAGCATTACAGCATGGTATTACTCCAATCGTCTGCATCGGCGAAACGCTTGAAGAGCGTGAAGCTGACAAAACAAATGAAGTAGTCGGCGGCCAAGTCGAAAAGGCTTTGGAAGGTCTGTCTGCTGAACAAGTTTCAACAGTAATTCTTGCTTATGAGCCAGTATGGGCTATCGGTACTGGTAAAACTGCAACAGCACAGCAAGCGAATGAAGTCTGCACCTTCATCCGTAATGTTGTAAAAGAGAAAGTATCCGCTGAAGCAGCTGACGCTGTACGCATCCAATACGGGGGAAGCGTAAAGCCAGCAAACGTGGACGAACTACTTTCTGAATCTGATATCGACGGCGCTCTAGTCGGCGGTGCAAGCCTGGAAGCTGATTCCTTCCTAGCGCTTGTGGAGGCTGGTGCAAAATGAGTCAGAA
This sequence comes from Terribacillus saccharophilus, assembly GCA_900110015.1. GTDB lineage: Bacteria > Bacillota > Bacilli > Bacillales > Amphibacillaceae > Terribacillus > Terribacillus saccharophilus. Next base: position 133,676 of record FOCD01000002.1, on the reverse strand, counting down.
CAAACTAGCTGCCCTCATCATCCTCGACGGATTCGGAATCCGTGGTGAAGAAAAGGGTAATGCAGTGAAGCATGCCAAAAAGCCAAACTTCGACCGTTACTGGAACAAGTATCCGCATAACGAACTTACTGCTAGCGGAGAGGCTGTTGGCTTGCCGGAAGGTCAGATGGGGAATTCTGAGGTAGGTCACTTGAATATCGGTGCTGGACGTATCGTGTATCAAAGCCTGACTCGCGTGAATAAATCCATCAAAGATGGCGACTTTTATGATAATGAAGTGCTTCTTAAAGCTGTCGACCATGCGAAAAAGAACGATAAGAGTCTGCACCTCTTCGGTCTTTTATCCAATGGTGGCGTACACAGTCACATTGAGCATTTGTTCGCTCTACTTGAGCTTGCGAAGAAGCATGGACTGGAGAAAGTTTATATCCATGGTTTCCTTGATGGTCGTGACGTTGGTCAGCGAAGCGCGAAAGAATTCATTGATCAGACTGAAGCAAAAATCAAAGAACTTGGTGTTGGTAAGATTGCAACAGTTACAGGACGCTATTATTCCATGGACCGCGACAAACGCTGGGATCGTGTGAAAAAAGCGTATGATGCGATGGTTTACGGAGAAGGCCCTGCCTATAAGAGTCCTTATGACGTCATCGAAGATTCCTATAAAAATGAAATCTATGATGAATTCGTTCTTCCATCTGTCATCACAGAGGAAAATGGTGAACCGGTAGCGAAAATACAGGATGATGATGCAATCATCTTCTATAACTTCCGCCCAGACAGAGCTATCCAGATTTCTCGGACTTTCGCTAACAAAGACTTCCGTGACTTTGATCGTGGTGAACACCCGCCAACGATTAATGAATTTGTCTGCATGACGAATTTTAGTGAAACGGTAGACGGTGATGTAGCGTATAAGCCAGTCAATTTGGATAACACAGTTGGCGAAGTGCTTTCTCAGAACAATATCAAACAGCTGCGTATTGCAGAAACAGAGAAATACCCGCATGTTACGTTCTTTATGAGCGGCGGTCGCGAAGAAGAGTTCCCTGGTGAGGATCGCATCCTAATTAACAGCCCGAAAGTGGCGACATATGATTTGAAACCTGAAATGAGTGCATACGAAGTGACGGACGCGTTACTTGATGACTTGGATCAGGACAAACACCAAGCGATCATCTTGAACTTCGCTAACCCGGACATGGTTGGACATTCAGGTATGCTGGAACCGACTGTGAAGGCGATTGAAGCAGTTGATGAATGCCTCGGCAAAATCGTCGACAAAATTATTGAAAAAGGCGGTCATGCTATTATTACGGCTGACCATGGTAACTCGGATGAAGTAGTTACGCTTGAAGATAAGCCAATGACTGCACATACGACAAATCCGGTTCCTGTAATCGTGACAAAAGAAGGCGCAGAACTTCGCAGCGGCGGTATTCTTGCTGATTTGTCTCCAACATTACTGGATCTATTGGATGTTGAGAAACCAGAAGAAATGACAGGCACAAGCCTAATCCAAAAATAAGAGGAGAGAAAAAATAATGCCATACATTACTGACGTATATGCACGCGAAGTCCTTGACTCCCGCGGTAACCCTACAATTGAAGTAGAAGTATTAACAGAATCCGGAGCTTTCGGTTCTGCAATCGTTCCAAGTGGTGCGTCCACTGGTGAATACGAAGCAGTTGAGCTTCGTGATGGCGATAAAGATCGTTACCTTGGCAAAGGTGTTCAAACAGCAGTTGCTAACGTAAACGAAAAAATCGCTCCAGAATTGATCGGTGTCGATGTTACTCGCCAAGTTATCATCGATCAGCTTTTGATTGAACTTGATGGTACAGAAAACAAAGGTAAACTTGGTGCCAACGCTATTCTAGGTGTTTCCATGGCAGCAGCACATGCAGCAGCAGATCACCTTGGAGTACCACTTTACACTTATCTTGGAGGATTCAACTCCAAAACACTTCCAACACCAATGATGAACATCCTTAACGGTGGGGAGCATGCGGATAACAACGTTGATATCCAAGAATTCATGATCATGCCTGTAGGAGCTCCTACATTCAAAGAAGCACTTCGCATGGGTGCTGAAATCTTCCACAGTCTGAAGAAAGTTCTTCAGTCTAAAGGTTTGAACACTGGTGTAGGTGATGAAGGTGGTTTCGCACCAAACCTTTCTTCTAACGAAGAAGCTCTTGAAACAATCGTAGAAGCAATTAAAGCTGCTGGTTACAAACCAGGTGAAGAAGTACAGCTTGCAATGGACGTTGCATCTTCTGAGTTCTACGAAGATGGCAAGTACAACCTTAAAGGTGAAGGCGTAGTTCGCTCTTCTGAAGAAATGGTTGCTTGGTACGAAGAAATGACAAACAAATACCCAATCATCTCTATCGAAGATGGCTTGGACGAAAACGACTGGGAAGGTCACAAGCTATTGACTGACCGCATTGGCGACAAAGTTCAGCTTGTTGGTGATGACCTATTCGTAACAAACACAAAACGTTTGAAACAAGGTATCGAGCAAGGTGTTGGTAACTCCATCCTTGTAAAAGTCAACCAAATCGGTACACTTACTGAAACATTCGACGCTATCGAAATGGCTAAACGCGCTGGTTACACAGCTGTTATCTCTCACCGTTCTGGTGAATCTGAAGATGCAACTATCGCTGACATCGCTGTAGCGACAAACGCTGGCCAAATCAAGACTGGTGCACCATCACGTACTGACCGTGTTGCGAAATACAATCAACTTCTTCGTATCGAAGACGAGTTGAAAGCATCCGGCATCTACGGCGGACTTGCATCTTTTTACAACTTGAATAAATAAGCATAAAATGAAAGAGGATGAGCAGCTTAGCTCATCCTCTTTTTTGTTTACAAAGACGTTCTCCATTGGTTTGTATGGGTAATGTGCTAAAATAATAAAGAGAACGCTTTCAATTTAAAGTGACGAAATTACAGTAATCATATTGAAACTCAATTAACACGCTGAGATAAGGAGGAGTCAGATGTCAATTCAATATCCGGTTCTAAAAGATGCAGAACCTTTTTACTTCGAGGGAAATCGCATAGGAATTCTCGTATCCCATGGATTTACAGGGTCAACCCAGAGTATGCGCCCATTGGGAGAGGCGTACGCCAAAGCTGGTTACACTGTTTGTGGACCTCGCCTTCAAGGGCATGGAACACACTATGAAGATATGGAACAAGCAACGTATATGGATTGGATTGCTTCGATTGAAGAAGGCTATCACTGGCTGAAGGAACGGTGTGATACGATCTTTGTCACAGGCCTATCGATGGGGGGGACACTGACATTATATATGGCGGAAAAGTATCCGGACATCCATGCAATCATTCCAATCAATGCAGCAGTAACCGTACCATCGATGGAAAATGTTCATGAGTTAGGAGAAGTTAGGTATTTGGATGCTATTGGCTCTGATATAAAAAATCCTCAAGTAAAAGAGCTAGCTTATGAAAAAACGTCGGTTCAATCTGTCAAAGAAATCTTGCAGTTAATGGAGAAGGTGAGAGGGGACCTTTCCAAGGTTACATGCCCTGCATTAATTTTTGTATCAGATGAGGATCATGTAGTTCCACCGGCAAATGCGCAGCTCATCCATGATGAGATTGCAGCTGAAAGAAAGATATTATATCCATTAAGAAACAGCTATCATGTTGCAACCCTTGATTATGATCAGCAAATTATTATCGAAAAAACACTGGAATTTATTGAATCAACATTATAATTTTTATATATTAGGTGCTCGATAAAAATAATAGTATAAGGCCAGCATATAATGCTGGCTTTTCTTATTCCAAAGACAGACTATCTTTTTTTATGTTGTAATTCAACGAAAAAAGGATTAACACTTATCCCCTTTTGAATAGGAATTTACTAGTGACTATCAAGGTATGTTTTTGGTGAAAAGACGAATAATACAAAAGGATTTTATAACAGTGTTTATTGTACCAAATCTCATATCATCATGATGAGCAAAACTCTTGTTGACCCTGCATCATGCTGATAATATAAAGAATGGTTTTATTGAAGGAGGAAATACATAATGGCACAATCATTACAAGGTAAAAAAGCTATCATTACAGGCGGGGGACGCGGCATTGGGAAAGCAATTGCAGAGGCACTTGCAGCAGAAGGCGCTCATGTCGGCTTAATTGGCCGTTCTGAAGAACATATTAAAGCAGTAACAGAAAATCTTGGTGAAGTAAAAACAGCTTATGCTGCAGCGGATGTTTCCAGTTTGGAAGATGTCACAGCAGCAGTCAACAAGGTGAAAGACGAATTAGGCGGAATCGATATCTTAATTAATAATGCCGGTATCGCTAAGTTTGGTGGATTCATGGATCTTGATCCCGAAGAATGGAAGCATATCATTGATGTGAACCTGATAGGAGTGTACAACGTCACACGCGCAGTATTGCCGGACTTGATCGAACAGAAATCAGGGGACATTATTAACATATCATCTACAGCTGGTCAAAAAGGTGCTCCAGCTACAAGTGCTTACAGTGCATCAAAATTCGGTGTGCTAGGATTGACTGAATCCCTTGCAATGGAAGTACGCAAGCACAACATTCGAGTAACAGCCTTGACGCCAAGTACAGTGGCAACCGACTTGGCATTTGAAAACAAGCTGACAGATGGCAATCCTGAAAAAGTGATGCAGTCTGAGGACATTGCAGAGTTTGTCGTGGCACAGCTGAAATTAAACAGCCGCACATTTATTAAGTCTGCTGGTCTGTGGTCAACAAATCCTTAATTTTAAATAGTAAAGCGGGACATTCGATAGATTCATCGAATGTCCCGCTTTTTTTCTTTGTCCGTTGTTATCTTGGTCACTAGTGTTCTAAAAGGCGAAAAAGGGTATAGCAAGAGAAAGAAATTCTTTACTTAGAATAAGAAGCTATTAACCCAAATAGAGGGCGAAATGCTACTCGTTCATGACTTCCTTTTCGGAGGGGAACATGCCATTTAGGAGGAGAACAAGATGACAGTAAGAATCGGAGTAATTGGAACAGGCGCTATTGGAAAAGAGCATATGAATAGGGTGGAACAAAGATTATCAGGAGCGAAGATTACGGCTGTTACAGATGTTAATCATGCAGCAGCAGAAGAGGCCCTTAATGAACTAGGTATTGAAGCAAACTTTTATCCAGATGATCAAGCATTGATAGATGCAGAGGAAGTAGATGCGATATTTGTCACAAGCATCGGACCAGCACACGAAGCAACAGTCCGTAAAGCAATAGAAGCCGGGAAATATGTCTTCTGTGAAAAACCTCTTTCCGTTACCGCAAAAGGCTGTAAAACAATCATGCAGGACGAAATGGAATATGGTAAGCGTATTGTGCAAGTGGGCTTTATGAGGCAGTTCGACAAAGGCTATGAGCAGCTGAAACAAGCTGTTGATTCCAAAATGGTAGGGGAACCGCTCATGATTAAATGCGCTCATCGTGCTCCAGAAGTGGATGCAGCCTACACCACAGATATGGCAATTACGGATACCTTGATCCACGAAATAAACATTCTGCACTGGCTGTTAGGAGACAATTATGTCTCTGTTCAAGTTCTATATCCACGAAAAAATAAGCATGCTCTCCCACATCTGCGTGATCCGCAAGTCATCTTACTTGAAACGGAATCAGGTGTACTGATCCAAGCGGAAGTGTCTGTAAATATTAAATATGGTTATGACATTCAATGTGAGGTAGTTGGAGAAGAAGGAATCGTAAGTCTGCCCGAGACGGAAAGTCTTAAAATACGACATAAGGGGAAACAAAGCAAGGACGTCTTACAAGATTGGAAGGTGCGTTTCCAAGATGCTTATGATAAGGAAATACAAGCGTTTATCAATCAGGTAGCCAAACAAGAGGCGTTGCAGGGTCCTTCTGCTTGGGAGGGGTATGTAGCTGCAGTTACATCAGATGCATGTCTGAAGGCGCAAGAATCCGGTCAGAGAGAGCCGATAGAGCTGGAGAGTATGCCTGCTTTCTATAGTAAGGAAAAAACAGCAAAAGCTCAAGCTTTAAGATAAATTGGAAACAGCTATGAAGATATTACAAGCATATGTAGTAATGAAATAGGAGGATTATGATGAAACTAGGTTTTAATCAAGCTACAACATTGAAAAATTCAAATCTAGCAACTGACCTCGATTTATGTGAACAGCATGGCTATGATTATATCGAAATCCGTACGATGGACAAGCTGCCAGAGTATCTGGAGCAGCATTCTTTGGATCAATTAGCAGAATATTTCAAGGAGCATAATATAAAACCGCTGGCACTGAATGCACTTGTATACTTTAATAATCGCAGTAACGAAGATTATCAGGAACTGCTAAATGAGTTTAAGCAAATGCTGGATTATGCGGACAAATTACAAGTGCCTTACATCGTTGTAGTTCCGCTAGTAACCAAGGATAAAATACTTAAGAAAGATATCAAAGCGAGCAGTGTGGATGTCCTGAATGAATTAGCCGGTCTTGCAGAACCGTACGGGATTAAGTTGGCATTGGAATTTGTCGGCCACCCAGAGTGTACGATCAATACATTCGAGCAAGCTTACGATATAATTCAGACGGTTGATAACCCGAACGTAGGTTTAGTTCTAGATTGCTTCCATTTCCACGCAATGGGTTCAAGCTTGGATGCACTAAAACAGGCGGATATATCTAAGATTTTCATTCTTCATATGGATGATACAGAAGACTTTCCGATTGGAAACCTTGTGGACGAAGATCGTGTATGGCCAGGACACGGAGCGATTGATTTGGAAGGAATTCTATCTGTATTGAAGGAAAAAGGCTACGACAGGGCAGTAACTGTAGAGCTATTTCGACCGGAGTATTATGAGATGGAAGCGGAAGATGTAATTAGGAAGGCTAAAGAGACAACGGTGGAAGTAGTATCACAATATCTATAAAGAAAACAGCTTTCCATTATGGAGAGCTGTTTTTAATTGACCTGTCTTTAGACGGACACGTTTAATTTAAGTTAAAAAGGTGATATGTGATAAGCGTATTAATTTACAAAGAGAATCTGACTCTTGATGAATAAATAGATTAGAATAAAAAGTGGATCATAAGGGAGATGACAAATTGGAAATCAGAGAAATGAATCATGGAGAAATTGAAGCGGTAAGACAGTTAAGATTGAAAAGTTACATAGAATATAAAAAGCTTGTTTCTAAAGAACACTGGGAAGTTCTGGAGCGGACACTTATTTCTGAGAATGACTTGAAAAGCGACGTTAAAATATATGTAGCTGAGATGGACAATGTAATTGTAGGGAGTGTGGTCTTGTTTCCAGCTTCTGTTCGAGCTTATGATTGGAGCGATAGCGTTCAGGAATACCCTGAAATACGTCTGCTTTCTGTTAATCCAGACATTAGAGGAAAAGGGATTGGAGCAGCACTTGTTGATCATTGCTTAGAAGTTTCAAAGAAAGGAAATGAGCAGCATATCGGTCTTCACACAGCTTCTTTTATGGAGAAAGCATTGTTACTTTATGAGAAAAAAGGATTTGTGCGTCTGCCTGAAAAAGATTTAGAGCCAATGAATGACGGTATTGTTGTGAAGGGATTCATTATGGATTTGAAAAATAGTTAATAATAAAAAAGAAGCTCTCAATTATCGAGAGCTTCTTTTCGTAATTTATTGTCCTGTACGCTGACGGACAAGCTGTTCCACTTCATCAGCAGTGCTAAGAGTCAATGCTTCTTGACTTAGCTCCTGCATTTCTGCTTTGGAAAGCTTCGTGATTTGTGTTCTTGCTGGCAAGATGCTTGTTGCGCTCATGCTGAATTCATCAAGGCCAAGACCTAGAAGAAGCGGGATTGCAATTGCATCGCCTGCCATCTCACCACACATGCCAGCCCATTTGCCTTCTGCATGTGCTGCTTCAATAACATTATGCACTAGGTTCAGGATTGCTGGGTGGTATGGCTGGTACAAGTAGCTTACGCGTTCATTCATACGGTCAGCTGCCATTGTGTACTGGATCAAGTCGTTTGTTCCAACGCTGAAGAAATCAACTTCCTTCGCGAATTGCTTCGCAGCAACTGCAGTAGAAGGGATCTCAACCATGATACCAATCTCGATAGAATCAGAGACTGACACGCCATCTGCTACAAGCTTATCTTTCTCTTCAAGTAGGATAGCTTTTGCTTGGCGGAACTCTTCCAATGTAGCGATCATAGGGAACATGATCTTCAAGTTACCGTATACGCTTGCACGCAGTAGAGCACGAAGCTGAACACGGAAGATATCATCACGCTCTAGGCAAAGGCGGATAGCGCGGTAGCCTAGGAACGGGTTCATTTCTTTTGGAAGCTGCAAGTAGCTTAGCTCTTTGTCGCCGCCGATATCCAATGTACGAACTACGACAGGCTTGTCTCCCATGTTTTCAAGTACAGCTTTGTAGGATTCAAACTGCTCGTCCTCACTTGGGAGCTCACTCTTACCCATGTAAAGGAACTCTGTACGGTAAAGGCCAACACCTTCGCCGCCATTGTTTTGAACGCCGATAACATCTTCTGGCGTACCGATATTAGCAACAAGCTCCACATGAACACCGTCTGTTGTAATAGTCGGTTCGTTCTTCAGCTTCGCCCATTCTTGCTTTTGCTGTTCGAAAGCTTCTTGTTTTGCTCTGTATGTCGCTAGTTCATCTTCTGTTGGATCGATGATAACAGTACCTTCAATACCATCAACAATAATCATAACGTCATTTGCAGCTGAAGATGTGATGGACTTCGTACCAACAACAGCAGGAATTTCAAGGGAACGAGCCATAATGGCAGAGTGGGAAGTACGTCCGCCGATATCAGTTGTAAACCCTTTCACAAACTGTTTGTTTAGCTGTGCTGTATCAGAAGGAGTCAGGTCCTCAGCGATAATGATAACTTCTTCGTCTATAAGTGCAGGATCCGGGAAGGATACCTGTAAAAGGTGTGCCATAACGCGTTTTGTAACATCCTGGATGTCAGCAGCGCGTTCTTTCATATATTCATTGTCCATGCTGCGGAACATGTCGATGAACATTGTAGCTGTCTCATCAAGAGCAGCTTCTGCATTAATGTTATTATTGCGAACGTTGTCTTTCACAGGATTGATCAGTTCTGGATCTGCCAAGACAAGCAAATGAGCCGAGAAAATCTCGGCATGCTCGTCGCCAAGTGACACACGAGCATTCTCGCGGATTTTCTCCAACTCTTTTTTGCTGATCTCGAGGGCAGCATCCAAACGGCTGATCTCTTCTTCCGCATTCGCAACAGTTGTCTTATCGAAAGAGAGGTCTGGTACAGCCAAATGGTATGCTTTTGCAATAGCAATACCATTTGAAGCTGCAATTCCGTTTATCATGCTCATCGGAATTATTCTCCTAGGCCTTCGCTTTTGATTGTTTCCGCAATTGTGTTGACTGCTTCTTCTGCATCGTCGCCTTCAGCAGAGATCGTGATTTCAGCACCTTGTGGAATACCTAGGCTCATAACACCCATGATAGATTTAAGGTTAACGCTTTTACCGTTGTATGCAAGCTGGATGTCGGATTTGAATCCGCCCGCTTTATTTACTAAGATTGTTGCCGGACGAGCGTGAACGCCAGTCTCATCTGTGATAGTCATTGTTTTTTCTGCCATGGTAAATACCTCCAAAGTTTTTTGTTATGTGAATGCTTTCATCCTTATTTTTGTGAATGCTTTCATTCTATCTTATTTTATACTTTTCTTAGGTCTTTTTTCAATAGTCCTACAATAATAGCTGTGACAAATGCACCAATAATGATGGAAAGGAAGTAAAGCAATGGATTTCCATCTACCAGGCTTGCTGAGATAATACCGCCATGTGGTGCATTCAGACCAATTGCGAAGAAGGCAGATAGACCTCCTGCTACTGCAGCACCGATTGCTGTTGCTGGAATGACACGAAGCGGGTCAGCAGCTGCGAATGGAATAACACCTTCTGAGATGAAGAATGCGCCCAGCACGTATGCTGTCTTACCTGTTTCTCTTTCTTGTTTCGTAAACTTGTGGCGGAATAGGGAAGTTGCCAGCGCTAGTCCTAGCGGCGGTACCATACCACCGGCCATAACAGCAGCCATGAATTCCAAGTTGCCCGCATCAAGCATGGCGATACCGAAAGTATAAGCTGCTTTGTTGATCGGACCGCCCATATCAATTGCCATCATGGCACCAAGAACGATTCCTACCAGAACTAAATTCGTGCCTCCAAGACCTTCCAGGAAGTTAGAAAGTGCTACATAAACTTGTGTCAAAGAAGGATTGATCAATAGCATGATCATACCTGTAATGAAAATACTTAATACAGGGAAGAAGAGAATCGTTTTCAACCCTTCCAATACAGGAGGAAGACCAGATAGTGCTTTTTTAATACCAAGTGTTACATAACCAGCTAGGAAACCTGCAATTAACCCGCCAAGGAATCCGGAACTAGTCGCGTCACCATGACCATAAGTAACAGCAATCAAACCGCCGATAGCACCAGGTGCGAAACCAGGTTTGTCAGCAATACTGCTGGAAATGAAACCAGCAAGTACAGGTACGATCAGGAAGAACGCCTGGCTGCTTCCGATTTCATTCAGCATCTCTGCAAAACGGCTGTCTGGGAACAACTCACCGAAAAGAATGCTTAGTGCGATCAGGATACCGCCGCCGACAACGAATGGAAGCATATTAGAAACACCATTCATGATGTGCTTGTAGAATCCGGAACGCTGTTCTTTCTTCTGTCCGCCTTCTGCAGCTGCTTCTGAGCCGCCACCACTGTTATGATGTACTGGTGCATCTTGAGAAAGTGCTTTTTCAATCAATTCTTTTGGTATTTTCAACGCACGTCCAACTGGTACTTGCAAAACGTGTTTGCCGTCGAATGGGCTAAGATCGACATTGACATCAGCTGCAACGATAATAGCAGTTGCATCTTTAATATCTTCATCAGTCAGACGGTTTTTGACTCCGCCAGCTCCATTTGTTTGTACTTTAATCGGCACATTCATCTCGGCTGCTGTTTGCTTCAGCTTATCTGCAGCCATGAAGGTATGTGCGATACCAGTAGGGCAAGCAGTAATGGCTAGTACTTTACCTTGTGTGCCTGGTGCATCCTGTGCCAATTCTACAGCTGGATTTTCTTGTTCCTCTTCTTCACCTAGCTCTTCTTTTTCCTTCGCATCGATGATAGACATGATTTGTTCTTCCGTTTCAGCATTTTCAATGTTAGAGCGGAATGTGCTATCCATTAAGAAAGAAGAAAGTCGGGACAATGTTTCCAAATGCGTCTGATTGGCTCCTTCAGAAGCTGCAATCATAAAGAATAGATGGGATGGCTGTCCATCCAACGCTTCATAATCCAAGCCTTCCTTAGAACGACCGAAAGCGATAGCCGGTGTTTTAACGGCAGCGGATTTACCATGCGGAATAGCAATTCCTTCGCCAATTCCTGTGGTAGATTGTGCTTCACGAGCAAGAATTGCATCTTTGAATCCTGCTTTATCATTCAACTTGCCAGCTTGGTCCAGTTTGGAAACAAGCTCTTCAATCACATCTGCTTTTGATTGGGATTGAAGCTGCAAAATAACCGTATCTTTTGTAAGTAGTTCTGTAATGCGCATGATTAACACCCCTCTTAAATAGATGTGAGTTTGACTTGGCTGACTAATTCTTCTATATATTGTCTCTCGCCGAGGTCATCACTGAATGCCGTAGCACTTCCTGCTGCTACTGCGTAGGTGAAAGCTTGTTTGTAATCACCTGATTTTTCATATGCGGCCAAGAAGCCTGCCACCATACTATCGCCAGCACCAACAGAGTTCTTAACTGTTCCTTTTGGTGTCTGGGCTTTCCAAGCATGATCCTTGTTCACAAAGATGGCACCTTCACCACCCATTGAAACGATAACGTTTTCGATGCCTGTTTCGTGCAGCTTACGTGCGTAGCTGACAATGTCTTCAATAGAAGAGATTGTTGTATCGAAAAGCTCACCCAATTCATGATGGTTTGGCTTTACGAGGAACATACGCTTGCCGATTAAGTCACGAAGGGCAGCACTCGATGTATCAGCGATGAATCTAGTTCCATTCTCTTCACAGATATCAGCCATCCTTGCATAGATGTCAGCCGGAACGGAGCCGGGGGCATTTCCTGCTGCAACCAGAGCATCCTGTTTCCCGAGGCTTCTAATTTGTTCAAAAAGCAAAGCAAGCTGTTCTGTTGTAATGGATGGTCCGGGTCCATTAATCTCTGTTTCTCCGCCGGACTTAAGTTTCACATTAACACGTGTCGGTTCATTGATTTCGATGAACTGATGTTCAATGCCAGCACTTTCAAGCGTTTCCCTAATGAAGGCTCCGGTGAAACCACCGATATATCCTAATGCTGTTGTGTCCACATCCAATCGTTTTAGCAAGCGGGAAACATTAATACCTTTTCCGCCAGCAAAGTATGCTGTCTCTGTGGCACGGTTCAAATCTTCTGCCTTGAAGCCGTCCACATGCATGATATAGTCGATGGATGGGTTCAGCGTACATGTGTAATTCATGAGTCCACAACCTTTATTGATGTAAATTTCTTGTAAGCAGTATGCTGTTTTGAACTGACAGTGTCTACGACAAGTGTCGCTTCTGTCAGATCCGCTATATGCGCGAAGGTTGTCTTGTCCAGTTTACTGCGGTCAGCTAAAACGAAAGTTTCATCTGATCGAAGCAATGCCTGACGTTTAATGGCCGCTTCCTCCGGGTCTGGGGTTGTATAGCCGTTTTCCGGATGAACACCATTGGTCCCGAGAAAACATTTATCAAAACGATATTGAGCGAGGGCTGTCATTGCACCTCGGCCGATCAAAGTCCTCGTTTTATCCTTTACTAATCCGCCGGTTACATACACGGTAATGTCCTTTTCATACAGCGCCTCCAAATGTGTCAAACCATTTGTGACGACGGTTACATTTCTGCCAGATAAAAAAGGAATCATTTGATATGTTGTCGTACCTGCATCCAAGAAGATGCATTCATCTTCACCGACAAGACTTGCAGCATAAGCGGCGATGTTCTGCTTTCCAGTTTGGTTTTGTGTTTCTTTTTCCGTATAGCTCATTTCATAACTTAATGAAGAAACAATCGTTGCTCCGCCATGAACTCGCTGAAGCAGCTTCTGCTTCTCCAGTTCAATCAGGTCTCGGCGTATTGTCGAGATGGAAGCGTCTGTTGCTTTCACGAACTCTGGAATTGTTACAACGCGCTGCTCTTGCAGCATCTGTAAGAGCATTTCCTGCCGCTCAGGTGTAAGCATTTCCATAACCTCCTCCTGAACTTAAGTACACTATAAAGGAAACGGTTTCAGCTTGCAACCAAAAAAGTTCAAAAATCTCCATATAAATTCATTTTCTGCAATAATAGTTCATAGTTTTGTCGCATATCGTCGATTGGACAAGAACATCTTGCCAATTATCTGACACGTATGCTACAGTTGACATAGGTATTTGCTGTTATAGGAGGTGCTGGGATGCAGACAACTTTAGTAGTTCTATTAATAATCGATGCCATTGCGCTTATCGCGTTAGTCCTTTTACAATCTGGTAAGAGTGCAGGTTTGTCCGGAGCGATATCTGGCGGGGCAGAGCAATTGTTCGGTAAACAGAAAGCCCGTGGACTGGACTTGTTCCTCCATCGTGGAACAATTGTTACAGGAGTAATTCTTTTCATTTTGACGTTCCTTTTGGCGTACGTCTTGCAATAATCAAATAGCCAATTTCATCCCTCGTCACAACTTCTGTGGTGGGGGATTATTTATTCCCGATGAAGGGAAAACTAATGCGGAAACCTACTATATAATATAGAAATAACAGGGGAGATACATATGGTCACAATGAAACAGCCAGAGCCGTTCACATTTGAGGGGAAAGGAGATCGAGCTGTTCTGCTGCTGCACGGCTTTACTGGTCATTCAGCTGATGTGCGGATGATGGGCCGTTTTCTTGCTGGGAAAGGGTACACTGCTCACGCTCCAATTTATCGCGGTCATGGGAAAACACCTGATGATATCGTTGCATCGAATTCTGATGAGTGGTGGGAGGACGTTCAGGCAGCTTACCAGGAGCTGAAGGATAAAGGTTATGAAAAAATAGCTGTAGCTGGATTGTCCCTTGGCGGAGTACTTGGTTTAAAACTTGCCTATTCGTATCCTGTAAAAGGCATTATAACAATGTGTTCGCCGATGTTCTTTGATAACGAAACCCAGTTGAATAAAGGATTCAAGCTATATGCAAGACAACATAAACAGCTGCAAGGAAAAGATAATCAGGCGATAGAGCAGGAACTAGCTGAATTGATGGAGGCACCTGCCACTGCGGATATGTTCCAGCGTCTGGGAGCATTTATAACTGATGTGAGCAAGCATGTAGATGAAATTTATGCACCGCTGTTCGCTGTGCAAGCGACAGAAGACCAAATGATCAACACGGAAAGTGCGAATTTCATTTATGAGCACGCAGAGTCAGATTTGAAAGAAATCAAGTGGTACGATAACTCTTCTCACGTTATTACGATGGGGAAAGAAAAGGAACAGCTGCATGAAGATGTGTATCAGTTTCTCGAATCACTTGATTGGGAATAGTTCATACTAGATGAAAAAAGAGCCGAAAAGAAGGTGAAGCAATAATGGAAGAAATCAAACAGAAAATATTGGCTTATTTCAAAGAAAATGCGGCTAAGCCGTTAACAGTAGAAGAAATCGAGGAGCAATTAACGCTCGATGAAGCAAGTGAGTTCACTGTCCTTGTCAAAGGGCTGAATGAACTGGAAACAGAAGGACAGCTTGTAAGAACGAGAAGCAACCGCTTCGGTCTGCCTGAAAAATTGAATCTCGTGCGAGGAAAGATCCAGATGCATGCAAAAGGCTTTGCTTTCCTCATACCAGATGAAGAGGGAGTAGCTGATGTTTATATCCACTATTCCGATCTTCAGTCTGCCATGAATAATGATATAGTGCTGGTACGCATCGAAAATCAGGCCGAGGGCGGACAGCGCCGCGAAGGACAAGTTGTTCGGATACTAGAGCGAGCAATAGCGGAGGTTGTCGGTACATATGAAGATAATGGCCGTTTCGGCTTCCTTATTGCCGATGATAAACGTATCCCAAACGATATCTTTATACCGCGTGGAGCATCAGGCGGAGCGACTGATGGACACAAAGTCATCGCTAGAATCACAAAGTATCCGGAAGGACGCATGAGTGCAGAAGGAGAAGTTATTCGCATACTTGGTCATAAGAACGACCCGGGTATTGATATACTATCCATCATTTATAAGCATGGCATTTCCACTGAATTCCCGCCGGAAGTACTGGAACAGGCGGCGAATACACCAGATACGATCGATCCTGCAGAGATAGAAAACCGCCGGGACATCAGAGATATGATGACCGTTACCATAGATGGTGCAGACGCAAAGGATTTGGATGATGCGGTTTCTGTCAGCCGTCTTGAAAATGGGAACTATCGTCTTGTTGTTTCCATTGCAGACGTCTCTTATTATGTGGAAGAAGGCTCTCCAATTGATGAAGAAGCTTTGGAACGAGCAACGAGCGTCTATCTTGTCGACCGTGTAATACCGATGATCCCTCATCGTCTTTCCAATGGTATTTGTTCTCTTAATCCACAAGTGGACCGGCTTACCTTGACATGTGATATGCAGATCACACCACAAGGAGAAGTGGTGGAACATGAGATTTACCAAAGTGTCATCAAAACGAATGAGCGGATGACATATGGAGATGTGAACCGGATATTGCTAGAGGATGATCAGGAGCTGAAAGACCGCTATTCGGATCTTGTTCCTATGTTCCAGCAAATGGAGGATCTCGCCGCTGCATTGCGTAAGAAGCGGATGGACCGGGGAGCAATCGACTTTGATTTCCCAGAAGCGCGAGTTGCTGTTGATGAAGAAGGAAAGGCGATTGATGTTATCCTTCGGGAGCGCTCTGTTGCAGAGAAGCTGATTGAGGAATTCATGCTTGCTGCCAATGAAACAGTTGCGGAGCATTTTCACTGGATGGATGTACCAGCTATCCACAGGATTCATACTGATCCGGATCCAGATAAGCTGCAGAATTTCTTCGAGTTTATTACGAGCTTAGGCTATACAGTCAGAGGATCATCCTCGGATATTCATCCTCAGACTTTGCAGAAAATCGTGGAACGGGTAAGAGGAACGCAGGAGGAAATGATCATCAACCGACTTATGCTGCGCTCAATGCAGCAGGCGAAATATGATCCGCAAGGCTTGGGTCACTTTGGTCTGGCGACGAAATTCTATACACATTTCACTTCGCCAATCCGACGTTATCCGGATTTGATCGTGCACAGGTTGATTCGTACGTATATTGTCAACAATCAGCTGGACAAAAAGACACAAGATCACTGGAAAGAACGGATGCCTGAGATCGCGAGACAGTCCTCGGAACGAGAACGTGCTGCTGTCGATGCAGAGCGGGAAACAGATGATCTGAAAAAGGCAGAATTTATGCAAGATAAAGTCGGTGAGGAATTTGATGGTGTCATCAGCTCTGTCACAGGCTTCGGATTATTCGTCGAGCTACCGAATACGATTGAAGGTCTGGTTCATGTCAGTTACCTGACAGATGATTTCTACCACTTCGATGATAAGCGTTACGCGATGATCGGGGAACGGACAGGCAATCAATTCCGTATCGGAGATGAAATCACAATTCGCGTTGTGAAGGTAAATATTGAAGAGCGTATCATTGATTTCGAAGTGGTCGGCATGAAGCCGCGTAAGCCGCGAGAGAATCGTGACCGTCCTACAATTATTAAAGCCGAAAAGAAGAACAAACCAGGTGATCATCGTCCGCCGAAGAACAAAGGTAAAAAGAAGCCACCGGCAAGAGGAAAGAAAAGCAAGAAACGCAACACAAGAAAAAGACCATAAAAAATAACGCCCCGACTTTATTGTCGGGGCGTTTGTTATCTGATATATTTTCCATAAATAAGCCAAGGATCATTATTTTCCGTGAAGCTGTCGCGAAAGGCGGCAGGTATGCTGGAGGCAGTTTCGGGAGACACGTCCAGCTGCGGTACCAGCTGCTTGTCCGATTGCTTGAGATAGTTGAACACAGTAGTCCATAAGCCGTCTTGTTGAAATACATCTGGCCAGAAATATTGGATTTGTGCTATATCCTGCCCCTTATAGTCTTCTTGAATCGCCATGATGCGGCTGGAATTAGGATCACGGAATACAGCCAAATTTTCTATATAGTCATCCTCTAATATGGCTGAAGCGTAAGGAATCGGGAAATATGCCTCATATGGATAGAAAGCCGCTTTTGCTTCAACAGCTGCTTGTTCGATTACAGCTCGCTTCGTATCTATTCCTTCGATCAATTCCCAAGGTGCAGCAGAAGGGACAATAAATCTTTCAGGGGCTTTCATCAACAGACTGATGAAGGAGCTCTCAGGCTGTATATTAAGTTTATCAAGCACCCGCTGCGCAGGTAGATTGGACTTGAGGGTGATAGCACCGAGCCAATTCATCGTTGGGTCTTGTTCGCAATACGCAATAATATGCTGCAGTAAAGAAGTAGCATTTCCTTTGGAGTGAAAACGTATATCACTCCGCAATCGGCCGAGTATCCCATTTCCATTCGGTAAACGGTACACCCCGGCTACTGCAGCAATACCTTCTGCTGTTATCAAGCCAAATAAAGTTTGGGCTGAATTCTCAATCAGCTGTGGGAAGATACGGAGGACATAGTCATCCTCAATACCTGTTTGCATTTCAAGCACTGCCTGGTAATCATTTATTGTCAATTGTCTAATGGTTGTCATTTATGTACACTCCAATCGATCGGGATCACTTGTCTATACCCGATTCAGTATATGAATCGTTAGGATTATCATACAGTTTCTGATAAAATAAAGCTCGTAGTTAGGAGGAAGAAGTCTATGGCTAAGGGACAAGGTAGAGTACTCGCACAGAATAAGAAGGCTAATTTCGAATATGCGATCGAGGAAACAATGGAAGCAGGAATTGTCCTGCAAGGTACTGAGATCAAATCGATTCGTGCCGGCCGCGTAAATTTGAAGGATAGCTTCGCAAGGATTGACCGTGGCGAGGTGCGTATCATCAATATGCACATCTCCCCTTATGAACAAGGGAACCGATTTAATCACGATCCGACAAGGACAAGGAAGCTATTATTGCACCGCAAACAGATCGATAAGCTAATTGGTCAGACGCAGCAGCAAGGTTATTCCTTAGTGCCGATAAAGATGTATATCAAAGACGGCTTTGCGAAGATATTATTAGGTGTCGGTAAAGGTAAGAAGAAATATGATAAGCGTGAAGACCTCAAGCAAAAGCAGATGAAACGCGATGTAGATCGTGCTGTGCGTGACCGCGATTACTAAACTTGCATTTTCTAATAAAGATGTTATAATGGAAGTTGTCTGGGATTTGATTATCCTGATTTAGAACGGGTTACTTCCTGTAGCCCCCATATCATGGGGACGTTACGGATTCGACAGGGATAGTTCGAGCTCAGGCTGCGTGTCGAGGTTACGGCTCGTAAAACGTTACGCCTAAATATAACTGGCAAAACTAACAACAACTACTCTCTAGCAGCTGCGTAAGCAGCACTAGTGGATCCTTGCTGCTATCGCCCATGTGGCAGATTTGAGGGTCTCAAACTTAAGTGGGCTACGCCATTATTCTCGGCTTGCGGATAATCGGAAGAAGACAATCAAGCTAGCCTCGCTGAAAGCCTGTCGTTAGGCCGAAGCGTGTGCGAACTATAATATAGCGAATACACACGTAGATGCCTGAGTGCCGTTATCTTTGGACGTGGGTTCGACTCCCACCGTCTCCATCCTTACATAGTAGGAATGGAGTAAAGCCTGGAACGTTTAAACGTTCCAGGCTTTTTTTAAGCACAAGGATAAGAGTTCAGATTAATGTCTTGATAGACTGTTTCATCTCTTTAAACACTATGATTTACATTACTTGTGTTTTTCGAGAAAATAGCACTTATACAGTTAATGATCAAAGTGAGGTAAAAAAAATGATTGCAAAAACAGAAGAAGATTTTAATGGATTGAAGGAAATTGGTAAGATTGTTGGCTCCATTAGAGATGAATTGGTAAAAAGAACAGTTCCTGGCATAACAACGAAAGAACTTGATGATATTGCCGGAGAGATGTTCGAGAAAGAAGGCGCAGTTTCTGCTCCGAAAAGTGAATATGATTTTCCTGGCCATACTTGCATTAGTGTGAATGATGAAGTGGCACATGGTATTCCAGGAAGCCGGGTCATTTCTGAAGGAGACCTAGTGAATGTAGATGTTTCTGGGTCTAAAAACGGTTATTTCGCGGATACAGGTATCTCGTTTGTAGTAGGTGAAGGAGAAGAAATTTTAACGAAAATATGTGACGTTGCTAAGCAAGCCTTTGAAGCAGGCCTTAAGAAAGCTAAACCTGGTTCCAAAAAAAGCGGAATCGGAAGAGCAGTATTCCAAACAGCAAGACAGAATGATTTGACTGTTATCACGAATCTTACAGGACATGGAATTGGACGCACAATTCACGAAGCTCCTGACCATATTTATAATTATAAGGATACATTCGATGATGAATTATTAAAGGATGGGATGGTTATTGCATTCGAACCATTTATTTCAACTTCTGAGGAAGAAGTATTCCAAAAGAATGACGGCTGGACTTATGCTACAAAAGAAAGCTTTGTAGCTCAAGTGGAACATACGATTATTCTAACTAAAAATGGTCCAATTATCGTTACGCTCTAATGAATTTTGGAGAATTATTTAAGGCCGATTCCCACTTGGAAATCGGCCTTTTATCTGCTTGATATATTTAGTTTTAAATTTGTTCCAAAAAAGAAAGAGGTGCAGAGAGAGAAGTCCTCAGCACCATATTACGCTTTTTCTTGTTTCCATGTTGTTTCCTCGCCCTTTGTCGGGCATACAGGGAACACATCATTTTCTTTTATTTCAACTCTTTCACCAGACTGACAGATATACACACCTGTTTGCGGTACACCTTGTCCTGTTCGGAATTCGCGCGTATCATTACTCACTTTGTACACCTCCAGATTTACATATATAGTTTATCCCTTCCCTTTAGGGCTTACTCTAAACAGTCCAAGGAGCTTTTCCTATTTTTTGCGTCAGCGAAAATAGACCATATGATTTCCTTGAGTGCTCGTATCGCGATACAATTATGAAAGTTACTTTATGTCGGAAGAAAAATAGAACGGAGTGAACACTCATGAATGAAACAATTATTACGCTATCAACAGGTGAGCAAATTCGAACAGAAGCGCCTGAACATCAAATACTAGAGCATATAACGAACAACCAAGGCATGATGAATAAAGCTTTTATCGTAATTGGGGACGTACATATTGCTACCGCTCATATAGTTAAGATTGAATCCATTGTAGACGAGATTGAGATTAAGAGACCTGATCGTTTCGAACAGGTAGATCTTAACGTGACTCCAAAACAGATTGAACAAACAGAAGAAATCGTGAGTCCGAATCAGTTTGAACTTCTGGAGCAGGAGCTTCGGGAAGCAATGCAGACGAGGGATATATTTGCATTGGATACATTTTTGCATGATGATCTTGTTTTCATCAATCATGAAGGCAGCTATGTGACCAAGGAAATGGATTTGGAGGCACATCGGACACTTGCTGTCCGCTTTACAAAAGTAGCTTGTTCCGATCTGCAAATCAAACCGACAAAGGATGGAGCCGTAACGATTTCCCGTATCCACTTGGAAGGACAAGAGGGAGACGAGAAAATCAGTGGTGACTTTATTTATACACGTGTATGGCAGCTGATCGGTGAGCAATACCAAGTGATTACGGGACATTGTACTAAGCTGTAAATGATGCGCATTTGTTCTTTTTTTGCATAAACTATAGGTGTCTGGCCTAACAGGTAAATAAGGGCATTGTCACGTGTGCGAAATGTGGTATACAATACAGGTTGGGGCACGCTGATTTACAGCGGCTAATACAATAATGAGGGATTATATGATGAATGTGAATACATTGGAAAGAGACATAAAGCAATTTTTAGAGGCTGCAGATGTACTTATAGAAGCGCCGCTTGCAGATTATACGTATACAAAAGTAGGCGGAAAAGCGGATGTACTCGTTTTCCCGAGAAGTTACACGGAAATCGAACAGGTTGTTGCTTATACAAAAGAAAATGGTGTACCGCTGACGATCCTCGGTAATGCATCTAACGTCATTATACAGGATGGCGGGCTGCGCGGAGTGGTCATGATCCTGACGAAACTCGATGAAGTCAAAGTAGAAGGTAACAGGATTACAGCTCAGTCAGGTGCAGCGATTATAGATGTTTCCAGAATTGCACTAGATGCTAGTTTGACCGGATTAGAGTTTGCCTGCGGCATTCCTGGTTCTATCGGCGGAGCATTGTATATGAATGCTGGCGCGTATGGCGGAGAAGTGAAGGATGTATTGGAGCAGGTAGTTGTCATAACGGATACTGGTGAGCGTAAGGTAATGACAAGTGAAGAATTAGAGCTTAGTTACCGTACCAGCCTTCTGCAGAAGAATAATTACATCGCTGTAGAAGCAACATTCGTATTAGAGAATGGTGACCAAACGGCGATTAAGGCGAAGATGGATGAACTAACATTCCTTCGTGAATCAAAGCAGCCGCTTGAATATCCATCCTGCGGCAGTGTCTTCCAGCGCCCACCAGGTCACTTTGCTGGCAAGTTGATCATGGATGCAGGACTGCAGCTGACGCGAATCGGCGGTGTAGAGGTGTCAGGTAAACATGCAGGCTTCATGGTAAACGTAGACAATGGTACAGCATCAGATTACATCAATCTGATCAAACACGTACAAGAAACAGTCAAAGAGAAATTCGATGTGAGTCTTCACCGGGAAGTACGGATTATAGGAGATTCTCCAGATAAATGAGAAAGAGTACATCACGTTAGAGTGGTGTACTTTTTTAATTGAGCTAATGAAAGCGAGTGATTAGGAATTATGTTATATATGTGTACTTGCTGCGGGTATAAAACTTTGGAAGATGATGAAGGTTCATATGATATATGTCCAATATGCTTTTGGGAGGATGATCCTTACCAAAATGCGCATGTTTATGAAGCAGGAGGTGCCAACACAGTTTCTCTTATAGAGGCGCAAAAGAATTACATGGATTTTGGAGCTTGTAAAAGGCGAGTTATTCCATATACTAGAGAACTATATAATCATGATAAGAAAGATCCGGCCTGGAGAGTTGCTAAGGATAATCTATCTCACGTCAGGGAAATATGTAATAACTTTGAAGAGAGTAACATTTCTATAAATGAACTTGATAAACGGTTATCTGAATGCAAGGTACCTGATCATATGGAGAAATCTGTTGATAAAGCAAGGCAAGAGATTGAAAAGATTAATTTCTACACATCGGTTTATAAACAAAGAGAAGAAGTGATTCCAGTACTACATCACATGGGTATATAAAAACAAAAGGGTAGCTGAACATTTACGTTCAGCTACCCATTTTCTTTATTAAACTTCCTGTGGAAGTGCAATTCCTAGGCCGTCAGCTACACGTTGGCCCCATTCTTTATCTGCTTTGTAGATATGAGCTACTTCGCGTTCAAGAATGTCTTTTCTTGTAACAGGCTTCATTGCATCAACGAAGTTTTGTACAAGACGAGCTTTTTCATCATCAGTCATAAGGCGATAAAGATCACCAGGCTGTGTGTAGTGGTCGTTTTCATCGTAACCGACGCTGTCAGCTTGTCCGGACACTTCGAATGGAGCAATTTTGCTTGCAGGGTCTTCTTTCGGACCGTTGAAGCTGTTCGGCTCATAGTAAACGCCGCTTCCGCCATTGTTATCGAAACGCATTTGACCATCACGCTGGTAGTTGTTCACTTCATTACGCGCACGGTTGATCGGAAGTGCTTGGTGGTTGGCACCCACGCGATAACGGTGTGCATCATGGTAAGCAAACAGACGACCTTGAAGCATCTTATCAGGAGATACATCAATACCCGGTACAAGTGTTCCTGGAGAGAACGTAGCTTGTTCTACTTCCGCGAAGTAGTTTTCAGGGTTGCGGTTCAATACCATGCGGCCAACTTCGATTAGCGGGTAATCTTTTTGAGACCATACTTTTGTTACATCGAATGGATCAAAGCGATATGTGTTTGCATCTTCCATTGGCATGATTTGAACATAAAGCTTCCATTCAGGGAAATCGCCGTTTTCGATTGCGTTGAATAAATCTTCTGTATGATAATCTGGATGCTCACCAGCAATTTTAGCTGCTACAGCCGGATCCATGTTTTTAACGCCTTGCTGAGTCTTGAAGTGATATTTCACCCAAACACCTTCGCCTTGCTCGTTAACCCATTTGAATGTATGGGAACCGAAACCGTGCATATTACGCAATGTTGCCGGAATACCGCGGTCAGACATAAGGATACTAACCTGGTGCAGGCTCTCTGGAGATAGAGACCAGAAATCCCAAACTGCATCAGGGTTTTTCAAGTGTGTTTGCGGATGTCTTTTTTGTGTATGGATAAAGTCAGGGAACTTGATTGCATCGCGGATAAAGAATACAGGAGTATTATTACCGACTAGATCATAGTTACCTTCTTCTGTATAGAATTTAACAGCGAAACCACGAGGGTCGCGTACTGTATCAGCAGAACCTAGCTCACCAGCTACAGTAGAGAAACGGATGAACATATCTGTTTTTTTACCCACTTCTGATAGGAAGTTTGCTTTTGTATATTTAGAAACATCATTGGTGACTTCGAAGTAACCATGTGCACCGGCACCTTTTGCGTGTACAACACGTTCAGGAACGCGTTCACGGTTAAAGTGTGCTAGTTTCTCAAGAAGATGCACATCCTGGATCAGTGTAGGTCCACGTGAGCCAGCAGTTTGTGAATTCTGGTTATCTCCAACTGGAGCACCCCAGCTAGTAGTTAGTTTTTTGTCTGCCAAGAAAATCACCTCAGAAAAGTATTGTTTAGTAAATCTATAAACATAGTAACATCTTTTTATTAAAAATCAATACTTATTTATAATTATTATAAAGTTATTATAAGGATAAATAAAAAAGGATAAACCTGCCTTTTCGCTGGTTTACCCTTTTATCTGAATGATACCGTTTTCAATTAATATTATAAAGAAGCTACCCATGTGACTAAAGCACATCCTATTATGCTGCCGCTGATTAACAAGTTTGTTTTCCACATTGGCACCCCTCCTCCTTCGATAACTTAATTCTATCAAAATATGAAAGGGTTTTCAATATGCAAGAAAGCCCAATTATTGGAATTGAGCTTCTTTAAGCTGTTGTTTGAATTTGTACATTTCCTGATCTGCGATTTCTATCATTTCTGTGACTGTCAGGGTAGAGCCTGGTGCATAGTCATGGATGCCGAAGCTTGCTGTGATAGGATAAGCTTTTATTTTTGAGTCATTCAACCGGTTTAGTTTCTCGTGCAGTTTAACAAGGAATTCTTCTGCTTGCTGGCGAACTTTTTGCGGCAGCAAGATAATGAATTCATCACCGCCATGTCGGAAAAGATATTCATCTTCTGTCAAGGTCAAGGTTATTGTAGAAGCAATAAGCTGAATTAGCTGGTCGCCTTCATTGTGCCCATGCTCGTCATTGACGCGTTTCAAGTTGTTTACGTCTACAAAACAGAGGCAGAAGGGGTCCTTGCCTTGCTGGAGAAGATCCTCGATAAATTGGATACCGGCACGGCGGTTAAATACCCCTGTTAACACATCTCGGCTGGCATGCTCCTGAAGTTCTTTTTCGATCCGTTTAAAGCTTGTTACATCCGTTACACTGATTAAAAGCGCATCTTTTTTGTTATAGCTCAGTAACTCAAAATTCAGCATCATCCAGTTTGCATGATGTACCAAATTATGGGTGATGTAATTCTCAATCTTTACTTCATTTTTTAGTTTTCCTAATAATGCTTCCTGCTCTTTTTTATCAGGAAAGAAGGAATTGAGAGAAAAACTGCTGACAGTTTGTGGGTTAATACCAAAAAAATGTCCAGCTTGTTTATTGTAAAGTATGATATTTTCATTATCTAAACTAATGAGTACTACAGGCTGCGGATTGGCAAAAAACAGGCTTTTAAAGTTGCGTTTTTCTTCCTCCAATTGAACTTGGCTGCTGTAGTCTTTTCTCAAGTAGTGATAGAAACTGAGATTGATCACTGCACTTACGACCAATCCTCCTGTGAAATTGATAAGCATAATAAGCGAAACAGCACCGGGATGAAAGTAGAACAGACCGCCCAGCAGCATGATATGTGCAATACCTGCCAAGAGAGCATAAATTACCGGCTGTATCGGTAAAAGGGAGGCACAGGCAAGCAGGATGATGAGATATGCATACATATTTCCTTCTTGCTGAAAGCTGTTGAAGGAAGAGAACGCACCTTGGGCGATATACAGCCCTATATAACTGACACTTAGAAACCTTGAATGTACTGATTTGAAAAAGAGAAGGTAACAAGCGGACATCAGCATGCCAATTAGATGTACGAGAGCCAGTGGAATTACGTAATTTGGATTATCTAATGATCTATATAGAGAGATATCCGCAATAAGGAATAGCGGATAACAAGCAAGAAGTGTAATGGAACTCAGCTTTAGCCTGTGTGACAGGAGTAACTGATGATGTGTATCGAAAACGTTTATCTGCTTCATGAATTGTTCCTTCACTTTTTTTAGATAGTGTACTACATAACCAGACAGAAAGCTCCATTTTCTTTGATTCTTAACACATTGTAGGAAAGGGGAATGAAACAAAGAATTATTAACTGAATGATGAACAAAAAAAAGCTGCAAAAGCAGCTTTTTACAGATGGTTATTATATGCAGTTGTAAGATTTTCTACGATTTCTTCTACATCGTAGCCTTCAATTTGCTCGCGAGGGATGAAATGGACCAATTTTCCGTCCTGCATCAATGCGACAGAAGGGGAGGATGGCGGCTGATCTGTAAAGTATTCCCGCATCTTTTCTGTAGCTTCTTTATCCTGGCCTGCAAATACTGTTACAAGATTATCTGGTTTTTTAGCGTTCTGTAAAGATTCTCTTACTGCTGGTCGTGCAAGACCTGCTGCACAGCCGCATACAGAATTGACAACTACTAGTGTGCTGCCTTTTGTTTGATCCACATATTTTTCAACCTGTTCACCATCTGTTAGTTCCTGGAATCCTGCCTGTGTCAGCTCATCCCGCATTGGCTGGACAATACCGCGCATATATTCTTCGTATGCATTCATGTTTTATTCCTCCTTTTGTTTGGTTGCTTCCGTCATTTGTTTCCAGACGGATCCTTTGGCCGCTTCGCCGCCGGCTATCCGCTCAATTGCCATGTTAAGCTGCAGCTTAACTTCAAATTCATTTTCCTGTCTTGCTGCTTTTTCTAGCATCGGCAGGCTTTCGCTGTCCCCAAGTTCATATAGAAACATTGCAGCTCGCCACCTGACAATCCGATTCGAATCGGCAAGTGTTGCTTCCATCGCCGGTGTAGCTTCTTTAAACCCAAGATCGGATAGGCAGTCGCCGGCTGTTCGTCTAACTGTTACGACTTTATCCTGTAAAGCGCGGTATAACAGCGGCAATGCAGCTTTATCTTCTATCATACCGAGATAAGCAGTTGCCAGCCGGCGAATGGATGCTTTCGGATCCTGCAGAGCTTTATCCAAGAATGGAAGATGCTCAATACTAGGCTCCAGCGTATCCAATGCGCGATAGCGTACGCGCCAATCATCTTCATTCCAAACATCCATCGTCGGCTGCTGTTGCTTCGCAGCCGGAGCTTGGGGGTTCTTAGCACGTGCTACGAGTTCCTGCAGCCGTTCTGCACTATAGCTTGCGAGCAATTCTTCATAAATATCTTGTCCTACCTGATCCGGATCACCATAGCGGGGATACTGTTCTTCCCATTTGCGGGCAAACACAATATTGTCGTCCCCGGCGGCTTCCATCGCTGCTTCCGTAAACAATGCAGGAAGTCCAATCCGCTTCTCTTGTTCATCAAATAGAAGCTTAATTTGCATCGGTACACCATGAATTGTCTGAACCTGAACATCCACTTGGCCAAAATGCGGCTCTTGGATGCCAGCTTCTGCGGAAGCACCTTGACTTTTCTCACCGAATGCTTCGCGTACAGCAGGCAATATGGTTTCCCAAGCTGATTTTGGGCTTCTTTCCAGTGCAAGGAAGTCTGCCACACGGTAAATACCTTTCACACCTTCGATTTGAAATAACGCCTGGACGTAGTCAGGGTCGCCAGAAGAATAGGTCTCTCGTTTGTAATCGAAACTGCTGCCCATCGGCAGCATGTCATCCACTACGATCTTCATCGAGTATGGACTCGGGGTAGGCTCGATTGTCACGATTTTCATCGTATTCCCCCTTATATATAATAATCATTTTCTTCCTATAGACTATATCACAGATAAGGTAAAAGGCGCGACAATGCGAACCTAGGACTTGAGCCTAGTGGAAACTAAGTCTCTGTTTCTATTAACCTCTCGAGTGCTGTCTGTTAGAATGTTAATAATACGTAAAAAAATCCACCTTTTCGGGTACAGGATGCTATAATGATTTGGTAAATAATTTACGTTTGGAGTTGTAAAATGGATAATTGGATAACGCAGTTTATGGAACAATTCGGTTATTTTGCGATCGTATTGCTGATGGCAGGCGAAAACGTATTCCCGCCAATTCCTTCAGAGATCATCCTGCTGTTCGGCGGCTTCCTGACAACCACTTCTGGTAGTGTCACTGTAGTCGGTGTTATTATCGCAGCAACGATCGGTGCAGTCATTGGAGCTATTATCCTTTACGGCATCGGGCTTCTTTTAGATGTTGAACGTCTGGAGAAAATCGTAGATCGCTGGGGACATATTTTACGAATTAAAAAAGAAGACATACATAAAGCGGATGCTTGGTTCGATAAGTATGGCGTATGGACAATTTTCCTTTGCCGATTTGTACCCGTGATTCGGAGCTTGATTTCCATACCGGCCGGGATGTCTAATATGAATTTCCCACTGTTCCTTATCTTTACGACATTAGGAACGCTCATTTGGAATACAGTATTAGTACTGCTCGGTTTCTGGCTTGGTGAGTCCTGGACATCAGTGGAAACATATCTTGGTTATTATCAGGATGTCGTTATCGTAGTACTGGCGATTATTATTGTCTTGTTCGTCATTTGGTTCATCAGACGGAATAAAAAGAAAAAAAGTAGCTAGAGGAGTAGAGGCATGAGTATCATTGAGTTCTTTTCGGCCTTGATCATGGGGCTGGTCGAAGGATTGACAGAGTTCGCCCCGGTATCATCTACAGGTCACTTAATCATCATTGATGATATGTGGTTGAAGATCCACGAATTGTTTAACAACGAGGTAGCGAATACATTTATTATCGTTATTCAGCTAGGAAGCATCTTGGCCTCTGTCATCGTTTTTTGGGACAAGTTCATGCAAATTCTTGGTATTCGCAAGCTGCAAGGAAAAACAGAATCGATGCCAGGGAAACAAAACAAGTTCAATCTTGGAATCGTTATTGTTGGCTTGCTGCCGGCTGGGGTTCTTGGGCTATTGTTCGATGATGTGATCGATAAGTATCTATTTTCCGTATGGTACGTTATCGTAGCATTG
Organism: Terribacillus saccharophilus; assembly: GCA_900110015.1. Lineage (GTDB taxonomy): Bacteria > Bacillota > Bacilli > Bacillales > Amphibacillaceae > Terribacillus > Terribacillus saccharophilus. Next base: position 104,889 of record FOCD01000002.1, on the reverse strand, counting down.
GTCGTTGGAGCACTATTCATGATCTTTGCAGATAAAGTATCATCCAAAAAGACAGAAACAATCGATTCATTGGATGGCCTAACGTATAAGAAAGCCTTTCTGATTGGGTTATTCCAGTGTATCTCTTTATGGCCTGGTTTTTCCCGTTCCGGAGCAACTATCTCTGGCGGTGTCATTCTTGGATTGAACCACCGTGTTGCATCAGACTTCACTTTCATCATGGCAGTTCCTATTATGGCTGGTGCGAGTCTTGTCTCACTGCGTAACCATTTGCATGCTTTCACGCCAGATGTAATTCCATTCTTTATCGTCGGATTCATTAGCGCATTTGTTTTTGCACTAATTGCTATCCGTACGTTCTTAAAAATTATTTCCAAATATAAGCTTGTTCCTTTCGCCTACTACCGTATTGCTTTGGCGATCGTAATCGTGATTTTCTTGATCATTAACTGATCCCTGTCTTGTACAGGGGTCTTTTTTTTGGCTAGAAGTGCCTTTCATATTATGGCGTCAAAGACAGAAACTAATGCAGAAAGGAGGAGAAGCATCATGAAAAAGCATCGTGTTGACGGCGGAATCTGGATTGACGATACGTATCAGCCAGGCATGGAAGAAGGTCTTACAGCCAAACGAGATGAACAGGATTCAAACAAGAAGCATGTGCGTGCCGACTATGAAGGCGATACAGGTGACGCACATACACTGGGGCATTATCGATGACAAGACGTAACAAAATACTCGTGCCCGAGGCGCGAGAAGGTCTTGATCAACTTAAACATAAGATTATTCAGAATGCGAACCAGTCTTACCAGACAGAGCAGGCGGATGATCTTGGCAATAGAACGAGCAGGCAGAATGGCAAAACAGGCGGCAGCATTGGCGGTAATATGGTTCGTGAACTTGTAAGGATGGCGGAAGAAAATCTGAAGCACCGTTAAGGAGGAAAAGCCCGTGAATGACAAAGATAAATCATTGGAAGATTATTATATGCGTTATACCGATTTAGATGGGGATGGGAAAGATATCTCCTTCTCCCAAGAGGAAGCAGATGTTGATGATTTAGAAGCGCAGGCTCGTTCCGATGCAGCAGATGCTCGAGTAGCCAAAAGGCATAAATAACCGGTCATAAGTGCTTGGTCCTGATAGCATACTAAGAAGGCACGACATTTCATAGGGGGTTATCACATTGGAAAACCAGATGCAGACTGCACAGATGAATCAGCCGACAACTTTGCATGGCAAGCAAAACCATGGGGGTCATGAAATTTTTGATACACATGAAATTTTAGCTGGTATGATTAGTGTGATGGACCAATATCAGATCTTTGAGCAGCATATGCAGGATCAGGAGCTGAAAACAATTGCGCATAATCAGTGCGATTTTCTGAAGCAGACGTACAACACAATGGTGGAGGCGTTTAAAACAGGTCAGGATCCAACCCAGCCGACTAAACAATACAATATGCAGCAAGGTAATGATGTTGTTTATGGTATTACACCATCTCAGCCGAAAAAGCCTAACACTTCTGTTAGCGAAGTAAATGAGCAAGGTTTATCTGCTTATATGCTGGCACAAGTAAAAGGGATGTCTTCCTTGTGTGCAATGAGTGCATGTGAAATCACGAACCCGGTTCTTCGTCGCGTTGTTGCAGATACTGTACCGAACCTGATTGAAATGAGCTATGAAATCTTCTTGTATCAAAACAAACATCATTATTATCAGGTGCCGCAGCTGCAGCCAGCCGATCAGGCAGCGATGATGCAGAGCTATGATACAGTTCCGTTGAATCAAACGCATTAATAAAAAGGTCCGCCATAATGGCGGACCTTTTTATTTGTCTTTTTGCTGTTGATAATTTGCTTCTTCTTTTAACTCATGACGAAGACTGTCTACACTTGCAGCACGTCGCTCATTCTTTTCTTTCAGAAATGACTTTTCTTCATCTGTCAAATGCTCACTGTTCGCTTTGACAAAATCCTCTGTTTGATGAACATTCTGCAGGGTATGCTGGATTGTATCCTCGATACGCTCCGCATTATCTGCGCGATTATCTGGGTTCGGCATTCATGGACCTCCTTTTCAGAACAGATATAAAGTAGTATCTGCCTCGAAAGAGAAGTTATGTATGCTTTAGCTCTTTGTGATGGAAAGGACATCCGCCTTTTATTGGCTCTGCATCATCTCCAATGAAATATTGCTTCCATTCATTGTGGCTGTGATCACCGAAGTGTCCGATATCCGGATGTTTTGGCAGCTGATCCCATTTTTCTACCCGGTCCCGGACGGAACCACGAGATTTCGTACCGGCAGGTTTGTCGCCTTCCAGCCCGTCGAAGATACTGCGAGGCTGCAGTCCTATGACAAGAGAAGGACCCAAGTCCCGTGTGATTCGCTGTTTATATGCTGGAGCATTCCCGAATAGGAAGTAAGCTTCCCCGCCGATATGATAATCGAAGAGAAAGTGATCTGGATCTCGAGGGCGTTCTGCTGGCCAAGCTATGTCGTCCACTTCATGCAAACGTTGAAGGAAACGCCAGAAGTAATCTCGGTAATATTCTAAATCCCGCTCAGTTTCCTCTGGCTCAAAGAAAAGGAATAAACCTCGACGTACAGCTTTTTCCTGTGTATGCATCAGTTTTGTGAAGTCATTGATAATTTGTAGTGCATCATCCCAGTTGTCGTGAGGGACAAATCCATAACGCAAATCACCTTTCTTCTGGGCAGCAATCCCAAAATAGCAAGGGAAATCCTTTTTGGCGACTGTATCAGCAAAAGGCTGGTAAGCATCAAGAGCCCAGGTCGGAAGTTGTTGGTTTGAAGTACTGATGTCTTCTTTCTTTAAAAGCGGCAGCATATATACACTCCTTAAGATGATTAGTTATCGTGACATTTTTGGCAGTACAAAAATCCTATTGACGTGTCTTTTTCCATTTACTATACTAAAGCAAGAATCTAATTGATAATGAATATCAGTATCATTGATGCTGCCAAAGAGGTTTGACGCGTATGAAGTTGATTTACTTGTTTATTATTACCGTTCTATTAGCAGTTTGTTCCCTGTTTGTCGGAGTGGAAAACGTATCCTTCTCTGCATTGTGGAACATGGATGAGGAAGCCTGGAATATTGTTATGATCAGCCGCTTGCCGCGGATGCTCAGCATCATCATGGCTGGTACAAGTCTTAGCATATGCGGACTGATAATGCAGCAGCTTACGCAGAACAAATTCGTATCTCCGACAACTGCGGGGACGATGGATTGGGCTAGATTAGGAATTCTTGTTTCCTTGCTATTCTTCACCGATGCAAGCCCGATATGGAAAATGTGTATCGCAGCTGCTTTTGCTTTATTCGGCACCTTGCTCTTTATGGGAATTCTCCAGAGACTGAAGCAGAAGGATACGATTTTCATACCGCTGGTCGGAATTATGCTGGGAAATGTGGTCAGTTCCATTGCAACATTTTTTGCACTCAAGTTTGATCTGGTTCAAAATATGTCCTCTTGGCTTCAAGGAGATTTTTCTTTGATTATGGAAGGACGCTATGAGCTTCTTTACATAAGTGTACCGCTTCTAATTATTGCTTTTTTATTTGCAAATATGTTCACAGTTGCCGGAATGGGAGAAGATTTCGCTACAAATCTTGGTCTTCCTTATAAATATGTAGTGAACGTAGGTTTGATTATTGTCGCAATTATTACAGCAGTGGTCATTCTGACAGTAGGTGTCATTCCTTTTCTCGGTTTGATTGTCCCAAATATCGTAAGTATATATCGCGGTGACAATTTAAAGAACAGCATTTGGCATACAGCTGTTCTTGGTGCGGCATTCTTGCTCGTATGTGATATAGCAGGGCGCTTGATCATCTATCCATATGAAATCTCGGTAGGTCTCATGGTTGGCGTTATTGGCACAGGCATCTTCCTTTATATGCTGTTAAGGAGAAACGCCTATGCTTAAACGAAAGATTATATTACTTGTCGTTATCGCCTTGTCTTTAGCTGGTCTTTACCTTTTTATTCATATGAATTTCCAAGCGATGGAGTACCTGATGCGCACACGCTTAGAAAAAATACTAGCCATGATTTTATGTGCTGTATCGATTGGAGTTTCTACTGTTGTGTTCCAGACCATAACGCATAATAGAATCCTGACGCCGAGCATTATGGGGCTGGATAGTGTCTATATGTTTATTCAAACAATCGTCGTTTTCTTATTTGGTTCAGGTACGTTTGTAATCATGCAAAGTGATGCGTATTTCTTCCTTACTATTCTGCTGATGGTCGGATTTGCTTTCGGACTTTATCAGCTGCTGTTCCGCAGAGGACAAAGTAATCTGTTTCTACTGCTGCTTGTTGGTTTGGTGCTAGGGACATTTTTCAGCAGTCTTTCCTCATTCATGCAAATGATAATCGATCCGAACGAGTTTCTTCTGATTCAAGATAGCATGTTCGCAAGCTTCACGGATGTAAACACGAATCTCCTGCTTATTTCAGCAGTGATTATCATTGTGCTTTGTATTTACATATTCCGTTATCGTCATTATTTTGACGTCATGTCCATTGGTCGCGATCATGCGGTGAATCTAGGGGTGCCATACGAAAAGATTGTAAAACGGATGTTCTTAGTGATTGCAGTACTAGTTGCCGTGTCTACTGCATTAGTCGGTCCTATTACATTCCTCGGTTTACTGACTGCCAATCTGGCACGAGAATTCCTCCAAACATTCCGGCATACGTACCTGCTGATAGCAGCAAGTCTGCTCAGTGTTATCGCATTGCTTGGTGGCCAGCTGGTTGTTGAAAGAATCTTTTCCTTCTCTACGCCAATCAGTGTCATCATCAATTTTGTTGGTGGCGTGTATTTCATTTATTTATTAGTAAGGGAGAGTAAGAAAATATGATCGTTGCAGAAAAGCTTTCCAAGTATTTCGGATCTAAGAAAGTCATTCAGGATGTTTCCATCGAAGTGAAACGCGGTGCGATCACTAGCTTCATTGGTCCAAACGGTGCAGGGAAGAGTACCTTACTTTCCATGGTGAGCCGGTTATTGAAACAAGATGATGGCATCGTCTACTTAGATGGAAAAGACGTACATAAACAAAAGAGCAAGGACTTAGCGAAGACAATTGCTATTCTGCGGCAGTCAAATGTCGTCCAGATGAGACTGACAGTCCGTGAGTTGGTAAGCTTTGGCCGTTTTCCTTATTCCAGTGGGCGTCTAACTGATGAAGATGAGCAAAAGGTTAGTGAAGCTATTGCGTACGTGAATCTGGAGGAAATGGAAGATAACTATTTGAACGAACTCAGCGGCGGTCAGAAGCAGCGGGCATTCATCGCTATGGTGCTGGCACAGGATACAGATTATATCCTGCTTGACGAACCGCTGAATAATCTTGATATGAAACATGCCGTTCAAATGATGAAGCTGCTTCGGAAGCTGGTAGAGGATTTTGGCAAAACGATATTGCTTGTTATCCATGATATCAATTTCGCTTCTGTGTATTCAGACCGAATCGTGGCAATGAAGGATGGAAAGATTGTAGCAGAAGGTCCTACTGAAGATATCATTCAATCTGATGTGCTTAAATCCATTTATGATTTGGATATCGATGTCCACAATATAAGCTGTAATCGTATATGTGTCTATTTCTAAAACCCGTACAGGTTAAAGGGGTGATGCCGTTATGAAGCTAACTGCCTTTCTTGGCCAGCATGTCATACACAAAAAAGAAAAAGGAGATCAGATAAAATGAAAAAACTAACTTTGCTAATGACAGGTCTACTATTCGTTCTATTACTAGCAGCATGCGGAAGTAATTCCGATAGTGCAAGCGGTGCAGATAAAGAGGAAGAGAAACTAACAATCGAACATGAGCTAGGAAAAACGGAAGTGTCGAAGAACCCTGAGAAGATTGTTGCATTCGATATGGGAGCATTGGATACATTGGATAAGCTGGGTGTCGATGTAGCTGGTGTTGCACAAGAAAATCTGCCTGATTATCTTTCCAAGTACAGCAGTGGCGATTATGAAAATGTTGGTGGTCTAAAAGAGCCGGATTTAGAGAAAATTGCTGAAATGCAGCCGGATGTCATCTTCATTTCAGGACGTCAAAGCGATTATTATGAACAGCTTAGTGAACTTGCACCCACTATTTACATCGGTGTTGATACGACAGATTATATGAACTCATTTAAGAAGAACACAGAAACAATCGCACAAATCGTAGGTAAAGAAAAAGAAGCAGAAACAGCGTTAGGTGAAATTGATGATGCTATTGCTGACCTGAAAACGAAGGCAGAGAGCATAGATGGTAAAGCATTGATTACACTTGTGAATGACGGCAGCGTGAGTGCCTACGGCAAAGCTTCCCGTTTTGGTGTAATCCATGATGTTTATAATGTACCTGCTGTTGATGAAACGATTGAATCCTCAACTCATGGTCAAAGCATCGGTTTTGAATATATCTCTGATAAGAACCCGGATTATCTGTTTGTGGTCGACCGCGGAGCAGTTGTAGGTAACGGCACATCTTCAGCTGAAAAAGTATTAGACAATGAATTGGTGAACGGTACAAATGCGGCTAAGGAAAACCATATCACGTACTTGAGTCCGGATTACTGGTACCTATCCGGTGGCGGTTTGGAGTCTGAAATGGAGAAAGTGAAAGAAGTATCTGATGCATTAAAATAAGAAAAGAAGAAAAGCGCAAATGCCACACAGCATTTGCGCTTTTTCAGTATACATCTTCTTGATGGAAATAATTTGGCTTGATGATTTTGTTCTTATAAGGTTTATGGAAGATATGCGTCGCTGCAGGCGACATTGGAGGAATGAGCCAGCTCCACATACCTGTCACATCACGGCCCGCTCTTTGTTCCTGCTTTTCGAAATGAGCAAATTGCTTAGCGGCTGTATGGTGATCGACAATTGTAACACCTGCTTTTTGGAATGAGTGCAGCACAGCGATATTCAACTCAACTAGTGCACGGTCTTTCCAAAGTGTAGACGACTTGCTTTGATCAAGTGCAAGGACCTCTGCTACTTTCGGCAGCATATGATAGCGGTCTTCATCGGCCAAATTTCGCGCGCCGATTTCGGTTCCCATATACCAGCCATTAAAGGGGGCTGCGTTATAAGTAATACCGCCAATTTCTAATTTCATATCTGAAATAATTGGAACCGCATACCAACGTAAATCTAAATCAGCAATTGCAGGATACTCCTCATGTTCAATACGAACTTCTTTCACTAGATCTGCTGGTATTTCTTGAAGTACAGGCGGCTGATCACCCACTTGCACGATGAGGGGCAGAATGTCGTACATCGTTCCTTTGCCTTTCCAGCCAAGAGTTTTGCAAACACTTGTGAAACGTACAGAAGCGGGATCTCCGATAATACCATGATCTGTCTCATATCCAGCATAACGAAGTAATTGATGATTCCAAATACGAATATTATTATTCGGTGAGAAGACAGTGATCATCGGCTTTACTTTTCCAGCATTTGTTGCTTGTTCAATATGACTGAGCAGCTTCTCCAGTACTTCCTCTGCTTCTGTAGCTTCTCTTGCATCAATAACATGAAGGCTATTCCAAAACAAGCGGCCGATACAGCGATTTGAATTTCGCCACGCCATTCTTGCACCATGTGTCAGCTCTTCTGTCGAATGGGTATATGTAGAGGTTTCGGTTATTTCATTTTTGATGTGTGACAGGCGCTGATGCATATCTATATCTGATTTCCCGAGTTCTTGATAGCTTTCTTGAATAAACTCTGTAGCTTCTTGCAATAGTTCTTTCATAGGCAGCTGCCTCCTTTAGTCAGCTAGTAGTATAGCATGTGTGAAGTTAAAAGACGTTATAAGGAAGAAAATGTAGAAAAAGGTTCATGAACGTCGAATAGTAGCCGATAAAAAGAAAAGAGGGGAAAGGAGAATAATGATGAAAAAAAGCCATGTTCTAAGTTTGCTGATTGCGGGATATCTTTATACGGGTTTGCTGTTTCTTCAAAATGAAAGGGTTTTCTTATTCGATTGGTGGATTAATCTTATTATAGGGCTCATTTTGGTAGGGGGAAGCATTACATATGTTCTATTATATAAGAAGGAAGCAGTTGAGCCGCCGGCTGAGCAACTAGTTGAAATTCCTATTTCTCAGGAAGCAGCAGCGACAGTCGAGCCAGTAGTTGAACCAGAAACAGAGTCGGCGTTGATTAAGCTAGAACAGACAGGTGAAGCTCTGAATCAAATTGTAACCGCTTTAGAAGAAGTTACTATCGGCTCAGAGAATCAATCTCAAGCGTCATCAGAGCTAGCTGCAACGATGCAGAAGTTCGCTGAGAATGTCATGATGGTTGCCCTTAAAGGGGAAGATGCGAAACAGGTTGCTGTCGAAATGGATGCATTGACCAAAGAAGGTGCATCTCATATGCATGATTCTGTCAGTCATATGGAGACGATAACAAACAAAATGACATTTTCTTATGAGAAAGTCAGAGGTCTAAATGGTAAGACTGATCAAATCAGTACATTGCTGAAGACAATCAAGGATATCGCAGAACAGACGAACCTGCTTGCACTGAATGCTGCTATTGAGGCAGCCCGGGCAGGGGACCAAGGGCGCGGGTTTGCAGTAGTGGCAGATGAAGTACGCAAGCTTTCTGATCAAGTACGTATTGCTGTAGCGGATATAACAGGTGTATTTCAAGCTATCCAGACCGAATCAAAGGAAGCTGTTGATGCTCTTGATGCAGGTCAGGAAGCAGTTGTTGCAGGATCAGATAAAATCACTACTACCCAAAATACGTTTGATCAACTGCATACAGAGATTACCGTAACCAGCAATCAAATCGAGACGATTGCCGCAGCAATGTATGAGGTTCTCGATAACACTCGTGGTGTAACAGACAGTATCAATAGTATTGTATCTGTTGCAGAACAGAATGCAGCGAGTATGCAGGAAGTGACTGCCATCACACAGGACATTCAGCAAAACTTCACGAAGTAATCCAAAAGCGGCCAGCGAGCCGCTTTTTTTATACTAACTTCAAAAATACTTCCAGTATTAAATGTTATTTAACTTTGAAGATTACCCCTCTGGCATACACTCAAAACCTGTTAAATTATTTGGATGCGCTTCCTATAATTTTTTTGTTAATCGACCATGTTATGGTTTGAATAGATGGCTTTTCTATTGTATCGTTAGCGGATGTTATGTCAGATAAAAGGAGGAGTTATCATGTCTCTAGCAGGCAGACAATTTAAACCAACGACAGTGATTGCAGTCTTGATGATCTGTGCTTTTTCCATCGGGACGACGGAATATGTTGTCACTGGCGTACTTACTCATATCGCGTCGGATCTCGGTGTGACGATTGCATCCGCGGGTCTTGTTGTCAGCATGTATGCACTTGGAGTGGCGGTATTCGGTCCGCTTATGACAACATTATCTGTCAAATTGCCGAGGAAGCCGATGCTGCTTCTGTTTATGCTGCTATTCATCATCAGTAATATTATTAGTGCGACAGCACCAAGTTTTACAGTGCTGCTTGTTTCACGTGTCGCTTCCGCGTTCATGCATGGGCCATTTTTTGCGCTCGCTTTTGTCATGGCAAGTGATTTCGTGGAACCGCGCAAACGGGTACAGGCAATTGCAGCCGTCAATGGCGGGCTCACAATTGCCATTATGATTGGCGTCCCATTCGGAGCCTATCTCGGCTCACTCATTGAATGGCGTCTCGTATTTTGGCTGATTGCAGTGCTTGGAGTAATAGGCCTAATCGGGCTGCTTATTTTTGCTCCGAATACAAAACCGGCAGAAACACCGCGTATCAAGCAGGAGCTTAGTGTATTCAAACATAAGCAGGTGCTTTTAACGATTGCTATTATCATCTTCGGCTACTCAGGTGTATTCACAGCCTACACGTTCATTGAACCGCTGCTGCGGTCAGTTACAGGCTTCGGAGGCGTCGGTATTATGATCAGTCTCTTCTTCTTTGGAGTGGGGAGCGTAATTGGAAACTTTTCAACGCCGCGATTAGCTGCGGGTAATGTGACTAGAACACTTATCTATGTATTTGCAACGCTGACTGCCATTCTCTTATTGTTCCCGCTGGCAACACCATATAGCATAACAGCTGTCTTAATAATTGGTCTGTTCGGTGCAGGTGCATTCGGGACAACACCACTATTGCAGTCAAAAATAGTCATGGCAGCAAAAGAAGGTCCAACAATCGCGGCAGCAGCCAGTGTTTCAGCGTTTAATCTTGCGAATGCGGGCGGTGCTTATATAGGCGGACTTGTACTGGATGCAAATCTTGGCTATACATGGCTTTCTGTCATTGGAGCTGGCATTTCTATTATAGGAATTCTGTTATCCGCTTTATCTTATCGAGAAGAGAAGAAGCACCCAGAAGTAGCCTAAATTGTATTGCAAGCCCCAATATCTTCCTTCATACTAGAATAAATTTCTAGGAGGGAAGCAGAGTATGAATCCAATATTAAGAGATTTCAAGACTAGTATCGAAACAGATCGGCTTTTCATTAGGGCACCTAAAATCGGCGACGGAAAAGCAGTTAATGATGCGATTAAAGCTTCCATGGCGGAATTGAAGCTCTGGATGCCATTCGCGCAGGAACTGCCCACTCCGGAAGAGACAGAAGAAAATATCCGACAGTCGGTTGCTAACTGGATTAATCGGACTAATCTGCGCATGCTCATTTTCCGTAAAGATACAGGAGAATTTATTGCATCCAGTGGGTTTCATGGAATAGACTGGAATGTTCCGAAAGTCGAAATCGGTTATTGGATGGACACTCGTCATACCGGTCAGGGATTTATGACGGAAGCTGTTGAGGCACAGACGGAATATGCCTTCTCAGAGCTCGGTGTACGGCGGGTCCAGATACTCTGTGACGAAGACAACAATGCAAGCCGGGCTGTTCCAGAGCGGCTCGGCTATGAGTTGGAAGGAATACATTATTTTGACAGCCTTCATGTAGATGGAAAGACTATTCGCAATACGGCTTACTACAGCAAGACCAGATAATGGTGAGTAAACCAAAAATTATTGGCGATTTACATAAAACGTTCAAATTTTGTTCACTACTTATTATTATTCTCTCTTTTGGCCGGTGTTAGAATGAAAATTGAACTGTTTACTTACCAGGCAAGTCTGGTCTTTTTGTCTGCTTTGTATTACACTAGTTTCTGGATTGTTGTCAGACGCTGTCTATTCGACAGTGGGATAGTGTGTTTCTAGCTGAGATTTTGCCACTCCTGCGGGAATTGCGAAGCCTCATTGTGAAATACTTATCAAAACCCTATTATAGCGAATATGGTTGTTTTCCTATGCAGAGGGAAAACAAGCGTCTTCGTGAATTCAGGTAAAGAAAGGAAGGGAAGCAGGCGCATGCTTAAAAAATTGAAACCCTTAAGTCTTCTATTGTTCCTTGCCCTGCCGCTAATGCTCGCCGGCTGTTCTACACCGGAAGTGCTTGATCCGAAAGGACCAGTGGCAAGTCAGCAGAGTGACCTTATTATTCTATCAATCATCTTTATGCTTACAATCGTTGCGGTTGTATTCGTACTTTTGACGATTATCCTTGTCAAGTACAGAGAAAGAAAGGATCACGACAAGTACAGCCCTGAACTACACGGCAGCATGCTGCTTGAGACAATCTGGACGATCATCCCGATTATCATCGTAGTCATTTTGGCTGTTCCAACTGTCAGAACGATCTATTCATTGGAGGAAGCGCCTCAGCCGAAGACGGCAGAAGCAGCGAATGAAGATCCTCTAGTAGTACATGCAACATCCATCAACTGGAAATGGGTATTCACCTATCCAGATGAAGACATCGAAACAGTGAACTATCTGCACATTCCGATTCACCGTCCGGTGGAATTCAAATTGACATCTGCTGATTCTATGGCTGCTCTATGGATACCAAGCCTAGGCGGTCAGAAATATAACATGGCAGGCATGCAGACAACTCTTTATCTGCAAGCAGACCACGTTGGTACGTACGATGGACGAAACGCTAACTTCACGGGTGAAGGCTTCAATGAACAACGATTCAAAGTCTACGCTGATGAAGAAGCTGATTACCAACAGTGGGTGGAAGACGTACAGAACTCCGCTCCAGAACTGACACAATACACGTATGACAATCTTCTGATTCCTGGTGTCTACGATAAAACAGATGATGGAACAGCTGAATTCAATGGTACGCACTTGCAATGGATCGACCATTCTAAAGATGCAAACTACACATTGGAAGCGTGGGATCGCTTAGGCTATGAGCCGAAGAATCCGCATGCGAAAGACAAATCTCAAAATCTCTTGACTGAAGACGAAATTCCTTACTATCAGCAAGACAATACTGTAGACTACTCGGATGAAAACATGGACTCTGAAGAACATGCGAGTCATGAGTAACAGAGAGAGGGGGAAGAGTTTTGGACTTAAAATGGAATGAGTTTATCATTACCGGCGACCCATTGATTCTGGGTGCCCAAATCAGCATCTTGCTTGGTGGAATCGCCGTTGTAGCTGCCCTTACTTACTTTAAGAAATGGAGCTGGCTATGGAAAGAATGGCTGACTTCTGTTGACCATAAGAAACTGGGTATCATGTATATCCTTAGTGCCCTATTAATGCTTTTCCGCGGCGGTATCGATGGTTTGATGATCCGTACGCAGCTTGCTAAGCCAGGGATGGAGTTCCTGGATCCGCAGCATTATAACGAGGTATTCTCTACGCACGGTGTAATCATGATTCTATTCATGGCGATGCCATTCTTGATCGGTTTGATCAACTATATTGTACCGTTACAAATCGGTGCACGTGACGTTGCATTCCCTTACTTGAACAACTTGAGCTTCTGGACATTCTTTGTCGGTATGGCTCTATTCAACATCTCCTTCATCATTGGTGGTTCACCTGATGCCGGATGGACTGGTTATACGCCGCTTGCGACGAATGAATTCAGCCCAGGCCCGGGTCAGAACTACTACTTGCTTGCAATCCAGATTGCTGGTATCGGTACATTGATGACAGGTATTAACTTCTTCGTTACCATCCTTAAGATGCGTACGAAAGGTATGACATTAATGAAAATGTCCATGTTCACATGGACATCATTGATCACTATGTTGATCATTATCTTCGCATTCCCAGTGCTTACAGTTGCACTTGCTATGCAGACATTTGACCGTTTGTTCGGTTCCGTACTCTTCACCTTACAAGGTGATGGTAACCCAATGCTTTGGGTCAACCTATTCTGGGTATGGGGTCACCCTGAAGTATATATCGTTATTCTTCCTGCGTTCGGGATCTTCTCTGAGATCATCTCGACATTCGCAAGAAAACAGCTTTTCGCTTACAAAGCGATGGTTGTGTCCATTGTGACAATTTCTGTATTGAGCTTCCTTGTATGGGTTCACCACTTCTTCACAATGGGTAATAGCGCTGAAGCGAATAGTTTCTTCTCTATTACAACAATGGCTATCTCTATCCCGACCGGGGTTAAGATATTCAACTGGCTATTCACGATGTATCGAGGTCGTATTACCTTTACGACTCCGATGTTATGGTCCCTTGCTTTCATCCCGAACTTCGTTATCGGTGGGGTAACAGGGGTAATGCTTGCGATGGCAGCAGCTGACTATCAGTATCATAATACGTACTTCCTAGTATCTCACTTCCACTATGTGCTGATCTCGGGTACTGTATTTGCTTGTTTCGCAGGTTTGATTTATTGGTATCCGAAAATGTTCGGTCATAAATTGAACGAAAAAATCGGTAAATGGGCATTCTGGATTTTCGTTATCGGCTTCAACGTATGTTTCTTCCCTCAGTATTTCCTAGGGTTGGACGGTATGCCAAGACGTATTTCTACTTATTTGCCAGAAGATGGCTGGACAGGGTTGAACATGATCTCCACAATCGGTGCATTCATGATGGGTCTTGCATTCCTTATCTTCGTATATAACATTTACTATAGCTGGAGATATTCACCAAGAGAGAAAACTGGTGATGCTTGGGGTCTTGGACGTAACTTGGAATGGGCGACAACATCGTCTATCCCGCCGCATTACAACTTCGCTGTACTTCCTGAAGTGACAGGTCTTGATCCTTACTGGGATATGAAGGAAAAAGGTCTTGATCAACAGAAGAACACGGATTATAAACCGATTCACATGCCTAGCAACTCTTCTACACCGGCAATCATGTCTGCATTGATGGGTATGGCTGCATTCGGGCTTGTATTCCAATGGTACTGGGTTGGAATCGTAGGTGCTGTCGGTATCTTCATCACAATGATTGTACGTTCATTCGATTACAATGATGGTTACTATGTCAGCGTGGAAGAAATAAAAGAAACAGAAGCGAAAGCGAATAAATAAAGGAGGTTGTGAAGAAATGGCACATGATCACAATGTGAACCCCAACGCTCCATTGGAATATCAATCAGAAGCCGGCCGATTGAACATCACCGGTTTCTGGACCTTCCTTGGTGCAGAGATCGCCTTGTTCTCGACACTATTCGCGTCTTATTTCGCGTTACAATCACGTGTAGGCGACGGACCAACATCAATCGAGATGTTCGAAGCTGGCCTAGTCATGATTATGACAATGTTGCTTCTTACAAGTAGCTTCACTTGCGGACTAGCGATTCACGAAATGCGTGCGAACAATGTAAAAGGCGTTATTGCCTGGATGATCATTACACTCATCCTAGGTGCAGGATTTATTGGCTATGAGCTTTATGAATTCGTACATTACGTACATGAAGGTGTTACACTAGGAACTAGTGCACACTGGTCTATGTTCTTCATCTTACTTGGTACGCACGGTTTACACGTATCAATCGGTATTGGCTGGATCATTCTTCTTTTGATCCAACTTGCAAGAAGAGGACTTACACCAAAAACTGCTTCAAAAGTCTTTATCTCTAGTCTCTATTGGCACTTCTTAGATGTTGTGTGGATCTTTATCTTCACATGCGTTTACTTGATGGGGATGGTGAATTAATATGAGTCAACAAACGAAAAAAGGACATTTCCCTTGGAAGCATATCATCGGATTCTTGATCTCAATCGCGTTGACACTTGTAGCCTTCGCAACAGCGCTATGGACAGACTGGTCATCAACAACGATCTTCATCATTATCTTGATTTTCGCTGTTATCCAGGCTGCCTTGCAGCTTGTTATGTTCATGCACATGACTGAAGGAGAAGACGGTGGTTTGATTTCCGGGAACACACTTTTCGGATTCTTCATCGCTATCGTCATCATTGTCGGCACATACTGGCTGATGACTTCTGGTCACATGCACATGGGTATGAGTATGTAACACATAAAACCCGCTCTCTTGAGCGGGTTTTTTTGTATTCTCTTATTCTTTTCACTAAAATAGAGAAGATAGATGAGGAGGTTCGGTATGATTATTGCTAATAAAGAACATATACTTACTAAAGCGAAACAAGTAGCCAAGGTGGCAAAGAAATATAAGCAGATAGGTGATGAACAGGCACAGCTGGCACCACAAGTGGTTGAGGCTTTCCGAACAACGGCTTATACTCTGCTGACTGTCACGAAAGCACAAGGAGGAGATGGAGCGAATCTTCATGATTTTCTATTAGCTCAGGAGGCAGTAGCCGCCGGTGATGGGGCTGCAGCACTATCCGTAGGATGGCACTTGAGTACGATGCAGGACTTATGCGAAAATTCGAATTGGCCAGATGGTATGTTTGAAAAGTTCCTGAAAGAAGTTATTCAAGAGCGTAAAATTGTCAATCGCGCAGCCTCCGAGCCGAAAACGGGAAGTCCTACAAGAGGAGGTATTCCTGAAACGAAAGCAGTACGGGACGGCAATGAATATATACTTACTGGACGTAAGACATTCACATCTATGGCAGCTGATCTGGATTATTATTTAGTTACAGCTTATGTAGAAGAAGATGATGCTGTCGGAAGCTTTTTAATTGCCAGGGAAATAAATGGTGTTCGTGTCGAAAAAACGTGGAACCCGATGGGGATGCGTGCAACCGGTAGTGACGATTTAATTTTAGAGCAAGTAAGAGTACCGGCAAATTGCTACGTAGAAAGAGGCAGAAAAAAACCTGGACCAAAGGGATCATTACTGCATATACCAGCCTGTTATTTAGGTATTGCCAAAAGTGCACGCGATGAAGCTGTTCGATTTGCTAAAGAGTTTCAGCCAAACACTTTGGATAAACCAATTATCAGTGTAGCTCATATCCGTGAGAAAATAGGAGAAATGGACCTAGAACTAATGCAAGCCAGACATTTTATGTATCATGTTGCCAGCTTGTGGGATAGCTATCCTGAGAAGCGGCATACGATGGGGCCGGAGCTTGCAGCAGTAAAAGTGAATGCAACAAAAGCTGCTGTTAAGGTTGTTGACTTGGCAATGCGTATTGCTGGCGGCAGAGGCCTTTCCAAGACTCAACCGTTTGAACAGCATTATCGAGACGTGCGTGCTGGATTGCATAACCCGCCAATGGACGATGCAGTTTTAGAGCTTCTGGCTTCTCATGCCGAGAAAAAAGATAATTAAATTTCGCTTTTTAGTACCAGGTATTAAAACTAGATGGTATAATGGAGGCAGATGTGAAGGAGGCAGATAATATGGAATCCAAAGCACGTGTAACAGCAATAGGAACATATATCCCGGAAAAGGTATTGACCAATGCAGATTTTGAAAAAATGGTCGATACTTCCGATGAATGGATTGTGCAGCGTACAGGTATCAAAGAAAGAAGAATTGCTGCTGAAGATGAATATGTAACAGATCTATGTGAAAATGCTGCAAGAAACCTTGCGAAGAACTTCAACAAGTCACTAGATGATGTGGACTTGATTCTTGTTGCTACGGTGACAGGTGAATACAAATTCCCAAGTGTATCAAGTCAGCTGCAAGCAAGACTTGGATTGAAAAACACAGGTGCTATCGATTTGGGCGGCGCATGTGCCGGCTTTGTTTACGGGCTGCATATGGCAAACGGATTGGTTTCATCTGGTTTGCATAAGAAAGTGCTTGTATTGGGCGGAGAAACATTGTCCAAAATTACAGATTATACGGATCGTACAAGCTGTATTCTATTTGGAGACGGCGCTGGAGCTGCATTAGTAGAGTACGATGCTGAAAATCCTGGCTTCTTTGGTTTCCATATGGGAACCAAAGGAGAGGGCGGTCGCCATCTCTACCAAACAGGCCTGTCCACTAAATTGAACGGTGAAGAGCTTACTAACCCAGGGAAATTGGTTCAAAACGGACGCGAAGTGTATAAATGGGCCGTTTCTGGTGTGCCAAAGGGTGTTAAGAAACTAGTTGAAGAAGCAAATATGTCACTGGATGATATTGATTGGTTCATCCCGCATAGCGCCAATATGCGGATGGTAGAATCTATCTGTGATCGTCTGGACTATCCAGTTGAGAAAACACTGACAAGTATGGCATACGCAGGTAATACATCTTCTGCGACAATTCCATTGGCATTTGATTTCGCTTTACAGGAAAACAAAGTCAAAGATGGCGATACAATGTTACTATACGGATTCGGCGGCGGTCTAACCGAATGTGGTATCATCATCAAATGGGATCCAAAAGCATAAAAAAGAGCCCGTGGAGTAATCTCCACGGGCTTTCTTCATGCCATTGGCATCAGGAATCTTTATGTGGACCGCGTATAGGCAGATCCCCAGCGATTTTCGCACGAAACTGATCTAGAAATATGACATTATAATACTGATCTCTGCCATTTCTGATCACATATTTACGTACATAAGCATGCAAAAAAGTCCCATCCATCCATGCTAGGATCAAGCTTGCTGGAATTGCGCCTATTAATGGATGTACGCTTCCATCAGCCGCTAAAACAATGAGCATCCAGCTGACAATGGTAAAGAAAATACAATCAAGCCATCCTGTCGCCTTGTTTGTTTTGCCTGGCAGCAATAGCATGTCGATTAAGTAGCTGATAACAGTCAGGACCGCTGTCAGCTGAACTACCTTCGTAAAAGATAATTGATAGATTAAACCTGCGAAGAGATAAAGGATCGCGAAGGCGAATATTCCTTTCAGAAGTATGGCTTTGACATGTTTCATCATTGTTCACCTGCTGCTTTTTTTATACAATATGTCCAGTTTCGGTAACTGGTATACACAGCTGCAACAGTTCTAGAGAATATGGTATAATAACCTGCTGTAAGTTAAGAGATAGGAGTTTATGTCGTACATGATTACAAATATAAAAGAAGCTTGGTTCTCCAATGTCCCGAAGGATGTTTTATCAGGTGTCTTAGTTGCTTTAGCACTTATCCCGGAAGCAATTGCTTTTTCCATTATTGCCGGTGTAGATCCAATGGTTGGATTGTATGCCTCCTTCTGTATTGCGATCGTTATTGCGTTTGCAGGCGGACGTCCAGCGATGATATCTGCAGCCACTGGAGCGATGGCACTCGTAATGGGGAGTCTTGTCGCTGATCATGGGTTACAATATCTTTTTGCAACGACAATATTGACCGGTATCATCCAAATTTTCTTTGGTGTCTTCAAAGTTTCTAGATTAATGATTTTTATTCCTCGACCAGTCATGATTGGCTTTGTTAATAGTTTAGCCATTTTGATTTTTATTGCGCAACTTGTCCATTTTGAGGGAGAGTCATGGCAAATCTATGCTTTCGTAGCAGGTGCACTAGTCATTATCTATGTGCTGCCTCGTTTTGTAAAAGCTATTCCATCGCCGCTTGTTGCAATTGTTATTATGACTATAATTGCGGCACTCACACATAGTTCGACAAAAACGGTGGGGGATATGGGCGAGCTTAAGCAAGCACTGCCTTCTTTCCTGATTCCGGACGTTCCCTTTAACATGGAAACATTGCAGATTATCTTTCCGTATGCTATTGCTTTAGCAATCGTAGGGCTGATGGAGACATTTCTGACTGCCCAGCTGCTCGATGAATATACAGATACAGGCAGTAATAAAAATCGTGAAGCGCGCGGTCAGGGTATTGCCAACATTGCTGCAGGCTTTTTCGGCGGAATGGCTGGCTGTGCGATGATCGGACAATCTGTCATCAATGTAAAAGCAGGAGGCCGAACCCGTCTGTCTACCTTTATTGCAGGTGCCTTTCTTATGCTGCTTATAATTGTCTTTCAGGATGTTTTGGTCCAAATACCGATGGGCGCACTCGTTGCAGTCATGTTCATGGTCAGTATCGGAACGTTTGACTGGTCATCGGTGCGTAATCTGCATCGGATGCCGCTGACAGATGCCGCAGTCATGATTGTGACAGTAGCAGCAGTGCTTTGGACACACAACTTGTCCGTCGGTGTTATTATCGGGGTACTGATGAGCGCTGTGTTCTTTGCAGCCAAAATATCAAAAGTGGATATTAAAGAAACGGTACAAGGAGAACAAAAGGTCTATATCGTAAGAGGACAACTGTTCTTCGTTTCAGTGAGCGACTTCATTGCTTCCTTTGATCCGAAGCAGGAAAATACCAAGCATATCGTCCTGGACTTCCAAGAAGCAAGATTATGGGACGATTCAGCTGTAGGAGCACTAGACAAGATAGTGCTTAAATACCGAGAATACGGCATTCAAGTAGATGTTCGTAATCTCGACCATGCAAGCCAGGCACTCGTCGATCGACGTGCAACTTATATCCAAGCATGAAAATAAGCCTGGAGCAATACTAAAATGCCAGTGCTTCAATACAAATAATACTTTTGAGCACCGCTTCGGCAGAACACTCCGCTTTCCACGGGCACGGCCTCAGTCTCCTCGTGGAAAGATCGCCATTGCGGGGTCTTCACCTCGCACGAAGAAAATTGCTTTTTATTTTCGAGGAGTCTCCGTGTTCTACCTACGCTAGGCGAGACTGTAACGCAACTTAGCGTAGGAAATACACGGAGACTCCCGCGGGAGGAAGGCCTAGGTGAGACCCCGCAGTGCGAATGCACGAGGAGACTCACCAGCCGCCCGCAGGAAAGCGGAGTGTATTTCCGGAGCGGCAGCCTAACTATATACTTTGATGAAGCACAAAAAAACCAAAACAATACCAATCATGCTTTCCGGTATTGTTTTGGTTTTTTGATACTAAAAGTTTTTGTCCCAGCCTTATTTTTTTCTTTTAAATACAAGATACTTCATAAATAGAAAACTGCTGGCCGACGAGAGGAACATCGCTGCTCCTTTGGCTATATTATTATCAATGTATGCCGGGAAGGACACGAATGTGATAGAGCGCAGGACAGCTAGACCTGCAATGAAGACAAGATTGCTGATTACTAATGCAACCAAAGCTTGGGCGAAGAACAGACCTTTTTCGGTTTTACTAGATCTTTTCTGCTTGCGGAATGTAAATCTTGTGTTCCAATAATAACTGTTCCAGATACAAACTAAATAACTGATCGTATTGAAGAGCAGCAGCAGGAGATTATTCTTCGTTGGCCAGATAAGTAGTAATAAATTGAGCGTGACTAGGTCGACTGCAGCGTTTAATACGCCAATAGACGTAAATTGCAGGATTTGTGTACGGGTTCTCTTTAACATGATTTATCACAGCCTTCGAGTTACATAGTTCGATCTTAACATCATTCCCTTATTTCATTCCTTTTTAACGTTTCAAGCAGCTTATATGTGGTATGTAGAGCTATATGCTAGTTTTACTTCACTAAGCAAATTTGTAAGAGGAGTGATTGCAGTTTGTGTTACGCAAAGAATATGGAGACTCTCGCACAAAAAGCCAAGCGCCATCCTCAGAAAGTACTTAGTATGTATGTGAATACCGATCCTGCCAACCGTGATCAGACGGGTGGCGAATGGAAGATTCACGTAAAGAATGGTTTGAAGAATTTCGAAACATATCTCAAGAACGACCCTGATGAGCTAGAGCAATTCTTGAAAGTGAAAGAAAAGGTGAAATTGTTCTTGGAGGATAACGGTCAAAGTATGAAGAAAAGCTGCGTAGTATTTGCATCTGCGGATAATATTTGGTTTGCTGAATGTCTCCAGATGCCAGTGACGACTGAGTTTCACTGGGAAGATGAGCCGAAGCTCCAGCAATTCCAAACGTTGTATGAAAAATTCCCGGAATCAGGAGTCATTCTGGTACAGAGAAATCAAGTCAAAGTAATTGATGCCGTTTTAGGAAAAATAAATGATACAAAGCTATATGAAATGGATTTAGATACAGAGAAATGGAAGGTGCAAGCAAGTCCGCAGCGGGCGTTATCTATTAAAGGTAAGGGCGGAAAAGGATCGAAGAAGGAGACGATCGAAAACCGTTTGGAAGCTAACCAGAAGCGTTGGTATAAATCGCTGGCACCAGATCTTGATAAGCTTGCAAAAGATAAAGAATGGAAAAGCATCCATCTCGTCGGAAATAAAGATGAAGCCAAATTGATTGAAAGCTATATGCAGAAACAGGTCCAGCACACAGAAGGTAAGAACTTGTTCGAGCAAGAGGAACGGAAAGTGCTGGAGGAAGTGATTTTATAAAAAAAGCAGCATGCCCAAGGGGTATGCTGCTTTTTCGTTAAGATAGACGCTTTCCTGCGACACCATAATTTGCTTTGTTCATTTCCTCGATGATAATAGAAACTGCTTCGGCACGTGCGCCTGTTGTTTCAACCATCACGTCGGTCATTTTCTTGATCATTTGTTCTTTTTGTTCATCCGTACGGCCTTCCAGCATTTTAACTGTAATGATTGGCATATATATCGACTCCTTAGCGATTGTGACACGTCGGGCAAAGACCATAAAGCTCGAAAGCGTGTGTATTTACATGATAATCTGCAAGTTCTTCTGTGTAAACTGGCAGCGGGCATTTCTGGAGCGGTTTGGTCAGCCCGCAGCTTTCACAGATGAAATGATGGTGGTGCGTACCGCTTTTACAAGCAATCTTAAACAGCTTCTCTCCGTTTTTCTCACGAGATTCCAACAGCTCCAGTTGTTCGAAAAGACGGAGGTTGCGATAAATGGTATCCAAACTGATGCCAGAATAGCTGGTTTCCATATATGCAAGAAGGGCTTTTGCACTTCGATAGCCTTTGGCATGAATGAAATAGGTGAGGATATCCGCTCGTTTATCGGTATATTTATGACCGTTTTCTTTCAGAATTGCAATTCCCTCGTTCACTTGCATTTTAGGAAACTCCTTTCTCGAATGCAGTTTTTCGTTTGTTTGCAAGCAGCAGCTTTTGAACGATAAAACTTAACAAAAGAATCAGGATGGATACGACAACAATGGTACCCCCTGGTGGTATTTCGAAATAATAACCAGAAAACAGACCGACAATTACGGAAGTCTCTCCAAAGATAATGGCCAGTACCATTGCCTGTTTGAACCCTTTGGCCAGCCGGATGGCTGCTGCTACAGGTATTGTCATTAGAGCAGAGACAAGCAGCACACCTACGATCCGTATGCTCGCTGCGATAACAAGCGCAACAAGCAGCATGAAGATGAAATGGATCGCTTTAGCATGCAAACCGCTGACGCGCGCATGCTCTTCATCAAAGGAAAGCACGAGCAGCTGCTTGTAGAGAACACCGATTACAAGCAGGACAATGACCGAGATGATCACAATAACACGCAAATCTTCACTGCTGACAGCAGATACAGAACCGAATAAATAGGAAAACAGATCTGTCGTAAAACCATTGGCCAAAGATATGAAAATGACACTCAAGCCAACTCCGCCAGAAAGGATGATCGGAATCGCAATTTCCTGGAAATTGCGGAACATATTCCGAAGCTTCTCAATTAGCAGGGAAGCAAGGACTGAGAACCCGAGGCCTGCATAAAACGGGGAAATCACAGGTGTTGCCAGTTTCTTCTCCAGCAACAGACCAAATGCAATACCAGCTAACGTTACGTGCGATAGTGCATCTGCAATCAAGGATAGTCTGCGTACGACGATAAAACAGCCCAGTAATGGGGCAATCAAGCCGATCAGCAGACCGGTATATAGTGTGTTTCGTAAAAATTCAAATTGAAGGAAATCGGCAATCATGCATGAATACCTCGCAATACATGTAAATCGGACTCAGGCAGGCTGAATTGTTCTGGGCTGCCTTCGTATTGGACTTGCTGATCTAAATAAACCAGCTTGGATGCATATTGTGCAATCCCTGCTAAATCATGTGTGATCATAACTAAGGTAAGTCCTTTTTCCTCATTAAGTCGCTGCAATAATTCATAGAAGCCTTTCACGTTGGCGTGGTCGATCCCAACAGTCGGCTCATCAAGTATGATCAATTCCGGCTGGCTTACAAGCGCTCTGGCTATGAAAACCCGCTGCTGCTGACCTCCGGACAAACTGCTAATATTTTCATGCAGATATTCACTCATGTCCACTTGAGCTACAGCTTGCTTAACAGCTGCCCGGTGCTTAGCAGAGAATCTGCGGAAATAACCGATTTTTGGGGTAAGTCCCATTGCGACAACTTCGAAAACAGTAGCTGGGAAACCTTTATTGAATGCATTCGCTTTTTGGGATACAAAGCTGACTTTATTCCAATCCTTAAAGGAGGATATAGACTGTCCAAATAGCTCGATGGAGCCTTTATTCGGTTGCAGCATGCCGAGTGCCAGCTTGATCAATGTTGTTTTGCCTCCGCCATTTGGACCGATCAGACCGAGGAAGTCACCTTTTTTAACTTGAAGAGATACCTCTCGCAAGGCAGCCTTCTGTTCATATGAGAAATTAATAGTATCTATTTGAAGGATAGATGTCATTTTCTATCACCTTTCTAATCACGTACTTCTTCACAAGGAACTATTCTATCGTAATCATTTCGATTTGTAAATCATAATCGTTTCGATTTAAAATCAATCTGTTGACATATACCTGGTGGGGGTATAATATGTATGTATACCTATAGGGGGTATATGAAGGAGGTGCGCTATGGAGCATTCAAATAAAAAGCCGGTCAAACCAAGAACTACGACAGAAAAGCAAGCCCTTGTTAATCGTCTAAAACGAATTGAAGGACAGGTTAGAGGACTTCAGAATATGGTCGAGGAAGATAGATATTGTGTGGACATTCTTGTTCAGATATCTGCTATTCAGGCAGCACTGAAGAAAACAGGAGCCGCAGTAACCGAAAGACATATGAAGCATTGCGTTTCCCATGCAATCCAGCATGGAGATGGCGAAGAGGCCATTGATGAATTGATGAAAGTACTGCAGCAATTCGGCAAATAGGAGGCGGTCCATATGGAGAAAAAGCAAGTAACAGTACCTATTACTGGTATGACTTGTGCTGCATGTGCCACCCGTATGGAAAAAGTGCTGAACAAGATGGATACGGTAGAGGCCAATGTCAATCTGGCAACAGAAAAGGCAGCAATCTCTTTTGATCCGAACCAGGTGGATGAAACAGATTTAACAGGTAAGATCGAAAAGCTTGGCTATGGGGTGGAATCTGAGGAGGTTTCCCTTGATATAACAGGAATGACTTGCGCTGCTTGCTCAGCAAGAATCGAGAAGGTGCTGAACAAGCAGGAAGGTATCCAGCAGGCAGTTGTCAATTTAGCTGGAGAAACAGCTAGCATTCGCTATAATCCGCTGCTTACAGGTACAGATGAATTTATCGGACGTATCCGGAAATTAGGCTATGACGCAAGCCTGCGAAAATCCAGGGAAGAAAATGCGAAAGCCAAGGACAAAGGTATCCGATTGATGCAAATGAAACTTCTGATATCTGCTTTACTGTCTTTGCCGCTGCTCGCAACAATGGGCGGACATTTAGGTTTATATGAAGTACCGCATATCCTTATGAACCCATGGGTACAGCTATTGCTGGCAACACCCGTTCAATTTTTAATCGGATGGCAGTTTTACCGGGGTGCCTATCTTAGCTTGCGCAGCGGTTCAGCCAATATGGATGTGCTTGTTGCGCTCGGCACAAGTGCGGCATATTTCTACAGTTTATATGAAGTGATTCGTTTTCAAGGCGGCGGTCACATGCCTGAACTGTACTTCGAGACAAGTGCCATTTTAATCACCTTAATTCTTCTCGGTAAATATATGGAGAAAGTGGCAAAAGGACGTACAACTACAGCCATCACTTCTTTAGTCGGTTTACAAGCGAAAGAAGCGACCGTTTTGCGAGAGGCTAAGGAACAGAAAATTGCGGCTGCAGAGCTAGTTCAGGGTGATATCGTTATAGTCCGTCCAGGAGAGAAACTTCCAGCAGATGGCATCATCGTGAAGGGCAGTACCCATGTTGACGAATCGATGCTCACAGGAGAAAGTATTCCAGTCAGCAAAGATATTGGTGACAATGTAGCAGGTGCTACAGTCAATGCAAATGGAACAATTCAAGTACAGGTGACACATTCAAATGAAGAGTCCGTGCTAGCAGAAATTATTCGAGCAGTAGAGCGTGCTCAAGGCTCAAAAGCACCTATCCAAAGATTTGCTGATCGTGTGTCTTCGTTTTTCGTTCCTGTAGTTATCGTGATTAGTATTATTACTTTTGCTGTGTGGATCTTGCTAGTGAATCCAGGAGAGATGGCTCAGGCCTTGACGGCAGCTATCGCCGTACTGGTAATCGCTTGTCCTTGTGCGCTGGGACTTGCTACTCCGACAAGCATCATGGTCGGTACAGGGAAAGCAGCGGAAGCGGGTATACTGTTCAAAGGCGGCGAACAACTGGAAACTGCATATAAAGTAGATGCTGTCGTCTTCGATAAAACTGGCACAATCACCCAAGGAAGACCACAGGTGACAGATATTTATGGCGACGCGCAGCACTTGTCTGAAGCAATTGCGCTTGAGAAGCAATCAGAGCATCCACTCGCTCAATCTTTTGTTCAATATGGAGAAGAACATAGTCTTTTAGCTATGGAAGTGGAAATGTTTGAGAATATACCTGGCAGGGGTATCAAAGGAATAGTAGAAGGCATTGCTATTCTGATAGGAAATAGTGCGTTCATGTCGGAACAGAAGTTGCCTTTCGAGGACTTTAAGCTGCAGGCTGATTTGCTAGAAAAAGACGGAAAGACTGTCATGTATCTTGCTGCAGAAGACAGAGTCGAGGCAATCATTGCCGTAAGTGATGCAGTCAAACCTGATGCTGCCGAAGCAATTAAACTATTGAAAACGCAAGGTATCCGAACTGTTATGCTGACAGGAGACAATCAGCGAACAGCTGACAGTATAGCAGCCAAAGTTGGCATTGACACTGTATTCGCTGGGGTGCTTCCAGCTGGTAAAGCAGATCAAATTGCTGCATTGCAGCGGGAAGGGTTTACAGTTGCGATGGTAGGGGATGGGATCAATGATGCACCTGCTTTAGCAGCAGCAAATATCGGAATTGCCATCGGCACTGGAACAGATATTGCAATCGAAGCAGCAGGCGTAACCATCCTTGGAGGAGATCTGAGACTTGTACCGAAAGCGTTAGGATATAGTGCAAAAACAATTCGGAACATAAAGCAGAACTTATTTTGGGCGCTTGCCTATAACAGTGCAGGAATACCAGTAGCAGCTATCGGGCTGCTGGCACCATGGCTTGCAGGAGCAGCAATGGCCTTTAGTTCTGTCAGTGTTGTAGCAAACGCATTACGATTGAAAAGACAATTAAAGGAGAGATAAGATATGGAAATGACATTACAAGTAAACGGGATGACTTGCGGACATTGTGAGAAAGCAGTCAAAGGAGCTCTAGGTGAATTAGAAGGAATCCAAGGAGTAGACGTGGATTTGGCCAGCGGTAAAGTCGACGTCGTGTATGATGACTCACTTGTGACGAAAAATGAGATGAAAGAAGCAATCGAAGAACAAGGCTATGATGTAGTGGCATAAGAAAGACCTCCGCATTCTGAATGCGGAGGTCTTCTTTTTATACTGCTGCGGTTTTTTCGTCTTTTTTGACGAATTGAACGGGCTGCTGTTTCTTAAGTTTCAAAACTAAACAAGTAATCAGGAAGGTGATAACCAAAATCAATACTAGATGGAGAATAGCTGATGAAACACTTTCTCCAGCATAAATCAGCTGAGTAAAGCCTTGCACTCCATTAGAAGCTGGCAGTGCAGAGCCTATGACACGGAATACAGGTGACAATAGGTCTGTCGGAATGATGTTTCCAGCAGCCATTAACTGGAACGGAATCATGGCAACGTTGAATAAAGCACCAGCATTGCCGAAAATAGCAAAGCTCATTTGTGTGAAACTAATGCAAGCAAAGACAACTAGCAGCTCGAATCCCCATAGCTGCATGTAGGAAGCGGCAGTGTCGTTTGCAAGTGCATGGATCGTGACGGTAATCGTTGTTACGACAAGACCAATAATTAGTAAAAGCAACTGCTTATTCCAGAAGAGCTGCCATTTACCGAATTTACGGCTTAGAATTTGTGTGACAATGTTCATTTGAATGTTCATCGTCATAACAGCGATGAAAATAATGAATCCAAGGATCATCGGTACCATGCTGGTTGCGAAATTGCCGATATGATTTTCTTTAATGATTTCTGCTTGTACATTGCCACCAGCTATTGAGTCTTTCATTTGTCTTGCTGTACTTTCAGCTATCGACAAAGCAACCTGTGAGTTAGAGCTGTTCAAGTAGAATTGTAATGATGTATCGCTCTGTTTAGACAAGTTTTCTGTGAAGGCCTCTGGTATAACAACCAGCATCGTAATATCATTTTGAGCGAGCTGTTCCTTTGCTTCATCATAAGAAGCAAGATCCGCATCAAATGGCATATTATCCATCATTTGTTCTGCTAATGCATTGGCTTGTTCGCCATCTTCATTGACAACAGCAACATGCAAACGATCCAGGTGATCTGTTGCATTATGATAGCCTGTCAGCCAGATGATGGAAAAAAGTAATGGGACAAGTATGGCAAAAGCCATGCCCACTTTCGTATTAGGGATTTTAAGCATTTCCCTTAAAGGTTGTAAACGCAAAATAAAAAACTCCATTCTATATTAGTTGCACGTGCATGTATTTAGCGAAAAAAATCACTGCAAATTCTGATGCAGCTTTCGAATCAGAGTATGCAGCAATTCTATATCCTTCCGTTGGAAACCTATATAAGCATGATTTTCGATTTCTTCTATCTTCGGTTTGATATCTTTAACCAGTTCCCGGCCTTCTGCTGTGATTTGCAAGCGGATAGCCCTTCGATCATGCGGGTCATGTCCGCGGGTAACCAGTCCCTTTTTGACAAGCTTATCGACAATCTTCGTAACGGTTGTCTGTTCTCTTTCCGTTAAGTCGGCAAGTTCCTTTTGGGTGATGTTATCCTGCTTGTCCAATTCAGCAATAAGGGAGAATTGTTCCGGTGTCAGTTCAAACTCCTGAAGCATGCGGGACGTTTCCCGTTTCAGGGATAGGTAAGTCCGGGATAAAAGCAGTCCTAACTCGTCTTGTGTTCTGCTCATGGTCCGCTCCTTTCAGATAGCTCAAATAGTTGCACATGCAAGTATATTACAGATTTGAAATCGGTACGTCAATAATTTTTTTGGATTGAGCTCAAAAAAGGACAACCAGCAGCTGATTGTCCGTCTGTTTCATATATAGGGAAGTTCTTGTCGTGTTTTGCTGAATTGCTGATAAGCTTGTTCTACTTTTTGCTGTGGTGCTTGTTCCAAGCTGTACCATCCATGCTGGAACATTAGATTATACAAATTGCGCTGTGAATCCTGTGTTTCCTTGAATATACGCGCTACTGTTTCGTATAACGATTGATTGCTCATTTCATTTAGCGCCGTACTATAAGAAGCTGTCATATATTTTTCCGTAGCAAGCAAATCAGTCACATGATCTCTGTCATTCATTTCCTGCGTTGTCGGGACTGGTGTCTGGGGGTTTTGTATCTTTTGGTTCTCTGGCATAGCGTTCCCTCCTTAATTAAGCGGTTTTGTCTGCAAATGCTCCAGTAACATATCATAATGGCGCTGATGCATCTGGCCGATAGTGTGCAGTGCTTCCTGGGCATCTGTCAGCTGCACTTCACCGGCAGCGTGCTGTGCTTTTTTTGCTGCATTCAAGTTCCAGTTCAACATATCACTCAAGTACAGCAAATCTTTTCCTGAAATCATCTCCGGCGGCTGCAGCATAACATTTTGCGGGTTTTCTGCTGGCATGGGATCCCTCCTCTTTTTCCTTTCTATCGTACCCGGGATCTCGACGATTATTCTGTGCGAAAGATGTAAAGGACTATGCTAAAATAGCAGTATGAAAAGGAAGGTGATCTGTATGTTCCGATTTTATTGGTACCCGAATTGCAGTACATGCAAAAATGCAAAGAAATGGCTGGATGCGAATGACGTATCTTATGAGGCGATACATATCGTAGAGAATCCGCCGAGTCCGGAGATCCTGCAGGAAGCAGCGGATAAAAGTGGATTGCCGCTTACTAAACTGTTTAATACGAGCGGGAAAGTATACCGAGAGGGTGGCTATAAGGAGAAAATCAAAGAAGCAGATGATGCCCAGCTCAAGTCATGGCTATCCGAAAACGGTATGCTGATTAAGCGTCCGCTTTTAATTGGCGAGAAGTCAGCGGCAGTCGGTTTTAAGCCAGAAGCATATGAGGCTGTAACTGCTTCGAATTAAGCTGAAACAGTGGTAATTTTATCTATTACCTCTTATAGTAAATATGTTAGCTATTCTTGTAGAAAATAGGTGGAGGAATAAAAATGAGCAACTTACCGAAAGATCTACGTTACACTGAGGAACATGAATGGATTAAAAAAGAAGATGGCAATCAGTACCGAATCGGTATTACCGACTTCGCCCAGGATGAACTCGGAGACATCGTATTCGTGGAACTTCCGTCCGTCGGTGACGAACTGAAAGCAGACGAGCCATTCGGAAGCGTTGAATCTGTAAAAACAGTGTCCGAGCTGTATGCTCCGATCAGCGGAAAAGTCGTAGCTGTGAACGATGATTTAGACGACAGCCCTGAATTCGTAAATGAATCCCCATACGAGAAAGCATGGATGATTGTAGTGGAAGCAGATGACGAGGCAGCTTATGAAAGCTTGCTATCTGTAGAAGATTACGAAGGACGGATTAAAGAGGATTAATTTTTTGGGTCCTTGTTGATATCTGTTAGCAAGGGCAGCGGTCTCTTTTCATATACTATGGCAAGCGTTCGTTGCTAAGCCTTTATCGGGGCACGGGCAAGGAAGCAATCAAATATCGATCAGAATAGGTGATGCCAGTATGGGTGATGAAGAAAAAGTCATTATTGTAGAAGGACGCTCGGACAAAGAGCAGATAAGGAAGATCATCGATGAGGAAGTGACGATCATCTGCACCAATGGCACATTGGGCATCGAGCGGCTGGAACAGCTGTTGTATGACTATGACTTGGATCACAAGCAAGTATATATTATGGTGGATGAGGATAGCGCTGGTCATAAGCTGCGAAAACAGTTAGCCCGAGAGCTGCCGCATGCCCAGCATATTTACGTAGACAGAACCTATCGAGAGGTAGCGGCGACCCCGGCCCCTGAATTGGCCACAGCCCTGCTTAGCAGAAGTATCATGGTGCATCCATTCTTCCTCGTCTGAAGAAAGAAGGGATGAATTATCAACGTTATTAAAACAGAGGTCCAGACAGTCACACAACAGGAGCAAGCAAGAATATTTGTACACACGCCTTTTTGCGGTACATGTCAGCTTGCAGAAAAAATGCTCCTTGCAGTGGAGGCCGTGACAGGCCAGGAATATTATCACAAACTGAACGCCTCTCTTTTTCCTGATTTTATGCAGGAAAATAAGATTGAAAGTGTACCTTGTCTCATTACCTTCAAACAGGGAGAAGTTCAGGAAAAAATATATGCGTTTCATTCCGTTCAGCATATGCTGGCGAAGACGCTGAGCGAATAAAACAGCTTTCCAATCTGGAAAGCTGTTTTTTCTTGCAGGAAATCAGAACAAGAAGAGCCAAATACAGTGTAGGGAGGGAATGGCGGATGATCATCGAAAAACTGACAAAGCTCAAGCATCAGATCGAGGTAAGAGAGGATCTGCTGCCTTTATGTAATGATAAGCGGCTCAAGGTCTTCATTGAATGGGGAGATGCACACTTCGATTTGCATATAGATAGAAGCAGCCTCACGACCCCAGCTTCTAAGCCTTATGGTATTTTACATATACGTACCGATGAGCAGACACTGCAGGAGCTTCTTGATGGTGAGGTACAGCTTCGCAGTATCCGCAAGCAGCAAGTAGTGGACGGCGATTATCAGCATATTCTGCTTGTAGAGGCCCTTCTATTTCTGGGAGGTAAAGGAAGTCTGTGAAATATGTTGACAAGAATATTGACTAGATGCTAAACTCCTTTTAGCAATCATATACCAAACTCTTATCAAGAGTGGCGGAGGGACTGGCCCGATGAAGCCCGGCAACCACAGGTTTTCCTGTATGGTGCCAATTCCTGCAGGGAAACCTGTACAGATGAGAGAACAATTATCGAACGCAACTGCGTCTTTTTGTTCTCAGAACAAAAAGGCGCTTTTTTATGCTTATAAAGCAACACGAGGAAGGAGGAGCGGATATTGATCACCATCAAAAACCTCTCCAAGATATATCGCACAAAAAAACAGAATATTACAGCAGTCGATGAGCTTAATCTTACAATTGAGTCAGGTGAGATTTTCGGCGTGATTGGTTACAGCGGTGCTGGAAAAAGTACTTTTGTTCGCCTTTTAAACCGCTTAGAAGAACCGACAGCTGGTGAAATAATAATCAATGGCAAGGATATCGTTAAACAGCGTAAAAACGAACTTCGTCTTGCCAGACAAGAAATCGGGATGATCTTCCAGCACTTCAATCTGCTATGGTCCCGTACTGTACATCAAAACATTGCTTTTCCATTGGAAATCGCAGGTGTACCGAAACAAGAAAGAAAAGAAAAAGTTGATCGTCTGATTGAGCTAGTCGGACTAAAAGGGCGCGAAAATGCGTATCCATCTCAGCTGAGCGGCGGACAGAAACAGCGTGTCGGCATTGCAAGGGCATTGGCCAATGATCCGAAAGTTCTGCTTTGTGATGAAGCAACATCTGCGCTGGATCCGGAAACTACTGACTCTATCCTTGACTTGATCGTGGACATTAACAAACGCCTCGGACTGACTATCGTATTGATTACACATGAGATGAATGTTATCCGAAAAATTTGCCACCGTGTAGCTGTTATGGATACCGGAAAAGTTGTAGAAGAAGGCGATGCAGCGCATGTATTCCAGGACCCGCAGCAAGCTATCACGAAACGCTTCGTTCAGCAGCTGGATGGAAGCGAACAGTATAATTCCTTATCGGCTGCAGTAGTAAAAGAAGGTACAGGCACAATCGTGAAGCTTTCCTTCTCTGGAGAAAACGTGAATCAAACAGTTGTCAGTCAGACTGCTAAACAATTCGATGTTGATATCAACATCTTGCAGGGCAGTGTATTGCAGACACAAACCGGAGCAGTAGGAAACCTGTTCTTACAGCTGGTGGGTAATGAATCGGAAGTGGAGAAGGCACTGGACTTCATCCGCGGAGCGAACGTGAAAGCGGAGGTGCAGGAACTTGTTTGAGAAGTGGTTTCCGAATGTAGATATTGCAGATTTGAACACAGCCATCTATGAGACATTCTATATGACGATCCTTTCCTTGATCGGTACATTCATTATCGGTATCATTCTAGGCCTTTTGCTTTACCTGACTAGTAAAGGCAAGCTTTGGGAAAATAAAGTTGTCTACGGTATTGTAGCGGCGATTGTTAACATATTCCGAGCGATTCCGTTCATCATCCTTATCTTGCTTCTATTCCCGTTTACCGATTTTATCGTCGGTACGATTCGCGGGCCAGAGGCAGCATTGCCTGCACTTATCATCGGATCTGCGCCTTTCTATGCTCGATTAGTTGAGATTGCATTGAAGGAAGTAGATAACGGAGTAGTAGAAGCTGCTAAAGCAATGGGTGCAAAGAACAGTACGATTATGTTCAAAGTACTATTAAAAGAATCTATGCCGGCACTTGTTTCTGGTCTTACAGTAACGGCAATTGCACTTATCGGCTCTACAGCAGTAGCAGGCGTTATCGGAGCAGGCGGATTAGGTGACTTTGCTTACTTCTATGGCTTCCAGCGTCGTCAATTTGATGTTGTATTCATCTGTACGCTACTAATCGTTATTGTGGTATTTGTCTTCCAATTTATTGGAGACTTGATTTCAAATAAATTAGATAAAAGATAAAGGAGAGATTCATTTGAAAAAGTCATTATTAGTTATCCTATCGGCAGCATTCATGATCTTCCTGGCAGCTTGCGGTTCATCTGACAGCGGCTCAGGCGATGAAGAAACAACAACAATCAAAGTAGGTGCTTCCAGCACACCGCACGCGGAAATTCTTAAAGAAGCACAGCCTATCCTCGAAAAAGAAGGCGTTAATCTAGAGATTGAAGAGTATCAGGATTATGTACTTCCGAACGATGACTTGGCAAGCGGAGACTTGGATGCGAACTACTTCCAGCACATCCCTTATCTAGAAACTTCTAACGCAGATACTGGCTATGACTTGATCAGCCTTGGAGCAGTTCACCTGGAGCCAATGGGTGTTTATTCTAAGAACATTGCGAAAGTCGACGATATTAAAGATGGTACAGAAGTAATCATGGGACGTAACGTGTCCGAGCAAGGACGTATCCTATCCATCTTCCAAGAAGCGGGACTAATCAAGATCAAAGATGGTGTTGAGCCTGTAGATGCTACTTTGGATGATATTGCAGATAACCCGAAAAACTTGAAATTCAGCATGGATGTTGATCCTGCTTTCTTGCCAGATACGTATGAGTCAGAAGAGGATGCGCTTGTTGTAATCAACACTAACTATGCATTGCAAGCAGGTCTTACGCCTTCTGAGGACGCATTGATCCTTGAGGGTACTGATTCACCTTACGGCAACATCGTAGCGGCACGTGCTGAAGATAAAGACAATGAAGCATTGCAGAAATTGATGGATGTACTTCATTCTGATGAAATCAAAAATTTCATCGAAGACAATTATGACGGAGCAATTCTTCCTGTCGATAAATAAAAATTAGCATTCTCATGCCTTTGCTGGAATTCTCAGCAGAGGCTTTATTTTTGGGTTGAAATGGATGTGTGATACAATAGGAGAAGATCATGTTAAAACTGTGTTTTTATCCAGTAAAAAAGTTGATAATGGTCGAATAATGCTTTAAGATTGTAATGAGAATAAATTGATAATGTGTTTAAATAACGTATTATCGAAACTTATAAAATAGCAGCTATCGGAGGGTTTATAAATGGCAGGTTCAGTTTTAGAAATTAAAGACCTACATGTTTCGATTGAAGATAAGGAAATTCTAAAAGGTGTAAACCTTACGATAAAGAGCGGGGAATTCCATGCGGTAATGGGACCAAACGGTACTGGTAAATCTACGTTGGCATCCGCAATCATGGGACATCCTAAATACGAAGTGACAGGCGGAAGCATCACTTTGGACGGAGAAGATGTTTTGGAAATGGAAGTAGACGAGCGTGCTCGTGCTGGTCTGTTCCTTGCAATGCAGTACCCAAGTGAAATCAGCGGTGTTACAAACTCTGACTTCCTTCGTTCTTCTATCAACGCTCGCCGCGAAGAAGGCGACGAGATTCCATTGATGAAATTTATCAAAGAGATGGACGAAGCTATGGACTTCCTTGAAATGGATAAGAACATGGCACAGCGTTACTTGAATGAAGGTTTCTCCGGCGGTGAGAAGAAGCGTAACGAAATCCTTCAGCTTATGATGATGAAAGCTGAAATTGGTATTCTTGACGAGATTGACTCTGGTCTTGATATTGATGCACTGAAAATAGTTGCAAAAGGTATCAACAAATTGCGCGACGAAAACTTCGGTTGCCTAATTATTACCCACTACCAGCGTTTGCTAAACTACATCGAGCCTGACTTCGTACACGTTATGATGCAAGGCCGTGTTGTTAAATCCGGTGGTTCTGAGCTTTCTCAGCGTTTGGAAGCGGAAGGTTACGATTGGATTAAAAAAGAGCTAAACATCGAAGACGAAACAATTAACGCGTAAACTGGAGGAGGGATCTTATGACTGTTGAAACGAAGCAACAATATAATGATGAATATATCAGCCGTTTTTCCAGTTCCCGCAACGAGCCTGAATGGATGAAGGAACTTCGCCAGCAAGCTCTTTCCCAATCGGAATCTTTGGACATGCCAAAGCCTGATAAGACTGGGATTAAGAACTGGGATTTTGATACGTACGTGCATGAAGTAGAAGGGGAGAAAATCAGCTCATTGGGCAGCCTGCCAGCAAGTGTGGCGGCACTTATCGATGCGGATAATGCTCCAAACCTTTACATTCAGCGCAATAATAGTGCAGCATACCTTGCCCTTAATGAAAAATGGAGCGAGCAAGGTGTTATCTTCACGGATATTTTCACTGCTCTGCAGCAGCATGGTGATTTGGTGAAGCGATTCTATATGAAGGATGCTGTAAGCATTGATGAAGATCGTTTGACTGCTCTGCACGCAGCTTTGATGAACGGCGGAGTGTTCGTCTATGTACCGAAAAATGTTGTAGTGGACGAACCACTTCAAACTATTTTCTGGCAGGAAGATGATAAAGTCGCTTCCTTTAATCATATCTTGATCGTTGCCGAAGCGAACAGTGCTGTAACATATGTTGAAAACAGCATTTCTCATAACGCAGATCAAGCAACATTCGCAAATGTTGTAACAGAAGTCGTTGCAGCGGACAATGCTAACGTTTCTTATGGCGCGGTTGATAACTATGCAGCAGGTACGACTGTCTATGCAAAACGCCGCGGTGTAGCTTACCGTGATGCTCGCATCGACTGGGCTATCGGTCAAATGAACGATGGTAACACAATCAGTGAGCATATCACACACTTGATTGGTGATAACTCCGGTTCCGAAGCGAAAAGTGTAGTTGTTGGAAGAGGGAAACAAATCCAGAACTTCACAACGAATATCGTTCATTTCGGTAAAAATTCTGTTGGAAGCATCTTGTCCCATGGTGTTATGAAAGACCAGGCAAGCTCTGTATTCAACGGTATTGGTAAAATTGAGCATGGTGCCAGCAAATCTGATGCCACTCAAGAAACACGTGTCTTAATGCTTAGCCAAGGTGCACGTGGTGACGCTAACCCGATTCTTCTAATTGATGAAGATGATGTAGTTGCTGGACACGCTGCTTCTGTAGGCCGTGTTGATCCGCTTCAGCTTTATTACTTGATGAGCCGCGGAATCACGAAGCATGAAGCTGAACGTTTAATCATCCATGGATTCCTAGCACCTGTTGTTAATCAGCTGCCGATTGAAACTGTTAAAAATCAGCTGACTCAGGTGATCGAAGGGAAAGTAAACTAATGGATGCCCGCTCTATCCGTGAACAGTTCCCGATCCTGCATCAGGAAGTCAACGGACATCCGCTGGTCTACTTGGATTCCTCCGCAACTTCCCATAAGCCAATTAAGGTATTGGAAGCTGTGGATGCCTATTACCGGAATGACAACAGCAATGTACACCGCGGTGTGCATACGCTAGGAACCCGGGCTACGGATAAATATGAAGGTGCCAGAGAAAAGGTGCAGCAATTCATTAATGCCAGAAGCACCAAGGAAGTAATCTTCACACGCGGTACAACGACAGCGATCAATACGGTTGCTCACAGTTACGCCCGTGCGAACTTGGAACCTGGTGATGAAGTAATTATTACACCGATGGAGCACCACAGTAATATTATCCCGTGGCAGCAGGCGGTCAAAGCGACTGGAGCAACACTTAAATATTTTGAACTAAACGAAGATGGAACTTTGAACATGGAAGATGTGAAGAAATCAATTGGTCCTCAAACGAAGATCGTTGCTTTGACTCATATCTCCAATGTACTTGGAACCATTAATCCTATAAAAGAAATCGTCGAGCTTGCTCATCGGCAGAATGCTGTCGTTCTCGTTGATGGCGCACAAGGTGCTCCGCATGTGAAAGTAGATGTGCAGGATATCGATTGTGATTTCTATTGCTTCAGCGGTCATAAGATGTGTGGCCCAACTGGAATCGGTGTGCTTTATGGGAAGCAGGAACTGCTTGAAAACATGGAGCCGGTCGAATTTGGCGGGGAAATGATTGATTTCGTACATCTGTATGATTCAACATGGAAGGAGCTTCCTTGGAAGTTTGAAGGAGGTACTCCAATCATTGCAGGAGCAATCGGACTTGGCGCTGCGATTGACTTCCTAACTGAAATCGGTCTGGATAAAATTGAAGCGCATGATCAAAAACTGACTGCATATGCAATGGAACGGATGAGCGAAATCGAGGGACTGACCATTTATGGTCCTTCAAAAGATAAACGCTCTGCAGTGGTCACTTTCAATATTGATGGTGTCCACCCGCATGATACAGCGACTGCACTTGATACAGAAGGTATCGCTGTCCGTGCCGGACATCATTGTGCGCAGCCGCTTATGCGCTGGCTTGATGTCACAGCTACTGCCCGTGCAAGCATGTACGTTTACAATACCGAAGACGATATCGACAAACTTGTCAGCGGACTGGCAAAAACGAAGGAGTTTTTCGGAAATGTCTTTTAATAACCTTGATACACTCTACCGTCAAGTGATCATGGATCACTATAAACATCCGCGGAATCGTGGTAAGCTGGAAGAAGACGCACTTGTGGTCGATATGAACAACCCGACGTGTGGAGACCGTATCCAGTTGCAAATCCAGGTGGAGGATGGCAAGGTGAAGGATGCAAAATTCGAAGGAGAGGGCTGCTCTATCAGCATGTCTTCTGCCTCTATGATGACACAAGCCATCAAAGGCAAATCCGTCGAAGATGCACTTCGTATGTCACAGCTGTTCTCCGACATGATGCTAGGGAAGGAAATTGACCCTGGTAGCCTGGAAATGGGTGATGTGGAAGCATTGCAGGGAGTTGCGAAATTCCCGGCACGTATCAAATGTGCGACACTCGCCTGGAAGGCAATGGAGCAAGGCGTCGAAAAGAAATAATACTTGAACACTGTCGTGTGAAATATAGATGTAATCCTACAAGGAGGTTTTACCATGGCTAAAAAAGCGCCTGAAATTGGAGATTACCAGTATGGCTTCAGTGATCGTGATGTTTCCATTTTCCGTACGGAAAAAGGCCTTACACCTAGAATCGTTGAAGAAATCTCTAAGATGAAAGAAGAACCACAATGGATGCTTGACTTCCGTCTTAAATCTTTGGAGCAGTTCTATAAGAAGCCAATGCCACAGTGGGGCGGAGATCTTGCTGAGCTTGACTTCGATGAAATCACATATTACGTGAAACCATCCGAGCGTTCCGAGCGTTCTTGGGACGAGGTACCGGAAGAAATCAAGAACACATTTGATAAACTAGGTATTCCAGAAGCTGAACAGAAGTACCTTGCTGGTGTTTCCGCACAGTACGAATCAGAAGTTGTTTACCATAACCTGAAGGAAGACTTGGCGGATATGGGTATCGTCTTTAAAGATACAGATACTGCGCTTAAAGAAAATGAAGATTTGTTCCGTGAATATTTCGGTAAGCTTATCCCGCCTTCCGATAACAAATTCTCAGCTTTAAACTCAGCAGTATGGTCTGGAGGCTCCTTCATCTATGTACCGAAGGGCGTTAAGACAGACATTCCTTTGCAAGCATACTTCCGTATCAACTCTGAGAATATGGGTCAGTTCGAACGTACGCTTATCATCGTTGATGAAGATGCGTCTATACACTATGTTGAGGGTTGTACTGCTCCAGTGTATACAACGAACTCCTTGCATAGTGCGGTTGTTGAGATCTATGTAGCTAAAAATGCTTACTGCCGTTATACAACAATCCAGAACTGGGCAAATAACGTATATAACCTAGTTACTAAACGCGCGACTGTTGATGCAAATGGTACGATGGAATGGGTTGATGGCAACATCGGTTCCAAACTTACAATGAAATACCCTGCAATCATCCTAAAAGGTGAAGGCGCTCGCGGTATGACATTGTCCATCGCACTTGCAGGTAAAGGGCAGCATCAGGATGCCGGTGCGAAAATGCATCATTTGGCACCAAACACTTCTTCTACGATCGTTTCGAAATCCATCTCCAAACAAGGTGGTAAAGTAACGTATCGCGGAATCGTTCATTTCGGTAAGAAAGCAGACGGCGCACGCTCTAACATTGAGTGTGATACGTTGATCCTGGATAACAAATCCACTTCCGATACGATTCCTTACAACGAGATCTTCAATGAGAACATCTCTTTGGAACACGAAGCGAAAGTTTCTAAAGTATCCGAAGAGCAATTGTTCTACTTGATGAGCCGTGGTATCTCTCAAGAAGAAGCAACAGAAATGATCGTAATGGGCTTCATCGAGCCATTCACGAAAGAACTTCCAATGGAATATGCCGTTGAAATGAACCGTCTGATTAAATTCGAGATGGAAGGTTCCATCGGTTAATATCTTTCATAATTACGAGAAAAGGACGAACTCTTTGAGTTCGTCCTTTTTTTATTGAAAAATAAAATGCTGAGAGGTAAGGTTATATCTTGTTTGTTTAAATCAACATTTAATTTTTGTTTTTTAATAATTATTTATTGTAAAACGATAAATAATATATTAAGATCATAAATAAGAAAACAAGTGAGGTGCTCTTAATGAAACGTGAAACACTCTTTTTAAAGCTAGCTGTCTTTCTAATGGCATTGCCGGTTATTGCTTTATGTATATTTGCTATTCCGCCGATTGCTTTCGGTTCGGCAGATTATTATCCTGAGGCTGCTTTTTTAAAATATCCTGTATTGATTGGCTTATATCTTTCAGCATTAGCATTTTTCATTGCTTTGTATCAGGCACTCAGACTTTTAAGTTATATTGACAGGAACGTAGCTTTTTCAGATTTATCTGTAAAGGCGTTAAAGAATATCAAAGTCTGCGCAATCACGATTAGTGCAATTTATATAGTATTCCTTCCGCTTATCTATGTTGTGGCGGAAAGGGACGATGCTCCAGGGCTTATCCTGATAGGAATGGCTATTATATTCGGAGCGTTAGTGATTACATTTTTCGCAGCAGTTCTTCAGAAGCTATTGAAAAATGCCATCGATATAAAATCTGAAAATGACTTGACGGTCTGAGGTGAACTACATGGCTATTATAATCAACATCGATGTAATGCTCGCTAAAAGGAAAATGAGTGTAACGGAGCTTTCAGAGAAGGTCGGAATTACGATGGCGAACCTGTCCATTTTAAAAAACGGAAAAGCAAAGGCGATCCGAGTATCAACCTTAGATGCGATTTGCAAGGCTTTGGATTGTCAGCCTGGAGATATCCTGGAATACAGAAGTGACGAAGAATAATGAAATAGCGAAGATGTGGTAAGCGGAAAAAGTATTGGAGGGATATAGCTATGTATAGAAACCGAAACATAACTTACTATGCAGGACAGGAATTACCGGCATTCCAAAAGAGAACGTTAGCTTCGAGAATGCTTGGAGCATTGACTCAGCTTATACGTTTTGGTTGGGGGCAGGCTTTATCATGTTTGTTTCCTGTCGTGATTTTTGCTTCTTTGGCTTTAACTCAAATTATTCCGCTGCCTTTTCTGCCGCGATATGATTGGCTTTTAATCATCTGTCTTTTCATGCAATGGCTCATGTTGCGTTCTGGACTTGAAACGCGGGATGAACTGAAGGTCATTACGGTGTTCCACTTAATTGGTCTAGCGCTTGAGCTATTCAAGGTACATATGGGTTCCTGGTCTTATCCTGAGGAAGGCTATTCCAAAATATTCGGCGTTCCTTTATATAGTGGTTTCATGTATGCAAGTGTTGCGAGTTATCTTTGCCAGGCTTGGAGAAGGCTTAAAGTCGATCTTGTAAGGTGGCCGTCGTATCTCGTTGTTGTTCCTCTTGCAGCTGCAATTTACTTGAATTTCTTCACGCATCATTTCTGGTTAGATATTCGATGGGTCTTATCTGCACTGGTTATTATCGTCTTTTGGCGGGCTTGGGTTACCTATGAGGTTGGCGGGATTCGTTACCGAATGCCGCTGGCGTTATCTTTTGTACTCATCGGCTTCTTTATCTGGGTAGCTGAGAACATTGCTACATTCTTCGGAGCTTGGGAATATCCGAATCAAACGGAAGCATGGAGTCTTGTTCATTTAGGCAAGGTGAGTTCATGGCTTTTATTGGTGATAGTCAGCTTCCTTATTGTAGCGACGCTGAAAAAGTTTAAGGGGAGAACCACATAAATTTATTTAGCAAATGTTTGGCTATACCTTCTACTGGGAACATTTCCTTTATGTAATGTATCAAAGGAGATGAAGTCCATGAGTTATAATTTACAAGGCAAAGTAGCAATCGTGACTGGTGCCAACGATGGTATCGGATTGGAGACAGTGAAAGCATTCTTAAATGAGGGAGCAAAGGTTGTTGGTGTCAGCTTGACATTAGATGATGTGAAGGACATCGCAGATCGTTCTTCCTTTCTGCCACTGAAGCTAGATCTGACAGAAGAAGGTGCTGCTGACAAAGTGGTCGAAGCAGCTGTTTCTCATTTTGGAAAGCTGGACATCTTAGCGAATGTTGCGGGGATTGCAACTTATAAAGATAGTTTCATGGATGTAACATTGGATATTTGGAGAGAGACTTTCGAGACGAATGTGTTTGCGGTTGTAGCATTAACAAAAGCCGCTATTCCTGAGCTGAAGAAACAGCCAGGAGCAAGCATCGTCAATGTGGCATCTGAGAGCGGACATGTGCCTGATTCGTTTGCGATTGATTATAGCGGCAGTAAAGCAGCTATTCTGAATCTGACACAAGCCCTTTCAGATGAGTTTGGCGGAGATATTCGTGTGAATGTCGTGTCCCCAGGTCCGACTCGTACAACGATGTGGAATAAACCAGGCGGCATGGTCGATATGCTCGGTGATATGTTCGATAAAGAAGGAGAGGAAGCTGTCAGCTACTTCGCGAAAGAAGTCCGTCAGATTCCGCGCGGGGAGATTGGGAAACCTGAAGAGATTGCCAATGTTATCGTCTTTCTAGCATCTGACAAAGCGACGTATGTCACTGGAGCCGAATTTCCGGTGAACGGCGGGTCGGTCAAATATAAATAAATTCTGTTATAATGGTATGACTGCGGTATGCAGTCATACTTTTTTATTACAGTTGAAAAGATGGAAGGGATACACATGGTATTTGCCGTAAGTTTACTAATAGGACTTCTTGCAGCAGCACTCGGCAGTCTTGTAGGTTTAGGGGGAGGAATCATCCTCGTTCCGTCGCTGTTGATTCTAGGCAGCTTCTGGGATGCATTCAGCTGGGCTACACCGCAAGCGATTGTTGGCGTTTCAGTTATCTTTATGATTTTTACTGGCCTGACTTCTACGCTGACATATATGAAAAGCGGACGGGTTGATTACAAGAGCGGACTCATTTTCTTGGCAGGAGGAATGCCAGGAGCTATTCTTGGTTCCTTCCTGAATCGTTTTATCTCGGGTGATGGTTTTTCGTTATACTTTGGCATACTTGTGCTGCTTGTTTTCTTCATGTTCTTCGTAAAACGTAAGGAACGTGAAATGATTAATCCAAAAGGTATCATTGTTACAAAAGAGATTAACGGTACCACTTATACATATAGCTTCCGGTTCATGGCGGCATTTGTGCTGTCCTTGTTCGTCGGATTGCTTTCCGGTATGTTCGGAATTGGCGGAGGCAGCTTTATGGTGCCTGCGATGATCCTCTTATTCGGATTTCCAGCACATATTGCTGTTGCCACAAGTATGCTTATGGTATTTTTCCTCAGTATCGTTAGTACCGTTATGCATATTTCCCTTGGACATGTGGAATGGAACGTTGTATGGGCCTTTATTCCAGGAGCGATTATTGGAGGGTTCCTCGGTGCAAAGATCAACCAAATGCTGAAGGGGAATACAGTCGTCTGGATATTGCGCATCATGCTCGTATTAGTTGCTGTCCGTTTGATTTGGGACGGTTTGTCGTCATAAAGGAGTAGAGAAGGATGCAGGAAAAGCTGACTATCAACTACACAAATGATTTGCATAGCTATTTCGAGAACTGGCCGAAGATTGCCGGGTACTTGAAGGGAAATAAACAAAAGCTGCAGGATGCAGGTGAGACGTGCTGGCTGGTTGATATCGGCGATCATGTCGATCGGTCACGCCCGATTGCTGAGGCATTCAGAGGCAAGGCGAATATCAGCCTGCTGAATGAAGCCGGCTATGATTTCGCAACAATCGGTAATAATGAAGGAATCACACTTGATTATGATGACCTTTATCATTTATACGATGAAGCAGAATTCCGTGTTGCAGTCGCAAATCTTCATACAAAGACTGGAAAGGATCCGAGCTGGATGGAGCCGTCCTGGGTGGTCGAAACAACTGGTGGTGTAAAAGTCGGCATGATAGGCCTGACTGCACCTTTTCCGGATTTCTATAATCTGATTGGCTGGGATGTTCAGGATCCGATGGAAATTCTGAAGCAGGAGATTGGTCCGCTACGGTCTTCTTGTGATGTGGTCGTTTTGCTCTCCCACCTCGGAATTTATGCTGATAGAGACATAGCTGCTGCTTTTCCGGAGATCGATGTGATCATTGGTGGCCATACCCATCATTTGCTTCATGAAGGGGAATACGTGAACCAATGTCTGATTACGACTGCAGGTAAGCAGGGCTTCTACATGGGTGAAGTGGAGATTATCTGGGATACAGAGCAGGAATGCATTACCGGGAAGCATGCCAGAGCCATTCCTGTAGCAGAACTGGAGGATGATGCTGACACAGCTGAGCAGGTTGCTGTCTATTCGGAAAACGCAGCAAAAGCAATGCACCGTCCTGCCGTCGTTCTGCCAGATCCGATGCCTTGTGCTCCTTATGAAGATTCTCGTGCAATGGATCTGTTGACCGATTATCTGCGCAGATGGACGAAGGCAGATCTTGCTTTTCTAAACGCAGGGGTGCTGCTGGATAGCTTTCCGGCAGGAGCTGTTTCTTATATGGATATTCACCGGATCTGCCCGCATCCGATTAATCCGGCAACAGTTCCGTTAACTGGAGAATCATTGGAGCAAATCGTAAATGCTGCATTGCAGCCTGATTTTGTTTCATTCCCTCTTAAAGGCTTTGGATTCCGCGGAAAGGTAATTGGAAAGATGATCTACAGCGGATTGACGTTTGATATTACAGGAACAGAAGCAAAACCGGTGGCTAAGAACTTGAAGATACATGGTAGGCCGCTGGATCCTAAGAAGCTTTATACAACAGCAATGGCGGATACCTTCACTTTCGGCAGCTTGCTGCCCAATATAAAGCAAGCAGAAGGCAAGAAATATTTCATGCCGGAAATGCTGCGGGATTTACTTTTGGAAGCATTTCAAGAAATAGAAAAATAAGCAAACACCTCCGTTACTCTTACATAGGATATAACGGAGGTGTATTTAAATTGATGACTGTTGAACCTTTATTTCTAGAAGGCAAGCCTTTTACTGCTGTGACTGTCGTATTGCCGAAAACAACCTTGCTCGTTGTGTCGAATGATGTCGGATATATTATGTGCGGTGCCCTGGATGTAGATTTGCTGAATGAAAAGCTTGCAGATCGCAATATTATATCTGGCAGGGCGGTCGGAGTTAAGACGATTGAGCAGCTGCTAGCAGCACCGCTTGAAAAGGTGACAGAAGCATCAGCAGCGTATGGCTGGAAACCAGGGATCAAAGGAAAAGACGCTTTACTTC
This sequence comes from Terribacillus saccharophilus, assembly GCA_900110015.1. GTDB lineage: Bacteria > Bacillota > Bacilli > Bacillales > Amphibacillaceae > Terribacillus > Terribacillus saccharophilus. The sequence continues at coordinate 60,056 of FOCD01000002.1, read as the reverse complement.
TCTTAGCTTAAAAAAAATGTCGAAGTGTGCCCCTCAATCTAGATTGTTTTCCGATTTTCTGGTACTATTTTATCAGAATGGAATGTCGGAGAAGATAAGGGGTACGTCAATGAGACTAGTTTCGACAAAATCGGTAAAGCCCGGCAGTAAGCTCGCTCAACCCGTTTATAATGATAAAGGCAGTGTTCTCATCCAGCGGGATGTGGAGTTGACCGTAAATATTATCGATCGCTTACGAGAGTTGCGATATACCTATGTCTATATCAGAGATGACAGACTCCAGGACATCGAGCTTTACTTCTCCACTTCCAATGAAAAAAGACTTAAAGCAATGCAAGTTATCCATAAGAGCTTTCAGGAAATCAAGAAGAATGATAATGGACGATATTTGACCGAAAAAATGACTGATAAAATTACGAGCTCTATCCAAGAGATGGTCAGCAATCTAAGGCCGAAACGCCAAACATTGACGATTCTTTCCGATATGCTTATATATGATGATTATATTTTCTCTCATTCGGTAAATGTCGCATTATATGCGATGGCTATCGCTAATGAAATGAAACTTCCTGTTTCCGTTGTAGAGGAGATTGGTTTTGGCGCAATCCTGCATGATGTGGGCAAGATGTTTGTCCCGCAGGAAGTATTACAAAAGACCGGCAAACTGACTGACTCGGAATTTAAGCAAATAAAGGAACATACGACAAAGGGGTTCCATTATTTGCGCAAGATGAACAATATTCCACTTGTGGTCGCGCATTGTGCGTATCAGCATCATGAACGGATGAATGGCTCCGGGTATCCACGCGGCATCAGCGGGTCGGATATTCACCTATATGCCAAAATCATTGGCATAGCAGATGTCTTTGATGCTGTGACGAGTAATCGTGTTTACCGGGATGCCATGCTGCCACATGAAGGATTGGAAATATTGTTTGCAGGTGCAGGGGATCAGTTCGATATGGAGATGGTTGAGGCCTTCAAGCGAAGCGTCGCAATCTATCCGACTGGACTTACTGTCCGCCTGAGTGATGGGCGTATGGGTATCGTGATCCGTCAAAATGAGGACATCAATACGAGGCCGATTATCCGGATTCTCCAAGAATCGGACGGTACAGAACCTGCACCGTATGAAGTGGACTTATATGAGCATTTGAATATAACAGTTGTAGCTTGTTCGACATCAGCTGAGACGAACTAGCTTATTCTAAGCCCTCTTGGTCAAGCATATGCTTGATCGAGGGGGTTTTTTTCATGCGTCCATGGCAGCGTAGAGCTTCTAAAGCATCACCTTCCTTTCGTCATGTGCTCCTGATGAGCCTGCTGCTTTTCCTGCTGTTCACTAGCTTAAGCCTTTGGCTTGTGAATAGGGGCTTGGAGCCGACACTTATGGCTATTGCAGAAACAAAGACAGAGCAGTTTGCCAAACAGGCTATAAACCAGGCTGTACAGGCAGAGAAGGAAGCTGATTTGGACTTGAATGCTTTTGTACAAGTAGAGAAGGATACCAACGGAAATGTAACACATGCCAGCTGGGATGCGGCAACGGTGAACGAAGTACTGCGGAAAGTGACCTTTCGTGTACAGAACTATCTTCGGCTGATGGAGGATGGCCAAATGCCGGCTGTCAGCGAGGAACAGCTGGCTGAGGAAGCAGCAGCTGACGTTATTCAAGAGAAATTGGAGGAGGATCCGACACTCGTCGATATACCGCTCGGTCAAGCAACCAATAATGCTTTGCTTGCTAACTTAGGTCCTCGTATTCCGGTGAAATTTGAAATGATCGGCTATGTAGAATCTGGTGTTGATGTAAAGGTGGAGGAATATGGCATAAACAATGCGATGTTTGTCTTCATGGTCGAAATCAAAGCGAATGTTCGGATTATCATTCCATTTTCGACGAAGACAACAACTGTAACGCAGGATGTGCTGCTGGGAAGCACAGTCATCCAAGGGCAAGTGCCGGAATTTTATAACAATGGAGGAGAGTCCGGATCATCTCCATCTTTCTCCATCCCAATGCAAAAGGAAGGCGAATAAATTCAGCCTTCCTTTTTTTGCTGTTTAGATTTTTGTTCCCAAATTCGAAGATAAGGATAAGGGTCAAAGGAAAACTCCGAGCGTCCATTGTCCTTATACATCCCGTAATGTAAATGCGGCGGAAATTTGCCAGATGTTCCTGGTGGGCCATAGCCGCTGGCGCCTACATACCCAATTACATCTCCAGGTTTAACAACATTCCCGACGGATACACCTTTTTCAAATCCGTTCAAATGGGCATAGTAGTGATAAATATTATTGCTGTCTCGAAGACCAATACGCCAGCCGCCATATAAATTCCAGCCTTTTAATTCAATAACACCATATGTGGTCGCGTAAACGGGGACTCCGTAGTTAGCAAAGATGTCTGTACCTTCATGAATCCTTCTGCCGCCAAATCCGCGTGCATCTCCCCATGTATTGCGGTAACTATAATTATGATGGAGTGGGAGCGGGAATGAACGATTATCCAGCTCTATTGTATCGAACTTCTCATACAGCTTGGCAGTATTCATGATCGTTTGTACAGTAAGATCACGCTCATAATAATGCCATAGGGCTATCTTGATATCGTTTTTCGTAGTTCCAGTTTGCTGTATAAAAGAGGCCATCGTGTAGAGTACATCTTCTGGATTATCTGGATCAGCCTGTTTGTCTCCATCCCCATCACGCCCTAATCCTTGAAACCAAAGAATAGAGGATTCGTCTGCCAGCTGTCCGTGTGCAGCAGCTCCGAACCATTTTTCTTCAGGGATTTCGATCGCAATCAGTTTCTCTTCTTTGGATTGTGTCGGGAGATTATGCTCGTACTGATCGATTGCAGCTAAATAATACCAAGGAAGTCCTGTGGCAGCTGCTGTTTTCTTATAAAGCGCCATGCGATCCTGTTTTGCTTTATTCACGTTTTCTTCTCCTTTTGCAGAGGCGGAGAACGGGAAACTGCTTAACAGTAGAATTAGCAACATGGCAATGTGTATCTTTTTCATGTGCTGCTCACCTTTCCTTACACGTTTGCTGTTAGTTTGTACAGAGATCAAAATTTCATGAGTACTATTCATTAGTTGAGAGGAAGGAATGCGAAAATATAAAAGAAATATGCTACACTAGAAGCAAGATAGGGGAGTCGATAGATGGTGAAAACAACAGTACAAGGCAAGCACTATGAAGTGGTGCAGGATGTAAAGGGAGCCTTTCAGGAACAGGCATTCCAAAACCGCTATAGCGAAATCCTGACGAAATATGATTACATTGTCGGTGACTGGGGATATGAGCAGCTTCGTCTAAAAGGATTCTTTGATGACGATAACCCAAAATCCACCTTCGATACTAAAATCAGCACATTGGAAGATTATTTGTATGAGTATTGCAATTTTGGCTGCGCATACTTTGTCGTGAAAAAAGTTTCGGCAAAGTGAATGTGTAAGAGAGGGGCACATACGATGTACTTTGTGGATAAAAGAAAAATAGAAGCGATCCTTACATATATGGAAGAGCTGCTTGCAGTAGAGATACACCATTCAGGGCTAACAGACAAGCTTGCTGCAGAACGGCGGGCGCAGCTCTTGATTGAAGGTATACTTGATACTGGCAACAGCGTAATTGACGGATTTATTATGCGTGATCCAGGCAGCTATGATGATATTATCGATATCCTTGCTGATGAAAAGGTAATTGCGGAAGATACTGCACCAGCCTTTAAAGAAGTGATTGCGCTGCGTAAAATGCTGACCGCAGAATATCAGCAAGTGGATTACCAAAGACTTTCAGATACGATGAAAAAACATCATGATTTGCTTGGACAATATGTAGAGTGGGTAAGAGCATATTTGGTGGACGAGACGCGGACAGCTTCCGCTTTTGCAAGGAGCAGCCAAGATGAAAGCATATGATGGGTATCTGATTGATTTAGACGGAACGATGTATCTTGGTAAGGAGCGGATTGAAGCTGCCCCGGGATTTATTCAGAGACTAAAGGATGCTGGTAAAAAGCATCTTTACGTGACGAATAATTCAACACGTACACAGGAGCAAGTAGCTGCTAAGCTTCGCCAAATGGATATTGCAGCAGATCCGGAAGATGTGTTTACGACGAGTATGGCGACAGCAGCGTACATACGAGAACATAATCCAGCTGCACGGGTATTTGCCATCGGTGAGGAAGGTTTGTTTGATGCCTTGGCGAAAGAGGAGCTTACTTTAGCGGAAGAAGACTGTGATTATGTTGTTATCGGTCTTGATACATCGATTACGTATGAGAAGCTGGCGAAGGCTTGTTTGCTTGTTCGCGCAGGAGCAACTTTCCTCTCTACGAACAGTGACAGAGCACTTCCTACTGATAGCGGCTTGATGCCGGGTAATGGAGCGATTACATCTGTCATTTCTGTCAGTACTGGTATTGAACCGACTTTCATCGGCAAACCTGAGAATATCATGATGGAACAAGCAAGAAAACTATTGGATTTGGACAAGGAACAAGTTCTTATGGTAGGGGATAACTACTTGACTGATATAACCGCAGGTATCCGAGCAGGTATGGATACACTGATGGTTTGTACCGGTTTTACAAGAAGAGAGGAACTTCCTTTGCTTAATCCGAAGCCAACATATACGATTGATACGTTAACTGAATGGGAATTCAAATAAGGAGCAGCCTTTGATAAGGCTGCTCCTTTTATTTAACCATCAATATTTTCTTCTTCGTTTTGACTGTGCGCAAGTCTGCTGGCAGCAGCTGCGGCGATAGCACCTACAATGTCATCTAGGAAAGTGTGGCATTCTCCGCTGCTTTTATCATTTAGCTTGGCCAAGATACCTGGTTTCTGTTTGTCGATATAGCCGTAGTTTGTGAATCCGATTGATCCATATAAGTTGATAATGGATAGTGCAATTACTTCATCAATCCCATACAGACTCTCATCTCTTGCCAGATTATCCTGCAACGGCTGTTCCAGTTTTCCTTGTTCAGTTAGTACGTCAAGCTGGATACCTGTCAGGATGGCATTTTGCACCTCTCTTTTTGACAATACGCGTTCCACATTATAAATGCACCGGTCCATTGTTAGGCCAGGATAATATTTCTCTTGCAGAAAAAGTACCAGCTCCGCGATGTCTTCTACTTGTACACCCCGTTCGATTAGCCATTCCCGCGCTTTTTTCTCTAATTCAGCAGTCATAAAATCACTTCGCCTTTCTATGTATAATTCTGTTAGCAGTATACCCTTCTAACCTATGCGCCAACCGTCAGCTCTGGAACATGTTTTTTACCGATGCTTCATAAAATGTATCAGGAGGTGTTTGCTCGTGTTGCAGTTGATGCAGCAATATATACCAGGGTTCACCGGGAAGCCGGTTTCTTACCGGAATTATCACGCTTATCAGACAACAGATCGGCTATATGTCATTATACCAGCAAGGACGGATCAAGACAGTTATTATGAACTGGCTGCTATCACCGTTTATATGCAGGAAGCAGGCTTTCCGCGTCTAGCTCAGCCGATGCTGACAACAGATGGACAGATATTGACGGTTTATGAAAATACAGCTTATCTCGTGGTAGAAATGCCGCCGCCTTATTCAAGGAGCCTTGATGCGCATGGTGCAGAGTTGGCTGCCTTCCATCAGCTAGGTGCCGGCTGTCCGTTTGCACCAGATACACTATCCAGCTACGGAAAATGGAGTGATCTATGGACTGCGCGTCTGTCGCAGGCAGAAAGGCTTTATTCGGATATCTATCAAAAACGGCCACTTGTTCATGAAGAACGAGTATTTCTGGACACCTTTTACTATGTAATCGGCAGGACGGAGCTTGCCATTCAATACTTGAATGAAACAAGCAATGAGTTCCGCTTCACAGACTATGATCAGCCGACCACAGTATTCATGAAATATCAATCTGAACTGGCAGATACATATGTGCTGCCTCACAGCATTATTTATGACCATCCAGCTCGTGACTTGGCCGAATATATGAGGACTGCTTTTTGTAAAGAGGAAGAGAAGGGAACGGGTGAATTTCTGCAATCTTATATGCAGCAGCGGCCGCTATCTGTGTTTGGAATGAGGCTGCTGTATGCCAGGCTGATCATGCCACTTCATCTTTTCGATCAAATCGAGAAAGGTCTGACTGGAAAAGCGTATGAAACACTTATCATGCAGCAAAGCAAGTATGAGCAGCGTCTAGCCGGATTATTCGAACAGATGCAGGTCGATACTCGCTCTCTTGAGATACCTATGTTGGAAAATTATTTGTAAAGTTGGTTGCGATAGTAGATTGATAGAGTTATAATGTCCTTTATATAAAAACATTTGTTTATTTGAGGTGGACAGGAGGCTGGATGAGATGAAACAAAAGGTACAAATCGGCTTATGCGGCCTTGGTACAGTCGGAAGCGGTGTGGTTCAGATTTTACAGGATCACCAGGAGCAGATCCGTTATAAGCTTGGCTGTGAAGTAGAAGTAGCGAAAGTGCTCGTCAAAAATAAGGAGAAGAAACGAGAATATATCAAAGATGCTTCTATCCTTACGACGGAGGCTGCTGATATAACAGATAACCCTGAAATTGATATTGTTGTCGAGGTAATGGGCGGTATGGAAGACACGTATCAGTTGCTGGAACGCAGTATCCGCAATCGCAAACATATCGTGACTGCCAATAAGGACTTGATGGCAGAGCAAGGTGAAAAGCTGTTTGCACTTTCTCAGGAATATGATACGGATATCTATTACGAGGCTAGTGTGGCCGGCGGCATACCGATTCTTCGTTCACTCAGTGATGGCCTTGCTTCAGATAAGATTGAAAAAGTGATGGGGATCGTCAATGGAACGACGAATTTCATCCTTACGAAAATGACAGATGAAAACCTATCCTTTGAAACAGTACTAAAGGAAGCGCAGGAACTTGGATTTGCAGAAGCTGATCCAACTTCGGATGTGGAAGGCTTGGATGCTGCCCGTAAGATGACATTGCTGGCAAATTTAGCTTTCAAGATGCCTGTGGCATATAGCGATGTCCAAGTTGCTGGTATCACTTCTGTTTCTCAGGAAGATATCGAGTTTGCCGGAAAGCTAGGCTATATTGTGAAGCTGATTGGTATCGCTGCAATTGATGAAGGGAAAGTTGAAGTGAGCGTTGAGCCTACTTTACTGCCGGAAGCACATCCTTTGGCGCAGGTGAAAAATGAGTTTAATGCTGTTTATGTGTATGGACACGCAGTAGGGGAGACAATGTTTTATGGTCCGGGAGCTGGCGGTCTGCCGACAGCGACAGCCGTCGTTTCGGATCTGATGGAAGTCATCAAGAATATCCGCTTAGGTGTCAGCGGTAAGGCTTATGTGCAGCCGCAATATAAAACTGCCTTAAAAGATAATACCGAAAAGCACGCCAAATATTTCATTCGTGTTGAAGCAGAGGATCAGACAGGTGCATTTCACGCCGTCACAAATGTGTTCGCGGGTCAGAATGTCTCGTTTGCAAAAATCCTCCAGCTGCCTCATAGCAAATCGAAAACAGCAGAAGTCGTCATGGTGACACATAAACACAGCAAGCAGCAAATCGAAAACAGCATACAGCAGCTCGAGCAATTGAGCGTCGTGAAACGTGTAATCAGCTGCTATCGTGTAGACGGAGAGGATTGAGTAGTATGGGATGGAAAGGACTTTTAGAAGCATACAAAGAATATTTGCCGCTTTCAGAGGAAACACCTGCCGTGAGTCTGGGAGAAGGAAATACACCTTTAGTAAAACTTGAAAAGCTGTCAGCAGCTTACGGTATCGAGGCATACGCCAAAATCGAAGGAGCAAACCCGACGGGAAGCTTCAAGGACCGCGGTATGGTTATGGCAATTGCCAAGGCAAAAGAAGCAGGGGCTAAGGCAGTCATTTGCGCATCAACAGGCAATACATCTGCTTCAGCAGCTGCGTATGCAGCCCGCGCTGGTATGCGCTGCTTCGTTGTTATTCCTGAAGGTAAAATTGCACAAGGGAAGCTTGCGCAAGCTGTCATGTACGGAGCGGAAATCTTCTCAATAGAGGGCAACTTCGACGACGCATTGCGTGTGGTGCGAAACTTAAGTGAAACGGAGCCGGTGGCGCTAGTTAATTCCGTCAACCCATATCGTCTCGAAGGGCAGAAAACGGCAGCCTTCGAGCTGTGCGAACAATTAGGACAAGCACCGGATTATCTGTTCATTCCGGTCGGCAATGCAGGTAATATCAGTGCCTATTGGAAAGGCTTCAAGGAATATGAGGTAGAAAAAGGCTACAGTCTTCCAGTTTTAAAAGGCTACCAAGCAAGCGGAGCTGCTCCGATCGTGCATGACCGGGTATTCGAAAATCCTGAAACCGTCGGTACTGCTATACGTATTGGAAATCCTGCAAGCTGGCAGAAAGCTACTGCTGCAAGGGATGAATCAGGCGGAACAATTGACGAAGTGACAGATGAGCAGATAATCGCTGCTTATCAGAAAATCGCTCGTGAGGAAGGTATTTTCGCTGAACCAGGATCTTGTGCTTCATTTGCTGGTTTGCTAAAAGCATTAGAGCAAGGGGAAGTACCTAAAGGATCAACAGTTGTGAGTGTACTGACTGGAAACGGATTGAAGGATCCGAACACAGCGATCGATTACAGTACAATCAAGCCTGTTGTCCTACCGAATGAAGAACAGGTAATTGCAGACGCCATCAGGGAGCGGATGTAAATGAAACGCTGGCAAATAAGCGTACCCGCAAGCACTGCTAATATCGGACCTGGCTTCGATTCAGTTGGTATCGCTTTGGATCTTTATTTGGAGTTGGAAGTCCAAGCTGGGCCTGAGTGGGAATTCATTCCGATGTCAGATGCCGTTCAAGGTCTACCGGCTGGCAAAGATAATATGATCTATGAAACAGCCCTTTATGTAGCAGATCGCTATGGATTTAGTGATCTGCCAGCATGTACGGTACGCATGAATAGTGATATTCCTTTAGCTAGAGGACTTGGCAGCAGTGCTACTGCTCTTGTCGCCGGTATTGAACTGGCTGATTGTCTTTTGGCGCTTCAGTTGAGTGATGAAGAAAAGCTAGATATCGCTGTTAGCTTGGAAGGACATCCTGATAACGCAGCACCATCCATTTTAGGGGGATGTGTGATTGGCTATTATGATGACAAAGTTCATTATATACAGACACCAATTAAAGATGTGCGCTTTCTAGCAGTTATTCCATCATTCAAGCTTGCAACATCAGATGCCAGAGCTGTACTTCCCGATCAGCTCCTGTATAAAGATGCTGTAAAGGCAAGCGGCATTGCAAATGTAGCCGTTGCTGCTCTGCTGCATCAAAATTGGAAGCTGCTGGGAGAAATGATGACGAAGGATCTTTTTCATCAGCCTTACCGGCAGTCAATGATTCCTCATTATGAGGAGGTTGCTGCTTCTCTCCAGAAAGCAGCATACGGCGTCTACTTAAGCGGAGCTGGCCCCACTATGATAGCTTTAATCGATGAAACCCGAGCAGATGCTGTCCACGCATACTATCAGAAAATGTACCCTGACTTTGAATGGCTTTTACTTTCTTGTGCTGCAAAAGGGAGTTGCGCAGAAGAGCTAGCTGTCGAAGCATAATAAAACCCACAGAAACCAGTTGATTTCTGTGGGTTTTTAATTCAAGAACTATCTTGCGTAAATAAAGAACCACGAAAAAGTTTTCACTTTTCCGTGGTTCTATCATTATATTAGAATACTTGCTCGATCTCACGCACTCCAGGAACTTCTGCCATTAAGGCACGTTCGATTCCGGCTTTCAATGTGATCGTAGAGCTTGGGCAGTTACCGCATGCTCCCATAAGACGCAGACGTACGATACCTTCATCAACATCGACTAGCTCGACGTCGCCGCCATCACGCAGCAAGAATGGACGCAATTTATTCAAAACTTCTTGTACTTGGTTTTCCATCATCCATTATCCCCCTTACGATTATATATTCATTATAAATCCTTTCCGGGAAAAAATCCACGCTGGCTAACTGAGAAATTCTATCAATTAAAAAATAAATTCCAACATTGTGCTTGTTACGGTAAACTGAAGCTAACAGCATACGAGAGGATGGAGCAGAATGACCACTAATATTACCGTTTATGGAGCTGATATAATCTGTGCAAGCTGTGTGAATGCACCAAGTCCTAAAGACACGTATGAATGGCTGCAGGCTGCATTGGCAAGGAAGTTCGAAAACAAGCAGTTTCAATTCGAGTACATCGACATTAATGAACCGCCTGAAGTAGAAAAGCATAAACAGTTCTCAGCGAAAGTGATAGAAGAAGATCTGTTCTATCCTGTTGTACTCGTTAACGGTGAGATAGCAGGGGAAGGAATAATTTCCCTTAAGGCAGTTACAAAAGCTGTCGAGACAGTCAGCGCAACCTAGTTGTGCTGATATCCCGCCTTATGGTAGGATTATCACTTGATAGTGTTACATCCTAGAATAGGAGTGAGCGGGATGAATCCGATCATTGAGTTTTGTGTAAACAATCTGGCCTCCGGCTCGCAGGCGGCTTTTGAAAAGCTGGACAGCGACCCAGGTCTTGATGTGATAGAATACGGCTGTACAAGCTTTTGCGGCATTTGTGCCCAGCACATGTTCGCTCTTGTAAACGGCGAACCGGTGACAGCTGAGACACCTGATGAGCTTGTCGAAAATGTTTACAAGTTCATCGAAGAAAATCCGTTATTTTAATTGGCCGTGCGTCTGCATTTCGCAGGCCTCGGCTTTTTTTATAGTAGAGGAGAAGAGACAATGGACATACCGTTTGTAAAACTGCATGGCTTAAAAAACAGCTATATTTTCGTGGATTTGTTCCAATTCCAGTTGGAGGAGGAAATGCTCGCGCCGCTTGCAGTAGCTGTCGCAGACAGAGATACTGGAATCGGCTCTGACGGTTTGATACTTATTCACCCAAGCAAAACTTGTGATGTAGGCATGCGCATTTTCAACCTGGACGGTTCCGAAGCGATGAATTGCGGAAACGGTCTGCGCTGTGTTGCCAAATATGTTTTTGAAAATGATTTGGTGAATAGTGATACATTCACCATTCAAACGAAGGCAGGCCAAGTAGAAGCGAAAGTGCATGGAACAAAAGAGCATGTACATGAAGTGACAGTTGATATGGGAGCGCCGATTTTACAGCGTGAACTGATTCCAATGCTCGGTGAGGCTGGACAGGAAGTCGTCGATGAAGTTTTTGAAGCAGGAAAAGAACAGCTTCATGTTACAGCAGTAAGCATGGGAAATCCTCACGCAGTATTCTTTGTTGATAATATTGATGATGCACCGCTTTATACACAAGGTCCCGTTATTACGAATGATCCTCGATTCCCAGAAGGAGTTAATGTCGAGTTCATCGAAATGGTCTCCAATAAAGAAATGCATTTCCGTGTATGGGAACGCGGCTCTGGTGTTACACAGGCATGTGGTACTGGCGCTTGTGCGGCAGTCGTTGCAGCTATACAAAATGACAAAGCACCATACGGAGAAGAAGTGACCGTGCATCTTAGCGGCGGTGATCTGTTCATCCGATGGGAAAAAGATGGTTCTGTCTGGATGCGCGGTGCAGCGGAAAAGACAGTAACCGGGATCTTCCATTGGGAGCACAGTGCTTGAGCATCGGTGAATAGGAGCGTATACTGAAAGTAAGATTAAAATGGGGAGGTAACATAAAATGGTATTGAATATTACTGACACTGCCAGCCTTCAGATCAAGGAAATGATGAAGGAAGAAGAAGCAGAAACAGTCCTGCTGCGCTTTGGCGTAAAAGGCGGCGGCTGCAGCGGCCTTTCCTACAGCCTTGGCTTTGAATATGAAAAGAATGAAGAGTTAGATACATTCGAAGAGGTCAACGATATTCCGGTCATCATCCGTTCTATGGATATTCCGGTTATCCAAGGAACTACTATCGATTTCAAACAAAATATGATGGGCGGAGGGTTTACAATCGAAAATCCGAACGCTATCGTCAGCTGCGGGTGCGGTTCGTCATTTAAGACAGCGACGAATGCCGGAACGCCTGAGAATTGCTGATAATTACAGATTACAATCTTAAAACGAATAAAAAACAGCCCAAGCTGGACTGTTCTAAATTGAGATTAACGACTTTTTTAACGGATTATTTTTCGTTAAGAAGGTCGTATTTTTATACAAAGTATTAGTAATCTTTATTTATGTCGACGTCATTCAATAATAGGGAAATTAAGTTAGTTCTGCACAATCTGAATAAGGTTGCCGCATGTATCATCGAAGACAGCCAATGTGACTTGGTCCATTTCTGTCGGCTCTGTAGTGAAGCGCACTCCCTGGTTTATTAATCGACTGTATTCTTCACGAACATCTGCAACGCCAAACATAGTTGCAGGAATGTTTTCGGTAAATAACTTCTCTTGATACTCTCTCGCGGTTGGGTTGGCATTCGGTTCGAGTAAAAGCTCGGTACCAGCCTGGTCATCTGGAGAAACAAGAGTTATCCATCTATATTCCCCAGCAGGAACGTCATGCTTTTTTACAAAGCCCAGTGTTTTTGTATAAAACTCCAAAGCCTTCTCTTGATCTTGTACGAAGATACTAGTAACAATGATTTTCATATTGTTATTGCCTCCTTTTTATATAGAAATCGTATCATAAAAACGCAGAATGCTTGTATGGGAAATAAACTTAATTTGAGTACTTGCCGAGATCGTCTATCAGAAATTTCACATACTAGATACCACAGCAAAATACTATTGTTTATACTAATAAAAAAATATCTTTACAGGAGGAGTAATATGATCACACTTGCTACACCTGCAGATGCATCAGAAATCCATCGCGTTATGCTCGCTGCATTTGAAGAGTATAAGAATACGTCGGTTCCTTCCAGTGCTTTGGATGAAAAAATGGAGTTGATCAGAACTAGCTTGGTAAAGGAAGAAGAAATAGCTTTCGTATACTGGAAAAATGGTAAGGCGGTAGGAACTGTACGCTTTAAGGAACAGGAGGCGGCTTTATATTTCTTCCGTTTGTCTGTATGCCCAGAAGAAAGAGGAAGAGGAATAGCAGGGCAGCTGCTTCAGGCACTGGAGGATTATGCACTAACTCACAATTTTGGTGTGCTTCAGTGTCAAGTAAGACTGTCAGTTGCTAAAAATATTGCATTATACAAAAATAACGGATTTTATATTAGTGAGAAGAGAACGGTCATAAAATCTGATGGGAAACAAGTAGAAACAGCTATTATGACCAAAAAGCTATAACATAGTAAAAACGCTCCGTAGTGCCATTGTTAAGCGGAAAAATAAAATCCAATAAAACAAATATGATTATATTAATAAAATGCGGGTATATAACTCCTACCAACCCCTACATAAAATTAAGGGTAACAGCATTGTTTGTACAATAGTCAACATGCATAAAATGGAGGAGAGAGAACGATGGACAAACAAGCGAATGGACAAGGGCATGTCCCTCATACAGAGGACGATGGTCGAAGTTCGAAGCGAAGATTAAGATTAATAGCTATTATTTCTACCTTCGGTGGATTATTATTCGGTTATGATACAGGTGTAATCAATGGGGCACTGCCTTTCATGGGGCAGGAAGACCAATTGAATCTAACACCATTAACAGAAGGAATGGTAGCAAGTTCCTTACTTCTAGGGGCAGCGTTCGGTGCTGTATCCGGCGGGAAGCTCGCAGATAAAGTCGGTCGACGTCGCGTAATTCTATACTTAGCTGTATTATTCTTCTTAGCAACTTTAGGTTGTTCTTTTGCACCGAATGTAGAGACAATGGTTATCTTCCGCGTACTGCTTGGACTAGCTGTCGGTGGTGCTTCGGTGACTGTTCCTGCTTACTTGGCGGAGGTTTCTCCTACCGAGTCACGCGGAAAAATGGTAACGATGAATGATTTGATGATTGTTACTGGTCAGCTTCTTGCTTATTCTTCTAACGCATTTCTTGGGAATATGTTCGGAGATGCTGGGCATATCTGGCGTTATATGCTTGTTATTGCTACAATACCAGCTCTTATACTTTGGTTCGGAATGCTTGTTATGCCGGAGAGTCCGCGCTGGCTTGCACAGCAAGGCATGCTAAAAACTGCCTTCCAAATTCTTATGAAGATTCGCCGTAAAAATCGTGCGAAGCAAGAAATGGAACAAATTAAGAAAACAGTAGAAAAAGAGAAGAAGCTGGACAAAGCTTCTTTCAAAGATCTGACTATTCCTTGGATTAGAAGAATTGTTCTTATAGGTTTAGGGATTGGAGTAATCCAGCAGATAACTGGTGTAAACTCTATCATGTACTATGGTACCGAAATTTTAAGTGACGCAGGATTCGGTCGAGACGCGGCTCTTGTAGGTAACATTGCCAATGGTATCATTTCGGTAGCAGCTACTATTTTTGGTATCTGGCTGCTAGGTAAAGTAGGACGCAGACCAATGCTGACGGTCGGATTTATAGGTACAACAACGGCATTGCTATTGCTAACTATTGTAACGACATTCTTTGAAGGTTCCGCTGCACTTCCATACTTAGTACTGAGTCTAACGGTAACTTTCCTTGCATTCCAGCAAGGAGCTGTATCACCTGTCACATGGTTAATGCTTTCTGAAATTTTCCCGTCACGTATTCGCGGTATGGGGATGGGGATTGCGATCTTCTTCCATTGGATGACAAACTTCACAGTAAGTTTGACATTCCCAGTATTGCTTAGTGCGATTGGTCTATCCAGCACATTCCTTATCTTTGTTGTTCTTGGTATTGCTGCGATTCTCTTTATCCAGAAATTCCTTCCGGAAACGAAAGGTCGCACACTGGAAGAATTGGAACAAGATTTCCGTGATAAGAAGACCCGCAAAACTGTTCCAAAGTTGAAAAACAAAACTGAATTAAGTGAAAGAGTGTAAATAAAAACGATCCCTTCCTGGCTATCAGGAGGGGATTTTCTTGTTTAAAGAAAGAAATTGTTATGCTGTTTTCGCCGATGAAAATAGTGATAATCAGGAGTACTGTGGTACAACTGTTCAGTTGAAACAGAGTTGTAATATAACAAAAGTGATTATTTTGACAAAAGACGGGTATATAAATCTTACCAACCCAATACATACACAAGGGTAAAAGCTTTATTCATTAAGCAGTCAAATGCGTAAATGGAGGAGAAAAATATGGACAAACATGAGGCTGGAAAAGGGCATGTCCCACAGATTGAGGATGATGGAAAAAGTTCGAAGCGGAGGCTGAGATGGATTGCCATCATATCTACTTTCGGAGGATTATTGTTTGGATATGATACAGGTGTCATCAATGGTGCACTGCCGTTTATGGGACAGGAGGATCAGCTGAATCTAACACCGCTGACAGAAGGTGTTGTTGCAAGCTCTCTGTTGCTAGGAGCTGCATTTGGTGCAGTATTTGGCGGAAAGCTTTCTGATAAAATAGGTCGTCGCCGTATCATTTTGTATCTTGCTGTTTTATTCTTTATTGCGACATTAGGCTGTTCATTCGCACCGAATACGGAGACGATGGTTGTCTTCCGAGTGCTGCTTGGCCTGGCTGTTGGTGGTGCTTCTGTAACTGTACCGGCTTACCTCGCTGAGATGTCTCCAGCAGCAAAACGGGGACGTATGGTAACACAAAATGAATTGATGATCGTAACTGGTCAATTGCTTGCTTATACATCCAATGCTGCACTCGGAAATTTATTCGCCGATACAGGTCATATTTGGCGTTATATGCTGGTTATCGCAACCTTGCCAGCTATCATACTTTGGTTCGGGATGCTGGTCATGCCGGAAAGTCCGCGTTGGCTTGCACAGCAAGGTATGCTGAAAACTGCTTTCCAAATTCTTTCGAAGATTCGCCGCAAAAATCAGGCAAAACAAGAAATGGCGGAAATTCGCAAGACAGTGGAAAAAGAAGAGAAACTGGATAAGGCTTCGTACAAAGACCTTGCGATACCATGGATTAGAAAAATTGTTTTTATCGGTATGGGTATAGGTATTATCCAGCAGATCACCGGTGTTAACTCCATTATGTATTATGGAACAGAAATTCTGAGTAATGCTGGTTTTGGTACACAAGCAGCACTGATTGGTAACATTGCAAATGGTGTCATCTCGGTGCTTGCTACATTTGTTGGTATCTGGCTGCTAGGCAGAGTAGGACGCAGGCAGATGCTGACGGTAGGTTTTATCGGAACAACGAGTGCGCTGCTGCTTATTACGATTGCTGCTACTTTCTTTGAAGGGACAACAGCTCTTCCGTATATGGTACTAGCTCTGACAGTCACATTCCTTGCCTTCCAGCAGGGGGCTGTTTCACCAGTCACATGGTTGATGCTAGCAGAGATTTTCCCTTCCAGGCTGCGCGGTATGGGGATGGGAATCGCTGTATTCTTCCAATGGATGACAAACTTCACTATCAGTTTGACTTTCCCAGTGCTTTTAAGTGCGATTGGTCTATCTAGTACGTTCCTAATCTTCGTTGTCCTGGGGATTGCTGCAATTCTCTTTATACAAAAGTTCCTTCCAGAAACAAAGGATCGAACACTGGAAGAATTGGAGCAGGATTTCCGTCAGATGACTATTCGCAAAACAGTACCAAAATTGAAGAAGAAAACAGAAATAGGAGAAAGGGTATAATCCCTTCTCCTATTTTTTTGTTTCAACTAGTTTCTTTAAGCCTGTTTCCAATTCATCGAAGAAGACAGGCATTCCATGTCCAGTACCAGCAGCTTGCGGATGCAGCTCCTGCAGCTTGCGGATAGAGCGGAAGGCCTCCTGTTCGTCCATTGTGAAGTAGCGTGGTGGGCCGTTGAATTCCTTTTGCTGCGTAAGCACTTTGTGCAAAGATTCCTGCTGTACAGTCGTAAACGCATCACCGGCAATCAAGACTTTATCTTCTGTATGGAATAAGCTGATATGCCCTGGAGTATGCCCAGGTGTGTGGATCCATTCCCAGCCTGGCAGGTGCGGTACTTTATGGTCAAGCGGTATAAGCCTTACATGCTTGCTTAAATCGATTCCTGTATTCGGAAAGGTCTTGGACAGCTTAGTAATAAGTCCCCCGCCAGCATCTGTCTTTCCTTCTGGATAGTCAAGCTGTCCAGTCAGATAGGGAAGCTCCAGTTCATGCGCATAAACAGGCACATCCCATTCCTTCACTAGCTCGACGATACTGCCCACGTGGTCGAAGTGACCATGTGTGAGGAGAATGCATGCTGGTCTAGTGCCTTCTCCGAATAGTTCTTCAGCTGCTTGCTTAATATTGCCTGCTGTATCAGGAACACCGGCATCTACAAGCACCCATTCTTTTGTATCAGGATTCTCAATGAAAAAGACATTTACTATTCTGTCTAGATAGCCATGAACAGTTGGGGAGACGGTTGTTTCCTTTCCGCTCTTTATTGAGGCAAGCGGAATTAAGCGATGTTCATATTCGTTTTCCATACAGCTCCTCCTTTATCGATACTAGTGTGTGATAGACGGGCTTCCTTATACAAAAAGTATAAAAAAACACCGGTTTCCATAAAGGTAACCGGTGCGGTGTTAATTAAAACATGCTTGTGGAATGTTTAGGCTGTACACGAGCGTCTGGATCAATGTATGTTTTGGCATTGTTGATAGCAGTCGGGCCTTCGCCGAAACCAGAGGCGATCAGGTTGACTTTACCTGGGTAAGTACAAATATCACCAGCTGCGTAAATACCAGGGATATTTGTTTCTTGTTTTGTATTAACAACAATGCTGTTTTTCTCGATTTCCAAATCCCATTGCTTGATTGGTCCTAAGGAAGAAATGAAACCGTAATTGACGAGAACTTCGTCCACATCGATCGTTTCAGTTTCTTCGCTTTTTACCTTCTGCAGAACAACCTGTTCAATGCGGTCCGTACCCAGCATCTCAACTGGTGTATAAGGAGTCATGATTCTTACATTGGATTGCATGAGTCGTTCTACACTGTGCTCATGAGCACGGAACTCATCACGACGATGCACGAGAATGACTTCTTTGGCAATTGGTTCAAGCATTAGCGCCCAGTCAACAGCTGAATCGCCGCCACCTGCTAATAGAACACGCTTGCCAGCGTATTTCTGCATATTATCCACATAGTAATTCAAGTTAACACCCTCGAATTCGTCACATCGCTCAACTGTCAGGCGACGAGGCTGGAAGGCGCCGTTTCCTGCTGTGATAATGATCGTTTTTGAGAAGTGTACACCCTTATCTGTTTCGATGCGGAATGTATTATCTTCTAAACGCTCGACTTTATCGACTGATTCTCCGAGTGCGATAGTAGGGTCGAAGCGTTTCAGCTGTTCCATAAGATTGTCCACTAGTTCCTGTGCGCGGACTTGGGGGAAGCCAGCTATATCATAGATGTATTTTTCTGGGTATAAAGCAGAAAGCTGTCCGCCCACTTGGGGAAGGCTTTCAATGATTTTGACACTTTGCTGACGCATCCCACCATAGAATGCGGTGAAAAGTCCGACTGGACCTGCACCGATGATGGTCACATCATATATTTGATCTGACATACCGGTTCCTCCTAGTATTTTTAAACGTAACAATTGGTATTTTATCATAGTTGCTGAAATATGAGTAAGAAGAAGGATTTTTAATGTATAGTAGTATGCCCATGAACACGATAAGCTTCCCCTTTTTTGGTTGATAAAAGGAAAGAAAACGTTTACCATAATATTGATGACGGTTTTGTGACAGTTTTATGTTTTCATCTGCATTATAAAGTGAATAGTATCACAAACAAAAAAATTAATGAGTTGTTAGGTTGCAGCAAGCTTAGGAAAAACCAAACTATATTAATGGATGTGATCGAAGATGAGCAAACCAAAAATTGTGATTGCAGGTGCTGGTTACGGTGGCCTGATCACGACAGTGAAACTTCAGAAACTGATTGGAGCGGACGAGGCGAGCATCACGCTCGTAAACAAGCATGACTACCATTATCAGACAACATGGCTCCATGAGAATGCGGCAGGGACGCGCCATCATGATCAGACGCGGATTGCAATCAAGGACGTTATTGATGCAAAAAAAGTCAATTTTGTCCAAGATACGGTAACGAAAATCAAACCAGATGAAAAAAAGCTAGTTATGCAAAACGGTGAAATCTCCTATGATTATCTTGTTGTAGGCTTAGGCTTTGAGCCAGCGAATTTTGGAATCGAAGGCCTTCTGGATCATGCATATATGATCCGAAGCATCAATTCCTCCCGTTTGATTCGAGAGCATATCGAGCACAATTTTGCAGTGTATAACAATGAATCGGAAAAGAAAGAAGAGCGCCTTAATATCGTTATTGGCGGAGGCGGCTTCACGGGCATCGAGTTTGCCGGAGAACTGGCAGAACGTGTACCAGAACTGTGCAAGGAATACGATATAGACCGAGATAAAGTAAGAGTCATAGTTGTAGAGGCTGGCGCATCCGTCATGATGGGATTCGATCCGCAGCTTGTAGAATATGCTTTGAATTCCTTAGAATCCCGCGGAATCGAATTCCAGACAAATGCTTTCCTTAAAGAAGTTACGGCTAATAGCATCGTTTATGAAAAAGCTGGCGAAAGACATACGGTCAAAACTAATACAACGGTATGGGCTGCTGGTGTGAAAGGGAATTCAATTCTGGAGGAATCCGGTTTCGAAGTAAACCGCGGCAAGGTGATGGTGACAGAGGATCTGCGTGATCCGAACCATAATGATATCTTCATTGTCGGTGATTGTGCTGCAATTATAAATGAAGAAACCGGCAAGCCATATCCGCCAACAGCGCAAATAGCTACACAGATGGGTTATAACTGTGCCCTTAATCTAAAAGCACTCATTCGCAAGGAAAGCAACACTCAGAAATTCGTGCCAGATATCAAGGGTACACTCGCTTCCTTAGGGGGCGGTGATGCCATGGGTATGGTAATGGGTAAGAAGCTGTTCGGAAAACCGGCAGACGTCATGAAGAAAGCGTCAGATAATCGCTATCTCTATCAGCTTGGCGGTGTTGGACTAGTATTGAAAAAAGGGAAGTTCAATATATTTAGCTAAACAAAAAGCAGCCATCTGGCTGCTTTTCTTTTGTATAGGGATAATCTCATTTGTCGATGCTGTTACCAGAGGTGAAAGATATGATGCGACGATGGTGCATAAGAGCACTGCTTTGTACCCTCTGGCTAACAGCTATGTATGTGACCTGGAGCCAGCTGACTAATTTAACAGCAGAGGACGTCATCCAATATGAACAGCGGCAGCTTCCTGTGCGTGATTTCGGAAGCAAGCAGCTGCATCTGCAATTAAAACAGCAAATAGATGACTAGAGAAATACCGATGCCGGTTAGAGCGCCGAAAAAGACTTCGATCGGCTGATGTCCGAGCATTTCTCGGATTTCGCGATTCTTTTCGAACTCCTGCTTACTGCCCCACACTTTCGCTTCATCTACAAAGCGCTGGAAATCCTTCAGAAGCAGATTCAGCAATATTGCCTGTTCACCGGCTTGTCTTCTTACACCGGATGCATCAAACATAATGATGATGCTAAAGACAAAGGATGCGGCAAAAATAGGGGAATCAAGTCCGCTTTCGAAACCGATCGAGGTTGTCAGGGCAGCCACGGCTGCTGAATGACTGCTCGGCATACCGCCCGTACTGAATGCAAGGTCGGCCTGGATGCGCTTATCTGCTATCGCACGGATGGGCACTTTTATTATTTGTGCGAAAACGATGGCAATCAGCGCACTCCATAGGGGCATATTTTGTAACAATGACATGTACTGCTACATCCTTTCAGAGAAAAAGCTATAATATATGATGTACTCATTATAACTAAATTTCCCTGATAAAATGTCATTTAAACGAAGTATTATATGTCACTTTACCTTTTCTGAAAGCATGAGCCACTCTAGGGTAAAACAAGGCTGCAAGTATTGCGAAACAGAAATCTTTGATAAAGAACGGTATCATGCTGATCCAAGCGGCCAAATAGCTTATATCCACACCCATCCACAGCTGCATGGCGCCATACATATAGGTGACTCCAAAGAGATAATTGACAATGATACCAGCGATTACCGCCACGAAAACGCGATAACGCATAGATGTTTTTTCCATAATAAAACCAGCAATAAAGGCAATAGGTATGAAAGATAGCAAGAAACCGCCAGTAGGTCCGGCAAAGACACCAAATCCTCCAGAAAGATCTGCGAAGATCGGCAGACCAGTCAGTCCAAGCAGTACATAACAGATCATACTGTAGGCTCCCCATTTATAACCTAACAGCAAACCGGCAAGTAATGCGAAAAACGGTTGCAATGATAACGGCACAGTTTGACCTCCGATTGGTACAGCAAGAAAAGGAAGCCAGACCGATATGTTTGCTCCAACTGTCATCAGACCAACAAACATCGCGCTTGCAGTCAATTTACCAGTACGACTCATAACTTATCAACTCCTTGCAGAAATAGTAAACGACACCCTCTTTATTGTCAACTTAATTTTTACAGAGGTTTACAATGTGGGCATAAAAAAAGGCATAAAAGCCTTTTTTTATGCCTGGATTGCTGCATCTAATGCAATTTCCATCATATCGCCAAAAGTAGTCTGACGCTCTTCAGCAGTTGTTTCTTCACCAGTGAGGATGTGATCGCTCACTGTAAGCACAGATAGTGCTTGGCAATCATGTTTCGCAGCTATCGTGTAAAGTGCGGTTGTCTCCATTTCGACAGCCAAGACTTTGTAATCTGCCAATTTTCCGTAGAATTCCAATGTGTTGTCACGATAGAAGCGATCGCTTGTAAAGACGTTTCCAACACGGATATTCAAGCCTTTTGCTTGTCCAGCCTGATATGCTTTCAGCAGCAAATCAAAATCGGCTGTAGGTGCAAAATCGACTGTACCGAATTCCTGACGGTTTATTTGGGAATCAGAGCTAGAAGTAGACGCTAAAATCACATCACGGACTTTTACGTCTTTCTGGATAGCGCCTGCAGTACCAACACGGATCAGTTTTTTCACGCCGTAGCTTTGAATCAATTCATTCACATAGATGCTGATGGAAGGGACACCCATACCTGTACCCTGAACGGAGATTCTTTCTCCTTTGTATGTACCGGTATAACCATACATTCCTCTTACTTCGTTATATAGCTTTGCATCTTCCAAAAATGTTTCTGCGATGTATTTTGCACGAAGCGGATCGCCTGGAAGCAGGATCTTGTCTGCAATCTGGCCAGCTTCAGCATTTATATGTACACTCATGACAGCACTCCTTTTTGCTAGATGTGTCAAAATTACCATAAATACAAGATAAACTCAATCTTCTGCCGCAAAGCTGTTTTTAAACTTAAAAAAGTGACATATTTATTTAAAAACGCTTTCTTTTCTCCTATAATAATTATGTTACTACTTTCACATTTACATACATGAGCAATATGCTTTGGAGGGAATTACGATGCAAGAAAAAACATTCACTATTACAAGCGAAACGGGAATTCATGCGAGACCTGCAACGCTGCTTGTTAATAAAGCCGGCCAGTTCAACTCTGAGATTGAACTTGCATTCAAAGAAAGAAAAGTGAACTTAAAATCTATCATGGGTGTCATGTCACTAGGTGTCCCGCAAGGAGCACAGGTTGTTATTACAGCAGACGGTAATGATGAGGAAGCAGCATTAGAAGGTATCCAGGAAGTCCTGGAAAACCATTTAAGCTGATTGAAAAAGCTGGAGATTTTCTCCGGCTTTTTTTATGCTTTTAATAGATGTAAGAAAAAGTGAAGGTTGTAATCAATTTCCACAAAGAGCATGAAAATGGTAAGTTAAAGGAGCATATAAAATCATATTATATTTACCAAGGGGGTTAATTCATGAACTTCTTTTTTGCAACTGTACTTCTAACAGTAGTGATTATAGGTATTTCTTTGATCTTTATTAAGAAGAAACCCTTTATGTATTTGGTTCCTATCTCTTTAGTGGCAATTAGTATGATTTTATTTATGAGTAGTTTCTTTATTGGAGGATGGGGTGGAGTTGGAATGATAGCATTAAGCTCTTCCTTGTTAATTTCCTCAATAGCTGCATTGATTATAGTCACTCTTATAAGTTATTTTCAAACTGAATAATCCTATATCATCGGCATAATAGCACAGGATAATGAAAAAAGGCAGGAGCTAGGCTTCCTGCCTTTTTTCGTATTATTTGAAGTAATCCTTCTTCAGTGTCTCCACGTTTGCAAGAGCGAGTTCTTGATAGCGTGAGGCGGGCTGTTGCTCCAAATCGTGCTTTAGCTGCTGAACTGCTGCCCGCAAAGAATCGGAATAATCCGGTACAGTATCCATATATGCTGAGACTGCAGTTTTTGGTATATTCGCTTTTTCGTGCTGGGCGAGCGCTCGGCGTTCATGGAAGAAAACATCTTCTGTTTCCTTTGGGTGATGCAAATCACCTTGTTGCGGATGCTTGAGAACAGCCAGTATCTCCACCAAATAAAACTTGCCGCGTTCTTCTTTGATTGTTCCTACATAGGAACCAGTTTTATAGCGTGCTTTGACAACGCTGCCGATATCTATCGTCATTTTGCTGCCTCGAATTCTTTAAGGCTGTTTGTCAGCCGAGAAAGGGCATCTTTCATCGTTTCAGGCGGGCAGGCAATGTTCATCCGAACAAATCCAGCACCTGCTTCTCCGAATTGAATGCCATCGTTGAATCCGAGTTTCGCTTTTTGGGCAAAAAAGTCCATCAGTTCTTTTTGTTCCAATTGCATCTGGCGGCAATCCAGCCACATCAAATAGGTGCCTTCGAGCGGGGCAATCTGAATCAAAGGAGTATCAGCTAATGCTTCTTCCGTCAGCTTCCGATTGACTGCCAATATGTCCAGCAGACCATCCAGCCATTCCTCACCGTCCGTATAGGCAGCTTCCATTGCAGCAACTGCCATCGTATTCAGCATATGGAAACCTTGCTTCGAGAATGTTTCTTGCAGCTGCTGGCGCATATCTTCCTGCTCCACGATGCTGTAAGATACCTGCAATCCTGCCAAATTGAATGTTTTTGACGGAGACAGGAATGTAATTGTTCGTTTGCTCATGTCTTCAGACAAGGAAGCAACAGGTATATGCTGATATCCTTCATGAATCAAATCGGCATGGATCTCATCTGACAGAAGTAAAACATCGTACGTTTGGCACAGCTTCGCTAAGCGCTCCAGCTCCTCTTTTGTCCAAACACGCCCAACTGGGTTATGTGGATTGCACAGTATCATCGTCTTTGCGCCTTCTTGGAAACATGTCTCCAAATGTTCGAAATTCATCTGGTATGTACCGTTTTCTTCTAGCAAAGGATTTTCGACAATTTTGCGATCATGTGCAGTGACTACGCTGTAAAAAGGAGCATAAACAGGTGTCTGGATGACGACTTCTTCACCAGGTTTTGTAAACGTCTGGATAGCCATATGCAGACTGGTTACAACGCCGGGGCTGTATAGAAGCCAGCTTGGCTTAATGCGCCAGCCATGACGTTTTTCAACCCAATTGGATACTGTTTTAGAAATACTCGCATCAGTGATTGTGTAGCCATAGATGCCGTGTTCAGCTCTGTTCTTCAAGGCGTCTATTACCGATCGAGGTGATTGGAAGTCCATATCTGCCACCCACATCGGCAGAACATCTTCTCCTCCATATAATGCTTTAAGATTGTCCCATTTCACGGAACGAGTCTTTCTGCGGTCATGAACTGTTTCGAAATTATGCATAGTCCGTACTCCTTTCATCATTTCTTTTTTCATTATATAAAGAAATGCTTCGAAAAGCGAAAGGCTTGATCATTGTATATACGAGACAATTGTTTCCGGCGTTTCCTCAGGTAAAAGATGCCCTGCATCAGGAAGGATATGGAGCGTCGCATGGGGCAGCTCGGCGAGCAGTCGATAACCAATAGATGGAGGCAATAACGGATCTTCATTTCCCCAGAAAATGATTGTTTGTGCTTTTATTTGCTGCAGGCTGTCATTCGGCAAATCACCGCCACGTGATCGAATAAAATGAGCCAGACTTGGAAAAAGTTCCTTGGCCATAAAGGGAATGCTGTACGCAACTACCATCCGCAGCGTAACTTTTTCAGGGTCAGCAACAAGATGGCGCAGGAAACCGACTACACTGCTGGCTTCGAAAGCAAGCTGCATAATTGCAGGAAAGATGCTTGCCGAAGCGATCAAGCTTGAGAATGCGTCTGTCGGCAGCATATAGCTTGAGGGCGCAAACAGATACAGTTTATTTATACGATCTGGGTAGCTATAAGCGAGGCGCATGGCAATTTGACCACCCATTGAATGTCCGCCAATATCTATCTTTTCTATCTGTAAATGATCAAGAAGAGATGCAGCAAGACTGGTATAGTCCTCATAGGAAAAAGCTATTTCAGCTGATTTTTGACTATTTCCAAAGGGAGGAAAATCTAATGTCACTACTTGGTAACGTCGGCGCAGCTCCGGAATCATACGGTGAAAGCAGCTTCCGGAGGCAAGGAAACCGTGAAGAAGTAGGATTGTGCGGGAGTTGTCATGACTGTATGAAGAATAAATGCGATAATCTATAGCTATTTTTTCGTAATAGAAGGTATGGTTCGAGTAAGACATTCTAGCTTGCCCCTTTGCCTGCAATTAGTTCTAGTTTCAGTCATATTGGACTTTATATGCAAAAAAAAATAGCAAAGCGATACGCATCGCTTTGCCTACAGGGGGAATACGAGAAAGTCTTACAGAACTATGTATTACCAAAAAAGCTTACTAGCAAACCTATTCTAATAAAAAAAATATACATATATAAATTTTTGCCGAAACCAACTTACTGTGATAGAATTATTTATTGCGTATAAAAGTAGAAAAAATCAGGAGTTGTTTAGTATGGCAGAGAAGTTTGAAACAGGACAAGTATTGACAGGTAAAGTAACAGGAATCCAGCCTTACGGTGCTTTTGTTGCATTGGATGAGCAGGTTCAAGGTTTGGTTCACATTTCTGAGGTGACTCATGGTTTCGTAAAAGATATCAATGAACACCTATCTGTAGGCGATGAAGTTAAAGTTAAAATCCTTGATATTAACGAACAAAGCGGTAAATATTCCCTTTCTATCCGTGCTACAGAAGAAGCACCTGCAAAACAGCAGCAAGCTAACGTTCAAAAGCAAGCTGTTTCTGAGGATGCTCCAGCAGGATTCAATACGTTGAAAGACAAACTTCAGGATTGGATCAAACAAACTGAAGGTAAATAATTAGAAAGACCCCCATATTAGGGGGTCTTTTTTTGATTTATCCATTTATGCCTTGGTTGTTGTCGCTTCTTCCACTTCTTTACGCTCTAGGAACAGAGCGGAAATTGACACAAGACCAGCCAAGCCAACAAGACTGTAGATGATCCGTGGGAAAGCAGCCGCCTGACTGCCATTACCAAAGATACCTGCAACCAAGTCGTAGTTGAATAAACCGACTAGTCCCCAGTTGATCGCGCCAATTATGACAAGAACAAGAGCGATACGCTGTACCATATTCAACTGCATAACCTCCATTTCATGAAGCGAGATGATAAATCTTTCTTAGCATGCCTTTGTTAGCCGATTATATTCCTACAACATTTCTTGATTTACTTGTCCAGTTTCGGTAAAGTTGCAGTAGTAAGCAGTTTCAAGGAGGATGAATATGACACACATCGGTTTTGATTATAAGAAAGCGTTACCATATATCGGGGAGCAGGAACTGGATTACCTTGCACCGCTCGTGCAGGCTGCGCATGAACAATTACATAATAAAACAGGTGCCGGCAATGATTTTCTAGGCTGGCTTGATTTGCCGACTGATTACGACAAAGAAGAATTTGCTCGTATCAAGCAGGCAGCAGAAAAAATAAAATCTGATTCAGATGTTTTACTCGTTGTCGGAATCGGCGGCTCTTATCTTGGTGCTCGTGCGGCAATTGAAGCACTGACGCACAGCTTTTTCAACGTACTCTCTAAAGAAGACCGAAAAGCACCACAGGTATTCTTTGTCGGAAATAGCATCAGTGCTCCATATTTGAATCAGCTGCTTGATGCAATTAAGGGTAAAGAAGTCAGTGTGAATGTTATATCTAAAAGTGGTACAACAACTGAACCAGCAATAGCCTTCCGTATCTTCAAGAAGTATCTGGAAGAGAAGTACGGAGTTGATGAAGCGCGCAAACGTATTTATGCTACAACGGATAAAGAAAGAGGCGCTTTGAAAACACTCGCAAGCAAAGAAGGCTACGAGTCGTTCGTCATTCCTGATGATGTTGGCGGCCGTTTCTCTGTGCTGACAGCTGTGGGGCTATTGCCAATTGCAGCGGCAGGTATCGATATCGACAGCATCATGTCAGGTGCACAAAAAGCGCAGGAAGAACTGTCTGTATCTGATCTGAAGGAGAATCCGGCATATCAATACGCAGCTATACGTAATGTTCTTTATAACAAAGGCAAGAATATCGAACTGCTTGTGAACTATGAGCCGTCATTGCAATATTTCAGTGAATGGTGGAAGCAATTGTTCGGAGAAAGTGAAGGGAAGGATTTGAAAGGATTGTTCCCGGCGTCTGCTAACTTCTCTACAGATTTACATTCTCTTGGTCAATATGTACAGGAAGGCCGCCGCGATTTGTTCGAAACAGTCGTACTTGTGAAACAGCCTGTATCTGATGTGACCATAGAAGCGGAAGAGGAAGACCTTGATGGATTGAACTATCTTGTAGGTCAGACAGTTGATCAAGTGAACTACAAAGCCTTCCAGGGTACACTGCTTGCTCATACAGACGGTAACGTACCGAACTTAGTCGTAGAAGTTCCGGCGCTGGATTCTTTCAGCTTCGGGTATCTGGTATACTTCTTCGAAAAAGCATGCGCAATCAGCGGATACTTGCTTGGTGTAAATCCGTTTGATCAGCCAGGAGTAGAAGCATATAAGAAGAACATGTTTGCTCTGCTTGGCAAGCCTGGATATGAAGAAGAAAAAGCAAAACTAGAAAAAAGATTATAATAAAAAATCCCTTCTGGCCTTATTGGCAGAAGGGATTTTTTATTCGATATGCTGCAAGGTGATGATGCAGTCCTCCTGATGCATCGATTCCTGGAAGTCTGGGCTCATATCCATGCTTTCTCCGCGCATATAGCCGATCGCGGTCTTTTCCTTGCGTGCAAAATAACGACTAGCTTCAAAGAAACTTTTACCAACTAGTTCATCTGGTAAAGACATGACTCGGATTTCTTGCTCTTTCAGAAAATGAAGCAGCAGTTCTAGGTGATTTTTCTTTTCTTTGTGATACACTTCGTGGAAAAACAATGTACTTACAAAATCATTTGACCGGATGACGACATCTGCTCCTGCACGACGGAGATTTTCCTTTTGCGTATGTGTCAGCACTTCAGCAACAATATGAAGATTTGGATTGTTGCCGCGCAAGGCAATCGTTGTCAAAATCGTCATATAATCAATCTGTTTTTCATTTTTACCAGCGTTTGCAGTAATGATTGCAGTCTTAGCATGTTTGATATTCGCTTTTTGCAGAGTTTTGTCCTCAGATGCATCACCGCGAATGAAGTGTAAAGGATGTTCTCGATAGGGGAGCATAGTCAATGACTGATCTATCAAAACAACGGACTGTTCCGGGTGTTTTTCGTTCAGCTTTCCAAGTAATGTCCTGGCCCGCTCATTCCAGCCGATGATGATAATATGATTGCTCCCTTTGAATTGGGTAAGTCCCTTTGAAAGATCCTGGGTATACTTAACAGTCCCAGCAGCGATAGTAGCCAAATAAAAGGTTACAAGACCTGCACCTGAAAGGATGAGCACAATGGCAAGGATTTTGCCATAAAGCGTTTCAGGAATCAAATCACCGTAGCCTACAGTGGAGGCAGTCACGAATGCCCACCAAATACCATCAAAATAAGTAGGAAATTGTTTTGGTTCTATATGATGCATACAGATACCGAATGATATCATTACCACGAGCACAGTAGAGAAGAGGCGAATGAAAATAGGAAGGCGGAAATAAAAACGTCGCAGAAACTGTGTGACCATATTATCCCTCCTCATCTTTTTGTTAGTATATGTATATTCACGTGCTTTAAACGAACAGGAGGGAACAGGGATGGATAAAATGACGGCAGCATGGCTGGAAGGACACTTGCATGAACCAATCAGACAAGTAAGAGCCGTCCATACTGGATGGGATCATGATGTGTGTATATTGAATGACAGCTGGGTATTTCGAGTGCCAAAAAAGCTATCACAGTTAACCGGGAAGAGGAGAAGTTACTGAAGAATTTGCAGTCCAAAACAAATATTGTGCTGCCGACATTTACTATCTGTACGACTCCGGATGGCAACGAAGCAATGCTTTATCCATACATATCAGGTGATCCGATTTCTTTAAATATGTCGGATGTAGCACTTAAAATTGTTGCCAGTCAGCTAGGCGCCTTTCTCACAAATCTCCATCAACTAGAAGCAGCCAGTTACAGCTTGCCAAAAAGAGACAGATTATATTATGATGCGCTTTATGAAAAAATAAGAAGCTTTTATCCAGATTTACCTGCTGTCGTCATTGATCACACGGAGAGATTATTTGTTGAACTGCAGCCAGTATGTACGGCTGTGGTACATGGTGATTTAAGGTCGGCGCATATATTGTGGGAGAAATCGACGTCTCAGGTCGGAATCATCGATTTTAGTGATATGCATGTAGGTGATCCTGCCATCGACTTTGTAGGAATCAGCCAGATAAGCTCAGATTTCTTAAATCAAGTACTGAGCAAGTATGATGTTGCTAATAAGGAGGAAATCTGTCAGCGGGCAGACCAACTAGCTAAATTAGGGCTGTATTATGAGCTGCTCGAATATGGTCCTAGCTGTAAGCTGGCAGCAGAGATGGAGCGTCAGTTTGTGAGGTGCAACAAATATCGTGTGTAAGATCTGCAAAACAAAAAAACATCCATAATGGATGTTTTTAAGCTTCTTCAAGGCCTCTTTTCAGGCTTGCATAGACGCGCTGCCAGAAGTCTGTATTGTCACGATAGGATTTTGTAATAAAAGTGAGCATTTGGCTGCGCTTTTCTTCATATTCGGGTGCATCCTTATCGGGCAGACTGCTGAAGGATTCATCTATATATACTTGTAGTTCGGGAGCACGGGGACCCCATTTCGCTACTTCATCGCCATTTTGGTTGATAAAGATGATGATTGGAATGGAACGGCTTTTCCCGTTAGTCAGGTATTGATCCATCAGCTCCAGGTTCTCATCACGGTGTAGGATGCGGACATCAATAGCTCCGGCCTGTGCAATATGATAAAAGATTGGCAGGTTTAGCATAGCATCGCCACACCAGTCTTCTGTCAGTACGATAGCACGTAGTTTTTGGGAACGGAGTGTGTTGAAAAATTCCGTGTCGGCTGGAAGCTCGTAGTGATCGTAGATATGCATTGTATTTTCTTTATGTGTTTGCATGGAGTCCAAATAAGCATCGATATTTATTCCTTTTTCGAACCATTCATTTAATGTCGTCATGTGTCTCATCCTTTCTGATGTTTAGTTTACCCGAGCGGTAGGATAAACTAAACAAATAAGCCTCTGATTATGCTACAGTGATAGAAGACTACATAAAAAGGCGGAATAGATATGCAACTAGATAATCAAGAATTTTTAATGGAATTACTGCGGACGGTATCTCCGTCCAGCTATGAAATGGACATACAGAAAAAGTGGATGAAAGAATACGCTCCGTATGCAGATGAAATGCGTACCGATGTGTCAGGTAATGCCATTGCGGTCGTAAATCCAGATGCGGAGTTCAAAGTTCTTCTTGCTGGACATTGTGATGAAATCGCAATGGTCGTTACCGGAATCGATCAGAATGGTTTCCTGCAAATTGATGAGATGGGCCGCTTTAATGCAAAAGCAGCATTGGGTATGACCGTCCAGGTTATAGGTTACAACAAGACGATTCCAGGTGTGGTTGGTGTAAATGCGATGCATCTTGGAGGAGTGAAGGGAGACTTTGAACTGCCGGATCTGTATATTGATTGCGGAGCAAAGTCTAAGCAGGAGATGGAACAACATGTGCAAGTAGGTGACTTGATCGTCTACCAGCGACAGCCATCAGTGTTGATGGACCGTTATTTGACTGGACGAGGATTAGATAACCGTACAGGTTCATTCATCGTAGGAGAAGTTGTCCGCCGGCTTAAGCAAGAGAAAGTCAACGTTGGTGTATATGCAGTCAGCACAGTGAATGAAGAAACAAATATGGGTGGTGCTTATTTCGCAGCAGCTGGTCTCGAGCCGGATTTAGCAATTGCTTGCGACGTTACATTTGCAACCGATCATCCAGGTGTTAACAAACGGAAAGCAGTGGATGTCAGCTTGGACGGAGGTCCTGTCCTGGCTAAAGGGGCACCAATCAACCGAAAAGCTAATATCTTGCTTGAGCAAGCAGCGAAGGAACTAGATATGTCGCTGCAATACGAATTAACGCCCCGCGCTACTGGTACTGATGCTGATAAGATGCGCTATTCAGGAAAAGGTGTATCAACAGCGCTTGTATCTTTGCCGCTTCGCTATATGCACTCGCCGGTAGAAACAGTCAGTCTGCAGGTTATTCAGCAGGAAATCGATCTTTTGGTAAAATTCCTGACAAACCTGACAGGTGAAGAAAGCTTGAATCCATTGGACTTGTGAGCATAAGGGTTGCAAATGCACAAAAAGCAGTTATAATATAATAACAAAACTAAATCGATTCTATCTTCGGGGCAGGGTGCAATTCCCGACCGACGGTGACAGCAGGAAATACTGCTGAAGTCCGTGACCCGCAGAACTTAGTTCTGCGGCTGATCCGGTGTAAGTCCGGGACCGACAGTGAAAGTCTGGATGGGAGAAGATACGAAGCAGAAGAGGGATGCCGAACGGGCTATCCTTGTTTCCATACGATGTTCGTATGTTTAACATCTTCATGCTTATTTGCGTATATTCCAAGCCCCAGAGCATAATGCTCCGGGGCTTTTTAACGTAGATAGGCTGCTTCCCCTTCATCAAGAGTTAGAATCGATAAACAAGATGAAGGAGGAGAACGATTATGCGTTCATCCAAGTTAACAAAATCAATTACTTTCGCTTTACTGGGAGCGATCAGCATGGTGCTTATGCTGTTGAATTTCCCGCTTCCATTCCTGCCGCCTTACTTGAAGATAGACTTCAGTGAGATTCCGGTACTGATTGCAGCACTGCTGTTTTCACCGCTTGCAGGTGTTGCTGTCGAAGCAATCAAGAACTTATTGTATCTTATTTTCACAGGAGCTGGAGACCCGGTAGGCGTCGTGGCGAATTTCCTGGCAGGCATGCTTTTCGTAATGCCAGTTGCATATTTTTATCATAAATTTAAAGCAGGCAAAAAAACACTCGTGTCAGGATTGGCTACAGGTACAGTTGCTATGGCTGTCGGAATGGGTGTACTGAATTACTTTGTTGTTCTGCCATTATATAGCATTTTCTTAGGATCTCCTGTAATGAGTGCTGATGCGAAATGGATAGCAGTCATAGGTGGTATTCTGCCTTTCAACCTTTTGAAAGGTATCATTATTGCGATTGTTTTCATTCCGCTATTTGCAAAACTGAAACCTTGGTTCGCGAAGCGAAAAAGAACAGCTGCAGCATAAGAAAAGCTCCCGGTTAGGGAGCTTTTTTATATGACTAAAAACAGTTGTTGCAAAGAAAGATAGTCCATGCTACAATAGTCTAGCGATGAGCTGAATTGCATAAGTCGGTAAAGCGCGTCTTAGACACGTGTGGATGTGGCCGCACGGCTTTACACGCCGCAATTAACAAAGGCACCCTGCGAGGGTGCCTTTTCTTATGCATTTTTTTAAGCTCTTCTTGTCTCTTCAACTTCAGCTTGTTCCTCTACAAGCAAGCGGGCAGTAGGTTCAGCCTTCAACCGTTCCTCTGGAATAGGTTCGCCGGATTTCTCGCTTACTCCATACGTACCTTCTTCAATTCGATCTAGTGCATCTTCAATATCGCGAAGTCGCTCCCGTGCTGCTTCTTTTAATGTTTCGGCTGTTTCACGATCATGCATTTCTGTGCCAAGATCGCCTGGGTGATTGACAATTGTCGAAAGCTCACCAGTAGAATCATTAGGGAATTCTTTTGCGCTATTATAGCTATCGTTCCCTTTAATTTGTTCTTCTGCTTCTTCCTTCATTGCAAGTAATTGTTTACGGAAATAATCCAATTTATTTTTATCCATTTTCAATCCATCTCCTTTATTGCCTTCTCGTTTTAACAGCCAGCGTACAGCGGGCGATACAGAGCAGTTCCTCGTTCTCATCCGAAATGGATATTTGCCAAACCATTGTCGATTTTCCAACATGAATCGGGGAAGCAACCGCAGTTACGATACCAGATTGAACACTGCGAATATGGTTTGCATTAATCTCCAGGCCAAACACTGCCTGAGTTGCAGGATCTGCATGCAGGTTGCCGCCAATACTTGCTGCTGTTTCTGCAAGTGCTACACTGGCGCCACCGTGCAAAAATCCCATGGGCTGCCTGTTATGCGGTCCGACGGGCATCTCCATCACAACCTGATCCTTATTTGCTTCGACCACCCGCATTTGCAGCTGCTCCATTAATGTATCTGAGAAGTTCATAATAGTAACCTGCTTTCTGTATGTAATGTATTTCCCGTACTAGTATGTATTAAACCTATATAAAAAAGCGGGCTGGATGCCCGCTTTTAAAATTAGAATGAAAGTGGTACGAATTGCTGAATCAGTAAAGCGATCACAAGCAATAGACCATAAATCGTATTTGTTTGTCCTGTTGCCTTCATCGCAGGCATCATTTCAAGCGGCATTGTCTTGCCAATGAAACCACGGTAAGCATCACGAGCTTTCTTAATGCTTAAGAATGTGATAACAGCCCAAATTGGAAGTAATCCAACAGCGATAAATACAGCAGTAATGACATAGCTGATAATAAAACAAATTCCAAGGAAGGTAACACCTTTTTTACGGCCAAGCAGGATAGCAACTGTTCTTCTGCCGTTTACTTTATCACCGTCGTGGTCGCGCAGGTTATTGGCGAAATTGATACACGCAATGAAAATAGTCACTGGAATACTGATTAATACGACATTACCAGTAAGTGTCAGTGTCTGGATGTAGTATGTGATGCAAATGATGATGGCACCCATGAAAACCCCAGATGTCAATTCCCCGAAAGGTGTATAGGAAATCGGATAAGGACCGCCAGTGTACAAATAACCGCAAAGCATACATGCAAGTCCGATTAATGCGATATACCAGCTGGATTCCATGCAAATATATACGCCTAACAGCATGCTGATAGCATAAAACGTCAGTGCTAGTGACAAAACGGTTTTCGGCTTGATACCGTCGCGTACGATCGTTCCGCCGATTCCAACAGACTGCTCATTATCCAGTCCGCGGACAAAATCATAGTACTCATTGAACATATTCGTCGCACATTGGATCAACATACATGCAAGCAGCATAGCTCCGAAAAGCAGCCAGTTAATCTTGCCATCCAATGCAGCGAGCATTGTTCCTATAAAGACAGGCACGAATGAAGCCGTCAAAGTATGAGGACGCATGAGGCGCCACCATATTTGGAAGCCTTCGCGCTCATTAAGTGCTTGTCGCACGTTATCGTTCCCGATAGATTGCATAATACTTTCTCTCCTTAAAAATGCAGGGCATTATATCATATTAATTTTAGGGAAACAAAGATAGCATGTCAACGTTAATTGCTTACTTAAAATAAGTTATCAAGTGCTACTCCTTGTTTATCGGCGAAAAAGGGAATAGAATAGGGAAGGACATCAGAAAATGAACGTAAACGAACTTTAATTGTCCTTGCAGTAATGTGGAGGTCGGAAAATATGATTCAACAATATAAGACAGATTTCGAGTCTTTTCTTCGTAAAGCTGCTGATGAGCAGCAACAGCAAATACTGGTCAGCTGGACTGAGAAAGTCGGAGCGATAGATCCACTTCGCTTCTTTGCCAATGGTTCTTCTTTAGAAGGAAACCGCCATTTCTGGTACAGCCAAAAAGATGATCTTTGCTTGGTTGGTGCAGGACCGGCAATATTGGATATGCGTACTGCTGAGGAATGGGAGCATGTTATAGAAAGTGCAGTTGTTCACAATCTTTCTTCTAAAGCTGGAACAGGCCCTGTTGCTTTCAGTGGAATGAACTTTCAGCAGGAGCGTGAACGTGAACTGTGGCAGGACTTTCCTGCAACACAATATCGCATACCTGCTTTTACTTTGACCAAAACGGAGAAAGAATATTATGTAACAATCAATCAGTTAGTGGATGCTTCAAATATTGAGAGTCAAATCACTAATACACTTGGGCAGCTAGAGCAGCTGTTCGCTGAAAAAAGTCTTCCAACTTTAAAGACAGAGCTCGTTAGCAAGGAAGAGCTGGAGTCACAAGCGTGGAAGCGATTAGTAAAAGAAGCAACGGATACAATAAAGTCGTCTGAATTGGATAAAGTCGTGCTGGCACGGGCGATGAAACTTGAATTTGAAGAGAAACTTCAGGCAGCTGGTGTGCTTCGCAATTTGCTGGACACCCAAAAGGACAGTTTTATTTTTGCTGTCGAAAATGGATCAGCGTGTTTCCTTGGGGCAACGCCGGAGCGTTTAGTGAGTGTTGAGTCAGGCATACTGCATACAAGCTGTGTCGCAGGAACTGCACCGCGTGGTAATAACGAGGCCGATGATCAGATGATCGGAGATGCGCTGCTTCAAGATAGTAAGAATCGTGAAGAACATCAATACGTTGTAAAAATGATTACCGATGTGATCGGCAAATACAGTAAGGACTTGCTTCTGCCGGATGGACCGCAGCTATTAAAACTGCGGCAGCTTCAGCATTTGCATACTCCGGTTTCTGCCACACTCCTGCCTGGAGCCTCGCTGCAGCAGATTGTACAGGAACTACATCCAACACCTGCCTTAGGCGGTCTGCCTAAGCAGGAAGCGTTGGATTTCATTGAAAATAAAGAACCGCTTGAACGTGGCTGGTACGGTGCGCCGGTAGGCTGGATGGACAGCTATCGTAATGGAGATACCGCCGTTGCCATCCGTTCTGGTCTGCTGGACGGGAAGCAGGCTGTGTTGTTTGCAGGCTGCGGTGTCGTAAAGGATTCGGATCCAGATATGGAATTCGAAGAGACGGCAATCAAATTCCGTCCAATGCTGGAAGCTTTGGAGGTATCAGAATGAGTCATATAGAAACATTGACCAAATATGTCGGACATTTTGTGGATGCACTTTGGCGAAATGGTGTGGAGCAGGTCGTAATTTCACCTGGATCTCGTTCTACTCCGCTGGCCCTTATGATGACAGAGCATCCGCAAATGAAACAATGGGTGAATCTGGATGAGCGATCTGCTGCTTTCTTTGCGCTTGGTCTTGCGAAGGAAAGTCAAAAACCAGTAGCGCTTGTTTGTACATCAGGAACTGCAGCAGCGAACTATATGCCTGCTGTTGTCGAGGCATTTTACAGTCGCATCCCTTTGATTCTTTTGACAGCCGATCGCCCGCATGAGTTGCGGGACGTAGGTGCGCCGCAGGCCATCAATCAAATTCAAATGTATGGTGGCTTCGTTAAATGGTTCCATGAGATGATGCTTCCGGAAGCAAATCCAGCAGCATTGCGATATGTACAGCAGCAAGCAGGCAGAGTAATGCAGCAGGCGATGGAAGGAAATCCAGGGCCAGTGCATCTTAATTTTCCGTTCCGTGAGCCGCTTACGCCTGACTTTACGATCGAGAACATGTGGTCTTCAGGAGAAACAGCTGTAAAGCCTTCCCTGTATGGTACAGCACAATTGGATGCAAACCACATACAGCAGCTTGCTGAAATGCTGGAAACCTCTAAAAAAGGCTTGATCGTAGTCGGTCCTCAAGAGGATAAGGAGTTTGCGAATGCAGTTGTTCATTTTGCAGAAAAATGGCAGTTGCCAATATTGGCAGATCCGCTATCACAATTGCGAAGCGGAACACACGCGAAGGATGTTATTATTGAGACATATGATACGATCCTGAAATCGGAATCTGTACGTGCGAAACTGCAGCCGGACTTTATTATTCGGTTTGGCGCAATGCCTGTTTCCAAGCCGTATCTATTTCTTATGAAAGAATACACCGGCAATAATCATATTGTCGTGGAGAAACACGCAGGCTATCGTGAACCAGTTGGTGTGGACACACAATTTATCTACGCAGATCCAGCTATACTTTGCGAAGCATTAGCATCAATTCCTGCCGCTAAGCCAGAAACATGGCTGCCAATATGGCAGAAAATGAACCGAATTGCGAAAGAAGTATTGCTTGACGATATGGAAAGTAAAGAGCTGACTGAGGGAATAACTGTGCAGGACATGCTTCGTGTAACACCGGAGGATAGTAACGTGTTCGTTGGTAACAGTATGCCGATCCGTGATTTGGACAGCTTCTTCTTTGCAACAGATAAACAAATCCAGCCATGGTGCAACCGCGGAACTAATGGAATTGATGGTGTTGTTTCAACAGCACTAGGTGTTGCAGCCAGTGGTAAACGCACTACGCTCGTAATCGGAGATCTTTCTTTCTATCACGATATGAACGGGCTGATGCTAGGCCGTAACTACGGCCTCGATCTCACTATTGTTGTAATCAATAATAATGGAGGAGGCATCTTCTCCTTCCTGCCGCAGGCTCAAGAGGCAGCTCATTTCGAGGCGCTTTTCGGAACACCAACGAACATGGATTTCGCGCATGCAGCTAGTCTATATCAATTGCCTTATACACTGGCAGATGATCGTACAGCATTTTCCGATGCGTTGCAGGAGAGTTATAATAGAAAAGGAATGCATATCATCGAGGTGCGTACCGAACGGGATGCCAATGTCAGCTGGCACCGTGAAAAATGGCATAAAGCCGAGAGGCAGCTGATGGATTATTTGGATGCTTGTCATGCCTAAGTTTCACTATATCGAAAGTGGCAGTGCTAATGCACCAGATACACTCCTGCTGTTTCATGGATTTACTGGCACTCATCAAACGTGGCTGCCTTTCTTGGAATCATGGAGTGAAAAACATCACGTAATCGCTGTAGATATGCCAGGCCATGGTCAGACAGCCATTCAGGATGACCTGACCATGGATCGCTTCACGGATGATGTTGCTGAATTTCTGGATCAACATGGAATTGCTCACGTCAAGCTGTGCGGGTATTCAATGGGAGGAAGAGCAGCTCTTGCTTTTGCCTGCCGCTATCCTGACAGAATAAGCGAGCTGTTGCTGGAGAGTGCATCACCCGGGTTGCAAACAGAAGAGGAACGTCTGGCCAGGCAAATGCAGGACGAGCGTCTGGCCAGTCGGCTTATGACGGATGGTCTAGTGCAGTTTATTGACTTCTGGGAGAACATCCCGCTGTTTGATACACAAAAAAACTTGCCGGAGTTTATCCAGCAGATCATTAGGGAAGAACGCTTATCGCAGCAAGCGACCGGTTTGGCAATTTCACTCCGGACTATGGGAACAGGCAAACAAGACTCCTATTGGGACAAGTTGTCCTATTTGGATAAACCAGTAATTTTAGTTGCTGGATCAATGGATCATAAATTCGTTGGTATCAATCAGGAGATGGAAAAACGGCTGCCAGCAGCAGAATTACACATCGTTGCGACGGCCGGTCACTGTGTCCATGTTGAACAACCGCGAATCTTTGATAAAATAGTAAGAAGATACTTGCTTCATATTGAAGCGGATATATTGGAGGAATCATAATGGCAATTACATGGGAAGCTACTCGTACGTACGAAGATATTTTGTACGAAGAATACAATCAGATCGCAAAAATTTCGATCAACCGTCCGGAAGTTCGCAATGCGTTCCGTCCGCAAACGGTAAATGAACTGATCGATGCGTTTACATACGCTCGTGACGACTCTAACATCGGCGTTATCGTGCTTGCTGGTGTCGGCGATAAAGCATTCTGTTCCGGCGGAGACCAAAAAGTACGCGGTCATGGCGGCTATGTGGGAGAAGACCAAATTCCTCGCTTGAATGTACTTGACTTACAGCGTTTAATTCGTGTAATTCCTAAACCAGTTGTTGCGGAAGTATCTGGTTATGCAATTGGCGGCGGACATGTTCTTCATGTAGTCTGTGACTTGACTATTGCTGCTGATAACGCAATCTTTGGCCAAACAGGTCCTCGTGTCGGAAGCTTCGACGCTGGATACGGTGCTGGTCTTCTAGCGCGTAATATCGGTCAGAAGAAAGCTCGCGAAATTTGGTTCCTATGCCGTCAGTACAATGCACAAGAAGCATTGGATATGGGCTTAGTCAATACAGTCGTTCCATTGGATCAGCTGGAAGCAGAAACAGTTAAATGGTGTGAAGAGATGCTTTCCATGTCTCCTACAGCATTGCGTTTCTTGAAAGCTTCTCTTAATGCAGATACAGATGGACTTGCTGGTTTGCAGCAAATGGGCGGAGACGCAACATTGCTTTACTATACAACGGATGAAGCGAAGGAAGGCCGTGATGCGTTCAAAGAAAAACGCACACCTGACTTCAAGAAATTCCCGCGTTTCCCTTAATAGATACCATCAAGAACCTTTGCGGCATATTGCAAAGGTTCTTCTTTATGACAGAAAGGAATGGATGTAACATGACGGAAATCATCCCGCATTGGCTGCAGAAGCAGGCCGACCTTAATCCGGGGCGCTTAGCTTTAGAGACGCCGGAGGGCACGACGATTACTTTCGGCGATTTGCATAAAGCTGTCGATATCAGGGCGCGTAAGCTCGCTTCTCTAGGTGTTCAGCAAGGATCCCGTGTTGCTGTGCTGTCTCACAATAGCGTCGAGATGGTGGTGCTTATCCATGCGCTAAGCTATATTGGAGCAGCACTGATCCTGCTTAATACGAGACTGACAGCGTCTGAATGGTTATTCCAGCTGCAAGATAGTGAAGCGGATTTACTTCTCACAGCGGAAAGATTCGAGAAACAGGCGAAGGATACTAGTGTAGCTTTACAAACAATCGAGATGCTGAACGAACTACCTGAAAAGGAGTATACATGCTGCACAGAGCTTCGATTAGATGATGTGTTCAGTATCATTTATACTTCTGGTACAACAGGTAATCCGAAAGGTGTCGAGCATACTTACGGCAATCACTGGTGGAGTGCTATTGGTTCTGCCTTGAATCTTGGTCTTTCACAGGAAGATAAGTGGTTGTCTCCTCTGCCAATGTTCCATGTGGGTGGATTATCGACCATTTTCAAAAGCGCCATTTATGGGATGCCGCTATACGTGACCGAGAGCTTTGATGAAAAAATCGTGCAGACGGCAATCATAGAGCGTGGTGTGACAATAGTCTCTGTGGTGACGGTCATGCTGCAGCGTTTGTTGCGGCTGCAAGAGGAAGACGGTGTCACATATCCCGCGAAGTTCCGCTGCATGCTTTTAGGAGGAGGACCTGCTCCGCTTCATCTGCTGGAAGAGTCAAAGGCGCGATCTATTCCTGTGTTTCAATCCTATGGGATGACTGAAACTGCGTCACAAATTGTGACG
The DNA here is from genome assembly GCA_900110015.1 of Terribacillus saccharophilus. GTDB lineage: Bacteria > Bacillota > Bacilli > Bacillales > Amphibacillaceae > Terribacillus > Terribacillus saccharophilus. Next base: position 19,360 of record FOCD01000002.1, on the reverse strand, counting down.
TTAAGCCCTGAGGATAGCATTCGCAAGCTAGGATCTGCTGGAAAAGCGCTTGTTCCTGCCCAGTTGCGCATCATGACCGAAAATGGTTTTGCCAAACCGGAGGAGCCCGGGGAGATTCAAGTGAAAGGTCCAATGATCACCAAAGGATATTATCGGAATCCAGGTGCAACAGAAGGAGCTTTCCGGGAAGGCTGGCTGGCGACAGGAGATATTGGTTACACAGACCAAGATGGTTATTTGTATGTGCTTGACCGAAGGAAGGATCTGATTATTTCCGGCGGTGAAAATATCTATCCTGCTGAAGTGGAAGGCGTATTATCGAGTCATCCAAACATACAAGAGGCAGCTGTCATCGGAAAAACTGATACAAAATGGGGAGCCGTACCTGTAGCATACCTTGTGAAAAATTCAGAAGTGAGTGTCGAAGAATTACAGGCGTATTGCCAGGAAAGACTGGCCCGCTATAAAATTCCGAAGTACTGGCACTGGGTGGATGAGCTTCCTCGTAACGCCAGTAATAAACTAATGCGCTATAAGCTGCAGCAGCTGCTTGATGAAGGTAGTTCGTGATGGAACTAAAAAGCTATCGTTTATTCCGATACACGCTGCCGCTTAAACAGCCTTTTGCGACACATGCCGGTGCGCTGAATGAAAGAGAAGGAATCATTGTCGAGCTGCAGGATAATGATGGTCGCTTTGGCTTTGGTGAGGGTGTTGCTTTTGCGATTCCTTTTTATACGAGTGAAACAGTTGAATCCAGCTGGATTTTGTTGCAGAAAACATTACTTCCGCTTCTTTTCGCTAAAAAAGTAAATTATCCAACAGAGGTTCCACAGCTGTTTGCTGGTATCGTCGGCAACCAAATGGCTAAGGCTGCTGTGGAAGGTGCTGTATGGGATTTATACGCCAAGCAGCAGGACAAGAGCCTTGCTTCTTGTATCGGCGGTACAAGGACAAAAGCAAAAGCAGGAGCGGTCATAAGTCTGTCTGATGATCTAGAGCAGACAATTGAGATGATACGCAGCCAGGGCTTTGAGCGTGCCAAGCTGAAAGTGACAAAATATAACGAGCGTAGAGCTATTGAGCTGGTTAAGGAAATCGATCCGAAACTGCCGCTCATGATCGATGGGAATGGCATGTACTCGGAAAAGGATATCTCCTTACTTGCCGAATTGGACAGCTTGAACCTGCAGATGATTGAACAGCCGTTTCTTCCAGGTGATTTTGTCCTGCATCATCGATTGCAGCAGCAGATGAAAACACCTATTTGTCTTGATGAAACAGTGGAGAGCTTTTCAGATGCTTGGCAGGCTCTCGAGTTAGGTGCATGCCGAACTATTAATATTAAGATTGGAAGGGTAGGAGGCTTGACAGAAGCTATCCGAATTCACGATTTGTGCCATCAAGCTGGTTTAGCTGTTTGGTGTGGCGGAATGGTGGAAACAGGTATTTCAAAGGCACATAATCTCGCGCTCGCTTCCTTGCCCGGGTTTTCAATCCCTGGTGATTTGTCTGGATCTGACCGTTATTTTAATCGTGACTTGCTCATCGAGCCTCTGCGAGTGGAACAAGGAAGCATTCAAATCCCAGATGGACCAGGTATCGGGGTAGGCGTGGATGTGGAATATTTGCAGTATATATCCAGTGAGGTATCAGAAGGATAATAGGTGTCAAATGAACCAAATAAGGGTATTTCTAAAGTAATGGAGCTTTAGAGGAGGAATACCTATGTTTATGTACCTATTGGCGATTCTATTGCCGCCTGTGGCCGTATTGTTTACCGGTAAGCCATTTAAGGCGCTGTTGAATTTAGTTTTAACGCTAATCTTTTTCGTTCCGGGAGCTGTACATGCTGCCCTGGTTGTGAAAGACCATAAAAATAGCAAGAAGCAGTATGCGTAAGGAAGGCGCCCTTTACCCGGGCGCCTTTCTCTTACTTTTCTACTAAAAATACGTGGTATACTTGAGTTGAGTGCTAATAGATGTTACATTCGTAACCATACACGAAGAGAGGGGTTTCTATTTTATGAAACGTATTACAACCCTATGCCTGATGCTAGTACTAGCTATTGTATTGGCTGCATGCGGGAATGATGAGGATAAATCATCTGATAATGCTTCCAATGCGGACCAGGAAGAAGCGCAAAAGCAAATGGAAGAAATGCAGAAGAAGATGGAAGAACAGCAAGTAGATCCGGACGAAACAGTTGCGACTGTTAATGGCACCGAGATCAAAGGAGAAGAGTATAACTCCCTTCTATCCTCTGCTCAGCAGCAATCACAAGCTAGCGGTTCTGATCCGACAACGGATGATGCTGCGAAAGAAATGAAGGATCAAGTATTGAAAAGTCTTGTAGGGAATGAACTGCTTTTGCAGGAAGCAGAGATTAAAGACTACGAGGTTACTGATAAAGAAGTGGATGATGAACTTAAATCTGCTAAAGAACAGTTTGAAGATGAAGACCAATTCAATCAAGCACTGGAAGCTACAGGCTCTACAGAAGATGAGTATAAGCAGCAGCTGAAGGAAGGCTTGCTTGTAACGAAATATGTCGATAGCGAGCTGTCACCGAAAGAAGTGACAGAAGACGATATGAAGACATATTACGAAGAGATGGAAAAACAGGCTAAAGAAAGTAATCAAGAAGACAGCCTGCCGAAATACGATGACATCAAGGACCAGTTGAAAGCGACAATGGAACAGCAGAACTTACAGACTGTTATGCTTGATAAAGTGGACGAGCTCGAGAAAGATGCAGATGTGAAATATAATATTTAAGCAAAAAAGGCACCAGGATATCCTGGTGCCTTTTTTTTAGTAAGCTGCAGCTGCTTGATCAGAAATGTCTACTGCGCTTTCTGCTTCAGCTGGAATTTCAATGCTGTCTGTTGCATTGTAGTTTTCATAGTTCATATCCATCAATGCATTGACAGTTGCTTCCTCGCCAGCTTCTTCCATTTTCATGACCATATCCAATTTGATGTTCTTCGGATAATTTGTCTCTTTATCAATGGAGATAGTATAGTTGAATTTATCGAAAGTGAAGTTACCCATGCTCTCAAGGCTTTCGCCTGCTGCACCCATCTGCTCTTCCATAAAGCTCATCATTTTATCCTCTGCTACTACTACATCAAGTACATATTCAGTATCAGTTTCAGATACTTTGATACTTTCCGCTAGATCCTTAACTTGCTGAACCTGCTCGTCTAAAGGCTGAGCAACTTGATCAGTTCCAAGTGAAGCGCCGATTTCTGATTCAGCATCCATCTTCATCCACATATCAGATGCGGGCTCATACATATAAATCATATTGTCTTTGATATACATATCGAACTGCTGTCCCATGGATTCCATGCTAAGTTTTGAAGAAAGTGGATCCATCACGATAGTACCGTCTGCTGCTGTAGTCATGGTTTGATCCAGTCCAGAAGCTTTGACGTCCATATCCATTGTCATATCCATATCATAGCTATTCAAGTCTTCGTTAGCTTCAGCGGATTTTTGTAAAATTTCTTCCGGCGTTGGGCCTTGTTGCTCTTTCCCTTCAGCGTCTGTAGAAGCGCTGTCTGTACCGCATCCTGTTAAAAATAGTGCCAGTGCTAATACTAACCAGCCAAGGTGTTTTACCGATTTCATCTAATCCCTCCAAAATAATTTGCTTTTCACGGACCCCGTTACCTTATTAGAAACAGAGTATGTCTTATTACTTTAGATGTAAAAAATTAGTCCGTATGGAAAGCTTATCAATTCATTACGTATTTTACATGAATTTGCTTCACAATTTCCTACAAAAAACTACATTCAGTAAGAAGTTACTACGATTTTTTTGCAAATGTTTACAAAAGAGGAGCATAATACCTAGAAGGAAATGAGACGTCAGTACTAGGGAGAAAAAGGTCCACTCTTTTGTTGAAGTGAATTGCCGATCCTTCAATTGTTTTCGACGATTACCATTACTTCGAATGATTTTAGCTTCGGCGATGAATGGTATTAACCAACTTAGATGCAGTTCTTTTTCAAGGCTAACCCTCCAATATTATTTTATTGGCCAGATAGAGAGGATATTAAGTTAGACGTGTTGTATGTATTTCTTCATCAAGCCATTTGTAATTCGTATGCTTATTTCCCTTAAATTTACAAATGAAACTTATCTCTTTTATTTTGGTGGTAACACTTGTAAATAAATACTAAATTGAAGTTAAGTGTCAGAAACCGACAAACAGTAAGAAAATCCTACAAATATTCGGGGTTTTAAAAGCTGGCAGATGAGGAATACCTATAACATGACTACATAAGGAGGACTAATTATGCTTCAACCAACTTGGAAAAAAGCAATAGCTGCTATCATCACGCTCCTAGTCCCATTTACATTCGCGCTATCATACCAATCAGACAATATATCTGCTGTAACAGCTGAACAAGTAAACGCAGAAAAAAATGAGGCTGCCAAGCAGCCGGAGCTTGATAAAGAAAAAATTGAACAGCTGACAGCTACGTTTATGGATAAAGTCACACAAGACATTGATACAAATTACAAAGTTCTAAATTTTAATACGAAGGAAGATTTACTAAAAAGTTTTGACGAAGTGGCTACAAGAGATGTAAGCGGACCGATCGTTGATTTCTATTTCACAGAGGAAGAAGATGGCTTGTACATTCTGCCAACTGAGACTCCAGCTTGGTTCAATCCTGATAATTCATACAAAGAGGAAACAGACTCCGATAAGTATGTTACAATTACACAAAGCAATACCGATGATTTGCACGGTAACTATACAATCGAGATCAAATTCTTGTATGACGGAGGCTGGAAGATAGCAGCAGTCAAATACTTGTAGGTTTGATGTGAAGAAGGCAGTGGGAAGATGATTACGTTCAGAGATTACTACAATAATGAAGTGAAGATGTCTTTCGCCGATCATCCATTTTCTGATCATCCTAAACATGTGTGGGTGATTTGCAGATACGGAAGCAGATGGTTGCTCACACGTCATAAGGATCGGGGATTGGAGTTCCCTGGTGGCAAGGTGGAAAAAGGAGAAACGGCAGAGCATGCGGCTTTGCGGGAAGTAATGGAGGAGACTGGCGGTGTAGTCCAGCAATTGAAGTATGTCGGTCAGTACTTCGTAGCAGGCAAGGCAGGGCATATCGTGAAGAACGTCTATTATGCCATCATCTCAGAACTGAAGAAGAAATCCAATTACATGGAAACATATGGACCGGTTCTGGTCGAAAAGTTCCCTTCCCATCTGGCGCAGCATGCTGAATACAGCTTTATGATGAAAGATAAGGTGCTGCCTAGTGCGTTGCATCATATAGATAAGTTTGAAAAGACAATGTAAAAGAACTGCCCCGAAGCTAATAACAGCTTTCGGGGCAGTTCTTTTTTTACTTATATAATGGTCCGGCTTGGCGGACGGCATCATCGATGAAATCAAATTTTGAAAAGTTCTGATGGAATTTTACCGAAAGTTCTTGTGCCGTCGATTTGTAAGCGGCTTTGTCTTCCCATGCATTCTCCGGCATAAGCAGCTCTGCTGGGACGTTTGCAATGAAAACAGGAACATGCAGACCAAAAATTGGATCTTGAGTAGTTTCTGTATCACGCAGTTCTCCGCTGAGGGCAGCCTGAACCATGGATCTTGTATAGGCAAGCTTCATACGAGAACCAGTATGGTAGTCTCCGCCAGTCCAGCCGGTATTAACGAGATACACCTCGGCTTGATGTTCACTGATTTTTTCGCCGAGCATCTCAGCATAAACAGAAGGTGCCAACGGTAGGAAAGGAGCACCGAAGCAAGTCGAGAACGTAGCTTCAGGTTCTGTTACGCCGCGCTCTGTCCCGGCAAGTTTGCTCGTATATCCGCTTAGGAAGTGGTACATCGCCTGTTCGGTTGTTAATTTACTGATTGGCGGCAACACGCCAGTAGCATCTGCGGTCAGGAAAACGATTGTTTTTGGATGACCAGCTAAGCTCTTGGACAGGCTGCCCTTGATGTAATCAATCGGGTAAGCTGCACGCGTATTTTCTGTCACAGAACCATCATCATAGTTACAAATGCCAGTTTCATCAACAGCTACATTTTCAAGAATTGTACCGAATTTGATGGCGCCATGAATTTCTGGCTCTTTTTCAGCTGACAGATTGATGCATTTAGCATAACAGCCGCCTTCAATATTGAAAATTCCATCAGGAGACCAGCCATGTTCGTCATCTCCGATCAGAGGTCTGTTCGGATCAGCGGATAGCGTAGTTTTACCTGTTCCGGATAAACCGAAGAAGAGGGCTGTATCACCATCAGTTCCTACGTTAGCAGAGCAGTGCATTGGCAGGATTTCCTGCTGCGGCAAGAGGAAATTCATTACGGAGAAAATGGATTTCTTCATTTCTCCAGCATATTCCGTACCGCCTATCACGATTACGCGCTGTTTGAAGGAGATGATGACAAATGCTTCTGAATTAGTACCATCGACTAACGGATCTGCTTTTACACCAGGAGCAGAGATGACAGTGAATGCAGGTTTATGTGCAGCCAGCTCATCTTCGCTCGGACGAATGAACAATTGATGGGCAAATAAATTGTGCCAAGCGTATTCATTAATTACTTGTATAGGAAGATGGTAGCGTTCATCAGCTCCGGCAAAACCTTGGAATGAGAATACTTCTTCTTGTGCCTGTAAGTAGTCGACGACTTTACCTAATAAGTGCTCGAATGTTTCTTCGCTGATAGGCTGGTTAACTTTTCCCCAGTCTACTTTGTTTTCGGAAAGCTCGTCTTTAACGATGAATTTATCCTTTGGTGAGCGGCCTGTATATTTTCCAGTCGCAGCTCGCAAAGCACCAGTCTTTGTCAAACGAGCTTCCTGGCGGGACAATGCCGCCTCCGTCAGCTGAGCCGCGGATAGGTTTTTTCTTACATTGGATTGGGAGCGCATTTCTTCTAGCGCTGTTAACGCGTGCATCATTCGCATCTGGATCCCGCCTTTTTTTAGAAGTTTTAAATTAGTATAACACATTAAGATATTAATACATACTATTATAAAATGCAATCAATAAGTGCGTGCTTTATTAGTAAATAATCCCGAGAGTTTTAGTCGGTATTTACATGATTTTGTTGACTTCTGGAGGCTGTTCCGATAACATAGTTGCGAACGGAAAACACTCTTATTCAGAGTAGGCGGAGGGACAGGCCCTAAGAAACCCGGCAACCGTCACATTTTGTGAAATGGTGCTCAACCTGAGCAAGGGATACCTTGAACGATAAGAGAGGGAATAAGCCAGCCTTCTGTTATGATGGAAGGTTTTTTTCATGTAACGGCTTAATAACAGAAAAAGAGCAATACTATTGATAGTGCTCTTTCAACCTTCACCCATTATCAAGTTTCTTAATAACATACCTTGGAAAGAGTAAAACTTCCGTATTAATCGTAGTTGAAGGGGGATTTGGCAGAATGACTGCTAATCGTCGATTATTTACCTCAGAATCCGTTACTGAAGGTCATCCGGATAAAATCTGTGACCAGATCTCGGATGCTATATTAGATGAAATCCTAGCTAAAGATCCGAATGCCCGTGTTGCTTGTGAAACGACAGTTACGACTGGTCTTGTACTCGTTGCAGGTGAAATTACAACAAGCGCTTATGTAGATATCCAAAGCATCGTGCGTAAAACAATCAAGGAAATTGGCTATACACGTGCGAAATATGGCTTTGATGCTGATACATGTGCTGTATTGACAGCAATCGATGAGCAATCTCCTGATATTGCAGGCGGTGTCGATCAGGCGCTTGAGGCTCGTGAAGGGCTGATGACGGATGAAGAGATCGATGCAATCGGTGCAGGTGACCAAGGATTGATGTTTGGTTATGCAAGCAATGAAACACCGGAGTTTATGCCGCTGCCAATTTCATTGGCGCACCGTCTATCCAAGCAATTGGCGAAGATACGGAAAGATGAAACTGTCGATTACTTGCGCCCGGATGGGAAAACACAAGTAACAGTAGAATATGATGAAAACGATCAACCTGTACGGATTGATACGATTGTCATCTCCACACAGCATCACCCAGAAGTGGAGCAAGCTCAGATTCATTCTGATTTGAAAGAGCTTGTTATCAAACCTGTTGTTCCAGCTGAATTGCTGGATGAGAATACAAAGTACATCATCAACCCGACGGGACGATTTGTTATCGGCGGGCCACAAGGTGATGCAGGTCTGACTGGACGTAAAATTATTGTTGATACGTATGGCGGTTATGCTCGTCACGGCGGCGGTGCATTCAGCGGAAAAGATGCTACAAAAGTAGACCGTTCCGGTGCTTATGCAGCACGTTATGTGGCGAAAAACATCGTGGCAGCAGGTCTTGCAGAGAAATGTGAAGTACAGCTCGCTTATGCGATCGGTGTTGCTGAACCAGTTTCCATCAGTATAGATACTTTCGGAACAGGCAGAGAGTCCGAAGAAGCATTGGTGAAAGCAGTACGTCATTTATTCGACCTTCGTCCTGCCGGCATCATTAAAATGCTGAACCTACGTCAGCCAATCTACAAAGATACAGCTGCATATGGTCACTTTGGACGTACAGATAAAAACTTCCCTTGGGAGCAGACTGACAAAGCAGTACAGCTGGAAAGCTATACATTTGCATAAGCTGCTTGAAGGCAAGAGCGTTAACTTCGCTCTTGCTTTTTTTGTGTCGGCACCCATAATCTCCCTTCAAGAACCGAATTGTTTTATGCTATAATTAATGGCTAGAAGTAATGAAAGAGAGGCTAACATTAAATGTGTGGTTTGATTGGCGTAATAAGAAAAAACGTAAAACAATTAACGCAAGCTGATAAGGATAAATTCAAACAACAGAACAACATCATCACGCACCGCGGTCCGGATGATGAAGGATATTATCATGACGAACATGTCTCATTCGGTTTCCGCCGCTTGAGTATTATCGATATCGAGGCTGGTGTTCAGCCATTAAGCTATGACGATGAGAGAATCTGGATGGTTTTCAACGGGGAAATCTACAACTATGTAGAGCTTCGTGAAGAATTGCTGAAAAAAGGCGCTGAGTTCAAGACAGAATCCGACACCGAGGTCATTGCAGCGATGTACCATACATACGGAACGGAAGCATTCAAAGAGCTTCGCGGTATGTTCAGCATTTTGCTTTGGGATAAAGAGAAGAAGACACTTTTCGGAGCACGTGACCCATTTGGCATTAAACCACTCTTCTATAAAGAGACAGATGATGAGATTTTCTTCGCATCTGAGAAGAAGAGCATCACTCTTCTGGAAGAATCAGAGACAGTCGATACAGAAGCGCTGCAGCATTATTTGAGCTACCAGTATGTACCGGAACCGTTCACGATGACAGAAGGTATTAAGAAAGTTGAACCTGGTCATTACTTCGTGAAGCGTGAAGGTGAACCGATAGAATTCCATCGTTACTGGCATGCGACATTCTCACCGAAAATCATGGACAAGCAAGCTTGGATCACTCGTATCCAGGATGTTCTTCATGATTCCGTAAGCAAGCATATGCGAAGTGATGTTCCGGTTGGTTCCTTCCTTTCAGGTGGAATTGATTCTTCCATCATTGTAGCCATTGCGAAGCAATTCAATCCGAATTTGAAGACATTCTCTGTCGGTTTTGAACGTGAAGGATTCTCCGAAGTGGATGTGGCGAAAGAAACAGCTGAGAAACTCGGCGTAGAAAACTATTCCCATATCATTACACCTGAAGAATACTTAGAAAAACTTCCGAAAATCATGTGGCATATGGATGATCCATTGGCGGATCCATCTGCTGTGGCACTTTACTTCGTTGCAAGGGAAGCTAGCAAACATGTAACGGTTGTACTTTCCGGTGAAGGTTCGGATGAACTATTCGGCGGATACAATATCTACCGTGAACCTGAGTCCTTGCGCATGTTCGATAGTATTCCAGGACCAGCAAAAGCACTGCTTGCAAGAGTAGCTAAAATATTGCCTGAAGGTGTACGCGGTAAAAGCTTCCTAGAGCGTGGTACAACACCATTGAAGGATCGTTATATCGGAAATGCTAAAATGTTTGAGGATGCAGACAAGCTGAAGCTTTTGAAAACATACAATGATGCGGTCCACTATCAGCAGATCACAGCTCCATTGTATGAGAATGTGAAAAAAGAATCGCTTGTTGATCAAATGCAGTATATCGACATCCATACTTGGATGCGCGGAGATATTCTCTTAAAAGCAGATAAGATGACAATGGCACATTCACTCGAGCTTCGTGTACCATTCTTGGATAAAGAAGTATTCCGTGTTGCCCGCGAGATTCCGGAAGATCTGAAAATCGCCAACAACACAACGAAGAGCTTACTTCGTGAAGCAGTAGAAGGTATTGTACCGGATCATGTTTTGCATCGTAAAAAACTTGGTTTCCCAGTACCAATGCGTCACTGGCTGAAAAATGAATTGAATGGCTGGGCGAAGACACTCATCCATGAAAGCCAAACAGACCATCTATTGCATAAAGACTATATCTTGAATCTGTTAGATGCACATTGTCAAGGTAAAGGAGATTACAGCCGTAAAATCTGGACTGTACTTGCCTTCATGCTATGGCATCAGATTTACGTTGAACGTAAGTATGACTTTGCAGAATTCCAAAAAGTCGACAGAGTGGAAAGCAAACTGCAGACCACATAATAAGAAAGCCGTTCCTGTGAGAGGAACGGCTTTTTATATTGTTTCTTTATACTGTTTACTTTTCTTGATATACTCCATTCGTATACGCTCCATGTCTTGGAAATCAGCTTCAGTCAAATCACGTATTACTTTGGCAGGTCTGCCGAATGCGAGTTTGCCGGAAGGAATCGTCTTGCCTGGAGGAACTAGGGAACCTGCGCCTACATAAGCACCGTCCTCGATAACCGCACCATCAAGTACAAGTGACCCCATGCCTACAAGGGAATTCTTTCCGATTGTGCAAGAATGCAGCGTTACTTGGTGACCTATCGTAGCTCCTTGCTTTATAATAAGAGGAAGATCAGGACTTTGGTGAAGAACACAAAGATCCTGCACATTGGCACCTTCGCCAATTATAACTGGTGAAACATCACCGCGTATCACTGTCTTGAACCAGATACTGGCATCTTTTTTAATCGTGACGTCTCCTGTAATAACGGCGTCAGGAGCTACATAAGCTTCTTTGTGAACATGTGGACGTTTCTTGTCGTATTCGTATATCATTTGAATACTCCCTTCGTTTATGTTCTTATAGAATTAATAGATTTTTTGGAAAGAAGACAATCCCGGATTCGAGGAGCGAAATCACATTATGGCCCAACAAATACCAAAGTCATCAGTTTTACTTATGCATCAAGTATATCGGAAAATATTCCCGGAAGTACATAAAGAATTGGAACTATGGACGCAGCGGGCAGAAGCGATACCGGATCCGGAACTGCGCAAGCAGGCGCTGGAGAGTATTCGGACCAAACGCTTCCATTGTCAGGGCGGGGCTGTATACAGTCTGCTTGCTGGAGATGCGTGGAAGCAAGCGATAAAATTCATTATTGCCTATCAAACTATCAGTGACTATCTTGATAATCTATGTGATCGCAGTACTTCTCTTGACCCAGAAGATTTTCGTCTATTACATCAATCAATGCTCGATGCACTTCAGCCCGGTGAAAAGCTAAAGGATTATTACGCATTACGTGACGAGCGGGAAGACGGCGGATACTTGCACTCACTTGTTTTCACTTGTCAGACCATCCTTAGCAAACAGTCAAATCTGCAAGTTCTGCAGCCGTATTTATTGAAACTCTCCGGTTTATACGGAGATTTACAAGTACACAAGCATGTGGCAAAGGAAGAGCGGATCGAAAGACTGACAACCTGGTTTTCACAGCATCAAGAAGAGCACCGGGATCTTACGTGGTATGAATTCTCGGCGTGCAGTGGATCAACGCTCGGCATCTTCTGTTTCGTATCTTATGGAATGGGGATGGAACTCGACCACCAATTGGCCGACGATATCTATCAAAGCTATTTCCCGTATATGCAAGGTCTGCACATTTTGCTGGATTACTATATCGATCAGATGGAAGATGAAGAAGAAGGGGATCTTAATTTCTGCCATTATTACCGAGATGCAGAGGAAATGCGTGAAAGACTTCTGTACTTCATAGAGCGGACGAACGAAAGCGTGCAGCGCCTTCCGCATGCTTCATTCCATGAAATGGTCCATCACGGACTTGTTGGACTGTACTTGGCGGATAGCAAGGTAAGTCTCCTCTCAGATGGAAAGCAGATGATCAAAACACTGCTCAAGGCAAGTGGAAACAAATCGAAGTTTTTCCATTTGAATATAAAAGCATATAACAAAATGAAAGAAGCGCGTACCCCGGTTAGTTAGGGGCTCGCGCTTCTTTTATTTTTTCTTCTCGATAGCAATTATGAATGGCGGGGTGTTTTTCTGGTTTAGAAAGCGATACTGCAAGACAGCGTAATGTTTTTGATCGTAATCTTTTACGTGGGCAAGCAATCCTTCTTTTTCGATAGCGCCTTCCGGATGACCATGATAAACAACCAACACGATTCTTCCGCCGGGTTTCAACGCATGGCGAATTTTCTCAATTGCAGTAATCGTGCTTTCTGCATTAGTGGTAATGGCTTTATTGCTGCCGGGCAAATAGCCTAAATTGAAAATGGCTCCAGCAAGCTTTCCCTCATCTTCGGGTGTTATATAATGATCGACACGCTGGTGGCTGTCCAGAATTAAAGTCGTATTCGTTACATCATGCAGGCTTAAGTGCTTGCTCGTCATTTCGATAGCTTGCTCCTGTATATCGAATGCTAGCACCTTTCCTTCTTCTCCGACAAAACGGCTCAGTGCGAGTGTATCATTCCCATTGCCGCATGTGGCATCAATGACTGTATCTCCTGGCTGAATCACTTGCTCCATCAGTTCGTGTGCATAAGCGATAACATGTTTTAGCATTTCCCTGAATCCTCTCTCTAACAAATTGTTCTCTCTTATTTTTACGCTACCTGTGCTTATTTAGCAAATCAAATCTCTTTAATGTAAAGGAAAATTTACAATTAATTTACCAAATAAATGTAGAAACATGTCGATATAAGGACCATAGTAGTAGTGTGAAGAAAGAGAAGGGAGTATATCGACATGTATAAGCGCATCTTAATACCTATTTGTGCCTTGATTTTATGTTATTTATCTGGATGCGCCGCAAACCCGGCTGCAGCCAAGCTGGATGAAGAAAAACGCATCGGTATCGTTTTGACAGAAGCAGGACTCGGAGATCAGGAATGGAATGATTTGGCGATCGAAGGATTGACGAAAGCGAGAGACCGGCTTGATATTAACTATATATATAAAGAAATTACTCCAGAACTTACTTATGAGAAAGCATTAAAGGATTTAGCCGATGAAGGAATGGATACGATTATCACTTTGGAAGCAGCAGCAGAAAATGCTGTAACAAGCCAGGCAAAGGCCAATCCTTCTATTACATACATAGCTTTTGAGACAGAGCTGAAAGGTGATAATCTATTTGGCTACACTTTTGATACAGAGCAGGCAGGTTACTTAGCTGGGGTGGCAGCTGCTACCGTAACGCAGTCTGGTAAAGCAGGTTTCATTGGGGAATCTTCCAGTGCTTACCTTGAAGGTTTCAAACAAGGAATTGCAGCTACATCCAAGGATACTGAACTGCTCGTTGGAGAGGCATCACCGGACGATAAATCATCAGGCAGCAAAGTCGCGAAGGAATTGATTGCAGAGGAAGCGGAGATTCTTTTTGCCGAGCCTGGTGAAGCTGGAAAGGCAGTACTGGAGCAAGCATCACTAGCGGATGTTTATGCAATCGGTGCTGGAAGTGATCAGAGCTATATCGCTCCTGATAATGTCGTCACGTCTGCTTTGCTGCAAATTGATCATGTCATGTTCGATTTTCTGGAACAGGACTCAAAAGGCGATGAGCTGCCTGAAGACAATATGATCGGCTTGAAGGAGCAGGCTGTGGCTTTAAGCCCTGTTGCTGTTGTCAGTATCACAGACACAGTTGAAGGGAAAGTCCACACAGCGACACAAAAGCTGTTAGAATCGGAGTGAGCTAAATGAAACTGACACGGAAACTATTCCTGCAGGCAGCAGGGACTAGTGCATTAGCATTGGTGCTCATTGCTTTTATCATTTTCAGTATGATAAGAATTAATGCTTCAAGTTATGAGCAAGTTCAGCATCTTCTCCAGCTTCAGCAGCTGGACAGCCAGCTGAACAATGCCGGACAGGTACTGCGAAATACAACTACAATCCGTACTGATGCATCAGCAGCGGATTTACGGTCTTATATGGAACAAAGCAATTCGAGCTTCAAACAGCTTTTGCAATCATCAGAAGGACAATCAGCAGCATATCTTGAAGCAGGAAAAGCAAAGTATGATGACTGGCAAGGGGAAGTTACGAGTCTTTTGACCAATGTAAATGAGATGGATGCGCTGCGGTTATCAAGCCGTGTTCAAGGGCTGCTGAATGATATTTATATGGCGAACGCATATAGTACAGCAGCATATGAGGATGAACAGCTTGCGTTGCAAAATCAGATTACATTTGTAATTGTGGTTTCTGTTATAGGAGTGCTGCTGCTCATACTCATTACTAACTATACATCTCGAAGAACGAGTAAATCGATTGCAGATCCCTTATTGGCGCTTGCGTCCAGAACGAACCAAATTGCAGCGGGTGATTTAACGGTAGAGCCGTTAGAAAAGACGGGCAGTCTGGAAATCAGTGAGATGAATCAAGCCTTTGGGCAAATGACAGAACAGCTGAAGAACTTGATTGGCTCGATAGAAAAGGCAGGCGATGAAGTAGCTGGAATGTCTGCTGAAATTGATAAGGACAATCAGAATCTGCAGGGGCTACATAGAGAAATTGCTGCTTCCGTTGGGGAAATAACATCCGGTTCGCAGCGTATTTCCACAGATTTGCAGCAAACGGTGACACTAATAGAACAAATGGACAAGCAAGGAAGTGCTAACAGTACTTTTGCAACCGAAACAGTCGCACTTGGCAAGCTTGCATCAGAGGCAGCGGTACGAGGTAGGGAAACTGTACATAACCAGCAGCAGCTCACGGTCAAGAATGGAGAGAGCAGAGATTTGATGGAAGCGTCGCTGCGAGATTTCATCCAATATTCTCAGCAGATCGAGCAAATGGTAGCATCGGTATCCTCTGTTGCTGAACAGACCAATTTGCTTGCGCTAAACGCTGCAATTGAGGCTGCAAGAGCTGGTGAAGCAGGGAAAGGCTTTGCTGTTGTAGCAGATGAGATTCGCAAGCTTGCGGATGAGTCCAAAACATCTGCTGATGCTATCTATCAAACAGTGGGAGCAATTCGCCAGGGTACAATGAGTTTATCCGAAGCTGTGCAGTTTGGTCATGAGGTGGCCAAAGCAGAAACTGCTTCTATGGAAAGTATGGAAAGCTCATTTATGGAAATAGAAGAGAAGTTTCAGTCCATTTCGAATCGACTGCACCAAATTCAAAGCGGCAGTGTCCAATCGGAGCGATTGGGTACAGAGGTTCTTGGCAGGGTAGAACAAATCAGCAGTACTCTTCAGGAAAATACTGCAAAAATAGATGTAGTACATCATTCTACCAATGAACAGTATGGTGCTTATGAACAGTTGGCAATGACAGTCCGTCAGCTTGACCGCGTTACACGCGAATTGCAGGATGCTGTTTCGGTGTTCCAGACGGAAGCTGCCGAATCTTGACAAATGCAGCGCATTTCCGTACACTGGACACAACAATACTGTGAACGATGAGGAGAAGGAGTAGTAGCAAGCTCTGCTTGGCTTAAGAGAGACGGCATTTTGGTGCAAGCCGTCCCGGCATCTTGTGAACTCGCCTTCATAATTGCAAAAGGGAACTACCAGTACTTTTTGCCGTTTTCCGCGTTAAGGAATGTCGAGCGAGCGCATTTGCGCTAAAGTTGGGTGGTACCGCGGGAGAAGTCTCTCGTCCCATTATTGGGATGAGGGGCTTTTTTCTTTGCTTCACGGTCAGAATTGTTCAAGTTGAAGAGAGTACAGGAGGCACACGATATGTCATTCAATCACCATGAAATAGAAAAGAAATGGCAAGCTTATTGGGAAGAAAACAAAACGTTCAAAACAGATACTTCCTCTGAAAAAGAAAAGTTTTATGCCTTGGATATGTTTCCTTATCCGTCAGGTGCAGGTCTGCATGTAGGACACCCTGAAGGTTATACAGCTACAGATATTTTGTCTCGTATGAAGCGGATGCAAGGCTTTGAAGTGCTGCATCCAATTGGCTGGGATGCATTCGGATTACCTGCGGAGCAGTATGCGCTAGATACAGGGAATGACCCAGAAGAATTTACGAAAAAGAATATCGCAACCTTCACAAGACAGATCAAGGAACTTGGGTTCTCTTACGATTGGGATCGTGAAGTTAATACAACAGATCCAGAATACTATAAATGGACACAATGGATTTTCCTTCAGTTGTATAAAAAGGGTCTTGCTTATGTGGATGAAGTAGCAGTGAACTGGTGTCCTGCTCTTGGTACTGTACTTTCCAATGAAGAAGTTATCGACGGAAAGAGCGAACGCGGCGGGCATCCTGTTATCCGCAAGCCAATGAAGCAATGGGTGCTTCGTATTACTGCCTATGCCGATCGCCTTTTGGAAGACTTGGATGAACTTGACTGGCCAGATAGCTTGAAAGAAATGCAGCGCAACTGGATCGGACGCTCGGAAGGTGCAGAAGTGACTTTCCGTATAGAAGGAACTGAGGAAAGTTTTGATGTGTTTACAACTCGTCCGGATACTTTGTTTGGTGCTACATTTGCGGTACTGTCTCCAGAGCATCCGCTAGTTGATAAGATTACTTCTGATGCGCAGCAGAAAGCAGTTGAAAGCTACAAACAAGAAGTGGCAGCGAAGAGTGATTTGGAGCGTACAGATCTTGCAAAAGAGAAAACAGGTGTCTTTACTGGTGCGTATGCAATCAACCCAGTTAATGGCGAAAAAATGCCGATCTGGATCGCAGACTATGTACTTATGAGCTATGGTTCCGGAGCTATCATGGCAGTACCTGCGCATGATGAACGCGACTATGAATTTGCGAAGACTTTCGATTTGCCGATAAAAGCAGTCATCGAAGGTGCTGATATAGAAAATGAAGCTTATACTGGAGAGGGAGCACATATCAATTCTGATTTCCTTGATGGTATGAATAAACAAGAAGCAATTTCTGCAGCAATCGCTTGGCTGGAAGAAAACAAACAAGGTTCGAAAAAAATCAGCTACCGTCTGCGTGACTGGATTTTCAGCCGTCAGCGCTACTGGGGTGAGCCGATTCCTGTAATCCATTGGGAAGATGGCACAATGACAAGTGTGCCGGAGGAAGAGCTTCCGCTTGTTTTGCCGAAAACCGATGAAATTAAATCATCAGGTACAGGTGAATCTCCACTTGCAAATATTACGGATTGGGTGAATGTCACTGATCCTGAAACAGGCAAGAAAGGGAAACGCGAAACACATACAATGCCTCAATGGGCAGGCAGCTGCTGGTACTTCCTTCGTTATATCGATCCGAAGAATCCAGAGAAGCTTGCTGATTTTGAAACACTGAAAAAATGGTTGCCGGTTGATGTATATATCGGTGGAGCAGAACATGCTGTTCTTCATTTGCTGTATGCGCGCTTCTGGCATAAATTCTTATTTGATATCGGTGCTGTACCAACTAAAGAACCTTTCCAAAAGTTATATAACCAAGGGATGATCCTTGGAGAAAATAACGAAAAAATGAGTAAATCCAAAGGTAACGTGGTTAACCCTGACGATGTTATCGAATCCCATGGTGCAGATACACTTCGTCTATACGAAATGTTTATGGGGCCGTTGGATGCTTCCATCGCTTGGTCTGAAAATGGATTAGATGGTTCCCGTCGATTCCTTGATCGTATTTGGCGTTTGTTCATCACAGAAACTGGCGAACTTTCAGAGAAAGTACAAGACACAGAATCTGAAGACCTGCAAAAAACGTATCACGAAACTGTGAAGAAAGTGACAGAGGACTTTGAAGCTTTGCGCTTTAATACAGGTATCTCTCAATTGATGGTATTCATCAATGATTGTTACAAAGCACCTGTCATCCCGCGCGAATTTGCGGAAGGATTCATGAAGTTACTTTCCCCAGTTGCGCCGCATATTGCGGAGGAACTATGGACTAAGCTTGGTCATGAGGAAACAATTACGTACGCTGAATGGCCCGTTCATGATGAGTCGAAGCTTGTAGAACAGGAAATTGAAATTGTATTACAGGCCATGGGCAAGCTACGTGCAAAAGTTATGGTGCCTCATGATGCTTCTAAAGAAGAGCTTGAGAAAATCGCATTAAACGACGAACAAATGAAAAGCTGGCTGGAAGGAAAGACAGTCCGTAAAGTGATTGTCGTTCCGGGCAAGCTAGTTAATGTAGTAGCAAATTAATTGGCGGCGAATCCCTTCTGTTTTACGGAAGGGATTCTATTTTAAATAAAGGGGAACTATAAATGCGCAATATACAACCGGAAGAATTGGATGATCTAATTGAAAAAGGCACTTCCTCCTATAAAGTAATCGATGTTCGGGAAGATGAAGAAGTAGAGCAAGGTATGATTCCTGGTGCGATTCATATCCCGCTGCAGCAAATACCTGAAAAGCTGCCTGAATTGTCGGCGGATGACACATATGTACTTGTCTGCCGTGGCGGTCACAGAAGCATGAATGCTGCTGCGTTTATGGAAAACCAAGGTTATGACGTGATTAATATGGATGGCGGAATGCTGGAATGGAAAGGTGAACTTGTCTTTAAATAAGGCATAGAGAACCTGAGTGAGGAAGGCGTTCCGACGTTTTCCTCTTTAATATTCTATCTTTCTTCGAAACTAGTGTTGACAGTCGCGAAATATGGTGATAGTATTTAGTTACTGTCGTAAGGCAGTTGTTGATCTTTGAAAACTGAACAAAACAACCAATTACGAATTAAACGACAAGATCGTAAGATCAACGTCAGCTCTAACGAGCAAAAGCATCAAAACTTTCATGGAGGGTTTGATCTTGGCTCAGGACGAACGCTGGCGGCGTGCCTAATACATGCAAGTCGAGCGCAGGAAACCAGATGACCCCTTCGGGGTGATTCTGGCGGAATGAGCGGCGGACGGGTGAGTAACACGTGGGCAACCTGCCTGTAAGACTGGGATAACTTCGGGAAACCGGAGCTAATACCGGATAGTATTTCCTCTCTCCTGATTGGAAATGGAAAGACGGTTTCGG
>FOCD01000007.1 GCA_900110015.1 Terribacillus saccharophilus | reverse complement strand
TGCTTGTAATTTCTCCATTTCTGAAGAATAAACGGGCCCTTTCCCAAATGTGTACTGTTTGCCGACAGGCTGTTCAAACCGATGGGTTTCTCCAGCTTTATACCATCTAACCCATGTTTGAATCTGTGTTTTATTCTTGATATTTAGTTTGTGCATTATTTCTTTCATAGAAACGCCTGCCAGTCGCATTTCTACTGCCTTTTGTTTAATCTCCAACGGATAACTCACTCTTGTCCCCATAGAAAAAACACCTCCAAGTATTATTTCGGATAACATTGATCCGTTTTCAACCTTGAAGGTGTTTTTTATTTGTCTCAGCCTATGGGGTCAGTCCCTTTGGCGTTGAGTCTCTTTTCTATTATTTACTTACTACAGTAATTTGTTCATCAACCAAATCAACTACCATACTGCTTACATTCTCTTCTTCAAGAATATAATCAGTAATTTTATCCTCTACCTGATCCTGAATGACTCGGCGCAATGGTCGTGCACCAAATCGAGGGTCATAGCCTTTTTTCGCAAGGAAGTGTTTCGCTGCTTCTGTCACTTCAAGCTGGTAGCCTTCTTCTTCCATGTTCTTCGTCAAATCTGTAAGCATAAGCTCAACGATTTGCACCAAGTCCTCCTCTTTCAAAGCTTCGAAGCTAATGATAGAGTCGAAGCGGTTCAGGAATTCTGGTTTGAAGTAAGCACCCAGCTTTTCAATAACGGATACAGCTTCATTTTTTGAATTCGTAAAGCCGACAGAAATTTGTTTATCTCCAGTTCCGGCGTTGCTTGTCATGATAATGACAGTCTCCTTAAAGCTCACTTTACGGCCTTGGCTATCCGTCAAGTGCCCGTCTTCCATGATTTGCAGGAACATATGCTGTACATCAGGGTGTGCTTTCTCGATTTCATCCAATAGAACAATCGTATAAGGATTACGGCGTACGCGCTCTGTAAGCTGACCTGCTTCTTCATGTCCAACGTATCCTGGAGGAGAACCAATCAGTTTCGCAACTGAGTGACGTTCCATGTACTCACTCATATCCAGACGGATGAAGGATTCACGTGTGCCGAACATCTCTTCAGCCAATGCACGGGTAAGTTCTGTCTTACCAACACCAGTTGGACCGACGAATAGGAAGGAACCGATTGGGCGCTGTTTGGATTTCAAGCCAGCTCGGCTGCGACGAATAGCTTTAGCAACCCGGTCAACTGCCTGCTGCTGTCCAATAACCTTGCTGGACAAGTTAGCAGCTAAGTTTTTCATCTTGTTCTGTTCTTCCGATTGAATCTTCGTCACAGGAATACCTGTTTTTTCTTCAATAATCTGCTGGATAACTTCAACAGTTACTTCAGCTTTGTCTTCATTTTTTGGTTCTTCAAGCTTTTGTTCCAGCTGAATTTCTTCCTGGCGAAGATACGCAGCACGTTCGTAATCCTCGCGCCCTGCTGCCTCTTCCTTCTCTTTCGCAATCTGGGCAAGACGAGTTTGAATAGCATCCTCATCAGTCGTTACAGTAAGCAGGTTGATACGGGATCCGGCTTCATCGAGCAAATCAATCGCTTTATCCGGCAAGAAACGATCCTGAATGTAACGTTGAGACAAGCTCACACTCGCTTTAACTGCTTCTTCTGTGTAGGAAACTTGATGATACGCTTCGTATCTCTCCTGCAATCCTTTTAAGATATCCAATGCCTGCTCTGCTGTCGGTTCTTTTACGATGACCGGCTGGAAACGACGTTCAAGCGCTGCGTCTTTTTCAATTTGGCGGTACTCTTTTAATGTGGTTGCACCAATCAGCTGCAGCTCACCGCGAGCAAGTGCTGGTTTTAGGATATTACCTGCATCCATTTGGGAACCTTCAGCAGTACCAGCGCCTACCAATAGATGAATTTCATCCACGAACAGAATGACATTTTTACGCTGCTGCAATTCAGAAATAAGTTGTTTCATCTTTTCCTCGAATTGACCGCGCACACCAGTGTTTGCCACTAGTGAAGCAACATCAAGCAAATAGATTTCTTTATTTTGCAGTTTCACAGGTACATTTCCTTCAACAATCTGTAAAGCTAATCCTTCTGCAATTGCTGTTTTACCTACCCCAGGCTCCCCGATTAGAACTGGGTTATTTTTATTGCGTCGGTTCAGTGTCTCAATGACACGTTTGACCTCTTTTTCACGGCCGATGACTGGATCGATCAGACCAGCACGCGCGCCATCTGTCAGGTTCTTACCAAGTGAATCAAGCAATCCTCCACGCCCGCGACCATTGCCGCCAGCTTGCGCTTGGCTGTTTGCGCCAGCCTGGAAGCCGGATTGTGCTCCGCCGAACATATTTTTAAAGAAATCATCCATTGTTCCGCCATTGGATGCGAAACCGGCAGGATTTTTAGACATATTCTTCATTTCATTATAGCAAGTATGACAGAGCTGTAATTGTTGTTTCTGATTGTTGAATTGCATTAACAAGTTCACGTTAGCTTCTCGTTCACCACAATGTTGGCATTTCATAATACAATTACCTCCCCAATAGGTTAGATTCATTTATTTGGTCAAGTGTCTTATTTTGACTTTGACTATCTTTGACCTTGTGACTTTATTATAGTCTGACCTTCTTTGACTTTCAAGTGTTATGCTCTCATTTTTTATAATTTTTTAGAAAAGGTATCTATACTAATATTTAAGGAAATACAAAAAAGCACCGCCTGTATAGGCGATGCTTCTAATTAATTTGCATTTTGTTTTTCTTGATTGCGCAGTTCAACCCGTCTGATTTTACCAGAAGAAGTCTTCGGTAAATCTTTGACGAATTCAATTTTACGCGGGTACTTGTAAGGTGCAGTCGTATTCTTAACATGTGTCTGCAGTTCCTTAACAAGGTTTGGATCGTTTTCGTCTACACCTTCACGCAGAATGACGAATGCTTTAACTATGTTCCCACGAATTTCATCCGGGCTTGCTACAACAGCACATTCTGCTACAGCTGGATGTTTTACTAAAGCATCTTCTACTTCAAATGGTCCAATTGTATAGCCTGAGCTGATAATGATATCATCACTGCGGCCCTCGAACCAGAAGTAGCCATCTTCATCGATAGAAGCTTGGTCACCAGTGACGAAGTAGCCGTTGCGTTCCGCTTGCTGACGGCGTTCTGGCTCACGGAAATATGTTTTAAACAATGCAGGACTGTCGAGCTTCAAGGCGATGTCACCGACTTCACCTGTTTTAACGCGATTACCGTCCTCATCAATTACAACTACTTCATTTCCCGGTGTCGGTTTACCCATAGAACCTGGTCTTGGTTCCATCCCTTTCATAATACCAAGAAGCAATGTGCTCTCTGTCTGACCATAGCCATCACGAACAATAATGTTGAAATTCTTCTGGAAGACATCAATTACTTCCCTGTTCAATGGTTCACCAGCAGATACCGCACTATGCAAAGCACTTAATTTGTAGCTGCCAAGATCAGTTACTTTTGCCATCAGGCGATATTCCGTCGGTGTACAGCAAAGTACGTTAATTTTGTAATCCTCTAAAAGAGAGAGATAAGTTTTAGCATCGAAACGTCCCATATATACGAAGCCTGTTGCACCGGTTCCTAAAACAGAAAGGAATGGACTCCATACCCATTTCTGCCAGCCTGGTGCAGCTGTTGCCCATACGATATCTCCCTTGGAAGCAGATAGCCAGTTTTCTGCAGCTGTCCGTAAGTGTGCATATCCCCAGCCATGTGTGTGGACTACACCTTTTGGATTACCTGTTGTACCGCTTGTATAAGACATTAGTGCAATATCTTCCCTGGAAGTTTCCACTGTTTCCAGTTCTGCTGAAGCTGCCGCTTTGAGCTCTCCAAGATCCTTCCAGCCGTCGACTGCTCCACCTACTGCAAGTTTGATTAAGCTATCTTGATTCTCAATATCTTCGAACTGTGCAGTAAAGGCATGATAACTGATGATGCTCTTCACATTTCCATGATCAATTCTATATTGCAAATCTTTCGTTTTCAGCATTTCGGAGCCAGGGATGATCACAAGTCCAAGCTTCAAGGCTGCTGCGTAAATGTGATACGCCTCAACGACACGCGGTACCATTACTAGTATCGCATCTCCTTTTTTTAAGCCCAGTTCTTTCAGAACATTACCTGTGCGGTTTACGTCCTGGAATAACGCTTTATACGTTACTTCCTTCTTATTACCCGCCTCGTCCATCCAAATGAGCGCCTTACGATCTTCATCTGTAACGAATCGCTCCATTTCATCAACGATGTTGTATTGCTCTGGTGCAATCAAATCTTTTCTTTCCATACTTACGCCTCCTAAATGGCTGCCTGTTTTAACTAATGCACTTATTATAGCAGACGAAAGCACGACTTCCCAGTAATAATTGTTACCAAATTATAAAACTTGATATTAGTATCAGGTCTCAATACTTCTCCAAAGCGTCATAGTCGCATAACTGCGGTAAGGAGCCCATCTTTCTCCTCGCGCATGAATTGCTGCCGGCGTCGGCTTTTCAGTGAGATCGTCATAGAATTTCAGTGCATTTTGTACCCCGATATCAGCAGCTGGTAATAAGTCGGCACGTCCCAAACCAAACAACATCCAGTTTTGAGCAGACCAGCTTCCAAGACCTCTGATTTTCGTCAATTCGTCTGCAATTTCTTCATTAGATGCAGCAGACAGCTGGTTGAGATTCAGTTTTCCTTCTATAATAAGTCGGCTTGTATCAATTACATATTCAGCTTTCCTTTGTGAAAACTGCATCTTTCGTAAATCATCATAAGTCAGGGAAGCAACGATCTCCGGTGATGGATAAAACCAAACGTCATCCGCTTTTGTTCCTAACGCTTCCACGAACCGATTCGACAATGTGTAGGCAAACTTTAAATTCAACTGCTGGTGAATGATAGTCTTCATCAAGCAATAGTATAAGTCAGTGTCTTTAACGATAGGCGTTCCCGCGTGTGCATAAAAAAGTCGTTCCAAATCAGAACCGACAAAATGAGCAGCAACTTCTGCAAGGTCAGTATCCCATTGAAGCCATTCCTCTACCAAGGAAAGTATTTCTTCCCGTTTAGAAGAATCTGCAGAAGACACGATGACTGCGGGTGCAGTAATTGTTCCGCTAAACTGGAGAACGACGATATGCTGGGACCCATCCCCTAATACAACCGGAAGCTTCACCCTATGCTCTTTTGCATCAACTATATTCAGCTGATCCATACTCCACCTTTTCATTAAATAATGATAATCGTATGTATGTGATCCTTTAAGCTGCCTTTCCCACATCAGTAGCATCTCCTATCCTATTTGTTTTGTTGCAAAATCAATTACATCATGCATCACTTTCGTCAAGCGCTTATCCTTATGCCAAAGGAGCTTCGTTGTAGGCTGATTGATTGGTTCATCAAAATCTACAGCGCTTAACTCACCAGATTGTAATTCTTTTTCCACTGTCATGAGCGGTAAGTACGATAAACCCAGACCAGCAATTACACATTGCTTAATCGCTTCTATACTGCCGAATTCAATGACATTCTCCGGATGCAAATTCTGTTTTTGTATTGCTTGTTCTAATTCCGTTCGATAAGCACAGTCCTTCTCCGTCAAGATCAAAGGATGCTGCATCACCTCAGCCAGACTAGCGGAGGGTTGTACTGCCAGCGGATGGCTTGGGGAGCTTATCAGGACGATTTCTTCTTGAAAAAGAGAGACCGACTCCAGTAAAGCATTGTTCTGATCCCGCTCCATAATAAAAGCTAAATCCAACTCGCCTTCTTGAAGCATTTTCTCCGAGGTTTTACTGGATGGAACAGGCTTGAGGATGACCTGCACCTGCGGATACTGTTCGCGTATGAAGCGGAGGAACTCAGGCAATCGGTAGGTGCATTGACTTTCACATGCGCCGATCAGAATTGTGCCTTTCTCTTCTTGCTCCTCTTCAAATTCCTGTTGCATTTCTTCATGTAAAGCCAGGATTCTTTTTGCATAGCTCCGCATTTTAATTCCCGCTTCAGTCAAATAAATCCTCTTTCCAAGACGCTGGAACAAGTCAACTCCATATTCCTTTTCCAGCGCTTTTATTTGTGCTGTCACACTCGACTGGGCGTAATCCAACAGCTGAGCTGTCTTAGTGAAATTAAGTGTTTCGGCCGCTACAGCAAAAGTCTTCAAATGGTTGATCTGCATATATACACTCCTTAAATCGCATTTTCCGATCATAATAATCAAATAATTCAGCTTTTCCTATGTATGAGTGCAGTATACACTTTTTATATAAATATTGGAAAGTAATGCAGCTGGATAGGACTCACTAACCTATCAGTACTAAATGACATATTTGCTGAAAGGAGAGAAAAGGATGAAGGATACATCTAAAAAAACATGGCAGGACTATTTCATGGAAATCGTCCACGCAATCATCCAAACAAAATAAAAAAAGCTGATCCTATTCGGATCAGCTTAAAACTGCGTAATGGCTTTTGGCAGGATATCTTGCTTGACTAGATCATCCAGCGTACGGAAGGAGTATCCTTGCTTCTTCAATTCAATGATCAGTTTTTCCAATGCAACAGCATTATCCTCGGATACAGAATGCAATAAGACGACTGCTCCTGGATGCATTTGAGCCATCACTTGATCATACGCGTACTGCCAGCCTTTTTGTTCACCAGTTTTCCAATCAGCATATGCGAGTGACCAGAATACATTTGTATAGCCAAGATCTTCAGACCATTTCAATGAACGGGCACTAAAGGTACCGCGGGGTGCCCGTAGATAGTGCATGTCGTCCTGATCCGTCAATTCAGCCACAGCATCCTCCAGCATCTCAAGCTCCTGCTGCATCTTTTCTTTAGAAACCTTCGTCAAATCTGGGTGATGATAAGAGTGATTACCGACAATATGTCCTTCGTCGACCATCCTTTTCACAAGATCAGGTGCTGATGACACATAGTGCCCCGTAATAAAGAAAGCAGCCGGTACATCGTGCTTTTTCAATACATCCAGGATATCGCCTGTATATCCTTGTTCATAGCCGTTATCAAATGTGATATATACTGTTTTCTCACCAGAATCATCTAGATAATAGCTGTGATATTCGTCCAAAAGCTGTCCGTATTTGCCAACTTCAGGTATACTGCCATCCTTGCTCTTAACAAATCCCCATCCATAGCTTACAGGGCTTTCTGCGGATGCAAACGATGGCGTGACCAGTAGCAGACAAAAAAGCAGCATTATTGATTTCCATCGCATATGACACACTCTCCTTAGAGATAGATTGTGCCAAATCCGCTCCCCCTATGCGGTGAAAAAAATAGAAAAGACCGTGCAGCTGCACGGTCTTACTTTAGTTTATTTTCCATTTCATCAAGCATTCGGAGCATTTCATCGATTTCCTCTAAGGAAGTCTCCTCCGGTTCGATACTATCCAAATAATCCATGAATGCAGACAGACGCTGCTTCAAGTCATCCACTTTACTCGTTGCCAAAGATAAAACCCCTTTACCGCATTATCTGGCTCCAGTATACCACAGCACTGTTACTTATTGTACGTTGAAGGTGAAAGACAGATGATCTTGAATTGGAATCCAAGCACCAATTCCCTGTTTGGTAACATTTTTAACAACTATCTGCTTTCTTGATCCTTTTAACTCCAAGTAAACTTCCCCAAAAGTAATCGTACCCTTTTCATTCACTGCCGGTGCGTACGCAGAAAGAATTCCTGATTTATTCAAAGGCACACCGTAGGCATTTTCCTTATTTGTACCTTTTCCTATTACTGTTTGGAAGGAAAGCGGAAGCTTTGTATTCTTCTGGGCCTGCTGCAGCATCATGAGCTTGATATCCCTTGGTTTATCAATTTCAGCTGTAAGTCCGCCTTTTACGTAGCGCTCTTCCTGCTGTTCATAATTCATTTGCTTCGCTGATTCCCCACCTGCATTGCTCAGCTGGTTCGTATTTACTTTTTGATATTGCCAATTGATATTTGTTTCTGCAGACTGGTACTCGAGCGGCCAATGCCCCATATAAATCATCCCTCGATACCCAATTGCTAGTGGAGAAGGTTTCAGCGTCGATTCATTGAGTATGCGAATCAGTTCTGGATTCTGGATGACAATAGCACTGTCTTCCGTCAGTTCTCTGACAAGCTCACTAGGTTCTAGCACAATTTGATCTTTGTTTGAGTTCGGATAAGTATTTTCCTTTGAAATATTCAATACGTGATTTGGTATTTCCGTATCCTTCTTCTGTACATTTTCAGCTTTCCCAGCTATGGAGAAAGGAAGAGTCAGCAAAGCCAATACCATGATTGCTATAAGGATTCTGGCGTATTTCATAAAGAAAAGCCCCTGCCTTTCAGATTTTTTTCTAGTATCTGAAGTCAGGGGCTATCCTATACATTTAATAATGGTTTAAATGAATTACTTCCAATCTTTCTTCGATCTCGATACTATCTTTAACTGTCTGCACCATGGAACAGTTTTTATGTGCAAGCTCGAGGTTCTTCTCCAACTGCGCTTTGTCCAGATGAAAACCGCGTACAACGAAAGTCAACGTAATCTTAGAAATACGGTTAGCTGCCATTTCATCCCGCTCTACCTCTGCCGACACTTCCATGTCATCAATCTCAAGCCGCTGTTTCTCCATAATTTTACGGAAAACAGACGCACTGCAACCTGCTATTGAGGAAACCATTAGCTGATAAGGCCGGATACCGAATAGCTCATTTCCGTCTATATCCAAAGTTTGATGTGGTAGTTCGATACGGAATCCATGCTGCTTCATTGTCAGCTTCAATTTCCTCATCTCCTTGCGATTTCTTTATGCATTATATTCCCTTCTTTATGATTTTCTAACCTTCATTCGTCCGATTGACCAAAACCAGGAAAAACTATACAGTAGGATTGGGAAATCATCTTACATACAGAGGTAATAGACATATGAGAAATGCGTACAGTTTTTGGATTTTAGTCAGTATTGTCGCAGTCTCCGGTTTCAGCCAAGGGCTGCTGCTTCCGCTGATTGCGATCATATTCGAACAAGACGGTGTGTCTTCATCTATGAATGGTCTGAATGCAGTTGCCATTTACATTGGTATTTTGCTCGTATCTCCATTCATGGAAGCTCCGCTGCGTAAATTCGGTTATCGGCCTGTCATTATGGCAGGTGGGCTAATCGTCGTCGCAGCACTTCTCGCTTTTCCATTGTGGAAGTCATTTTGGTTCTGGTTTGTTTTGCGTTTGTTGATCGGAATTGGTGACAATGCCCTTCATTTCGGAACCCAGACATGGATCACATCTTCATCGCCTGAAAAAGTACGCGGACGGAATATTTCGATTTATGGACTGTTCTTTGGAATTGGCTTTGCCGTCGGTCCACTTATGACTTCACTTGTTAAAGTGTCAGAAACTTTGCCCTTCATTTTATCTGGTGCGCTTTGTTTGATCGCTTGGTTCACTCTTTTCCAGCTGCGGAATGAGTTTCCTACGGAAGAAAACACGCAATCCGCACAGCAGCAAGGACTTTTGCAGCGATTCGGTTCGACCTTGAAATATGCATGGGTTGCTTTCCTGCCGCCGCTTGGCTATGGCTTCTTGGAATCTTCCTTGAACGGAAGCTTTCCTATTTACGGCTTACGTCAGGACATAGGTGTGTCGGAAGTATCCATATTGCTTACCGGCTTCGCCATCGGCGGAATCGTTTTTCAGATACCGCTTGGCATGCTTAGCGATAAGTTTGGACGTAAGTATACGCTTTTGACCGTAATACTTCTTGGGACAGTCTTTTTTGGGACTGCTGCATTTACAGAACAGCATTATATAGACCTGTTCATATGCTTATTTGCAGCCGGCATGTCTTTAGGTTCCACCTTCTCACTTGGCATAAGCTATATGACGGATCTGACTCCAAGGCATTTACTGCCCACAGGCAATCTGCTTTGCAGTATTTTCTTTAGTATCGGGAGTCTAGGCGGACCTTATATTAGTGGAGTATTTATTGAGAAAATGCCAGATCTCAGTTTCTTCTTTATTATGACGGTCATTTTCGCCGGTATCTTTACAACACTGCTCGTTCACGCGATTTTTACTAAACGCGCTGTCCTGGCAGAACAGTAAAAGGGATGCGCCCGCTGGGCACATCCCTTATTTTAATTGATATATCGTGAGAATCGCTTCTCCAGACGTTCCTGGAAATAAGAGATGATGATACAAAGCGGCCAATACACGAGCGCCACTGTAATGTACATTGTCATGGAATCAAATGTACGGCCAGCTACAATCTGCGCCTTCTGGAACATTTCCGGCACTGTAATTACCGCTGCCAGACTCGTAGCTTTCACCAAATCAAGAAATACATTTGTAAGCGGCGGCATCGCTACTCGCGCTGCTTGCGGGACAATGACCCTCGTCAATGTCTGCCAATAGTTAAGACCAAGCGCATAGGAGGACTCCCATTGGCCATAAGCAATACTATTCAACGCCCCTCTGTTTACCTCAGCAATATAAGCCGCACTATTCAACCCAAAAGCAAGAACAGCACAGGTGAAAGCATCCAGCCTGATTTGTACAACTGGCAATCCTTGATACAGGATGAACAAAAACACCAATATCGGTGTTCCGCGCATAAATGAGATATAAAACCGCGCAGGCCATCGCAGTAAAAAGAATCTGGAACTGCGCCCAATCGCCAGGAAAAATCCAAGGATCAAGCCCATAGCCATACCAGCAAAAGCAACTGCTATTGTCATTGGTAATCCTTCGAGTATGAACGGAAGGTTCTCCCATGCTAATTCCACATCAAAGAATTTGCCGATATCCACCAGCTCGAATGGTATCATTTCTCTTCTTCCTGCTGTTGTTTCAATACTTCATCTATAGTCGGGATATCCTCATCCGGCTGTTTCGAAACGTCTGCACCACCAAAGAATTCCCCTGAAAGCTTCGTTAATGTACCGTCTTCTCGCATCTCACTCAAGACCTTATCCACTTGCTTCTTCAATTCAGTTGCATCCTTTGGCATGATAGCAGCATTGGATGTCTCATCGAATTTAAAATCAGGATGGATCGTGATATTAAGGTCCGAGAAGGCTTGCAGCGCTAGAGATTGAAGGTAATAATCATTGATGATCAAATCTGTCCGGCCATTATCGACATCACGTAAATATACATCATTTGTTGTATTACCGTAAGCTACTACTTCAGCCCCTAATTCCTCAGCAATTTTACTATAGCCAGTCGTTGCCTCACCACCAGCCTTTTTACCTTTCAAATCCTCCAATGAATTGATACCCGAAAGGTCATCTTTACGAACAATCATTGTTGTGTAGGAATACTTGTAAGGTTCACTATACGCAAACTTTTCTTTCCGCTCATCCGTTACACCAATATCATTGGCCGCAAGATCAACTCGTCCATTCTGGACCGAAGCGAGCATGTTATTGAAATCCGAAGTTTTGAATTCCACTTCCAAATCCAGACGTTTCGCAATTTCCTTGATAACCTCTACATCATATCCAGTAATATCATCCGAACCTTCCGGATAATAGCTTGCCGGATACAAAGTGCCAGACGTTCCAACCGTGATTTTTCCAGAGTTCTGAATAGCTTCCCATACTTTATCTTCAGATGCTTGCTCAGCACTATCATTAGCAGAAGAACCGCAAGCACTTAAGACAAGGACAGCCAGCAAGCTGCAAAATACAAGTAATCGTTTCTTCATTATAGTGTTTCTCCTTTATCGATTCACTTATTGCCTTCTTGTTCCAGCAATTCATCCACTGTTGGCAATTCTTCATCTGGCTTCTGTGAAACATCCGCTCCACCATAGAATTCCTCTGACAACTTAGACAATGTACCATCTTCCTGCATTTCATTAAGAGCCTTGTCCATTTGTTTTTTAAGTTCTGGAGCATCCTTTGAAAGAATTGCGCCTTGTTCGATCTGGTCAAATTTGAAATCCGGGTGAATCATGATATTGAAATCGGGAAAAGCCTGCAATGCCAAAGATTGCAAATAGTAGTCATTGATGATCAGGTCTGTCCGTCCATTGTCCACATCACGTAAGTACACATCATTAGTTGCATTGCTATAAGTCACAACCTCTGCACCAAGCTGCTCTGCAACTTTGCTATGATTTGTTGAAGCTTCTCCCCCAGCGCGTTTGCCTTTCAGATCTGCCAAGCTGTGAATACCAGACAAATCATCTTTCCGAACGATCATGGATGTATAGGAATACTTATACGGCTCAGAGAAAGCAAACTGCTCTTTTCTTTCGTCTGTAATCTCGATATCATTTGCTGCTACATCTATTCTGCCGTTTTGAACAGAAGCAAGCATGTTATTGAAATCAGAAGTCTTAAATTCCACATCTAAATCAAGACGCTTAGCAATTTCTCTGATTACTTCCACGTCATATCCCGTAAGCTCATCAGAGCCATCAGGATAATAAGAAGCTGCAAACAAAGTACCAGATGTACCAACGACGAGTTTACCTGACTCCTGAATCTTTTCCCAAGTCTTATCATTGCCAGCGCTTTCAGAGTTGCCATCATCATTAGTTCCACAAGCTCCCAGAAGAAGTACAATTACAAATAAGCTACATATAATACCTAATCTTTTCCTCACGAAGTCACACACTCTCCCCTTGTTTTATTTTCATATATCCTAAAAGATAACAGGTAATCTCCACTATTTCAATATTTTTCTGAACTGTTTCACTTTTATTTTAAAACTGTTATATATCTATATAAAATTAATTTCTTTTTTATATTGATTTTAATCTAGCTATAGAATATAGTAAAATTACTATTACATTATAATAATTATAAACAAGCTACATATACATCTTTAAGGAGGTTATAAATAGATGAAAAAACATTTAGAACTTATTGCTGCTTTAGTTAGTGGTGCCCTGATTCTCATTACCTATTTCACTTTCCACGGAACAGAAGCTGCACCTTTTCTTTATACGGCTGCATATCTCATTGGAGGATTCTTTAAAGCGAAGGAAGGTATTACAGAAACCATTACGGAACGGAAACTTAACGTGGAAATGCTGATGATTTTCGCCGCTATAGGGGCAAGCTTTATCGGTCATTGGCTGGAAGGTGCCTTACTTATCTTCATTTTCGCCCTTTCGGGTGCTTTAGAAACGTATACGGAGAATAGAAGCAGTCAGGAATTGCGTGCACTGCTAACTCTTCAGCCAGATGAAGCGACCAGAATAATTGCTGGTGGGAAAGAAAGAATCTCTATCGATCAGCTTCGAGTCGAGGATCGTATACTCGTGCTGCCCGGGGAACGTATACCGGCTGATGGAATCATCTTAAAAGGAACAACGAGCATTGACGAAAGTGCCATTACCGGAGAAGGTATACCAGTAACAAAAACTGAAGGTCATGAAGTTTTTGCCAGCACCGTCAATAGCAGTGCAGTATTGGAAATACGCGTCACAAAGCCCGCAAATGAAACATTGTTCCAACGAATCATCACGATGGTGCAAACGGCTCAGGAACAAAAATCACCAGCTCAGCATTTCATAGAGCGATTCGAAGGACCTTATGTCAAAACTGTTCTGCTGCTAGTTCTGCTCGTCATCCTCGTACCACCTTTCATAACAAATTGGTCATTTACCGAATCTTTTTACCGTGCCATGATCCTGCTTGTCGTCGCTTCTCCATGTGCACTGGTAGCATCCGTCATGCCAGCGACCTTATCAGCTATTTCAAAAGGAGCAAGAAACGGGATTTTAGTCAAAGGTGGTTCACATCTAGAAACGCTCGGACAGGTAAAAGCTGTAGCATTCGATAAAACAGGCAGTTTAACAATCGGGAAGCCATCTGTTACAGATTTCCTTGTCGGTAAAACTGCCGAAGCATCCCATGTGCTGGAGGCGGCTTATGCTATACAATCTCAGTCCTCACATCCTTTAGCTAAAGCCGTAGCAGCTTATGCACAAGCTGATAGTATCAAGCAAGCTGAGCAAGTCACCGATACAGCTGGTCAAGGTATGAATGGGATATGGCAGGGACAGAAATGGCGGATCGGAAAAGTATCTTATATGCAAAATTCAGCTGATCAAGAATTAGCCGATCAAGCTAATTCTTTGGCCGCTTCGGGGAAATCGCTTGTTTATATAGAGAACGAAAACGAATTAGCCGGTGTATTTGCACTGCAAGATACAATAAGACCGGAAGCAAAAGCAGCAATCCGTTCCTTAACTAAGCTCGGCATTTCTACTATTATGCTTACAGGTGATAACGACCAGACTGCAAAAGCCATTGCCAAAGAAGCAGGTATTACTATGTATCGATCCAACTGCTTGCCAGATGAAAAGGTTGCAGAAATCAAAGAGCTGGAAAATCGCTACGGAACGATAGCCATGGTTGGCGATGGGATCAATGATGCTCCTGCCCTTGCTACTGCTCAAGTTGGAATTGCCATGGGCAATGGAACTGACGCTGCGCTGGAAACAGCTGATATGGTCCTGATTAAAAATGATCTAAGAAAACTTGCCGACGCTATAAAATTATCAAAGCGTATGCGCAGGATCATTAAGCAAAATGTTATCTTTTCAGTCGCTGTCATTATGCTGCTCATCCTGGCTAATATCAGTCAATATCTCGGTTTGCCACTTGGGGTAGTAGGACACGAGGGCAGCACAATTTTAGTCATATTAAACGGTCTTAGACTTTTAAGATAAAAAAAGCGGCGCCTTATCAGGCAGCCGCTTTATTTTTCTTCCGCTCATCCAGCATAGCATTGATCTCACCACCGGTGATTATGATGATGCCGGAAAGATAGAACCAGATCATCAGAACAATGACTGCCCCAAGAGATCCGTATGTCGCAGAGTAATTACCAAAGTTATCAACATAAAAGGAGAATAACAGGGATGCAATCATCCACCCGATTGCTGCGAAGGCCGCTCCGACCATTGATTCTTTGATCGAGATTTTCTTACTCGGCGCTAACACATACAATGCAAGTAGTACAATGAAGAATATTACAAAGGAAATGACCCATCGCAAAGCTCCCCATACAGTCAGGAAACCATCGTCCAGTCCGAAAAAGGAAAAGATATAAATACCGATTGATTTACCGAATATCGGTAGCAAGAATGCGACTGCGATAACGAGTACCATAGCGATTGTCAGCACCACGGCTACTCCTCTGGCAACGATGAAAGATCGATCCTCATTAACATCGTAAGCCTTATTCAATGCACGAATAATGGCATTAACACCATTTGACGCAGACCAAAGTGTTGCCAAAATACCAATGGACAACAGCCCGCCATTTCGCTCATTGACCAGACCCGTAATATTTTCTTCGAGCAGATCCATGGTTGATTCAGGTGCGAATGTTGATAAAGTACTCATAATATCTTGTTGACTGATCGGCAAGAATGCGATCAAGGACACAAGAAAAATGATAAATGGAAATAGTGATAGCAGTAAAAAATAAGCCAGCTGGGCAGACAAACCAGTCACTTCATCGTTACCGATTCGCTGCCCAAGCTGTTTTAAAAAGCTCCCCATGGTTTCTCCTCCTTCTCTCTCTAAAGCAACCTTTTTATCTGGCTGCTACTGTGTTACCACCGCTTGCCAATTGTTTCGGACGCTGTCCGGCAGGCAATTCGATCTGATCGTCCAGCTTGCTCACCTTCTGCAGTGCATGCTGAACTTCCTCCAGTCCTCTCAAGCCTTTATCGGCTGATGTAGATATACTGGTTGCCACTCGAGCATAGGAAGTTTTGACATCATTCACAAAAACGCCCGGATTGCGGAGGTAAAACACCGCTTCAGAACCTGCACGCGTCAAGTTACCTCGTACATGCTCACGTGTCTGTGCATCACATAAAGAAATCAAGCCGCCGACTGTAGCACCAATCGTTAAACCTAACGTAAATTTACTTTTCATCAAACCGGCTCCTTCCATTGTGTCTGTTGTTTTATTGTCTCGCACAATCCTACACACCCAGCCTCAAGCATCTCAAACACCGCTTCAAATTCATCAGTAAAGAATGGATCCTCAATATCCTCTCCAGCACGCTCTGGAATAAAATCTGAGAAAAGCTGATAACGGTCCGTATAAGCAGGAGCTATAGCTGATAAATCCTGCAAATTAAGCTGGTCCATCACGATAATGTAATCGTAAGCTTCCAAGTGTTCTGCTTGGACTTGCTTTGCCGTATGATTACCCATCGAAATGCCTTTTTGTCCGAGAAGCGCACGAGCAGAAGGATGCATCTCCTTTCCTTCGTGCCAGTGACCAATACCAGCTGAGTCGACTGTAACAAACCCTGATAATCCTGCTTCGTCTATACGTTTGCGGAATATCGCTTCAGCCATCGGCGAGCGGCAGATGTTGCCTAAAGAAATAAACAACACGTTTATCATTCACTCAACTCCCTCGTTTTATAAATATGAAAATGTGTGAATGTCTTGTATTCCATTCCCCTTGGAACAACGATTCAAACGACCTAGTGCTCATGCTATAATATGGAAAAGGAAAGGGTGATTATGTTGACGACCATCTATCCAAGTGCTCTGACTGCCAATTCCACCTTCGCAATCACTGCTCCCTCAAGCGGTGTTCCTGCCCCATTGCATCCCAAGATACATAAAGCTAAAAGTCAGCTCGAGAAACTTGGTTCCAATGTAGTCATCGGAGAAACAGTTTGGACACAACGAGCGGCTAGAAGCAGCTCTGCTGAAACTAGAGCAATCGAGCTAATGACTTATTTAACTGATTCCGCAATTGATGCCATTATGCCGCCATGGGGTGGAGAACTGCTTGTACAAGTATTGCCTAAGCTGGATTGGGATAAGATAACCAAAAGCAAGCCAACATGGCTGATTGGTTATTCTGACACAAGCACACTTCTATGCAGCTATACACTCCAGACGAATATTGCATCTGCACATACGACAAACTTCTTTGATTTGAATATGGAAAACCTTGATGATACGACAATGCAATGGCATAAGATATTATCAGCATCATCTCGCAAGCATGTTGTCCAGCACTCATCTCCTATGTATCAATCATCATGGGATGCGCTATTTGTACAAGAAAATCCTGCGGGCTTTGATTTGGACAGCAAAACGGAATGGAAATCTTCGACAGGTGAAGCCGTTTCCTTTACTGGCCGTTTAATCGGCGGCTGTCTGAATACATTGACTGCAATAGCCGGAACGAGATATGCCACCATTAAGGAGTGGCGAGAATCTTTTGAAGAAGAAACGATTGTCTACCTAGAATGGTTGGACTGGACTACTGCCGAAGCTTATCGGAATCTTTGGCACCTGAAGGAACACGGCTGGTTCGATGGAGCGAGCGGTTTACTATTTGGCAGACCTTCTCGAAGTGCATCATCTGAGGATTATGACGACGAACAGATGATATATGAATTTGCAGAAGAAATTGGCCTGCCAATTATCTTTGATACTGATATCGGGCACATGCCA
The DNA here is from genome assembly GCA_900110015.1 of Terribacillus saccharophilus. Taxonomy (GTDB): domain Bacteria; phylum Bacillota; class Bacilli; order Bacillales; family Amphibacillaceae; genus Terribacillus; species Terribacillus saccharophilus. Next base: position 66,443 of record FOCD01000007.1, on the reverse strand, counting down.
CCGCAGTTCACAATGATTAATGGCGCATTAGCTACTGCATCATTTAAAGATGGTAAGGGAACTCTAACTTATCTAGAATAGAAAAGAGGAGCTGATGCTCAGCTCCTCTTTCCTTGTTTTGCCGGATGTGCCGCAGCTAGATGCGGGTGTCCGTATAATTTCTCCCTGAATGTTCCTTCTGCATAATCTCTCTTATATAATCCTCGCTCCTGCAAGATAGGAACAACCAATTCGACAAAGTCATTTAAGTCTTTTGGTGTAATATAATGTGTCAGATTGAAGCCATCAACTCCGCTTCGCACAAAGAAATCCTCGATTTTGTCCGCCACCTGTTCCGGACTGCCGATAATAATATCCATTTCAGCTGGTTGACTGAATTTCTCTTGTATCTCTTTGACTGTAAATGGCTTCGCCGCATCCTTCGTCAGATAAGCAGCTCGCGATTGACCTTGTTCTGTGTGCTTGTATGTGAACAGCTCTTCTTCATTTTCATAAGAAGCCAAGTCATAACCAGTCGAGCCGCCATATTGTGCCTTGGCAGCATCTGCGCTCCAATATTGCTTAACTTCCTTATATTTTGCAATAGCTTTCTCTTCTGTTTCAGCCACGACAACATGCAGGAAAGTAAACGCCTTGATTTCATCACGGCTTCTGCCGTACGCCTCCGCCCGAGCTTTAATATCTTCGATGTAATAGTTGATTTTTTCTGGTGTAGGTCCGCCTACGAAGACACATTCAGCATGTCTTGCTGCAAAATCACGGCCTTTTTCCGAAGTACCTGCTTGGTAAAGCACAGGTGTACGCTGCGGAGAAGGTTCACTCACATGCGGCCCTTCTACTGAGAAATATGTACCTTTATGTTTTATGCGGTGAACCTTTTCCGGATCCACTAGCACTCCTGTTTCCGTGTCAGAGATAACAGCATCTTCTTCCCAGCTATCCTCCAGCAGCTTATAAGAAACCTCGAGGAATTCATCAGCTATTTTATAACGCTCATCATGCTTCACCATCTTCTCCAGCCCAAAATTCTGGGCAGCATTCGGTAAATAGGACGTAACGATATTCCAGGCAACACGCCCATTTGTCAGGTGATCAAGCGTCGAAAATTTTCGTGCATTATGAAATGGCTGTTCATAAGATGTACTGACAGTGACTGCGAAGGACAAATGCTTCGTCACAGCTGCCATGGCTGGAATAGCGAAGGCAGGATCATTAAGCGGCACTTGCATTCCATCACGCAGGGCAGCCTTTTCATCCCCTCCGTATACGTCGTAAACACCAAGCACATCAGCAAAGAATACAGCGTCGAACTTCCCTTTTTCTAAGAGGCGTGCAAGCTCCATCCAGTATTCCAGCGATTTATATTCCCGATGCCTTCTGTTTTCCGGATGCTTCCATAAGCCATGGGCGTTATGATTAGCGGCTGTCATATCAAATGCTTGCAGGATAATTTGTTTCGTCATTGTTCTCCACTCCTCTTATTATGTAAATAAAGCCTCTTCCGTTTTACAGAAGAGGCTCCTTATCCAAGGTAAATGCTCCTCTTATCTGCCAGACTATCGTCTGCTGGAATTGGCACAGTACATTTCTGCCTGCTGCCGAGGCTTCAAAGGGCCAGTCCCTCCACCTCTCGTGATAAGAAAATACTATTTAGTTATGTTAGTTTATGTTCAATTTGTTCCCGATATTGACTGAGAGTGCCTGGCGAATTTCGCTTAAGCTTCTGAAGCAGTGCTTCGTAGTGAATCTCTTTCACGCTGATCCGCTTCCGGAAAGCTGCCCGCTCTGAGTCATCCGTACAAATACGCAGTAAATCGCGCAGTGCTACAATTTCTTTCTGCAGCTCCATTTCAGGCGGAATATAGCCAGCATTCTTGAGAATTTTGTAGCTCATCCGCATATCCTCCGGTACACCAGATAGATCTTCCAGCTCCAAAGGTTTTCCCGCTCCTGGAAGGTTACGGAACTCTCCATTGGCTTCAGCCTGCTTGATTCGTTCTTCTGCAAGCAGTGAAATCAGATCCATATAATCACTCCTACATACAAGAAAAGCAACCGATTATAATCGGTTGCTTCTCATTATACAATAATCTGAATTATTTACCAATGAATTGCTGTGTCCAGTAGTTACCGTTTTCTACATAACCTACACCGATATTAGTGTAATCAGGATTAAGGATGTTCTCACGGTGTCCTTGGCTGTTCATCCATGCTTCAACGACTTCTTCTGGAGTCTTTTGTCCTTGAGCGATGTTTTCACCTGCAGTTTTATAAGAAATACCAAAAGATTTCATCATATCGAACGGAGAACCGTAAGTCGGGCTGTTGTGATCGAAGTAACCATTGTCAGCCATATCTTTGGATTTCGCACGTGCTACTTTGCTTAGTTCAGTATCAGCTTTCAAAGCTTTAAGACCAGCTTTTTCACGCTCTTTGTTAGTCAAGTCTACTACTTGCTGTTCGAAAGCACTTAGGCCTTCAGTAGCTTGCTTATCTTCTGTCTTCTTGCTGTCAGAAGCAGTTTCTTGTTTTTGTGCTGGAGCTTGAGCTTTTTGTTCAGTTGCTTGCTCTTCAGCTTTTTCTTCTTTTTGTGGAGCAGCTTTTTGCTCTTCTTTCTGAGCAGCTGGTGCTTTTGCTTCCTCTTGCTTAGGTTGTGCTTGAGCAGGAGTTTGTGCTTGCTCCTGTTGAGATGGCTGCTGAACATTGTATTTTGCTAGCAAGCTATCAGTATTGATGTGAATGTTATAAGCTGATAGATATTCATTCACCCATTTATTCAAATCTTCGATAGAAGAGAAAGATCCGCTTTTCACTACTTGTGCTACGTGCACTTGAGCTTCTTCTTTAGTTGGTTGTGCTGGTGCAGCATTTGCTGTTCCTGCCAAAGCGCCACCTGCTAGGATAGCTGTAGATAGTGTTGTTACTAATACTTTCTTGAACATGATGTTGCTCCTTTCGAGATGTGTGTTTTTTGATGCAGCAACATCATAGCATGGGTTTTTGTGTAATATTGCAGCCTAGAATTTCCAATAGGCACTCATTCCTGAGCAACGCTAGTAAAAAGTCGGTTCTTATGCGAAATCGTACCCGCTTTATAAGCTATGAAACTAGCAATAAACAGCCGCCCTTCTATTTTTTGGATGTAATTTAGGATTGACACCTTTTTTTATTCCTAGTTTTTGTAACAATACCTCAGTTTTTGTAATCTATCTGTAAATTGACTTGCTGCTATTCCTTCTATATAATCCTTTTCTCCTATACTTATTAGTTTAATCTACCAAATTAGGATAAAGGTATCTCTTTAACACCTCTATACCAGGTGATAGAATGAATTATGTCGAATTTTAGCGGCTTTTTAGCTCTTTGACAGATCTACCCCCATAAAGCCTTATACGGGGGAGAATAAATATAGTAGAAATATGTCATTATTGGAGGAAATATAATGTTTTCTAATCCCGAAATCGGAATAGACCTTGGCACTGCAAATATACTTGTGTATACAAAACAAAAAGGAATCGTATTGAATGAACCTTCCGTGGTTGCAATTGATATGGAAACAAAAAACGTCGTTGCTGTTGGAGCAGAAGCGAAAGAAATGGTCGGTAAAACTCCTCAGAATATCGTACCGATTCGCCCATTAAAAGATGGCGTAATCGCTGACTATGATGTAACAGCTCAATTATTGAAAGAAATCCTGAAAAAAGTGAGCAAAGTGATGGGATCTTCCCTTCGCAAACCAACTATCGTTGTCTGCACACCGTCTGGAAGTACTTCAGTTGAAAGACGCGCTATACATAATGCGGTCAAATCGTATGGTGCTAAAAACGTCCACTTGATTGAAGAACCAATTGCTGCAGCAATTGGAGCTGACCTCCCAGTAGATGAGCCAGTTGCGAATGTAATTGTCGATATCGGCGGCGGTACAAGTGAAGTTGGTATTATTTCATTCGGCGGCGTTGTTTCTTGCCGTTCTGTCCGCATTGGAGGAGATTCAATGGATGAGGAAATCATCCAATATATCCGTAAGCAGTACAATATCCTCATCGGGGAAAGAACTGCAGAACAGATTAAAATGGAAATCGGCTATGCTTTGATTGACCATGATGAATTGATGATGGATGTCCGCGGCCGTGATATGGTAACTGGATTACCGAAGACTGTCGGAATTTCTTCTAAGGAAGTACAAGTAGCTCTTAAAGAATCATTGGAGCAGATCCTCGAAACAATTCGTATGACATTGGAAGACTGCCCGCCGGAACTAAGCGGAGATATCGTTGACCACGGTGTCATCTTGACTGGCGGAGGCGCATTGCTAAAAGGAATGCAGCAATGGCTCGCTTCTGAGATCTCAGTTCCTGTTCATTTGGCTCCGAATCCCCTAGAATCCGTTGCAATCGGTACAGGTCGTGCCCTGCAGATGATCACTAAACTGCAAAAAGCAGCAAAATAAAAAAAACAGGCGTATCAGTCAGCTGATACGCCTGTTTTTTTATAGAAAAGCGGGAAAGACCGTTTAGAAACGAAGGAATAAGTGGGAAAGCCTGGAATGAGGCGTCTTCTCCTCTCACTAGTCTTTGGAGATAGACTGCACCAGTCCAATTCCGATTCCGACTGGGTCAACTAAATACGCGAGATAGAAAGTATCAAAGTCCATCTTTTCACGAACGACCACTGCCCCTTCTTCTTTAGCAGCTTGAATTGCTTTATCCAGGTCATCAACTTCAATCTGGATTCTTGTCCCATGTGGAAAATCATACGGGCCTTTACTAATTCCGCCATCAATTCCTCCAGCTGTCTCCACCCCATGATAACCCCAATCTGGATTACCTACCTTCCAGCCGAAAACATTAGCGTAGAAGCTCGCTGCCTTGTCCGGATCTTGGCTGTTTAATTCAAACCCTATTACTTTACCGTTGACCTTTTCCATTACATCTCTCCTTATCTGTTCAGAAGTTCGCGAATCTTATAGGCATGCTCTTCAATTACCGACCGCAGTCCCGGATTGTAAAAAACAGACGCTGGATGGTAAGTCGGAAAGATACGATATATCTTCTCGGAAAGGATAAAAGAATCATCCTCCAAGCTTTTCAATTGCTGAACCGGCTGTTCTATCAGCTTGCCAGCAACTTCTGTGATTTTCTCCTTCGAACCGGTTATCCGTTCCCACCCTATTCGACCTAGGGTCACAAGAATTTCCGGTTCCGCCTGGGCAATTTCATAATCGAGCACAGGTGCATGGGCGAGAATTTCGGCCTTAGTTGGTGTCCGGTTGTATTTTTTTGTGACAGTCTCACCGCGAATCTGCTTTGTCTTATATTGATAAGGTCTGCTTCTGACTGAGCTCGAGATGAATACCTCTGATCTATCCACAGCAGCTCGCTCCAGAAATAGATCCAGCTCTTTGCCAGCTCTTCCGCTGAATGGCACCAGGCTATGTATCTCCGTCTCCCCTGGTGCTTCTCCGACAAAGAAAAGAACCGGATGCTTTGGCCCTCTTCCGGGCAGAAAACCTTCACACGGATAAGGAGCCATTCTCTCTTTGGCTAGCTGAACTAACTTCTCCGGCAGCATGTCAGTCCTGCTCCTGCAATAGGTTACGCAGTGCACTGACTTCCTCAGCTGACAACGTAATACCTTTTCCCATCTTCTCATGGTCCGGCGCCCAGTCCCGGATATCATACTTTGGCTCCCTGCCGTTCCAGCTGATCAGATTCAGTTCCTTCTGCCATCCCTTCGGCGATACGGATAGCACTCCGAGTTCTTTCACTATCTCATAAGATAATTCTGCCATCGTTACTCCCACCTTTTTTCCTTTTCTAAAGTCTAGCAGAACTTTCTGCTATAATGAAACGAAAATGAGCTAACGGAGGGAAAACACATGCAAAACCCAATCCGATTGAATGATACACAGCGCAATGAAATGATAAGTTCCCTGCAGACTTATTTTGAGCAAGAAAAAGACGAGCAGCTAGGCGACCTGGCCGCAGGTCTGCTGCTCGACTTTATCATCAAAGAACTAGGTCCTATTTTTTATAATGCTGGAATTGAAGCTTCCTATCAGTTTATGAATGAAAAGATTGAGGACCTTTTCGGGATACAGTTGAGGGAGCGGTGAGTGCTCTCTCGTCTTAAGAGATATGCGTAAATGTCGCCAATTCGACCTTCTTACTATGCTTGAGCCAATTAACCACTTTACTGGATGTGAGTAATTCTACTTCATCCAGTCGAGGATAATTGTAAGAGGACCCTGTATAGATAGCTTTATCTAAATAACCTGGATGAGACATCACTTCAAGTGAATCTGCATCACCGAAAATCTCTAGCAGCGAGTCTTCATCAGCCAAAGCTTTCTCTAGAGACAACTCAAATTTATCCGTGGAGACATATTTCGCTGGCAGCTTCATATTATGGCGGACAGGTAAGCCATACTTGTCGGCAAGCTCTAGGAAAACTCCATCTATATCTTTATAGGTATTGATATGGTGATGGCTATCCAAATGTGTCGGTGTAAGCCCGAATGAAAGAAAGCGCTCAATTTGTGCTTGCCACTCTGCTTTCAATTCCTCCCGATCAATTGTATAGGAGCCTTGATAGAATGCTAGATTACGGAAAGAACCAATGCTATCGACTATCGTTTTATGAGTAGTTAACAGTGGTTCCCCACATGTAAGTACTAAGTGGATACCGACGCCCAGATTCTGATGCTCCTTAGCTAGCGCAGCTGCGTGTTCCGCACCAGGCATGTTGACCATCATTGTAGCTGATGTTAATATCCCATTTTGATAACAGTCAAGAATACCGTAGTTTACAGCACGAGAATACCCGAAGTCATCCGCATTTATAATTAGCTTTTTCATGAATCCCTCTCCTTTTTGAGCAGAATGCAGGCTATACATAACTTCTCTACAAGAGATTGGATTACCTCCTATTTGGAATCAGCTGGCAACAATATCCTGCTCATCATTTCCATAAATAGTTCCTCTTCCTTCGTCAACTTCTCCCACGTTATTGCTCCAACCGTTATCGCTATTCAATTTTAAAAATAAAAAACCGAGCAATATCTGCTCGGTCCAGTTAGTTCGGGATATATTCTGGATTAGACTCGGATTCCATTTCGTCTAGTATCTTTAATTCTTCTGTCAGCTGCAAGAACCAGTCCTTATCCCCAGAAATAAGGGATAAATCAATAAGGTTTAAAAGATGTGCCCTGCTCGGATCTACACTTGGCGGAAAATACTTGATCTTGCTTTGGAAGGTTTCGATCGTTTTACCGATCGTATTTTTATGATCACTTTCTGTTACGTATACTTTCACCGTGTTCAGTTTCGCATTCACTGCTTCCACGAAGCCGGTAAATAATTCATCGTTTATCGAATGTCCTGTTACCCAGTCACCAACAGTTACAAAGCTTTGATTATCAGACATATCGTTGTCCTCCTTCAGCTTAACCGGCTGGCTAAGCAATGGTGATTGTTGTAGGTTGTTGAATACTATAAAAGATTCAATCCAAAAGCGCAATACTTTTGCATATAAAATTTTAAAATATTCAGACAAATGGCATTTGAGCAATTTCACTACAGTTACTATGCTTGGTTGTATATTCATTTTATACCCCATAGCCCTTTTCTTTAATCACACTGCTTGTCGTTTTCTCTCTGCCTCCGAATACGTTATAATGTGGCTATATATTGCAGGAGGTTGTACCATGATACGCAGCATAGCGATAACACGTGACAAAAAAATACTAAAAGATCTGCCGTATCAGGAACTAAACAGTCCTGAAATTATCTGGTATTGGGTCGATTTTAGTGTACCAACAGAGGCTGAATCAAATAAGCTAGGCGAGATCTTCCACTTCCATCCATTGGCGATCGAGGATTGTTTTCATTTCCTTCAGCGGCCAAAGCTAGATGAATACGACGGGTACCATTTCCTCGTTCTTCATGAACTGAATCATGATTCATTCGTGTCAGATGAATTGGATATCTTTGTTTCAGAGCGTTATATAGTTACCTTTCATCTAGAAGAATCAATGGCGGCGGACCATGTCTGGCAGCGAGTTATGCAAGAAGGTCCATCTGAACATTCTCCGTCGAAAATTGTCTATCATCTGATTGATAAATTGGTTGATGATTATTTCCCTCCGTTGTATAAAATGGAGGATCGTTTAAACGAGATTGAGGATGAAGAAAGCCATAAATCACCGCAAACTGTAATTAATGAGGTCTTTGATATCCGCAGTGATTTGCTTAGAACCAGACGTACAATTGCACCAATGCGCGATTTGATTTACCGGTTGCTTAGCATCCAAAAATTCGATTTTGTTCAAACTCAAAAGGCCTATTTTAATGATATTTATGATCATTTGCTGAAACTTACGGAAATCGTTGATTCCAACAGGGAACTCACATCGGATATGCGAGACAGCTACGAGTCAATCAACAGCAATCGAATGAATGCTATCATGATGACCCTGACAATTGTTTCGACTATTTTTATTCCATTAACCTTTATCGCCGGTGTTTACGGAATGAACTTTGCTAATATGCCTGAGCTGCAATGGAAATACGGATATCCAGTGGCAATGCTGCTGATGGCAATTATTGCCGTTGTAATGCTGTGGCGTTTCAAACGTAAAGGCTGGTTCAATATCTTTAAATGACAAAATGCGTGCAGAATCATCTGCACGCATTTTTCATTGGTCGTCTACTACCTCTTTTAATAATGACATAGCTTTCAGCGAAGGCGGGAACCCATTCAATAATGCACAATGTTGGATTGCCTCCATCATTTCTTGGACAGAAATGCCGGACAGGAGAGCAGCTTCGAATTGCTGGCGAAGTGCACGCTCATCTCCGTTTGTCACGAAAACAGCGATGCTGAGCAATGTCAGAAATTTACCGTTAAGCCCGGTATATCCATTCTCTCCACTCTCAACAGCAAGGTTCTCTTCTTCCTTCATCAGCTTAGCCACCAACGCCCAACCTTGATCTTTTGCTTCCTTCATCGGGAACCCTCCGGTTAATCCTTGGGCAAAACTAGACCTATTTTCCTAGTTGCACATATCTATTATCGGTAGAATCCATAAGTTATGAACAATTCAGAAGAAAAAAATTCATATTTCTAAACAAAGGTAGCATTAAGATTTCGGCCTGGAACTCCATGGCTCCACTATTCCGACAATGTACCGATGCTGCTGCAGTTTAACTGCTTCTCTAACTCCATTTGCTATTTCTTCATTTGTAAGCCACCTGGAAGTGCTTTCGTTCAGCTGGAAGCCTAGAATGACTTCATGATATTGGATAGTACCTGTATAGCGCGGTGTATAGTTCTGTCGTGGATTATACGCACTGCTCCCCTTTATATGAAAAAGCGCTACTCTCTTTTCTAATTCTCCATAAAGGTTACATAAGGTTTGTATTGCATTGTTTCCGCTGCGGTGAATCCAACTGACAATGATATCCGGCTTCGGAATAGTTTCAAGTTGTTTTTGAAAGTTTTCAAGCTGATGGTAATCTGCTTGTATAGTTCGTAGGAGCTCTGGATGGGCAGCACTTTCGGATAAACGTCGAAGTTTTTCCTTCGTCCTGGCAACGACTGTCACCTCATGTCCCTCTTGGTTCCAGCCAAGGACAGCTGCTTGGAGCATGCCAGTTCCTCCAATCACTAGATAATGTTTCATAGTACTCTCCTTCACTGAATAAGAGCCCGCCAATGGCAGACTCCCTTCAACATCATTTCCATGATTCAGGATACATGTTCAAATCAAGACCCCATAGCGGACCAACAAGCGCAAAGACTCCTAATATGAGAAGAATTAGAGTAAAGATGTTGAGTATGAAACCTATCCTGACCATCTCTGCTATTGTAATTTTACCAGATGCAAATATGATAGCATTAGGCGGTGTTCCGACTGGCAGCATGAAGGCACAGTTAGCAGCCATTGCTGCCGGAACCATGATGGCATACGGATGAACGTCCAAAGCCAAAGCCAATGATGCCATTACAGGCAAGATCATTGTGGCAGTTGCTGTATTGGATGTAATCTCGGTCAAGAACAATACTAATGTTGTCGAAATAATGATAATCACAAAAATATTAAGTCCTTCCAAGACTGTAAGCTGATCGCCTATCCATTGGGAAAGCCCTGAGCTAGTGAAGCCAGCTGCGATTGCCAATCCTCCTCCGAATAGAAGCAGAACTCCCCACGGCAGCTCTTTTGAAACGTCCCAATCAAGAATTCTTTGCCCTTTTTTATTCAGACTAGGAATTAAAAATAATATTACACCTGCCAAGACTGCGATAGTCGTATCACTGATACCTGGAATGGCGATGATCTCCAACACAGCATCTTCTTGCCAAAGAAAAGTACGGCTGACCCACATGAAAGCAGCAAATGTGAACACAGCGAGCACGGCTTTCTCTTCGAACGACATCTTGCCCAGATCCCTTTTTTGCTTAAGAATCAGCTCTTTTCCACCAGGCAATTCCTTCATTTTAATTCGGAAAACGAATTTCGTAAGATAAAACCATGTCGAAAACAAAAGGACGATAACAATCGGTACGGCAATCAGCATCCAGCCGCCGAATGAAATCTCTACCCCGAACAAACTACTTGCCATCGCTGCCAGGATAATATTTGGAGGCGTCCCGATCAGCGTACCAAGACCACCTATTGTACCCGCATATCCAATCGCGAAGACAAGGGATTTTTCGAATTTCTTATTGTCTTCCCTGATATCCTGTTTACTGGCTTTGGCAGCTTGACTGGCTTGGTAGATAATAGCTGTCCCAATTGGAAGCATCATCATGACCGCTGCCGTATTAGATACCCACATGGAGAGGAAACCAGTTGCAATCATGAATCCAAGTACGATACGTGATGTACTCGTTCCGACAACACTGATGATATTTAATGCAATCCGTTTATGCAAATTCCATTTTTCCATTGCCATAGCAATTAAGAAGCCGCCAAGGAAAAGGAATACAATCGGATCTCCATAGCTTGAAGCTGCTGTGTCACCATCAAGACCTTGTGTTATTGGCAGGAGAATAAGCGGCAGTAAAGAAGTGGCCGGTATCGGAATGGCTTCCGTGATCCACCATGTCGCTACCCACAATGTCGTAGCCAATACCATTCGTCCTTCATAGCTCAATCCTTCGGGGTAATAAAATAAAATGACAGAGAAAAACAATAGAGGGCCTAATAACAATCCAATTAACTGGGGACGTTTGTACGTTCGAGGTTCTTTGTCGGAAGTGCCTGATCTTTCCGATGACTGATCTGACACTTTATTCTTTGAGGTTGGTACAGCGAAAAGCAGCAACCGCTTGGTTCTATCATGCGCGTGCCATAACCCTTCCCATACCGACAGCATACTAGACTTCATCCAATCGCCTCCTTTTTTGTTAAGCGCTTACATATTGATGTAAGCAAGTAAAGAAAAACACATGTTAAGCCTATTCGACTCCGGGTTGTTCTGTCAAATATTTGTACAAAAAAACAGCGGGCATCTGCCCGCTGTCGTACTGTTAACTTGGAATACCTGTCTGGATAGAAAGCTGTTTCTTTAGCTTTCCTCCCTGCATGACTGTTTTGATATTATTCGTATCAGCCAGGGAAGCAATATTTTCCAAAGGATTTTCTTGAACAATGACTAAGTCTGCTAATTTCCCTTCAGCTATTGTCCCGATTCTATCTTCCCAGCCTAAGCATTCTGCTGCTATTTTAGTAGATGCAAGAATTGCCTCCATCGGACTCATGCCAATGTCACACATCAGTGCCAGCTCGCGCAAATTAGTACCATGAGCCATTACACCAGCATCAGTTCCCATTGCAATTTTCACACCCGCCTCATATGCTCTCGCTACGCTCTGCTGATGTATCTCCATTACTTCCTTCGCTTTATCCACTGCATAAGCAGGCATGCTTTCATTCGCTTCACTTGCTTCCACGACACTGACAGGAGCAAGCAGCGTTGGAACAAGGTATGTACCGTGTTTTAGCATGAGCTCGATAGCTTCATCATCAAGAAAGATACCATGCTCGATGGAATGGATGCCAGCCCTAACCGCTTGCTTCACACCTTCTGCTCCCTGGGCATGCGCCATCACCTTACGGCCTTTTCGATATGCTGCTTCTTCTACAATAATCTGCAGCTCTTCCATAGAGAATTGGGTGAATTCCGGATGATCTGTCGGACTCATGACACCTCCGGTTGCATGAACTTTAATAATATCAGCGCCTGCTCGCAGCATCTCCCTAACCTTCTGCCTTACCTGCTCCGGCCCATCGCAAACACCTGATGGGAATCCTGGATAAGCTTTATTAGTCAGATCCATATCGGACACCATCCAATTGTCACCATGACCACCTGTAATCGTAAGCGGATTGACACTGATTTGCATACGCGGTCCGCTGATCAAGCCATTTTCGATGGCCTGTTTTACGCCTAAATCGGCATATCCGGCATCTCTTACCGTTGTGATGCCCGCGTCAAGTGTTCGCTTCATGTATGTTAATGCTTCATAGAAACGCATAGAGAAAGGTGTGATAAGTGATTCTCGTACGTCCTTAATTTCCATCATCATATGCACATGTGTATCAATCAAACCTGGCAGTATATAGCCGCCTTGCGCGTCGATAACTTCTTTGGCATCGATACCTATGAAGTCAGAAGCAGGTCCAATTGCCGCAATACGATCTCCTTTGATTGCAATGACTGCATCTTCTATCACATTTCCAGTTCCATCAATTACGACACCATTGCGAATAAGCTTGTCCATTTTACAGCCTCCTTAGAGTGTTTGTACTAGAATATTGGTATGACAACTGAGAAACTAGATCCCCTATTCGAGCACCAAGTCTTCAGCAATAGCTAGGAACATATTCGCACCATCTGCCAGCGCTGCTTCGTCGATAAGAAATTTCGGATGGTGATGCGGAGCAGGTGTCTGATTGTCCGGAGCACAAGCGCCTACGAATACGAAGCATCCAGGTACAACGTTCGAAAAGGCTGAGAAATCCTCTCCTCCCATAATTGCTTCTCCTTCAGCATATGCTGCCTCACCAAGTTTGCGGCGGATAGCTTCAACAGCAATAGTGGTAGCTTTCGTATCATTCATAACTGAGTCATAGCCGTACGTATAGTTCAATTCGTATTGGCAGCCATTAGCTTCAGAAACACCTTTGATGATCTGCTCAATTGCCTCGACTGCTCGTTTTCGTACATCCTGGCTGAAAGAGCGAACGGACGCTCCAATTTTCACTTGTTCCGGAATGACATTAACAGCATCGCCTGCTTGTAATGTTGTGACAGACACAACCAATTCATCCTTCGGGCTTGTGATGCGGGAAACGACTGTCTGCAGGCTGGTGATGATTTGTGCACTTGTCACGACGGGATCAATTGTGTTTTCCGGCTGAGAAGAATGACCTCCTTTTCCTTTAATCGTGACGTGGAACATGTCCGAATTGGAAGTAGCAGCATCCGGAGTAATCGTCAGCTGACCTACCGGCGTAAGAGAAGAAAGATGCAAACCGAATACATAATCCACACCTTCCGTCACGTCGGCTGCAACCATCTCTCTGGCACCACCAGGAAGCATTTCTTCTGCATGCTGGAAGAAGAAGCGAATCTCTCCATGAATTTTATCCTTTTGTGCACTTAATGCTTTTGCGACGCCAAGCAAGATGGCAGTATGACCATCATGTCCACAAGCATGCATAACACCATCGTTTTTGGATGCATAAGGAAGACCTGTTTCTTCCTGTATCGGCAAGGCATCCATATCAGCACGAAAGCCGATTGTCTTACCAGAATACGCGCCCTTAAGTACTGCTAGTACACTCGTTTCTGTAGGTCTTGTCACTTCCAGATTAGGAAATGTGCTCAATGTTTCATAGATAAAGGCTGAAGTCTTATACTCTTGAAAAGACAGCTCAGGATGCTGATGCAAATACCTTCTCCAGCTGATAATCTCTTCTACTTGATCGTTGGACAGTTCTATTTCAGTCTGTTTCGTTAGCATAAGTTCTCCTCCAATAATTAAAATAATTAAATATTTCAGATAATTTATATGCTAACTATCATAGCACTCCTGCATTGTGCATAAAAGACCCAAGATGGATATACATTCAATATTTCTAATAAAATCATATTTATTGAATCACCTATAAAATGTTTTTATGTCATAAATCAGTAACAAAAAGTCAATTGTTTGTAATAGCATCTGACAGCATATCCCTCTCAAAGTCAGGCCAATACGCCTTTATAAACACTAGTCTTGCATTAGCGGCTTGCATTAATAAGAAATTACTAAGTCGCTGCTCCCCGCTTGTCCGGATCATCACATCCACATCGGGCATCTCCTTCGTCCAGAAAAACTGCCGCAGTTCCTCATATTCTTGTATACCTTGACTATTCGCTTGCACCAGTTCTTTGATTCCGTTTATGATCTCATCCTTGCTTCCGTAATTGAGCGCAATCCGAAGAATCAGTGTATTATTATGTATCGTCTCCTGCATTGTTTTCTTGATGACTGCTAAAGTCTTCAACGGCAATGCCTGCAGATCACCAAAGAACTCTACCCTTACCCCTGCTTTATTCAGAGCTTTAATTTCAGTTTTATAAAAGATACTAGGCAGATGCATAATATAATCCACTTCCTGCTTTGGCCTTTTCCAGTTTTCCGACGAAAAAGCATACAGTGTTAGATTGGATATACCCAGCTGGACAGCAGCTTCTACAGTTCGCCTTACCGCAAGCATTCCTGCATAATGCCCAGCACTGCGCGGTTTCCCTTTCTCTACAGCCCATCTCCCATTCCCATCCATCATAATCGCTACATGATTCGGTACTTTCTTCATATCCATCTCCTCCTGAAACGTAGCTTACGAAAAAATACAATAAATGTAAACAAAAAGAGGAGTACAATGACTCCTCTCAAAAAACAAGTTCCTCCGCAATACCAAGAAAGAATTGCAAACCATCCTGCATTGCTTCTTCCTCAATTCGGAATTGTGGGTGATGATGAGGTGCAGGAGATGGATTACCATTTTCCTTGGCACCGACAAAAACAAAGCATCCAGGAACGGCATTGGCGAAGGCAGCAAAGTCCTCGCCTCCCATAATCGCACTGCCGTGAAGCACTGCGTCCTCTCCTAGCTTTCGCTTGAGCGCACGCTCTGCTATTACAGTAGCTTTCTCTTCATTGATGACAGAATCATATCCATACGTAACTTCCAGTTCATATGAAGCACCATTTGCTTCCGTAATGCCTTTTACCATACGCTCTATAGCGTTTATCGCATTCTTCCGAACATCTTGCTTAAGCGAACGCAATGATGCTCCGATATGCACTTCATTCGGAATAACGTTTACTGCATCTCCAGCCTGCAAGGTTGTGAGTGAAACGACCAACTCTTCATTTGGACTAGTCATGCGTGAGACAACTGATTGTAAGTTGGTGATAATCTGGCCACTGATAACAATTGGATCTACCGTTTTATCGGGCTGTGAAGAATGGCCGCCTTTTCCCTTTATAGTCAAATGGAACTGATCGGAATTGGACGTGGCTGGCCCATAGATGACACCAACCTTACCGCGCGGCAGTTGCGATGCGACATGCAGTCCAAATACCATATCCACTCCATCGGTAACACCTGCTTCCACCATTTCCTTAGCACCGCCAGGAAACAGCTCTTCCGCGTGCTGGAAGAAGAAGCGGATTTCCCCACTCAATTCTTCCTGTTTGGCACTTAAAATCTCTGCTGCTGTGAGTAAGATGCTAGTATGCGCATCATGACCGCATGCGTGCATCACACCATCAACCTTTGAAGCGTAAGGAAGATTCGTTTCTTCCTGTATCGGCAGGGCATCCATGTCTGCGCGGAAGCCAATTACTTTTCCAGGTTTTGCTCCCGTCAGCTTTGCCATGACACTCGTCTTTGTTGGTCTGCTCAACTCTAGATTTCCGAAACCAGCTAATGTATCGTAAACAAATTGTGAGGTGCGCTCCTCCTGAAAAGAAAGCTCTGGGTTCGCATGCAAGTGCCTTCTCCAATTTAAAAGATGCTGTTTGTGCACATCAGTAGCTTCTAATATAACTTCCTTTAATTCCACAACTATCGCCTCCATACTATGTCTTTCAAATACTTTATATAAATGAATTATTCAATTGTATGAATTATAGTGGAAAGCTTCAAGAGACAAAGGATCGAGTACTGACGCACGGGATTATTCCCAATATTTTCATGTAACATCTTATGATTCTCCCCCATAACTAAGAAATGCCCCCTCTAATTATGAGCAGAAATACGGTAAAATTTCATTTATGTAAGCGCTAACAAATAATGTGCTGCAGATGGAGCTGTCTCCACTTACGCACGGAAAGGAGTGCTTTACAGCATTATCATCAACCAATATAAAGGAGGAATCGTATGCAGACCCGGTTTTATCGTCGTATTGTGTTGGTTACCTCACTGCTCCTAGTTCTAACCTCGTTTCTACCCTTTGTTTCCAGCTCTGTAGATGCCAAGAAACAGAAAGCCGAAGTTATTAATCTTTTAACAGATTTCAGTTCAACACCGCTTGGTTTGGACAATCCAAGTCCTACCTTCAGCTGGCAAATGAAAGCCAATCACCAAGGCGCCAAACAAAAAGCTTATCAGCTTGTAGTGAAGGATCCAGAAGGAAAAACTGTTTGGAATACAAAGAAACAGCATTCTGATGAGTCCGTTGCCATCCAATATGATGGAAAAGAACTAAAACCTTCTACTCGTTATAAATGGGCAGTGTCTGTGTGGAACGAAGACGGCAAGAAGTCAATAGCCGACAGCTGGTTTGAAACAGGACTATTGAATACAGATATTTCTGCTTGGGACGGCGCCGAATGGATCGGTACCGAAGCAAATGACATGGTGCTCCAAGCACATTATTTTAATGTGTATAAAGTACATTACAGCTTACAGCTCGACAAAAAGACCAACACGGAAAAAGCCAGCTTCATCCTCGGTGCCAATGATCCAAGAATGATGGATGAAAATAAAAATATGTACAATCTCGAGAATGATGTGAATGAAAGCTATGTAGAATTCGAATTGGATGTTTCCGATGTAAAGAAAAACTCTGGAAATGCCAAGCTGCTAATCTATCGTGCAGGCTATGATCCCGAAGATGATCCTAATAGTCCACTCACAGAGTTGAACATTTCCCGAGACTTAATTGATTACACAAATAAACATAACGCACATGACATTTCACTTTGGGGGAATTCAGGTGTCTTCCATATATTCATAGATGGGGAAAACCGAATCACTCCTGAAAATGGTTTTAATGTGAACCCTGTCGGCTCAGGTGGCAATTACATCGCTTTTCCAATGCTGTCTGAAATCGGATTTTCAGTGGATAAGAAACAGCAGGCAAGATTCACTAATTTGAACGTAACGAACTATCGCAAACCATCCAATACACTATTCGAAGAAAATACAGAAGCAAAGAATTATAAAGGCATATTTGCCAAATCAAAAGGCGTAACTGTTAAATCTGGTGCTTACAACGTAACTGGTGGCAACAAAGGCGTCTTTGCTGTTGCAGACCCTAGTGATCATTCTACACCACTGCTAAGAACTGAGTTCAAAACAGATAAAAAGAAAATCCAAGACGCCAGACTATATGCAACAGCTCGTGGAATATATGAACTCTATCTGAACGGAGAACGCGTCGGGGAAGATTACTTCAATCCAGGTCTGACACAATACAACAAGACACAAATGTACCAAACCTACGATGTAACAGATCAGCTTAAGTCCGGCAAAGCCAATGCCTTCGGAGCCATGTTAGGAGAGGGATGGTGGAGCGGCGCGAGCACCTTCACGACCGAAAACTGGAACTATTTCGGCGATCGTAATTCCCTTTTGGCAAAGCTCGTCATTACCTATGAAGATGGTACGACCGACACTATCACTACGAATCCTGACTGGGAGTACACGACAGACGGTCCGCTCGTATACGGCAGCTTCTTCCAAGGTGAAGTTTATGATGCAAATAAGGAAATGAAGAATTGGAGTAAAGCTAACTTCAAGCCTAAGGATTGGAAACAGGCTGTGGAAGTACCTTTAGATGACACGACAACCGCAGGAAATCTGGATTATAGTGATATGCAGATTACAGGACAAGTCGGGGAAAACGCTCAGATTGTCGAGACATTGACAGCAAAAAGCATGGAAGAAGTCCGACCAGGTGTGTATGTTTATGATATGGGCCAGAATATGGTCGGTGTACCGCAAATCAAGTTGAAGAAACAGAAAGCTGATGAAGAGATTACCCTGCGTTATGCCGAAATGCTTTATCCAGACAGCGAAGACTCTGGTGAGAATACCGGTATGCTCATGCTGGAAAATCTACGGGCAGCATTGGTTCAAGATACGTATGTAACGAAAAAGGGTAACCAGACTATCCAGCCTCGTTTCACTTTCCATGGTTATCGCTATATTGAGATTACCGGTGTAGAAAAAGCTCCTGCACTCAAAGATGTGAAAGGATTGGTGATCAGCTCTATTCATGATATTGACTCGAGCTACGAGACTTCCAATACAACTGTGAATAAGCTATGGGAAAACATTACTTGGAGTATGCGGGGTAACTTCCTCTCCATCCCGACAGACACACCGGCTCGTAATGAACGAATGGGATGGAATGGCGATATTTCCGTCTTCTCGGAAACTGCAACATATATGGATAATGTGAATCAGTTCCTGCGTAGGCACAATTTGGCTAACCGTGATTTGCAGCGTGCTGACGGGCGTTATTCCGATGTAACACCAATTGGACCTGGCTTTGGCGGCATCCTGTGGGGAAGCGCCGGACTAACTGTGCCATGGCAGGCTTACCAGCAATATGGAGATAAAACTGTTCTTCAAGAACATTACGCTAGCATGAAACAATATGTTGACTACCTCGATACAAAAGTGAATTCTACAACAGGATTAATCAACGAAGGTCCTTTAGGAGACTGGCTAAGCCCTGAAAACAGTAAGACTGAAAATGTTTTCCTGTGGGCAGCGTATCATGTGTATGATTTGGAACTCATGGCAAAGACAGCAGAGATTCTTGGTAATAATGACGATGCCGCACATTACTGGGAGCGTTATGAAGAACGCAAACAATTCTTCAACGAAAAGTTCATCGATCCGGAAACGAAAAAGACATTGAAATCTGACGGCACTGTTTCTGATAGTCAAGCTTCCTATAGCGTACCTTTGGCTCTCAACGTATTAAACGAAACCAATGCAGCAGCTGCTGCTGATCATCTAGTAGCTGCAGTTCAGAGAAAGAATACGGATGACTTAGGGAAGGAGCGTCCAGAGTATTCCCTAATGACAGGATTCATTGGAACAGCCGCAATCAGCCAAGCACTTTCTGACCATGGTCACGATGACATCGCTTATCGCCTGTTGCAGCAGACCTCCTATCCATCCTGGCTGTATTCGGTGGAAAACGGTGCAACGACAATTTGGGAACGACTTAACTCTTATACAGAAGAAGACGGGTTTGGCGGCAATAACAGCATGAATTCGTTCAACCACTATTCGTTTGGTGCCGTTGGAGCATGGATGTACAAAGAATCATTAGGAATCAAACGCGACCCAGATCACCCTGGCTTCAAGCACTTCCTGCTCGAGCCAACTCCGGATCCGGATCAGGTGATGACATGGGCCAAGGGACATGTCGATTCCATGTATGGTCGTATCGAAAGCAGCTGGAAAGTTGAAGATAATGCCTTCAGCTACGATGCTGTCATTCCGGCGAATACATCAGCAACCATCACAATTCTGGCGAAAGATACGAAATCAGTTCGAATTAACGGAAAACCGATTCATAAGGCAGCTGGTGTAACCTTCAAGAAACATAAAAACGGAGAAGTTTCCTTCGAAGCAGAGTCAGGCAGCTATACATTTGAATCAGTTCTGCCATAACTGACGGAAGGCTCCCGATTGGGAGCCTTCTTTATATGTGCTATCGTTTTAGCTTTATAAATATGGATTGAAATGCTCTCCTAGTC
Source organism: Terribacillus saccharophilus (assembly GCA_900110015.1). Taxonomy (GTDB): domain Bacteria; phylum Bacillota; class Bacilli; order Bacillales; family Amphibacillaceae; genus Terribacillus; species Terribacillus saccharophilus. Next base: position 46,379 of record FOCD01000007.1, on the reverse strand, counting down.
ATTAGTCCTCGCCCTTTCGCATCAGCTTAAGCATACGGAAACTAAAGGACACTGTCATTGCGATACTGCAGATAGCAATGATGAACAGTACGAAGCAAATAATAGCAGCTACCCTATTATCTATAATATTGTTTATCAAGTAAGTGATGATAGTCAGAATAGTTGTTACCAAAGCCATTTTTGGGATAAATGAAGTAGCTCGCCTTAGTTTATCCTGCTTCGTATCCACATCCGTATAGATTGGCGGTACATCTGTGGAAGCCTCAAATATATACATTCCATATGAACTGCATACACGTGTCCAGCCAGCATGCTCGAACATTTCCAAATACTCTTGTTCCTCTGCTTCATCCAGGCTGCGGTAATCGATCATGTATTGTACCTGCTTCGGTTCTCCGCGGACAAGTCGGTAGCCCATGAAAGCAAAATCCTGTAAATGCCAGCCCTTGGCTGCCTGTTTGGCAAGTTTCCGCATATCCTCTTTTTCCGAAAAAGCCAGTCCGCCTGAAGATATATACTTTCTTTGTCTCATTGTCCCTTCCTCCCCTTCGTCTGCAATACAATTGTCGCAAGATCCACCATTCTGCTCCGTCTCTCGACTTCTTCTTTTAACTTTGCAATACCAGCAGCAGTCGTAACATAGGTTTTCCGCCGCGGCTCGCTGTCAGGTTCAGCTTCTATTAAGCCGGCATCCAGTAATTTCTTAATGATGGTATAAAGTGTCGCAGGACCTATTTTAAATGTCCCTTCTGTTTCTTCTTCTACATATTGCATAATGGCATACCCATGTCTCGCTTCTACTAATGCAACTAGAATATAGAAAACCGGATCTGTCAGTTCATCCAATGATTTTCCTTTAGGCATATTCGTTCTCCTTTATATCCGTTTATGATATATCACTTATGGATATAGTATTATAAATGTAAACCAGTGGCAACAGGTATAAAAAAAATTATAAAAAAAAGCAGAGCATATGAGCTCTGCTTTTCTATTTATCTTGATTTAGATGTAAATAGCTTCGGAATATCCGATACAAACCTTAATGGCATGCCATTGACAGGGTGTTTGAAGTTCAGCTTGCGTGCATGGAGGCAAAGGCGTTTGATGGAACGATCCTCAGCTCCGTACTTTTTGTCTCCTGCAATCGGATGCCCGATGTCTTGCATGTGGACACGAATCTGGTTTTTTCGTCCGGTTTCCAAGCTGATTTCCATCAACGTAAAGTCCTTGTTTCCTTGAAGTACTTGGTAATGTGTCACTGCCTTCAATCCGTCATTCTCGTACTTACTGGAATACATCTTATGTGTACTTGTTTCCTTCAGCCAAGAAGTAATAGTTCCTTCTGACTTGGAGACGTCGCCTTCAACGAGCGCAACATAAGCTCTTTCCTTCGTTGTTTGCCATGATTCCTGCATTATCTTTTTAATTTTCTCTGATCTAGCGAACACCATCACACCGGATGTATCGCGATCAAGCCGGTGGACGACAAATATCTTATTATCACTATGCTGCGCTTTTACATAATCAGATAGCTGTCGGTAAGCTGTATTCTCTTTTTCATTATTGGAAGCGATTGATAATAGTCCAGAAGCCTTCTCGATAACAATGAGGGTATCATCTTCATACATAATCGTGATGCCCTGCAGCGGTGCTGCTTCTGTTACGATATCTGTTCGGATTGTCACTTCTTGTCCTGGCAGCAGTTTGTCATTAAATTGCGTGGAAACACGCCCATTAATAGAAACCTGACCGCGTGCCAAGATAGACTTTACTGAGTTACGGCTTTTGCCTACAACTTTCAAAAGGAAAGACAATAGTTCTTCTTCTTCTGTTACGTTATATACTTTCGGCTTCGCAGGCTGGAACCCACGAGAGCGCGGACGTTTATTTTTCATAGTTAAATCCTTTCTATGCCATTCGTTATGGCGTCATTGGTGCATCCTTTCATCTTAATTGTTCTCGATTGGAAATACAAGCACTGCTCTTGAAGATAAAGGAATTTTATACAGTTTCCTATACATTTTGCCCAAAAAAATATAAGATTAACAGTATTGAACAGCAGGAGTGAAGGACAATGAACATTGACGGATTGGAGTCGTTTCTTTCAGTTGTCTCCAATAAAAGTATATCCAAAGCATCAAAAGCATTACATATTACACAGCCTACATTGAGTACACGAATACGAAAACTGGAGGAAGAACTCGACTTCGTCTTGTTGAAGCGAAGCTGGGACGGAATCGAACTGACTGAAGAAGGTTATTTTTTCCTTCCCTATGCGATTGAGCTTCTCGGGGAACTGCAGGATGCATCGTTTGCACTTACTGGTGATAACAAAATCAGCTATCAGCTGCTGAGCAGTATTACAGCAGGAAAAGATGAATTGCGGATTGGAATCAACATTTGGCTTGCACCGGTATTCAACCACATTATCATCCCCTACATGCAGGAACACTTCCCGCACATTCCATTTAAATTCATTACAAGACCGACGAATGTCTTGAAGAAGCTTTTGGAATATGACAGCATCCAGTTTTCCATCCATTATGAAAACAGAGCAAAGACTCCGTTTCTATGCGAGCCGCTGCTCCAGGACGAATTGGTCTTCCTCTGCCATAAGGACGATGCAACGATATTAGACGGCAAGCTTGCAAATTCAAATAAGCTTGATAAGAAATTAATCGTTTTCGAGCATGCTGCATTGACGAATAATCTGGATAAAATCAGCTCTCTTTTAGGATTAGTGCAGGCCAAAGACTATCAAATGGTAGATGACGTACAGAACATGCTTGCTTTTGTAGAAAGCGGTCATGGATTTACAGTACTGCCACGATCAATTCTGTATCATATAAGTGAGCAGAGAATGACCAATATTGTTACCCTGCCAATAGACGACCTGAATTACACAGCTTCCGTATCACTTGAATACCGGGAAAACAGCCAATTTCAGGAGCCTATCAGCGGATTGACAAAGAAATTGAAACAGTTCGTCCAAGGCATGTATAAGGAAAAAGAGCTAAGCGAATGATTCGCTTAGCTCTTCTCTTTTAATAACAGTATTGCGGCCGGAACGTTTCGCTTCGTAAAGAGCTTCATCCGCTTGACCAATGAAATATGATAACTGCATACCATCTGATATAGCAGCACTATATATACCTATACTTACAGTCACTCTATCTGCTACTGGTGAAAATGCGTGGTCAATCCGAAGTTCCTGCACTGCCAAGCGAATCGCTTCAGCCAGTTCGTCCAATTTCTCAGACGGCTGATCAAAAACAGCAAGCACGAATTCTTCTCCTCCATACCTGGCCCATCCAGCTGTCGGAATCATTGTGGTCTGATAGATACTTTGCGCCACAAGACGCAGCACCTCATCTCCTCGCAAATGCCCATAATGATCGTTATAGCTTTTAAAGGCATCCACATCCAGCAATAATAGAGAAAGTCTCCTCTTTGATTCAGCAGTAATTGCAGAATTGATATAATCCTGGAACCCCCGTCTATTTGGTACACCAGTCAGCTCATCCAGCATCGCTTGTTTCTTCAGCTGCTCGTTCATTACTTCATTCTGGGCAATTTGTGCTTCCAATTCCCCATTCATCTCAGTCAGTAAAAGCTTATTGTAAAAGTTTACTGCGAACCCCTTGTACAGCAACTGTGATGCCAGCCAGGAAAAGAAGATGAATACTGTAAGATTCGTATAATGACCAGACAGCATGCTAGCTGACTGCTGGTAAAATGGCAAGCCGACATAAAGAAAAATAACGTTCGGAAGAGCAAACAAGAGATAATGCTTTCCATTTGCCAGAAACAATGTCGATACACACATATAATTAACCACGAATGCCATGACGTGGCCGTAATGCAGCTGGTCCAGCAGTGTAACCATTGTCCCCCAAGCCAGGAACAGAAATACAAAGAAATGCACCATAAACATTCTGTATCCGGTAGGTATTTTCTTTTTTCCCATTATGTATATACAAAGTAAGTAGATAGCTGCTGCACTGAACAGTCCAAGATACAGCCCTACATATAAATCAATTCCTCCCGGAAGCTGCCTCACAATCAAAATAGCTTCAAAGATCAATATGATAATAGCGAACAGCTTCGTCCTTTTCCAATTCTCCTCTAAGACAACTTCCTTAAGCTTCTGCTTGTTTTCCTTAGGGACAGACGGCAGTGTAAAGGCATGTAATATACCCATCCTTCTCCTCGTTTCTCCATTGAATGAGCTTATTATACAGAAAATAAGACTTTTAGCCTAGCAGATTTTTCCCTTTAATTGATTAGTATGTTGACAATTTTCTGAATTTAGTTTAGTTTTTATTAATATTCTTACATAGAAAATGGAGGAGGATGTACATGTGGAGTGAGATCAGTAGCAACCCAGTCATGATCACCCTTTTATTGATTGCTGTGTTAGGTTTAGGAGAACTCATCTCCATCTGGACAAAAGCACGCATTCCAATGCTGCTGGCAGCTTTGCTGATATACGTTGGCCTTCTTTGGGCAGGAATCATACCAAATGGACTAATGTCTGATTCAGTCATTACGGCTTTCGGATCCCTAATTGTTGCTCCATTCATTGTCCACCTTGGTACACTTGTTCCTTTCTCCTTGATAAAAGGACAGCTGAAACCTATCCTGATCGCTTTGATTGGTTCCCTTACTGCAGTAGCACTAGTATTAGCAATTGTTCCGATATTCTTTGATTATGAGACTGCAGTAGCTGGTGCTGGTCCGGTCGTCGGCGGAATTGTAGCATATCTTGTTACGAGTGAAAAACTGACCGAGTTAGGATTATCCAGCCTTGTTATCATCCCAGCGCTAGTATTGAGCATTCATAAACTATTCGGCATCCCCCTTGCTTCCTTCTTCTTAAAAAGGCATGCCCTTGTTGTGAAACAGCAAGTACAAGCCCGCCTGCACAGCGGTGCAGCTTTGGAAAAAGAGGAAGTTACAGAAGAACGGCCGAATAAAGTAGTCAAAGCCCAGAACGAACGCAAATTACTTTTGCCGGAAAAATATCAGACTTCACTTATTTTCATTCTTCAGCTTTATTTGGGCAGCGGTATCGCTGTTATCCTTGATGCTGTCACCGGCGTCAACTACACCATCTTCTGTTTGATCATCGGGGTAATTGGTGCCTATATCGGCTTCTATCCTGCCAAGACAATGGAAAAAGCAAATGCAACCGGAATTGCTATGATTGCTGTCATTTTCATCGTTATTTCTTCAATGGATGATGTAACACCAGCTGCTTTGGCCAGCTATATTCCAGAAATTCTATTGATTTGTTTGCTTGGTACAGCAGGTGTAACACTAGGAGGATTGCTCGCTTCCAAGTTGCTTGGTGTCGGTAAGTATCTTGGTATGCCTGTTGCATTGACGGCACTTTTCGGTTTCCCTGCAGATTACATCCTCTGTGAGGAAATAAGCCGCGAGGTGGGAGAAACGGAAGAAGAACGCGAAGCTATCATGAATGAAATTGTAACGCCAATGCTTATGGGCGGTTTCACAACTGTAACGACTTGCTCGATCTTGATCGCCACAGTTCTGATTGGAACATTGAATTAAGAAATAAAGGAGAATTATATGAATACATCTGCATTAAAAGATTATATACAAACAAATAAACAAGACTTCTTGGACCAGCTATTCACCTTGCTGCGTCAGCGAAGCATCAGTACGCAGAATGACGGAATAGAGGAATGTGCTGAACTATTGAAAGGGATGATGGAGGAACTCGGAATCCATACAAAAATCATCCCAACAGCCGGACATCCTGTCGTCTATGGAGAATTGATTCAGAATCCGGAAGCTTTCACTTTGCTTATCTATGGGCACTATGATGTACAGCCTCCTGAGCCTTATGATGCGTGGGAATCTCCCCCATTCGAACCCCAAATCCGCAACGGCAAAATCTATGCTCGCGGTGTAGGCGATAACAAAGGACAGCTAATGGCGCAGTTGTTCGGGGTCAAAAGCTACTTAAATACAGTCGGTGAGCTGCCGATCAACATCAAATTCGTTTTTGAAGGCGAAGAAGAAAAAGGCAGTACTAATCTTGCAGCTTTTGTGGAGGAGCATAAAGATCTGCTGCAGGCGGACCTTGTCTACACTTCTGATGGTCCGTCCCATAACAGCTCTTCTCCACTTGTGCTGCTAGGGGTACGCGGGATGCTGTCCATTCAATTCGACGCGAAAGGTGCAGATCGGGATAACCATTCAGGCAACACCGGGAATATCGTTCCTAACCCTGCCTGGAAACTGATCGAGCTGATGCATACAATGCGAGATGCTGATGGCCATGTCAAAATTGAGGGTTTTTATGATGCTATCCGACCCTTCACTGCTTACGAGGAACAACTGCTCACCAAGCTTCCTTTTGACAAAAAGTCATTAGGTGAAAAAATTGGTTACCCTGCTTTATCCATGGATGGTCCATCCTACTACCAGAAGATGACTGGCGAGCCTACTTTCAATATTTTCGGGATGGAAAGCGGCTATACAGGAGAAGGAACGAAAACAATCATTCCTTCCACAGCCCAGCTAAAAATGGACATCCGACTCGTCGTCGACCAAGATCCAAACGATATCTTTGAAAAGATTCAAAAACATGTACAAACTTATGCACCTGATGTAAAGGTTACATACTTGGGCAGCATGCAGCCGTCTCGCACAAAAGCGGAGCTACCTATTGTTCAAAAGGTCATCAGCGCCGTCGAGAATGCCTACCAAACAGACCCGCTTATCCAGCCGAGTATGGGCGGCTCCCTTCCGGATTATGTGTGGACGGGGATTTTAGGCTTACCATCTATCATCGTTCCTTATGCGAACTTTGATCAGCACAACCATTCGCCGAACGAGAACCTGGATGTGGATTATTTCCTGAACGGAATCAATTGTACAGCTCATGTAATCCATACATTGGGCGCTTCTAAATAACAAGCAAATAAATGAAGCCATGCCTGATAAAGGCATGGCTTTTAAAATATTTACAACCATATGTGAGAATTCCCTGCCTTGTCTAATAAGAATTAACCTTTCTCCTGCATTAAAATGAAAGCGCTTTAAAAAATAAAGGAGAGGAATGATCACATTGAAAAAATGTCTGCTTCTGCTGCTCGTCTTGCTTCTGACATTCGCTGTTCCCTTCTCTGCCGATGCCAAGAAACTGCCTAAGAGACAAATGGAATATTTGGAACGTGGCGCTGTTGCTGTCCAGACTGAGGATGGTATTTTCTTAAGCTGGAGATTCCTAGGGAACGATACGAAAAAAACTTCCTTTCATGTTTATCGTGATGGTAAGAAAATCACTCGGAAACCTGTGAAACATAGCACCAATTTCTTGGACAAAGATGGTAACGCAAATAGTGTCTATCGTGTAGAAGCAATCGGGAAAGGTGTTGATCAGGATAAAATTATAGTATGGCGTGACAATCAGCTAAACATCCCTCTCCAAAAGCCAGCTGATGGTACAACACCGGATGGAAAGACCTATACTTATAATGCTAATGATGCCAGTGTCGGTGATCTGGATGGTGACGGAGAATGGGAAATCATTTTGAAATGGGATCCATCCAATGCACAGGATAATTCCCGCTCTGGCTACACAGGCAATGTTTTTATTGATGCTTATGAAATGGATGGAACTCATAAATGGCGAATTGACCTTGGTCATAATATCCGTGCAGGGGCCCATTACACACAAATGCTCGTTTATGATTTTGATGGTAACGGAAAATCAGAGCTTGTCGTCAAAACGGCTGACGGAACAAAAGACTCAAAAGGAAAAGTTATCGGCGATCCTGACGCGGATCATCGCAATGCATCAGGTTATATACTCGAAGGCCCAGAATATTTGACTGTATTTGAAGGCAACACAGGTAAGATCAAGCAAACAGTCGACTATGAACCAGCCCGGGGTGATATTTGCGATTGGGGTGACTGTTACGGGAACCGAGGTGACCGCTTCCTTGCCGGAGTCGCCTATCTGGATGGCAAAACACCGAGTATCATTGAAGCTAGAGGTTATTATGAAAAGACAGTAATTGCCGCATATACCTATAAAGACGGCAAATTGAAAAAGCAATGGATGTTCAATAGTGAAACTCCAGGAAACAAAGCTTATGCACAGCAGGGTAATCACAACTTGAGTATCGGTGACGTGGACGAAGACGGAAAAGACGAAATCATTTATGGTGCTATGGCATTGGACGATGATGGAACTGGTCTTTATTCAACAGGTCTTGGGCACGGAGATGCGATGCACCTTAGTGATTTGGACCCAAGTCGTCCAGGGCTTGAAGTATTCCAAGTTCATGAACCTTATCCGAATGAAGCCGGTATCGAATTCCGCGATGCCCGTACAGGCGAACTAATCTGGGGAATTCCAACAAACATAGATGTAGGACGCGGACTTGCATCTGATATTGATCCTCGCTATCCAGGAGCCGAGATGTGGGCAATTGACGGCGCTTGGAACAGCCCGACAGGCGGCCTTTACGCAGCATCTGGTGAGCAGATATCAACGAATATCCCTCCTGCCAATTTTGCTATCTGGTGGGACGGCGACCTGACACGTGAAATTCTTGATCATACTTTCGATGAAAGCATCCAGACTGGCACAGGCTTAATCGGAAAATGGAACCCAGAAACAGAAAAGTTGGATACATTACTTGATGCAAAAGGAACTTACTCCAACAATGGAACAAAAGGAAACCCTGCTTTGCAGGCTGATTTAATCGGCGACTGGCGTGAGGAAGCTATCTGGCGCACAGAGGACAGCAGTGCTCTCGTTCTTTATACGACAACAGACATAACGGAAGCAAAACTTCCTACCTTGATGCATGACCCTGTTTATCGATTGGGCGTTGCTTGGCAGAATGTTGCTTATAACCAGCCGCCGCACACAAGTTATTTCTTGGGAAATGATATGACACAGCCAGAAATGCCAAGAATTGAAGTAAAGAAAGCTAAATGATTACTGTTTTCAGAGTACAGGAAAATCTCCTGTACTCTTTCATTTGTCTTGCTAATAAGAACGCACTCTAGGTAACAGCATAGGATAAAATATAACTGCATCTAAGGAGAAGAATAAATGTATTATAAAAATCAGCACTATCACTGGCACCCAAGTCCAAACGATTGGCGCAACTATCAGTGGCAGCAACACAACGTTAATCAGCAGCCAATACATGATCACGGAAATTCACCATATGTTGTTGATATCGAACAAGCTACGGAGCATAATCGTTTCTTCCGGACAGCTATCTGGACAGGAAAACATCTACAAGTGACTTTAATGAGTATCCGTCCAGGAGAAGATATTGGATTGGAGAGGCATCCGAATGTTGATCAATTTCTTCGCATTGAATCCGGGCGAGGACTAGTCCAAATGGGTCCTAGAAAAGACAACTTATATTATCAGCAATATGTTCAAGACGATTTTGCCATCTTCGTCCCTGCCGGAACATGGCACAACATTATAAATACCGGTCAAAATCCTTTGAAGTTATACACAATTTATGCACCGCCTGAGCATCCATTTGGCACAGTTCATCGAACCAAACAAGATGCCATGGCTGCAGAGTAGAATAAATAAGACCCACAGCATACTAGCTGCGGGTCCTTATTTATTAGCTATATGGATATTGTCTGCGATCGTGCTGGATGCTAATCCATTTTGTCGTCGTGAATGCATCAAGACTCCACTCGCCATTCAGTCGACCAAGACCAGAGTTCTTAACGCCGCCAAACGCAACGGTAGGTTCATCATTGATCGTACCATCGTTGATATGAATCATACCAGTATCCATTTGTTTTGCAAGCTCAGCACCGCGCTCCACGTCTCTTGTGTGGATAGCACCGCTTAAGCCATAATCACTGTTATTTGCATAAGCCAACACTTCTTCATCACTTTTCACTTTCAGAATACTAACAACGGGTGCAAACAGTTCTTCGTTTGCAAGTGTCATATCTGGTGTCACATCACCAAATACTACTGGTTCAACAATGTTGCCTTCCACTTTACCTTTGATTAAAGGTGTTGCACCTTCTTCGATACCTTTTTCAATCAACGCTACAGTTGTTTTTACTTGCTGTTCGTTGATAAGTGGTCCGATGATTGTGCTTGGATCTTTCGGGTCACCGCAAGTAAGCGTGGAAACCTTCGCCAAATATTTTTCAACGAATTCATCGTATACATCTTCATGTACGATAAGACGGTTAGCAGACATACAGATCTGACCTTGGTGAGTGAAACGGCTGAATACAGCTGCACTGACTGCAAGTTCCATATCCGCATCCTCTAAAACTACCAATGCACTATTACCGCCAAGCTCCAGATGTGCTTCTTTCAAATTCTTACCGGCTACCATTCCGATATGTTTACCGACTTTAGTAGATCCTGTAAAGGAAACGGCACGCGGAATTCGGTGCTCTACAAAGTTATCACCAATTTCACTGATTTCAGTCACAATGACATTCAGCAAGCCCTTTGGAAGACCCGCTTCCTCGAATAGCTTCGCAATCATCGTACCGCCAGTAATTGCTGTATGTTCATGCGGTTTCAATACCACACCATTTCCAGCTGCTAAAGCAGTAGCGACAGATTTCATAGATAGGAAGAACGGGAAGTTGAATGGGCTGATAATCCCCACAACTCCAACCGGTACACGATAAACACGGTTTTCCTTGCCATCGATCGGAGACGGCAGAATTTGGCCGTTCATGCGGAATGGGAATGTGGATGCTTCCTTGATGATATTTGTAACAAGACCGATTTCGAACTCAGCTTTCAGTCTTGTACCGCCAATCTCCTCAATGATAGTCTCAACAAATGCTTCATGGTTTGCTTCAAGATAAGCAACCGCTTTTTCGAAGACAGCACGCTGTGCTACCGGGTTAGTTTTCGCCCATTCTTTCTGAACTCGTGCAGATGCTTCATACGCTTCATTCAAATCATCCAAGTTGGCAGCTTGATAAGTAGCGATAAGCTCACCGTTATATGGATTGCGGTTCTCCATTTTCACGCTGCTCTGTCCTTCACGCCATTCTCCGTTAATATACTGACTGTTCAAATGCTTGAAATTATCCATGTCGGTCACCTCTATTAGTCTTTGATTGAGATATTATCTTTTGCTAGATTTGCTAGAGTTTGTACATTAGCATTAATTTCTTCCATCGTTGCTGTCAGCTCTTCAATAGCAGCTGATTGAGTATCTGATTCTGCATTCGCTTCTTGAATGGAATTGCTCAACTTGCTGATAACAGTTTTAATTTTCTCGGTAATCTGATGAATCTCAGTAACCTGATCCTTGGATCCAGTTGCCATCTTACGGATTTCATCTGCAACCACACTGAATCCGCGCCCTTGTTCTCCAGCTCGCGCAGCTTCAATAGCAGCATTTAGACCAAGCAAGTTGCTCTGATCCGCAATACCTTTGACGACGTTGGATACTTCTTCGATCGTATCTACGCTTTCAGTTACCTCTGAAGCTTTTTTGGATATGTAATTCATGCCTTCAGCCAAACCAGAGATAGATTGCGCCATATCCTGGATAGTAGCAGTTACGTCGCCAATAACATCTGAAAGATTAGTAGCAATAGAAGACAATTGATTCGCACTTTCAATGCTCAAACCGACTCCGACTCCTCCTACTACATTACCTGCTTCATCGTGAAGCGGGATGGCCCGGGCGATAATACTGACACCAAAAAGCTCCTCCGGTACGACTGCATATTGATTTTTGTTTTGGCGGATAGCTGCAGTTACAATATCCCCGTCCATTAATGGATCTCCAGGTGTAACATTCAATGAAAAGGTCTTAGCTGGGAAATTAATAACTAACTTCTCTGTGTTGTAGATACCAATTGTGACATCTTCATTGATTAGATCCTGCAAGAACGGCCCTATCTTCACAAAGGCGTCCAACATCGGATGCAATGCTTGTTCCGTCTGCTCATGTACTTGCATACTCATCACATCAAGCCCCTATTCGTAAAATTTCACTCTATTACTATATATCGGTAAACTTCCAGATTTGTAAAGTAATTTGGTAAAAATGGAATATAATTAGATGACATTTTTAAGGTATTATTCACTACGTAAGGCGACAAGATAGAGAGATATTTGGAGTTTTATAGACTTTATGACCTATCTAATTAGGAGAGGTGATTAGCTTAGAAATCTGCGTTCATATAGGCAGACAGCAAACAATGAATGTAGGAGCTTTGCGGATAAAGGTTTATTGGCTTTTGCCTTATGGGAATTATTTGTGGACTCATTTGATCTGTATCAGATGAGATTGTTTCTATGTCATTATTTATAAAGTTATTCAGCAAAGTTTCCAGCCAAGATTCTTCAGCCACTGGCATCTCAACTGGTTTTACGTTTTGGAAATCTTCTGTCGTATATGTTCCGTTAGTCTCTTGATAGACTTGATCTGAACTGCAAATAAAAATGTCTGTACTTTTGTTTTTTATAGATACGGATGAGTTGGGGTCTGATGAGGCTTTAACCGTATGACAAGATAGGAAGATACAACAGCATATAAGAGAGATCGTAATAGAAGATGACTTGCTCTTCATTTTTAATAACACCCCTTTTCATTGGATAACATTAGCACAGCAGAACAGCCGGCGGACATAGCGTAAATTTCAGTTTAAAAAAAGCCAGCTGATTGAGTTTCCCCTATCAGCCAGCTTCTTTATCTTCTCTTCATTCCTCTTTTACGAGCTCTTATGATACGCCAATATCCAATCTGGAAAAGTACTATCCCAATGACGATAATTGCTATACCAGTAATTATTGCAATCATATCATCAACTCGCCAGAACAATATTAACAGGATACCGATGATTTCTACCAATACCCCAGCTATAAGCAGCCATTTGTTCATCTATTTACCCTCTCCTTTACATGAGGTCCCGAGGGTTAATGATAGCAAGAGTTTGATGATCCTGCCACTTTCCATTGATTTTGACATTCTGCTTGGCGATACCTTCCTTATGGAACCCTGCCTTTAATAACACTTTGATTGAACCGATATTATGCGGCATGACACCTGCCTCTAACCGATGAAAATTCAATTCATCAAAAGCAAAACCCACTACCTGGCGTACCGCCTCAGTCATATATCCTTTTCCGTTCTGTTCCTTATCAAGAAAATACCCGATCCAACTGCTCTGAAGATTATAGCGCACAACTTCCGACAGCATGATAATACCGATAATATCTCCATCTAAAAGAATCACATAATAATATCCTGTATCTTCAGCAGCAGAAGCAATAGCTCTATCAATACGCTCCCGCTGGCCATCTAATGTATAAAAGTGTTCATCCCGCTTACCCGTATAAAGCTGAAAGAACTCCTTGTTTCGCAGTTCCAGCGATAAAAGATCCGCTGCATCTTGCTCTTTGATTAATCTTACTTTAATCACTACTGCTTCTCCCTTCTCAATACCAAATCCCAGTTCTCCCCTACTTCGCGGAATCCTAATGTCCGATAAAGTGAGCTTGCTCGATAATTTTGTTTAGTCACGACCAAGTAAAGTTTATTGTAGCCTTGTCGAACTAATGCCTGCTCACTAGACTGTATTAAAGCAGTGGCAACACCCTTTCCCTGCCATTCCGGAGCTGTGACTACATAAGCAAGCAAAGGAACAGAACGGAAGAGCGTTACCATCGTTACACCGCTTATGCTTCCAGAAGTTTTAGAGTAATACGAGCAAGAAGACAGAAATTGCCCGTACCTTCCATCAATCACAGCCTGTATTTCATCAAGATAAGCATTTGCGCTGTTGTATTCCGCATCTATCGTATCCTTAAAGCCCTCGTGAAACAGAGTAGCTATTGTTGATGTGCTTCTTACATCAAAAGGATGCAGACCAGTCAGCAACTTTTCTGCAAACACGATGTCTTTGCACATAATCACCCGCCGCATATCTTTAAACCCGCTTTTTTATGTAATGTGATATGCATTCTCTTACCTCCATCTGAGATAAACGTAATTAACTAAGATTAAAGCTCTTGCAGGCTATTATGGTTTTGATTGTTTTAAGATTGCTACAGTCTTAAGTCCCATCAAGAATGCCCATATACTGTATACGATCAAAACTCCGACTTCCAACCATTTCATATGACTAAGATCTATGCTAGTCATAAACACGATGAAGGTGAGCAATATAATGGCATCAGTATAACCGAATCGTTTCATACTTGTTACCTCCTCTTATTAATACTCATTCTTCCGCCCAAAGCGAAGTATGTATGCAGTCAGCGAAAGTACAATAGCCGCACAGATGAGCAGATCTGGTATCCACAGTATATATCCATCCAAATTGGGGCGAATTCCTATTAAATAGATGCATGCAAACACCCAAAATCCTAGTTCCTTCAACACTTGGATCGTCCGCAACTTGCAACTCCTCCTAAAAGATTGTACCTGCTACTACGGAAATAATATGGAAATAGTTTCAATAATTACTCTATTCCGATAAGCTATTCCGCTTGTGCGCCATATGAGATACTAATAGAGCAAGAAAGGAGATATTACATGTACGCTTATTTCAATTTTGCTGACACAAATGGACAAACACAGCATCGGCGTTTCACAGATCAGCATACACTGCTTACTGCATACACAATAGATGATGTCATCCCCTGCCTGGAGCAGGTGCAAGCATATACAGAACAAGGATTTTACGCTGCCGGCTACCTTTCCTATGAAGCTGCTGGTGCATTCGATCCAAGCTATGTCACTGCAGCAGGATCAAAGCTGCCTCTATTGCAATTCGCTATTTACAAGACCTTTTGTGAAGAACAGCCAGAATCAATTGATACAGCACCGCACAAGCTGAACTGGCAGCCAGCAATTTCAAAAACAGCATACAATCAAGCTATCCAGACTATTAAAGAGGAGATTGCTGCTGGCAATACATATCAGACGAATTATACGATGCGTCTGCGCACAGCCTTTGCTGGTGATCCTGCTGCTCTTTTCCGCCAAATGCAGCGAGCACAGCGCGCCGATTATACTGCCTATTTGGCTTGGGAAGATACTGCAATTCTATCCTCTTCTCCCGAATTATTTTTCCGCTGGGATGGAAAACGTATCATTACAAAACCGATGAAAGGGACAATCAAGCGTGGACTTACATACACACAGGACCTTGAACAGAGGGAAACACTAGCTGCCTCGGTCAAAGACCGTGCCGAGAATGTCATGATTGTCGATCTGCTGCGCAACGACATCAGCAGAATTGCCAAGCTTGGTAGTGTGCATGTTCCGGCTTTATATACAATTGAAAAGTACCCTACCGTTTACCAGATGACTTCAACTGTCGAAGCTGAAACAGTCCCAGGCACAACGATCACCGATATTATGCGTGCTCTCTTTCCATGCGGATCGATTACAGGAGCTCCTAAAGCGAGCACAATGAAAGTAATTACGAACCTCGAACCCGAACCGCGCGAGATGTACTGTGGTGCCATCGGCTATATCGAACCAGGCGGCGAAGCTGTCTTCAATGTGCCAATCCGGACAGCAATTGTCGACAAGGTCGAAAAGCGGGCAACCTACAGCGTTGGCGGAGGTATCACTTGGGATTCTACTTCTAAGGGTGAGTATGAGGAAGCAATCGCCAAATCATCTGTACTGCAGGAGCAGCTTCCAGATTTTAAGTTGCTGGAAACAATCGCATATTTAAATGGTGAATTTACGCTAGAAAACAGGCATATTCATCGTTTGTTGCAGTCAGCAGATTATTTCAGCATTTCTATTAAAGAAGCAGCTATCCGCAAGCTTCTGCATCAGCACCAAAATGAGTATCCCGGACAATCACATCGAATACGTCTTCTTGCTGATCAAAGCGGAGTGCTTGAGTTACTTTATGGTGAATTGGCAGCATCGATAGAAACCAAGCAGAAATTTGCTTTAGCTGCCACGCCAATCGACAGAACAAATCGATATTATTATCACAAGACTACTTATCGTAAAATATATGAAGATTATAAAATAAAGAAGCCTGACTTGTTCGATACACTGCTTTGGAATGAAGCTGGCGAGCTGACCGAATTTACGATTGGCAATCTTGTCATCGAACAGGATGACAAACTGCTTACGCCTCTGGTTGCCAGCGGTCTTCTGCCAGGGACATTACGAGAAGAATTAGTGGAAAAAGGTACGATTCAAGAAGCTGTCTTGACGAAAGCTGATCTCCAAACCGCTTCTCGCATCTGGCTAATCAATAGCATTCGAGGCTGGGTAGAAATGGAGCCCGTCCATTAAGGACGGGCTCTCTTTCTCGCCTTCAAAATAATAAAGGATGGCCGGCGCAGTTCATGCTCTATCCGCGGCAGCTGAGCAATTGCCGCTTCATTTGGCATTGGCTCCGATACCTCTTCTAGACTAAATCCATTCTGTATAAGTCCGTTGCATAGTGCAGCAATCGACCGATGGTAGTATACTACTCCATTTACATACCATTTTACTTCACGCCTGCCTAGCTCCTGGTAGTTGTCCACCGCGAAATGAATCCGGTTCCCTTCTTCATCCAAAATCCACTTGTCGCCTTCTTTTCTGGCAGTTACAATTGGATGTTCGGTAGAGAACAAGAGGATACCGTCTTCCTTCAGAGCAGCATGGATAGACTGGATGACCGCATCGTAATCTGCAACATAATGCATTACAAGTGAACTGACAGCAATGTCATAGCTCTCTTTTTTCAGCACTGCATCCTCTAATGCTGTTTGAACATATTCGATTGCGGGATGATTATTTCTGGTTCTTGCTTCCTGTAGCATTTTGCTGGATGGATCTAAAGCAGTCACACTTGCTGCTTCTCGCTCGGCACAATACATTGCCAAGTCTCCCATACCACAGCCGATATCCAATACATGTTTGTCCTTTAAGTCGGGCAGCATACGTTTTATCTCTGGCTGCTCCAACAGTTCATTGTAATTCACTGGATCTTCACGCAGAGCTTTGTATTTCTCAAAAAATGCTTCATTGTCATAAATATTTTGCTTCATAATAACGCCTCCTAATTTATAATCGAATACAATTCTATTTTGGCATCAAATAAAAAAAAGACTAGACTAAAATTTCAGTTTTTTGTATCATTTAGATTGAGGCGTATCTTCTTTAAGATAGTAAAAAAGATCACCATAGTGACCTTATCAAGATTTCTCTTTCAGCTTTTCCCGTTCTTTTTTCATCTGTTTCTTCAGCTGCTTGAACAGCTTTTCCCGTTCTTTCTTCACTGCTTTTTTCACTGCACGTGAGACAAGCTTCTCCAGTTCCTCCGCAGTTATATTCAATTTCTCTGTTTCTGACTTTTTCTCATTAGTCTTGGTATGCCCGGTGAGCTGCTGGATTGCATCCGCAAAGGTCATCTTTTCTCCAAGTAATTTCTTTAACTCTTCAAATGTAGCGATATCCTGTTCTGTATATATTCGCTGTCCTTTTTCATTCCGCTGAAAAGGATAATGAGCACTTTCCAATGCTATTGCCCATCTTCGAAGCGTCGAGGTTGTCACATCCAATGAAGCTGCCAAATCTTTTGCCGTATACTGCATTTCTTGTTCAGACAAATCCATTCCCCCTTGCTATATGTATAACTGGAAACACTTTCCTAAAGTATACTATAGGAAAGTAAGAATCCAAAGCAGATATAGGCAAATGGCCGTTTAATCTAGTAATCCGAAGTATTGCCGTACTGCCCATGCTTGGTGCTGATGAAATAAGCCACTCGTTGTTTCTTCAGGCGTCAGCCAAATTAATTCATGATCTTCTTCCACTAGTTCTGTCAGTTTAACTCCTAATGAACAGCTGTAGAAACTCGCTATATTTTGAATGTAGTGACTAGCATCTCTGGACTGAAAGTATTGTGTTCCTTGACATAGGAATGCTGGCTTGTTTATCGTGTAGCCAGTTTCCTCCCGGACCTCTCTTGCCAGGCAATCCACTTCGCTCTCGCCGTTCTCTATTCCTCCTCCAGGTAACATTAGCAAGTGGTCGTTTCTTAACCGAATCACACCTATTTTTCCAGAGGGGCCGTGCAATATTCCGTATACAGCTTGTCTTTCCATATAGTGTTTTCCTAATACCTTATTTCCGAAAGTACGCATATGCATTCCCCTTTGCTTTTATAAACGAAAGTATACAGTAAAAAAGAAAAGCCCATAAAGGGCTTTTCTCATGATCTGGATATACGAATTGTTTTTATTTCATATGGAGTTAAGGATAATTCTATACTGCCTTCCTGAGGGCTTTGATCTATGTTTCTTTCCCTCAAATCACATTCCTGCCAGAAGCTATACTCGAACTCAGGATGTATCGTCACCTGCTGTGTACCACCAGCATATTCATGCAAGCGGATGATGATATCTTCATTATCTTCTGCTTTCTTAATGGCATCCAGCTGCACATTCGTGTTATCGATAGAAAATAGTCTTTCCCCGGCTTTGTCATTTTCTCCGCAGTATACTTGGAAAGGCTGATTAAGCTTCCATGCTTCCTGTACAGTATTTGCCTCTACCCATCCTTTCTCATGCGGGTAAAGGGAATAAGAGAATATATGACGACCTTGATCTTGTTCAATATCCGGTGCGATTGCGGATTTGATCAAGGACAAGCGAATTGTATGATCTTTGATGTCATGTCCGTATTTGCAATCGTTAAGCAGACTGACGCCATAATTTTGTTCCGAGAAATCGACCCATTGATGGGCGACAGATTCGAACCTGGCTATATCCCAAGATGTATTCCAATGTGTCGGCCGTTTGACGTTGCCGTATTGGATATCATATGTTGCTTCTGTTGCCCGAATACGGACCGGAAAAGCTGTTTTCAATAGTTGCTGACGCTCATGCCAATCTACTTCTGTTTTGAAATCTATTACTTTCTGATTGCGGTAGAAGATAATGTCTTGATGAATAGTTGATCTGCCATACTGCCAACACGCTTCTATCACCAGCTGCAGCGGTCCGGCTTCTTTCAAAGTAAAATCGAGCAGGTTCGTAACTTCTTTCTTTTTCTCCTGATAAAATAGATCAATATCCCATGCATCATAATCTAGCGGCTTATCCTCAAACACCTGAAACACATTTCCGTTCTCCGACTCAGCTAGTACATGACGTTTTGCTTTCCTATCATATAGCGACTGAAGCTGACCGTATTCATTAAAACTGGCTTCATAAAATGGTGTTACGAGCTCCCGATTCTTCAGCTCGAACCACTCATCTTCTTGCTCTGAAACTTTTTTGTCAGTCTTTAAATGAACCTGTTTACGTCCCGTTCCTGGTACAGCCGGTACTTCTACCAGCCAGCCGTCTTTGTGTTTTTGTGCCACCAAAGAACTGCCGTTTTCATCCTCCCATACACCTTGATCCTCTGTCTCTATTTTAATGATACCATCCATTTCCCAAGATGAAGAATTAACAATACTCCACGTGTGCTCCTTATCTGTAACCAAATCAGCTGTGGCATCTTTTTGCAGACCTTGAAGCTTTGCATATGCTTCCTCGTATTCTGCCTCACTATCTTCATATACTTCTCGAATCGAAGATCCCGGAATGATATCGTGGAATTGATTACGCAATACTGTCCGCCATACCTCTTCTAACGTAGAAGATGGATACCTCAAAAAATCATCTGCCTGAATCGCTTTCCAAACATGCAGGAATTCCGTTTCACGCAGCTCGAGTTCCATCCTGCGATTCATTTTTTTATTGTAGGCTTGACTCGTATACGTACCGCGGTGATATTCCAAATAAAGCTCTCCATCCCAAATCGGCATGAACTCTGATGTATTTTTGGTCTGATCATGCAGCGATTCGAAATAACTTTTAACATCTCCTGTCTTGACGTTAGGCAGCCCTGGCATACGATCCAGTCTTCTGCGCATTTCGAGCATCGTCCTGTTTACACCGCCTCCTCCATCTCCGTAGCCATAGGAAAGAAGCAGTTCCTTCGTAAGTGCTTTATTTTTGTAGTTATCCCATGTACCTGTGACGGTATCTGGCAGGATTTGACCGTTATAAGTAGCGAACCATGTATTTTCGCGAGGTGATGGGTCTGGTGTCGTGATGAATTGGGTCAGCACCTCACTTCCATCTAATCCTCTCCATGTAAATGTGTCATTTGGCATCCGATTGAATTGGTTCCAGCTGATTTTGGACGTTAGGAATGTATTGATTCCTGCCTTGCTGAGGATCTGAGGCAATGCCCAGGAATAGCCGAACACATCCGGCAGCCAAAGGTAGTTCACATCTTTTCCAAATTCCTCTTGGATGAACTTAGCGCCCTGTAAGATCTGACGCACCAATGATTCACCCGAAGGCAAGTTACAATCAGCTTCCAGCCACATCGCACCGTCCACTTCCCACTGCCCATCAGCAATTCTTTCTTTAATCTGTGCGTATAGCTCCGGGAAGTCTTGTTTTACATAGCTATAGAGCTGTGGTTGTGTTTGCAGAAACTTATAATCAGGAAATTTTTCCATCAGACGCAGTACAGTGGAAAAGGAGCGGCCAGCTTTTTCCCTCGTATGTTTCAAACGCCACAGCCACGCTACATCAATATGGGTGTGACCGATACAGCGAATTGTGATTGGAGAATCGCTGTCCAGATTATCCAATTCTTTTTGAAGATAGTCGTTTGCCTCATAAATAGAATCATAGAATGTATCGCTTCCAGGGGAGCTCCAATCAATTAACCTGACAGTCTGATCTAACAGCGATAATAACTGGACTCGCTCCGCAGCATTCACGTCTAGTACACGTATCGTTTCCAAAATAGCAAAACCTGTATAATACAAATCATCCGTTTGCTCATCGAAAAGGGCTACTTCAGCCCGCTTTATTTGATGCTCCTGGTCTACCCTTGTACCCCCGCCTTCCAAGCCAGACCAAAGACGAAATGCCAAGAGAATAGAATCTTCATGCCAGTCATCCTCAAAGAAAAGTTCCTGGTGATTGGAATCTACTGCTTGATGCATCACATTGTTTACATAGCATTGTGACTCAAAGCCTGAATTGCCTCCTCCGCCAGTCTTGCCAAAATCGAATACACCAACTACCTGCTTTCCTGCCCACTCTTTGGGAAGAGCGATTTCCTTGGCCAGCCAAAGATAACGATCTCGGCCTTTCCAATGCTCTCCAACATGCAGCTTCTCAGTAAATTCACTTAGACCTGGAACTTCAGGTGCCACCTTCTTCTCCTGATCTTCCAACGCTAGAAAATGCTGTAAATCACGCCGATCACGATAACGGTAATTCTCCAATTCTTCTATTCTTCTTTCCAGCTGAAGTTCTTTCAAACTCAACATACTTACACTCCTTTAGCCCTTGGATGCTCCGCCGAGACTGAAGCCCTTAGACATATATTTTTGTGCAAAGATATAAAGAATGATAGACGGCATCGTGTACAGCATAGAAAACGCTGCTAATTTACCGTACTCGATAATGCCGTAATTCCCGAAAAACTGATACAGTGTCACAGACGCTGGAAGCTTCTCCTGTGTCTGCAGCAAAATATAAGGAACAAAGAAATTCCCCCAGCTGCCTGTAAATGTGAAAATTGCAATCGTAAAGATTCCTGGCAGCATTAACGGCCCAACTACTTTACGCATACTAGTCAGTACTGACGCACCATCAACCCATGCAGATTCCTCCAGTTCAATTGGCACCGCATCCATAAAATTCTTCATCATCCAGATAGCATAAGGCAACCCTGATGCCGCAAGGAAAATCGTCGTGAAAATAATCGAATCCTGGATGTTCAAGAAGAGGAACAGCTGATAGACTGGCACCATAACTGCCGTGATCGGTAAAGACGTCATGAATAAAATGGTAAGCAGGAATGAACGCTTGTAACGCAGCCTATATCGGGAAAGCGGATAAGCTGCCAATCCCGCAACAATTACGACAATCGTTGCCTGCCCAAGAGATATGAACAAACCGATTGCAAAGGACCGTATATTACTTGGATCTGAAAGAATAGCTGTAAAGTTATCCAGTGTCCATTTCTCCGGCAGCTTGATTGCTTGGGTTGCCTGTTGATCGAAGGAAGCGAATACGAGCCATAAAAAAGGTAGTAAGAAGCAGATAGCTAAGAAGATCAGCGCCAGATAGTGGATTACTAATTCTTTTTTCGATACCTTCATTCTGCATCCCTCCTCCTTATAGTTTTACTTTCATAAAACGCATGTACAGCAGACTGGCAACCGTACCGATAACGAGCAGAACTAACGAAATGGCTGTACCATATCCGAATTGGTAGTTAACGAATGCTTGATTGTACATGAATATTGGAAGAATCTGTGTAGCATTGCCTGGTCCCCCGCCTGTCATCGTATAGATCAACGTGAAGACACCAAGTGTCTGCAGCGTGACGAGCATCATATTAGTAACTATCGAGCCTTTAACAATCGGGAGTGTTACGCGGAAAAATATCTGCCACCGGGACGCCCCATCTATGACGGCAGCTTCTTGTACCGATTTTGGCACATCATCCAATGCCGCCTGGAACACCATCATTGAAAAAGCAGTGCCATGCCAAATGTTTGCGATAATGACACTTACCATCGGGAAGGTGAACAACCAAGTGATTGGTTCAAAGCCAATACCTTGCAGAATGCTATTAAACGTACCTGCATCGCTCAAGAAAGCCACCCAGCAAAAAGCTACGACAATCTCCGGCGTCACCCAGCCGGCAATTACGATTACACCTATGAATCGGCGAAAACCGCGAGCCTTTTCCTTCATTAACAATGCAAGGATCAATCCTAATACAACCTGTCCGACTACGGCAGAGAAAAGCAAGAAAATAAGTGTCCGAAACACGCTAATTCGAAATTCTGGATCTTGAAACATATTGGTGAAATTTTGGAATCCAATAAATTGAATGTTGGCTGCATCGGTCCCTGTAAGTGACAAATTCGTAAAAGCAAAGCCGAAAGTCAGTAACATCGGAGTTATGAAAAATAATAAAAGAAGAATCCAAGATGGAGACAGAAAAAGTATCGCTTTTCTATGCATACATATTCGTCACCTTTCTCCCGCCCAATCAAAGGGAGCTGGATATTCCAGCGCCCTTGATGGATGGTTTTCTATTCAGCCACCTTCGTGTTTTCTTTGCCTACCACTCGTTCTACTCCAGCTTTATATTGCTGCACAGCATCTTCAGGAGTCAGTTTTCCAGTTGCAATTGCTTCAACAACTGTCTGCAGCTGCGTGGAAACTGCTGGATACTTATCATTTGCTGGTCTGAATTGTGCATTTTCCAAGTATGCTTGCGATTCTTTGGCAAATGGACGGTTCACATACTCTTCTACTTCAACAGCATCTGTCCGAGTATTCAAGTTACCATCTGTCAGTGAGCGATTGATACTGTTATCCTTTTCCATCAGGAATTGAATGAACTCCCATGCTTCTTCCTTCATATCTGCTTTGGATGGAATTGCCCAAGCCCAGCCGCCACTCATCGTAATTGCCCCCGGCTCTTGACCATTTTGCGTCGGCATTGGTGCAAACCCTATTTTCTCCTCGACATTTTCAATCGGAGCTGCTCCGTTCTCGGCCCAGTTCCGGGCATTCCAGCTGCCATCCAGTGCTATTGCCAGCTTCTTTTGCGGGAATAACTGCTGGAAAGCCACGTTTCCGGACTGGCCGCTCATGACGACAGAGAAATCAGGACCAACTTTTTCAACGTCGTACACCTGTGAAATAAAGCGGAACGAATCCAGTAAACCTGGACTTTCCACAACCCATTTTTTATCAGAATCGTCATAGAGTGTATCGCCGGTTCCATATAACAGCATCTCCAGTGTCTGCATGGAAACTGCCTCGCCGTTGGCTTTTCCGACTTGCATGAAAAGAGGTGTCACTCCGTCTGTCTTTTCTTTAATCGTTATTGCTGCACGAAGTACCTCTTCCCAATTTTTCGGTTCCCATGGTACAGGAAGACCCGCTTCCGCGAATAGTTCCTTGCTGTACCAAAGTCCGCGTGAATCAGAAGTAGACGGCACTCCATACACCTTGCCATCTTCGGCTGTCACACCGGATTTCAAATTTTCAATGATGTTATCCCATTCCTCCCACTCAGCGATGCGATCATCCAAAGGATCAAGATAGCCGGCATTCGCATCAGAATTAAGCATGAATGTATCCTCAGATACAACATCCGGTGCCGTTTCGGCTGACTTCATCTGCAGTGCAACTTTAGAGAAATAGTCTCCCTCACTCGCTGTAATTGGCGTTATCTTCACATCGATATCTGGATGTTCCTTTTCGAATTCCTCTATGACCCCAGACTCAAAAAAATTCATAAGTGAATCTACTGAACCAGGAGATCGATATACGACAGTAAGTTCTTTCTTACCATCTTCTGATTCTGTATTGCTGGAGCACGCTGCCATCGTGACTAGAATGAAAATAAGCATGAACAACCATACACCTTTAGCACTCTTCCACATCTACAACTCCTCCTCTTGATTCTGCCTTAATCATAAAATGAAAGCGCATACATATTGTTCCAAAAGAAAAGTCAGGACTCCACCTGACACCTATAACGGATTATATGCCTTGCTTTTCTTCTTATTCACATGAAAGCAAGTCTCAAATTCAAAATTTTCGAAATTAAATTGTTACATTGACACTTGTAACACTGACAACTATCATTGTAAGAATATATAACAAGAGAACTTCCAAAAAATTTAATATGTTCTCAGAAAGGAATTTATCATGACGCAGAAACAACCTCTTTTTATTCAAGCGCTGCTTCCGCTAATCGCACTCGCAGTCGCTGCGTTTTTCTCCCTGTTCTACTGGAACGCGGGAATGCTCATGCCGTTGATGATCAGCTTGATTGTCACTTCGGTACTAGGCGTATTACTTGGACACAAATGGAGTGATCTCGAGTCCTATATGGGCAAAGGAATCCAAAGGGCGTTGCCTGCTGTCTATATTCTGATCATCGTCGGTATTATTATCGGGTCTTGGATAAGCAGCGGGGTAATTCCAACGCTTATCTATTATGGTCTTGATCTTATTCATCCTTCTATTTTTATTCCGAGTGTGGCCCTTGCTACTGGTGTTCTTTCTATGGCACTTGGCAGCTCGTTCGCTTCAATCGGAACAGTCGGACTAGCTTTCATCGCAGTCGGAGACAGCATGGGCTTTCCATTAGCTTTAGTAGCAGGAGCAATTATTTCCGGAGCCTATCTAGGAGATAAATTCTCGCCATTATCAGAAACAACTAACGTTGCCGCCTCTATGGCAGGTGTTGATTTATTCAGCCACATCCGACATATGTTATGGGATACCATACCGGCTTTCTTACTGTCGGTACTGATTTATTGGATCGTTGGTTTGAACTATGCAGGCGAAGTAAAAAGTATTGAGGAAATTCGTACGATCAATACGCATTTGGCAGATACATTTGTCATCCATCCATTGCTGTTACTTGTACCGCTTTTGACTGTAGTTGCTTTGATTAAGAAATATCCTACTTTACCTTCTTTGGTACTTATAAGTCTTATAGGAGCTATTCTTGCTTATATCGTTCAAGGTGCATCTGTATCTGATATCATCGGCGCCATGACGAACGGCTTCAGCGGCGATACTGGCTTGGAAAGTTTGAATAACCTGCTTCATCGCGGCGGAATCACATCCATGATGGGCACAATCGGGCTCGTATTGGTTGCTACTGCACTTGGCGGTATGCTGGAGGACATCGGAGTACTCAAGACCATCACAGAGACGTTCATCAATCGCGTGAAAAGTACTGGTTCCTTAATAGGAAGCACCGTGCTTTCTGCATTAGTGGTTGGTTTTGCTACTGGCGCACAGATTCTGGCAGTCATCCTGCCAATCCGTACCTTTAAGCAAGCCTTTGAAGATCGGAACTTGGCAGCGAAGAATCTTTCACGCTGTGTGGAAGCCGCTGGTGCCGTTGGTATCAACATGGTACCTTGGAGTGTTCCGGCATTCTTTGCTGCGGGTGTTCTAGGTGTTAGCCCGTATGATTACATTCCGTACGCTTTCTTTATTTTCTTAGTACCGCTCATCAACGTGATTTACGGATACACAGGATTGTCGATCACTAAAAAAGATGATACGAAAGAAGGCGTCAAGCATGCAGGCTAATAACATCAAGCTGCGATTTCTAGGCAGTGCACAAGATGCCGGCGTACCACAGGCAAACTGTTATTGCGCCAATTGCCGCCGTGCTCATGCGGATCATACATTCCGTCATTATGCTGCGAGCTTGGCAATCATCACAGATGATTCAACATGGCATATGATTGATGCGACACCAGATTTCCGGGAACAGCTGTACAGCATGCAAAAAGCATATCCAGAAGCAGGTATCATGAACAGTATCATTTTGACTCATGCACATGCTGGTCACTATCCTGGTCTTCTTTTCTTAGGAAAAGAAGGCATGTCTACATCTGAATTACCTGTTTATGCAAGCGAAAGAATGTCACAGCTATTAGCTAAAGATGCACCATGGAGCCAGCTGGTAGGTTTGAAGAATATCGTTACTAAAACCATTTATACAGATAAGGCTCAAGAGCTTGGAGATCGTGTCCGTTTTATTCCCGTAGAAGTGCCACATCGGAACGAGTACTCCGAAACGTTTGGCTTCCTTATCGAGGGACCGAGCAAAAAAGCACTGTACATTCCGGATATTGATTCATGGGAAGAATGGAATCACGATATCGAAGAAATAGCAAAAACGGTTGATTTCGTTATTGTGGATGCGACATTCTACAGCAAGCAGGAAGTTGCCGGAGTCGGCCGGGATATCAGCCAAATCCCCCATCCGCCGATTATTGAAACAATGGACAGGCTTCAGAATGTTGTTGATACAGTAGGAACAAAAGTCTATCTCACGCATCTCAATCATTCGAATCCGGTTCTGGATCCAGATAGCGAGGAATACCAAAGCGTAAGAACGCGTGGATTCTTTCTTGCTGAAGAAGGATTAGAATTAGAACTATGACAAAAAGGCTGTCAGCCGTAATTGGCTGACAGCTTTTTTACTTATATAACAAACTAAGCCGAGAAGGTCTGTAGGTGATGGTAAGGTCATGAAGTTCTTGCTGTATTGCAACAGACAATAGCTTGCCTTCGTTGTTGAAATTTTCTTCTAACGTTTCTGCATCAGGTTTAAGCTTGTCACTTTCCCAATCCAACCATCTTCCATAGCCTTCTGTCCAGCGCGCTATTCTCAGTCTTAAAGCCGCTGACACTGGAAAATCATCCAGATCCAGATTCATATTACAAACAGCACACCAAATTGGATCAGCAAGATCTGCCTCAAAAAGGATATGCGTAGTTTTCTTACAGCTGCATTCAATTTAGACTCCCTCACTTGCAGCTTGCACCAAGTAATCAAGCAGTCGGTAAAGCACATCAACATTTTCTGCTGGAAGAACAGCCGCTTTCATTACTTCCTCACTTTGGACGAACGCACTATCATCTAAATAATCCTTATCATGAACTATCAGTTTTTCCCTACTTTCTCTAGTCGTTTCAAAATGGAATTGCAGTCCAATAACGTTACCTCTGTAAATAAAGCCTTGATTCTCGCATACTTCATTTCCGAAAAGACGTGTGGCACCGTGAGGTAGAGAGAATTGCTCTCCATGCCAATGGAAGACGGTCATTTTATCAGGAATGAAGGGAAAATGAGTCGTTACAGTCTGGATTGGATACCAGCCAACTTCTTTTTGTTCACCCTGGAAAACTTTCGCTCCTAGAGCTTTCGCAATTTGCTGAGCGCCGAGACAGATTCCGAACACTGGCTTTTGCTGTTCCATTAATTGACGAATAAGAGTACGTTCTTCTTCAATCCAGCGATCTGTGTCATTGGCACTCATCGGTCCGCCAAGAATGATGAGCAAAGTAATATCTTTTGCCTCTGGAAGAATGGTGTTTTCGTAGAGATGGTGAACACGAAAGCTATGATTGCGTTCTTCTCCCCACTCCTTTATAGCAGCAAGATCTTCAAATGGAACATGCTGCAGAACATCTATCATCATACCTAACATCCTCTCTCACAAGCTCAACTCATAATGATAGAACTGCTCGTCCCGCTCGTATCCTTTTCTTTCATAAAGACGTTGTGCCTTTGCATTGTCAGGAGCTGTACTAAGTGCGATACTCCCTGCACCAGTTTCCCTTGCAAAAGCCTCTGCTTCGTCGAGTAATTTCTCTCCAACGCCTTGTTTTCTGGCAGCTTCCGTTACATAGAGGTCATTCAAAATCCAAGCACGCTTCATACCAATTGAAGAAAAAGTGGGGTAAAGCTGGGTGAAACCGACACACTGACCCCCATCCTTCATGAGAAAAATGGCGGAATCCTCTTTCTTCAGCCTTTCTGTTATGTACGCCTCTGCTCCGCTCAAATCATGAGCTTGGTTATAAAATTGCCGATACTGATCAAATAAAATTGCTACTTCTTTTACGTCTTGTATGGATGCTTTGATAATATCCATTGGTTCACCTCTCCTTTGATAAATTAAATACTTTCAGCTTCTTATCCATCATTCAATCCCTTTCCATCAAGGATTTGCTGCATATATTTTTCAATCCTTGCCTCCCGAGTTTTGGATTGTTTCGCTTGAGAAAAATAAAATATATATGCTCTTTGCCGCCCTGGAGTTAATGCTTCAAAGGCAGTTTTCAAAGCAGGAATTTCATCAAATTTGTGATGAAGTTCTTCGGGAATTATGTATTCTGTGTGCTCTTTTAAATCCACTTTTAACCCGGCTTTTTCAATTTCAATAGCTTCTTGGATATAGGCTTTTATGGTAGTTTTCATTTCATCTATTTCTTTAACACTTTTAAATCGAAGCTGACGTGCTGCCTGTACATTCTCAGTTTGCTGGATTAGTATCCGATTGGTATCTTTTAATATAGCACCTTTGTGAAACAGCAGCGCACAATATTCTTTAAATCCATGTATTAAAACGATGTTTTTCCCCTCAAGCGTGTAACAAGGGTGCTTCCACTTGAAATCTTCGGTTAACTCACAATCAAGAATAATATTTCTCAGGCTTATAAATTCATCTTTCCACTGCTTAGCTTTACTTAAAAATTCATCCACCTTAGGATTTTTTTCAGTATTTGTCATGCAGTAACTCACCTCTCCAAATTTCAATCAAGATACTCTATAGATAATTATGCTCAATTTTCTCTGTAACTGCACTA
The DNA here is from genome assembly GCA_900110015.1 of Terribacillus saccharophilus. Classification (GTDB taxonomy): domain Bacteria; phylum Bacillota; class Bacilli; order Bacillales; family Amphibacillaceae; genus Terribacillus; species Terribacillus saccharophilus. The sequence goes on along the minus strand of FOCD01000007.1, from coordinate 17,152 downwards.
ACTATCTTCGGAACAAATGATGTAAAAGTCTGCCTCTATCCTCAAAAAACTGCTTCATTATGCTGTAATGCTGTGTCTCTTCTAGCTGGACTTCATCTATACCTTCTGCATCCAACTGGAGAATCTTTGCATCTGGATAAGCCATCAGCAGCGGAGCATGCGTCGAGATAATAAACTGTGAGCCCTCCTCCACCAGTTCATCGATTCTAGCAAGCATCGATAGCTGACGGATTGGTGACAAAGCCGCCTCCGGTTCATCAAGTATGTATAATCCATTTCCGGAGAATCGCTCCATGAAAGCTGCAAAAAATGCTTCCCCATGGGACTGCTCATGAAGGGATTTTCCACCGTAGGAATCAATGATTTTTCGTCCGAACCCTACCCGATCCATTTCCTCAATATTAGTAGCCACATTATAGAAAGTCTCTGCGCGGAAAAAGTACCCATCACGGGGCCGATTTCCTCCCCGGACGATGCGGATATACTCATGCAAACTGGAATGAGATTCATAGCTTGAGAAAGAAAAATTCCTTGAACCGCCCTCGGGGTTGAAACCAAGTGCTACTGCAATAGCTTCGAGTAAAGTCGATTTGCCCATACCGTTCTCCCCGATAATATACGTTACATTTGGATGGAAAGAAAGTTTGCCTAAGTTTTGAATGACTGGCAGTGAAAATGGGAAGTGATTAGGAAGCACTGAAGAATCATCCTTCAAGCTCATTTGTCTCACATATTGATTTGTTGAAGTTAATTTCACATTATCATTCCTATCTTCATGTATATCATTTCAACAAAGGGAAAGGAGAATATATCATGCAAGATTATATTCTGTTAGCTGTACTGCTTGTCTTATTTTTAGCGGTCGTCCTCTTTACCCGCTACTTAAACAAACCTGTCAAAATTCTATTTACCATCTATTATCTAGTACTCGGAGCTCTGTTCGTAGTCGTCAAGGAGCGCGTTGATAGCACCTATGAAGGAGCAGCGACAACACCTAACATCAATTGGATTGTAAATAATGAATGGATTGCAGATATCCGTCATTTACTGTTTGTACCGATGATCGGTTTACTAATATATTTGCTGTATAAAGGCTATACAGACCCAAAAGGACCCTGGAAACGTTCCAATATCCTGGGTGTCACCATTCCGCTAGCCGCCCTGATGGCAGCTCTTTATTTTCTGTTCTCTTACATGTACGGCTATCATTTTTGAACATATTCGTGCTCGAGTATGCTATAAAGCAAAGAATCACGCCAGCCTGATTTCATACGCATATGTTCACGAAGAAGTCCTTCCTTTTGCATACCGATTTTCTTTAATACGGAGGCAGAAGCCAAGTTATTCGGATCACAGGTAGCACAGATACGATGTAAACCAAATGTCCGGAAACCGATAAATAAGACGTTTTTGGTAGCTTCTGTAGCAAAGCCTTTGTTCCAGAAATCGGGATGTAAGATATACCCGATTTCTCCTTCTCGGTTCTGCATGCTTTTAATACTCAGCTCTGCAGAACCGATCATATTTCCCTCAAATATGATTGCATATACAAATCGCATCTGTGGCTCTTCCTTTGCATCCTGCAATACTTCCTCAACAAACTGTTTCGACTCAGCCTCTGTATTTGGACCCCAAGGCTGATAACGGCAAACCTTCTTCAGTGAAGCATACGTATGGACAGCTTTCCAGTCTTCTTCTACAAGTTCACGTAACTGTATTCTCATATGCATCCCCTCTCCATTCCATTAACCAGCAGTCCCGATAGCTCCCTTCATGCCACTCATGCTTGGACAATATCTTCACTTTTTGAAAACCGCATTTCTCGTAACAGCGGATTGCGCGTACATTCCAAGCTTGCGGATCCATCACTATCGCTTCTGCTTCTTTCTCCTTCTTCAGAAACTGAATCATCGTTTGGACGAGCAATGTTCCGATGCCCTTATTCCAATAATCTGTTTCTCCGATAAACTGATCCATTCCATAGATTTGCTGCTTACTTTCATAACCGAATTCTTTCTTCTCATCCTTTTCCAACTCATAATATTGCACATAACCGATAGGCTTATTTACATAGGAGAAGATACATTTTTGGGCTACGTCGGATGGGTCAAAGAAAACTTCTCTTATTTTATTTTTATCAAATGGGTTATCCCGACCTTCATAAAAGGTAAGTACTTTGGGGTCTGATAACCATTTAACAAGAAGTGCGATATCAGTACATTTAAGCGACCGAACTTGTGGTTTTTGCTTTGTCACGATTCAACAGTCTCCCGTATCGTTTTTAAGAGATTATTGAACTTGTCTGGTTCCTCTAGAAACGGACTGTGCGCACTTTCTGAAAAAGTATGAAATTGCTTAACTGGTGCTTTAAGTGATGTATAAAAGTTGTAAGCCTGCTGATAAGTAGTTTGATAATCATATTGTCCATGAAGGAAGTACGCCGGCACCTTCAACTCAGGAACCGTACGAGTTAGATTGGTCGTACTTATCTCTTTTGCTAGCTTTTGATACGATAGTCCGCTGCCTGCAAATACGTTGAATTTATCTTTCCATCTATATTCTGGACAGCGTATTACTTCCCGGATCAGGCGGCTGTTACTGTATCCATCTCGTGTAAAACCGACAGCATACTTTTTTGTATATTTAAATCGAACTGCCCCGTAGGCACGGTTTTGATAGTAATCTTCATCAAATTTTCTTCGAGCTAATTCCCGTTTTGCCTTTTCATCTGAACGACGAGCCGCTTCCGAGACGAGGAAGTCATATGCTTCTTTTTCCGATTCAAACTGAATACCAATTTGCCCGACACCTATATAGGCATAAAGATGTTCTGGCACTTTTTGCGCAGCCAAGGTACCTAAAATTGTGCCCCAAGAATGCCCAAGTACATATATCTTCTCCTGGTCATATGTCTTCCTTAAGAAAGCAATCAATTCTAACGTATCAGCAAGCAGCTGTTCCAAAGTAAGCGAATCTCCGCCCTTTGCTGCTTTGTAGGAGGACCCGGTACCGCGCTGATCCCAGTAGCAAACGGTAAATTCTTGTTCCAGCTCTACTCTGTTCGCGCTAATTAGCGGATAAGCAGGAAATCCAGGACCTCCGTGCAGAAATAACAAGATAGGAGCAAAATTATCCTTATTATGCTTTATAATGACACCCTGCTGCGCGCCATTGAGATCCACCAACTGTAAAGCCATTTATTTCACTTCCAATCAGAAAGGATAGAAACTATGGATTTTCATCATACAAAGAATAAATGGAGTTATACCCAAAGAAATGCAAACGTTACATGGATTAGAACTTATACATCCCTCATTAGGAATCATTCTATTAAACAAGCTCTCGATATCGGCTGCGGCGGTGCTATTTACACGAAAGCACTTGCGGAAATGGGCATACCATTTGTGACAGGAGTAGATTCATCAGAAGTCATGTTAGAAGCAGCGACTGAGAATTGTCGAGGTCGGAAAGGTATTCGGTTTCACAAGGGTGACGCTCTAGTAACTGGGTTAGCATCAGCTAGCTGCGATCTTATCCTGGAACGAGCCCTGCTTCATCACTTACCGGAGCTGCAGCCTTGTTTCTCTGAAGCACATCGCTTACTGCGTCATGGCGGAGTATTTCTCATTCAGGATCGTACACCGGAAGATTGCCTGCTGCCTGGAAGTCCTGAGCATATCAGAGGCTATTTCTTCTCATGTTTTCCAAGACTTGCAGAGATTGAAACTAACCGGAGACATACCTCAGCTCAAGTTATAAAAGAATTAGAAGGTTGTGGCTTCAACAGCATAGAAAAACATACATTATGGGAAGTCCGCCAAGTACACAAAACGAAAGAGAAACTGCTGGCAGATCTGCATGCCAGACTGGGGAGAAGCATCCTGCATGCTTTGGAGGATGACGAACTAGAGAAGTTGGTTCAGTATATAGACGATTGTATCACAGTGGAAAGGGATATTGTGGAAAGTGATAGGTGGACAATTTGGAAGGCTGTAAAATAAAAGAAGCTAAGCATTATACGCTTAGCTTCTTCCTGCTTACATAACTTTAGACAAACCAATCGTCTTCTCAATGATAACTAGCGCAATAACTGACAATGCAATAAAGATTACAGCAATAGCATTGACGCTCGGATCAAAGGTCTGGTCGATATAGCCGAATGTCCGAACCGGAATAGTGATCGTTTCCGGTGTACTGACGAACAGACTCACTGAGATCTCACCGAATGATGTAACTGCTGCAAAAACAGCACCAGCGATGATTCCCGGCTTAATCAACGGCAAGGTAACGCGATAAAACGTTTGCCAAGGAGTCGAACCAAGGTTCATTGATGCAAGCTCCAGCCTGCTGTCCAGGTTGGTGATGCTGACAGAAACAGTCCGCACAACATACGGAAAGCAAATCACGATGTGACCGATGATAAGACCTAATGTAGAACCAAATAATCCTAAAGAAGAAAACAAATACAATAGTGCAACACCTAGTACCACTTGCGGAATCATCAAAGGCGACATGATGAAGGACTGAATCAGCCCTTTACCCGGGAAGGATAATCTTGCTAATGCATAAGATGACATCGTTCCAAGAAGCACAGTGAGCGGTGTCACGATGATCATAACGAGTGTGCTGGACCAAAGTGATTGCATCCATTGTTCACTTTGAAATACTTCTGTAAACCACCGCACCGAGAAATCGGTTGGCGGAAACTGCGGATAATCCGTCGGACTGAAGGCTGACAAAATAATTACTAGTACTGGGATCGTCAGGAATAGATAAACAGCAATGCCAGCAATCCAGATAAGACTATCCAGCCATCTTGTACCTTTATTACCCATTCACACGCACCTCCCATTTTTTCAGGATGTAACCAAGTACTGCAATTACAAGAAACACAAGCACCATGAGCGTAAAGGCCATCGCAGCTGCTAGCGGCAGATTATAGACCTGCATAATCTGCTGATAGATGGATAACGGTAGCAATGGCTGCATCCTTCCGCCCACTAATAGCGGTGTGATATAACTTCCGGCCGCAAGCGAAAAGACGATCATCGCACCGCTGATCATTCCTGGAATCGTAAGCGGCAAGGTAACGCGAAAGAAGGTCGAAATCCTGTTTGAGCCAAGAATCATGGAAGCCGAACGCAGATTGCCTTTAATATCCGACATCGCCGTCGCAATCGGCAGCACTGCGAATGGCAGCATAACTTGTACGTAAGCAATAATGACTGCATTCATATTCCAGAGCATATCCAGCGGTTCATCGATGATAGACGTCTTCATGAGTACATCATTGACGAGTCCGTTCTGCGCCAGTAAGATGATCCATGCGAATGTCCGGATAACCACACTCGTCAGCAGCGGCGACACAAGCAGGATATAGAAAAATGCCCGCCAGCGCTTTGGAGATCGAACAAGCAAATAGGCAGCCGGATAAGCAAGGACCAAGCAAATCACCGTAGTAATGACTGCCACAAATAATGTTTGCCAAATTGTTTTCAAATAAACTGGTGTTGTCAGTACCTCGATATAATGACTAAACGTATACCCATCGATAACCTCGAAGAAATTATCTACTTGCTGAAAACTCAGGATTAGCAATTGAATAAGCGGAAGCAGCAAAAAGATACCAAGAAAAATCAAAGTGGGAGCTAATAAGACGCCATAAAACTTCTTTTGTCTAGTTGCTTTCATGATCCAAAACCTCTAAGTAAATGATATCTTCTTTTTTCCATGAAAGTACTAGCTCCTGACCTGGTGCCGGCAAAACTGGAAACATCGGATCCGGTGCATGCACAGCCAGTTCAATGCCGCCTGCTTCTGTTCTGATTCGGATAGCATTTCCTATATAGCTGCTTTCTTTTACTACTGCTTTGACGCGGTTGGCAGTGTCTTCTCCAGAAACATGCTGCTCCACGAAAATCCGCTCAGGCCGAAGCATGAAACGAACGCGGTTCGGCTGCTTTCCACTTTCATGGCGCTCAGCCTCCAGCTTGAATCCAGCTGTAGTTTCATAGACTGTACCTTCGCTAAGTACCGCATCAAATATGTTCACCTGACCAATGAATTCAGCGACAAAGCGGTTGGCAGGACGTCGGTATACTTCAAGCGGTTCGCCTACTTGCTGCAGAACGCCATCGCCAAGGATACCAATCCGGTCAGACAGGCTGAGTGCCTCCTCCTGATCATGTGTTACTAGAACAGTCGTGATACCGACACTTTTTTGTATCCGGCGCAGCTCGAATTGCATTTCTTTTCGCAGCTTGGCATCCAAATTACTTAGTGGCTCGTCCAAAAGCAGCACGTTAGGTTCAATAGCAAGCGCACGAGCAATCGCCACACGCTGCTGCTGCCCGCCGCTCAACTGATGCGGCATGCGCGTTGCATAGGATTCCAACTGGACAAGCGCAAGCGATTCGTCTACTTTCTGCTTGATGTCCTGCTTGGACATTTTCTTGTTTTTAAGACCATATGCTACATTATCTCGAACCGACAAGTGTGGGAAAAGTGCATAGTTCTGGAAAACCATTCCCAAGTTCCGCTTATACGGCGGTATATTCGTTACATCCTGATCTCCGATATAAACTACACCAGTCGTTTGCCCAAGAAATCCCGCAATGATATTTAAAAGCGTCGATTTCCCGCAGCCACTTGGACCAAGCAAGGAAAAGAATTCCCCTTGTTTGATTTCCAATTCTACTTCCTTCAATGCAAAGTGATTGCCATAATCAAGACTTATTCCTTCGAGTTTTATTCCACTCATGTTATTCCCCCAACTCTCGTGACCATCTATTCGTCCATTCGGATACTTTGCCTGTTGATACTTCATAATCGACCCACTTCAAAGAAGCAAATTGATCTTCCCCAACTTTGACTTTATCCTTAATTGCGTCACTGTATTGTGTATTTTCATTTGCCATACCATAATAAGATTTCTCTGAGAACATACTGTGCACTTCGGGACTGCTCAAGTAATCAAGCAGCTTGTAGGCATTGTCTTCATGCGGCGCATTTTTCATCATAGCCCAGCTTGCAACAGCTGCCACAGCACCGTCTTTCGGATACACAAAATCGATATCCATTCCAGCATCTTGCAGCGCAAAAATCCGTCCATCCCAGAATGGAATGATGCTGATTTCTCCTCTGTCTAGCAGTGTCTGAATCGTTCCAGGATTATCTGGATAGGCGACTGCATTCTTATTTATTTTCTTTAATTCCTCAAACGTCTTATCAATATCCTCTGGATTGCCTTCTTCTCCTCCAAGTGCCTGCGTAACACCTGAGAAGAACTGCAAACCTGCCGAATACGAAGGCGACGACAGCCCAAGCTGTCCTTGGTATTCTTCATCCGCTAAATCTAACCAGTTCTCCGGTACGTTCTCTACTGCATTCGGAGCATAGGCAATACCAAGCTGCCCCATACTGAAAGCTGCTGCATAATCCTTGCCGTCTTTTTCGAACCTTTGCTGAACAGAGTTATACAGTTCCGCTACATACGGTGCTTTCTCCTCATCAATCGGTTCCAGCAGATCAGCAGACATAGCACGCTGAATAGTATCAGGCTGCAGGATCAACAGATCATACGGTACATTGGAGCCATCTGCTGCACGCATTTTCATATACCATTCGGCATCTGTTCCAGCAATGACATTAACTTTGATGCCTGTCTCTTTTTCGAAGCTATCAATTGCTTCACCGATATTTGCTTCCCAATCACCACCGTATACACCGATAGTGACGGATTTTTCTTCCTCGCCGCTGCTGCATGAAACTAATACAAGCAATAAAATGAGTGCTACGCTTGCAGCAGCGTATTTACCTAACCGTTTCATTCGCTTCCTCCCCCGTAATTTGGCGTAAGACAGCCAGAACGTCCTGTTTCGTCAGCGGCTTCTTTTGTACCTCGAAATGACGATGAACTTGCCGTTTCATATCATTGCGCAGGTTAGCCGGATAACTGCGCAGCGCTACAGCCAATGCTGCACTCGCTTCCGCTGTCCAGACACTTTCGTAGTCAGAACGGAAAGCCCCGAAATCCCAAGCCTCATTTTTAGCTGCTTCCATTTTCGAACGTGCTTCGTTTGTCGCCTGTTCGTCTACAGCACTGTCTCCAAAGATAACTCCATAGGCTTCTGCTGCTTGCTCTGCAGAAAGCAAACCATCCTTCACTTCTGCCACCACTTTATCGACTGGACGAAGATATCCTGGTCCAAATCCGCCTCCGCCTGGCGATGTGATAGAGATGATGTCTCCTTTTGCAGGACGCAGTACATCAATTTTTGGCAATTTCTCTGCTTCGTTCTCTGGGTTCCGAACAACATAGCCTTGCTGTCCAGCTTGTCCGCCAGCTAATCCCCACGGCTGGAAACGGAATCTTTCCATTCCTCTAGCAGTTACCATCGAGTCTGACTCCAAAATACGGAAAGCCAGTGTAATTGCATGACCGCCACGATACTGCCCGGCTCCACCTGTATTCTTTTCATATTCATAGCGTTCGACAAGCACAGGGATATGCTGTTCCAGACTTTCGATTGGTGTATTTTTCAGGAAGCCGGAAGAGTGATCGATTCCGTCGATACCATCCTGCTCCTGCTGGGCTCCGCCTCCGCCGCCCATCGGTTCAACAACCGCCATATTCCTTGTTCCATCATGCTGTGGAACTGATAACACGACAATAGCTGACTGCCCTGCTCCTGCTGCTGGGACAAGCTCAGGTAAAGCCTGGCCAATTGCACCAAGCACCACATTGTACATCCTCATCGTAATCGAGTGACGGATACCAACAGCTGCAGGATAAGCAGGATTCACTAGCGTACCCTTCGGAGCAATAACAGAAAATGGTCTCGTAATGCCGCCATTATTCGGAATATGCGGATCAGATGTAATGATAAAATTGATCAGTCCTTGATAAAGAAAACTATGCTTCTGCCCGTTTGTTACCAAGTTGAAAGCTGTCTGTGTCTGCGGGTCACTATCTGAGAAATCAAGGGTAATTTCTCCGTCTTTCACACGCAACGTAACAGCAAGACGAATCGGCACCTCTGATACCATGTCGTCATCCAAGTAATCGGCAAAAGAATACTCTCCATCAGGAATCTGACGCAGTACTTCCCGTGATCGTGATTCCGCTTGCTCCAGCAGATCAGCGATACCATTTTGTACGGCATTCAATCCAAACTTGTTAATCATACGATGTAAACGGCTTTCAGCGGTATTCACACTCGCCACCATTGCATTGATATCCCCTTCATTTAAATCCGCTACTCGGCTGTTCAAACGAAGAAATGCCAGTACATCTTTGTTCGGCTTTCCTTTGCGATACAGCTTCACAGGAGGGATACGTAAACCTTCCTGATGCACATCTGTCGCAGTCGGAGAAATACTAGCTGGTACAAGGCCGCCAACATCACTAACATGAACGAATGCCCATGCATAGCTCACCAGTTTTCCATCATGGAAAATCGGCTTGAACACATGCACATCCGGTAGATGGGTGGCAAGACCATCCGTTGTATACGGATCATTTGTGATGATAATATCGCCTTCCTCGATTTCTTCCCCTACTGATTCAATCGCTTTACGCAGACTCAGTCCAAGGAAGATCGTTACACCGACGGATTTCGGATACATATAAAATTCGCCTTCTGGAGTCGCAAGTGCTGTCGCAAAATCGGCGGATTCTTTTACGAACGTAGTGAAGCTTGTCCGCTCGATGACATGCCCCATTCCAGTGGCAATCGCATTGAAATAACTGCGCATAATCTCTAGTTGTGCGGGATTCGAACGCATTAGTTCATCTCCTTTCTTTCCAATAACAAGTTGCCTGCTTCATCTGTTTTTGCTTTCCAGCTTGGCAGAACGACAGTCGTTGTATCTTGCTGCTCGATGATAGCTGGTCCTTGTATTTCCATACCTGGCTGGAGTACCGTTCTATCAACAATAGCTGCACTGTATGTCTGTCCATTGATCCGAACGGAACGCTCTCCTGGTTCCAAGGATTTATCATTTAGCACAGCAGTTGCATGACTATTCGCAGCAGTTTCTCCAACAATGCGCACTTTGAAATTCATCAGTTCTATGCTAGCGTTTGGATCGCTATGTCCGTAAAGCCGCTCGTGCTGTGCATGGAAAATTTCCGCGAGCTTTAAACTTGGATCTGCTTCCAGCCAATCTAGCTGGAATGGTACTTCCAGTTCAAATGCCTGTCCTTTATAACGCGCATCAATTGTATGGTGCAGCTGAGTTGATTGAAGGAAAGCATCTACCTGCTGACGGTTCAGCCAGTCTGTTGCTTCCTGTTCCATCGCAGTAAAGATCGTAGACCATTCCGCTTTGTCCATTTCTATCAGCAGTACCTGTCTGGATGTGATCGCATCATAAACAAAGTCTGCAGCCAAGGATCCTTGTGCACAAAGATTACCTGGATTTGCAGGTATGATCACTTGCTTGGCCTGAATTTCCTCTGCGACCATATTGGCAAGTACTGGTCCAGCTCCGCCGAAGGCCATCAAGCTGAAGTCGTTCGGATCTATTCCGTGCTGCTCTAAGACATTGCTCAACTCTGTGAACATATTTGCTACAGCAACTTGAATCGACTGGTCAGCTGCTTCCAGTACATTGCTTTGTAAATGGTCAGCAATTTTCTGGAAAGCTGCGGCTGATCTATCTTGATTGAGGCCAACGTTTCCTCCAGCAAATGAAGCACTATTCAAATAACCACTCAAAAGAAATGCATCTGTAAGCGCCGGTTCCTCTCCACGGCCGTAGCATGCAGGTCCTGGATCAGATCCCGCTGACAGCGGTCCAACTTTCAAAATGCCGCCTTTATCAATCCATGCAAGTGAACCACCGCCTGCTCCAATCGAATAAATAGCCACAGACGGAAGGATTGTTGGCAGTCCACCCAATTCGTTCGTTTGAGTGTAGAGAATTTCGCCGCCTTCAATTAGTGAAATATCTGCACTTGTTCCGCCGACGTCAAAGGTGATGACATTATCAATCCCTGATGCGTCTGCTGCTTGAACTGCTCCCATAACTCCAGCAGCAGGCCCTGAGAACAAAGTCTTAACTGGCTGGTCAGCTGCAGCATGAATCTCCATTAATCCGCCATTGGATTGAGTGATGAACGGCTTTGCTTGGATACCTTCCTGCTCAAGTCGTTCTACCAACGTTTCAAAATAACGCTTCACGTTTGGCTGTATGTAAACGTTCATTGCGGCAATGACTGTTCGCTCATATTCCCGCATCTCTGTCCAAATAGATGAGGAAGCCTCGACATATAAATGCGGTGCACGTTCCTTAATTCGCTCCACCACCTGCAATTCATGTGCTGAATTACGATAACTATGTAAGAAAGAAACAACAAGCCCTTCTAATCCCGCCTCGACAGCTTGATCAATTGCCTGATCTACATCGTTCATATCCAGAGATGTGAACGCTTCCCCGTCGGCTTGCATCCGTTCTTTAATCGGATAAACATGCTGCCGTTCAATCAGGCTTTCTGGTAATCTCGAATGAAGATCATATGGTACTGGCAGACGCAGACGCTGGATTGAAAGAATATCTCGGAAACCCTCTGTTACGAATAAGCCAATTCTTGCACCATTTCGCTGCAGAAGCGTATTCAATCCGATTGTCATCCCATGCACGAAATAAGATATTTTAGTCAAATCAATGCCCTTTTCCTTGAGCAGCTGCAATCCATTGGAAATCCCGCTCGCCGGATCTTTAGGCACAGTAGGCGTCTTTACATTCCAAATGCCTGATCCATCTATTTCCTTTAAAGTAAGATCGGTAAAAGTTCCCCCAATATCGATCCCCAACTCATAATTTATATCACCCAACACACATCTCTCCTAAATAATAGCAATTTCTTATAACCTATAATTCTGATGATATTCATAGGGATTATAACGTTTGCTAATAATTTTGACAAATTAATAGCTTGAGTATTTAAAAAAAGATATTTTTGTATAAGAAAAGAGCCACTCCATAAAGGTTCGGCTCATAAAATTAGTCACTTCTTATTCATTTTGCCAGTTATAATAAGTATCCTCATCATCTATATCAATCTTAATTCTATTTATCTCAATAGTATCTTCATCCAGCCAATTTACTTTTGGTAATTCACTATCCGAATGTATCTCCCAATAAATTGTTTCATTTTTAAGTTGGTTTTGGTCTGTACTTTGAGTTGTAATACTTACAGCTTGTCCTATAGGGGTAGTGGCGTTGCCATTCTCATCTATTAGTCTAATCTCCGCAACATAGCGTTTACCAGGTGATTCAACTGTGCTAACTACTGTTCCCTTTCCATTTAATTCATTTAGATTTACATCTATGACATTGTATAAAGTTATGCCAGCGGCTATTAATATAGCCACACTCGATAAAACAATAACTAATATCCATTTCATTGGCTTATTCATGCTTATTCCTCCAAGTATTCCTAGTTAAAGCTGTACCAGAATACATTGCAAGTATGTCTTCAGTGTGTTTACTGTCAGATGTATATAAAAAACCTCGGAAGGAGTACTCTCCAACCAAGGTCTTCTAATTTTACAGCTCTTCTCCATTCGAACCAATTACATTCTTATACCACTCAAACGAGTCTTTCTTAGATCGTTTCATGCTACCATTTCCTTCATTATCACGATCCACGTGGATCATGCCATAGCGTTTCTTCATTTCACCCGTTGTGAAGGAAACGATATCGATGATGCCCCATGGCGTATAGCCTAGCAGGTCGACACCATCGTAGTTCACAGCTTTCATAAGTTCTTCCACATGGGAGCGCAGATAATCAATGCGCTGCGGGTCGTGGATAGATCCGTCCTCTTCCACTGTATCAATCGCGCCGAAGCCGTTCTCAACGATGAACAATGGAATCTGGTAACGGTCGTAGAAGCGGTTCAATGTGTAGCGTAAACCAGTCGGATCGATCGACCAGCCCCAGTCACTTGCCTTGATATAAGGATTTTCCACACTCTGAGCCAATCCGCCATTTGTGTTATTTGTATTCTGTTCCACTTCTTTCTCACTATTAACAGTCGTACTCATGTAATAACTGAAGCCAAGGTAATCAACCGTACCATTACGAAGAATCTCTTCATCGCCATCTTCGAATACGATGTTATAGCCTTCCCGTTCGAATTCCTTCAGCACATAGCTTGGGTAGTAGCCGCGAACATGTACATCCGGGAAGAAGTAACGCTCACGCATCAGCTCCTCTGCCAGCATCACATCGTTTGGATTGGATGAGTAAGGATATATCGGCACATGTGATACCATGGCGCCAATTTGGAATTCCGGATTGATTTCCTTTCCTTTGCTGACAGCTAGTGCACTGGCAAGAAGTTCGTGGTGACCAGCTTGGTACATCACTTCGCGTGCATTTTCTCCTTCTTTCACTGTTACACCTGAGTTCGTCCAAAGGAATAATGGATTATCGGTATCCATTTTGTTATTGATTTCGTTAAAAGTCATCCAGTATTTAACTTTGTCTTTGTAACGGTTGAAACAAACTTCTGTGAACCGGACAAAGTGGTGGGCAACCTCTCTGCTGCGGAATCCGCCGAACTCACGAGCCAAATGTAATGGCATTTCAAAATGGGATAACGTAATGACTGGTTCAATACCATTTTTTAATAGTTCATCAAAAAGATCGTCGTAAAACTTCAGGCCTGCTTCGTTCGGCTCCGCTTCATCACCCTTCGGAAAGATACGCGTCCAGCCGATTGATGTACGCAAGCACTTCAGACCCATCTCTGCAAATAGTGCAACGTCCTCTTTGTAGCGGTTATAGAAATCTATCGCCTCATGGTTTGGATAGAATTTATCCGCTTCCACCGTTTCTGTAAGTTCCCGCGGCACACCATGTGCACCAGCAGTCAATACATCAATAACACTTGGGCCTTTGCCATCCTGGTTCCAGCCACCCTCGAATTGGTGGGCGGCAAGAGCACCGCCCCATAAGAAGTCCTTCGGTAATGTAGTCATATCTATCTCCTCCTATTTCACAACCGTCAGCAAGTCATTGCCTTGTGTCGTTGTCTCTGTGTCGTCAATGATGATTTCTTTATAATTAGCTGGATTAGTTACAATGATAGGTGTAATTGTCTGAACACCTGCAGCTTCAATTGCTTCACTGTCAAACTCACTCAAGACATCCCCTTGTTTCACGCGGTCTCCTTCTTTTACATGCAGTGTGAATGGCTCGCCATGCAGTTTCACAGTATCAAGGCCTACATGAATCAAAACTTCAGCACCAGACATAGAGCGTAAGCCGATCGCATGCTTAGTCGGTGCGAGCATCACAATTGTTCCGTCAAATGGCGCATAAACCTTATTTTCATTAGGTTCAATTGCCAGCCCTTTACCCATCGCTCCTGAACTGAACACTTCATCTGGTACTTGTTCCAAAGCAAGCAATTTACCACTTAGCGGTGCGTGAACTACTTCTTCATTGTTTTCTGCTGCAGACACTTCTGCTTTAGCATCTTTTTTATCTGCTGCCACGCTGCTGTCAGCTTGTGCTGCAGCATCTTCTCCGAAACCGAAAATTTGGATTAAGATGATTGGTAGCACGATTGCGATAGCTACTCCAATCAAAATGCCCCATATACTCATTGGGTACTCTGAATTAATACCATTTACAATAGTTAATGGTCCTGGAAGTCCCGCATAAGCAAAGTAGAATGGATTGAAGAAACTTGCGACAATCGCTCCTACTGCACCAGATATACAACCGATGATAAATGGTTTCTTAAATCGCAGTGTTACTCCATAGATTGCTGGTTCCGTAATTCCGAAGAGGCCAGTAATCCCTGCAGAAGTACCAATTCTTTTCACTTCTTTACTTTTCGCTTTCAAAATAACTCCAATAACGGCTCCGACTTGCGCAATAACGGCAATTGTTTGATACGCCTGGAACGAATCACGACCGTAAAGATCATAGTTCGCAAGTGCAAGCGGTGTAATACCCCAGTGTACGCCGAAGATTACGATAACCTGCCAGAATGCTCCGATGATTGCTCCTGCAAGCCATGGTGCATATTCAGCTAAGAAATTGTATCCGTTTGCAATTCCGTTTGCACCTAAAGTTGTAATAGGTCCGATTACGACTAGCGTCAATGGAACCATAATCAAAATACTTAATAATGGCACAATTATTGGACGAACAACCTCATGAATACGTTTGTTTAAGAAGCGTTCCAAGTAAGAAAGGATCCATACTAGGAATAGTGGCGGCAGAACAGATGACGTATAGGTAGTCTCTGTAAGCGGCATACCAAGGAAGTTCATGCTGTTTCCTTCACCAATGCTCGCTGCCATAGTTGCCCAGTCAGGACTTACAAGTGCCGCAGTAGCCGCAACAGCAATATACATGTTCGACTTGAAATGTCTAGACGCTGTTATGGCAATAAAAATCGGCAAGAAAGTAAAAGGCGCCCATGAAATAAAACTTATTACCTGATACGTACTTGTATCTTCAAAGCTCGGGAATGGCAAGTTGATTAGAATAAGTGCACCTTGCAGAATACCTGCAGCCGCCAATATATAGATGAATGGTGCAAATACAGCAGACATTGTTGCAATGACACGATTCAAGATCGAACCTTTAGGCGTATCTTCATCCGCATCAGATGTGTCTAAATTCACGAGCTTAGCAAACTCATCATATACCTCACCAACATGCTGACCGATAACTACCTGGAACTGCCCGTTATTTTCTACTACAGTAATGACGCCTGGAAGACTATTAACCTCTTGTTTAGCAGAAGGCTTAGATCGTTTCAGCACTAAACGCAATCGTGTTGCACAGCGGGTAGCGTTTACAATATTCTCTTCCCCACCGACAGCCTCCAATATATCTCCAGCAAGTTTTGGATAATCCCTTACTTTTTCAGCCACTTGGAACACCTCTTTTTCTTTTAGTATACGCTTACATTATAATTATA
This sequence comes from Terribacillus saccharophilus, assembly GCA_900110015.1. Classification (GTDB taxonomy): domain Bacteria; phylum Bacillota; class Bacilli; order Bacillales; family Amphibacillaceae; genus Terribacillus; species Terribacillus saccharophilus. The sequence goes on along the minus strand of FOCD01000007.1, from coordinate 1,196 downwards.
CCGGTATAATTTATCAAGTGTAAACTAATAAAATTAATATAGCACTATAAAAGCGTAGGGTTTCCGCAGAAGACTTAGTGTGCTAAAATCGCTCTATCTAAACAAATAAGGAATGTAGCCATGCTTAAATATCAGCAAATTGCCAATGAAATTCAACAGGACATTGAGAAAAATGATCTCCCGCAGGGCACCAAGCTGCCTGTGCTGGAAACTTTGATGTCCCAATATAAAACAAGCAAAAGCACTGTCATCAAAGCACTCAGCCTTCTTGAACGGAAAGGACTCGTCTATCAAGTACGCGGCAGCGGCATCTTCGTCCGCCGCCGCAACCGGAAAGGCTATATCAGTTTCTCGAACCAAGGCTTCAGTGACGAGCTGACTGGATTTGACATAACGGCTAAAGTATTAGAGCTTGATGTCCGTAAACCGTCAGCAGATGTCGCCTTCAACCTGAAAACCGACCCGGAAGACGACGTCTATTACGTCAAACGAATTCGTTATATCAACGGGCAAACACTTTGTCTTGAAGAATCCTATTACAATAAAGCAATCGTCACCTATCTAAATAACGAAATTGCGACCGGTTCAATCTTTGACTACATCAGCAAAGCACTAGGCGCCAAGATCGGCTTCTCTGATTTATACGTGCACATCCAGAAGCTAAATGAAAATGAGGCACAGCATCTCGGACTTCTTGCAGGTGACCCAAAACTATTTGTGGAAACAATCTTCTATTTGAACAATGGTGTGCCGTTTGATTTTTCGCGTATATCGTATAATTACGAGCAGTCACAGTTCTTCTTCCAGTCGACGGGGTATTCTTTGTAAATAAAAAAACTAGTTACTAGGGACTGACCCCCGTTTTTGAGACAGGGATCAAAACACCTTCAAACAGCCAATTGTCGATATTGTATCGGTGATTGGTTGTTTAGTTTCGTTTGAATACGAATGTTGTTATAATAATGAATGTATTCTTCGACAGTACGCTCTACGATGGCAGTCGTAGTTCGAACTATGCTGTTGAGATAGAACGTTTCAGACTTTAGTGTGGAATGAAACGATTCGATGGAGGCATTATCAGCGGGCGTCCCTTTGCGGGACATGCTCATGGTAATGCCTTTTCCTTTTATAGCTTTTTGGTACTCATAAGATGTATACACAGACCCTTGATCGCTATGTAACACGCAGTTCTCAGG
>FOCD01000003.1 GCA_900110015.1 Terribacillus saccharophilus | reverse complement strand
TGTAATTTCTCCATTTCTGAAGAATAAACGGGCCCTTTCCCAAATGTGTACTGTTTGCCGACAGGCTGTTCAAACCGATGGGTTTCTCCAGCTTTATACCATCTAACCCATGTTTGAATCTGTGTTTTATTCTTGATATTTAGTTTGTGCATTATTTCTTTCATAGAAACGCCTGCCAGTCGCATTTCTACTGCCTTTTGTTTAATCTCCAACGGATAACTCACTCTTGTCCCCATAGAAAAAACACCTCCAAGTATTATTTCGGATAACATTGATCCGTTTTCAACCTTGAAGGTGTTTTTTATTTGTCTCAGCCTATGGGGTCAGTCCCACTGAGTTTCTGGGGTTTTTCTTATGCTCCTTTATAGTTATTGTAGAGCTATGGAACTTGCAATTGATCAAACTCAAGATTTGTGTGCGTGGAGGTCGAAAAATGCGTGTTATAATACCTGTATCTAACCGCAATTACTTATTTATTATTAGTAAGAGTAAAAAATTAAATTTGTGCTATTTGTACAATCGTAAAAAATGATTTCTGTATCAATAGTCTAAGTCCACTCTCTTTCTTCATGACAGATCTCACTTATTCTTTTGAACCAAATGAGTATAAGATAATCTTTAACAAATTTCATAACTTCCAGTTAACCCTTCAAATAATGCTTCGTCAAGTTATCAACAGCTTCTATTGTAAGATTCAAAAAGTCAATTGCAATAATATATATGATATAAAATTCATTTGTTTAATGAAAAAAGGAGAGAGATATGTATGTTAAAGGAAGATTATCATATAGCTGTACCAACAGCTTTTTATAGTGATGAAAGTTTAAATGTTGAAGGGACAATCAATCATATAAAGCATTTATATCAAAAGGGTGTCCGTTCTGTATTAGTTTGTGGATCTACAGGTGAACAGCACAGCTTGAGTCTAGGTGAAAAGTTAATTTTGTTGGAAGCTATAGGAAAAGAGCAAGAGTTAGTTAATAATATGGAAATCATTTTTGGAGTAGCTTCTATAAGACAAAAGGAAGCAGAAGAACTTGCTAAGCATATAAGTAAAACAAATATAGCAGCAATATTGATAGGATACCCGCCGTATATAAAACCTTCTCAAGAAGAAGCTATTAGATATACTGAGAAAATATTATCATCTTCAAAAAAACAGGCAATCTTATATAACAATCCTGCGAGAACCGGTTTTGATTTAGAAGTCGATACCATAAATAAATTATTAAATTTAAAGAATATTATTGGGATTAAAGAAGCTGGGGAGAAAAGTAAAATCGAAAAAATAAACATAGAAAGTGACAAACAGTATTACATTTATGCTGGAGGAGAACAAGGATTAGAAGATAAGATAGCACATCATGGTTTTAATCGTTTATCTTCTATAGCGGGTAATTTGGATCCTGAAGGAATTAGAAATTGGTTTGAAGTATTACTAAAGGGACAGAATCATCGTGGAGAAGAGTTAGAGGAAATGAAGAACTTACTAGATACAATTTATGCGGGTTCACTGTTAGTTAACTTAAAAAAAGAATTGAACAGTCGTGGTGAAGACTTAGGTGTTTGCAGAAGCCCTCTTGGTAATTAAGTAAAAAACCTTGATCTGAAAAGGGAGATTAATCAATCAACTTTAGCCATCAGCTGACCAAACCGACCAGTAATTTCAATACCTTCTTCAAACTAGCGTACTTATTGCTATATATAGCCCGATATAACACCATCCACCCTATACTGCCGCATAGGATATGAACCATGGTAAGGTTGGGGGGAAACCGTTCAAGTCCACTACCCAAGCTTATAGAGAAAGCCCTAGAAATGTGATGTTTCTAGAGCTTTTTTATGCTTTCCTTTAATTTTTGAAGGAGAGTATTTATTTAGACGTCCGTCCAGTTGACCGCCCAACTTTTAATCAAGCCCAATCATCTTTTAACAAAGACAAAGTAAGTGCATCATGAAATTGATTTCTTTGATAAAAGTAACTACGTAATAATCCTTCTTCAGAGAAACCGAGTCGTTTTAATAATTTTCTTGATCCATGATTATTAGGATAGACTTGAGCTCCAATCCTATACAATTCCAAATTACCAAAGGAATAATTTAAGATTTCTCTACAGGCTTCCATTGCATAACCACTTCCCCAATAATCAGGGTGCAAATCAAAACCTATATCTGCTCTCTTACCTTTAAGAAAGATATTGCTGATCCCACCACTACCTATGAATTTATTGCTCTCCTTCAACATGATGCTCCACATTATACCAATCTGTTTATCGTATGCTTCTTGAAACATATGGATGATTTCTAGGGCTTCATCACGACTATTGAGTGGGTCCGTTCCATAGTATTTAGTTACATCATCACGCGAAAGGATATCGAAAAAATCCTCGACATGTGGTTCGGATAGTTGAATTAAGTATAATCGGTCTGTTTCTAAATCGGGGAAATCCATATACTCACCCTCAATTACTTCAGATTTATTATTTTATTGATTATAATTTAAATAGTTTAAAGAGCACTCGGTTTTTTAGTGTTTAGGCTTATACTGTTTTATATCTTTATATCTTTATATCTTTATATCTTTATATCTTTATATCTTTATATCTTTATATCGCAGAATATAGTGTGCTTTTTTCATAGGATTTTCAGTATCCATGTAATAATCCTCTGCAATCCAATATCTTTCTTTATACTTTCTTAATCTCTCTTCAAAACTTCCTATGTAAGCATCGCGATCAAGTGCGCGCTCGTGCCTTATTTCCTGAGGACAATCCAGGAAAATGATATAATCATAGAAATCCTTCCATTCTTTTCTTAGTAGGAAGATGCCTTCAACAATTACTATACTCTTACTAGTAAACTCTATGGACTTATTTTTAAATGTATCTTTTTCTCTTTCATAAAACATCAATTGAATATCAGAGTGATTGTTATTTAGCTTTTTAAATAAGTTATCTCTCAAGTAAATCGTATCCCACTGCAAATGGTAATACTCAAACCATTCCTCATGACCTGTATTATATCGCTTGGCATTTTCCACCACGTGGTCGTCAATATGTATGACGACAGTGTCATCAAAATTGCTTTTAAGCTGATGCACCAATGTCGTTTTCCCTGAGCCGCTTAAACCATCTAAGGCGATGAGAAATGGTTTATTCTGGTCATGTTGTTTAAATCTCTTTTTTATTTGCTGTATTAAATCTTCCATTTGAATTAATCCTTTCGCCGTTTCCAGCTTGTTTCATATTATTTTTACGATATTAAACAAAGAAATAGTCATTTGGAACATTAGTACTAACGAATAACTGATGTGAACATAATTTAGTGTACCTGATACACAAAAGTTCAATCACAGAATCATTGTAACAAAAAGCCGCATACAAACGTATGCGGCTTTTCTCATGACCTGTACTTCTGATAATTCTTATTCCCGCCAGATAGATTGTATACTTCTTCAAATCCCATGTTACGCAAAATATTTTGTGCAGCATTACCTGTGAAACCACTGTTGCAGTAGCAAAGGGTCGGCTTTTTCGGATCAAGTTCTTTTGCTTTCTCCCTGAGCTCTGCTAAAGGAATGCTATGAGCTTCTGGCACGTGGGATGTTTCATATTGGGACCGCGCGCGTGTATCAATGATCTGAAAAGATTCACCTTGGCTTAGCCGATGCTGCAGTTCTTTTGGCGTAAGCAGCTTATTATGCTTCTTGATTGCATTATCCAGTGCCATACCTGTATACATGACTGGATCCTTTGTTGTGCTGAATGGGGGAGCATATGCTAAATCGAGATGGAACAGGTCCTCTGCCTTGGCTCCAAAGGTCATAGCTGTTACAAATACGTCGATGCGCTTGTCCACGCCTTCTTCACCGACTGCTTGAACACCAAGAAGAAGACCGGTTGCTCGGTCAGCAGTTGCTTTTATGGTAATCTCCTTGCCACCAAGATAAGCAGCGCGAGCAGGTTTGATATTATGCAGCGTCTCGATATCATATCCATGCGCAAGAGCCTCTTGTTCATTCATACCGGTCTGCCCAACAGCTAATTCGAATATACGGACAATACCGGTGCCAAGAATACCTCGGTGAGCAGAAGTGCCACCGGTAATGACATCACCTGCTATGCGCCCCATCTTGTTAGCAGTGGAACCGAGCGGTCGATAGAGCGGTTTACCTGTAATAACTGAGAAGCTCTCTGCCACATCACCGACTGCATATACATCCGGCAAATTGGTTTGCATTTTTTCGTTTACTGCAATTGCTCCGGTTTCTCCAATTTTGACGCCAATCTTTTCAGCTAAAGCTGTATTCGGCTGAACACCAACAGCCAGGAAAACTATATCAGATGCAATGGTATCTCCGCTGGAAGTAATAACCTCTGTATTGGTAATACGGATAGCTTCTTGTCCGAGCAGCAATTTTACACCATACGCTTCCAAAGTATCGGCCACATGATCAGCTATATCTTTATCCAGATGTTTCATCACCTGGTTGCTGCGCTGAATAATTGTTACTTCAATTCCTAGATGAGTCAGTTGTTCAGCCATTTCCAATCCAATATAACCGGCACCAATGATGGTAGCTTTCTTTGGCACGCTAGATTCGATGAACTGGTCGATTGCACCTGCATGCTGAATCGTACGAACGTGAAAGACATGCTCCAGCTTTGTGCCTTCTATATCAGGTGTTATTGGACTAGCGCCAGTAGCGAAGACAAGAACATCATACGTGTCCGTCATTGTTTCTTCTGTATCCAAATTTTTTATAGTTAAGGTTTTAGCAGCATGATCTATATCAATTACTTCGTGTCTGGTCTGAATCGAGACATTATAGCGTTTCTTGAACCATGCTGGATTGCGCGGATTTAGTGTCTCCAGATCCTCGACTTCATCACCGACAAAGTAAGGGATGCCGCAGACGCTGTAGGATATATCATAATCTCTGTCATAAATGCGAATATCAGCTTCTTCGTTGTTTCGGCGTGCTTTGGCAGCAACAGACGTTCCGGCTGCGACGGATCCTATTATACGAATTTTCATAGTATCTCTCCTTTAATGGATGATAATGAGCCAAACATATAATCCTGTAAGTGTCAGTAACAGCGTTGGTATAGTCAGGATGATTCCTGACTTGAAATAAGTACCCCACGTGATACGCATGCCCTTTTGTGACAGTACATGAAGCCATAAAAGAGTCGCTAATGATCCAATCGGTGTGATTTTCGGACCAAGATCGGATCCAATCACATTTGCATATATAAGGGCTTCCCGTATCGCGCCGGAAGTGGATGTCTGGGAAATGGCAATCGCGTCAATCAAGACTGTCGGCAAATTATTCATAACTGATGACAGGATGGCTGCGATAAAGCCCATGCCCAAGGTTCCAATGAACATGCCTTGATCGGCAACATACTGAATGCTATCAGCAAGTATGTCAGTCAAACCTACATTACGCAATCCGTAGACAACCACATACATACCGATAGAGAAGAAAACGATATTCCACGGTGCATCTTTCACAACAGCTTTAGTTTCGACTGCTGGACTGCGCCGAGCAAAAGCCAAGAAAATAAAAGCAATACTGATGGCTACAAAAGAGACAGGGATATGTAAGAACTCGCAAACCAAGTAACCGGCTACCAACAACGCTAACACATACCAAGATAGTTTAAACAATTTCTTATCTTTAATTGCAGTCATTGGTACTTTCACAGCTGCAGTATCATAGGTTGCAGGTATTCGCTTACGGAAAAATAAATATAACACCAATATACTTGCTGCAAGCGAAATAAAGTTAGGTACGATCATTCGAGATGCATATTCTAGAAACGTTATATCAAAGAAATCGGCAGAAACGATATTCACAAGATTACTTACAACAAGCGGCAAGGATGTCGTATCGGCAATGAACCCGCTCGCGATAATAAATGGAAAGACGAGTGCTTCGTCAAGACGCAGTGCCCGAACCATTGCCAGAACAATGGGTGTCAGAATCAGAGCCGCTCCATCGTTTGCGAAAAAGGCAGAAACGACCGCGCCAAGCAGACAGACGTAAATGAACATCTTTACACCGTTACCTTTGGCAGCAGCGGCCATATGTAAAGCAGCCCATTCAAAAAATCCAATCCTGTCCAGAATGAGTGATATTAATATGATTGCCACAAACGCCAAGGTGGCATTCCAGACAATTGCTGTCACTTCCCATACATCCGTAAAATCAACTACACCTACCAATAAAGCTAGTATAGCTCCGCCACAGGCTGTCCAGCCGATATTGAGATTTTTAGGCTGCCAGATGATAAAAATAAGTGTGATAAGAAAGATAGTGCAGGCTAGAACAGTTGTTAACATGTGTATAAAAACTCCCTACTTAACAAGTGATTGCTTCTGCTTTGGATCGCAGTTTTACAAGCTGTTCGTCATTTTCGTCCAGCTGGCTGAGTATTTGCTCTACCAAAGCGCGCTGTTCACAAGTCTTGTTAAAACGATAGTAGCGCCATTGTCCGCGCCTTTCTTCGTAAACAAGACTTGCTTTTTTATATTTACGCAAGTGCTGGCTGATTGCCGGCTGGCTGACTTCAAACATGTCTACCAGTTCACAGACACAGTACTCTTTTTCCGTCAGTAATTTCATTAGCAAAAGACGTGTTGGATCATAAAGGATCTTTAAAGTCTCTGTAAGCTTTTCAGTTGATAAAGCAGCTGTTACCGTCATCAAAATTCCTCCTTCTGAAACTAGTATATAAGCATTTTATTATATAAGGCAATTGTTATATACTTATAATAGACAAAGAAGAGGCGTGACGTCATGCAATTGAGGAGGAGACTAATCTATGATTCTGAATAAAGGCGGTAAGTTAAGCACTGCATATTTTCTATCTTATCTAGAGCTTGTTGCAAGCTTCAGGAAATGCAGTGCAGCAGAAGTTTATGACATTGTCTTTGAGAGGCTATTTGACCGGGATAAAGCAAAACTTGGTCCAGCTAGCTTTCAAGCATTCGAAACAGCATATGAGCAGTTCAGTAAAGAGCATGAATCCTTATAAGGGTTCATGCATTTACTTTATAGAGGACTCTAATACCAATCACCACCTCAAGTACCCCAGTTTAAGAAAGCAGCTTTATGCGTTATAATGATAGTAGCAATCATTATTTCACACACAGTTTTAAAATAGATTGAAAGAGAGTGTTCACTAATGGGACGTAAATGGAACAATATCAAAGAGAAGAAAGCTTCAAAGGATGCCAATACTAGCCGGATTTACGCTAAGTTCGGCCGGGAGATCTATGTAGTTGCCAAACAAGGCGAGCCGGATCCGGAAGCCAATCAGGCATTGAAGTTTGTCTTGGAGCGTGCGAAGACGTATAACGTACCGAAAGCAATCATCGATCGTGCAATCGAGAAAGCTAAAGGCGGCGGCGAAGAGAACTACGACGAAATGCGCTACGAAGGTTTCGGGCCGAGCGGCTCTATGATTATTGTTGATGCATTGACAAACAATGTGAACCGTACAGCTCCTGAGGTTCGTGCTGCATTTAGTAAAAATGGCGGAAACATGGGTGTCAGCGGATCTGTTGCGTATATGTTTGATGCGACAGCAGTCGTCGGTATCGAAGGCAAGTCCTCAGATGACGTATTGGAGATTCTGATGGAGGCTGATGTCGATGCACGTGACATCATCGAAGAAGACGATGCGGTCATCGTTTATGCAGAGCCTGATCAGTTCCACGTTGTACAGGAAGCTCTTAAGCAAGCTGGAATCGAAGAGTTCACTGTAGCTGAGCTTTCTATGCTGGCACAGAATGACATCACCCTTGATGCAGAGGCACAGGAGCAATTCGAGAAACTTATCGATGCTCTTGAAGATCTGGAAGATGTGCAGCAGGTTTATCATAATGTCGATTTAGGTTAATGACAGTAAAGGGATGCTTAGAGTCACTAAAGACTCTAAGCATTTTTTTGTTCAGTTGAGTTATTAATCGTCAGGACCTTTAGCCTGTTTTGTTCACTTATGGATATATTTTACAGGTATATAGGGTGAGAAAATGCTGTGTTTGAATAAAAACCATCTAGCCATGAATACAGAGGTTTTCTACATGCCAACATTCCCATAAATTTAATCTTTAAGGCAAGGGAGGTAAAGTCTAGTTGAGCAAACTGACAGCAGATGCACAGATTCAGGGAATTAATTATACAAATAAGCAATGTCATTTTCCTATGACTAAGGACTTTTGCTGGAAGACAAAAGTAATTTTTCGCAGCTTTTAAACAATCATTACACTAAATTAACAGAAAATTATTACTATAATCATGCAGGAGATTCCCGTATCTATGCATATGCTCCTCATTTCTCCCGACGCTCTTCCCGTAACCGACATAATCTCGTAATCTATCTATAACATCTGAGCGATATTACATAATCTGTCATTTTAGAAGGCGGAGGTGGAGGAGGTTACCGGGCAAGACCATATCATGAAAAAGGAGAATGAGAAGATGCAGAAACGTATGGCAAAATGGCTCAGTATTCTGGCGGTCGGTGTATTTCTCTTGTCATTGCTTTCTCCTACAGCTTCACGAGCACAGTCTTCTGAGCGAACTTCTGTAAAAGCGAGTGAGAGTGTAGCAGCGAAGGTGGACAAGGATGTTACGTCACAGTTCAAAGCGGATGAGCAGGTGACGTATCTGGTTAAGCTGAAGGAACAAGCGGATACGAAGAAGGCTGCAGAGACTGCAGTCGAGAAGGCGAAGAAGCAGTCAGCCAGTTTGTCAGCTAAGGAAGAGAAGCGCATCCAAAATTCAGCTGTTGTCAGCGATTTGCGGGTAACGGCAGATGCTTCTCAAGCGAATTTGCTTGATTACTTGCAGCAGGCAAAGGACAAAGGGGTTGTTAAGGATTATGACTCTTACTATATCGTCAATGCATTGAAGGTAACCAGCTCCAAAAAAGTGATGGATGAGATAGCTGCTTCTGAGGAAGTAGAGAAAATCTTACCAAACAGAGAGCGTAAAATTCTCGAGCCTGCAAAGGCAGAAGAAAAGCAGGTTGCCGCTTTGGCTGAGGAAGTCGAAGCATGGGGCGTAGAAAGAGTCGGGGCACCTGCGGTATGGCAGGAAACCGGCTTGGATGGTACTGGTGTCGTCATCGGTGGGCTGGATACTGGTGTACAGTATGACCATCCTGCGTTACTTGAAAAATACCGCGGCTATAATCCAGCTGATCCGGATAATGTTTCCCATGAATTCAACTGGTATGATGCAGTCGACGGGGAAGCAGTACCGTATGATGACTTGGATCATGGTACACATACAATCGGTACAGCTGTCGGTGCAGAACCCGATGGCTCTCAGGATATTGGGGTTGCGCCAGGTGCGAAATGGATTGCGGTAAAAGCTTTCCATCCTGATACTGGACTTGGGCAGACAACGGATGCCATCTTGCTTGATGCTGCTGAATGGATGCTTGCACCAAAGGATGAAGAAGGCAACCCTCATCCAGAGCAAGCGCCAGATATCGTCAATAACTCTTGGGGCGGCGGTCCAGGTCTGGATGAATGGTATCGGGAAGTTGTCCAAACTTGGCGAAATGCCGGTATCGTGCCAGTGTTCTCTGCTGGTAATGATGGAGATGGAGATGCGACAGTATCAGCACCTTCCAACTACCCAGAATCAATCTCTGTAGCAGCAACGGATAGTCAAGATGGATTGGCAAGCTTCTCATCTCGCGGTCCTTCTCCATATGATGGAGAAATCAAGCCGGATATTGCGGCTCCGGGAGTGAATGTCTATTCTGCGGTAAGCGGCAGTGATTATAGTGCAGCATTCAGCGGCACATCGATGGCAGCTCCGCATATAAGCGGTGTTATTGCCTTACTTCTGCAGGCGGATAGTTCGTTAACAGTCGATGAGATCGAGACGATATTGTACGATACAGCTGATCGTCAAACGAGCAGCGATTATCCGGATGAAATCAATGAAGGGTTCGGTCATGGTATTGTGAATGCTTATTTGGCAGTATCCACGATCGCAACTGGTGTTGGCGAAATCAATGGTAACGTCTATCAGGATGGCGATGACGAAGAACCTGCTGTAATTACACATGAAGCAGTGTCAGAATTGTATCAAGGTGTTGCCACTCCGCTCACAGCAGAAGTGACGGATAACATCAGCGCAGATACAGTAACGCTTCAATACAAAAAAGATGAAGGAGAATGGCAATCAGTTGATGCTGCGCTTGTAGAAGGAAACGCAGCAAGCGGTACGTATCAAGCAGTGCTGCCAGCTGAAGCGACAACAGGTGAAACACTCGTATATAAATTCGTCGTGACAGACTTTGGCGGTAATACAACAGAGACGGATGCGTTCGAAGTGGAGCTCATTGCGCCGCTTTCAGTTGGATATAGCCAGGACTTCGAAGAGGAACCAGCAGGCTGGACGTCATTTGGCGATCAGAACTCCTGGGAGTGGGGTGCTCCAGCTGCAGGTCCTGAAGCAGCAGCTTCTGGTGAGAATGTATACGGAACAGGTGCTTATCCTAACAATGCCGATGCAACTTTGCTAGCACCGCCGGTAGCAGTACCAGAGGATGGAGAAGCGTACTTGCAGTTCCAGACATGGTTTGACTTGGAAAGCCGTTATGATTATGGCCATGTGGTCGTATCGACGGACAAAGAAAACTGGGAGCAGGTAGGCTCGTACAACGGCGCGAATGGCGCTTGGAGCGCTGAACAAATTGATTTGGGTGACTTCGCCGGTCAAACAGTTTATGTCGGATTCCATTTGGAGACAGACGGCAGCATCAGTAAACAAGGCTGGTATATCGATGACGTAGCCATTTCGGATTCTTCCAGCACCTCTGCTTCTATTATGAAAATCACAAAGAAAGTAAAAGAGGACGCGAAGCAGACGAAAGATAGTGCAAAGAGCAAGAAAAAGGTAGATGCGAAGAAGCTTGCTCCAACACCAATTCAAAATGTACAAGGTCCAACATTGCCGGATGGACAAGCAGATCCAGCAGACATCAGCCCAACTGCTTTGCCGGTTGATGCGACAGTGACAGTACAGGAAACAGGTAGAAGTGTACAGACCGACCCAGCAGACGGCAGTTACCGCTTGTTGCAGGCTGCAGGTGATATAACGCTTGAGGCTGCTGCATATGGATTCCACTCCAGCACGGCGCCAGTTACCGTAACAGAGGGATCTGCTGTTACACAGAACTTCACGCTTGATCCTATTGCGGAAGGAACGGTTTCGGGTACTGTGACGAATGCGCAAACAGGTGAACCAATAGCTGGAGCAAACGTATATGTGGTCGAGGATGCAGCGGTACAGCCAGTAAAAACCGATGATAGCGGCGCTTATACGCTGACTGCTTATGAAGGAACGTACACACTTAAAATCACAGCCCCATCCTTCAAAGGAACAGAATTCGAAGTAACAGTGAATGCGGATGAAGCGACAGAACAAAATGTTGAGCTGGAGCCATTCATCGGATTTGCCGGAGAAATTGGCTATGACGATGGAACAGGCGAGAATGCACATGCCTTTTACGATGCCGGAAATGGCTGGGCAGTGAAATTCACGCTGGCGGAAGGACAATCTTCTGCACAGGTGACAGGCGGCTTGTTCCGTTTCTGGGATGAAAGCTTCCCTACACCAGGAGGAACGAACTTTGCAGTAGAAATCTATGATGCTTCCGGAGAAGACAGTGCACCAGGTAAGAAACTTGCCGGCCCGATTGCCGGGGAAGCACTACGAAATGGAGAGTGGACTCAGGTCGACTTGGCTGGAGAAGGTGTTGTAGTAGATTCTGATTTCTATATTCTTTATGTCCAAACAGATCCGAATCCTAACACGCCTGCATTGGCAACAGATGAAGACGGAGAATTCTCCGGACGCAGCTGGCAGAATGTAGGGGGAGAATGGAGCCCTGTTCCAGAAGAAGACGGGAACTATATGATCCGTGCGCTTGTTGACTATGAGGCACAGGCACCAGTCATTACCTCGCCTGCTCCAGACACAGTCACGAAAGAAGACAGTGTGACGGTGGAAGGGACAGCTGCAGCTGGAGGAACAGTAGAAATCAGCAATAACGGTGAGGTTGCTGCGTCAGTTGAAGCAACAGATGAAGGAGCCTTTGCAGCGGATGTAGAGCTGACAGAAGGTGAAAACAGTCTGACAGCTGTCACAAAGCTTGAAAATGGCAGCACAGCACCATCTGAAGCTGTGACAATCATCCGGGACCAAACGGCGCCGGAGTTAACAATCACAGCTCCAGAAGATGGCAGCAAGACAAATAAGGAGACGGTAACTGTTACAGGGACTGTATCTGATGATTATTTAAACAAACTGACAATCAACGGGGCAAAAACAGATGTGAAAGAAGATGGAACATTCTCCAAGCGTATTCTATTGGATGAAGGTGTAAATGAGATTAAAGTAGTCGCAACAGACCAAGCAGGAAATAAAACGAAGCAGGTTATTGAGCTGGAAGCCGACTACACAGCTCCTGAGCTGGAGAATGTAAAACCGGACCAGGATGCCCAAGTGCAGCCTGGAGAAACAGTTGTCATCTCCTTTGAATCAGAACCTGGTTTGGAAGATGCAACCTTCTACTTGAAAGCACCGCTGACGAATTTCCGTACAACATCACAAGCAACAGAACTGCCGATGCGGGAAACAGAAGATGGTCTGTATGTAGGTTACTGGACAGCAACATCATCTGCAAAGCTTGATGGAGCAGATGTTGTTGTGAAAGCTACAGATGCATTTGGGAATACATCTGAAGCAACTGCGGCTGGAAAGGTATTTATAGAATAACGAAGAACAGGCTGGGACAAAACTTAAATTTAAAAATGAAAGATGGGGCTTCTCCGAATAATTGGAGAAGCCCCATCTTTTTCTTTTTAGGGTTAATTACTGAGGAATAACTTCAAGAAAGTGTATGGATGATGGACTGGCGCGAAGGATATGACACATTGATCACCGATGCGCAGCTGGTGAAGACAGTAAATACCTCTCAGCACGAAAATTACTCTGCTTATACTTTTCTTAATATAAAGAAGAAAGCTTTATCTGGTAATTGTTCTTTAATATCCATAATACCTAAAAGAGTGTTTTCATCAATTTTTCTAAATACATCTATTATACCTTTATTATCGTAGATCATTGCTGAAGTAACTTTCCCTCTATGATTCACTTTTCGTAACCTTGCTGCACTCTTATTCGTTTTTAGAATAGGTCGCAATATTGTCATAGATGATGAGAGAATTTTATTAGGTATGTTTTGCACACTTTGCAAAAGAAAATTAAAAGGAATCCAATTAGGACTAATAGTATAGAGAACTTCATTACTTTTTTTGAAAACTAAAGGGTGAACGTGTTCTTCATCGATAAATTCTTTACCATACCAACCGGACGCTGTTAGAAGTCCTTCCAATGGATGCCCAGTTACGATTTCTTCCCCTTGCCACATCCCTATCATTTCTTCGGGTTCAACAATATCTAGCTGGTCATAAAAAGCAAAGGCCACTGATTGTGATGCGCCATTACGTAGTATTACGTTTAGAAAATCGATATTTTCCATCTGTTCAACTCCTATTAATATAGTTTTCTTTAAAAGTAACGTCGTCTAGTTTCATAGTATCATAGGATTTATTCGGAGTATGGATGATAAGCAAATGGAAAGATGTTTTTGGTGCATGCTATTGTGCAGCAACTGATTTGTAAAGTAAAGAAGAAAGGACCCGTCAGTGACGGGTCCTTTTCTTATATGCCAATAGAGATATATTTTGTTTCCAAGTAAGGCTCAATTCCTTCAATTCCGCCTTCACGGCCGACGCCGCTTTCCTTCATACCGCCAAATGGAGCTTGTACGGCAGATGGGCCGCCGTCGTTCCAGCCAACAATACCATATTTCAGGTTTTCGGCAATGTACAGACCACGGCGATAGTTTTCTGTGAAGAAGTAAGCTGCCAGACCAAATGGAGTATCGTTGGCCAAACTGATTGCCTCATCAATTTCGGTATAAGTTGTAATCGGAGCGACTGGACCAAATGTTTCTTCGTGCATGATGTCCATGTCATCCGTTACTTGATCAAGAACAGTCGGGTTGACGAAGAAGTAGCCTTTATCGGCATCAGCATTATATGTGCCGCCAGCAAGGACTTTAGCGCCTTTGGATTTTGCATCATCAATTTGAGCTACGATTTTATCAAAGCCTTTCTTATTGATGACAGGACCGATTTCAACACCCTCTTCAGTACCTTGACCTACCTTCATTTCTGATACTGCTTTAGTGAATGCTGTTGTAAATTCATCTTTGATGGATTCATGGACGAGCAGTCTGTTGGCACAGACACATGTTTGTCCCGCGTTCCGGAATTTTGATGCCAGAGCATGCTTCACAGCGCGGTCAATATCTGCGAACTCATCGACAATAAGCGGGGCATGTCCGCCAAGCTCCATGGATACATGCTTCACACTATCAGCGCTCTGTTTCATAAGCAGCTTGCCGACAGGGGTAGAGCCGGTAAAGGAAATCTTACGGATATGAGGGTGCTCGGTGAAAATCTTTCCGACTGTTTCTCCATCAGCATTTACATATTGAATGACGTCCTCTGGAATGCCGACTTCATGCGCCAGTTCAACCAAGCGAATGGCTGTCAGTGGTGTATCAGGTGCAGGTTTGATTATGAATGTACAGCCTGCAGCTAGTGCGGGAGCTGCCTTTCTTGTAATCATAGCTGCCGGGAAGTTCCAAGGTGTGATCGCTGCAACTGGACCGACAGCTTCACGAGTTACGAGCATACGCTTATCGGTGGTGGAAGCAGGGATAGTGCGGCCGTATACACGTTTTGCTTCTTCTGCAAACCATTCAATATAGCCAGCTGCATATAATACTTCGCCTTCAGATTCTTTGAGCGGCTTACCGTTTTCCGCTGTCATCAAGGCAGCAAGTTCTGCTTTGTTTTCCACCATCTTATCATGCCAAGCGCGGAGAAGCTTACTGCGTTCAGTTGCAGAAGTTCTGGACCAAGAATGGAAGGCCTGATGAATTTTTTCTATCTTCTTGTTGATTGCTTCTTCTGAATCAATTGCTACTTTTTCGATCAATTCGCCGGTGGCTGGATTCGTTACATCAAATGTCTCTGTCATGTCGAATGCCCCTTTTCTAATTTATTTCATAGGAAAAGCATAACAAGGAATTTTTCTATCAGACAAAAAAATTGCTCACGTTTTCTTACGTTCATGTTTATATTCCTGTTTTGAGAGGAAAGTATGCAAGAAGAATAGATGTTATTAAAATAGCTGAAAACGTTGATATAACAGGGGTTTCACCAAGTAGAAGAGGGGGTTGTCTGCAGATTAATTATCTGAATTAAAAGAAATTATGAAAGTGGGTTTACAAACCCTTGCATTCCTGTATATAATAACTCTTGTCAGTTTCGAGTTACGAAAAACGCAACGATGAAAAACAGACATCCTGGCCCGTTGGTCAAGCGGTTAAGACACCGCCCTTTCACGGCGGTATCACGGGTTCGAATCCCGTACGGGTCATCAAGCTGGAGGATTAGCTCAGCTGGGAGAGCATCTGCCTTACAAGCAGAGGGTCGGCGGTTCGAGCCCGTCATCCTCCACCACTTGTTTTTAAAAGAAGTTAATAAAAAGTGTTGACAAGTTATTTGAATGATGATATGATATCATTCGTGACGTTCGAGTCAATCAATTAAATAGTTTGCCGGTCTAGCTCAATTGGTAGAGCAACTGACTTGTAATCAGTAGGTTGGGGGTTCAAGTCCTCTGGCCGGCACCACTTATGTTGGAGGGATAGCGAAGTTGGCCAAACGCGGCGGACTGTAAATCCGCTCCCATCGGGTTCGTAGGTTCGAGTCCTACTCCCTCCACCATTTATTGGGCTATAGCCAAGCGGTAAGGCAACGGGTTTTGGTCCCGTGATCGTTGGTTCGAATCCAGCTAGCCCAGCCATTTACTTCTTTTCAATAGAATGTTTTTGAGCCATTAGCTCAGTTGGTAGAGCATCTGACTTTTAATCAGAGGGTCGAAGGTTCGAGTCCTTCATGGCTCACTTTATAGATCAGTTCCAGTAACTGTTTCTATTACGCGGGTGTGGTGGAATTGGCAGACACGCTAGACTTAGGATCTAGTGCTTCGGCGTGGGGGTTCAAGTCCCTCCACCCGCATCATCATTACTTTACTGCTGAGCGGAAGTAGTTCAGTGGTAGAACACCACCTTGCCAAGGTGGGGGTCGCGAGTTCAAATCTCGTCTTCCGCTCCATATGGGGCCTTAGCTCAGCTGGGAGAGCGCCTGCCTTGCACGCAGGAGGTCAGCGGTTCGATCCCGCTAGGCTCCACTCATATGAAAGTCGTCCATCTGGGCGACTTTTTTTAATTTCTTAGGCATAGGGAGAAAATCTTCTATGTCTTTTTTGTTTATTCTTAAGCCTATCGGGAAACAGTTTAGATAAAAGTCTTTTGATAGGAGGATACGAATGGAGGATAGTCATACATATAGGCGCAGGAATGTGCTGTCTGGATTTTTGTTCGGTGTTGGTTTGGTTGCTTTTATTGATGAAGCAGTTTTTCATCAGCTTTTGCATTGGCATCATTTCTACGATTTATCTTCTACGACATGGGGGCTTGTATCGGATGGCTTCTTCCACGCGCTGAGCTGGTTTGCAACAGTTGGAGGTTTGTTCCTTTTTGCGGATCTTCGCAGACGCAGAAGTTTGATTCCGCTTAGATGGGTCGGTGCTGTTATGCTCGGAAGCGGTGTTTTCCAGCTGTACGATGGCCTAATACAGCATAAATTATTCCGCATTCACCAGATTCGATATGGAGTGGATATCTTCTATTATGACCTGATATGGAATGGTATCGCTGTCCTGTTAATTGCAGCAGGCATCTGGTGTATCCATCTTTCAAGGAGGAAAGAGCATGTACGTTGATAAATTTGCTCTATGTATCGCCTTCTTCTGTATACTATCTTATCTGCTGGCAATGAAGTATTCTGCCAAGAGTTTCAAAGCCTGGCCGCTGCGTAAGCTGCTGTTATTTGTAAGTGGAATTGTCATTGGTCTTCAAGCTGTGGCGGGGCCGATTGCTATGCATGCGCATCATAGCTTTGTATATCATATGATCGGGCATCTGCTGCTCGGGATGCTCGCTCCGTTGTTGCTCGTTTTATCACAGCCTGTCACCTTGCTTTTGCGTGCGCTTCCGCAATCAGGAGGGAGAGCTGTCTCTCGTATTTTTCGAAGCAGATATGCGCGTTTCCTAATTCATCCGATCACTGCAGCTGTATTAAATATCGGAGGGTTATGGCTTCTTTATACAACGCATCTATTTCATTACATGCATCAATCATCCTTGGTTTCGATGCTCGTTCATTTGCATATATTTGCAGCAGGTTATTTGTTCACGCTGGCTATGCTATATACAGATCCGGTTTCGTACCGGAAAAGTTATCTTTACCGGGTAATTGTTTTTGTATTTGCGCTTGCAGGACACGGCATACTGTCGAAGTATTTATACGCAAACCCGCCTATGGGCATAGCTGCTGCAGATGCACAGCAGGGGGCAATGTTAATGTACTACGGCGGGGATCTAATTGATCTTACTATAATCGCTATATTGTGCTGGCAATGGTACCAAGCTGCTGCTCCTAAAACTTCATTATCTGCTGCAAAAGCTGCCGAATAAGGCAGCTTTTTTCATGGTTGCTGATATTTTGGTAAAAATAACGCTATAACAGATTTACAAAGTGTCAAGACACCTGTAAACTTAACGTGTCAAATAATACATTTTCGCAGAGGTGCTGGAATGGAGAGAGCAGTAGCAAATCAAAAAACAGGCAAACCGATTTCTGAGCGGAAACTGCTCGGTATTGTCGGAACAGGCTGGTTGTTTGATGCCATGGATGTTGGTATTTTATCTTTTATTATTACCGCTTTGACATTGGACTGGGGGTTATCATCACAGCAGGCAGGCTGGATAGGCAGTGTCAATAGCATTGGGATGGCTGTGGGGGCATTTGTGTTCGGAATTATGGCGGATCGAGTAGGCCGTCGAACAGTTTTTATGATCACGATTTTGATTTTCTCTATTGCAAGCGGATTGTCGGCTTTAGCAGCATCTTACTTAATTTTCGTTGTGCTGCGCTTCTTTATTGGTGCAGGGCTCGGCGGTGAGCTGCCAGTTGCGTCAACATTAGTATCGGAGTCTGTCGCGCCAGAAAGACGGGGGCGCATGGTCGTACTGCTGGAAAGTTTCTGGGCAGTAGGCTGGCTGCTAGCAGCGATTATTTCTTATTTTGTCATTCCGGATTACGGCTGGCGGGTAGCTCTCTTACTGACAGCGATACCTGCATTGTTCGCAGTCTTTCTTCGTAAAAATCTGCCGGACTCGCCGTCTTATACAAAGCTGAAGCAAAAAACTTCTGTCATGGCTGGTATTCGTCAGTTGCTGGCTAAAGGATTTGCTAAGCGCAGCATGATGCTTTGGATTGTATGGTTTTGTATTATGCTCAGCTATTATGGCATGTTTTTATGGCTTCCAAGTGTAATGGTTGAGAAAGGATTCGATATGGTCCGAAGTTTCGAGTATGTATTGATCATGACACTCGCGCAGCTGCCAGGTTATTTCTCTGCTGCTTGGCTGATCGAAAAGGTGGGCAGAAAGCCGATTCTCATCATTTATCTTATCGGTACAGCCATTAGTGCTGTTCTTTTCGGTAATGCAGAGTCAGCGGGTATGCTGCTTATGGCCGGAATGTTGCTATCATTTTTCAATTTGGGTGCTTATGGTATTTTGTATGCTTATACTCCGGAACAATATCCTACTGCTATACGTGCTACCGGTTCTGGAATTGCAGCAACCGCAGGAAGGATCGGAGGTATCCTTGGACCATTACTGATCGGTTATCGCGGTTCATTAGGGATATCAGTCAGTACTGTGTTCCTTTTATTTTGTGTGACAGTTCTAATTGCTGCAGTGGCGGTGTGGCTTCTTGGAGAAGAAACGAAAGGTAAAACGCTTGCTTGATGCGTTATTTTGGTCCTGTGTAGTAAAGTAGAGCGAGAGTAAGAAGGAGGTTAGCGCTTTGTTTTCCATACAAGATTATACTGAGGCAGTTAGTGTCTCGTTACAAAAGCATTCGGAGGATGTAATAAGTGAATTGAAGCAGATTTTCCAGCTGCCGTTCCTTCCGGAAGTGGAGAAAATTGCTTTTCGTTTGTTCAAGGAGCCAATGGCTTTTGAACTGACAATCATGTATTATGCGCTCGATGCAGACGGCAATGAACGTTATTATGATGAAATGGGCGATAAATATGCTGGTGGAAGTGAAGAAGTGGCAGAGGAAATCCCATATTTCCAGCTGCCTGATACGGCTACCGATGCATTCGAAGCTTTCCGTGAACTGCAAGAGGATGCTGTAGAAAAAGCGGATGAACAGGTGATGATTGCCTGGTTTGCTGACTGCTACAAGCGAGCTGGCGGAGATGCTTTCCCGCTGGAGGCGAGTGTCGGTTTTCATAACGACATGAAAGCTTATTTCCTTAAACAAGGTGCTTGGGCGGAAGATCGCCATTAATTGAAAGTACGTACTTCGTGTACGTGCTTTTTTTATGCAAAAAAAAATTAACAGCTTTCCTTACGGGCTGTTAATTGCTCTATACATTCTTTCTTTGTTTTTCGTATTCGTTTAATAAGTCATCAAGCTGTACGCTTGCAGTGACAACTGGTTCGGATGTAAGCGGCATGCGACGGGACAGGTTTAGCATGTGGTTGCGCGTCTGTTCAATTTTTTCCAAAAGATTGTCTAAAGTAACCATTTTAACCTCCAGAATCTGATATACTATTTGTCGTTAAGAGTACCCTTTCTTTTTTTATTTAAAACATCATTTTTTAAAAAAATATAAAAAATAAGAAAAAAAACTGTTGCTGGCACACTATAAGGTTTGAGAAAAAGATATTTTTTTGTGAAAGTGAAACCTTTTCGGAACGTCATTCGTTATCAAGAAGCCGCAGTTAGGCGGGAGGATTTTCATGGAGAACATCATAAAATATCATATAAAAAACGTCAAGAAGGGTGATCACGCGGCCTTCGAGGAAATCGTTTCCTTTTATCAGAACAAGGTGTACCATATCGTATACCGAATGGTCGGAGACAGCCACGAAGCGCAGGATATCGCCCAAGAGGCATTTATCCGTGCTTACACCAACATCCATTCTTTTGACGAAAACCGGAAATTCTCCACATGGCTTTACCGGATCGCAACGAACTTAAGCATCGACCGTCTGCGGAAGAAAAAGCCTGATTTTCATCTGGATGCCGAGGTGAAGGGAACAGAAGGATTGGATATGTATTCTCAGCTGGCGGCTGACCAGGCACTGCCTGAGGAAGAAGTCGAAAGCATGGAGCTGCAGAGTTATATCCATAAGGAAATATTGTCCCTTCCGCCAAAGTATCGCGGCGTTATCGTACTGCGATTCCTGGATGATTTATCATTAGCGGAGATCGGCGAAATCCTGGACCTGCCGCTCGGGACAGTGAAGACGCGTATCCACCGTGGCAGAGAACTACTACGGAAAAAACTGCGCCACGTATAAAGGGGGGTAACACATGAATTGCGAAGAAAGCCTCGCGCTTATGCATCTGTATCTAGATGGAGATGCTTCAGAGGAAGAAGCACAGCAGCTTCGAGAGCACCTGAAAACCTGCCCAGATTGTAACCAGCATTATCGAGAGCTCAAACAGACAGAAAGTCTGCTTAGCGGCGCTGCCTATGAGTTGAGTGCACCGGCCGGCTTCACCGCCAGTGTCATGGCAAACTTGCCAAAAGAAAAGAAGCGCGTCGGGTATATGAGATGGTTCCGCGCGCACCCTATCATCACGGCTGCTGCGGTATTCTTCCTATTCATGTTCACAAGCGTATTATCTGCTTGGAATAGTGATAGCAGTGTAAGTGTATCGAAGCAAGAGGGTTTGATAGTAGAAAATGATCTTGTAATTGTACCGGAAGGCGTCACAGTCAAAGGGGACCTGGTCGTTGAAAATGGCGATTTGGATATCAGAGGTCAAGTGGATGGTGATGTCACCATCATCAATGGCGATCTTGTCGAGGATCCTGGAGCTAAAGTGAATATGGCTTCTGTTGATAATATATCAGGTGAATATCAGGAGATTGACCGTATTTTCGGATGGGCTTGGTACCATCTAAAAGAATTGGTTACATTCTAGTGTTAGAGTAAGTTGAGCTGCTTGTAAAAGGGCTCTTTTTTTTACCCTTAAATCATTGGCGGTACAAGCTTGTATTGCGTTAAGATAACAGGGGACAGTAAGGTTAAATCACTCTCCTTGTTAGTAAGCGACTGCTATAGGGGAACTGTGCTATAATGTACGAAGAAATTCGAGCTATTCATATAAAAGGACGTGTATCCATGTTTGGGGGATTAAGTGAACTTTCTATATTATCCATACTGCGGATTATCGTGGACATTGCGGCAGTATGGTTCATTTTCTACAAAGTCTTAATGCTCATAAGGGGAACGAAAGCGATTCAGCTGTTGAAGGGGATCTTCATCGTTGTTATTATCGCTTTCTTGAGCAGTGAGCAGATACTCGACTTCCCGATGCTCGCCTTCCTGAGCTCGCAGGCGATTACATGGGGATTCGTAGCCATCGTCGTTTTGTTCCAGCCGGAGATCAGGCGTGCATTGGAGCAGCTCGGACGAGGCAGCTTCTTCTCCCGAAACGTGCGATCGGAGGAAGAACAGACGAATAAAAACATAGAAGCGATTGTGAAGTCCTGTAATTACATGGCGAAGCGGCGGATTGGTGCGCTGATCACAATCGAGCGCGAAACAGGTATGGGAGATTATATTGAGACAGGAATTCCGGTGAATGGTCATCTGACATTCGAATTGCTCACAAATATCTTCGTTCCTAATACACCATTGCATGACGGAGCTGTCATTCTGAAAGAAAACCAGATTGCAGCAGCAGCCTGCTACTTGCCGCTATCTGAGAGTCCGTTTATTTCCAAGGAACTTGGGACGCGTCACCGGGCAGCAATGGGAATCAGTGAAGTGACGGATGCATTGACAATCATCGTTTCGGAGGAGACAGGATCGATTTCCTGTACGAAGAACGGAGAATTGTTCCGTGACATCACACCTGACGCCTTGAAAGAGATCCTAGATAGAGAAGTAGGCGTACCAGCTTCCGGTTCCAAGGCGAGAAGATGGAGGGGTAAGAATGGATAAATGGCTGAAGAGTCCATGGACATTGCGTGTTGTATCGCTTGTGTTTGCTGTCCTTCTCTATGCCTATGTGAGTGCGGAATCGGACGTAGATAACCGTGCGGGTGAGGTTCCGATCACCAGCTCGGACGAAACAAACACAGTCGATGCACCTGTGGGCATCCGGATCGATGACTCCAAATATGTCGTCAGTGGTGTGCCGGAGTATGTATCCATGCAGCTTGTCGGACCGGCAAGTGATGTAACGGCTGCAATACAGCAAAAGAACTACGAAGCTTATGTTGATCTGACAGATCTTGATACCGGAACGCATACAGTGAAGCTGCATTACGAAAACGTCTCGGACAACCTGCAGGTATATATGCAGCCAGCCTCTATTGAGGTGACAATTCAAGAAAAAGCTTCACAGCAATTTAACGTAAACGTAGGCTATACCAACGAAGATCAAATGGCAGCAGGATTCCAAGTTGATAGTTCCACTGTGGAACCTCAGACGGTTTCAATCGTAAGTACACAGGAGGTCATTGACCAAATTGCCAGTGTACGTGCTTATGTGGATCTGACAGACATCGATGCAGATATTAATAGCAGAGAAGCACCGGTGAAAGTATATGATGCTCAGGGGAATGAACTGAGTGTGAATGTACAGCCGGAGACAGTTGAGGTTTCGGTGCAGGTGAGCAATCCGAGCAAGACTGTCCCAGTAGAAGTGAAGACAAAGGGGCAAGCGCCTGATGATGTGTCGGTTGCTTCGCTTACACCAGATATTCAAGAAGTGACTATCTATGCACCGCAGGATACATTGGATGGTATCAATTCGGTCAGTACTGAAGAAATTGATTTGTCCAAGGTGACAGAGAACCAGACGATAGACGCGGACTTGCAGCTGCCGGATAATGTACGCTCAGCAAGTGATGAGCAGATATCAGTCGATATTGAGCTGGATGAAACGAGCGAGACGACAATCGAAAACGTTCCAGTTACAATCGAAGATCTGCCTGATGATCAGGAAGCGACCATTTCAGATCCTCAGAATGAGCAGATCGATGTAACAGTAAGTGGAGCGCAGAGTGAAATCGAAGGCTTATCGGCAGACGATATTACGGCAACGATTGATGGAAGCAGCTTGGAAGAAGGGGAGCAGACGGTTCAGATCGACGTATCAGGACCTCAAAATATCGAGCTTACCCCGAGCCAAGAGGAAGCCACAATAACTGTTCAATCCGCAGATAATGCAACGAGTGAAGAAGAGGAAGATACGAATACAGATACACAGACACAGTGACTGTGAGCCATGTGAAGGAGAGGTAACAATGGGAAAATATTTTGGAACGGACGGCGTCAGGGGGATTGCGAATGAGGAGCTCACCCCGGAGCTTGCCTTCAAGCTAGGCAGATATGGCGGCTATGTGCTGACAAAGACAAGTGAAGATAGACCGAAAGTGATGATCGGCAGAGATACACGTATTTCCGGTGAAATGCTTGAAGGAGCACTTGTTGCAGGACTTCTGTCCATTGGAGCTGAGGTAATGCGTGTCGGTGTCGTTAGTACACCAGGTGTTGCTTATCTTACAAAGAATATGGGAGCAGCTGCAGGTATTATGATCTCTGCGTCTCATAACCCTGTGCAGGATAATGGGATCAAGTTCTTCGGTCCAGATGGTTTCAAGCTTTCTGATGAGCAGGAGAACGAAATTGAGCAGCTGATTGATGCAGAGACAGACGAACTGCCTCGACCATCCGGAGCTGATCTAGGTCAAATCAATGACTATTTCGAAGGCGGTCAGAAATATATTCAATATTTGAAGCAGACAATCGACAATGATTTCGAAGGACTTCACATTGCGATCGACTGTGCCCATGGAGCGACTTCTTCCATTGCAACACACTTGTTTGCGGATCTGGAAGCGGATATCTCCTCAATCGGTACATCGCCTGATGGTTTGAACATCAATAAAAACGTCGGCTCTACGCATCCAGAAACATTGCGTGATTTCCTTCTAGAAAAAGAAGCAGATATCGGACTTGCCTTCGATGGTGATGGCGACAGATTAATCGCTATCGATGAAAAAGGACAAATTGTTGATGGTGACAAGATCATGTACATTTGTGCTAAATTCCTGAATGATCATGGGCGTTTGCGTCATAACACTGTCGTATCCACGGTAATGAGCAATATCGGCTTCTACCGTGCATTGGATAAGCATGCTATCAAGAGCAACAAGACAGCTGTTGGTGACAGATACGTGATGGAAGAAATGCGCCGAGGTGACTTTAATCTTGGTGGAGAGCAATCTGGTCATATCATCTTTTTGGATTACATGACAACTGGTGATGGAATGTTAGCAGCACTTCAGCTGATCAATGTTATGAAAGAAACAGGCAAGAAGCTTTCCGAGCTTGCAAGTGAAGTGGAAATCTTCCCGCAGATCCTAATAAATGTGCCGGTAACGGATAAGCAAGAAGCACTTGTGAACCAGCAGGTCCTTGACTCGATTGCAGAAGTTGAGCAGGAGCTTGGCGATCAAGGACGCGTTCTTGTACGACCTTCCGGTACGGAATCACTAGTACGGGTAATGGTGGAAGCACCGACTAAGGAAGACTGTGAGAAACATGCAGACAAAGTAGTTGCTGTCATCAAACAGGTACTAGGAACAAAATAAAACCAACGTATGCGCAGGGAACAGAACATGCTCCTTGCGCATACTTTATTTACATGCAAGAAAGAATTGACCAACTGGATTTCCTTCATGTAAAATGGAGGAGTTAGTCATTCAAGCAGGAAAGTGAGGATAGAGGTTACAACATTATAAAAGCGCCAGGACTTATCCCGAGCGGTGGGGTAAGTTGACGAGGTGGAGGTTTATCGAACCATTCGGCGGATGCCTCCCGATTGCACACATCTCAGTCGTCATGTTTTAGAGCCGAAAGCAGAGAGGCGACTCTTTGGATAAGGACAAAACAAGATGTGAAAAATAGATAAAACGAGAAAGGGGCAAACAACGCCCCTGGCTTTTAACGCAGACCGTTCGTTTGCCCCTTCCAAGTCTTGAGGAGGACAACAACGATATGTGTGGAATTGTAGGATATATTGGACAGAATGATACAAAGGAAGTATTGCTTAACGGACTAGAGAAGCTGGAGTATCGCGGATACGACTCAGCTGGTATCGCAATCGAAAACGAGCAAGGTGTGAATCTTTTCAAAGTAAAAGGCCGCATTGCTGCATTGCGTGAAAAAGTAGATCACAACGTTTCATCCACAATGGGAATTGGTCATACACGCTGGGCGACACACGGTGCACCGAACGAAGACAACGCGCACCCGCACCAAAGCGCTTCTGGCAAATTTACGATTGTGCATAACGGTGTAATTGAGAACTACGTCGACATCCGTAAAGAGTATCTTTCTGACGTAACATTGAAAAGTGATACCGATACAGAAATCGTTGTACAGCTTGTAGAGAAAATGTATGAAGAGACAGGGGATACAGCAGCAGCTTTCCGTAAAGCAGTTAGCTTGCTTACTGGTTCTTATGCCCTTGCAATGATCGATAAAGACGATAAAGAAACAATCTTTGTGGCAAAAAACAAAAGCCCATTGCTTGTAGGTATTGGTGAAGGCTTCAACGTCGTAGCAAGTGACGCGATGGCAACACTTCGCGAAACAGATACGTACAAAGAAATCCGCGACAAAGAAATCGTTATCGTTCGCCGTGACGCTGTGGAAATTCAGCTGCTTGACGGTACTGTAGTAGAACGTGATACGTTCACAACAGAAATCGATGCATCTGATACAGAAAAAGGCACATACGATCACTTCATGCTAAAAGAAACTGATGAGCAGCCATTTGTTATCCGTAAAATCATCCAGCACTACCAGGATGAAGCGGAACAAATCAAAATGGACCCTGCTATCCGCAACGCGATGATGAATGCAGACCGCATCTACATCGTAGCAGCGGGAACAAGCTACAACGCTGGACTAGTCGGTAAACAATTCATCGAAAACTTGGCTCAAATTCCGGTTGAAGTGCATATCGCGAGTGAATTCGCTTATAACATGCCGCTTCTATCACAAAAGCCATTATTCATATTCCTTTCCCAATCCGGTGAAACTGCCGACAGCAGAGCCGTATTGGTGAAAATCAAAGAACTCGGACACCCAGCACTTACAATCACAAACGTGCCAGGATCCACCCTTTCTCGTGAAGCAGACTTCACATTGCCGCTTTATGCTGGCCCAGAAATCGCGGTAGCCTCTACTAAAGCATATACAGCACAGATGGCAGTTATGCTATTGCTAGCTGTAGACGCAGCAAAAGGCAAAGAAATCACACTTGATTTCAACCCGCTTCAGGAGCTTGCGATCGTTGCGAACGCAATGGAAGTACTGACAGATCAAAAAGAAACATTCGAAACACTAGCACAAAGCTATCTAAGTGAATCCCGCAACGCATTCTTCATCGGCCGCGGTGTCGATTACTTCGTCTGCGTCGAAGGATCACTAAAACTAAAAGAAATCTCCTACATCCAAGCTGAAGGCTTCGCTGGAGGAGAACTGAAACACGGAACAATCGCCTTGATCGAAGAAGGCACACCTGTCATCGCGCTAGCTACACAAAGCTCCCTGAACCACTCCATCCGTGGAAACGTACAGGAAGTAAACGCACGCGGTGCCAACACACTGCTCATCAGCATGAAAGGACTAGAGCATGACGAAGATGCCTTCGTTATCCCAGCAGTGCATGAGCTATTAACACCACTTGCAAGTGTCGTACCGCTTCAATTGCTTGCTTATTATGCAGCAGTTCAGCGTGGTGCTGATGTTGATAAGCCGAGAAACTTGGCTAAGAGTGTTACGGTGGAATAAAAAATGTAGTGAAAGACTGTACCAATTGCGGTACAGTCTTTTTTTATTTTATATTGAATTTTATTTATTATAGCCACTTTACTTTTTTTGCCACAAAGGAGATGATTTATACACCTGGAAAGAGTTAGTTTATAAAAAGATATCTGTAAATAAAACAGGAATAGAGAAGGGAGTGGGCAAATATGAAGAAAACTTATTTTGTATGGCTTACTATCCACTTTATTGTCTGGATCATAACTTTCTGGAGAATTGCTGCAGAAATAAATGCAAGGCAACTGATGGGGATGAGTATTTTCCTTATCATATTATTCGTTGTACCTCTTCTTAAGAATAAACCACTAATACAAACTTTTTTATTCTATGTTCAATCCTTACTGGTAATCCCCATTTTCTACCCTATAAACAACGGTTTAAGCCTATATGCAATCCTCATACAAACTGTAATAATGGCAGAAGCTGTTTTCTATCTCTCCAGAACCAAAAGTTTAATTGTAATTACTGTTCAGCTTGTGAGTGCTGTGATGATTTTAATGTTGTCGACACTTACAGCTTCACAAATAGTTTGGTGTACATTATATTTCCTTTTAATAGTGGCTGCATTACTTTATCATCAAGTCATACATAACCGAGAAAAAGAGGCGCGCTTAAGCAATGAGGCCTTAATAGAAGAATACAGAAGAATGAAAAGGCAGCTTCTTGTAGAGGAACAGCAGGCAAGACAGGATGAGCGGATGCTAATCGGTCATGAAATTCATGATTCTGTCGGTCACAAACTGACGGCGTTGCTGTTCCAGTTTGAGGCTTTTCGTTTAACGGCTGCCGAGAAGGACAAGGAGACGGTCGGGAAGCTGAAAGAGCTGGCTCAGGAAAGTTTGGATGAAACGCGGCAGGCTGTGCGGTCGTTTAAACAGAGTGAAGTCGGCGGATTACAGGGTGTGATTCAGCTTATCCGGAAGTTAGAAATAGAAAGTTTTATGAAGATCAACTTTTCGGTTAGACATGGGGCGTTTGCAGCCCCTTTGACAGGTGAACAGTCATTTGCGATTTATCGTGCTGTGCAGGAGGCATTGACCAATATTATGAAGCATAGTTCTACTAGGGAGGCGCAAGTGAATTTCGAATCTCCTGGTGGGAGTATCTTTCGGTTTGAGGTGATCAACGCTGCGGCGCATGATCGCTATTTTCAAGAAGGCTATGGGTTGAAGGCGATGCGGGAACGCTTAGAGAAAGTGGGCGGAATGCTTGAGATCGATTATGAGACACATCGGTTTTTGGTGAGAGGCACGATAAGATTAGCAGACTGGGGCGGTTCTGATGATTAAAATATTATTGGCTGAAGATCAAGTGATGGTTCGTCAGGGTTTGAAGATGATGATCGAGACGGATGAAGAGATCAGCGTGACCGGGGAAGCGGATAACGGGAAAGAGGCGGTCAGCCTATGTGAAAAGGGCCTTTTCGATGTGGCTATTTTGGATATTCGTATGCCTGTGATGGATGGCATTGAGGCAGCAAAAATCTTGCGCACTCGCTTCCCTCATATTAAGATCCTTATGCTGACAACCTTTGATGATAGTGAGTATGTAATGAACGCCTTAAAGCTTGGAGTCAGCGGTTATATGCTGAAAAATGGGGATACAGCATCACTCATTCGCTCCATTAAAAGCGCGTTGAGCGGCGGCTTATCTTTGGAGGATCAGGTTGCCTCAAAGGTGATGCCGATTCTGCTGCAAAACCAAGAGGAGAGACAAATTGATTCCACACTGACGCCGAGGGAAAGAGCGATATTGAAGTGTATCGGTGAGGGACTGAATAATAAGGAAGTGGCGGAAAGGCTTGGGTTGTCTGTCGGGACGGTTAAGAATCAGACGAGTCATGTTCTAGATAAATTGGAATTAAGAGATCGGACGCAATTAGCTATTTATGCGATACGTCATCGCCTCGTATAAAAAGTGACAAAAGTAACTAGTGTCTAATCAAGGAATGACCATAGTCAGTAGTGGCTTTGGTCTTTTTTATTTATGATCTAAGTAACAACATTAAAGGAGGAGACAACGTGCTTGAAACCATCAATTTAAGCAAGTCCTTTAAGGGGAAGAAGGTTGTGCAGGATTTAAATTTTTATTTGAACGATGGGGAGTCTGTCGGATTGCTTGGACCAAATGGTGCCGGAAAATCGACGACGATTTCGATGATTTCAACTCTGATAAAGCCTACGAGCGGAAAAATAATCCTGAACGGTGTGGATGCCGTTCATAAACCAGGTGAAATCAGAAGTGTTTCGGGTGTGGTGCCGCAGGAATTGGCGTTGTATCAGGAGCTGTCTGCCTATGAAAACCTGAAGTTTTTTGGGTCAATTTATAAATTGAAAGGCACCGAATTAGAAAAGGCGATTCAGCAGGCTTTGGAGTTTGTCGGGTTGGAAGATCGTAAAAAGGACTTAGTGAAGATTTATTCTGGAGGGATGAAACGTCGGCTTAATATAGCTGCAGCATTATTGCACCGCCCGAAGATTCTGATCTTGGACGAACCGACAGTCGGTATCGATCCGCAATCGCGAAATCATATTTTGGAAGCTGTACGTGCGCTGAACCAGCAAGAGGGAACGACGATTCTTTACACAAGTCATTATATGGAGGAAGTGGAACAGCTCTGCGATCGATTGTACATTATGGATCATGGCAAGGTCATTGCGGCAGGAACAAAAGAGGAGTTGCTCAGCATCTTGTCGACGGAGGATAAGATAAAAGTGGAGTTAAGCAGGATAGATGAAGATATTGTCCAACAAGTAGAGACGATTGAAGGGGTTCGCAAAATAGAAGTAGCTGAATTGCAACTGAGGATTATCGCAGCAAAAGGAAGTAACTTAATTAGCAAACTGGTTCATCTGACCGAACAGCATCATATCCAATTGATTAATTTCCATACAGAATCGCCTAGTTTGGAAGATGTATTCCTTCATTTAACTGGACGAAAGCTGCGAGATTAAAGGGGTGATATGATGCGGAGTTTTATAAAGAAGGACTTATTGATTTTTTGGCGGGACTGGAAAGAGCTGCTCGCTGTCCTGTTGCTTCCTATCATTTTAGTCGTGGTACTGAATTTTGCATTTGCTGGATTGTTTGGTGATGATGACAAGGTATCGATGGATTTGCAGTTAGCAATCGTGAATCAGGATGACGAGACAGAGGCTATGGAACAACTGAACGAAAAATTGGTCAATGAAGCAGCTTTAGGGGAGCAGGAAGTAACTGCAATAGTGGAAACAGCAGGTGACATACAACCTATTCAATTGTTATCGGATTATCTGGAAAGTGACGAATTAAAAGATTGGGTGACGGTTCATTCTCTGGAGGAAAAGGAAGCTGCCGAAAAAGTTAAAGCAGGCGACCTTGATGGCATGCTGATTATACCCCAGGGATATACCGCGGATAGTTTGTATGCAAGCTTCGCAGGCAAATCTCCGACCAATTCGTTAATTTATAAGATGGAAGAAGAGACGATCGACAGCAGTGCGTTACAGCAGCTTATTCAGGGCTTTATCAATCAACTTAATTATCAGTTTGCAATCCAGGAAATAACGGACGGAGCAGATATAGACGTGAAGCTTCCAGAAGGTGGATTTGAGGATTTAGGCACAGAGCACGACTTTACGATCACGCAATACTTTACCATCTCGATGGGCGCATTATTTGCCTTATTCGTAGTAACTACAGTGGCGACGAAAACAGGAGTCGAAATCAGGAGCCAAGTATTCAATCGGATTTTATTGACGAACAGCCATCCAATGCGGTTTTTGATTGGTAAGATGGTGTCGACGATTATTCTTGTCATCCTGCAAATCATCTTTGTATTGATTGTGTCCCACTTTATCTTAGGTGTATTTCCGGATCGAAGCTTGGCCTTTTGGGTTGGTATCTTGGTGATGATTGTGCTGCTTGCCTTGGTAATGTCCGGTTTAGCAGCTATCTTTACAGCAATCTTATTGCGAATGAGGAATATCGATGCAGCCAATGGAATCTTCATGTTAGTTTTATTGCTTCTTGGTACGCTCGGAGGAGGATTTGTTCCCATCTACATGATGCCAGGGTGGCTGCAGGAAATCGGAGCATGGACACCGAATGGTCTGTTTCTAAGCATGCTGACAGATTGGGTCCAATTTGAGAATCTCTCCTTCATCGTCCAGCCAAGCATACTCTTGATCGGCACATTCCTGTTATTCACATTCATTGGTTTAGCTTTGTTTCCGAAAAGGGGGAAAGCGCAATGAAATCTGTATTATGGGCACAATTTTTAAAGGACAAACGAAATCCTTTGCTTATTCTGTTATTCATTGCAGGAAGTATTGTCGCCACACTTATCTTGGGTGGGGGCGTCCAATCAGTGACGACGGTTGCAATTTTCAGTGAGGAAGCCAATGCTTCTGAAATTGAAGAGAAATGGGGAGCATTGCTAAATACGAATGATTCCTTCAAATTTGAGATAGTGGATCCAGAGGAAGCGCGTGAAGATGTAAGAGACGGAAGCAGCGATGTGGCTGTGAACTTGAGTGAGGATGATTACCGGCTACTAGTCTCCAAAAGAATGCCGGGTGTTTCTTATGTAGAACAGCATGTGGCAAGCGTGTTTCAGCAGGAAGTGCAAATAAGTGCGGTGGAATCGCAAGAAGATGGAAATGTTCGAGACGAAATGGAGGAATATCTGGCTGATGCACCATTCCAGCTGGAATCGCAAGGAGTGGACGGCGAACAAATCCCTAAGTTCAACATTCGCACACAGCTGCTGTTTGCCTTCACTTTCCTGATTTCGATGTTCATCATTGGATTCAAAGTTAATAATGTGACCCAAGATAGGGTTTCTGGTATTTGGGACCGAATGATTTTGTCACCGGTGAAGAAAACAGGTATGTACAGTGGTTATTTGTTATATAGCTTTTTGATTACGATGCTTCAGATAGTTGTGGTATTGATCATGTTTAAGTATGTCATGGATTACGATGTAGGAAATAATCTATGGCTGATAATACTGATCAGCGCGTGTTTTACATTCGGCATGATTAGTATAGCTATGCTGATTACCGGTTTTGTCAGGACACCAGAACAGTTTTACGCCATATACCCGTCTCTAATTCCTCTGATTCCACTCGTCAGCGGAGCTTATATGATGCCCGGAACAATTACGAATCCAGTATTGTTGTTTATTGCTGATCTGTTTCCAAATGCACATGCGATGGAGGCAATCATGTCGGTGGTGTTTTATGGTGCTGGCTTGCAGGAAGTCACAATGTCGCTGTTGTATATGCTGCTTATTGGTATAGTGGCGATGGGAGTAGGAATTAATCTTGTTGAGCGGCGGAGTAGTTAGGTATGAGAGACTGAATCAGTGATTCAGTCTCTTTTTTTAGCATAAATCCCTGTACATTTTATTCCACAAACTAGATAATTTACATATTAATTCTTAAATAAAAGACAATGGAAAAGATAAATCTGAAATCAAATGATGACTGCGTAGGATTTGGAAAAAAGATGGGATTGTACTCATTCTTGTGTAGCGTCTAAAGGTGTAAGTATGCTTGCATTTGCTGCTTGTGGAGTTGCTTGTATAGCTGGTGTTCCAGCTACTGCAGGAACAGCTTGTTACGCTTGTGGTGAATTCTGCTGGTATTTTGGGTGCTACGACAATTCTAAATTGTTTTGAAGATTGTCGTTAATACTAAAAAAAGCAAGGTGAAAAAAGATGATGAAAATTATGTTCACGCTCGCAGTGTTAAGTTTAGGTTTTTTTGTATTTATAGGTGAGCAGTTCTGGGGTATGATAAGTGGGCTTTCATTATTTTTTATCGGTATATTTTTTAGTAAGCCGCGTTTTAAAAAGAAATAGAAAGAATGAAATAGAATATACTTCTCAGGCTGTCAAGAAAGTCTTGACGGCCTGTTTTATATTAAATTCTTCTTTTACTTAATAAGAATTTCTACTAATCACCTTTCAAGTCTTTTGAGAGTTTATCGTGAAAGAGAAATTATTAGAAGTGTGGTATTTATTACTCGTCATACCATTTAATCAAGCTATGTAAAATGCTATCCAGTAGTCCAATCTCAGCTGCCCTTGCAATAGCTCCATCGCCAAATCGTTCGCTGCGTACAATGTAAGTGGCAGCGCGAATGGCATCTGCAACACTTAATTCCTTAGAAGGTGAATGGTCTGGCAATCCGTTACTTCTCCAATTGTATATAGGAGTTATTGCGCCGACAGTATATAGCAGATTCGTGGCTTTGTTTATACGCTCGCTATAGACGGGGTATTTTAATGAATGTGTGTTTCCTCCATTTGTCCATACCACATTACGATCTTCATCTGTCATCTCTTCCTCAACAGAACGCAATTCATCCCAGGCGTCTGTTTTCGTCCGGTCTAATTCGTAAATAAGTTGAGTATCATTTGGATTTTCTCTCATAAGAATCCTCCTTTTATTAGATTATATTGCATTCCCGCTAGGTGCTGAATTACAAACATGAAAAATTGACGAGGTTCTCTAGTTCTATACTCTGCTAAACGCTCAAATATTATATTTGTACGTATAAGTGTTTATGGATGTCATCTATACATGATTTTTCTTCTGAATGTTATAAAGAATCTATCTATAAAACAAGGATTTTATACTTATTGACAACTTTTGCTATTCCTCCTAATCTTAAACTAGCAATATGAAAGCGTTATCATATATTGAGGAGGAAAGAGATGAAAGCTAATAAGCGTATACTCGTAACGTCGATGCTGTCTGTTGCATTACTTATACCTGCTATACCAGGCGCGGATACCTTAGCAAAGGATAAAGGCGGAAAAGAAAAGATACCTGTATTTGAGAATGCCTCCGTCCATGATCCATCCTTCATTGAAGTGGACGACCAGTACTATGTGTTCGGTTCTCACCTAGCTGCAGCAAAAACGAACGACCTTATGAAATGGAAAATGGTAGATTCGGGTGTACGTGATGGAAATAAGCTGATACCTAATGTAACGGAAGAACTCAAGGAGACGCTTGAATGGGCACAGACGGATACGCTCTGGGCAGCGGATGTCATTCAGCTGGCCGACGGGAAGTTTTATATGTATTACAATGCGTGTAAAGGAGATTCGCCGCGTTCTGCGATGGGTGTAGCAGTGGCGGATGATATTGAGGGGCCTTATGAGGATACTGGAATCATCCTGAAGTCGGGTATGTGGGATGAGCCGAGTGAGGATGGCACGATTTATGATGCAACAAAGCATCCGAATGTGGTAGATCCGGATGTGTTCTATGACGAGGATGGCAAGCTATGGATGGTGTATGGATCTTACTCTGGCGGTATTTTCATTATGGAAATGGATGAAGAGACAGGCAAGCCGCTTCCAGGGCAAGGGTATGGGAAGAAGCTGATGGGCGGAAACCACAGCCGGATCGAAGGACCAGCGATGATGTACAGCCCAGAAACAGATTATTATTATATGTTCCTATCATTCGGTGGGCTGGATGCTATTGGCGGCTACAATATTCGTGTGGCGCGCTCGAAGTCTCCAGATGGTCCGTTCTACGACGCAGAGGGAAATGACATGGTTGATGTGAAGGCAGATCCGAATTTACCTCTATTTGATGATAAGTCCATTGAACCTTATGGCGTGAAGCTGCTGGGGAATAACTTATTCGAGAAGAAGGTTGGCGATCCAGGACAGGACCCGGGTATTGGCTATGTCTCACCAGGTCATAACACTGCTTTTTATGATGAGGATACGAAGAATCATTACCTCATTTTCCATTCACGTTTCCCTGAGCGTGGTGAAGAGCATGAGGTGCGGGTGCATCAGATGCATATGAATGATATAGGTTGGCCAGTCGTAGCTCCATCTCGTAATACAAATGAGAAAGAAGCGAAGATTAAACGCAAGGATATGGCTGGTGACTATCAGTATGTGAACCACGGAAAAGATATATCTGCTGATGTGAAAACATCCGAGCAAATTACATTGAAAGAGAACGGGAAAGTTGAAGGTGCTGTAAAAGGAAAGTGGAAGTACGGAAAAGATAATGAGGTTAATTTAACGATTGATGGCGAGAAGTATAATGGATTCTTCCTAAGACAATGGGATGAAGCAGCCCAGGAATATGATACGACATTCACCGCTTTATCTGATAAAGGCGTCGCGATCTGGGGTAATCGAATGGAGGATATGAAAGATAAAGAAGTTGTTGCAGCAGTGAAGAAAGATCTAAACCTTTCGAACAGCGATAATCTCTATCAAAATGTAGAGCTGCCGACAGAAGGTACCCACGAATCCACGATAGAGTGGGCTTCATCTAATCCAAAAGTGATTGAGGCTGACGGCACGATACACCGACCAAAAGCAGGAAGCGGAGATAGCCAAGCTACGCTGACCGCAAAGATTCAAGCAGGAAAAAAGAAAGATACGAAAACATTCCAAGTGACAGTAAAACAGCAGGCTTCTGAGCCGGAAATTGCGCAATATAACTTCAGCAATCCAGGTAGTAACGAAGCGGCAGATTCATCAGGCAGCAATCTGTCAGCGCAGCTGAAGGGGAACGCTGTTCAAACTAATGATGGCAAGCTTGCGTTGGATGGAAAAGATGCGTATGTGGAACTTTCTCCCCTTATCGCAGATGCAGAGGATTTCACATTCTCCGCCTGGGTGAACTGGCAAGGCGGTGTAGCATGGCAGCGAATCTTTGACATTGGTGAAAGCAACGGCAAGAACATGTTTTTCACGCCATCTGACGGAAGCGGCAAGCTTCGCTTTACCATTCATAATGGAGTAGATCAGAATATTACGACTAATGAGGCATTAGCTACAGGTGAATGGGTGCATCTTGCGGTAACGCTTGAAGGAGACGCCGGAAAGCTGTACGTGAATGGAGAGCTTGCAGGAACAAATGAAAATATAACGGCTAACCCATCTGATGTTCTCGGAAATACAAATTACCTAGGGCGAAGCAGGTATGCTGCGGATGCGTTCTTTGGCGGGCAGATGGATGATGTTGCGGTGTATAGGAAGGCTTTGAGCGAAACGGAAATAAAAGAACTGGCTAACTAATATGCAGTGAGAACACCTCTTGTGAAGGAGGTGTTCTTTTGCTTTGCTCATAAGATATTACCCAAGTCATCAGTTTTAATTAAAAATTAATATAAGTACTAACAGTTATTTTAAATGGTTAAGGAATAATATTCCTATAGTGTTTATAATGGAAAATATAAAGTGAAAGTTCATGTTAGGGTGATGATGTTGCGTACCGAGAGATATAAGAACCAAACAGAGGCTTCAGATTATTGTCATCAAGCTATTTTCTCTCTTATTATAGGAATCTTTTCGATCTTAGGAGTTATTTTTATGGACAATGGAGCAACTCTAGGTGGATTTGGATTAGGGATTGCGTACATAGCGCATAGAGAGATTAAGAAGAGCAAACTAAAAGGTCGGAAGTTTGTAGTGTTAGGTATAGTGTGCAGTTTGATTGGTATAGTAGGCAGCTTCTTTTAACTTTGTTTATGGCAAGTGAATTATTTTAATCTATTTTAGTTTGAGGGGTTCTTTGAAACTAATAGCAAAACATAGTTATGGTCTCACACTACTTTTAATAGCTATATCAACAATTACAAATATAGTAGCAGAAAGTGAGAGTCTGAGAAGCACCGTATCTATAGTTGTTTTTGTGTTAGTAGTGATAATCCTGCTGATCGGACGGAAAGTAGATAAAACTGAAAAATAATTTCTTTAAGCCACAGTAAATGTATTTGCTTGCTGTAAAAAATGATTAGCCAATAGCTCTTCTGGCTGTTCTTTCTAATTCCTGTCTGTAAATTTGAAGATCCAAACTATCATTGTATTGCAGGATTTTAGCGCGTATAGATTGAGTCATATAAAACGTAGGTCCATAATCTTTTGCCAGCCTCCGGAACCAATCTTGTTTTTTTAAAACCTTTACGTTCTTTCTGTATTTTTTTCTCTTCTTTGAAGGAATCAGTGCTTCTAAGATAAAAGCTGCAATTTCCAATATAATAGTCCATAAAACTTCCATCAAACCACTTTCCTTTTCCATTTTATCTACGCTCTATTAAAGAAAGTATTATACCAGACGAGCGATAGTCAACTTTTCTTTTTCTGGGCTTGTGGTTATAGTAGGGACAACAATAATTTTTCTTGGGGGTAATGAAATGAAAGCATTCGCAGATTATCTGGATCAAATTGATAACCCGCAGCATCGGGAACGAACGGAAGAAGTGCTGAAATGGGTGGCAGAGAAATATCCTAATATGGAACAGAAAATAGCGTGGAATCAGCCAATGTTTACAGATCATGGCACATTTATTATTGCCTTCAGCATAGCCAAACAGCATTTGGCTGTTGCGCCGGAAAAGGCGGGAATAGATCGTTTTTCTGATGATATTGTGCAGGCAGGCTATGACCATACGAAGCAATTGGTTCGTATCAAATGGGATGGCCCAGTTGATTATTCATTATTAGAAAAAATGATAGAGTTTAATATTATGGAAAAAGCAGACTGTACGACTTTTTGGAGGAAATAGAGAAAACGAGTTGGATACACCTAAAAGGGGTGTGTCTTTGCTGGGGATTTTCCTGGCGTGCTTGACAGAGTAAGGAGAAGACATATGGAACAATCTAATCAATTAAAACAAAACGCCTCACGTGTTGGCATTGCTGTGTTAGTCTTAAGCATTCTGCTTGTCGGTGCTAACTTGCGTGCTCCTATAACAGGGTTAAGTCCTTTAATAGACAATATCCGTTCAGATACAGGCATTGGCAATGCTTCAACAGGTATGCTGACAACTTTGCCTTTGATTGCTTTTGCTGTATTTGCACTGGTCGCTCCAAGAATTGCTAGGCGTCTAGGTATTGAAAGAACTTTATTTGCCGGACTGATTATCATAGCTGTTGGACTTATATTGCGGTTTTTCTCACCAGTATGGATGCTTTTCGTTGGTACGGCTTTAGCGGGAATCGGTATAGCCATGGGGAATGTACTTTTACCAGGCTTGATTAAGCGGGAATTCCCTAAAAATGTTGGTGTGATGACTGGAGCTTATGCGATGACCATGAACGGGATGGCTGCGCTTGCTTCTGGAATTAGTGTTCCTCTTTCAAACGGTCTTGGTAGTGGATGGCATGGCTCGCTCGCAGTATGGGTGATTTTGACGCTTGTAACGATGGTCGCTTGGATACCACAGCTGCGCCAAAAAGTAATAACATCATCCATTTCTCTTCCTAAGAAAGGAAAGAAACTATGGTCATCGGGTCTTGCCTGGAAGGTAACAGGTTTCATGGGATTGCAATCGTTATTGTATTACATCATGATTACCTGGATGCCCACAATACTTCAAAATCAAGGCTTTAGTGAATCAACAGCTGGCTGGCTTTTAGCTCTCACGCAGCTTTGCAGCTTGCCGACTTCATTTTTGCTCCCGATCCTAGCAGGTCGTCTTGCTGGACAAAGGGGAATAGTGAGCCTCATAGCTTTGTGTTTCGTTATGAGCTTCTCCGGGTTGTTGACGGGTATCACATGGATTAGTGTTATCAGTGTATTGCTGTTCGGATTAGCCGGAGGCGGTGTGTTCAGTCTCGCAACAATGTTTTTTGTATTACGGACACACTCAGCTCAGGAATCCGCAGAATTATCAGGTATGGCGCAGTTTGTCGGGTATCTATTAGCCGCAGTAGGCCCAACATTATTTGGCTTAATTCATGATGTTACGTCAAGCTGGACAGTGCCGCTAGCATTGTTGGTTGCGGTGGCTGTAGTGCTCTGGATTGTTGGTATGGGAGCTGGGAAGAACGCGTATATCAATCAGCAGCACTAATCAAAAAGGCTAACTCCTTATCGAAGGGAGTTAGCCTTTTTTTTATATAGTTACTGTTAGTTGCTTGTATCTTAGTTTGGTAGTGGTGCGTCCGATGAAATCAATTCTTTATCCAGCAGTTCCTGCCAAAATGCAGCTGGTATTTCCGCCTTCATGGCTGCTAAGTCCTCTTTGATTCGTTCAGGACGTGTAGAACCAGGAATAACGGCTGCAACCGCTGGGTGAGCTGTAGAGAACTGAAGAGCCGCAGCTTTTAAGCTGACATCGTGGCGCTGGGCGATTTCTTCGAATTGTTTCACGCGCTCTTTGATTGCATCTGATGCTTCTTTGTAGTCAAAGTAAGGGCCGCCGAGCAGGGCGCCTGAGTTGAATGCGCCGCCGACAACAATGCCGACACCTTTTTCCTCTGCAGTCGGCAGCATGCGCTGCAACGCCTTCTTATGCTGCAACAGTGTATATTGCGTGGCGGATAAGCACAAGTCAGGCTGTACTTCTTCCAGCTCCATCGCTACTTCGATTGGAATCGTCGTATTGACGCCCAGTCCCCATGACTTGATGACGCCTTCTTCGCGAAGACGTGACAGAACACGGAAAGCTCCAGTTCGCGCTTCTTCGAATTTGGCAATCCACTCATCTCCGTGGAAGTCAGGAGAAAGATCATGCACATAAACGATATCAATTCGATCAGTTTGCAAACGTTCCAAGCTCTGTTCAATTGAACGAAGCGTTGCGTCCTCCGTGTAATCTGTGATTACTTTATTTTTACGTCCTTCTTCATACAAGCCTTCCTTATCTTCCTCTTCATCTGTAAGATAACGGCCTACTTTCGTGCTGATTACGTAATCATCCCGATTATATTTTGATAGGACTTTACCTAAGCGTAATTCCGCCAAGCCAGCACCATAGAAAGGGGCAGTATCAAAATAGCGAATACCTTGATCCCATGCGGTTTGAATCGTTTCTATAGCTTCTGACTCAGGAACGTTTCGGAACATGTTTCCTAGTGGTGCTGTTCCTAGACCGATATTTTGATTCAGTGCTTTTTTAAAATTTGCCATAACTACCTTTCCTCCTTTTTACTTCTTGCTATAAGTATCTTACCATCATCTTTCACATTGAAACCTTTGTTGCGCATTGTAGTAATTGTTGCTGTACAGAGTATTGGATGGGTGACGAATGATATAAAAAAAGACCATTAACAAACTACGTTAAGGTCTCCTACTTAAATTATTCAATGTTATAGTACTGCCGCTTTTATTTAGTAATCGCAACTTGTATCTTCACACTCATCTTTTAACTCAGGAAATCCTTCTTTAGTGCCAATACCAGCAACGCTCGTATCTTTATGGAACTTGATAGAGAAACCTGCACCGTCATTAACCGTGCCATCTATCGTCATACTCCCCATAGGTGCTTCATATGGTTCGCCCATTTCGATACTTTCTATACCTTCAAAGTTATTCTTGATATAGCTTTCTGCAGTATCTTTAGCTTGAGAAACCGTCTCTTCATCATATTCAGAATTACTATCGTTCACATTGCATCCTCCTAGTAGTATAATGGAAATTATAGAAGTTAATAGAAGATATACAAATTTTCTCATAATCACACCTCGAGTAAAGTATATCAAAGAGAGGGTTAGTTATCCAATGGGCAAATTGAATGACTATCAGGCGGGCTTTATATCACAAGAAACATATCAGAATGACCAAGAGCAAATCTTAATAGATTTGCCACATTCGGATGAACGAATTATATGGAAAACTGTGGATATAATTGAGGATGAGGACACAGGATTATATGGTTATGTCTTAGAGAATGCTGAGACTAATGAAGTTGTAATTAGCTTCAGAGGCACTGAAATGGATAAAGGTTTATCTGAGATGATAAAGGACTTCGATGAGGACTTAAATGGAGTTGTTTTAGGTGATTCGGATTATACAGATGTGTATGAAGTAACAGAGCCTTATACTGGTTCTCGGGCCCAAATCCAAAGTTTATACGCCGGGCGTGCCAAATATGATGTGACAGAGCAATCAGTTACATACACAAATAAAAATCAGTTTTCTGAAGCAGAAGCAGCTGTTAAAAAATATGTGGACAAATACGGTGCAGAAAACATAACATTTACTGGACATTCCCTGGGTGGAGGAATCGGGCAATATTGTGCGGTTGTTTATGATTCAAACGCTGTAACCTTTGCAGCCGCCGATGCTTATGGTCTCTTAAGTGAAGAACAGCAAAAGCGCGTTCGCGAAGGTGACTATAAGGACAATATTATTACATATGCATATCCAAGTGACGCGGTCTCAATGTTTCATGACAAAACAATCGGCTCACTTTATTATATGGAAGACCCTGCTGGCAAAGATGGCTTAGGCGATCAATTCGCTGATATGCTGGGTTCTCATGGTATAAAGAACTACACGGATAAAACTCTATATAATGAAGATGGCTACTACAAATCAGATCTTCTATTTGATGAAAAACTACGCGCTGCTATCTCCACATCACCTCTCTTCCTAAAAAATAGTGGTGTTTCAGATTTCCCCATTGTTATTCAAACCGAATTAATGAAATCTTATGCAGCACAAGTAGAAGCTAGTGAAGATCTTATTGCGAAGACTAAAAAAGAGATGATGCAGTTCTTGGATGATTATCTCTCGGCGATGGAATATGCGAAGAGTAAATTCAAAGGTCAGGTTGGTGCGGGAAGGTACGATAAGCTGAATGGCTCTGATGTAGATGATATCTATCGGGATCTGACGGTAAGTGGTCCAAACGGTATTCCGATGTTATTTGAGATGGATTACTTTGATGAAGTGATTGAATTTCTAAAAGATGCACAATCTGACACTGGAGAAATCGCACACAATATGAACAAGATGGCGAAAGATTTTGCACATATTGATGAAATGTTAGCAGGTTGGCTGAGATTCTAATTCAATAGTGGAAGGCATGATAGAATGATAGAAATACTGGATGAATTTGATGAATTCCTTGAGAGACGGAAGCAAAAGAAAGAGTTGGAGAGAAGCATTAAGGACGATCTGGAAGCAGATGAGAAGTTTTATAAGAAGTATTTAGAGCGCTGTAACCATATTGAATCACTTTCAGAGGAGCATATAAAACTCAAAGATGCGCTAGAGGATTGCTTTGATGGACAGGCAAATAAAGCATTGAGGCAGCGTTTGGAGGAGAATATCCTGCTTTTGAAAGGGATAGAGCATTCTTATGTTATTTTGAGGGAGAGTATAAGGGTTAGAGGCGGCTGGTGGTAAACTTAAACTTTCACGTTTCTATACTTTAATGAGATAACCCGTTGGTGCTGCCAGCGGATTATCTCATTTTTAATTCTCAAACATTATTCGCTCATAATTCGATACTGCTATACTCCCATTCATGTATACGTTCCTCGTTGCGCCTTGCCATAGCTTAGATTATTTAATAGAAACAACCGTCAGCGATATAACACTGGCGGTTTTATTTCGTGCTTTTTTTCATAAAGAATCACTGCTGATCTTATAGGGTATATATACAATAACCTGACATAAAACTGTTCTTTCATTTCCTATAATTGGATTAATGGAAAGTATCGTATACAGCCGGGGTTGGTTGTATAATCATGTAGCGTATATAGCAGGACCAACTATGGCCTTATAAGACAATGAAATTTATTACCCAGCAACCAGCAGCATGTTTAAAGACTTAGCAAATCGAGGTGTTGCGATAGTGAATGTATATAAACCAAATAAAGATAAATGGAAAGAAGAGCTGCATCTCGCACTTGAGAGGGAGGAATTTTGCCTTCTTTATCAGCCGAAGCTCAATCTGAAGACAGGCAAATTGTGCGGAGTGGAGGCGCTGATCCGATGGGAGCATCCTGAGCAAGGAATCATTTCCCCGCTGGATTTTATTCCTGCTGCTGAAGAAACAGGAATGATTCTGCCTATCGGGGAATGGGTGCTTCGGACAGCGTGTATGCAGAATAAAGCGTGGCAGGAACAGGGTCTGTCTTCTATGATTGTGGCGGTTAATTTATCTGCCCCTCAGCTGTATCAAGGTGATTTGGCGGAGAAGGTACAATCTGTATTAGACGAATCAGGACTCGCTCCCGAATACTTGGAGCTGGAGATAACGGAAAGCATGACAATGGATGTCCATGCTGTGCTGCCAGTTTTGCATCAGCTGAAGCGGATGGGTGTCCGGATCAGTATGGATGACTTTGGCACAGGATTTAGCTCACTTTATCATCTAAAGGAATTCCCGATAGATTCCATTAAGATAGATCGGTCATTTGTGCGGAATTGTACCAATGATTCAAAGGATGCAACTATCGTTAAAACGATTATCGCTATGGCGCATCAACTGAAGCTCGAGGTTATTGCTGAAGGTGTAGAATTCAAAGATCATCTTGTTTTTCTTCAGCAGAATCTCTGTGATGAAGCCCAAGGGTATCTTTTCAGTAAGCCAGTATCGCCGGAAGAATTTGTGAACATCATTCCAAAATTGGAGGGAATCATCCCTAATGAAGGCATTTCTCCAGAGACCTCCAGAGAATCCTGGCTCAAATGGGGTGTAGAAAAAACGCAGCAGGACTTGCAGGAAGCTGTCCGGAAGCAGCAAGGCATGATTTTCAAATTCACGAAAAAGAACGGACGGTTTATCCATGGCTTCAGTGATGGCGAACTGATTTATCGTATGCAATTTACCCCGCAG
The DNA here is from genome assembly GCA_900110015.1 of Terribacillus saccharophilus. Lineage (GTDB taxonomy): Bacteria > Bacillota > Bacilli > Bacillales > Amphibacillaceae > Terribacillus > Terribacillus saccharophilus. The sequence continues at coordinate 305,737 of FOCD01000003.1, read as the reverse complement.
CAACTTATCGGAAAGGAATTGAAAGAATTCCTTTCTCAAGAAGAAGCAGACAGAAAGATGCCGTATTATGAACGGGCATGGAATGGGGAAGAAAACGTCGTTTACGAATCGAATGTGCAAGGATTGCGATATGTCACATCTTTGCGTCCCGTCATAAGAGGCGGTAAGGTCGTCGAGGTAATCGGGTGTTCAGTGGATATCACAGATAGAAAGGTAGCAGCTTCTCTGCTTGATAATTCTGACCGAAGGAACTCAGAAGAAGCGTTACGGCAGAGCGAAGCGCGCTATCGCTTGATTGCGGAGAATATGACTGATCTGCTCTGTATTATAGATTGGGATGGCTATTTCAAGTACGCTTCTCCATCTCACGTAACAGTGCTCGGGTTTCCAGCTGTAGCGTATGAAGGAAAGTATGCAGGAGATTTCATGCATACGGATGACCGGAGGAAGGTGCGAGAGCAGCTGGACGAAATGGTTGCGACCCAAAAAGGTACAGTGCTGAAATTCCGTTTTAAGAATATTAGAGGTGATTGGATTTGGTTGGAGGGGAAAGCAAATCCAATCTTTGATGAAAATGGTGTGTTTAATCATTTCCTCGTTGTCTCAAGGGACATAACAGAAAGGTTGGAGCTTGAAGAGAAACTGACGTATATGGCTTATCATGATACGTTGACTGGACTGCCAAATAGACGGCTGTTTAAGGAAAAGCTGGATCAAGCACTGGAAGAGGCGAAGCAAACGAAGAAGAAGGTAGCTGTGATGTATTTGGACCTCGATAATTTCAAATATATCAATGATACACTCGGACATGATGTTGGTGATGAGTTGCTTAACCAATTTGCTCAGAGGGTGAAGGAATGCCTACGGGAGGAGGATGTTCTTTCGAGACAGGGCGGAGACGAATTTACAATCCTTCTGCCAGGTATAGAAGAAGAACAGGATGCTATCCGCATAGCTGATAACATCCGAGCATCTTTTCAAAGAGCATGGAACATAGGTAGAAATCTATTTAAGACAACCTCCAGTATCGGAATAGCCTTTTATCCGGCTCATGGTAAAAAGGGATATGAGCTTATGCGCAGTGCGGATACTGCTTTGTATCAGGCAAAGAAGGGCGGCAAGAATATATATCGGTCATATCTAGGATAGAAATTCATTTTGATAGAACTCCTTGTTTACAGTTATTTTGTAAACGGGGAGTTTTTTGTTTTTTGGTTACTTGTGAAACTAGTTTATTATAGTAGATATATATGTAAAAATAGCTATAAGAGAGTTAATAGGAGGTCGTTTTAAAATGCAAACAGAACACGTACTTGAAAATCTTCCTTCCTTAGAAACCGAACGTCTTGTTCTTCGTAAATTGACACCATCAGATGTAGAAGCAATATATGCCTACGGTTCAGATCCAGCTGTTTCTGAATTTGTTACCTGGCCTACTCACCAAACGATTGAGGATACACAGCAATTCCTAGATATCATTCTTAGTTTATACGAAAGTAATCAAGCTGTTTTTTGGGGAATCGAGCTTAAGGAAGAGAAGCGCCTGATTGGTACAATCAATTATGTCTCTTGTCAGCATAATCATCATGTGGGCGAGATTGGTTACGTACTTGCGCAGCCATATTGGCGTAAAGGTTACATGACAGAAGCTGCAAAGCAAGTCATTCAGTTCGGTTTTGAAAGAATGAAACTTGAGCGGGTTCAAGCGAAATGTGATGTACAAAATAGCGGTTCGGAGAAAGTCATGCAGAGAGCTGGTATGTCATTTGAAGGGACATTGCGTAAGTTGCTTTATATAAAAGGAGTACAGCGTGATGTGAAAATGTACGCAATAACTAAATCTGATTTCTTACATACGAAAAAGACAGGTTGATCACAACCTGTCTTTTTTCATGTATTGGTATCAGTTCTCCATTCGATAACTGATAAACGATAATAGGGAGGCGATAAGGGCACATATCGCGCCCGCAATCGCAAGGTTAGGCAGGTTTCCGTATGCTACGACCACCCCACCTAAAGCAGAACCAAGTGTAATACCAATATTAACGGAAACAGGAGTCAGCGAGGAAGCAAAATCCCTGGCCGCCGTCGAATAAGCTGCTGCTTGGTCCATCAGATAAATTTGAATGGTTGCATTCATAACGTAAATCATGACTGCCATCAGCATGATGCTGATCAATCCAGCAATAGTAATATCCATTGTCACGTACAGGGAGGCAATGATGATTGCTTGAATGATAAACGCATAACGTAAATCTCTAATGCCGTTACGTCCGGCAATCTTACCTGCCAGGAAGTTACTGCCGATAGAAAAGAGTCCGTATGCAAGCAAGACAAGTCCTACGGAGCTGGATGCAATACCTAATTCATTCTCGATGATAGGCGTGATATATGTGTAGATTGTATAAGTTCCAGCGATACTGAACGTCGGGATAAAGAAACCAACGAGGATTTTTGGGTTCTTAAATAGAACAAGCTGCTTCACTATAGAACTTTTCTCGCCTGCTGCTGTCTTTGGTAAGATAAACAGACTGATAATGAAGGCGACCACCCCGAGTAGTGCAGTTGTCCAGAATGTCAGATGCCATGAGCCTAATTGGCCTATGAATGTGCCAAGCGGTACACCTAAGACATTGGAGATTGTGAATCCGGCAAAGATAAGTGCAATAACGGAAGAACGTCTTGCTGCTGGCATTGTGTCACTTGCTACTGTCATTGCTAAAGCAGTAAGAACACCACTCGCTGCTGCTGTCACAATTCGTGCCGCAAGTAAAATGCCGAAGGATGATGTTAACGCACTGATAATATTACCTAAAATAAAGACGACGATAAGTGTGAGCATCAAGGGATATTTCGGAAAGCGGCTTACCCAGCCAGTTAAGAGGGGAGTACCAATTGCATAGGCAATGGCAAATCCCGATACAAGTGTTCCAGCAGATGCTACCGTTACGTTTAAATCGGCAGCTACCTCTGTCAGTAAGCCAACAATGACGAATTCGCTTGTTCCCATGACGAATGTCAGTAAAGTTAATGTGAATGCTAAAAATGTTTGTTTCTTAGTTAAAGCCATCGTGTCACTCCAATTGATGTATATTTGCATTTTTGTATATCGTAATAAATCGATATCCAAAGTGAAAGAAAAGAAATCCATAAAGGATCCCTTGTAAGTCGTTACAATTCTTTATCCAGGTAAGCTGCTAGCTTCTGAATTGTTTCTTCATTTCTGCGGTAATACGTCCATTGGTTATAACGAATGGACTCCAATAACCCTGCGCGCTGCATCATGGCCAGATATTGTGAAACCGTGGATTGAGAAGCTTGGACTTTTTCTTGAATGTCTCCGACACAGACACCGCCCTTGTAATGAACCTCCTTCGGCAGATGTGCCTGCTGCTTGGGAAAATGCTTCTCTGGTTCTTTAAGCCAATGCAGTATTTGCAGTCGTTTCTCATTCGACAAAGCTTTGAATAGTTCGATTGTATTCATGAGTCTATTGTATATCGATTTTTTTCGATAAAGCAACCATGAAAACTTAAACATTTTTGGCAGTTGAATAGAGAGCATCTCTGGTTCTTGCTTCATCTTGCAGTTATGTCAGTATCTTGCTATAATGCAATAAGAAAATGGAATACGTTCGTGTTACACTGTATAACCTCAATAATTTGGTTTGAGGGTCTCTACCAGGAGCCATAACTCCCTGATTACAGATTTTTAATCTGTGATCAGGGAGTTTTTTATGTGCCATTTTCGAAAATAGGATATAGAAAGGAAATGGAAATTGAATTTCAGAGTCTTTATATTAGCTATTTCTGTTATATCGGTAGGGTTAGTTGAACTGATTGTCGGGGGGATATTGCCGACCATAGCGAGTGATCTGCAGGTTTCAATTGGACAGGCAGGGCAGCTTATTACGGTATTCGCTTTGGTCTATGCAGTGTCAGGCCCGATTTTATATACGATGACTGCAAATATTGAGAGGAAGAAGCTCTTGCTGCTGACACTTGGTATATTTGTACTTGGGAATGTCATCACTTATATGAGTCCGTCCTTCCTATTTGTCATGATTGCTCGCGTCATTACTGCAATGAGTACAGCATTAATTATAGTTCTTTCTTTGACGATAGCGGCAAAAATTGTGAAGCAGCAGCATCGTGCAAAAGCAATCGGTCTTATTTACATGGGGATTAGTTCTTCGCTTGTACTTGGGGTACCAATTGGTATTATCATCAGTGATGCCTTTGGCTGGAGAATGCTGTTTTTGTTCATCGGTTTAATGGCTTTGCTTTCTATGATATTGATCGCGTTCACGCTCGATCGTATTGAGGTAGATCAAGTGCAATCATTGAAATCGCAGCTGAAAGCACTGCGTAATAAAAAGATGCTGACAGCACATTTAACAATGCTATTCCTGCTTGCAGGTCACTATACGATTTATGCTTATTTCACACCCTTCCTGGAATCAGAGTTAGGTCTGAATACACAGTGGATTAGTATTTGCTACTTTATCTTCGGTATTGCTGCTGTTGGCGGAGGAGCCTTTGGAGGCAGTCTGGCAGATAAATTTGGATCTAAAGTAAGTATCATTCTCGTAGTGGCATCATTTGCAATTATCTTATTCCTGCTTCCGTTCTCTACGGTTTCTTTCCCGTTATTCCTAGTAGTTATGGTAATCTGGGCTGCATTAAGCTGGAGTCTGGCACCGCCGCTGCAGAACTACATCATTGAGTCGGATGCAGAGACAGCGGGGATACATCAGAGCTTCAACAATTCAGCGCTGCAGATCGGCATTTCGTTAGGTTCATTAGTAGGTGGGCTTGTGAACGGTGCTACATCCTCGATGCAGACGACAGCGCATGTCGGAAGTTTATTGGTAATCTTCTCGTTTGCTTTTGCAGTTTGGTCATTCCGAAGTGTGAATAAGACGGCTTTACGTTCCAAATAGAGGGATTCGTCTAGGACATGTCGTATTTTTCCTTTAGACTGTTTCTTGCGAAAGGGTGAATGGAATGGAAAAGTTCGGCTTGTATGGCAGATTCATAGTTCATAAAGATAATAGAGATGAATTGAGTTCGATACTGCTGGAGGCAGCGGAGGCAATGGGGCATGTAGATGGCTGTGAGATATATCAGGTCAGCGTGTCTCATGAAGAGCCGCAAGCAGTATATGTATACGAAGTATGGAAGGATGAAGTAGCTCATCAAGCCTCACTTACTTTAGATGCGACACAAACATTGATCCAACGGGCAAAGCCTCTTATAACTGGGATGGAACGTATCAATACCCTACAAACGCTCGGTGGGAAAGGTCTTTCTACTACTTGAAAAGCGGACAACTAAGTTGTCCGCTTTTTTTATTTTCATAGCTGTCCTCCATGAAAGATTTTCAGAATGATATCCCGTTCTGGCACTGCCAGTCTTTCATATCCTTCTAGAAAAGTTTTGTTGTCATAAGGTATTTCTAGTATTTCTGTTCTAATTTCTTCTTCTATCTCTACAATCGCATAAGGTGCGATTGGCTTTGGTTGGCAGCCGAGGGACCCTGGATTCAGAAAGATTTTTCGATCGTTACGAAAATGATGAAGTGGGTGATGATGGCCAAAACAAATGAGTTCCGTATTTTGCTGTTCATGAAACAGTTGCTCTAGGTTTTCAAGAGAAGGAGCAATGATACGAGAGAAAGGCTCCTCACTGATATGTGCAGTCTCCTTATCTGGGTGGAGATGGTAGTGTGTGAAAAGAACAGCATGTCCCTTAATTTGTTGGTAGATTTGGCGTGGCAGGTTATGGAGCATGTCAAGATAACCCTGATCCGTCCTGCCGGCTATCCATTGGTGATGCGCTCTTTCGTTCTTGTGGCTTTCGGGGTAAGGTTCTTGCCTGCTTAGTGCCAGCACAGCTTCATCGTGATTACCGGTAATCATCGATATATTTTCCCTGCCAAATAAAAGATCTAATATCCGGTCTGTTTCATACCCAATCGACAGCATATCACCGAGGCAGTAAATATGCTCAATGTCTCCCCGTTTGTCTATATCCCTTAGCACAGCCTGTAGTGCAGGAAGGTTTCCGTGTATATCTGTCAGAACAGCAATGCGCATATAATCAACCCCATTCATACTTTTTATATCCTGAATATATTTCCAATTATGGTAACATGGTTTGTGAGTGAAGAATAGGGGTCGATTGCATGAGTGTGAAAGGAATGATTGTTGGGGCTGCATTCAGTATCATGGCTGCTGTACTTTGTGCCTTTGTTTTTGGAGTTGTGGTCAGTAGCTCTTTTTTAATGGCTGGATCCTCGATTATGTATATTGGAGTATTCCTTCAGATCATTGTGCCATTCCTAGTGGTTTTCAGTATTGCTGGAGCGCAATTCCAAAGGATTGATCAAGTCAGTGAAGGGGTTAAATGGTTGATCAGTATCATGATGGCTTTCATTGTGATCACCTATGCCGGTACGCTCGGTTCTCTAACGACTCATGTAATCGTATGGGGAGATAAACTGGAGAATTTAGCTGTTGGAGATATTATTGTGTGGGGTTTTATCTATGGGTTTTTGCTGCTGCCGTTGGCTGCACCAGTCGGCAGATGGCTGATTTTTTTACTAGTAAACTGCTGTAAGTATTTTGAAGATTCAAAAGAGGGGGATATTCAGATATGAGAGGATTAAAGAATAAGTTGGAAAAAGTAGCAGAAGAAATAGGTTTCTCTGGTGTGGCATATGTAGAAGAAGGTCAAGAAAGCTTTTTCTTCCAAAATGGCTATGCCAATAAGCAAGACAAGCTAGCATTTGATAAACATACAAGATTCGGAATAGCTTCAGGAGCAAAGATTTTCACAGCTGTAGCAATTGCGAAGCTAGTAGAGCAAGGACGACTGGATTTTCAATCAAAATTAGCAGATTGTCTCTCCATAGTGTTTCCGTATTTCCATCAAGACGTTACAATTCACTACCTGCTGACACATACGTCTGGTATTCCGGATTATTTTGATGAAGAAGAAATGGATGACTTTGAGGAGCTATGGCAAACATTGCCGATGTACCGGGTTAGATCTGGTGAGGATTTTCTGCCATTATTCCAAGACAAGAAAATGATGTTTTCGCCGGGTGAACGGTTCCATTATAATAACGCAGCTTTCATTGTGTTGGGATTAGTAGTAGAGGAACTGGCTGGCGAACCTTTTACGAGCTTTGTTCAGAAGCATATATTTGATCCTGCTGGAATGACGGAAGCTGGCTATTTTGCATTCGATAAACTGCCGGGGAATACCGCGATTGGATATATAAAAGAGAAAGATGAGTATCGTTCCAATATTTATGCGCTACCGGTAAGAGGTGGTGCGGACGGTGGGGTGTATGTGAGTGCTTCTAATATGGCGCGTTTCTGGGATGCACTGACTCAGCATAAGCTTCTGAAGGCGGAATTTACTGAGGAACTGCTGAAGCCGCATATCCAAGTGGATGAGGAATCTTCTTACGGATACGGTGTCTGGATAAAAAAAGACGCAGAGAGAATCAAGAAGTATTATGTTGTTGGCTTTGATCCGGGTGTGAGTTTCCATTCGGCTTATTATCCGGAGACTGGACGAAAAGTAGTGGTACCTTCCAATCATGGTGCCGGTCCATATTACATAATTCAAGCAATCGAAGAATAGGAGGCAGGAAAGCAAATGACGCAGGATTTAACCATTGATTTAGGAGAACAGATGCTGAATTGCCGGACAGCTGGCATTATCGTAAAGGATAATCATGTGCTGATGCATAAGAACAAGAAGGATCCATTCTGGACGCTGATTGGCGGGCGGATCCAGTTAGGAGAAGACTCAGCGCATGCAGTGGAGCGAGAATTTGAGGAGGAACTGGGCATTCTTGCTAAGGCAGAACGGCTGTTATGGTCAGTAGAGAACTTCTTTACCTACAAAGGGCGTCCTTATCATGAATACAGCTTTATTTATCTAATGCAGGATGTTGAAAATAGGCTTCGAGGAACGGGAGAAGTCATCTCTCTTGAAAGCGGGGAGTTCCATTATGAATGGGTTCCTTTAGAAAAAATTGAGGAGCTTCCAATAAAACCTGATTTTCTACGTGGGAAGCTAGTCAATCTCCCATCAGCATCGATGCATCTGATTCATAAAGAGACGACAAAATGAAAAGCGCTATATGCAGGGTTATTGCCGGACAAATCCGCTACCCTGATCCTCTCGCACACTACCCCAACTTGATTCGCAACCTGCATTTAATAGGAAATTATGGGCAGCATCACTTCCAACTTTGTCATAAATATTACTTATTAAATTAAATGAACATAATAATCGTAAGTGTACAAAAAAGTTTTCTGCACGATTGCAAATCGCTTGCTGTATTTTCTTCAAAGGTGTAAGCTCTTACATGTATAGTGGGTAAATTAACCTATTTATATCTATTAAAAGGGGGCTTTGCTTATGGGTGGGCATAAAGTAGCGGTCGTCACAGGCGGCGGCAGCGGTCTTGGGCAAGCAGCAGCATTAAGACTAGCAGAAGAAGGTGTCGCAATCAGCGTGGTTGACGTATCTGAGGTAGCTGGTCTGGAGACTGTTCGCTTAGTAGAAGAAAAAGGATCAAGAGCTATATTCGTAAAAGCTGATGTAAGCAAGGCAGAAGAAGTGAAGCATTATGTGGATAAAACGGTCGAGGCATTTGGGACCATTGATATGTTCTATAATAATGCAGGAATCTCCGGTCCTGGTGTGAAATTCGTGGACAACACAATTGAGCAGATCGATATGGTACTAGGAATCAACCTTAACGGTGCCCTTTACGGTCTTAAATATGTATTGGAAGTAATGCTTGCTAATGGCGGCGGTCGTATCGTCAATACATCATCCACAGCAGGTGTTGTCGGTCAGGCAACAGTTGGTACATATTCCGCTACAAAGCATGCGATGGTAGGTATTACGAAGACATTGGCTGCTGAGTATGCTGAGCAAGGAATTGTTGTAAATGCAATTGCTCCAGGTACTACAGAGACGCCGATGGTTCGTGAATACAAAGAGAAGAATCCAGATGCATTTAAAAATGCGACAGAACCGATTCCTCAGAAGCGTCTTGGCCAGCCAGAGGAAGTTGCAGAGCTTGTCACATTCCTATTGACTGGTAAAGCACCTTATATAAATGGCGTAGTTGTGCCGATTGATGGCGGATTTACTGCAATTTAACAAAAACATAAAAGGAGAGATTTCTATGAAACGTTTTGAAGATAAAGTAGTGTTGATTACAGGTGGCGGCTCCGGTTTAGGCCGTTCTGCAGCTTTGCAAGTAGCAAAAGAAGGTGCAAAGCTTTCCCTTGTTGATTTGAGTGAAAAAGGATTAGAAGAAACAAAGCAGGAAGTTCTTGCAGCAGTACCTGAAGCAGAAGTTCTTACAATTGTGGCAAACTGTGCAAATGAATCGGAAGTTGAGGCGTATGTAAAACAAACCGTTGATCAGTTTGGCAAGATCGATAGTTTCTTCAATAACGCTGGTGTAGAAGGAACACAGAATCTAACAGAAGAATATCCTGTAGATGAATTCGACCGCGTTGTAAATATCAACTTGAATGGTGTTTTCTACGGTATGCGTCACGTATTGAAAGTAATGAAGGAGCAAGGCCATGGTTCTGTAGTAAATACAGCTTCTGTGGGCGGTATCCGCGGAATCGGCAACCAGTCCGGCTATGCAGCAAGTAAGCATGGTGTGGTAGGTTTGACGAAGAACTCCGGTATTGAATATGGACAATTTGGCGTCAGCATTAAAGCTATTGCACCAGGTGCGATCATGACGCCAATGGTTGAAGGCTCCCTTCGCCAAATTGGCGGAGATAACTGGGAAGAAGCAGGCAAGGAATTCGTCAGTGTTAACCCGATGAAACGTTTCGGTAAGCCTGAAGAAGTTGGTTATCTTGTTGCATTCCTTCTTTCTGATCAAGCAAACTTCATCAATGCCACTGTAGTGCCGATTGATGGCGGACAATCTTATAAATACTAATTTTTAGTAAGACAGCGCAGTTTTCTGCGCTGTCTTACTTATTAGAATTTTCTGTTGACGCGTTTTCTTATTCATGCTAAACTCCTTCATAACAAACACATACAAAACTCTTATCAAGAGCGGCGGAGGGACTGGCCCGATGATGCCCGGCAACCTGCAAGTATAACTTTAACTTGTATAGGTGCTAATTCCTGTAGATGAGAGAAGACACAGTACGGTACATTCGTCTCCCTGTCCTCTCAGGGAGGCTTTTTTTATGCAGAAAATCATTCAAGGGGGTAAAACAGATGGCAGCAGTGAAGATTGGATTGATTGGATATGGCACAGTAGGAAGTGCTGTAGGGAGGACGATCCGCTCCCATCAGGAGAATCTGCAGACAATTTTCGGTAGGGAAGTACAAGTGGCAGGTGTCTTGGTGCGGGAGAAGCAGAAGTATGAACAGCAAGTAACGGATGCCTTGCTGACAGACGATGCAGCGGAGCTTTTCTCTATATCCGACCTTGATGTAATCATCGAAGCTAGTGTCGGTATTGAGCCAGCTTTTAGCTACTTGACTGAAGCAATCCATCATGGCTGTCATATTATCACAGCGAATAAAGAGCTAATTGCCTCACGGGGGGCGGAGCTCAAGCGCTTGGCAAAGGAAAAAGGTGTACGGTTGGAATATGAAGCAGCAGTCGCAGGCGGCGTGCCCGTGATTGGGACGCTGAAGCAGCTTCTCCATATCAACCACGTCGTTAAGGTAGAGGCGATTTTGAATGGCACATCCAATTTTATTCTGACGGAAATGTCCGATAAGGGACTGCCGTTTGAAGAAGCGCTGCAGCTTGCGCAGGAAGCAGGATTTGCAGAAGCTGATCCCGCCAATGACGTTGATGGCTGGGACGCTTTTTATAAACTGATGGTGCTGAGTGATTTGTTATTTGAAGATCAGCCGGACTGGGAGAAAGTTACACGAAAGGGAATCCGCTCAGTTTCCTCACAGGATATCCAAGCCGCTGCAAAACAAGGTTGGAAAATCAAACATGTTGCGACGCTTGAAAACGCTGGCGGAGAAGTGACTGCATCTGTCGAACCGGTCATCTTAACGGCTGCACATCCTCTGTACAGCGTGGATGGAGTAGATAATGCTGTATGTGTGGAAGGTGACCTTGTTGGCAAACTGAAGCTTCAAGGACCAGGTGCCGGAGCCCTGCCGACGGCAAGCGCCATTGTCGAGGATTTAGCGAATCTTGTTCACCAGCGGAAGGAAATCGAAGTAAAGCGGGTAATCAATTTCACGGAGAAACATGAGGCAGTTCCTTTCGTTCACTTGCCGTCTGGTGAGACCATTCTTCTGCACAGAGAAAACGTTGAATCCGATAGCCATTATTATCGGGTTGCCGCGAGAACACCGGCAAAAGCAGAAGCCTAATACAGGAGGAGAGTTCGAATGACAATCTTATTGCTAAACGGAAGCTTGAATCCTGCATCCACTACTAAGAAGCTGTTGGAACAAGTGCAGACGCTATTGCAAAAGGCCAAATATGAAACCGAGATAATCAATATAGGTGAATTAGAGCTGCCGCTTTTTCACCCGGCCCAGCCGGCAGGAGCAGCAGCTGATTGGCTGCGGGAAAGAATCGATTCGGCGGAAGGATTTGTGATCGGTTCACCTGAATATCATGGCAGCTATAGCGGAGCATTAAAAAACGCAATTGATTATTTTGATAAAGACTTGCTGAAAGGTAAGCCTGTCGGATTGTTAACGAGTACAGGCGGCCTGAAGGGCGGTATTAACACTTTGAATGGATTGCGGACTGTTTTCCGCAGTCTGTCTGCACATACAATTCCTCAGCAGCTCGCTGTAAGCCGTAAGGAATTTAAAGATTTTATTCTGACACCAGACTGTCAAAAAACGCTAGAGCAATTTGTTATTGGGCTAGATGAGGCGTTGCAGCATCAAGCTGCTGCCGCATATATACTATTAAAATAATTTAAATATTTTGAATTTATATTGACGCGTACAAGGATTGCGTATATTCTAATTACCATAAGTTGTATAAATGCTGACTGGACCACCAGAAGCTTTTATTCCCGATCTGTAGGAGTAAAAGCGTTTTTTTATTTAATTGAATAATCCTTATCAAGAGAAGTGGAGGGATATGGCCCTGTGAAGCTTCGGCAGCGGATTCCGTTAGGAAAACTGTGCCAAATCCATCGGGTGATCCCGGAAGATAAGCAGGAACGACTCCCCACTTATCTTTCGTGGGGAGTTGTTTTATTTTTAAACAGAGGCTTCTGCGTCTTTAATTCCTACTATAATGATTGGAAAAGTGTAATTTATGTGAAGTAGATGGAGGTGGAAGCAGCAATGTTGTATGTATTGTCTCGTTTCGGGATGGCAGCCGGTGTTATTTTAGGATCGGTCACGCTCGTATTTTTGATAGTTAATATTCTTCCCGGTGATGTAGCGACTTTATTAGCCGGAGATGATGTGCCGACAGAGACGGTAAATCAGCTTCGAGAAAAACTTGGATTGGATAGACCCCTTATTGTGCAATATCTGGATTACGTAGCTGGACTATTTCAAGGAGATCTTGGGACTTCTTATGCGAATAGTGAACCGGTACTGGACCGGCTGCTTGATAATTTGGGACCGACATTGGCGCTGACCATTTCAAGCATGATCGTAGCCATTGTACTAGGTCTGATCTTAGGTATCTTATCCGCGGTATATCAGAACAAACTGCTGGATGGCATCATCCGGGTGTTGAGTTTGGTTGGGGTTTCCACTCCTAATTTCTGGATTGGTATTCTTCTTATTTGGATCTTTTCCGTGCAGCTCCACCTGCTGCCGTCCATCGGAAATGGATCCTTTGAGCAGCTGATTCTGCCATCGATTGGTCTCGGGATTACCGGCGCTGGAGTAATTACAAGGTTGATTCGGAACAGCATTCTAGAAGCATCTAATGAGCCCTTTATCCGATCTTTACGCGGAAAAGGCATCGGACATCGGGCAATTTTGTTTAAGCATATTCTGCGTCATGCCCTTATTCCTGCGGTAACTATGGTGGGAATGATCTTCGGAGAGATGCTTGCTGGTTCGGTTGTTACAGAAACCGTTTTTTCAAGACAGGGACTAGGGAGACTTATTGTAGATGCAATCGACCAAAAGGATATTCCGATCATTCAAGGTGCCATTCTGTTTACTGCCGCCTTTTATGTTGTGATCAATATGCTTGTTGATATTTCCTACAGATTAATTGATCCAAGAATCCGGCTGAATGAGAAGTAAGAAAGGGTGATTGAAGATGATTGGCAGCTTAAAGAAAACAAAAACTTTGTCGTATCGCCGAAATAGCTGGTGGACAGGAAGTCTGCTGCTGCTCTCAGCCGGCTTTATCTTATTCATTGTAATTTGTTCATTATTCCCTGATCAGATTGCCAGTCATTCGCCGACAAGGATGGATCCAAGCGATGCTTTATTAGCTCCATCATTGGAGCATCTGCTAGGAACTGATCAATTCGGCAGAGATATTTTCAGTCTGATTGTACATGGCAGTCAACAATCCTTGGTTATCGGTGTACTGTCAGTCTTAATTGGCGGAGGAATCGGCGGGTTAATCGGGTTGGTGTCTGGCTACTGTAACAACGCAGTCGATAATACGTTCATGAGAATCATGGACATTATTATGACGATTCCTGGTATTATGCTGGCTATTCTCGTTTCAGCTGTATTGGGGCCAAGTACGCTGAACCTTATTCTGGCCGTTTCCATCGCTTCATTGCCAGGCTATGCCAGAGTGATGCGCGGGCAAGTACTGCATGTGAAGGATGCAGGTTATGTCCATGCTTCCAGGTCAATAGGATCGGGACATACAGGACGGATTCTTTTCCACATACTACCGAATAGTTTGCCGCCCATGCTTGTCATGGCAACAATCGGCGTTGGGAATGCAATCTTAATGGCAACAGGTCTTAGTTTTCTGGGTTTAGGTACTGTACATGAAATACCGGATTGGGGTTATCTGCTGTCACTAGGAAGGGACTACCTTACAGTTGCTTGGTGGATCGGATTTTTCCCAGGTCTGTTCATTTCTTTATTCGTTATTTCAGTCAATATTCTCGGCGATGCCTATCGAAATTATCTTGATCCACGATCTGCCGCGTCTTAAGAAACAGAAAGGAGTTGTAATATGCGTACATTACTGGAGATCAGAAATTTATCTGTAGGGATAGAGCGTGGAAAAGACGTAATTCCAGCAGTTCGCAATGTGAATCTGGATATCCGAAGCGGAGAAATCGTCTGCCTAGTAGGAGGTTCCGGAAGTGGCAAGACAGTAACGTCCCTGGCTGTTCTTCGTTTGATCGATTACGAAGGAGGACGTATTACAGGAGGGGAAATCATCTTCCAAGAACAAGATATTGCCTCTTTAGCGCAAAAGGAAATAAGCGGTATACGGGGCAGAAAGATTGCCATGGTGACACAGGATCCGATGACTGCATTAAATCCAGTTTTTACGATCGGAAATCAATTCGTTGAGGTAATTCGCAAACACAAATCTGTCAGCCGTTCTGAGGCGTGGGACGAAGCTATCAAATTATTAGAGAAAGTACATATCCCGGAGCCTGCATCCAGGATGAAGCAATACCCACTTGAACTGTCAGGGGGTATGCTGCAGCGTGTAGCCATCGCATTAGCACTTGCTTGTCAGCCAGAACTTCTAATAGCAGATGAACCGACGACAGCGTTGGATGTAACTATTCAAGCGCAAATACTGAACTTGCTTCTTGAGCTTCGAGCAGAAGAGGGTATGTCGATTTTATTCATCACTCATCACTTAGCTGTTGCCGCGGAAATAGCTGACAAAGTAGCAGTTATGCATGAAGGAAGCATTGTAGAACAAGGGACGGTTAGGGAGATTTTTGCTTTTCCTGGTCATTGGTATACAAAGACATTGGTGCAATCAAAGCGTGATTTGCTTACGAGTTCTGCCTCTGAAGAGAACAGGCAGGATGACGAAGTAATTTTGGAAGCAGAAGGAATCAGCAAGGCATTTCCTCTAAAGAGCAAACCGTTCCAGCCGAAAAGATACGTTCAGGCTGTGGATGAAGTGAGTTTATATATACGGAAAGGAGAGACACTGGGTCTGGTCGGAGAATCAGGAAGCGGAAAATCAACACTCGGCAAGCTGCTCGTTTCCCTTCAGGAAGCAGATAGCGGACAGATTCTATACCGCGGTAAGGATGTAACCGGAGGAACGAAGCGAGAGAAGAAGGAACTTCGCAAAAATACACAAGTTGTTTTTCAGGATACCTTTTCAGCTTTGAATCCGCGCTGGAAGGTAGAAGACATCATCGGAGAACCGCTTCGGGTTCATACCCGCTTATCCAAAGATGAGATAAGAGAGCGGGTAGAGGAAGTTCTGCAGCTTGTCGACTTGGATCCTGCTTCTCGTACACGATATCCGCACGAATTCTCCGGAGGGCAGCGGCAGCGTATCAATATTGCCCGTGCTATCATTCTGCATCCGGAATTCCTGTTATTGGATGAGGCTGTATCTGCTCTGGACCTTGCCGTCCAATCCAAGGTAATCGATTTGCTGAAAAAGCTGCAGCTGGAAATGGGACTGTCTTATGTATTTATTGCACACGGGCTGGATGTTGTACGTGACATATCACATCGTATCGGTGTCATGTATCTGGGGAGAATTGTAGAGATTGCGCCCGCTGAAGAGTTATTTACAAGACCGGCACATCCGTACACAAAAGCGTTATTGGAAGCGAATCCGACCATTGATTTGGATCGCAAGCGTGAGCGTCACGTGCTGCATGGCGAGATTCCGTCACCTGTGAATCCGCCTGCCGGCTGTCATTTTCATACAAGATGCCTGCTGGCTACAGAAAAATGCCGATCGGAAGCTCCTGCAATGGAATCCCTTATCGGTGAACGAGCTGTTGCATGCCATTATCCATTGGAGAAAAAGGAAAGGGTGGAGTTGTTGAGATGACTGAGAGACGTTTGAAATTGGGAGCAATGCTGCATGGTGTCGGAACAGGATGGGATAACTGGAAACACCCAGATGCTGTGGCTGATGCGGGGACAAATCTGGAATTTTATTTGGAACAGGCAAGGCAAGCGGAGGAAGCAAAATTTGATTTTGCCTTTGTCGCAGACAGTGTCTATATCACACCAGATTCCACACCGCATTATTTGAACCGGTTTGAGCCGCTCACCATCCTATCAGCACTTGCGATGGCTACGAAACATCTAGGGTTAGTTGCAACGATAACCGTCAGCTACACGCAGCCCTATACTGTCGCCAGGCAGCTGGCGTCACTTGATCATATTAGCAAGGGTCGTGCTGGTTGGAATGTCGTAACATCCTTCCTTGAAGGCACAGCAGCTAACTATAGTCAAGAAGAGCATTATCCGCATGACCTCAGATACCAGATTGCGGACGAATTTCTGGAAGTGACGAAAGGACTTTGGGACTCGTGGGAAGATGACGCATTCCTCCGAGATAAACAGGCAGGGGCTTTCTATGAACGTGATAAGCTGCACGCATTGAATCATAAAGGAGATTTTTTCTCGGTCAAAGGGCCGTTGAATATTTCCCGTTCGAAGCAGGGGCAGCCGGTCATCTTTCAGGCGGGGATGTCGGAAACAGGGAGAGACTATGCAGCACGACATGCGGAAGGAATCTTCTGCGGTGTTGGAAGTATTGACAACGCGAAAGCTTACTTCAAGGATATCAAGCAGCGTACTGCAGCTTACGGACGAGATCCGAACCATATTTCCGTCATGCCGGGTATCAATCCCATCATTGCGCCGACAGAGGAGGAAGCGGAGGAAAAGTATCAGCAGCGTCTCAGTCTGATTACATTGGAAAGCGCGCTTATTTCTTTAGGGAGACCGTTCAATTACTATGACTTTTCCAAGCATGACTTGGATGCGCCATTCCCGGATTTAGGAGATATCGGGAAAGAATCAATCCGGAGCACAACCGAAAAGGTAGTGGAAATGGCCCAAAAGCGGAAGATGACGTTACGTGAAGTAGCTTTGGAAAGCGCCATCCCTCGAACACCGTTCATCGGTACGCCGGAGAAAGTAGCAGACCTTGTCCAGCAGTGGTTTGAAGAGGAAGCGGCAGATGGTTTTATCATCGGTCCAGAGGCATCACCTTCAAGTCTGCATGATTTTACAGCGCATGTTGTGCCGATTCTTCAGGAAAGAGGAGTCTTCCGCAGCGAATATGCTCCGGATGCAACACTACGTGACAATATGGGATTGCCGATTCCGCAGAATCGGTATACCGAGAAAAGGGCTTCAAAAGCGGAAATAGGGAGGTAGATCAGCAGATGAAGAGATTGTACCTTGTCATCCTCTTTATAAGTTTGCTAGGTCTGACAGCTTGTCAGGATGCAGAAAGGACAATTAGTGCTGCTGATGTTGCCGAGAATGACAGGTATGGCGGCACCTTGACCTTTGCTATTAGTGTTCCAATCGTTGGAGATCTGCTTGATCCGCATCGATCTGCGAGTCCTGGTAACTCTCGCATTCAAAGAAGTATGTTTGACAGTCTTGTAGCGCAAGAAGAGGATGGCAGTTTTGCCCCTTGGCTGGCGACAGAGTGGGAGATATCGGAGGATCAGAAATCTTACACATTCCATTTGCAGGATGATGTGACTTTTACAGACGGCACCCCTTTTAACGCAGAAGCAGTGAAATTCAATTTCGAGAGGATTAAAAAACTGGATGCGCCAGGGCTGGCGCTCAGCTTCATCGGGCCGTATGAATCGACGGAAATAATTGATGAACATACAGTTCGAATTCATTTCAGCAAACCTTTTTCTCCGTTCCTTAGCAATCTGGCAACAGAGAACTTGGCTATGGTATCGCCAACTGCTGTAGAAGAAAGAGGAGATTCCTTTGCGGTCAATCCGGTAGGTTCTGGTCCGTTCAAAGTAACGGATTACACACTTGGCACAGAGTATGTGCTAGAGCGAAATGAGGACTATAACTGGGGACCGGCAAATGCAGGACATACAGGTAAAGCGTATCTAGACAAATTGGTCATTAAAATCATCACAGAGGATTCCACGCGAGTGAGCAGTCTGCATAGCGGGGATGTCGACGCTATCGATACGATTCCGCCGCAGCATGTTGAGGTTTTGGAGAATGATAAGGACCTGAATATATCTGAAGTCGAGCTGCTGAACTATAATGCAGCAATTCAATTCAATGCGACAGAAGGGCTGCTCCAAGATAGAGAGTTACGGGAAGCGCTGCGTCTCGGTGTCGATTGGGATGCTATTGTACGGACAGTCTATCTGGGGACGTATGATCGTGCATATGCAACGCTATCACCATCACTACTCGGAGCAGATACAGATTTAGAGGGGAATTGGGAGTTCAATGCGGGTGAGGCTGAAGCAATGCTTGATGAACTCGGGTGGAAAAAAGGAGCAGACGGTATCCGTGTGAAGGATGGCAAACGCCTTTCGTTAGAAATGATCGACTTCTATGCTAACCGTGAGAAGAGAATGGATGTTATGACAATGGTCCAAAATTCTTGGAAAAATATCGGTGTTGAGTTGAACATCCACACAATATCCCGAGGTGAGTATACAGACAGAAGAATGGCCGGGGATTATGACATGTGGATCGGAAGCCAGTATGGCCCGGACCCTGACGGTGTGCTGCGTGCTTATCTGGTAGCCAAGGAAGGCTACCACGATGAATACGAGGATACAAGAGTGACAGAATTGCTTGATGCAGCTACAGATGAACAGGATACCGAAAAGCGGGCTGCTCTTTATCAGCAATTGCAGGAGTATCTATTTGAAGAAGTATATTCTATCCCTGTTTACGTGCTGCCGTATACGGTCGCTGCAAGTAAGCGGGTATACGATATCGATTTTGATACAAAAGGGTCGCCGTATTTCTATGATACGTGGGTCCTGCCAGAGTGATGGGAGAATGGAAAAGAGAGGAGACACGACTTAGTGAATATAGAGCAAGCGCAGCTGCAATGGCCCGACCTCCAGTTCATCAACTGGTGCTCTAGCCAGTATGGAATCAATCGGGGCATCTACAATACGATTGATGCCTGGCTGTATGAGTACGGTATCCTCGAGTTGAAGGAAAGAAGAAAAGTAATGATTCTATTCCTTCAGCAAGCGGGACAAAGAGATGGAGACAAATTTGGTAAAGGCGGGCTTGCGAGGAATTTGGAGCAGTTCATCACAATATCTGAAAGGGTGGGGACATGACGGAGAAACACATTGCAACTAAAAAGTTAGGATTTGATACCGCAGCTCTCCATGCCGGCCAGCATCCGGATCCGCATAATGGGGCGAGAGCAGTGCCGCTATTTCAGACGAGTTCTTATGTATTTGAGTCAACAGAAAAAGCAGCAGCATTATTCCGCATGCAAGAGCCGGGCTACATTTATTCTCGGAACGGCAACCCGACAAATGCTGTATTGGAAGAGCGATTAACGGAATTGGAAGGAGGAATCGGCGGTTTTGCCGTTTCTTCCGGGCAGGCAGCTATCTCGGTCGCCTTGCTGACGTTGGCAAAAACAGGAGATGAAATCATCACAACGAACGCCCTTTACGGCGGTACATATAATTTATTCGCTGAAACTTTCAAAGGGTTCGGCGTCACCGTGAGATTCGTAGATGGACGTAATCTTGAGGAAGTAGAGCAGGCAGTCAATGACCGGACAAAGGCAATTTTCACCGAATCTATCGGGAATCCAAATGCTGAGATTGCGGACCTGAACGGCTTATCAGCAATTGCTAAAAGACATCATCTGCCATTAGTCGTAGACAATACTTTTACAACACCTTACTTGCAGAAGCCGATAGATTTTGGAGCAGATATCGTCGTCTTTTCCACTACGAAATTTATCGGCGGTCATGGTACTTCTATCGGTGGTGCGATAGTGGATGCCGGCACATTCGATTGGACGAATGAGCGTTTTCCAGACTTCAATCGGGATAAGCCGAGTATCGGGAATACATCATTCACAAAACTCGCAGGCGATCGAGCATTCATAGCCAAAGCGCGTTTTGAATTGGGCCATGACCTTGGCACGAGCCTTTCACCATTCAATAGCTGGCTGTTCATCCAAGGACTGGAGACATTGTCTTTTCGTATGAGGCAGCATGTCTATAATGCTAAAAAGACAGCAGCCTTCCTGCGTCAGCATCAGGCTGTAGAATGGGTAAACTACCCAGACTCACCGGATGATCCGCAGTATGAACTGGCCCAGACGTATTTGCCAAAAGGGGTAAGCTCTATTTTCACATTCGGAATCAAAGGCGGTCGAAAAGCTGCAGAGCATTTCATCGATTCTCTAACACTAATCTCTCACTTAGCCAATGTAGGAGATTCGAAAACATTAGCTATTCATCCGGCAAGTACAACGCATGCTCGAATGACAGAGGATCAGCAGCTGCAGGCAGGTGTATACCCGGATCAAATCCGTTTATCAATTGGTTTGGAAGATATTGATGATATTCTTGGAGATCTTGATCAGGCGTTGCAAGCAAATTAAAAGGAGGAGAATCATATGAAGATAGCAGCAGCAATTAACCAGAAGGATTATATCGTTCCAATAGTGGAGGGGGAGACGCTTCGATTGTATGATACGCAAACGAAGGAATTTACGAATATGGAAAATCCGGCGCCTAAATTGACGGAAGGCCGAAGGGGAGCGGCATTAGGATTAGCTAGACAACATGGTGCAGAAGCCTTCGCAGCACCTCCTCAAACGTTTTGTGAGCTATCTTATGAGAAGGCACAGCAAGAGCATCTCTTATTCTTCAATTTGGAATCACCACTGCCATTCGATACATTTCTGGAACTTTTGGAGCAAGGATTTGTAATGGGGGAAAGAGAGATTGCATCTAAAAATGTAGCACCTAGTTCGCCGGCTTCGTCCCAATCTAAATGAAGGAGCATCTACCATGGGAGTTAAGCAATTACATTTAGGCCTCTTCCTGATGGGAAGTGGTCACCATATCGCGTCATGGCGGCATCCTGATGTGGATTCGAACCAAGTGACTACCTTCAATTATTTTGCGGAAATCGCGAAGAAAGCGGAAGCAGGTAAGCTGGATATGCTTTTTCTAAGTGATGGGCTATCCTTCCATGAACTATCCCATCCTGCAGAGCTGAGCCGATTCGAACCGATTTCCTTGCTGAGTGCACTGGCTGTTGTCACGAAAAGAATAGGGCTCGCTTCCACGGTCACAACCACCTATAATGAGCCCTTCCATGTGGCGAGGAAATTCCTTTCCCTTGATCACTTGAGCGGAGGGAGGGCTGGTTGGAATGTGGTTACTTCTTATTATGAATCGGAAGCTAAAAACTTCAGTAAGTCGGAGCATCTTGCCCATCATGATCGATACATACGGGCAAAGGAATTCCTTGATATAGTGAATGGGCTGTGGGATAGCTGGGAACCGGATGCACTGGTGCGAAACAAGGAAGAAGGCGTTTATTTCGAGAAAGAAAAGCTTCATCGAATTCATCATACAGGTACGTATTTCTCAGTTGAAGGACCGTTGAATATCGCGAGATCACCGCAAGGGAAGCCGGTTATCATTCAAGCAGGCTCTTCGGATGCGGGAGTGGATCTTGCTGCTAAGTCAGCTGACATTATTTTCACCGCTCAGGATAATCTAGCAGATGCCAAAGCATTCTATCAAAGAGTCAAAGATAAAGTTCAGGCATATGGACGCAACCCAGAACACGTCAAAATTATGCCAGGAGTTTCTGTTTATGTCGGAAGTACACGTGAAGAAGCGGTAGAAAAATATGAGCAATTGCAGCAACTGATTACGCCGGAGGTTGGACAAAATCTGTTATCCGAATACCTTGGGGGCTATGATATTAGTCCGTATGATGTGGATGGACCACTTCCTGAGATACCAGAAACAAATGGCAATAAAAGTCGCAGGGCATTGTTGATCAAATTGGCAGAGGAGAAGCAGCTGACGATTCGCGAGCTCTATCAGTATGTAGCGGGGTCCAGAGGGCATCGACTTATTTTTGGAACAGCTGAAGAAATTGCGGATGATCTAGAAAACTGGCTTCAAGAAGATGGCGCAGACGGCTTCAATCTGATGCTGCCATCCTTTCCAAACAGCCTGGATGATTTCGTGGATCAGGTGATTCCTGTTCTTCAAGAAAGAGGGATTTACCGCAAAGATTATACGGGCAGCACATTGCGAGCGCATCTGGGACTTCCGGAACCAGTTTACAAGAGTCCGATCTT
Organism: Terribacillus saccharophilus; assembly: GCA_900110015.1. Taxonomy (GTDB): domain Bacteria; phylum Bacillota; class Bacilli; order Bacillales; family Amphibacillaceae; genus Terribacillus; species Terribacillus saccharophilus. The sequence goes on along the minus strand of FOCD01000003.1, from coordinate 283,459 downwards.
AAATAATCAATGATGAAAGGATGATAGATTTGAGTAAGCAAGAAAACGAAGAAAAGTGGGAAGAGATTATTGAGAAAGTGGATGACCTGCAATATGGCACTGTCTTAATCACTGTGCATGACAACGAAATCAAGCAAGTGGACATTACAGAAAAGAAACGATTCGGCTAGAAATATTAAGCGGGAGGCATTTCTATGACCTATCGATTGGGCATTCTGGATCAAAGTCGATTAGCAGAAGAAGACAATCCGCAAGATGCGCTGCACAACACTGTTCGACTTGCTGAGCAAGCAGAAGAATGGGGATATGATCGATTCTGGGTTTCAGAGCATCATGGAAAAGAAGAGCTTGCAGGCACTTCACCAGAAATATTGATGAGTTATTTGCTGGCCAAAACAAAAACGATCCGGATTGGTAGCGGAGGTGTAATGCTTCAGCATTATAGTCCGTATAAGATAGCAGAAAACTTCCACGTCTTAGCGAATCTTGCGTCTGGCCGTATTGATGCAGGTATCGGGAAAGGACCTGGGGGAGGACCGAAAACATCAGCGGCACTGCGGCAAGGTGGGCCGGACGTGTTTCCTTTTACAGAGAAACTCCAAGAGCTGGATCGGCTTTTAACAGGCAACTACACAGATGCATTGCCTAGTCCTATCCCAGTAGAACCGCCAGAAAGATTTCTGCTAGGAGCAGGTGTGGCAAGTGCGGAACTTGCTGCTGAGCATAACTGGAACTTCGTATTTGCAGCATTTATCAATGGTGATAGAGAGGAACTTCAACGTACAGCGCAAGCTTACCGAAATCAGTACCCGGAAGGCAGATTCATTTGCTGTCTGCCGGTCTTTGCCGCGAATAGCAGGCAGGCCGCTGTAGCTTTAGCCGAGGATAGTAAAGTATACAAAGTTAAAACAGCCAGTAAGACAGTCACAGTGACGACAAGAGAGGAAGCAGAGAAGTTAGGGAATGAGACAGGTGAAGCGTTCGAAATTGAAGCACATACGATCGAAGTTATCGCTGGTACAGCAAATGATGTGCACAATCGTTTAGAACAGTTACATCAGGAGCACGATATAGACGAATTTCTGCTTCTGACGAGCATCGGGACAAAGGAACAACGGATGCAATCCTTCCATTTGCTCAGTCCTGTTCAGTATCATTCGGCGAGAAAGGAGAAAGCGAATGTCAGCAGCTAAAAAAATCCAATTCGGTATCATGATCCAAGGGCCGGGAAATCATATGCATGCGTGGAAGGATTCTCGTATACCTGTCGATGCAAGTGTGAATATCCGCTATTACCAGTCTGTCGTGAAGCAAGCAGAAGCTGCAGGATTCACATTTGCTTTTATTGCGGACGGGTTGAGTATCAGCAATCAGTCGATTCCTCATTTTCTAAATCGCTTCGAGCCTTTAACTTTATTATCTGCTTTGGCGTCGGTCACAAGTCATATCGGTCTCGTCGGGACCTTGTCTACCACGTATAGTGAACCCTTCACTGTAGCCAGACAGTTTGCTTCCCTGGATATGCTGAGCGGCGGCCGGGCAGGATGGAATCTCGTCACTTCCCCGAATAAAGGAGCGGCTGCTAATTATAACAAAGGACAGCATCCGGATCATGCAGAACGATATCGAATTGCCCAGGAGTACCTAGAGGTCGTGCAGGGATTATGGCATTCCTGGGAAGAGGACGCCTTTGTACGTGACAGGGAAACAGGCCAATTCTTCGATGAAGAAAAAATGCACACACTTGATTACAACGGCGATTATTTTTCGGTTAAAGGCCCGTTGAATATCGCTCGTTCGCCGCAAGGTCAGCCGGTCATCTTCCAAGCAGGGGCTTCAGAAGCAGGTAGAGACTTCGCTTCAGCTAATGCTGATGCGGTCTTTACGAATGCTGCGACTTTGGAGGAAGCAAAACAATATTATAAGGATGTAAAAGACCGAGCTGAGAAGAATGGAAGACAGATCTGTGTTTTCCCAGGTATTCAGGTTATCGGTGGAAGCACATTAGAGGAAGCAGAAGAAAAGTATAAGCAAATCCTTTCTTATACGTCTATTGATGATGCGCTGCTTTATTTGGGCAGGTTCTTCGATCATTTTGATTTCAGTCAATACCCACTAGACGAACCTTTTCCCGATATCGGAGACGTTGGGAAAAGCGGCTTTCAATCTACAACAGATGCTATTAAGCAGCGAGCGAAGGATCAACAGCTTACTCTCCGTGAGACAGCACTGCAGATAACACTACCGAAGGGTGAATTCTTCGGAACGTATGAGCAGATTGCAAATAAGCTTATAGAATGGATTGACCAAGATGCTGCTGATGGCTTTATCTTTGGGGCTCCAATTCTAGCGCCGGCACTTGAAGAGCTTATAACACATGTTCTACCTATACTGGAGGAACAGGGCTATTATTCAACAGATTATAAGAGTCACACACTGCGAGAGAATTTAGGTTTAACAGAGCTTTCTGCCGTACCGGATTAAATGCAAAAAAGTACCACAGATGCAATTTAAAGATTATAACGGAAACGGATCATATCTCTGCACTGAATACCATTTTCAAAGATAGGTTCTTCATAATGACGGAGAAAGAAATCATGATCAATTGCTATCATCCGGAAGCCGCATTTTTGATAGAAGGCAATTTGATCGATACTGGAATTGCCGGTTCCTACTTCCAGACGAGCATAGCTCTGTGAGCGGGCTTGCTCAATCGCATGATGGATGAGTTTTTTACCTATACCTTTTCCTTGATCTGCTTCTCTGACAGAAATGTTGATTACTTCTGCGGTGTCTGAGCTGATTGGCAGCAGAACGTAAATGCCCGAGATATGATTGTCTATTTCTGCAATAAAACTGCTTCCATGACGAAGGTAAGATTCTATTTTCGTTATAGATGGATCTGCTTCGAGCAAGAGATCCATGGGTGGTGTTTCAGTTGAGTGGAGCTTTCGTATCTTCATCAATTCACACCTCGATTTTTTTCTATAATAGGCTATGAAAAAGGCTGCCGAAACCCTTCGGCAGCCTTTTGTTACGGCAGGTATTTGACAATCATGACAGAGCATTTTGCTCGTTTCGCTACACGACTGCTGACACTTCCAAGGACTATTTCCTGGAGTGGATTTAGTCCGCGGCTGCCGATGATAATAAGATCAGCTTTTGTATCACGTGCATGCTCTAAAATCATCGGTGCAGGTTCGCCGTGTTTCATGATCAGTTTGTAATGGATAGATGCTGCTTCGAAAGCATCACGGAAACGCTGGAGCTTTTCGTCGCGTTTGCTTTGCAGTTGAATTGGATCAGTACTGTGCAGAACATCTGCTTTTGTTTTTTCATAATCAAGAACTTGAATTCCCTCCACGTGAGTTCCAGGTTGCAGCTTTGCAATCTGTATGGCGTGCTCTGCTGCAAGGAAGGAGTGGTCGGACCCGTCAATTGCTACTACGATTTTCTTAAACATGGATGCACCGCCTTTTAATGGTTTGATACGTTCACATGTGCTGAATCGCTAGTTGTCAATTTGTGCATAAGTGCTTGGCTATCCTTGTTCAACCCTTCTAAGGTAACGGAAGAGCCCTTCTCCTTAAATTTTAGCACGACTTTGTCAATCGCTGCCACTGCGGAGTCATCCCAAACATGAGTGTTGGTGAAATCAAGTGTTACTTGTTTTGCTATATTTTCAAAGAAAAAGCTATTTGTGAAATCGGTCACGGAAGCAAAGAACAGTTGTCCGGTAATAGTGTAACGAATATGATCTGCTCTATTGTCCGTTCTTTTTTCGACTTTCACTTTCGATATTTTAGCAACAAAGAAAATAGCGCTCAGCAGAATGCCGATAAATACACCGATAGACAGGTTATGCGTCACCACTACAGCAATGACAGTCACGACCATGACGGTTGAATCGGATAGAGGGACACGGGTAAGGCTGCGCAGGGAGGACCAATCAAACGTGCCGATTGAAACCATGATCATGACCCCAACAAGTGCAGGCATTGGTATTCTTACTACCCAGTCTCCTAATACAAGGATGAGAAACATTAGAAAAATACCTGCAACGAAAGTAGAAAGCCGTCCACGGCCACCGGATTTGACGTTAATGACGGATTGTCCGATCATTGCACACCCAGCCATCCCGCCGAAAAAGCCAGTTACAATATTGGCAATGCCTTGTCCTCGGGCTTCTTTGTTCTTGTTACTGTCTGTATCCGTCATGTCATCGACGATTGTTGCAGTCAACAAGGATTCCAGCAATCCGACGATCGACAAAGCAAGTGCAGTCGGGAAAATGATTTGCAATGTCTCCAAGTTGAGAGGGATGTCAGGAATCAGGAAAGAAGGCAGTGCTTGTTTTATTCCTCCTAAATCACCGACAGTCCGAACGTCAATATGCAGGAACAACGACATAATTGTCACTGCCAAGATAGCAACAAGCGGAGCAGGAACAGTTTTCGTGATGAGTGGGAATAAATAGATGATGGCAAGCGTTACCCCCACTACGATATAGGTAGTCGTATTGATACCGATGAAATGTGGAACCTGCGCCATGAAAATCAGAATAGCGAGTGCGTTCACGAATCCGATCATGACAGAGCGTGGAATGAATTTCATAAAACGGGCAATACCTAATACGCCGAATACGAGCTGCAATACACCAGTCAAAATTGTAGTAGCGAATAAGTATTGTAATCCGTGGTCCTTCACTAATGTCACCATCAATAAAGCCATTGCGCCGGTTGCTGCAGAAATCATTGCCGGTCTGCCGCCGACGATAGCAATGACAACTGCCATCGAGAAGGATGCATATAATCCGACCATCGGATCCACGCCTGCGATGATAGAGAATGCTATTGCCTCCGGAATCAAAGCCAAAGCAACAACGATACCAGAAAGAATGTCCCCGCGGATGTTGCCAAACCATTGTTTATTTAGTTTTGCTGCTGTCAATCTACATACACCTCATTTATATTATTTTGTTGACTTCTAAGTCTCATAGAAGTCGAGTCCGAATTTTGATAAGCTTACTGTAACATGATTCAGGTACTTTTGGAACCAAAACTAACGTTTTTGGTACTTTATTTGGAGTGAGATAAATTGCGAATTGGATATATACGTGAGTTTGTTCAGGGAAAATGGGATATGCAGCCAACAGAAATAATGAACTGCGAAACAATGATAGAAGAGAAGGAAGACGTGCAAGGTCAGCCTCTATTAGAGGAACTCTTGGAAAGGTTGCAGCACGGGGATGTGCTTGTTGTGCGCAAGCTTTACAGCCTGGCAAATTCGACAAAACATCTGATCGAAATTTGCCGTAATTTGCAGGAGAAGCAAGCGGATCTTGTATCGATCGAGGATAGTATTGATACGAGAGAAGACTCGTTTTTTCAGCATTTGGAGCAGATTGCTGTATTCCGGAAAGAAGTGGTAGGAGAAAGAACGAAGGCAGGGCTTTCTGAGGCAAAAGCAAAGAACCGAGCGGGCGGGAGACCGCGAAAACCAGATAGGAATGTTCAAAAAGCTATCGATATGTATCGAAGTAAGAAATACTCGATAGCTGAAATAACCATTGAGACAGGTATCAGTAAGACAACGCTGTATCGGTATCTTCAAGAATAGAATTTGTCGAAAAAGAGAAGTATACAAACGTTTGTTCAAATTAAATTGACCCTGTATACATAAAAGGAGTTCAACATAAGTGAATTCCTTTTTTCCTTTGCAGGCATTTTGTCATGCGGGAAAAGTCATATTTGTTTATGTACTAATTAAATTATGCTAATCTTTATGTAAGCGCTTAATATTTGTTTTTAAAAGGAGGATGATTTCAATGACAAACTTTAGAGATAAAGTAGTTATTATTACTGGAGGAGCTGGCGGTATCGGAAAAGTTACTGCTGAAAAATTTTTGGATCAGGAAGCTAAAGTGGTACTTGTTGATCTGTTTGCGGATCAGCTTGCACAAACGAAAGAAGAATTAAAACCACGTGGTGAGGTACATATCATTCAAGCAGATGTTTCAAATGAAGAAGATGTTAAGAAATACGTTCGTGAAACTGTGGATAGGTATGGAAAGATTGATGTGTTTTTTAACAACGCAGGTATCGAAGGAAAAGTAGCTCCTATTACAGAGCAGAATGTGGAAGATTTAGACAAGGTACTTGCTGTTAATGTTCGCGGTGTCTTTCTAGGGTTGAAGCATGTGCTCGCTGTGATGAAAGATCAAGGGTATGGGGCTGTAATCAATACTTCCTCTGTTGCTGGTCTTCATGGAAGCCCTGGTGTTACACCGTACATTGCATCTAAGCATGCTGTGGTAGGACTGACTAAAGCAACTGCAATTGAGTTCGCGCCGTATAATATTCGTGTGAACAGTGTCCATCCATCTCCAGCGAATACGCGTATGATGCGTTCATTGGAGGCTGGTATGGGGATAGACGAAGCTACTTTGGCAAAATCAATTCCGCTAGGTCGTTATGGAGAAGCGCCAGATGTAGCCAATCTTGTTTTATTCCTTGCGGATGACAAAAGTGACTTCCTGACAGGGGGACAATATCGGGTAGACGGTGGAATGGGCGCTTTATAAGCAAATATAGTAAAAAGGCAGTACACATTTTTTTACATGTGTACTGCCTTTTTTGTGCCCTTCCCAAGTGAATAGCTTGATGCAGTTGTTATATCCGTACCGATCGCATCCAAACACCAAGGCTTAAAAATATAACCCCTGTCAGAAAGAGAATACCAAGTATAACGGGCAGTTGAGCAGCAGAATCAAATAAGGTGATTTGCAGACCAAATGTATCTTTAAACCCATCTAAAATCGGGGCAGGAGCATCAGCAAAGGTAGTTTCAATTGCAGGCTGCATCAGAACGTCACGTAGTGCTGCGACACCATAAGTCGGGGGAAAGAACTTGGTTATTTCCTGTACAAATGTCGGTAGCTGTCCGATTGGTATGTAGATGCCAAGCAGAAATCCTGATAAGGTGCCGACTAGTGTACCCATCGATGAAAAAGATTTTCTGGAACGGATTAGAACTGTTATGGCGAAAAGGAAAGTTGCGGAAGAAAAAGTAATCAGCATGATTAAACCGATCGCCGATAGTAAGCCAGTCCAAGTGACGGTAGGTTTATCACTCAACCAGAAGTATCCTTGAGCAATGAGCAAGGCGCCGACAGAAAATAGTACAGCGATCAGCCAAGCGGATAATAGATACCCGATAACCAATTGAGTTCTTGTTATTGGCGTAATCAATAAAGCGTGCAACTGGTTGCTGACCGCATCTTCAATCATCGTACTTAAAACAGCCAATGTGACTGTCAGGGAAATGACTACAATGATTCCGGCGAGAAGCCAGCTTTGCATCAGCTCCTTCATGCCGACGGCTCCCTGAGCTGCTTGCTGTGCCGAATTAGTCGTCACATCAGCCAAGAAAAGCAAATAAAGGACAATAATGATACCTGTTGTGAGTAAAGACATGAAGACAGCAGTCTTGTCACGAAAATACAATCGATTAGAGCGCTTTGTCAGCTGCCAAATTGTGTGCATGTGTATTCTCCTTTACTAAGTTAATAAACACATCGTCCAGACTGCCTTTAATTAATTCGAAATCGGTGATACTGTCCTCTAAATGTCGCAGGATATGGTACGCTTGCAAACTATTTGGGACGGAAATTTGGAATATATCGTCCTTAAGGCTGTAGCTGTAGCGTTGTTCATCTAAATGCGTTGCTGTAAAATCGTTATCGTTTACTTGCAAACGTAATGTATCTGATGCGTAAAGCCGTTTTAACTCAGCTGGCGTGCCCTGAGCCTTGATTTTACCTTTATCGATGACAACAATTTGATTTGCTTCAGCCGCTTCCTCCATGTAATGCGTCGTCAGAAATACAGTCATCTGGAGCTGCTGCTGCAGACTTGCAATTGTTTTCCACACATCGACTCTTGTTTGAGGATCCAGACCAGTCGTCGGTTCATCCAAGAATAGAATGGCTGGCCGGTGCAGCAGTGCCCGGGCTATCTCTGCACGCCGTTTCTGTCCGCCTGACAGATGACGAAATTGTTTTTTTAGGATGGGTTCCAGCAATAAGGTATCAGTTACCCAGGAGATACTTTTTTGAGTATCAGTTTTCGACATACCATAGAAACGCCCCCACATGTCGAGATTCTCCTTTACGGTCAGAACATCATCGAGTACATTATCTTGAAAAACCAAACCAATCCGCTTGCGAATTTCTGCGTCATCCTTGCCCGCTTGGAAACCATCAACGCAAATAGTGCCATTTGACTGCTGCAAGCGGGTTGCAATCATATGGATGGTTGTCGACTTTCCCGCGCCATTTACACCTAAAAATGCGAATAGATGCCCTTTCTCCACATCGAAGGATATGTCATCCACAGCAAGGGACTTACCATAGCTTTTCGTTAGATTATTAATTTCAATGATTTTCATTCGCTCCAGCCTTCTTCCTTTTATAATTAGCCAGTTCTTCATTCAATTGCTTTGCTTCAACATTATGAATAAGGCGATAGATAGCCCAAAGGACGATATAAATGAAGATAACAAGAGCAAGTAATAACGCGAGCAGCTTCCAGTTACTTGTATCAAACCAGCCGAACAGAGTAGCGGAACCTGTGAAAGTACCCAAGACAACAAGCAGGAACAGAAGTGAGCGGGTAAGGATGTTAGATTCATTTGCTCGCTTGAGAAACAAATGCTGTATCCAAGTCAGCACAAAAGTAATAAGCAGATTTTGAGGTACAAGGGCAATATCCATTGTGTTATTTCCGATGAAAACATAAATGTATACGCTTGTTGCCAAAATAGAGAACATAAACATGATGCCCCATGTTTGAATGAAACTTACGATAGTCTTCATCATTACTCCTCCTTTCCTAATCCGAGCTTATGTTTTAGCTGTGGTACGTACTGCCTGGAAATTATGACTTTTTCTCCGTTCGTGAGGGTGGCTGTGAGTTTCCGGCCTAGAGTGGGCTTTAGCTTTTCCACCTTTGAAAGATTGACGATAACAGATTTAGATATACGTATAAGATCAGGACTGAAATGCGACTCCTCTATTTGATACAGCTTTAATGAGGATTGGTATACAGCGTTCTTATCATAGAGAAATACTGTATTGTCCACGGATTCAATGTAGTAGATGGATTCTGGCTGGAGAAGATGCAGCTCGCCGTTCCTCTCACCAGACAATCGTTCCTTGTTAGAGATTGATAGGATTTTGACAAGTTCTAGAATGCTCGAGTCTGTTTGACGGCAGGTGATTTGCACCTCGGTTTCCTGGCAATTGTCGTCCTCCTGAATTGTGATTTTCATAGCACACCTTCTGTCTTTTATTTGTTGATATTTCCAGTGTAACGGTCAGCAGAGGAAAAACAATAGCAGATGGTGTATCCTGCCAATAAGAGCAGTTAAGCTGCCATCTATATATTGATCAAACGTTTGATAAAGATAGCTGACCGGGAAAAAGTAAGTATTTAAGGAGGAGAATACGATGAAGACTATTACCCTGCCGGATGGAACTGAATTAGCGGCGATCGGACAAGGAACTTGGTATATGGGGGATGACGAGTCGACGCGTCATGATGAGATTCAGGCCTTACGCACGGGACTTGATCAGGAATTGCAGGTGATTGATACAGCTGAAATGTATGGTGATGGCCGCTCCGAACGGCTCGTACAAGAGGCAATTGCAAATCGAAGGGGAAAAGTTTTCCTCGTTTCGAAGGTGCTGCCATCACATGCAGCATTCGATGATGTGCTTGCAGCCTGTGATCGTTCCTTGGAGCGATTAGGAACAGATTATCTGGATTTGTATTTGCTTCATTGGCGAGGAGCGGTGCCGCTTGGTGAGACGGTGGCAGCTTTTGAACAGTTGAAGGAAGAAGGAAAGATTAAGCACTGGGGTGTATCTAATTTCGATACAGATGATATGGAAGAGCTGTGGAGTGTAAAGAACGGGCAGAATTGTGCAGTCAATCAAGTACTCTACAATCTTACTGCGCGCGGAATCGAATATGATCTGCTTCCATGGCAGAAGGAAAAAGGAATTCCGATTATGGCGTATTGTCCATTAGCGCAAGGTGACCGAAAGGAAATCCTGCATAATGCCGCAGTCCGTGACTTGGCAAAAGCATACGGCGTTTCTGTTTCACAGATTGCTTTAGCGTGGACGATTCAGTCAGGGCATGTACTCAGTATTCCAAAAGCGGGACAGGCTGCTCATGTGGTGGAAAATGCTGAGGCTGGTAATCTTGTCTTAAATAAAGAAGATCTTGCAAAATTAGACAAGGAATTCCCGCCGCCGATGTCGAAAGTACCGTTGGAGGTCGTGTGAATGCATAGGCATTTTACATGACAGCCTAATGCAGGCAACGCTATACTAAACGAGAAAAACCGCTAAAGGAGTGCTTTTAAATGAACTATGTAACACTGAACAATGGCGTGAAAATGCCACAGCTTGGCTTTGGAGTCTGGCAGGTTGGAGATGAAGAAGCAACTGCAGCAGTAGCGAAAGCACTTGAAGTTGGTTATACAAGCATCGACACAGCAATGATCTACAAAAACGAAGCAGGCGTCGGCAAAGCAATCAAGGAAGCAAACGTAAACAGAGAAGATCTGTTTATCACAACTAAAGTATGGAATTCTGACCAAGGATTCGACAATACAATTGCAGCTTTTGAAGCAAGCCTTGAGCGTCTTGGTCTTGAATATGTGGATCTTTATCTTATCCACTGGCCTACTCCGCAATATGATGAGTACGTGGATACGTTCAAAGCACTAGAGAAGCTTTACAAAGACGGTCGTGTGAAAGCTATCGGCGTATGTAACTTTGAAATCGAGCATTTGGAACGTCTATTGAAAGAAACAGAAATCGTACCAGTCTTGAACCAAGTAGAGTGCCACCCGTACTTGGCACAAAACGAACTAAAAGACTTCTGCAAAAAGCATGACATCTTTGTAGAAGCATGGAGCCCGCTTGACCAAGGCGGCGATGTGCTAAAAGATGAAGTTGTGACAGCAATTGCTGAAAAACTTGGCAAAACAGCTGCACAAGTTGTGCTTCGCTGGCACCTTCAGAATGACACAATCGTCATTCCGAAATCTGTAACACCATCCCGTATCGAAGAAAACTTCCAAGTATTCGACTTTGAGCTTTCTGCAGAGGATATGGATGCAATCAACAAATTGGATGCAGGACGCCGTAAAGGTGCACATCCGAATGACATGAACAAACGATAAGAAAGAAGAGCGCCGAGAGGGCGCTCTTTTTTTTTATTGACAACTTTAATTGAAAATGATTATCATTATCATAAATCCGGTAAAGGAGATACATAATGAAATCACCCAAATTAGGTTTGTTTGCAATAATATTTACAAGTGTATTGGTAACGACCGCGTGCAGCAATCAGTCAGGCGGAGAGGCGAAGGGCAGTACAGCTGGTGAAACTGTTGCTGTAGAGCATGAGCTCGGAACGACGGAGATACCAGAAACTATTGAGAAAGTCGTGACATTGGAGCTTGGCATAACGGAAACTGTAACAGCCTTAGGTGTCAATCCGACTGGTGTGGCAGATGACGATAAGACGGAGAGAATTGCAAAAAGTACATACGATAAGATTGAAGGTTATACATCTGTCGGAACACGCGCTCAGCCAAATCTTGAGGTGATCCGTTCATTGAATCCAGACTTGATTATTGCTGATCCATCCAGACACGAAGCCATCTACGATGAATTGAGTGATATTGCCCCAACGATTGCCGTGGAGGATGATACGGCTGACTACAATGACGTAATTGCGTCAACTGAAACTATCGGAAAGGCATTACATAAGGAATCGGAAAGTGAAGACCTAATAGAAAACAACAGCGAGAAAGCTACAGAACTGAAAGAGAATATCACAGTCGGGGATCAAACAGTTCTTCAAGCTGGCTATAACGAAGGAAACACATTCGAAGTACCGACGAACTCTTATTTTCTGCCTGATTTCATGGAAGAGAAGCTAGGCATCCATTATGCGCTGGAAAATGCAGAAGAGACATCTGAGGAAATGACAATAGAACAGCTTCTTCAGATCAATCCAGACATTCTTATTCTTACTGTTTCAGAGGATGAAGGATCATCGCTGAGTAAGTTGAAAGAAGACCCGCTATTTAGCAAGTTAAAAGCGGTAGAAGCAGATCAAGTATATGAAGTGCCGCATAATGATTGGTCCAGAAGGCGCAGTATACCAGCAGCTAACGAAGTGATGGAAGCAATGCCTGAGATATTCCATGAGCAGACAAGCTGAAGATGACACCAAGACAGCTGCCACGTTTGCTTGTGCTGACAGTCACAAGCGTGATAGTGTTACTTTTCTGCTTTTACTTGTCTCTTCGGATTGGTGCTTTCCGCTTTAGTACAAGTGAGATTCTTCATTATATCGTGACGAAAGATCAAACTGAAAAGTCTTTGATATTCCATGACGTCCGTTTGCCGAGAGCATTGATGACAATGATCATAGGCGCTAATCTCGCTGTCTCAGGTGCGCTGATGCAAGCGGTAACGCGTAATCCGCTTGCTTCGCCAAGTGTGCTGGGATTAAATGCAGGTGCGTCTCTAATAGTTGTTTTCACTACTGTCATGCTGCCAGGCGTTACTGGCTTTGCTCTTGCTGGGAGTGGTTTTGTTGGCGGTTTACTTGCTGCTGCACTGATCTTTTTCATGAGTGTAGTGTTTAAGGGTGGGGACCAGGCAGTCAAAATAGCGTTAGTTGGTATTGCCATTCAGGCGTTGCTCTCGTCTGGTACGCAGGCAATCCTTCTTTTCAACGAAGAATCGACGCAGCAAATACTTGTCTGGCTTGCAGGAACAGTAGCAGGAACCACATGGGATGATATAGAAGTTATGCTCCCCTTTACCTTCATCGGTTTAATAGCAAGTTTTCTTGCAGCACGCCGAGTAAGTGTCCTTGCGCTTGGAGATGAGACATCTGTTGGATTAGGTGTCAGCATTTTTACTACTCGTATACTATTGATTGCTATTGTAATTATGCTGGCAGGAGCATCGGTATCAGTTGTTGGTCCAATAGGCTTCGTCGGATTGATTGTTCCCCACATAGCGCGATATTTAGTAGGTAACGATTATAGAATCGTATTGCCATATTGTTTGCTGATCGGAGCTATTTTGTTAACTGTTGCTGATATCAGCTCTCGTTTTGTGTCCTTCCCTTCTGAAACTCCTGTCGGCATTCTGACGGCTTTGATAGGAACGCCTTATTTCATATATTTGGCGCGTTCTTATAAGAGGAGGAAGGTATGATAAAAAAGCCAATGTTTATCATCATAACGTTGTTCTTACTCCTCATCGCATTGGCTGTGATAAATATTGGACTAGGTGCTATTCCTGTACATCCAGAGGTAATCATGCAAAGTATATATGGAAGAGCCGATCCAGACTTGGCATATATCTTGGCCTACTACCGATTGCCCCGGATTGTATTAGCTATCCTGGTAGGATTCAGCTTAGCGACTGCTGGAGTAATTGCACAGGCTGTCTTGCAAAATCCGCTCGCAGCTCCGGATACATTAGGGACTGCTGGCGGCGCTAGTGTAGCAGCAGTGGGAGCTACTGCATTATTCCCGACTCTGTCACTTAGCATGATCAGCCTTGCAGCATTTATCGGCGGAATTATAGCGACTTTCATGGTCTACTTGCTGGCGTTGAAAGGAGAAAGCAATACAACGAGGCTCGCCTTAGTCGGTATTTCCGTGGGCGCTTTTTGTAGTGCTGGTGTGGACCTTGCCGTATTGCGTATGGATACAAATGTTCAGACTGCCTTACTATGGCTGAATGGAAGTCTCTTCGGCAGGGAATGGGAGCATGTGATCCAACTGCTCCCATTCAGCATTCCGCTGTTTTTAGCAGCTTTGCTACTTGCTAAATCACTTGATTCACTTCGATTAGGGCAAGAAGTAGCAACCGGTCTAGGTCTGAGAGTAGAAGTCTACAAGGTCATTATGCTGCTAGTTGCGGTACTTCTGACTACATCAAGTATTGCAACCGCAGGGACGGTAGGATTTTTAGGACTCATCAGTCCCCATATTGCCCGGCAGCTAGTAGGTCATGCACATAAATTTGTTCTGCCTGTGGCCGGTTTAGTAGGATCTATCATCTTCCTTCTGGCTGATTCAATCGGACGAGGCGCCATGCCGCCAATCGAAGTGCCTGCGGGACTTATTACTGCAGTGCTTGGTGTGCCATATTTTCTGTTCCTGCTTTGGCAGCAGTCGCGGAAGGAGAAAAAGGCTGTCTGATTATCAGACAGCCTTTTTCTTACCATTCACAGCCTATTCCATCTCCGTCACGATCTAGATGCCTGCCGTATCCAGGATCTCCTTCGCTAACTGGCGCTGCTCCAGCTGCTTTAGCAGCAGTACAGTTGTCATAATAAACACTAGATGCCGCTGTGTCATTTGACTCTTCTTCGTAGGTGTTGTTGTTATCATTTGATGCTGTTTGTACTGATGTTGTTGCTTTGGACTCTAGATTGTCAATTTCGTCTTCAGCATTCGATAGCTGAGTTGTTAGAGTGCTGTTTTTCTCTTTTTCAGAATCCAAATCACCTTGTAATGTGTCTTTCTCTTTTTCTAATTTTTCAATGTTAGTTTCTAATGTTTCTGTATTTGTGCCGCTTTCCTTTGCATCCTGGTTCAAGTCATCATTTTTCTTCGTTAGATCTGAAACCGTAGCTGTCAGGTCCTTCACTTCCTGAGCTGATGCGTCTAATTGTTTTTGAAGTTCATCCTTCTCTTCTGTTAGAGTATCTAGTTTCTGTTGCAATTCAGTGTTATTTTGAGTTGCTAAAGTTGCATTACTTTCACTTGTCATGGACATGAAAGACATTGTGAAAATGAAGAAGAGAATAATGGCACCTGGATATATATACAGAATATGACGACGTCTTTTGAAGAAAGCAAGCCTCGGGTTAATCAATCCTAAAACAAGAAATATTACTGCTGCTAAAAATAAAACCAGAAAAATTAGTGCAAGTGCTAACATAAAACAAAACACTCCTTATTTGAATTTGGAAAAACAAGAATGTGTATAGTGGTAAATTTTGCTTTTCTTGAGCATTATATACTGCGTTATTGGATTTTGGTGGAAAAATATTAATTATAATTACATTTTAGTAGTTTATTTATAGTAACCTTGGAGAAAGTGAATAGATTTTATCTGCGCATGCTAAGCGGAAAGAAGGGAGACGTTATGGAACGAAAAGGGCATATCTATAACCTTATTTCAATTCTAATGATGGCGATAGGACCTCTGCTGGCTAAGTTCGGCGTGCTAGAAATAAGCCCAGCAAAAGCTGCAATCATTAATGTGCTCGTCATTTTACTAGCAAGCTATCTATTTGGATGGGTTCAAGGTAAACAAGTAACCTTTTATGCAGATAAAGAGATGATTCTGCTCGGGGTGCTAAATTCGTTCGGTGTTATTCTCCTTTACATAAGCACCAGTTTGTTATCTCCCGTTGAGATAGGGTTTATTGGACGCTTCTACACGGTATTCGCAATCCTGCTGTCTTTGCTCATTCTGAAGGAGCGATTGACCAGAAAAGAAACGTTCTTTATCCTCGCGGCCATGGTAGGGATTTTTCTATTTATTGATACGGCAAACGTGTATGGTGCCAGCTTGATAGGCAGCGTGTGTGCACTCTTCCAGACATTCTTCTTTGCTCTCTCCAATATCTATATTAAGAAAACGATGGCGACCGATAAGGATTCCAATTCTATCTTGTTCACAAATAACTGTATCGCGCTTGTTTTTGTGACGCTCTATGCAATATTTACTGGACAGCTTTGGGAAGGCACTATGTCGTTCTCGGGTATAGGTTTGATTGCATTATCTTCTTTACTAACGGGTTTCATTGGCACACTGTTCTTATATGAAGCATTGAAGTATTTGAGATTTTCGATTGCTAATACGATACGAGCATTTAGCCCGATACTGCTCGCTGTTATCTCTTTTCCGTTCTTCCCGGTTGAAGTCACATGGCAAAAGATCACAGGAGCAAGTGTTATGCTGCTTTCGATTTTTCTTCTTACTGCAGATAAAAAGAAGGGACATCATGCATCCAAAAAGAATACTGGTTGATGATAAGGTTTGTGCATGTCTATGCTATAGTAAAAGGGAAAATTAGAGGAGGGATCAGGATGCAGACAGAACGGTTACAGAAGCAGGATTTGGAAGCAGCGATGCGGATGTCGGAGTATGCTTTCCGTTACCGCATACCAGAGGATAAGCTAGAAGCAAGACTGGAGCAGATGGATCAGCACCAGGAGCTTTATGGTATCAAGGAAAATGGGGAACTGGCTGCTAAGCTGCAGCTGCTGCCGCTTTCAATCAAACTCGGTGAGCAGACAATGCGGATGGGCGGGATTGCCGGAGTGGCAACATATCCAGAATATCGTCGAAATGGCTATATCAAGCGACTTTTAACTGATACGCTGTATCACATGCGCGAGCAAGGGATGCCTGTTTCTATGCTGCATCCATTCTATGTCGACTTCTATCGCCGGTTTGGATACGAGTTATTTACGGATCGAACGATTTATACACTGAAGAAGAAGGACCTCATTCGTCTGGCTCCGGTGAATGGAACAATTGAGCGTATGAAAAAAGAGGAACATACACAGGAGATTGAAGATATTTATACTGCTTATGCAGCTACATACAGCGGTATGCTTGCGCGGGAAGACTTTTGGTGGAAGTATCGGGTATACCGCGATCATGATTTTATTGCCCTGTATCGTGACTCTGAAGGCAAGGCGCAAGGGTACATCATTTATGAGATTTCTTCACGTGACAAGTTAGATGTTTCGCAATTTGTTGCGCTTAATGCCGAGGCCCGTATCGGTCTGTGGAATTTCCTTGCGCAGCATGATTCCATGTTTGAGGAAGTAAAAATGGACCTGCCGCCGCATGATCCACTCGTCTTCATGTTGCCGGATCCACAGCTTGAGGTGAAGCATTACCCATACTTCATGGCTCGTATTTTAGATGTACCAGCCTTCTTCGAAAAATACGATTGGCAAGGAAGTCCTGCAGGTGTTGTGCTGCATGTGGAGGATACAATCATTAAGGAAAATAACGACACTTTTACTTTTAAAGATGAAAACACAGTGATTTCATCAGAGGCGAAAGGCATTAAGCTATCCATCAATATGCTTGCTGCTATTGCGTTTGGTTACAAGCGTCCGCTTGTTCTTTGGCAGGCAGGATTGATAGACGGACCAGAGGAAATGATCCGTAAATTTGAGCTGAGTATCCCAAGGCGTGAACCGTACATCTATGATTTCTTCTAAGGAGATTAGCATTATATGAAAAAGAAAGAATTTCACCGCCTTGCCCGTGCTGTAATCCGAAAAGGAGACAGCATCTTACTTGCTAAGGCTGAAGGATGGCAGAATAGCTTCCTGCCTGGTGGTCATGTCGAAATTGGAGAAGGCGCTGAGACAGCTCTGTTGCGTGAACTGCAGGAAGAGCTTGGTGTAAATGGCAGGATCACTAGCTTTCTCGGGGACTTTGAACATAGTTGGCAGCACGATGATACAGTACATTTTGAACTGACGCATGTATTTGAAGCTGTGATTGATAAGGAGCAGGTCGAGAGCCAGGAGCCGCATCTTCAATTCTTCTGGGCAACAGTTGAAGAGTACGAAGAGCTGGATTTGCAACCTTATCCACTTATCGACACTTTGCGTGAAAGCCAGCTTCCTGCGTCCGTGTGGCGGAGTACATTGGAGACAAACTGATTTTATCGGTTTGTCTTTTTTTCTTTAAAAAAGGCTTGCGGTTGACGCAGCGTCATCGTTTAGATTGGAGTCAGAAGGAGGGAATCATAATGACATACACCGTTCATAAGTTGGCAGAGCTTGCTGGTGTAAGCAAGCGTACACTGCGCTATTACGATCAAATTGGTTTGCTGCATCCAGCTGAAATCAATGCGAGCGGTTATCGGATTTACACGGAGAAAGAAGTGGATCTGTTGCAGCAAATTCTTTTTTTTAGAGAGTTGGATGTGGATCTGGATACAATTAAGTCTATTATCTATTCTGCAGATTTCGATAGGAAGAAGGCTTTAGAGGAGCACCGTGACAGATTGCTGGATAAGCAGGAGCATATCCGAATGCTTCTTGAAAATGTTGAAAAAAGCATACAAGCGATGGAAAGGAAGGTAGAGATGACCGATAACGAGAAATTCATAGGCTTTAAGGAAGAGAAAATCGCTGAAAATGAGGCTAATTATGGAGAAGAAATCAGAGAAGCATATGGCAAAGAAGCAGTAGAAGTTGCCAATCAAAAATTCCGTGGTCTGAACGAGGAACAGTACAGGAAAATGGAGGCAGTCGAGCAGCGTTTATTCGAAAAACTGAAGCGTGCAATGCAGGGAGGAGATCCAACATCACCAGGTGCAATGCAGACTGCTGAGCTGCATCGGGAATGGCTGTCGTTCAATTGGTCTGCCTACTCCAAAGAAGCACATGCAGGTCTAGCAGAGATGTATGTCCATGACGAGCGTTTCACGGCATATTACGACAATAAAATCGGAGAAGGAGCTGCTCAATTTCTCCGGGATAGCATTAGGCATTACACAATGCAGTAGGAACCATGCTTAGCTTTTGTATTCCAAAAGAAAGAGGTGATACACTTATTGGAAAAGGAGAGATGATAAGATATGAACAGAAAAGTAGTAGTGAACGGCATGGATTTGGCGGCTTATGATTATGAACATAAATATGTCACGAAAAACGGGAAGGAATTGAACGAGATCAGCTTCAAGTTCCCGGTAACAAGTGAGGATTACCATGATGTAGCTGTTTTGCTGTATAAAGATGATTTTAGAGTGGAAGTTCCGGAAGAAAACATTGCTTTCGAAGCAGCGATTAAACAGTACAGCACAAGCATTACAAATCTGTATGAGAAAGACCAGGTAGGCGAATATTCCTTGGTGCTGGAGGAGAAGGCAGGAGCTACGCTATGAAGATTGTCGTAGCTCCTGACTCCTTTAAGGAGAGTATGACAGCCTTGGAAGCCGCGTCTGCATGTGAACAGGGAATCAAACGGGCGATTCCGAACGCGGAAGTTGTGAAGGTACCAATGGCAGATGGCGGTGAAGGGACTGTGCAATCGCTGGTCGACGCAACGGGCGGCAAGCTGCATACACGTGAAGTGACAGGACCACTTGGGAATAAAGTGACTGCAGTATTTGGTATGCTTGGTGACGGAAAAACGGCTGTTATTGAAATGGCTGAGGCATCGGGTCTCCATCTTGTCCCGCGTGATCAGCGGGATCCGCTTCGGGCTACAACGCGTGGAACAGGCGAATTGATGCAGGCCGCATTAGATGCAGGAGCAGAGCATGTCATCATCGGCCTTGGCGGCAGCGCAACGAATGATGGCGGCGCAGGTATGGCTGCTGCTCTAGGAGTTGAATTCTTCGATGCAAATGGCCAGCTCCTGAAAGATGGTGCGCTAGCTTTGAAGAAACTCTCCGAAGTAAAAGCAGAAGGAGTAGATCCGCGCTGGCAGCATGTCCAAGTGGAGGTAGCCTGCGATGTGGAGAACCCGCTGACTGGGGAGAATGGTGCATCTTATGTGTTCGGTCCGCAAAAAGGTGCGGATGACGAAATGGTCATTCAATTAGACGAGATACTCACACATTACGCTGAGAAAGTAGAACAGACTATCGGGAAATCAATTAAGCAACTGCCAGGTGCAGGAGCTGCAGGCGGATTAGGAGCAGGGTTAGTGGCTTTCCTGCCCGCAGAACTAAAGAGCGGTATCACCATAGTCAAAGAAGCAGCGGGGTTGGCTGATCATATTAAGGACGCAGATTTGGTTATTACAGGCGAAGGAAAGATTGATGGCCAGACGATTTATGGAAAGACACCAATCGGAGTAGCGAGAACAGCAAAACAATTTGGAGTTCCGGTCATTGCTATCGCCGGAAATGTAGGTGAAGGAAGCGAGGCAGTGTATGACCATGGGATAGATGCTGTGTTCAGTATCATGCCGGGAGTGATGGACTTGTCAGAGGCGCTGATTAATGGGGAAACAAATATTGAACAAACTGTCTACAATATATGTAAAACGATGCAAATTTCCTGGGCATTCTAAAAGAAATCTTTCCTTGTAAAATAGAAATTGAAAGATACCTTTCTTTATGTATAAAACTTCACAAATTGGTCACACTGTTATGTGTAAGCGGTTACTTTATAGCGTATACTAACAATATAAAGTGGAGGGTATACAGAAAGGAGAGGCTGAGAATGATCTTGAAAGCGCTTAAGGAAACAGGTGATATGACGATCTCTTATTATGAGAACGGCATGCTGCATACCTTTACCGGAAGATATCATAATCTGAATCTCTTGGACCAAACGCTTTGCCTGGAAAATGCTGAAAAGAAACGAATGATAATCCATATCGCGGGTATTAAGCATATACATTAACAAACCGCCGAAAGCATCTCTTGATGTTTTTCGGCGTTTTTTTTATGTTTTTTACCATTTTTGCGGTACAATAGATGGAACAAATAAGATACCCGTTGCCTTATGTAAACGGATACGGGAAAACAGCTGTCAGAGAACGGGCTGATTAGTGGAGGTTTCAAGCATGAGTTCGCAATATCCAGATGATGGACTGGCTTTACATACAGATCTTTATCAAATCAATATGGCGGAGACGTATTGGAGCGATGGGGTCCATGAAAGAAAGGCAGTGTTCGAGGTTTCATTCCGCAAGCTGCCGTTCGGTAATGGCTTTGCCATATTTGCAGGATTGGAACGTGTTATAGAATATTTACAGCAATTCCGTTTCACAGAGAGTGATTTGGCGTACTTAAAGGATGAGCTTGGCTACGGGGAAGACTTCCTAGCTTATCTGAAGGATTTGCGCTTTACAGGAACTGTGTACTCTGTTGTTGAGGGAGAGCTTGTCTTCAGCAATGAACCGCTTATGCGGGTCGAGGCACCGCTGGCTGAAGCGCAGCTGGTAGAAACGGCAATTTTGAATATCGTCAATTACCAGACGCTGATTGCGACAAAGGCATCCAGAATCAAGCTCCTGCTTGGCGATGAGATTGCACTGGAGATGGGCAGCCGTCGTGCGCATGAGTTGGATGCGGCGGTCTGGGGTACGCGAGCAGCCTATATCGGCGGTTTTGAGGCTACTTCGAATGTTCGTGCCGGCAAGAAATTCGGCATTCCGGTAGCAGGGACATTGGCACATTCAATGATTCAGGCTTACCGTGATGAATATACTGCATTCACTAAGTATGCAGAGCGACATACAAATTGCACATTCCTTGTCGACACATACGATACGCTTCGTTCTGGTGTACCGAATGCTATCCGTGTTGCAAAGGAACAGGGTGATAAGATTAAGTTCACTGCAATCAGACTTGATAGCGGAGACTTGGCTTACTTATCCAAAAAGGCTCGGAAAGCATTGGATGATGCCGGATTTACTGATACTAAGATATCCGCATCGAATGATTTGGACGAAGAAACGATTCAAAGCTTGAAGTCACAAGGAGCTAAAATCGATATCTGGGGTATAGGTACGAAGCTGATTACTGCTTATGATCAGCCTGCCTTGGGTGCGGTATATAAACTGGTGAGCATCGAGGATGATGGTGCTATGCAGGATACGATCAAAATCAGTGCCAATCCCGAGAAGGTATCGACGCCAGGCTTGAAGAAGGTATACCGAATCGTCAATCGGATCAATAAAAAATCCGAAGGCGACTACATCGCCATGGAGGATGAAAATCCGCAGGAAGAAGATCATCTGAAGATGTTCCATCCTGTCCATACGTATGTGAGCAAGTTTGTGACGAATTACGATGCAGTTGATTTGCATCAGACAATATTCCAGGACGGCGAGCTTGTATACGAACTGCCAGCTATTGAAGATATCAAGGCTTATGCGAAAGATAATCTATCTCTGCTATGGGATGAGTATAAACGTCCGAAAGCGCCTGAGGAATATCCTGTCGACCTTAGTCAGAAGTGCTGGGATAATAAGATGGCGAATATCCAGAAAGTGAAAGAGCATGTAAAATCTTTGCACACAACAAGTTGATAGGGTTACAATTCTGTTTAATGGGAATAACTGTATCATCCAGTTCTTATCTTTTAAATGGAAAACCTGTGAAAATGCTGTTGCAGCAATGTTAAGAATGCAGATTAATAGCCATGAACACAGGGATGCATGCTATAATAAGGAAATACGGGAACATCTATGTTCCTGCACATTAATCTAAAACATACAGCTTTTACATCAGGTGAAGGTTATGTATAAATTTATCAAATGAGGTGTTTTTCATGAACAAAGCAGAACTAGTAGAAGCAGTAGCACAACAAGCAGAACTATCTAAAAAAGATGCAAGCAAAGCAGTTGATGCACTACTTGAAACAATCTCTGAAACACTTGCTAAAGAAGAAAAAGTACAGCTTGTAGGCTTCGGTACTTTTGAAGTGAGAGAGCGTGCAGCACGTACTGGCCGTAACCCACAGACAGGTGAAGAAATCACAATCCCTGCTTCCAAAGCGCCAGCTTTCAAAGCGGGTAAAGATTTCAAAGAAGCTGTAAAATAAGAAAGATTCCTTCGCGGAATAGAAACTGCCGACGCATTTGTGCGTCGGCAGTTTTTTTATAGCTTGCTGATGTGGATGATAGACAATTTTCCGCTGTTTGCTTCCACTTTCCATAATGGCTCAAACATCGTGCGTAAAATGGCAGCTGTAGGTTCATCTGTGTTCAAGCTCTGTACTGACTTGTTATCTACAACGTAATCCTTATCCTCCTCTAAACCGAAGCGCAAGTACAAAAGGTTCCGTACACCATTGAAGGTAGGGAAGGAAATGGTGTAGCCATCTTTCAAAGCGGATGTAAGTTTGCTTTTTTGCGACTGGAGCATTTCTGGATCGGCTTTTGGGTAGCTGTCCTGAATTGTACTCCATTCACCTGCCTCTATTAGCTTTGCGGTTTGTTCTCTTCCAAGACCGCTATGGGCAATACGTTCGATTTGGTAGGCTTCTGCTTGAGAAATGGTGATTGTCATGTTCAATTCTCCTTTAATGAATGGCTTTATTAGATGGTGCATGGATGGTGAAGGATTTTCGTCTTTTGTACAGGTAGGCAATCAGTTCCAGCAAAAAGCCGGGAACCTTTTTCGGGAAAAGTTTTTTCTTGTAGAATTTTTCATAGGCACGGTGAAGATCTTCCCATTGTGTGCAATGCTTTTGCTGACGGAACCTGGCAGGATCGATTAATCGGATGTCTCCATTTGGTGTGATTAAGATGTTCCGCAGATGAATGTCGGATGGATTCAATCCTTCTGCTGCTGCGCCCGCCAAGGCATTATCAATGTCGGCTATATGATGATCTGTTATGGGAATCCCCGCGCGGAGGCAATCGTACAGTGTATGGCCGGGGATATAATCCATTACTAGATAACCGTTTCCGGCCGCATGAAGAGCCGGGAAGAAGTGATTGCTTTCAAGTGTTTTATAGATTTCAGCTTCTTCCGCTGCAATGTGACGGAAGGCAGGAAAAAATACCTTCATTACTTTAGAAGTTTCCGTAAGGCGGAATGCAAATGCGCTCCTGCCAGTCCCGATCAAAACGAGAGAGGAAGGGTACGCTGTTAAATGGGGCATTGTATCAGAACCAGACATGTGAATCTGCTCAACGATCTGCTCAAAATCAGCCATTTCCAGCACTCCTTTTCTTTGGAACAAGGGCTTGTACAGTTATCATACGCACGAACACGGAAGTAGGTGCATAAAATAGTAAATAAGCTAGTCCATCCTCCGTAATTCCGGGCGCTGCTTTTCCTGCTTTCTGGCTATTTTCATCCTAACAGGGACTGTTTCCTTTACCTTTAGGGAAAATAACTATATCGTCAATCTATAAAGCTCTACTTTTCCTAACCTAATCGAAATCATATAAAGAAAAAAGGTGATTACATGCAAGAGAGACCTAGTACGACAGAATATCCTGCTTATTTCCAAGATTACATGAAACTTGTGCCTGAGGGAAATATAGTAGCTCTGTTTAAGGAACAGGAAAGGCAAACATCCAATCTTCTGCAAGGCCTGACTGACGAGCAAGCCCGATTCGCTTACGACACTGAAAAATGGACGATCAAGGAAGTGATCGGCCACCTTACAGACACAGAAAGGATTATGTCTTATCGATTGCTTACCATTGCCCGCGGAGATGTGACGCCGCTGCCAGGTTTTCATGAAGATTCCTATGTGCTGCAAGCGAAATTCACGGAGATGACAGTAGCGAGCCTTCTGGCGCAATATAAGGCAGTGCGTGCGTCCACGATCGCTCTGCTGGAATCACTGCACGATCAGGATTGGGTCAGACAGGGTATGGCAAACGGTCATGTCACTTCTGTACGATCGCTGGCGTATATAATGCTTGGCCATGAACGTCATCACCACAATGTCCTTCATGATCGTTACTTTGCTTCTGCTACGTATCCGCTCAACCGCATGTGATTTGGGGTATATTGACAGAGAACAAACAATCGTGTATGCTATATTGCAGATTAATAGAATAGGATTGTGATTGCTCCAAAGGGGAGTAGCTTCCAGTTAAGTCGACAACACGTGATAGCTTGCTATCGCCGGTTTAACTGACAACGTTAAGTTGTTTGCCAGACCTTTGCCAATTTGGTGAAGACTGATTACAGACAGGACCTTCACACTGTGGGGGTCCTTTTCGTTTAGAACACACAAATGGAGGAAATAATTCCGTGTTGAAGAAATGCTTAGAACTGATGCAGCTCAGGGCACCATCCATCAAGCTCGAACTGAATCAGGCAAGCTATCATGCAGGCGAAAAAATCGAGGGTCATTTTCAGCTTCTCGGAGGCTGGAAGGACCAGAATTTAAACAGATTGGATTGCGATTTGGTTATAAAAAACAGCGCAAACGATAAAATAGTGAATATAAAGAATGTATTAAGCATTTTTATGACCAAGCAATTGAAATCAAATGAACAAATGAAGAAGCCGTTCACATTCCGTTTGCCAGAGGAATTGGAACCAAGCTCCGGTACATTGGTCTATGAGCTGCAGACAAAGCTCGTGTTCGCCAATGAAAAATGTGCGAAAGATGATAGGCAAGTACAGATATTAGCTTAGACGCTATAAGAAGGAGGAGATTGCATTGGGAAGGCTTTGCTGAAGATAACAACCTTATATAACAGAAGTTTTGCTGGCGCTGCTCCTCGTCGAGGTGTCGCAGCTATTTTATTAATCTGCTTGTAAACTATCAAACAAATAAGCGAGGTGAGTCCCTTCAATTAACGAAGGGAATTAATTGGACCCATCAATAGTCATTAATTTAAGTTTAGTAGTGTTATTCATCATTTTTACAGCCTTTTTCGTAGGTGCAGAGTTTTCAGTTGTGAAGGTGCGTATGTCCCGGATCGACCAGCTTGTTGCGGAAGGTAACAAACGGGCAATCATTGTTAGTAAGCTAGTGAATAATCTTGATTATTACTTATCAGCCTGCCAGCTGGGTATTACTGTAACGGCGCTTGTGCTAGGTGCATTAGGCGAACCTACAGTAGAGAAAATCTTGCACCCGCTGTTCAATGATTTTGGATTGTCTGAATCTGTTTCTACTTTACTTTCCTACGCCATTGCTTTTGCGTCGGTCACTTTCTTGCACGTTGTAATTGGTGAATTGGCGCCGAAGACACTAGCAATCCAGTATACGGAGCAATTGACGTTAATTCTAGGTCCGCCGTTATATTGGTTTGGTAAGCTAATGGCTCCGTTCATCTATTTGCTGAATGGTTCTGCTCGTGTATTTCTGAAGTTGTTCGGTGTGAAGCCGGCGGCTCATGAATCAGCACACTCGGAAGAGGAACTGCGTATCATCATGACGCAAAGCTATCAAAGTGGTGAAATCAACAAAACAGAACTTAGTTATATGGAAAATATTTTCACATTCGACGAGCGTGTGGCGAAGGATATCATGGTGCCGCGGACACAAGTGGTCACCTTGGAGAAATCCATGACAGCTGCAGAAGTAATCGAGATCATCGATGAACATCAGTTCACACGTTATCTTGTGACGGAGGATGGAGATAAAGACCATATCATCGGTTTCGTCAATGTGAAGGAAATGCTTACGGATTTTGCAGCCGGCAGAAGACAAAGCCTGCCTAACTTCATCCATGAGCTGCCGCTTATCCATGAAGGAACGTCGTTGCAGGATGCTCTTTTGAAGATGCAGACTGAACGCGTGCATATTGCACTCGTAGTGGATGAATACGGCGGAACCGCAGGTATTCTGACGATGGAGGACATTCTAGAAGAGATCGTCGGCGAGATCCATGACGAATTCGATGAAGATGAAGTGCCGGATATTCAGGAAGTGTCCGATCGTACGTATCATATCAACGGTCGTGTACTGCTGGATGATCTGGAGGATCAATTTGGTTCTGTGTTCGACAATCGGGAAGATGTCGATACAATCGGAGGCTGGATTTTTGTTAAGAACGATGAAGTAGATTCTCAAACGACTGTGGTGGATGTAGCAGGAAATGAGTGGGAGGTTATCGAAATGGATAACCATCAGATACTTATGATTGAACTGCGCATCCTGGAACAAAAACAGCTTCCGATGCTGGAAGCTTAAGAATTGTGAATAAAGAAAAAGGCCGGGATGCCTCCTATGCATCCCGGCTTTTTTTATTGGAGGTAGGCAGACAAGATGATCAGACTTTATGAAAATAAACACCAGGAAAAGGATGAGGTGGCCAGGCATCAACATGACACACATCAGCTGCTATATGTCCTGGATGGAGAAGGGGAATGTGAATTGGGTATCAGGAGCCAGAAGCTGCAGCCTGACAGTATCGTGCTCATCTCCCCGCATACAAATCATGCAATCCAAGCTCATTCTAAGATGACGGTGCTCGTGCTGGAATTCGATATCCGTCATTTGACAGACGATGTTGTTTCTTATCTTCTCGAGCCAGTGTTTGCTAAGTCTCGCGTCTTAAATCTATCTTTGTTCGAAAGCAGTGAGCTTCGTCAGCTGCTGCGGAAGATGCTATTCGAACAATCCCAAAACCACCCCATTCATACAATGGGGCTGAAGCTCCTGCTTGCTCAGGTGCTTTATCAGCTTGCTATCATGCAGCAGGAAGATACAACACAAGATACAAATACAAGGCGGGCGAAGTGGCTCAAGCATCACTTGGAAACACGATATTTTGAGATTGCCAGTATGGAAGAAGTTGCGGCTAAAGCTGGTGTGAGCAGCCGGTACATGAATCAAATTTTTAAAGAAATGTATGATACGACGCCTTATCAGTTTCTGACAGAGGTAAGGCTGCTGAAGGTGAAGAAGATGCTGCGTGAATCTGATAGAGAAATTGTTTCGATCTGCTTTGAAGTTGGATTTGAAGCGGTATCGACATTTTATCGTGTCTTTAAAAAATATGTTGGTGTGACACCGAATGTCTATCGGCGAACCACAGATGATTTCCGAAATTGAGAATATCAGAAGAGAATGATAAGAAAAATGTAAACGCTTTACTTATACTGTCTTTAATAAGGATAATGGGAGGGCGTAAGGATGGCGACAAAGAAAATTGGGATAATCATGAACGGTGTAACAGGAAGAATGGGAACAAATCAGCATCTTGTCAGGTCCATTGCAGCAATTCGTGCGGAGGGTGGTGTGCTGCTTTCTAACGGAGATCGCTTGCTGCCGGATCCGATTCTCGTCGGAAGGAATGAAGAGAAGCTCGCCAAACTTGCAGGAGAGAATAGCGTAGAGCGCTACAGCACCGATTTGGAGGCTGCTTTGGCTGACGACTATAACCAGATTTACTTTGATTCACAAACTACCAATCGCCGGGAAGCCAGCATTAAGCAGGCGATCGAAGCAGGCAAGCATATTTATTGTGAGAAACC
Source organism: Terribacillus saccharophilus (assembly GCA_900110015.1). GTDB lineage: Bacteria > Bacillota > Bacilli > Bacillales > Amphibacillaceae > Terribacillus > Terribacillus saccharophilus. The sequence continues at coordinate 255,440 of FOCD01000003.1, read as the reverse complement.
GACGGCTACCAGCTTGGAAGGATCCTTGGAACTAGCAAGATTGGCACGCGAGAATGGTGTGAAAAACGGGGTGGTGCAAGATAAGCTTTTCCTTCCTGGATTGCTGAAGCTGAAGCATCTGATCGATAGCGGTTACTTCGGAGACATATTGTCCGTAAAACTGGACTTTGGATACTGGGTGTTCGAGGGTGATTGGCAGGAGGCGCAACGTCCAAGCTGGAATTACCGTGCCGAAGACGGCGGCGGAATCATTGTTGATATGTTCGCGCACTGGCGCTATGTCATTGATCATCTTTTTGGGGAAATCGATAGTCTGACTTGTCTTGGTGCGACTCATATTCCATACCGGGTGGATGAAGCGGGCAATAGCTATAAAGCAACAGCCGATGATGCAGCATATGCAATTTTTGCCCTTAAGAACGGGATAGTTGTACAGGCAAACTCCTCTTGGACGACAAGAGTTGACCGAGATGATCTAGTTACCTTCCAAGTGGATGGGACACTGGGAAGCGCAGTAGCTGGTCTGCGGGATTGTAAAGTCCAGCATCGTGTCACAACACCGAAGCCAGTGTGGAATCCGGATATACCTAATGCAATTGATTTCCGTTCCCAATGGGAGACATTGCCGGAGAATCGTACGTATGACAATGGATTCAAGATTCAATGGGAGCTGTTTTTGAAGCATATAGAAGAAGATACGGCATTCCCTTGGGACTTGCTAGAGGGCGCAAAAGGTACCCAGCTGTCAGATCTTGGGCTGGAAGCATGGCGCGAGAAGAAATGGGTCACTGTTCCGAGTCTGGAAGTATAAAGGAGGAAGCAGCATGACAACGATTCTTTTACCAAAGCAAGGTCGTTCATTAGAGGCTTACACACTGGTTCATCCAGCTTCCACTTATCCGACAGAAGGTGCTTTTCGGACAAGAACAGCCTATTCGGCTGCTCATGTCGTTGCGGATGCGCAATCTGAAGCACACCCTATCTTAGGCGGAGCGATTGATTGGGATGCAACTTTAGCTTATCGGAAAGCGCTGTGGAAGCTTGGATTCGGCGTAGCAGAGGCAATGGATACAGCGCAGCGAGGCATGGGGCTCACATATGAGATGGCGAAAGAATTAATTTCCATAAGCGCAGAAGAAGCAAAAAAAGAGAAGGCATTGCTTGCTTCGGGAGCAGGGACGGATCATTTGCTGGCTGACAGTACGTATACGATGTCGGAGATTAAGCAGGCTTACGAAGAGCAATGTACATTCGTCGAAGGTACCGGAAGCCAGATTATCTTAATGGCAAGCCGAGCATTGGCAGCTAGTGCACGATCGGCAGCGGATTACAAGGACGTATACGGGCATGTGCTTGCCGGAGTGCAGAAACCAGTTATCCTCCATTGGCTCGGTCCGATGTTCGATCCGAAGTTGGCTGGCTACTGGGGATCGGAAACGATCAGCCGTGCGATGGATGACTGTTTGGAATTGATTCACCAGTACGAAGGAAAAATCGACGGTATTAAGATTTCTCTGCTTGATAAGGACAAAGAAATCGAGATGCGAGCAAAGCTCCCTGCATCGGTTAGGATGTATACAGGAGATGATTTTAATTATCCAGAGCTGATTCAAGGTGATGGAGTGCAATTTAGCCATGCGTTGCTCGGTATCTTTGATGCGATTGCACCAGCTGCTTCTGAGGCACTGCGTGCACTTGATGCTGAGGATCAGGATCAATATCGGGAAATCTTCGATAAGACGGTGCCGCTTGCAAGGCATATCTTTGAAACACCAACATACGCCTACAAAACAGGTGTTGTTTTCCTGGCATATTTGAATGGGTATCAATCACATTTCCGGATGATCGGCGGTGCAGAAGGTGCCCGGTCGGTTCTCCATTTGAGTGAGCTGTTCAGACTTGCTGATCAAGCGGGCGTCCTAGTGGATCCGGCGCTTGCAACAGAGCGGATGCAGCTCGTACTGAAGCTTGCGGGTATTGAACAGAAGGTGATGTCATGACAAAAGCAGATCTGCAGCTTCTTAGTCTGAATCAAATTACGACAGAAAACTGGTCACTGACCGAAGCTATCCAAGGTTGTGCCCGTCACGATATCCACTGGATATCCATTTGGCGGCATAAGCTGGAGGAAATCGGCGTAAAAGAAGCAAAGAAACTGTTGACGGAATACGGCTTGCGCGTGTCCAGTCTGTGCCGCGGCGGCATGTTTCCTGCAGCTACAGAGCGTGAGAGACAGCAGCGTATAGATGACAATAAACGAGCAATAGAAGATGCGAAGACATTGGGTACAGATGTGCTGGTCCTCGTTTGCGGTCCGGCTGCCGACAAAAATATTGCCCAGGGCCGTCATTGGGTGGAGGCAGGAATAGAAGCAATACTCCCATATGCAGAAGAACTGGGTGTAAAGCTTGGAATTGAGCCGCTTCATCCGATGTATGCAGCTGATCGTTCAGTTATTAATACACTAGGGCAGGCCAACACTTTAGCGGAAAAATTGCAATCCGATTATCTTGGAGTAGTGGTGGATGCCTTTCACGTATGGTGGGATCCGGAGCTGCGTCACCAGATTGATCGGGCTAAGGGTAAGATACTAGGCTTCCATGTGTCAGATTGGAAGGTACCGATGAAGGATATGTTCAAGGGGCGAGCCATGATGGGAGATGGCGTCATCAATCTGCGCGAGATGCGCAGCATGGTGGAGGAAGCAGGCTATCAAGGGCCAATTGAAGTGGAAATCATCAATCAGGAGATATGGGATCAGCCAGGCGATGAGGTGCTCCATCAAATGAAGCGCTGCTATCAAGCGCACGTATAAGGAGAGCTGGAAAATGGCACTGCTTAATCAAATAGAGGAATTAGCTCAAGAAGCTGCAAGAGCTGCTGATACTAAGATAACAGCCCCTTTCACTTTTTCAGTTGCGGGGCTGGATCATCCGCATATATACAGTATGGTGCAAGGGCTCTTGGACGCAGGGGCACAGCTAATACACATCTATGACAGAAATCTGGATCAAGCAAATGCTCTTCACCAAAAATTTCAAACAGGAGAAGTTGTGTCAGAGCTGTCCCAGATTCTGCATAGCGAGGTGGACTTGATTGCATCAAGTATTGTGCCATCTGAGCGCGGGGCATTAGGTATCCGGGTGTTGGAGCACGAGAAGCATTTTCTTTCAGCAAAAGCTCCATTTACGACGATGACTCAATTGCATGCGGCCGAGGAAGCAGTGCGCCGTACAGGAAAGAAATGGGCGGTGTTCTATAGTGAGCGATTAGCTGTAGAAGCGGCACTGCTGGCGGATAATATTGTGCAGGAGGGGCTGATTGGAGAGCTATTTCAGCTCACTGGTTCGGGGCCGCATCGGCTGCAAGCAGAAACAAGACCGGATTGGTTCTTCGATCCGCTGAAAAATGGTGGTATTCTTTGTGATATCGGCAGTCATCAGATTGAGCAGCTGCTTCATTATGCGAGAAGTAAAGAGGCAGAGGTACTGCATAGTAAGGTAGCGAACTATGCCCATCCGCAATATGGTGATTGGCAGGATTTCGGTGATGCGACACTGGTCACTAATACAGGCGTCAGCCAATATTTCCGTGTTGATTGGTTCACACCTGATGGACTTCGGGTCTGGGGAGACGGACGAACGGTGCTGTACGGTACAAATGGGTTTGTGGAACTGCGAAAATACACGGATGTAGCACGCTCTGCAGAAGGGAACCATCTGTATGTAGTAACGGATCAGGAGGAAGTGTATTTTTCAGCTAATGGAAAGATAGGAATTCCGTATTTCAGACAATTGATTACTGATTGTCAGCAAGGGACGGAATCAGCAATGACTCAGGAGCATACTTTCAAGGCGGCGGCTCTGGCAATCCAGGCACAGGAGCAGGCAATCAGCCTGACAAAGGTAGGGGAGAAGCGATGAAGCAAGCGGTCGTTTTAATTGGGATGAATGGATACGGTGAGCATTACTTGGATGCATTGCTGAAGCGTGAGGACATCACATTCGCTGGTATCGTGGAAATTCATCCGGAGAAAAGCAGTCTTTTGGAACAAGTAAAGCAGCGAGGAATCCCGATATTTTCTGCGATGGATGCATTCTATCAGGATAATCAAGCGGATCTAGCCATCATCGCCACACCTATTCATTTGCATACGGAGCAGGCGATCCTTGCGCTTCGACATGGCTCAAATGTTCTTTGCGAAAAACCGATCTTTGCTGATATGCGAGATCAAATGAAGTGGGAGCAAGCTATCTCGGAATCAGGGAAGTGGGCTGCAATTGGTTTCAACTGGTCGTTCACTGCCCCAATCCTGGAGCTGAAGAAAGATATCCAAAGTGGGCTATATGGAAAACCGAAGCAGCTAAAAACAATGGTGCTGTGGCCGCGGGATGAAGCATATTTTTCCCGTTCATCCTGGTCGGGGAAGCTGATGGCAGCCGATGGTCGGCAGATTCGCGACAGTGTAGCCAATAATGCAGCTGCTCACTTCATCCATAATATGCTTTTTGTGCTTGGACATAAGCTTCAGGAAACGATGCAAATCAAACGCCTGGAAGCCGAATTGTATCGAGCCAATGATATCGAAACCTTTGATACGTGTGCCATTCGTATGCACACGGAATCTGGCTGCGAACTGCTCTTTTATGGATCGCATGCCACGGAAACAGAGCAAGGACCTCAATTCTTATATACGTTTGAAAAAGGCTATATTGTATATGATTGCAATCTCGATCAAGGAATCATTACGGCATACACGGAAGATGGTCAGGAAAAGATTTATGGGAATCCTCAGGCCAATCATTTGGATAAATTGGATTATTGCATCGCTGCACTAACGGATGATAGTGCCATTCCATGCACATATGAAACCGCGTTAGGTCATGCGGCGATTATTGAAGCGTTGCACCAAAATATTGCGCCTGGGCACCCTTTTCCTGCAGAAGCAGTCAAACAGACTGCGGGAAAACTCCAGACTGTCATCGATTTAGAGCAGACGATGAATGCATGCTTTATGAGTGGAAAACTGCCATATGAATTACAAATACCATGGAGTAAACCAGCTAAACAGGCCGATGTGATTCAGACACTCGAAAAGGGGAGCGTCTGATCATAGCCGGTTGAATGCTTATTATTGTAAGCGCTTTATAATACCTTGTGGAGGGTGAAACATGAAACGAGCGAAAACAACGTGGCTAATTCTTGCTGTTTTATTGCTTGGCATAGTTGTGCTGATGGCTGTCGCTCCGGCTTCAGATGCTGCTGGTCAGGAGACGAGAGAGCTGACGATGGGGCACATTCATAATCCAAATAGTCCCGTGTATGCCAGTCTGGAGGAATTCAGCGAGGAGCTGGAGCAGCGCACTGATGGTGTGCTGGCAACGGATATTTATACGGAAGGCGGCCTTGGTGATGAGAGGGTGATGCTGGAGCTTGTCCAGAATGGGGTAGTTGATATGGCCAAAGTAAATGGCGGTGTGCTGGAGAGCTTTTACTCTGATTTCTCCATTTTCAGTCTGCCTTATGTATTTGAAGATGAAGAGCATTTTAAAGAAGTTATGGTATCCGATATTGTAAAGGACCTTTATGAAGAACTGGAATCTATCGGCCTGCATGGTATCGCTTATTACGATGCAGGGGCAAGAAGTTTCTATACAGCAGATACGCCGATTGAGAAGCCAGAAGACCTGCATGGACTGAAAATACGTACGATGACGAATACAACATCAATTCGGACAATGGAACTGCTCGGCGCTTCACCGACACCGCTTCCTGCACCGGAAGTATATACAGGGCTTCAGCAAGGTGTCATTGACGGAGCGGAGAGCAGTCCGATCGCCCTTACAGATGCCAACCATGGTGAGGTAGCCAAATACTTTTCTTACGACGAACATACACGCATTCCGGACTTTCTCATTATGAGCGAGAAGACATGGGATAGTCTGAGTCCTGAGCAGCAGCAAGCAGTAGAAGAGTCTGCGGCAATTTCATCGGACAACCATAATGCGCGCTGGGACCAGCTGATCGAAGAGAGCATAAAAAAGGCTGAGGATGAGATGGGTGTTACCTTCAATGAGCTTGATCAGGAGCCGTTCAAGGATCTAGTGCAGCCGTTGATCGAGGAAAGACGGAAAGATCCGGAAGTGGCGAAAGTGCTGGATGACATCGCGGCGTTACAGTAAATGAAAAGGAGCTGAACGAGGTGGAAAAAGTACGGTATTGGGTTGATAGATGTATTTTGCTCGTGACTTGTACGCTAACTGTCTTCTTAGTGGCAGGTGCCATATGGCAGGTCTTCACTCGATTTGTCCTGCAAAATCCGAGCGTTTTCACAGAAGAGGTGCTGCGGTTTTCCTTCATTTGGGTTGGTTTGCTCGGAGCCAGTTATGCTTTCGGTGTGAAAGAACATATTGCGCTGACGTTCTTGATGTCCAAATGGAAGCATGCAAAGGACAAAAAAGCTGCAGAGCTGATTATAGAAGTGACAGTTCTGGTATTCATGATAGTTGTCTTTATTATCGGCGGGACACAGCTGATGCTTGCCTCCATGACACAGACTTCACCGGTTCTTGGTCTGCCGATGGGCTATGTATATGCTGCATTACCGTTGTCTGGCTTGCTGAGTGTTTACTATATAGTCACGAACCGGCTTATGGCACGCAAGGAAGCTGCTAGAGGGAGGGACGCAGCATGACAAGTGTCGTTTTGGCAGGTATCGTCTTATTTGCTCTATTTTTTCTCTTAATCTTCTTCGGTGTTCCCATAGCAATAAGCATTGGTTTGTCATCGTTGGCAGCTGGAGCTATGCTTCTGCCATTTGATGAGATTTTAATAGTCGTTTCCCAGCAATTTGTTGCTGGAATCGATAGCTTTGTCCTTTTATCCCTTGTTTTCTTCACTTTGGCTGGAAGTATCATGAATACGGGCGGCATCGCTTTGCGTCTGATCAATTTGGCCAAGCTGTTGGCAGGAAGACTACCTGGTTCCTTGGCGCACACAAATGTTATCGGAAATACGCTTTTCGGAGCGCTATCTGGTTCTGCCATTGCATCTGCAGCAACGATGGGTAAAATCATGGCACCAATGCAGAAGAAGGAAGGCTATGATCCATCTTATTCAGCAGCCGTCAACGTTGCTTCTGCACCGGCTGGTCTGATTATCCCGCCTAGTGGTACCCCTATTTTGTATTCTGTCCTCAGCGGAGGGACATCAATTGGGGCATTATTCATTGCCGGTTATGTGCCAGGTATCCTGATGTCTGTCTTGATTATGGTTACTGCTTACATAGTTGCAAAAAGGAAAGGTTATGCTGTATCTGAACCAATCCGTTTCTCTCAGGCTGCCAAAGTTGTTTTGGATGCCATTCCGAGTCTGATGCTGATTGTAGTCGTGATTGGCGGGATTTCTTTTGGAGTCTTTACGGCAACCGAAGGAGCAGCTGTAGCAATTCTCTATGCAGTGGTTCTGAGTTTGATTTACCGTAGTCTCAAGTGGAAGGATATCCCGGTGATTCTTCGTGATACAGTCATGTTCTCCGGCGTTATCCTGCTGTTGATCGGAGCATCTGGAGCTATGTCTTGGATTCTGTCGTACTCCAAGCTACCGCAGATGCTGTCTTCCGGAATACTTGATTTCAGCGGTAATGCAGCAGTGCTGATGCTGATTATTGTCTTGATTTTATTGCTTGTCGGGACCTTCATGGATATCGCGCCTGCATTGCTGATTTTTACACCAATCCTGCTGCCTGTTGCGTTGGAGTTCGGAGTCAATCCAGTTCATTTCGGTACGATTATGTCGATGGGGCTTGCTATCGGTACGATTACACCACCGGTCGGAACGGTGCTGTTTATTGGATCCAAGGTCGGCAATGTCACAGTAGAACAAATGACAAAGCCATTGCTGCTGTTCTACATTCCTGTGTTTCTTGCTTTCCTTGCAGTAGCCTATATTCCAGCTCTGAGCCTATGGCTGCCGGAGCTTATGGGCGTACTGAATAAATAGAAAAACAGGCCTTCAGGAAGGCCTGTTTTTTTATTAAAAGCAGCTGAATGCCGCAACTCGTCTGAGATCGATGCCAAAATACTGCCAGCGGAACTGCTGTGGACGCCAACGGAAGCCGGCGATGGACGTGCGGCCGACAAATACTGGGTAGTACCAGAAGCGCTGCCCGTTCTCAAGCTGCATGTAAGTGTATCGGAAAAGACAGAAACGGATTCCACCCGGATCTACAGCAAATGTAGAGGGACCACCTGTGCCTACTGACTGCAGCTGTGGAATTTGAGATGGAGGAGGTCCAGGAGGTCCAAATTGCCCCTGCTGTCCGCCACTTCCTGGAGGAGGTCCGCCTGGAAAGCCGCCTTGGCCGCCTCCGAAACCAGGACCACCGAAACCAGGACCACCGAAACCAGGACCACCGAAGCCAGGACCACCTGAGCCAGGACCGCCAAAACCAGGTCCGCCTGGAAATTGAATTTGTCGTTGCTGTTCTTGTTTATCATCATTTTCGTTGTACATCATCATTCTCCCTTCTTGCTTCTCCTTCATCGTATGTAGGCATCTGTGCAAGGGTAGCTTGCCTATACTATTTTTCTGGTTTCTCTTATACACGGCTTGGGTATAGCTTTTAAAACAGGAGAGGAAGACGGTTATGGCCGACAAACAAGAAGCCAAACGAAAAGCAAGGGAGACAAAAGAAGAAACAAAACCATGGATCCGCAGATTCGGACGAATCGGCTATATGTCTCAGGGAATCGTCTATGCCCTCATCGGTGTTCTAGCATTATTAGCTGCGCTTCATGTGGGAGGAGATACAACTGACACAGGTGGTATGCTTCAGAAACTTGCAGGTATGCCCTTCGGAAATGTTTTGTTATGGCTGATCGGAATAGGGCTAATTGGGTATGTATGCTGGGATGCGATACTTGCCATCAAGGATCCGAACAATGAAGGAAACGGGGCAAAAGGAATTATTGTTCGCATAGGCTATGGCGTCAGCACCATCATATATGCCAGTATTGCTTTTAATGCGCTTCGTTTTGCTGCTACAAATCAAGGAAGTGGCGGAGGGAGCGAGCAATCCCTGACAGCAAAGCTTCTTACATATCCCTTCGGACAGTGGCTGGTTGCGGCTGTCGGGCTTATTATTATCGGATACGGTATCTTTGAATTTTTCAGTGGTGTTACGGGAAGTTTTATGAATAAATTTAAGGCGGGAGAAATGAATAAGCACGAGAAACGGGCAGCTCGCCATGCGGGCCGTATGGGTTTGATTAGCAGAGGTATTGTTTTTGCTATAGTTGGATTCTTTTTTGTCCTGACTGCTATTCAATCCGATCCGGATGAAGCAAAGGGGCTGGATGGTGCACTCTCGGAAGTGTCACAGCAGCCATTCGGACGCTGGCTTCTTGCAATTGTAGCGGTTGGTTTCATTCTGTTCGGAGTATACAGTGTCATCCGCGGTCGCTATGAAAATATGAGCTTTGGGAAGAATGCATAATAATATTGATATTTTCCCCAAATAGGGGGAAAGCTACGAAAGCAGAAGAGTGACAGGGCTTTTATTATGTCTTTTTTTCGAATATATAATAGGAAATGAAAAAAATCATTAACGCGTGTGAAATAACTTTTGACAAGTTCTCCAAGTAGGAGTAAAGTTGTAGGTGGATATTTTGAGCAAATTGTGAACGTACAGTTGTGAACAAATTCACAACAAAGTATAATGTTTACGTATAAATATAATGCATTACCATAGCAAAGGAGAATACGTTATGTCAGAAACAAACGAAAGTGTTAGCCAGAGCCAACAAGATCTAGCTGCACAATTGCTAAAACCTGAAGTGCAAGAATCATTGACTTCTTTAATTGAACAGCTTCCAAAAATCAATGAACTTGTGAACGCTTTGACTGCTTCTTACGACTTCGCGCAAGCTGTAGCTACAGATGATGTGTTGAAATCCGATACAGTAGGTGCTATTACTGAAGTGCTTCACCCAGTCACAGACTCAGTGAAGTCAGTAGCTCAAACTGCAATTGAAGCAAAAGATCGCGCAGAAGCAAGCAACGAAACAATCGGTTTGTTCGGTTTGCTACGTCTGATGAAGGATCCACAAGCACAGAAGATGTTCCGTTTTGTTCAGAGCTATCTTGAAGTTGCGAACGAAAAAGAAAAACAAAAACAAAAATAAGAGCTTAAGGTAAGGACGGAGGATTAAGTATGGCAAAGAATATCGTTATTTTAGGCGCCGGTTATGGCGGAGTCTTAGCCGCTCAAAACGTACGTAAGTATTACACTAAAGCGCAAGCGAATGTAACACTTATCAATAAAACACCTACACACCAAATTATCACTGAGCTTCACCGTCTTGCAGCAGGAAGCATTTCTGAGAAAGCAGTGGCAATGCCTGTAGAGAAGCTTTTGAAAGGTTTGGATGTAGACTTCAAAGTAGCAACAGTAGAAGGCTTTAATGTCGACAAGAAAGAAGTTGTTCTTGCAGGCGGAAATACGCTTTCTTACGATGCTTTGGTAGTAGGTCTTGGAAGTAAGACTGCTTACTTCGGTATCCCTGGATTGGAAGAAAACAGCCTTGTATTGAAATCAGCAGATGATGCAAACAAAGTATTCAACCAAATCCAAGATAAAATTAAAGCATATGCAGCTTCTAAAAACCCTGCAGATGCAACAATTCTTATCGGTGGCGGCGGCCTGACTGGTGTTGAGCTAGTTGGTGAAATCGCGGACAAGCTTGCTTCTTACTGCTTGCCTCACGGTGTAGATCCTAAAGAAATCAAGCTTCAGCTCGTTGAAGCTGGTCCAAAGGTTCTTCCAATGCTTCCACAGCATCTAATCGACCGTGCGCAATCCAGCTTGGAAAAACGCGGCGTAGAATTCTTGCTTGGCTTGCCTGTAACGAACGTGGAAGGCAATGTCGTGGAATTGAAAGATGGTCAGAAAATCGAAACAAATACATTTGTTTGGACAGGCGGCGTACAAGCGCTTCCAATGGTAGCTGAATCAGGACTTGAAACAGATCGCGGCCGTGCGACTGTTAACAACTTCCTTCAGTCTAAGAGCCACCCAGATGTATTTGTTGTCGGTGACAGTGCTGTATACTTTGGTGAAGACGGTCGCCCTTGGCCTCCAACTGCACAAATCGCTTGGCAAATGGGCGAGCTAGTAGGTTATAACCTATTTGCTTTCCTTGAAGGCAAAACAATGGAAAACTTCAGCCCGATCAACTCTGGTACACTTGCAAGCCTTGGCCGCAAGGATGCTGTAGCATTCATCGGTGCTAACCAAACACCATTGAAAGGTCTTCCAGCTACGATGATGAAAGAAGCAAGTAACATCCGCTACTTGACTCACGTAAAAGGCCTATTCAGCTTAGCTTACTAATAAGTTAAAAAAGCAGACATTCCTTTTGGAATGTCTGCTTTTTTTGTCTAAAAATATATATCAAAAAATTCTTACTACTTATTGCGCTGTATGACTAAAGGTGATATTATAGAAAAAATTTACAAGTGATGAATCGGAATAGTACAGCATGTAAACTCCTTGTGCAGAGAATCCCTGTATTGGTGAAAAGGGTGAAGGAGAACAGTTGGAACAAACCGCGGAGCTGCTTGCCGGATAAAAATGATGGCAGGTCGGGAGCGCCCGTTAGCGCGCAAGGGTATACGCAGGAATGCGCGTACTTTTTGAGCCTGGCTTGGGTGACCTGCTGGGGAAACTAGGGTGGCACCGCGACGGTATCTCGCCCCTAAGATGACAATCTTGGGGGTGGGATTTTTTTATTTGCTTCACTTCAATCAGAGAGAGGGGAATGGAGATGAAGAAATACCGTTTACGTGCTATCGGAATGCTTATCGCAATTGCATGTGCATCATGCGGGGAGTGGCTGTATCTGATTGCTTTGAATTTAAAGGTATACGAGCAAGCAGATCAAGCTGCAGCAGCTGTTGCAATCCTTTATATGATCAAGCCTGCAGCAGGGATACTAATGAACAGCTGGGCTGGCAGTATGATTGATCGATTGGATAATCGGAAGCTGATGATTTTATCGTACGTTATAAGAATCTCCGGAATAGCTGGGATGATCATGGCCAATTCACTATGGCAAATTTACGTACTGGTTTTCTTCGTGGCAGCTGCAGGTGCTATCTTTGAACCTGCGAGTTTGCCATATATAACTGGCTTAATCCAAAAACGGCACTGGCAGAAATTCAATTCCTACCGTGCTATTGCGGATGGCAGCGGATTTGTTTTAGGTCCTGCGGCTGCAGGAATTTTGGTTGGTGCAGGATCTGTTGAGGTTGCTTTAAGTGCCAATATAATGCTGCTATTACTAGCAGTCGTTATTATCATTGCCTTGCCGTCTGTAAAAGTCATCTTGGAAGAAAGAACAGAAAAAAAGTGGCTGCAAATTTGGAAGGAAGATTGGCGTCTTGTTACAGCTTTCAGTAAAAAGTTCGTCATGCTGACTCTTTTGCTGCTGCTGTTTAGCTGCATCACTGTCATGACTGCAGCTGTCGATTCGATGGAAGTTGCTTTTTCTGCAGAAGCAATCGGATTATCAGAGCCTGCTTATGGACTGCTTGTAAGTATTGCTGGAATCGGTTTTATTTCAGGTTCTATACTGTTGACTATTGTAAGTCACCATTTTCGTTCCATTCAGCTTCTTACTTATGGGGGAGCTGGAGGAGCCTTAGGGTATGTGCTGTTTGCTTTTTCTCAAAGCTTTCTTCCGGCGAGTGTGGGTGTATTCATTTTATCCGGAGCGCTGGCTTTTGCGAATGCAGGCTACGTAACGTATATGCAGGAGCATATACCTGTCGAACAAATGGGTCGAATGATGAGTATGTATCAATCGATAGAAGCAATTCTAATTATCGGAATGACAGCGGTTTTGGCTGGTATCAATCAGTTCACGGATGTAGCTGCAGCGGTGCAAACTGGCTGTCTGATCATGTTGTCGTTGACAATCCTATTAATCATAATCAGCAAAAGAGCACCAGTACGAGAAAAAGCCTGATACCCTTCGGGGCACCAGGCTTTTTCTTATGTGTTTACGAATCTTTACAAAATCAAGCCGCAAGCAGCACCGAGAAATACGATAATCCACGCTGGAACTTTCCAAAAAGCAAGCAGGCAGTAAAAGATTACAGCAAGGGCAATATCAGTGGCTGTGTGAATAGTCGATGACCAAATAGGGATGAAAAAGGCGCTGATTAATATTCCTACTACTGCAGCATTTATTCCAGCGAAGGCTTTGCGGAAGCTGCTGTTTTTTTGCAGACTCGTCCAGAATGGAAGAGCTCCGATCAAGAGCAGAAAAGCTGGAAGGAAAATAGCTGCAGTAGCTAATAATCCGCCTTGCCATCCGTAAAGCACGGTCCCTAGATATGCTGCAAATGTAAAGAGTGGCCCAGGGACTGCCTGAGCAGCTCCGTATCCTGCAAGAAAATCTTGCTGACTAATCAAACCGCTTGGGACGAATTCTCGCTCCAAAAGCGGAAGTACAACATGCCCACCTCCGAATACAAGTGAGCCGGATCTATAGAAGCTGTCGGCCATGGCAAGAAACGGAGAATCTGTTATAGCGCGGATCATAGGCAGTCCGGCTAACAAAAGGAAAAACAGACTAAGGCAAATCGCGCCAGTTCTCTTACTGATAGAAATATGTAAATGACCGGATTCCTCACCTTTCTGATTTGGACGAAGCAGAAAGTATCCAACACCTGCTGCAAGCAATAGTGCCAGTAGCTGAGATGATTGATGAGGCCATAAAAGTGTCAGGACAAGCGCACCTAAGGCAATGCCCTTCGTAATAGAGTTAGCTGTGAGTTTTTGGCTCATTCCAAGTACGGCATGAGCAACAACAGCAACTGCGACTAGCTTCAATCCTTGAATCCAACCTGCATCTGAAAGGTTTGTTTGCCCAGTAAATAGGGCGAATAAGATGAGTATCAAAACCGAGGGCAGGGTAAACCCGATAAATGAGATAATTCCTCCAATGATGCCGCCTCTTATGATTCCGATGCCAATACCGACTTGACTGCTGGCAGGACCGGGAAGAAATTGGCTCAGTGCGACTAAATTGGCATATGTGTGTTCATCGATCCAGCGTTTGTTCCGTACATACGTTTCCTGAAAGTAACCAAGATGAGCAATAGGACCACCAAATGATGTACATCCTAAGCGGAAAGAAATTAAAAAGATAGTAAGGAGATTTGATAATTTTTTTGAGGCATTCGTCATATTCAATGTTCCTTTCCATATATTAATCGTTGGAATGGGGTGAAACGTGTTATAAAAATTCATTTGTACTATAACATCTCCTTTACTTTAACATTTAGAAATTTACATAAACTTTACGAACTAAATTGCAAATCATATTCTTGACATAGAGAACAAAAGAAATTATTATTATCTAGACCAATCGTTATAATTTAAGGGGTGCAAGGTTGTATGGGACAGTGAAAAAGAAGGAAAGCACAAAAGAACTTATCTTACGTACCGCTTCAGAGCTGTTCCAGCGTCAGGGTTATCATGGCACAGGCTTGAATCAGATTATTGAGGAAAGCGGTGCTCCTAAAGGTTCGCTGTACTATCATTTTCCCAATGGGAAAGAAGAGATTGCAGTAGAAGCAATTAAGCTGATGAAGAAGCATGTCCTCGAAGGAGCCGCAAAGGATCTGGAGGAGAAGGATACTGCAGCAGAAGCTTTTCAGTATCATATCCATAAGATTGCTTCCGATTTTGAAAAAAAACATCAAATGGAAGGTGTTCAAATCGGACTGATTGCGTCCGAAACTGCAGCAACGCACGAAGCGCTGCGAAACAGTTGCCAGCATGCCTATGCTGACTGGCAGGCATTGTACGCAAATCGATTGATCGCTTTTGGCTATGAAAAGGAAATGGCGAATGATTTAGCCATTACGATAAATGCCTTGATAGAAGGGGCCGTAACCCTGGCTCTGACAAGTGCATCGGGAGGCCCGCTATATAGTGTGGCGAGACAGCTTCCGTCATTACTTAAACAATAATTCCACATTGGAGGAGAAAGCTTTGCAAATGGATAGTAATAATACTGCTTCAACAGCAGTGAATAGCAGCGAAATCAAAGCTATGCCAATCATCATTTCATTCTTGATTGCTGGTTTTGTCGGTCTGTTTAGTGAGACAGCGCTGAATATTGCGCTGCAGAATATTATTAATGGATTTGGTATCTCTGCATCTTCAGCTCAATGGCTGACTACGGGTTATCTATTAACACTAGGTGTGCTCGTGCCGGTTTCTGGTTTAATCATGCAGTGGTTCACGACGCGTCAGCTATTTTTAACATCTTTAGTGTTCTCAATTATCGGTACTATCATTGCTGCCGTTGCACCATCATTTGCTGTACTTTTGATCGCACGTATTGTGCAGGCAGTCGGAACTGCGCTATTGCTGCCGCTAATGTTCAACACTATCTTGAACATCATCCCGCCGCATCGACGTGGTAAAGCAATGGGATTGATCGGGCTAGTTATTATGTTCGCACCTGCAGTAGGGCCGACAATTTCAGGGTTGATCATCGATAAATTAACTTGGCATTGGATCTTCTGGTTCTCCTTGCCATTGCTATTAGTTGCACTTGTTTTCGGTGCATTCTTCATGCAAAACGTAACACAATTAACGAAGCCGAAAATCGATATCCTGTCTATTATCTTATCGACTATCGGTTTCGGTGGAGTAGTTTATGGCTTCAGTCATGCTGGTGAAGGTGGAGGTTGGGGTGACCCAATCGTAATCGTTGCTATTGCAGCTGGTGTCTTGAGTCTTATTCTATTCTCTGTTCGTCAGGTTAAGATGGATCAGCCGATGATGAATTTGAATGCATTTAAGTATCCAATGTTCGTATTAGGATTGGTACTGATTTTAGTAAGTATGATGGTTATGCTTTCTTCTATGATCTTGCTGCCTTTGTACTTGCAAACATCTCTAGCGCTTACTCCGCTAGTTGCTGGTCTGACAATGCTTCCTGGCGGTGTTATCAATGGTTTGCTTTCCCCAGTAATGGGTGGACTATTTGATAAATTTGGACCGAGATTCCTTGTTACTCCTGGTCTTATCATTGTCACTTTGGTTATGTTCGGATTCTCTACCATTTCTCTAGATACGTCTACTGGCTTCATCATTGGATTGCATATCGCTTTGATGATTGGTATCTCAATGATCATGATGCCAGCACAGACAAATGGTTTGAACCAGTTACCTCCTAGTCTGTACCCAGATGGAACAGCTATTATGAACACATTGCAACAGGTTGCTGGTGCAATTGGTACTGCTGTAGCGATCTCTATCATGACAGCTGGACAGAAGAGCTTCATGGAAGATGCAGCTAATCCACAAGATCCAGCTACAATGATTCAAGCCTTCACAGAAGGTGTCCAAAGTTCGTTTATATTTGGTATCATTGTTGCTATTATCGGTGTGGTCATCAGTATCTTCATCCGACGAGTGAAAGTGGATCATCAAGCAAATTAATTAAAATCCTGCCGTTTATTCGGCAGGATTTTTTTATATGGAAAATTAAGGTATGATAAGTGGGTAAACAGAGATTGGGGGTAAAGTGTTTGCTTACTATTGAACAATTAGAAGAAATAAAAGCACTTCAGCAAGTAGTAGAAAGATACGACAGTATAGAGTTGAAGCTGAATTGGGATATGCTTGAGAACAGAAGTGAAGAGGAGCAGACTGATTTTTTGACCTATGATTCGGGTCAGCTTGTAGGATTTCTTGGGTTATATAGTTTCGGGAGCAAAATCGAAGTATGTGGCATGGTGCATCCAGATTACCGCCGGAAAGGCATCTTCAGCAATTTATTCCAGAACAGTCATTTTGCCCTGGAAAAAGCTCGGCACATACTGCTGAATGTCCCGGCAAACAGTAAATTAGGCAAGCAATGGTTAGATTCAATAACTTGTATATATGAAGAATCAGAGTACATGATGAAATGGGAGGGAAAGGTACTTCCTGATCAGGATGAATCCATCAGTTTACGACCTTCACGTAAAGAAGATATCGACATGAAGATGAAATTGGATATTGTCTGTTTTGATTTCAAAGCGGAGGAAGCAAAAATGTATAACGACCGTTTGGAAAAGGAAGGATTACAGAAGGAGTTTTTCATGATTGAGGCGGAAGATAAAATAGTCGGGAAAATCCGTATCCATCGTGATAAAGAACGAAGTGAGATATATGGCTTTGCTGTACTACCAGATTTCCAAGGAAAAGGATATGGAAGAAAGGCTCTTCAGAAAGCTGTGCGGATGGAAGCTCAGCAGGGGCAATCAGTTTATTTGGATGTCCAGACTGAGAATGAAAAGGCATTGTCTTTATATACGGCGATAGGATTTATAAAGGAGAGCCAGCAGGATTATTATCTTTATTCTATTTAAAAAGGCCACCCTAAGGGTGGCCTTACTTTATTTCTGCAATAGACGATTAATGCTCACCATTTCGACGCACAAGCATAGTACATCGATGGCTTTCTTCAGTTCTTCAGTCGGTGGCAGTGTTGGTGCAATACGGATGTTCCGGTCATATGGATCCTTGCCGTAAGGGTAAGTTGCACCTGCGCCAGTCAATGTTACGCCGGCTTTTTTTGCAAGCTCCACGACATCCTTGGCACAGCCTTCCATTGTGTTCAAGCTAATGAAGTAGCCGCCTTTCGGATTCGTCCAATCGGCAATGTTTTTACCACCCAGCTTCTCCTCCAGGATTGTAAGGACAGTCTGGAATTTTGGCGCAAGAATTTCGGCATGCTTTTTCATATGGGCAGAGAGAGTGTCTTTATCTTTCAAGAACGCCACGTGGCGCATCTGATTCAGCTTATCAGATCCAATTGATTGAACAGATAGATGCTTTTTATAGAAAGTAATATTCTTTTCGCTGGAAGCAAGAGCAGCAACACCAGAGCCTGGGAAGGTCACCTTGGAAGTAGAAGTGAATTCCATGACACGATCTGGATTTCCTGCATCTACTACTGCTGTCATGATGTTTTTCAGTTCATCTGGTTCTTCTGTAAGATGGTGGACGGTATAAGCATTGTCCCAGAAAATCCGAAAATCATCTGCAGCCGTTTGCATACCAGCAAGACGATCAACAACAGCATCGGAGTATGTAAATCCATCCGGATTGCTGTATTTAGGTACACACCAAATGCCTTTGATTTGAGAGTCCGCTGCAACGAGTTTTTCCACTTCATCCATGTCAGGACCTTCAGGTGTCATTGCAACTGGGATCATCTCGATTCCTAATGCTTCGCAAATTGTGAAGTGACGGTCATAGCCAGGGCTGGGGCAGAGGAATTTCACGTTGTCTTGCTTGATCCATGGTGTTGCTTCCTCGGATACACCATGAAGCAGGAATTGAACGATAGAATCATGCATCAAAGTCAAACTGCTGTTTCCGCCGACGATTACTTGCTTCGGTTCAACATCTAGGATAGAAGCGAATAATGCTTTTGCTTCTGGGATGCCGTCCAATACACCGTAATTCCGGGCATCTGTTCCATTTTCCGTTTTTACCGTGCTGCTTGATGTAATAATATCGAGCATCGGCTGGGAAAGATCAAGCTGCTCTGTGCATGGTTTCCCGCGTGACATATCCAGCTGCAGCTGCTGACTGGCGATCGCCTCGTATGCATCCTGCAGTGTATTGTATTTCTGTTGTAACGCTTCATTCGAAAGATCTTGATAATTAGCCATGGTTGCCGCCTCCGTTGCTTATTTTTCAAAGATTATCTTAACACGAAAAGAGTGGAATTCCTAACGTGTTCGAATTATTCTATTAATATTACAAAGAAAGGAATGGGGGTTCGGGAAATGGGAAATGTTTTTACAAGAATCGGAGAAAAAATAAGTGATTATCCGTTGTTTACAGCGGAGTGGGAAGAGCGGGCTCGCGAAATTCTGCCGGCTGGTCCTTTTGGTTTTTTACAAAGCGGAGCTGGAGATGAAGTGACACTCGGACAGAATCGAGAAGCATTCAGCGAGTACGATATCCTGCCGCGAGTACTGCGGGATGTCTCGAATGTAGATACTTCTATCAAGCTGTTCGGGCAGTCGCAAAGTATGCCTGTGATGCTTGCACCGGTAGGGTTCCAAGGAATCTTTCATTCACAGATGGAGCTTGGCACTGTGAAAGCTGCAGCTGCTGCTGGTATTCCGTTTGTTGCAAGCACGGTTACATCTGCTTCCTTGGAAGAGATTGCTGCGGCGGAACCAGATGCAGTGAAATGGTTCCAATTGTATTGGTCTAAAAATCGTGATTTAACGGCCAGCATGGCAAAGCGGGCAGAGAAAGCGGGCTATAAGGCAATTGTAGTAACGGTCGATACAGGCCTGCTAGGCTGGCGGAAGCGCGATTACCGGAATGGATATTCGCCGTTGAAGCTGTTAAAAGGAGCAGCAAATTACATAAATGACCCTGTTTTTCAGGAGCTGGTACCAGAGCTTACAGAAGAGCATATAAGAGAAGCGATACTGGAGAATATTCATCATCCGAATCTCACATGGGATGATTTGTTATTCCTGCGTGAACATACAAGCTTGCCGATTGTTGTGAAAGGTATTCTGCACCCAGCAGATGCCAAGCAGGCAGTAGCATTAGGGATGGATGCTATTGTTGTATCCAACCATGGTGGAAGACAACTTGATAGTGCCATTGCTTCTTTGCGTGCATTGCCAGCTATTGCGAAAACAGTAAATGGAGCAGTGCCGGTATTAATGGATGGTGGTGTGCGAAGTGGAGCGGATGTATTCAAGGCAATAGCCCTGGGAGCCGACAGCGTTTTGATTGGCCGGCCGTATGTGTACGGACTCGCCGCTGGAGGACAAGCTGGGGTAAGCCGGGTGATCGAGGATCTGCGAACAGAGCTTCAGTTGACTTATGCTTTGTCAGGAGTGGCTCGAACAAAGGACATAGATGCAGCTTATTTAGTAAAAAGGTAGGGAATAGCACATTTAGAGGTGAAACTATGCGGACACAAACACACACAAAGAAAAAACGGACGAAGGGCACAATTGCAACAGTCCTGCAGTACGTACTGAATGTAGCACTTATTCTTTTAGCTATCGCAATTTCCGTATTGCTAGTGAAGGAATTGATCGATATTATCTCCAACTCCTTGTTCAATGAAGGCAATACATCCCGCCTGGAATTTTTGAATAATATCCTGGTATTTTTCTTGTATTTCGAGTTTATCGCTATGATCGTAAAGTATTTTCAGGAGGATTATCACTTTCCGATCCGGTATTTTCTTTATATCGGCATCACAGCACTTATTCGTTTGATTGTCGTTTATCATGAGAGCGCGCTATATACATTGTATTACTGTGGTGCGATTCTCCTGCTTGTTATTTGTTATTTCATCATGAATAGAGCAAATGAAAGATCTAAGAAAGAAGACTTCTAAAAAGAGAAGTATGCCGCTTTAAGAGCCGGCATGCTTCTCTTTTTTTGGGTATAAGGTGTAGCTGAAGCTGATAATAAAATCGATGCCAAGTATGATTGACCAGATACGCAGGACATTAGAGAGTGCTTCTGTGCGACTAGCATCGTGAATCCAATAGATGACTGCGAGCAGCAAGCCAGCACCGATGATATATGCAAGCAAGTGCTGCAGCCAACCCTTAGCTTCCTTTCTAGCATGCTCTTTACCGTAGAGTTTCTTCGGTTTCTCGCCTTGTTTTGTAATGTAATAAGCAAAGCGCTGATCGGCCCAGCGTATCATAGATTTTCCATATGCTAAGCTGACGCCTATATAAATGGCGGCAATGGCATGAGCGTTTGTTGCTGTTGACCCGCGAGCTAGATCAAATCCGGTGGCTGCAAGAAGTGTGAGGTCGATTAAAGGGGTTGCTCCGAGCAAGATTATACCGACTTTAGGAAGTTTAAACACATAGCGAGCAATCAGTCCGGCAGCAATAAAAACCCAAAATCCGACTTCACATAAAATGATTAAAACAATAATGCCGTTCATTTTTCATCTCCTTTTATAGTACAGTTGTATTATTATGCTAACACGGAAGTTTTTGTGATACAAGTGTATTATATAAATTGATTTCAAATAAAGTTTTTGCTACAGTAAAGCTATGCCAAAAAAAATAGATCATGAAGCAAGAAAACAAGATATAGCCAAAGCAACTTGGAAGGTCATCATGGATGGTGGGATGAAGGCAGCCTCCGTCCGTAATATTGCCAAAGAAGCCAATTTGTCACTTGGTGCGCTGCGTCATTATTTCACGACACAGGAAGAACTGCTTCACTATGCAATGGAACTTGTTAAAGCCCGCTGTGAAGCCCGGATTATGCAAGTGATTCAACAGGTGCTGCAGCCAAAACAGCTTGTGACAAGAGTTTTATTGGAGCTTATTCCAATTGATAAAGAAACAATGGCGGAAATGCAGGTGTGGTTTATGTTCACACTGCATTTCAAATACAAGCAAGGAGACACTTTCCGCCAAACTGACGGTATCCGGGAGACGGTGCAACGTCTGTTGACATTCCTTTCAGAGAGTGGAAACATGAAAGAGGGGAAAGATCTGCTGAAGGAAACGGAAAAATTATATGCACTGATCGATGGATTGGCTTTCCATCGTTTCATTAATCCTGAGAATTTTTCCGGCGAGTATGCTGCAGAAATCCTAACCGAATATGTAGATGACTTATGCCAGGAAGAAGAGAGGAGCAAATAATGCTCCTCTTTTTTTAGTTAAAAAAGAGTGCGTAATTAACTAAAATTTATAGGTGTGGTTTTGGGGTGGTAGTAAACTGGATAATAAAAATGACATACTAATCTTATATGTTATATACTTAGAAACCTTGATATTATGGAAAATATTTAATTATTTTTTTTGAGCAAAATGATTCCATTATAAAAATGTTAGTAGTAGAATGGGTGTCAGAAACTTTTTTAAGTTTTTTAATTAAATAAACTAACTGTAACACGAGGAGGAAAAAGTAGTGGAGTCAACATTAACAGCACAACGTTATTATGTGAATGGCGAATGGAAAGAAAGCACCACAGGAAATGTCGTAGAAATCATGTCACCGTACAAAGAGGGTGTCGTTGGTACTGTGCAGGCATTGTCTCAAGAAGAGGCAGCAGCAGCAATTCAATCTGCGAAGCAAGTACAAAAAGAATGGGCAAAGGTTTCCTTGCAGGAAAAAGCAGATCTGCTTTATAAATGGGCTGATGAGCTTCTTGCTATGCAGGATGAACTTGCACAAACAATGATGCTTGAAGTCGGTAAGAGCCTGAAAGATGCCAAAAGCGAAGTACAGCGGACTTATGACTATATCCGTTATACTGCGCAAGAAGCATTGCATACCAATGGCGAAAGCATGAGAGGCGATCGTTTCCCTGGTGGATCCAGCTCCAAGGTTGGAATTGTGGACAGAGTACCGTTAGGTGTCATTCTGGCAATTTCGCCTTTCAACTATCCAGTAAACTTGTCAGCATCCAAACTGGCTCCAGCACTTATTTCCGGTAATACGGTCATCTTCAAGCCTGCAACGCAAGGCGCTTTGAGCGGTATCAAGATGATGGAGGCGTTCGACCGAGCTGGCTTCCCAGCAGGTGTCGTCAATATCGTCACTGGCCGCGGTTCTGTCATCGGTGACTTCCTTGTGGAGCATAAAGATATTAGCATGGTTTCCTTCACTGGAGGAACTAAAACAGGTGAGAATCTGGCGAAAGTCGCTGGCATGAAGCCTGTCGTTCTTGAGCTTGGCGGTAAGGATCCTGGTATCGTCCGCGAAGATGCGGATCTTGATAAAGCAGTGAAGAATATCATCAGCGGAGCATATTCTTATTCAGGTCAGCGTTGTACAGCAATCAAACGTGTACTTGTCCATGATAATGTGGCAAATGACCTGGTTGCAAGATTGCAAGCGGAAGTGGAAAAATTGGCTGTTGGATCTCCAGAAGACGGCAATACAGTTGTTCCATTGATTGATAGTAAATCAGCAGATGGCGTGCAAGCGTTAATCGATGATGCTTTGGAAAAAGGCGCAACACTTATTGCAGGTAACAAACGTGAAGGCAATCTGATTCATCCGACATTGCTTGATCATGTAACCGAAGATATGGACGTTGCATGGGTAGAACCATTCGGACCGGTACTGCCTGTCATCCGCGTTGGTTCTGATGAGGAAGCAATCGAGTTAGCTAATAAATCTGAGTACGGCTTGCAGGCGAGCATCTTCACTCGTGATGTAGATAAAGCCTTCTATATTGCGAATGAATTGGAAACAGGAGCTGTCCAAATCAATGGACGCACAGAGCGTGGCCCTGACCACTTCCCATTCCTTGGAGTAAAAGGTTCTGGTATGGGTACGCAAGGTATTGCGAACAGCATCCTTTCCATGACAAGAGAAAAATTGACTGTATTAAACTTGGATAAATAATATAGAAAAAGAGGAATCCCGCGGGATTCCTCTTTTTGGTGTTTAGTCTTCGTCGATGATTGTAAGCTGACGTGTTTTCTCAGCTATTTCTTCTGGATCAACAGTGATACGGTTGACGCCAGTATCCATTGCTGCTTTTGCTACTGCTTTCGCAACAGCTGGTGCAACGCGTGGATCGAATGGAGCTGGGATAACGTAGTCTTCGTTCAGATCACTTTCGTCGATTAGATCTGCGATCGCTCTAGCAGCTGCAATCTTCATTTCTTCGTTAATGCCTGTTGCGCGAACATCCAGGGCACCACGGAAGATACCAGGGAAGGCTAGTACGTTGTTCACCTGGTTCGGGAAGTCAGAGCGGCCTGTACCAATAACGCGAGCGCCTGCTTCTTTCGCATCATCTGGCAGGATTTCCGGATCTGGGTTTGCCATTGCGAAGATGATCGGATCTTTTGCCATTGTGCGTACGTCGTCTTTAGACAATAGGTTTGCCAAAGATACACCGATGAACACGTCAGCATCCTTGATCGCATCGGAAAGGCTACCTTCCTGACGATCACGGTTTGTGATTTTCGCAACACGGTCTTTCATTTTGTTCATGCCCTCTGGACGACCTTCGTAGATCATACCTTTGGAGTCACACATGATAACGTTGTTTACGCCAAGGCTGTGCAGCAATTCGATGATTGCGATACCAGCAGCGCCAGCGCCGTTCGCGACAACTTTGATGTTATCGAAACTTTTGCCAACTTTGGTCGGTTATGCATTCAACAAACCAGCAACTGTTACGATTGCAGTACCGTGCTGATCATCATGGAATACTGGAATGTCAGTTTCTGCTTTCAAACGCTCTTCGATTTCGAAGCAGCGAGGAGCGGAAATATCCTCTAAGTTCACGCCGCCGAATGTTGGTGCCATCAATTTTACCGTGCGAACGATTTCGTCGACATCGTTTGTATCAAGCACGATTGGGAAGCTATCAACACCTGCGAAGCTTTGGAATAGAACGGATTTTCCTTCCATTACAGGCAGGGAAGCTTCCGGACCGATGTTACCAAGGCCAAGCACGGCAGAGCCGTCACTGACAACCGCAACCATGTTGCCTTTCATCGTGTATTCGTAGACATTATCCTTGTTTTGGTGGATCTCTTTACAAGGTTCAGCTACACCAGGAGAATAAGCAAGACTCAAGTCCGTTGCATTACGGACAGGGATCTTCGACTTCATTGTCAGTTTCCCTTTATTTTCACGGTGTATTTTCAGTGCATCTTCTCGTAGATTACTCATCCTCTTACATCCCTTCTGTATATGTAAATATCTAATAGTAGATTTCTATACCAGCTTCGATTATACCTTTCTGCAGAGTAGGAAAGCGATAAATTGGCTTGTAATTCCCATTTTATAATTAAAATAAATGATAGTTAAACTAAAGAAAGTGAAATTAAGTATATAATGATCAGATTGACAGGAAAAAATTGCTATGATACTTTCTATATAAAGCGTTTACAAATGAACGAGGATTGTTACCGCACTGCGGGCAAAACCTGAATTTGCACAAGCGATTAGCTGCTATGTGTGAATTTGGGTTTTTTTCATTCTGTTAGAGAAATGGGGGATAACGATGAAGATAGAAAAGATCTTGAACAATAGTGTTGTGGTCACAAGGAATGACAAAAATCAGGAACTGGTCGTGATGGGAAAAGGCTTGGCTTTCAAGAAGAAAATCGGGGATCCGATAGATGTATCTCAGATCGAGAAAAAATTTATCTTAGAGAAATCAGGTATGGCCGATAAATTAGAGACACTTCTGCGAGACGTTTCTCCCGTTTATCTTAATATTGCTGCAAAAATAGTGGAGTATGCTCGCGGTCATCTTCCGTACGACTTGGATGAATACCTTTATGTTGCATTGACTGATCACCTTAGTTTTGCTATCAGCAGGGAGAAACAAGGCATCACTTTAAAGAACCCGCTTGTTTGGGAGATACGGAAATACTATAAGCAAGAATATAAGATTGCCTGGAAATCATTGGATATCATCGAGGAAGATACAGGCTATCATTTAGGAGAAGATGAAGCTGCATCTATTGCATTGCATTTAGTTAACAGCCAGGTGACGGGCGAGCACATGCTGACAGCTGTACAAGTAACGGAAATAGTCAGCAATCTGCTGAATATTGTTACCTATCATTTAAAAGGAAACGTAGATGAAAGCTCGGTCAATTATGAGCGGTTCCTAACACACTTACGTTTTTTTGCTGTACGATTTCTGCGTGATGAGAGATTACCTGAACTGGCTGAATCATTCCTTTATGACCAAGTGCGGCTGAAGTACAAACAAGCATTTCAATGTACAGAAAGAATGGATGTCTATCTAAAGGAAAAGTTTAATTCTGGACTTACGCAGGATGAACAATTGTATTTAACTGTTCATATACATCGTCTTACAGAACAGTCGCAGCAAAATAAAAGTAAATAAATTGTAAATGTAAGCGTTGACATTTCAGGGAGAAGGTGATAAATTTTACTTATCAGCTGAATATCCTTCGAAGGAATGTTACCTTAATAGGGCATAACCTGATTAGCTTGGCTGCACGAATTTTGTGCGCCAACCTGATCAGGTTTTTTATTTGCCAAATTCCAAATAAAAGGTGGGATTAAGATGAAGTATGAGCAACTGGCCAAAGATATCATCGAGCAAGTCGGAGGCCGCGAAAATGTTAACAGTGTTGTCCATTGTATTACTCGATTACGCTTCAAGTTAAAGGATGAAAATAAAGCAAATACTGAAGCACTGAAGAACATGGATGATGTTGTTACTGTTCTTAAGAGTGGCGGACAGTATCAAGTTGTCATCGGCAACCATGTGCCGGATGTATATAAAGCAGTAGCGCATGTTGGCGGGTTTACTGGTAATGAACAAGCATCGCAGGATGGAGACAAGGATACAAATCCATTTAATAAATTTATCGATATTATTTCCAGCATCTTTACTCCGGTACTGGGCGTATTGGCTGCAACTGGTATGATCAAAGGCTTTAACGCAATGTTCCTTGCATTTGGAGTGTTTAAAGAAGAGTCCGGGACCTATCAGATTCTTAATGCTGTTGGTGATTCTCTGTTCTACTTCTTCCCGATATTCTTAGGTTATACTGCGATGAGGAAGTTCGGCGGCAGTCATTTTATCGGAATGGCTATTGGGGCGGCACTTGTTTATCCGACATTATCCGGACTTACAATCGGCGACCCGCTGTATACGTTATTTAGTGGTACGCTGTTTGAATCGCCTGTGCATATTACCTTCTTGGGTATGCCGGTAATCTTGATGACTTATTCATCGTCTGTTATTCCAATCATTTTGGCGACGTTTTTTGCAGCGAAAGTGGAAAGAGGTTTCGCAAAGATTGTACCTAGTGTCATCAAGACCTTTGTTGTCCCGTTTTTGACACTGTTGGTGGTTGTACCGCTGACATTCCTGATTATCGGTCCGATTGCAACATGGGCAGGACAACTGATCGGGCAAGCAACACTTAGCATCTATGACTTGAGCCCAATTATTGCTGGTTTATTCCTGGGAGCTTTCTGGCAGATCTTCGTTATCTTCGGTTTGCATTGGGGACTTGTACCGATCTCGATCAATAACCTAGCTGTCTACGGTGGAGACCCTGTGTTAGCGCTTGTCTTTGCTGCTTCTTTCGCACAGATTGGTGCAGTATTGGCTGTTTGGATCCGCATCAAGCAGAAAAAACTTAAAACATTAAGTATACCAGCCTTTATTTCAGGCATTTTTGGAGTTACGGAACCAGCTATCTATGGTATTACACTTCCTCTGAAACGTCCATTTATCATTAGCTGTATCGGTGGTGCCTTAGGTGGTGCTGTTTTAGGTATAACGAAAACGACAGGATATATGACTGGCGGATTAGGCATTTTCCAAATCCCTACCTTCATCGGTCCAAACGGTTTTGATTTGGGATTCTGGGGATCATTTATCTCAATAGGAGTAGCGTTTGCGAGTGCTTTCGTACTGACGATGCTATTCGGATTCACAAAGGAAAACAACAAACCTGACACAGTGCAAGAGCCAACAACACCTATTCAGAAGGAAGAGAAGCTGGCTATTGGCAATGACGTGATTGCTAGTCCATTTCCAGGTTCGATTGTTTCATTATCTGAGATCAAAGATGAGGCGTTTGCGACAGGCGCACTCGGCAAGGGTGTAGCAATCATTCCGTCAGAAGGAAAACTGTACGCTCCTGCATCTGGCGTTGTATCTGTTTTATTCCCAACGAAACATGCCATCGGAATCACAGCGAATAGCGGAGCCGAGATTCTGGTCCATATCGGGATGGATACGGTTCAGTTGGACGGCAAGTTCTTTGACGCTCATGTAAAGCAAGGAGATCGCGTAGAAAAAGGGCAGCTGCTCATAGAGTTTGATTTGGATAGTATCCAGAATGCCGGTTTTGATATTACGACGCCAGTTGTGGTGACGGATGTAAAGGCTTACAACCTAGTGGCGGCAACAGAAGAAAAACAAGTGAAATGGGGCGAGCCGCTGCTTACCCTGAATATATAGAATGCTTGATCGGTAGATATAAAGAGAGAGGGGAGCGGAGTATATGAGTGTTTTTCCAGAAGGATTTTTATGGGGCGGCGCTGTCGCGGCTAATCAAGTAGAAGGTGCTTATCGTGAAGGCGGTAAAGGACTGACGACAGTCGATTTACTGCCGATAGGAG
Organism: Terribacillus saccharophilus; assembly: GCA_900110015.1. Classification (GTDB taxonomy): domain Bacteria; phylum Bacillota; class Bacilli; order Bacillales; family Amphibacillaceae; genus Terribacillus; species Terribacillus saccharophilus. The sequence continues at coordinate 227,248 of FOCD01000003.1, read as the reverse complement.
CAGATAGATTTTCAATTATGCAAGGTAATATAGAAACACTTGAACCAATTGCAGGAGCAAATTATCCGTCGCATGAGGCGATTGATTTCTATCATAATTATAAAGAGGATATCGCATTATTTGCAGAGATGGGGTTCAAGGCATTACGAGTTTCCATTGCTTGGGCTCGCATCTTTCCAAAGGGAGATGAAGAACAACCAAATGAAGAAGGGCTTCAATTCTATGATAATCTGTTTGATGAATTGCGGAAGTATGACATTGAGCCAGTCGTTACGATGGCGCATTTCGACGTGCCAGTCCATCTTGTAGAGAAATACGGAAGTTGGCGGAACCGTGAGCTCGTATCCTTCTTTGAAAAATATGCTAAAACAATATTTACAAGATACAAAGAGAAAGTGAAGTATTGGATGACTTTCAACGAAATCAACATGCTCCTGCATCTGCCGTTTGTCGGGGCTGGCCTTGTCTTTCGTGAAGGTGATGATAGAAAGCAAATCCAATACCAAGCAGCTCATCATCAGTTAGTCGCCAGTGCAATAGCGGTAAAAGCATGTCACGACATCATTCCAGATGCCAAAATCGGCTGTATGCTGGCTGCAGGTACGACTTATCCGTATTCGGCGAATCCGGCAGATTATCTGGATGCAATGGACAGAGACAGAGATTCCTTCTTCTTTATCGATGTTCAGGCTCGAGGAGCTTACCCTGGATATGCAAAGCGCTTTTTCAAGGATAATAATATCGATATCCAGATGGAACCAGAAGATGAAACAATCCTCCGTCATACTGTCGATTATATCGGGTTCAGTTATTATGCAAGCCGTACAACGAGCACGGATCCGGAAGTGCTCGGTAAGACGACAGCTGGTAATGTATTCGGTTCTGTGGAAAATCCGTATCTGCCAAAATCGGAATGGGGATGGACAATTGATCCGACAGGTTTCCGTATTACAGCGAATCAGCTTTATGATCGATATCAAAAACCGTTGTTTGTCGTAGAGAACGGACTAGGCGCGGTGGATACAGTCAATGAAGAAGGTCAAGTGGAGGATTCATATCGCATTGACTATCTGCAAAAGCACCTGGAACAAATGGGTGAAGCAATACAGGATGGTGTTGAAATCCTTGGCTATACTAGCTGGGGGCCGATCGACCTTGTCAGCGCGAGTACTGGAGAAATGAAGAAGCGGTATGGCTATATCTACGTGGATAAGGATAACGATGGAAATGGTTCTCTTAAACGGATCAAAAAGAGCAGCTTCCATTGGTATAAGAAAGTCATCGAAACGAATGGCGGAAATTTGAAAGATTAACAAAACAGCACCTCTCCGGATCAGCCGGAAGAGGTGCTGTTCTTTTATTATTAGCCTTTCTGGTTCGTCGGACGAATGAGCAGCTCATTGACTGCAACATCACCCGGTTCACTTAAAGCATAACGGACTGCGCGTGCAATACTGTCAGGTGTAACAGCTGCTCCTAATGTTTCGCCCATGCTTTCGCGGATTTCATCATCTGTGATACTATCCGGAAGTTCGGTTTTAATAGCTCCTGGTGAGATGATTGTTGTTCGGATATTGTTTTCCGCTTCTTCCTGGCGCAAGCCTTCCGTGATGGCACGTACTGCGAATTTAGTTCCAGAATAAACAGCTGTTCCTGGTCCGGATTTATGCCCCGCAACGGAGGAAGTATTAATAATATGGCCTTGCTTGCGCTCGCGCATATGAGGCAGCACAGCAGCAATGCCGTACAATACTCCTTTGATATTAACGTCTACCATCGTATCCCATTCAGAGATTTGCTTTTTATGCAGGAAGGATAGTGGCATCAAACCAGCATTGTTGAAGATGGCATCGATTTGACCATACGTATCTAGAGCCAGCTGAGCTAGCTGTTCGACCTCTTCCTGTTTTGTTACGTCAGTCACTTGATAAATAGCTTCTCCGCCATCTTGCTTGATGGATTCTGCTAACTCTTGCAAACGTTCTTCCCGTCGGGCAGCAAGGACAACCTTAGCACCATGTTGCGCTAATTCTTTAGCCGTTGCCTCTCCAATGCCGCTTGATGCACCTGTAATGATGACAACTTTATCTTGAATATTTTCGCTCATAGTTTGATTGCTCCCTTCGAATGTCTTGTACCCCCTACTAATAACCCTTTTGGAAAATCTGAAACATAAAAAAAGAGCCTCCTATAGGAGACTCTAGTGTTAATTAGTCATCATCGCCATCATCGTCTTGATCATCTTGGAGAGATTCTTTTTCTGTATATGTCACTTCGCCGGATTCTGCATCAATAGTCACTTCGATTTCATCCTTATCGGTACGAAGCTCCACATCATATTCCAGTCTGCCGTCATCTTCGTCTAGTGAGATATCTGTCAGTGTGGCACCTTTTTCCTGTGCTAGAGCTGTTTCAGCAGCAGTTTTGATGTCTACTTTTGGCTGCGGTGCTTTGTTATTATCGTTATCATCGTCATTATCTTTTCTTGATTCGACAGTTCCGTCATCAGCATTTACTCGAATATCGTATTCCTCTTTATCATCATTTACATCCACTTCGTAATAAGCCTGCCCACTCCGTGTAGTATCAAGCTCGACGCTTGTGACTGTTCCTGCTTGTTCTTTGCTGGCATTGTCAATTGCTTGGTTCAGATTCACCTTTGTATCTGCAGGTACTTTATCGTCATCTGCACTTACATGCTGAAACCCAAAGCCTAATCCCGCTGCCAATGTAATCGCCAGACCGCTTGCTAGTAAGTTTTTTCTTTTCATATTATCCATCTCCTTGATCGTTGTTATGGTACTACTATATCCAACGCATCTTAGAGCAACATGAAGTGAAAATTAGAAAACGCTGAGAAAAGAAGAAGACGTTTCACAGACAACTTGTTTAATCTTATGCAAAGGGGGAATTGTCTCTAAGTCGAGACAAATCCTAAGGAGGCGTTATTTTGCAAAAGCAGTTTGATTTACTTTATATAAATGGTGAATGGCGAAAAGGGAATAGTGAAGATACATTCGATAATACCAATCCATATACAGGAGAAACGCTGCTTACAATCCAAGGGGCAAACGAGGAAGACTTGGATGAAGCTTACCAAGCAGCGGCACGTGCACAGAAGGAATGGGCTGAGCAGCCGCCACAAGTGAAGCGTGAGCTGATTGAAAAAGCAATCCAAATCATTGAGCAGGAGAAAGAGCTGTTTATCGAATGGCTGATTAAAGAAGCTGGCAGTACGTACAGAAAAGCTGTCGGTGAAATTACGACCGCGGTTAATTTCATGAAAGAAGCTGCTTCTTATCCGAATCGGATGAAGGGGGAGGTATTTCTTTCTCATGTTCCTGGCAAAGTGAATAAAGTTTATCAGGAGCCGCTAGGAGTGGTCGGTGTTATTAGTCCTTGGAACTTCCCGCTGCATTTGACTATGCGCTCTGTGGCTGCAGCACTGGCTACAGGAAACGGAGTAGTTATCAAACCTTCTAAAGATACAACCGTGACTGCAGGTTCGCTAGTGGCGGCTGTATTCGAGGAAGCAGGGGCACCTAAAGGGCTGATTAATCTTGTTAGTGGTAAGAGCTCCGAAATCGGGGATAGTTTTGTGAAGCACCCGATTCCCCGTATGATTTCCTTTACAGGATCTACTGGAGTAGGTAAGCATATCGCATCTCTTGCTGCAGGCGAATTGAAAAGCACAGCATTGGAGCTTGGAGGTAACAACGTGCTTATCGTGATGGAGGATGCCAATATCGATGCGGCAGTAGAATCCGCTGTATATGGTAAGTTCTATCACCAGGGGCAGGTTTGTATTGCGCTGAACCGCATACTTGTACAGTCATCTGTTGCAGAGGAATTCACGAGCAAGTTCGTTGAAAAAGTTAAAGATCTGCGTTACGGTGACCCTGAAGATAAAAATACACAAGTAGGTCCGATTATAAACGAGCAGCAAGTGGACAGCATAAAAGAGCAGCTGCAGCGCGCAATTGACGCTGGTGCAAATGTTCTTACTGGCGGCAACTTCCAGGGCAACGTATTAGAGCCTACAGTCGTCAATCAAGTAGACAACCAGTCACCACTTGCAGCGGAAGAGATATTCGGACCAATCGCACCAATCATTACGTTTGAAATAGAAGACGAGGCAGTTGAGATGGCAAATGAGCATCCATTTGGTCTTTCTGGTGCAGTTCATTCTACAGTAGGACATGGTGAATTGATTGCTAAACGAATTGAAACAGGAATGATTCATGTTAATGATCAGAGTATCAATGACGAACCGCAAGCACCATTCGGTGGTGTAAAACAATCCGGTCTTGGCCGATTCAACGGTAAGTGGGCGTTGGAAGAATTCACGGAAACAAAATGGATCGGTGTACAAAACGAACGCACAGATTATGATAGCTTTTTAAAATAAATAGAAATGAGGGATTAATATGAGCAAAGTATTCATTATTGGAGCAAACGGTAAAGTAGGAAAAAATCTAGTTAACGTACTGAATGAAAGCAAAGAACACGAAGTTTCTGTAGGACTTCGGAAGGAAGAGCAATTTGGATATTTTGAAGAAAAAGGCGTTAAACCCGTATTCCTAAATCTAGAGGATAATTTAGACGCGTTTACAGACGCTATCAACGGATCCGATGTAGTTGTATTCACAGCAGGTTCCGGCGGTAGCACTGGACCGGATAAGACATTAACGATTGATTTGGACGGAGCTGCGAAATCAGTGAAAGCTGCTGAAAAAGTTGGAGCGAAGCAGTTCATCATGGTTAGTGCCATCCATGCGGATTCTCCAGATCAATGGACAGAAGACATGAAGCCGTATTATATCGCAAAACATTACGCGGATCAGATTGTCCAAGGCAGTAAGCTGAATTACACTATCCTGCGTCCGGGCGGACTATCAGATGATGCAGGAACTGGCAAAGTTACAACAGATGAATCTGGATTCAAGACAACTCAAATTCCGCGCGAGGATGTAGCGCGTGCCATCGCGGCAGCTATCGGAAATGATAAGGCGAAAGGAAAGATTGTTTCCTTGCTTGCTGGAGATACACCGGTTGAGGATGTTTATAACTAATAACGTAAAGGAAGGCCGCTAATTTAGCGGTCTTTTTTTATTGTCATAATAACAGTACTTGTATGAAAATATATTGTAATTTTTTACGAATTGACGAATCCTTCTAGCGATAATTCATGTAGACTTACAATATACTTTTTAGGAGGGAAAACATGAAAAAGTTTCTTTCTTTGATTTTACTTATACTGATTTTAGCTGGGGGTTCAATTGAAATGAAAGAAGTAGATGGGAATAAAAGAAAGATAGGTTCTCTTTCGAAAAGATCAATGAAAATAAGGATAAGGAAAACGAATAGCAATTATATACTTAGTTAAAATTCTCTAGGGGGTTTACAGTTGAAAGGACATATAGAAAATAGGTTGAAATTTCTCTACTCCGGGGAGTTAGCTGCTGTAATCTCCTTCGTAATTCTCAGCGTGCTTATAAATCAAAACTATCCGGATTTGAAGCTCTATTCTCTTTTTTCATTTTGGACAGCGTTTCTTCTTTTGGAGTTCCTGTTATTGCAAGGCACTATGTATTGGTATGCCAAGCTTAAAAGGTTCAGGAATGAGAAGACATTTATTACCCCAGAAAAGGTAGTATACAAACTAATAAAACTAAGGAAAATAAATTTGCTGCTGATTGCCATTCCTCTTTTTGCTTTTATCTATGATCTTTTACACTTACAGTCTCCACTGCCTATAGGCGGATTATTTATAGCATTATTTATATATCTCTTCGCTATATTGGAGTACATAAACTACTTCTATACGCAGCTATCGTATGACAATATTTCAGACCTAAGATACTTAAAGCAGCAAAGAGCACTGAAGCAAGCCAGCATTAAGAGAGACATCAATCGGTTATTACATAACAACGTAAAAAAGAACCTCTAAAATGAGGTTCTTTTTTTAGATCACTTCCAAAGTTCAGAAAGCAATTTATAGCTATTTCTGCGTTTTTCCTGGTCATAAATGTCTGCTGAAACGATAAGTTCGTCAAACTGTGTTTTTGCATGGAAGGCTTCCAGTTCACTAGCCACTTTTTCTTTATCTCCGACGAAAGAGTAAGTCAGTGTGTTTGTGACATGCAGCTTTTCGTGTTCATTCCAGATATGATCCATACTTTCGACTGGTGCAGTGGAAGATCCAGAGCGACCGCGGATGATGCTTAGGAACTTAAGTTTTAATGTCGTGGAAAGGAATTCCGCTTCTTCATTCGTATCTGCTACGATACCGTTAACTGTAACCATTGCATATGGTTTGTCCAGGTAAACAGATGGCTGGAATCGTTCACGGTATAAGCGCAATGCATTGTGCAGCTCTCCCGGTGCGAAGTGGCTGGCAAATGCAAACGGCAAACCGAGCATAGCGGCAAGCTGTGCGCTGAATGTGCTGGAACCTAATAGATATACCGGCACATTCGTACCATGCCCAGGATGTGCTTTGATTGGCAGGTTGGCATCACTGAAATATGCAAGCAGCTCTTTCACATCTTCGGGGAAGTTCTCTGCACTCGTATGTGCATCACGGCGCAAAGCGCGGCTTGTCATATAGTCTGTACCAGGTGCTCGTCCTAGTCCAAGGTCGATGCGGTCTGGATACATCGTTGCCAATGTCCCGAATTGTTCCGCTATGACTAGCGGAGAGTGGTTTGGCAGCATCACACCGCCGGAGCCGACACGGATAGTAGAGCTATGGCCAGCAAGATAACCGATCAATACAGAAGTTGCAGAGCTGGCAATGCTCGGCATATTGTGGTGCTCAGCAACCCAGTAACGATTATATCCTAGTTTTTCTGTGTGCTGAATCAGCTGTTTGCTGTTTTCGAAGGCTTCTTTCGGTGTTTTATTGTCTGGTACAGGTGATAAATCCAAAACCGATAAAGGTGTTCTGGTCATCATATATACTTCCTTTCTACTTGGTTCTTTTTATTTATAATCGTATCCGTTCTGTTTCAGAACGTCTGTTACTTTTCCGTATTCTTTATATCGTTCGGAATAGAAAGCGGCAATTCTTTCTGACCAAGGATGTGCTTTCGTTTTGCCAGTTCGGACTTTAATTGCTTCCTGCTGTCTTTTATCCATTTCTTCGACCGCTTCCCGCTGGTTTTGTACGTATGTTTCTTTATGATAAAAAGCTTCCGTTGGAATTCTCGGACTTTGTGCTGGCAGCGGATCAGCAGGGTAACCGATGGCAAGACCAGAGATTGGGAACGCAAGCTCAGGCAGCTCAAGCAGCTCTGAAATTTCGGCTGGGCTTCTGCGGACGCCGCCGATTGGAACGGTGCCGATACCCATAGATTCTGCTGCAGCAACTGCAGTACCAAGTGCGATGCCAACATCAGTAGAACCTACTAGTACAGCCTCGATATTCTCCATTACCTCAAGTTTCTTATCATGCAGTTCCGTTATATGCTTAGCGCGACTGTAATCCATGCAAAAGACAAGAAAAGCTGCTGCGTCATCTATATGTTTCTGATTTCCGGAAAGCTCTGCTAACCGACGTTTTCTCTCCTCGTCAGTTACGACGATAACAGAAACTTGCTGACCGTTGATCCAGTTTGGTGCTTGGATTGCTGCTCCCATAATTGCATCGAGCTGCTTCTGTGTCAGTTTTTTATCAGTGAATGTCCGTACGGAACGGTGATTGTGCAATTGATTAATGAAGTCGTTCATAATGGCCTCCTAGTTCGTCATGCGACTTACACGCTCTACCGATTATTATACGTAGGTGAAAGAATAGAAAGCAAAAGAACAGCTTACAAAGCAGAAAGCACGAGCGTAGAGCTCGTGCTTTCCTGCTTAGTCTTTATTCAGTGTCAAAACAGTTTCAGCTGTTTCATTCAATACATGAATTTGCTTAGCTGGTGTTTGTGGAGAGTAATAGCCGTGTTCCATCATGTAGCTGAAAACACGTTCATGCTGCTCAATATGTTCATGCAGCTTTGATTTCAAATTGTTGCGCAGCTGTTCATTGCTTGTTTCGTTTATTGCCTTCGCGGTGTTAATAATGCCAGTTTTAACGGTGACTAACAAATCTGTGGCAATTACTTGATCTGTTATTTCCCGAGCAGATCCTAGTATTTGAATAAGCTTATCCATGCTGTGCCTCCTCGTTCAGAAAGCGCTGCAGCATATGGATATGACGTTTATCTGCATCTGCTTGAGCTGTCAGCAAGGTCTTAAGTCCATCGTCCTTTGCCAAGAATTGCATACCTGATGACTTTGTCAGCGAAAGACAAGCTGTATTCAATAGCTCCATTGCCTCCATTGTTTCATGGATACCCGATTGATGCATACGGATGTGCCTCCTTTTTTAACACTATCTTGTGAGAAACTGACTGCTTTATACATACATAAAATCGTGTCTCGGGGACAAGCTGAAACAAGACAAGGAGGATGAACGATGAGCGATAATCAACAACTGGCACCGCATGAAACGATGGAAGTTCATGAGCTGCTGAACTTCAAGACAACGGCAGTCATGAAGGCGAAGTTTCTGCAAGGTGTTGTGTTTGATCAAAAAATCAAGCAGCTGATGGAGAAAGACGTGGAAACCTCAGTACGCCAAATTCGGGAACTGGAGGAGCTGTACAGCAAGTCTCAGTTATTAAAGGAAGGTGAAGCAGATGCGTGACTACTTAGATCCGGAAAACGCCAAAGGCATGCCTGATCTGATGGATTCCGCCATTTGTACGGAAATGCTTATCACTGCAAAGTCGGCAGTGAACAACTATGCAATCGCCATAACAGAAGCTGTAAATCCCGAGCTCCGACAAACCCTTGTTCGTCATTTGGATGAAGCAATTGAGATGCAGGGCACTATTTCTTCTTTGATGGCTCAGCACAACTGGCTGTTTCCAGCCGACCCGAAATCGCAGTTTCCATTTGACCGGAAGGCTGCCAATACAGCAATCGATGTAGTCAGCATGAATTTGTTCCCGTATGACACCGACCGTCTCGGTATGTTTGCAACGCCGACCAATACCGAATCGAAGGAGAATCAGCAATGAAGGCAGTTACGTATCAAGGGATTAAAGATGTTCGTGTAAAAGAAGTAAAGGCACCTTCTATCAAGAAACCGGATGATATTATCGTGAAGCTGACTGCTACAGCGATTTGCGGTTCTGATTTGCATTTGATTCATGGCATGGTTCCGAATATGCCAGAGAATTATATTATCGGCCATGAACCGATGGGTATCGTGGAGGAAGTCGGTCCCGAGGTAACAAAAGTGAAAAAGGGTGACCGAGTTGTTATTCCGTTCAATGTGAGCTGTGGGGAGTGCTTTTTCTGTCAGCATGATTTGGAAAGCCAATGTGACAACAGCAATGAAAACGGACAGATGGGTGCTTATTTTGGCTACTCAGATAACAATGGAGGCTATCCGGGCGGACAAGCGGAATACATGAGAGTGCCTTATGGTAACTTTGTGCCTTTCAAGATTCCCGAGAATTCCGAAGTAGCAGATGAACAGCTGATTCTGCTGGCAGATGCAGGATCAACAGCTTTCTGGTCTGTTGATAATGGGGGCGTAAAACCTGGAGATACAGTCATCATTTTTGGATGTGGCCTGGTCGGTTTACTAGCACAGAAATTCGCTTGGCTGAAAGGTGCCAAACGCGTTATTGCTGTTGACTACATCGACTATCGTCTGGAACATGCCAAGCGTACCAATAATGTAGAGGTAGTGAATTTCGAACAACATGAGAATACAGGGGAGTACTTAAAGGAAATAACCAAAGGCGGAGCTGATGTCGTCATCGATGCTGTCGGCATGGATGGAAAGATGACGCCAATGGAGTTTATCGGAAGCGGACTGAAGCTACAGGGCGGAGCATTAGGGGCATTCGTCATGGCGGCACAGTGCGTACGCAAGGGCGGTAATATCCAAGTGACAGGGGCATATGGCGGCCGTTACAATGCATTTCCTTTCGGGGATATCTTCCAGCGCAACGTCACAATCAAGAGCGGACAAGCTCCTGTTATTCACACGATGCCCTATTTACATGGTCTGCTTCAGGATCGGAAGGTCGATTTAGCTGATATCATCACGCATATCCTTCCGCTTGATCAAGCTAAGGAAGGCTACGAAAAATTCGATACAAAAACAGATGGCTGTATCAAAGTCATTTTAAAACCATAAAGGACTGCTTACCTAGCAGTCCTTTTTCAGTTGTATCGTCCAGAGTAGTGCAGATACAACATATTCACGGCTGCTTGTAGATTGATTTCTTCCAGTATGGGAGATTTATAGCCATCCATTTTCTGTCCGCTTATCTGAATAATAAGCTTTGCGTGTTGTCCTAAATAGCTACTCGGGTTGCTCGTAATTGCTAATATTGGAACTTCATTTCTAAACAGTTCTTTTGTTAGTTTTACAATGAAACGCGTGTCACCGGAGGAACTAATCACAATGGCAAGGTCGTCGGGAATCATTGCATTTGCCTCGATGATCTGGTTTTCATGATTGCTGTAGGATGCGGTATGTTTTCCTAACCGCATGAATTTGATTTGTGCGTTTTTGGCCACGACATTTGAAAACGTGACGCCGAAGAAAGATAGTTTATTAGCATCATGCATTAAGATTGCGGCCTGCTGCAATATGTCCTCTTGCAGCAGTTTTTCTGTTTGAGCAAGTGATTTCTTTACTTGCTCAAAATAATCGGGTAAACCAACTATCATGTCTGATTCTGGTCCTTGGTGTATTTCTGTCCGATTGAAGTCATTGAATTCGCTGGCATGTTCCTTTAGTTCCTTGAATGAAATGCTTTCGAAACGACGACAAAAACGAGAGATTGTTGCTGGAGAGAGGTGACAAGCCTCTGCTAATTCATAGATCGTCATATTCGGAATCTCGGAGACATGGCGGAGAATATATTCCGCTATCGTATGATCGGAAGTGGAATGGTCGGTTGATGCTTCCAGGAAGTTCTGTAGCTTTGCGAAGAAATTATACATGGTGATCCCCCTCTCACGTATCATTGTAAACCAAAAGTTTCATAATATGAAACTTTTACTGTAATCGCTTTCGTTGCTGATAGAGTAAGGGCATAGATATTAGATATAGAGAATGGAGAGGTCAACATGAAGAAATTCAATATCCTTATTGTCGGAGGCGGAAGTACATGGACGCCTGGACTTTTGAAAAGCTTATGTGTTCGAAAAAATTCTTTCCCAATTGGGAAATTAACAATGGTTGACGTGAATGAAGAACGACAAGCAGTTATCGGTGAATTCGCCAAAATATTATTCCAGGAAGAATACCCGGAACTTGAATTTGAGTATACAACAGATAAACAAGCAGCTTATGCCCAAGAACTTGATTTCGTCTTTGTTCAGATGCGAACTGGGGGATATGGGATGCGGGAGCAGGATGAGAAAATTCCGCTCCAGCACGGAGTTATCGGTCAAGAGACATGCGGCCCCGGTGGATTTGCTTATGGTTTGCGTTCCATCAAGGATATGGCGCAGCTTGTCACGGATGTACGAGAACATAATCCAAAGGCGTGGATTCTAAATTACACGAATCCTGCAGCGATTGTAGCAGATGCTTTGCAGCAGCTGTTCCCGAATGATAAGCGAATCTTGAATATTTGTGATCAGCCTGAGAACCTGCTCAGATCCTATGGCAGATTGCTAGAACGTGACCCAAGATCATTCGACCCGGTTTACTTCGGTCTGAACCATTTTGGCTGGTTCACACATTTATATGATGAATCCGGTAATGATCTGCTGCCAGAACTACGCGAAATGATTTTAGACGGAGGCTTCCGTCCTGTAGATTATGAGCAGCGTGATCAATCCTGGCTGGATACGTATGCGATGGTCGAACAGACAGTACGTGACTTCCCGGATTATCTTCCGAATACGTATTTACAATATTATTTGTATCCGGATAAAGTGCTGAAGAAATTAGACCCAACACACACTCGAGCGAACGAGGTGATGGAAGGTCGTGAGAAGCGTGTGTTCGAAGCATGCCGTGAGGTAGTAGATAAAGGAACAACTGTTGGTGCATCTGTCGTGCATAACGATGCACATGGAGAGTTCATCCTGATTGTGGCAGAGTCAATCGCTTATAATATAGGGGATAATTTCATCGTAATCATTCCAAATAACGGTATCATATCTAATCTCCCAGACGATGCAATGGTAGAAGTGGCTGCGAGTTTGACAGCGAATGGGCCACGCCCATATGCGGTCGGAGAGATTCCGGTCTTTTATAAGGGATTGATCGAAGGGCAATATGCCTATGAAAGACTCACAGTAGAAGCATATGTAGAGAACTCCTATCAAAAGGCCTTGCAGGCGTTGACGTTGAACAGAACGGTCGTTTCTGCTCAAAAGGCGCGGGAAGTACTGGATGCATTGATTGAAGCAAACGGTGATTTTTGGCCGGAATTGAAGTGAGGAAAGGAGTAAAACTCCTTTTCTTTGCACTATATAGTAAACGCTTTCTTTGAGGAGTGGTGGAATTATGAAAAATATATTCAGCTTTGATTTCTTCCAGCGAGTCGGAAAGACTTTCATGGTCGTCATTTCCTTGCTGCCAGCAGCAGGGCTGTTGCTCGGTATCGGGACAACGCTGCAGTCTCCGTACTTTATTGAATACTTTCCGTTTTTAGAAAGCGGAGGATGGCAAACATTCGGAGAGCTGATGCGTGGAGCGGGGAGTGTCATCTTCTCGAACTTAGGTATCTTATTCGCCATCGGAATTGCAGGAAGCTGGACAGGCGGAAAAGCAGCTGCTGGTTTATCGGCTTTTGTTGGGTACATTATTATGCACACGGTTATCGGAATCGTGGTGGGTGTGACACCTGAGAATGCAAGCCAAGCGGGTTACACAACAGAATTAGGCATACCAACACTGCAAATCGGTGTGTTTGGGGGTATCATCATCGGTTTTGTGGCAGCAGCGCTTTATCAGCGTTTTCATGATTTCCAGCTGCCTGACGTGCTTTCCTTTTTCGGCGGAGCACGTTTTGTACCGATTGTGACAGCAGGTGTTTCGATCGTTATAGCACTTCTTCTTTCATTTGTTTGGCCATCGATTCAAAATGGTATCTTCTGGCTGGGCAATCAGCTGGCTGGACAAAATACACCGCCATTTTATCTGTTCATCTATGGTTTGGTAGAGCGGGCACTCATTCCATTCGGGCTGCATCATATCTTCTACATTCCGATTCGATTCTCGGAAGTGGGTGGAACGTATATGACGCTAGCCGGTCAAATGGTATCCGGTGATACGGCGATGTATATGGCGCAGCTTGCTGATCGTCAAGTAGATAGTGCGGTAGAGATAACGGCAGGGCGCTTCATGGCTGGGAAATTCCCGTTCGTACTATTCGGTTTGCCAGCTATCGCACTTGCTATGTATCACACTGCTAAGCCGGAAAACAGGAAAGCAGTCGGAGGACTTTTACTAACTGCGGGTCTGACGGCATTTCTTACAGGGATTACCGAGCCGTTAGAATTCACCTTCCTATTCGCGGCGCCAATCTTGTACATCTTCCATTGCTTGATGGCGGGGCTTTCTTTCATGCTCATGTATGTACTAGATGTAAATATCGGATATGCGGGAGGCTCAGGCTTCATCGACTTTACGTTGTTCGGTATTCTGCCGGGTGTTGGGGAACCGTGGTGGTATGTACCGATTGTCGGAATCTGCATGTTTGCTGTTTATTATGCAGTCTTCCGTTTTGCAATTCAAAAATGGAATCTGCAGACGCCTGGCCGTGGTGCATCAAATGCACTGGTGACAAAGGAAGAGTACAAGAAGAAGCAAAAAGGGCAAAAGAACAGCGACCAAGCATTACAAGTTCTCTCTGCACTTGGAGGAGAAGAGAATATAAGCAATCTTGATGCCTGCATCACGCGTCTTCGTGTTGGGATCCATGATAAAAGTAAGGTTGATCGAGACGCTTTGAAGGATCTTGGAGCCAAAGGTGTGCTGGAAGTGGGTAATGGTATTCAAGCAATCTACGGACCAAAAGCAGAAATACTAAAGAATCAAATACTAGATATCATCGAAAATGAGAAGGAAGCCAAGTAAAAAGCACCCTGAGGGTGCTTTTTTTATGCCAATCTATCAATCCATAGTCTACGGAAATTCGGATGGCCGAAGCCAGTCAGCTCAAAATCCTGCAGGAAAGCGGTATGGGTTCGTTCTTTCATCGGATGGTTTTGGAAGATAATCAATCGTTCCTGGTGAAGATAAGATTCGATTTCGTCGGCAATCTTGTATCTTTCTTTTTTTGTTTTACCGTTTTTGAAAGCTTCTAAATAAGTATCAATCTTTCGAAGGTGTGATGGGCCAAAGTATGTCCGGAATAACAACGCTTCATTCTTGAAGGCGCCAATGAAGGAAAGTTCCCGGTCGATATTGGCAACTTCCCCCATGAAGGCCATGTCGAATGCAAGCATCTCGTTTTTGTTGTAAATACTGTCCAGTTCGTATTCGCATAATTCAAGGACTATGCCATACTTAGCTGCTTCTTGTAACAGCCATTCGGCCTGAATTCCGGCAGATTTATGACGCAGAACACCAACCTTTAATGGCTCACCCTGATAAGCAGATTTTTTCAGTGCTTCTTTCAGTTTCTGCTCATTCTTTATAGGTGCAACGGACTTTTCAAGAAAGAAGCTGCTGGCATGTTTTAGTTTACCGAACAACTGCTCTAGATTTAATTCGGTGAAAATCCTCTCGGTATCTACTAAGTGATACATAGCTTCACGGAAATATTTATCCTGAATAATAGAATCACGATGAAAGTTGAATGCAAGAAATCGGAACCCTTGCTCGACTTCATAGTGAGATTGCGTCGGTCCCTGCTCGGACAAACTGTAATTTACTTTCTTTTCTCCGGGCTTGATTCGCCACATCTCAACTCTATCCAGAAAAGGCCGCATATGGAAGTATGATGGGAAAACCTCGAGTACAAGTTTTTGCTCCGTTCTTTCTTTCAACTGATAAGGTCCAGTTGCAACCCATTCATATTCATTGAACAGCACATCTCGGGGAAGGATGGCCATGCTTACACTCGCCATATAACGAAGGAAAAATGGATTTGATCTCGCTAGCTGGAAACGGATGATGTAACGATCAATCACTTCTGTCTGCACTACATCACTAACGAGCCAATAATAAGGTGAATCTGGTTTGAAACGGTCTATTGTATATGCTATATCTTCTGATGTCATCTCCCGCATGTGATGAAAAAGAACTCCTTTTCGCAAATAGAAAAACCACTCTGTATTATCTTCATTCGTTTTCCAATGATGGGCAAGGTGGGGGTGCACGCTGTCCGTTTCTTGATCGTAGATAACAAGTGTATCGCTGATCTGCTCAATCAGATGGCTTTCAAAGGTAATCGAGCTCGCGCATGGATCAAGTGTTGTAATTGGCCGGTTGAAAACGGTGCGAAGTGTATCCTGCCCTTCTTGTTGCTGATAGCCGAAAAGCTGCTCCAGCTCTGTCATATGGGCATACCAGTGGCGGGGGATTGGCAGCTGTAAGAGCTGGAAGAGGATAGTAGGTTTGTTTTCCTGAATACAGAATCTCAAAAACTTTTCTACTTCTTCGCGAAAATCACTAGGAAACGTAAGAGTGGACTTTCTGCCTCTGCCTCGTCCAGGCTGATAACGGAGCTGTCCGAGCTGCTCCAGCTTCTTCAGTTTACGGATGACATGTCTTCTCGTACATTGCCAGATAGCTTCAATTTCCTGCAGCGTACACGATACTTGCCCGTTTCTTTCTTTCTCGTATAAGTTTGCTCGTACTAAGTAGTAGCTAATATCCAAGTTGTATTTCCCTCCTAAAAGGTGACATCTTTATTAAAATTATACACTTTTCACCTCTTTTGAACTTCTACATAATGGAAAAAAGAGAGAGGGGGGAGCAGAAATGTTCAGAAGTCTGCATCCGAATATACGAATACGAATTTATACTTCATTTATGAGTCGCATGATTGGCAGCATGATCTTCTCGTTTATGGCGGTTTATTTTGTGCAAGAAATGAATGCGACAATAGCAGGGGTACTGATGATGATCAATGTTGTCATTCAGTTCCTGGCAAGTCTTTATGGCGGACACTTAGCTGACCGAATCGGCAGAAAGCGGATGATGGTACTTGGTGAAGCGGCTAAAGCGGCAGCTTTCATTGGTATGGTGCTTGCTAATACACCAAATTTCACTTCTGCTTCAGTCACCTTTGCCATGCTGATGGTGATTAGTATTGCCAGCGGAATGATCATGCCAGCCCAAGAGGCGATGCTGATTGATGTGAGTACACAGGAAACACGTGCTTATATGTATGCGATTAACTATTGGGCGAATAATCTGGCTATGATGATTGGTCTTACGATAGGCGGTTGGCTGTTTCAGGATTATATGTTCCAGCTGCTTCTTGGTTTGGTCGTCATGTCGGTCATCACGATGGTAATTACAATTATGTTCATCCAAGAAACATTTACAGTTCGTACAGCAGTTGGAGAAAAGAAAGACCTTGGGTTAAAATCTTTGTTTCAAAGTTACCGCAGTGTTGGCAAAGACAGAGCCTTCTTGCTGTTTGTACTTAGCGGCATTGCTATCCTTTCGCTTGAGTTCCAGCGGAGCAATTATTTGACGGTTCGCATGGAGAAAGATATCACAGAGATGAGTATGTCTATTTTCGGCTTCAGTTTATCTGTAGATGGACTGCGGCTGGTCAGTCTTCTGACTGTAGAAAATACTCTGTTGATTGTGCTCTTCACCGGATTGGTCACTAAGCTGATCAAAGGTCATAATGAGCGTCTGGTTATGTACACAGGCTTTGTTATGTTTGGTATAGGATTCACCATCATGGCTGTCAGCAACAGTCCGTTCCTATTGGCGGTATCAGTGTTGATCTTATCTTTTGGAGAACTGATGTATGTACCTACGAGGCAAAGCATGCTGGCTGACATGGTTGATGATACGAAACGCGGGACATACATGGCTTTCCATGGTTTTGTGTTCCAATTCGGAAAGCTAATCAGCGCAGGAGGAATTATCATGGGGGAATCGGTTGGCAAATATGGTATGGGCTTCAGCTATATTGTCCTTACACTGCTTGGCATCTTGTTCTGTGAAATGGCACTGCGCCAGCGGTATGCGAGTATAGAACGTGTCGTGTCGAAAGAAAAAACCAAACTTATTTAGAAATTGGAACAAAAGCTTCCGTACCTTCGTATGAAGGGAATAAGAATTTGCGGAGGTGCGGCAATGGGGACATATTATATCAAGCAGAGAGTATTCAGCTTCAAGGATAGCTTTTCGGTATTTGATGCAGACCAACGGGAGCTTTACCGTGTCAAAAGCAAACTCTTTTCTCTGCAGGATCGGCTGACGATCACCAATCTGGATGATCAGCCGCTTGTTGAGATCAAGCAGCAGCTATCTTTTTGGAAGCCAAGATATATCATTGAAGAAAATGGCGAACAAGTTGCCGAAGTAATTAAGAACTTCACATTTTTCAAAGCAAACTTCTCGTTAAAGCCGCACAACTGGAGTTTGGATGGAGACGTTTGGTCACACCAGTACACGCTGACGGATGAAAATGGTCCGCTGATGCATGTAACGAAGAAGTGGTTCTCCTGGGGCGATACGTATGAAATGCAAATAGAGGATGAATCCCATTTGCTTACTTATATTGCTGTCATGATTGTAATGGATATGGTTCTGCACAACAATAACAACACTTTCTCGATGGATGGGGGAAGCGGTGAATAAGAAAAGGCAGCGCATTAGGCGCTGCCTCATATGTAGAGCAATGCGTAAGAATTCGTATTAGGATAAAGGGTGGAAAACATATGAAATTAGAGCGTTTGATCTCTATAATCTACAAACTTTTGAACCACGAAGTGCTGTCTGCATCTATGCTTGCTAAAGAATTCCAAGTTTCCCCAAGAACTATCTACCGGGATATTGATGTGATTTGTGCTGCAGGAATCCCAGTTACATCGCATCAGGGGAATAAGGGTGGCTATGGCATATTGGACGGATACAAAATGGATAGAAGTTTGCTCGGTTCATATGATGTTGACTCTTTGATTACGGTGCTCCGCAGCCTTACCACCGTGTTTGAAGATGAGCGTGCACAAGGAACCATTGAGCGGCTGCAAACAATAGGTGAGGAACATCAGAATCAAAATCTCTCAGTGGACTTTGAAAGCTACCGAACCGAGCCAGAAGCACTACGGCAATTGCGCTCTGGCATCACCGAGCGAAAGGTTGTCCGCTTCGATTATATAAATGCACATAATGAACGTACCACCCGTGATATGGAACCATTGCAGCTTCATTATAAGTACAGCAATTGGTACATTAATGGATTTTGCCGAAAACGACAGGGTTATAGGGAGTTCCGATTGTCCCGGATGCTGAATTTGTCTTTGTCACAGGAAACATTTCAACCACACGAGGAAGTGCCAAAAGAAGATTATACTTTTGATGATGTATGGGGAAATAAAGTATCTGATGTAGTGGTAAAGGTAAAGCAGGAAGCAATGGCAGAAGCGTTGGATCAGTTTCATCAGGTTGATAAGCAATTTCATGATGATGGCAGTATGACGATAAGAATCCCTGTTTATGAGCCTTTAAAAGCAAGATGGTTATGGTCAATTCTGCTGAGCTTCAGCAGCGGAGCTGAAGTTGTCGAGCCATATGCCCTGCGAGTACTTTTAAAAGAGAAACTGCAAAACACAATTAAACTTTATGAAGAAGTATGACAGACTGCTGTCATACTTCTTTTTTTATAATGTGAACAGAAACAATCTAAATCCATCTATCTAAAAAGGAGACAATACAAATGAATCATCACAACCAAATGTTTAATTACCATTTTTGGGCCAATCAAACCCTCCTGAACCATATCAAGGAGCTACCGACCACTGTAATGCAAGAAGAAGTGAACACCTCGTTTCCGACTATCGCCCAGGCTTTTGGTCATATCTATGCAGTGGAAAGTGTCTGGTATAGGGTTTTAAATGGTGTTCAAATGCAGGAGGCGCTTGAAATATGCATGCCTCTTGAAAAGGAAACCCTTCTGCATTCCGCAGATCATTTCGCAAACGATTTCGCGCAGTTAGCAGCAAAATATAAAGAATGGTTGCAAGATCAGGACAACTTGGACCGAACTATTCTGCTTGAGAACCCATATGCAGGAACAAGAGAAACTCGGTTATCGGAAATTGTACTGCATGTAGTCAATCACGGTACCTATCACCGGGGCAATGTTTCTACAATGCTGCGCCAGTTGGGCCACGCTTCTACCATGAATGATTACTCACTTTTCTGGTATCAGGAAGCTGGGGACTCAATTAATCTCTGATAATAATAAGTTTAATTTTGATAAACAGTGATTTCAAAAAAAGGCAGCACATGATGTGCTGCCTTTTCTCAATGCTGTGCTGCAATCTGTGGTACTTGTAAACCGGGCTGCTTATCTCGGATCAGACGCTCGAGGTGCTTCCGATATAAGAACATAACAAGCATATGAATAGGAGCTTGAGTGTATTTATAAACGAACCAAGGTAATGAAGGTAAATATTCGTGAATGGCAACGATCATCTCCTCTTTGCCGGGTATCTGACGGAACTCGATTCGGCCATTCTGTGTATCTTTAACATTCGCGAACAAGCCGCCAGTAATGTAATAAAGGGCGCGGTGTTCGGTGCTTCTTTCCTTGGCGTAGGACAGAATCAGTAACGGTTTCTGCATGAAAGTCAAATAAATTTTGCAGTTAAGGTTTTCATCGACTTCTGTCCGAACGACAGGCCGAAGTGAATCAGCAACCCAGCTCATATAGTGTCTGGCTGCCCAATCTGCGTCCTTGCCGGAAGGAAGCGGCATGCGCTGTACCGAACGCACATCCTGACGAGGCGGAAGCGAAGGAAGCGATGGCTTCTTGCTATGCTTGGAATCTTTACTTTTCTGTTCTTCTTTCATTGCTGCCTTGGCAGCTTCATCAAAGGAAATTTTGCCATTGCTGATACCCTCGACATAGTGTGACTGCTGTGCAACCATTGGATGGGACAAGCTCTCGATCAATGGGTAAACTGTCTCTTTTGGCATACCGCTAATAAGTTTCACCCATAGACGGGAGAGCTTAACAGTTGGGAATGGTACATTGAAACTGCGGAGCTTTTTACCCATTACGCTGGCAAGGTGCTCGAGCATTTCTTTGTACGTCATGACTTCTGGGCCGCCGACATCAATTGCCTTATCAGCAACATCTTTATTGCCGACACTTTTTTGTAAGGCGGTGAGTACATCTGCAAGCGCGATTGGATGAGTCTTCGTCCTTGTCCAGCTAGGCAACACCATAACTGGCAGTCTTTTAACCAATTTTTCAGCAATCGGGAAAGAAGAGCCTTTCGGACCGACGATTAATCCTGCTCGAACTGTCGTAACGGGTACGCCGTAAGATCCAAGTATTTTTTCTACTTCCAATCGGCTGCGGAGATGGCGGGATAATTTTTCCTCCGGAGGAATAATCCCACTTAAATAAACTATTTGTTTCACGCCGTTTTTCTTGGCGGCTTGGGCAAAGTTATCGGCCAAAATGACATCCATATCCTCAAATCTTGCTTGTGTTAGCTTGGCAGAGGGGCTCATCGAATGGACAAGGTAGACGGCGATATCGGCTCCTTGAAGACCTTTTTCAGTATCGATCTGGGAAAATAAATCGCAAGACCGCCATGTTACCTGTTCTGTGTTTTCTCGTTTGTCACCGCTCCGTGATAGGGCGATAATGTCAAAACGCTCTTTCAATTTATCCAATAGATGGCTGCCTATGTAGCCGCTCGCTCCTGTCAAAGCGACGACTGGGCGTTTTTTTTGTTCTGTTTGCATGATATACCGCTCCTGTCTTCTGGTTCTTGTGTTTAATCGTACCCTTCTTTCTCGTACCTGTAACACAAAAAAACCTTCTCTGCAGTCAGAGAAGGTCAATTTGGTGCGAGCTTCGTCGCATTATTTGATTTATGAAGCTGCTGAAGAGCAGATTGCAGCTGGTTTAGCTCCTGCTGTAAATCGAGCTCATCGTACCTTTCAAAGGATACTGGCTGTCGTGTGATTAGACTGGTCATAATACCGCCAAGCTGGTTCTGAATTGCGTCATACTGTGATTCCGTTAATTTATCTTTGTTCTTGCGTAAAGACATGAGCAAATATCCTGCATGCTGCGTGTGCATGATGGCTGGCCATAAAACCTCTGCCTGCTGCTGGGAAGCTGAGAAATCGCCAAGGCTGCGGTCATAGGCAGCTCGCAATTCGATCAAACTGTTCATTAGTTTTTTGGTATGTTTCTTTTGCTGATCATTTGAATGAATTGCACGGAGCAGCTCCTGCATATTCACAATCGTTTCCTTCAATATGATAGGGAGGAAACGCGTATGGATACCTCGCCATAAAAGCAAAACGGCCACAATGGCAATCGTACTTCCGACAATTGTATCAACAACCCTCGCTGTGACAAAATAGCTGACAGTATTGCCTGGATTCATTGTTTCTACCAGTACAAGGACGAGAGGAGCAATGAACATGTTAGCAAAAACGTAGTTGCGTACAATTACTAGTTCAACGCAGAGCTGCAGCAGACCGACAACAAGAATCAAGTAAATTCCGGACGGTTCCAATGATAAGATTAATCCGCCTATTATCGTACCAACAATGGTGCCGAGTGAGCGTTGAATGGCTCGATGAATAGTGAGCGTCGTATTTGCACCGATAAGTACAGCCGCACATGCTACAGGCACCCAATATGGCCGGTTGAATCCCAGACCATGTGCCAGCAGCGAAGCGATCATAATAAACAAACCATAAAATAAAGCGTGCCGGACAGTAATATTTTTACGTGAAATACCATTTCGAAGCACACTCCATGCCGATTCTGTCTCAACATGGATTGTTTCCTCTTTAGTTGATTGTGTAGCAAGTTCATATGCTTGCTCCAACTCAAGCTGTAGATTGTGTACTACTGACTGCTCTGACTTTGTATATGCAGGCCAGTTGCCTTTTGCATTTTCGAGTGCATCGACGACTGCGGTCAGCTGATTTTCCAAGGATTTTCGCATGTCAGGTGTGAGACCATCATTATTGAGCTGCGTCAATGTATAGAAAATATCAGCTGCAAGTTCATGTAAACGCAGCGCAGCTGGCTGCCTTTTGGCTGCATAGATGATTCGGTCAGTTTGCTTTAAGGTCAGGACGGTCAGGTGCTGCATTTGATAGAACGATGGTGTCCCAATGGACTGCAGCATTGCCATAAGCTGTCTGTAAGATTTGATAAGAACTTGTTTTTCATTGTTCTTTTTTGTCCAGAGCCAGCTTGCCATGGCAAGAAGCCAGGATAGTGCTCCTCCAAGCAGGACGTAGAATCCTCGTTCCCAAGCACTCTGTGGGTCTACGGGCAGACCAGTAGCCATGCAGAATATTAAAACGAAGAACATTGGCCCTGGTATGAGTTGCTGCAAGGTGTTCAGGACATAAAAGGCAACAATACCGATGATACCTGCGACTATAGAGAGTATAAGTGTATAGGGAGCAAGCAGGCTTCCGAGTACCATGGCGGCAGCAAGGCATATAGCCACGGCAGCGAGCTTCTTAGCTCTTTGTTTATACGTTTCTGCTCCTATATATAAGAATGTGAAAGCACCAAGCGCAGCTGAAAATCCATGGATGATGTCACCTAGCAGTAAACCAATCAATATCGGCAAGCAGGTGGCAATGCCAGATCCAATTGCTCGATTCCATGGGTAGGCAGCGGATCTGACGCGCAACGCATCCCGCAGACTAAGGCGCGCTGGTGCCTGTGGTAAATGATATTCTTTCAAGTAAATCCCTTCTTTTCTTTCCGTGATACCCATAAAAAAAGGTCATAATCAGAACTATTATATTGTAATGCAATTCACAAACTAATTCAAACGGGTGAAGTATTTAGTGTGAAACTTGCGCATAAAATACCTGTAATCAAATTTGTTGCAAGGCATCCATTTTTACTTTTTAATGTTATGATGTTATGTGATAGAAGAAATCTATCATCTTATTTTATGTAATAAAGGAGCGATAGTGAGATGGCAAAAAAGAAGAAATCCGCTGGCAATACATCAGGGGCTGCTTCTAAAGCATCTAAGGTCATTGTGTGGGTTGTCTTGGCGATTGTCCTTTTAGTAGTAGCACTGGTCCTCATTAATAATTATACAGGGTCTTCCAGTGATGAGGCGCAGGACATCGACTACAGCAGTCAGCCTTTCCTCGGTGATGAAAATGCCCCGGTTAAAATAGTTGAATTCGGCGATTACAAGTGTATCCACTGCCAAGAGTTCCATGATAATAATTTCCCGGTAATCGATCAGGAATTAATTCAGACTGGCAAGGCTAGCTTTTACTTTATGAATATGCCAATCATCAATGCAGACTCTGAGAAGGGTGCAAAATTCAGTGAGGCAGTTTACCAAGTGCTTGGAGATGATGGATTCTGGAAATTCCATGATGTTCTCTTTGCAGAAGATTTAAATACAAGCTTTTCCGATGATTTCCTAATGGACAAGCTTCGTGAAGTAGTCAGCGCTGAGGAAGCGGAAGAGGTGCTGCAAGTGTATCAGAATAACGGAACCGACGATGCTGTTTCAACGGATAAAGAACTTGCAGATGAACTTGGTGTGCAAGGTACACCTACTATCTTCGTCAATGGAAAACTATTTGAAGGTCAAGACATGAACGACTTGATCGATATGGTAGATGAGGAAACGCAGGAGGCGAACTGATGAATAAGAGCCTGTTATTTGCCTGGGTAACTGCAGTCATTGCGATGCTGGGCAGTCTCTATTTCAGTGAAATCATGAAATTCGTGCCATGTACATTATGCTGGTACCAGCGTATTCTTATGTATCCGCTGGCTATCATACTCGGTATCGCATTTTATAAAAATGATGTTCGAATCTACAAGTATGTGCTGCCGCTTAGTATTCTCGGAATACTAATTTCAGGCTATCATTACCTGCATCAAAAGGTTCCTGCTTTACAAGGAGCGAGCCTCTGTTCCAGCGGTGTGCCGTGTTCCGGTCACTATATCAACTGGCTCGGATTCATCACGATTCCTTTGCTGGCATTCACCGCTTTCGTAATCATCACAGTATGCATGTTCGTTCTTCGCAAAAAACATGCATAAGAAAAAGCATTTGCCATTTTCGGCAAATGCTTTTTCTCATAGGATGGTGATGTTCAATAAGGAAGGGATGAGCAAGCCTCCCCAAATCAATGTCATAGCGGCAGCCATAATCATGCCGATAGTCGAGAATGTACCTTCTTGCTCACCATATTCCATTGCTTTGTTGGTGCCCACTCCATGAGCTCCCATTCCAAGTGCTAAACCGCGGGCAACAGGGGATTTGAGTGCCATCAGTCGAATAACATACGGGCCGATGATACCGCCTGTCACACCAGTAACGATAACGAAGACAGTCGTCAAGGTCGGTAAGCCGCCAATCGTTTTCGATACTTCAATTGCGATAGGTGTTGTAATGGATCGAGGCAGGATACTGATCAGTAAATCGCCATTGAAACGCATAACAAGACTCAAGAGCAGAGAAGAACCGATTGCTACCAATGTACCGGCTGCAATACTCGTTAGAATGATCATGATGTTCTTCCGCAACAGGGGAGCGTGTTTATAAATTGGAATAGCAAAGGCAACAGTAGCTGGCCCGAGCATATGTGTCCAAAGGCTTGAAGATAGGGCATAGTCACTTGGCTGTAAATGAGACAATTGAATGATGCCGATAAGAATAAGGGGACACAGCAGCAGCGGGTGGAAGAACGGCATGGGCCATTTCTTGTAAACAACTTTTGAGGCGCGGTAGATGACGTAGGTTACAATGGTGCCTATTAAGATAATCAGTGCGGTAGTCATTGTGTGTGTCCTCCTTTTCTTTTTCTTCTGTACAGCTTCTCAGCGGTGAATCCAGTAGCGGCCATTACGATGAAGGTGCTGATAAGAATCAGCAGCACTGTCTCTAGACCTTGCCAGTTCAAAATCTCCTTATAATTCAGGATACCGACAGCTGATGGGACAAAGAAAAGCAGAAGTTCAGCCAATAGCCAGCCCCCTGCTTTCTCGATCCATTCCAGTTTGACGATGCCTGCAAATAAGCTTAGTAACAACAAGACCAGACCTACGATGGAGCCTGGTACCGGAAGAGATAATATATGTGCTAAGCCGACACCGGCAAAATAAAATACGTGAATGATCGCTAGCTGAGAAAGCATGGTAATCGTTTTTCGTACCATAATTCTTCCTCCTAACAGAAAGTTATCCATAACTATTATTGATAACTCCATCATACTGCGGTCTCACGTATTCGTAAAATACATATATATTATATTGTGTATAACTAAAAGTTATATTGGATTAGAGGAAAAATTCAATAAAACGTCTTCCGGCATAGGAAATATATTTGTCTTTTTTTGTGATGATAGCCAGATTCCACGGAATGGAGGGCGTTAAATCAATAATGCGGATATCTGCATTATAAGTACGATTACAAATGGATTCAGGAAGCAGACTGACGCCCAAGTTAGCGGCAACCATTTCACTGATGAAATCCCACTGCGCACTCTTGAAGAGGATATGCGGTTCGAAGCCTTCTTCGATGCAGCGTTTTCGCATAATATCGTGCAACGCAAATTCTTCATTATAGAAAATGAAATCTTCGTCCTTTAATTCTTTCAGCTCAACCAATTCCCGATCTGCTAGCGGATGCTCCCGATGTACCATCAGCTTCATATCTTCCTCAACAATCGGATAATAATTGAACTCTGTTTCATCAAGGGGCAAAACAGCAACACCAAGCTCGAATTCCCCCTCTTCAACTGCCTTTACGACCCGGGCGGCCCCGTATTCGGTAATATTGATCGTGACATTCGGATAGGTCTGATGGAAACGAGCCATTACCTTAGGAAAGAAGAGACTGCCGATGATAGGCGGAATCCCGATAGTGACAGCTCCTTGCTTCAGATCGGTAAGATCTTGGAGTGTCGTTTGCATTTCGTCCAATTGGGCAAGCACTTGCTGACCATAGGTATGTACTACTTTGCCTGCATCGGTCAAGGTAGTGGATTTGTTCGTACGTTTGAATAAGGTAATCCCGAGTTCTTCTTCCAAACTCTTGATCGTTTTGCTGAGAGCAGGCTGAGAGACATGCAGGCTTTCTGCTGCTTTTGTCAGCCTTTTCTGTTTTACGATTTCGATCAGATAGCGTAGCTGCCGCAATTCCATAATGATACCGTCCTTTCTTAAGTTCAAGTATACCCATTTCTCTGTAGATGGAAAATGCTATAATACAAGCAATAACTGATAGAAGGAGTCCTTTTGATGGGATATGAGATAAAATCACTAACTGCAGATGATGCGTATGCTGTATTGCATTGGCGCTATTCCCCGCCTTATGATCTATATAACCTCACCTACACAGAAGGGGCAGTCATGATGCTCATGGTCGGCGACTATTATGGAGTCTACGAAAACGGGATCCTGCTTGGATATTTCTGTGTTGGAGATGATGCACGAGTGCTTGGCGGTGACTATAGTGACGATTCCTATTTGGATATCGGAGTCGGTATGGTACCCGAAAAGACGGGTCAAGGGAGAGGTTCGCAGTTTTTCTCTGAAATCCTGAAGTGGATCAAAGAAAATATCGAGCAGAATCAATACCGGCTTACGGTAGCTGCTTTCAATGAACGTGCTGTCCACCTTTATGAAAAGGCCGGCTTCCGGGAAATTAATCGATTTAATCGGGAGTCTGATGGCTTGCTGTTCCTGATTATGACAAAGAGCCCATGCTGACCATGGGCTTACTTTATACTAGCGCACCTAGCGGATTATAAGCAGAAATGTCGATATCGGTTTCTTGTCCTAGTATTAACTTCGTGAGCTGAGAGGCGACAAAAGGCCCCATTGTAAGACCTGATGCGCCCAGTCCATTCATTACATAAAGATTTTGATGCTTTGGAAGGCGGCCGAATACCGGAAGAAAGCCCGGTGTAAATGGCCGGAATCCAACCCGAGTCTCAGTTAACTTAGCCTCTGCTAGTTCAGGTGCAAGCTCGATGGCTTTGCTTAACACTTCATGCACACCGCCAGCGGTGATTTTTGTATTCATTTCTTCATCATTCTCGTGTGTGGCTCCAGCTACCATTCTGCCATCTGGGAAGGCAAGCAGGTATTGATCGTTGGGCGGTATAATAACTGGCCAGTCTTCTGTTTGAGCGGCGTCCAGCTGCAAATGACAAATCTGTGCTTTCTGGAAGCTGACTTGCAGTGAATAGCCTAACGGTTCGAGCAGCTCTTTGGCCCAAGCTCCGGCTGTGACTACAACCTGATCAGGTATCCATTCTTCATCGCCAGCTGTCACAACGATTTGATCTGCATTCATTGAAAGGTGAGCATCGGCTGAAACGAAATGAGCGTTGTATTTCTTGGCTGCCCGATGCAAGCTATTGCGTAAAGCGCGGCCGTCGACACGAGCTGCTCCGCTGACGTGTACGGCACCAAACCCTGGTGCAAGTAATGGGGAAATCTTACGTACTTCATCTTCTTCCAACAGAGTAATGTCTCCCATTTCAGGAGCATCGTCTCTGCGTTTTTCTGCTCGTTTCTGCATGGCTTCTAATTTCTTGGCATCTTGATGCAAGCTTAAGGCACCTACACGGCTATAGCCTGTTTCCTCTTCGCCATCAAGTCGAAGTTCCTCTATAATCTCCGGGTAATAGCGAGCCCCGCCTTTTGCTAGCTGATACCAATCTTTGTTTCGTCGCTGAGAGAGCCATGGACAGACGATTCCAGCAGCTGCATCTGTCGCTTGTCCTTGGTCAAAACGATCGATCACGGTTACCTGCATGCCCGCTTTGGCAAGTTTATAAGCGGTAACAGATCCCGCTATTCCTGCTCCAATAATTGCTATATGCATGTCGAACATCCTTTTCTTCATTTAGCTACAATATACCATAGCATATTCACACTTTTTTCAGTATTATAATCGAATAATATATAGTATAAGTGAGACGTAAAACAAAACTATAAAAGGACTTGTATAGACATGGCGACTAGAAGGAGAAAGCTGTTTCATCGTATAAAGATCAACCCGCCACAATTCTTTGCGCTGGGATTTCTCGTGTTAATCGCATTGGGTACGTTTCTTCTGATGCTTCCGATGGCGACAGCGGATCGACACCATCTTTCATTTATTGATGCGCTATTCGAAGCAACTTCAGCTGTTTGTGTGACAGGGCTGGTAGTGGTCGATACACAGACCACCTTTACTTTATTTGGCCAAATTGTACTGTTGTGTCTTATCCAGATAGGCGGATTAGGATTTATGACGCTCACAGTATTCATCGCATTGCTGCTTCGCCGCAATATAAGCTTTGAGGAGCGGCATTTAGTCAAAGAATCACTCAATCAGAATTCGTACGAAGGTATTGTCCGAATGGTGCGTTTTGTTCTCTTATTCACTGTTATTTGTGAGGTGATTGGAACGATTATCCTCGGGGTTCACTGGGGCGATGAGTTTGGCTATCTGAAATCTTTTTATTACGGACTCTTTCATTCAATATCTGCTTTCAATAATGCCGGATTTGATATTATGGGAGATTTCAGCAGCATGACTGCTTATGTTGGTGATCCGATAGTCAATCTTACGTTGACAAGTCTTCTGATATTAGGTGGAATCGGCTTCATCGTCGTAGCTGATATCTTACAGAAGAAAAAAGGAAAACGGCTGATGCTTCATACAAAAGTTGTTTTATGGATGTCTGCTATACTTGTCGCTATCGGGACAATATTAATCTTTTTATTGGAGTATGGTAATCCAGCCACTATCGGAAATCTGCCATGGAATGATAAACTATTGGCTTCCTATTTCCATGGCGTAGTTCCAAGAACTGCTGGTTTCAATTCGTTGAATACAGCTGATCTGACATTAGGATCACAGTTGGTAACAATGGCACTTATGTTTATCGGCGGCGGAACTGGAGGAACTGCAGGGGGTATTAAAGTCACAACATTTTCCATATTGCTGTTTGCAGTATGGGCACTGATCAAAGGAAAACAGGAAGTGAATATCAGAAATCGACGGATACCAGGAGATTTAGTTTTCCGGGCATTTTCAATCACGACATATTCAGTCCTCCTTGTATCGCTATTCGTGTTTTTGCTTGCTATTACGGAGAAAGGTGCTGCACTCAATTATATTGCGTTCGAAGTACTTTCTGCTTTCGGGACGGTCGGTATGACACTGGGATTGACGCCGGAGCTTTCCGAACCGGGTAAGATGCTTCTTTCCCTTCTCATGTTCATGGGGCGTGTTGGACCGATTACGATAGCGTTTGCATTAGCTTTCCGAATTAAGAAGACTGCCGTGCGAAATCCAGAAGAACGAATCATCATCGGCTGATATCAGCGGTGTATCCGTTTTCGGTTTATCAATTCTTTGTTTTCAGATAAAATAGAACTTACATCATTAAGGTGTTAGAGGAGTGACAGACTTGGATAAGAAAGAGATAGAGATATTAGAGCTATTAGAGAAAAACGGAAGAATGGATGTACATATGATAGCGCGGATGGTAGAGCTGTCCGTTGAAGAAGTAGAAGCAGCTATCAGTAAATTTGAGGAAATGCAGATCGTTCACGGTTATTCAACGTTGATCGATTGGACAGAAGTGCGTGGTCATGAAGGTGTGACTGCCATGATTGATGTAAAGGTAACGCCTATTCGAGGCAAAGGATTCGATGATGTAGCAGAACGTATTTATCGTTTCCCGGAAGTGAAAGCTGTTTATTTGATGTCAGGTGCATACGATTTGTCCGTTTCGGTGGAAGGCAAAACTATGTCACAGGTTGCACGCTTTGTATCTGAAAAGCTGTCCACATTGGACACAGTTATCTCGACGACCACTCACTTCATCCTGAAAAAGTATAAACATGATGGCATCATCTTCGGTGAAGATGACAATAATGATCGCAGAATGCCGGTGAGTCCATGAGTCTGGATACAAGCCGCTTCATTGCGGAGCACGTTGAGGCTTTGAAACCATCTGGAATTCGACGCTTCTTTGACTTAGCTTCTACAATGGAGAATGTTATTTCCTTAGGAGTTGGTGAACCAGATTTTGTCACACCATGGAATGTTATTGAAGCAAGCTATCATTCGCTCGAGCAAGGGTATACAGCTTACACAGCAAATGCTGGACTGATGGAATTGCGGGAACTGATTTCTGATTATCTTAAAACAACATACGCTGTGACTTACCGCCCTGCTGATCAAGTAATCGTTACTGTAGGAGCGAGCCAGGCAATCGATATTGCTTTGCGGGCGATTCTTAACCCGGGTGATGAAGTTATCATCGTCGAACCATGTTTTGTTGCTTATGCTTCGGCTGTTTCATTGGCAGGAGGAGTACCGGTCTCTGTCGGTACGAAAGCGGAGAATGGCTTTAAGCTGCAGCCGGAAGAGTTGGAGAATGCTCTTACATCTAAAACAAAGGCCATTATCCTATGTAATCCGAACAACCCGACCGGCACTATGCTGAATCGGGAGGAACTGCTGCCGATTGCAGAGCTTGTGGAAGAACATGACTTGCTCGTACTTTCTGATGAGATATATGCAGAGCTGAGCTATGAAGCTGATTACGTGAGCTTCTCCAGCTTACCGAATATGCAGGATCGCACGATTCTCATTTCCGGATTCTCTAAATCATTTGCGATGACAGGCTGGCGTCTCGGCTATGCTGCGGGGCCTGCTGAACTGATCCAAGCAATGACGAAGATTCATCAGTATACAATCATGTGCGCGCCAACGATGGCTCAATACGGTGCGGTTGAAGCACTGCGAAGTGGATCTGCCAGTGTAGAGCATATGAGAAAAAGCTATCGTCAGCGGAGGAACTTTGTTACATCAGCTTTCGAAGAAATGGGCTTGATGACCAACAGACCGGGCGGAGCTTTCTACATCTTCCCATCTATTAAAGAAACCGGAATGACTTCAGAAGCTTTTGCGGAAGCTTTGCTGATTGAAGAAAAGGTAGCCGTTGTACCTGGAAGTGTATTCGGGGAAAGCGGAGAAGGCTATATTCGCTGTTCTTATGCCACGTCCATGAAGCAGCTGACGGAAGCGATGAAGCGAATTAAACGTTTTGTTGAAAAGCAGAATGCATAAATAAAGACCCTCTCGTCTGAGAGGGCCTTTTTCATTCTATTCATTTAATAGAAGTCTATCCCGACCGAACTGGAACCATTCTTTAACAGCTTGTTTCTGATCCTTGTCGAGGCTAGTCAATCCTTTATCGGATTCTGCTGCAAATACAGCATCACCATATAGTTTGCCTAGTTCATGAACATGATCATTGTGACGCTGGAAAATAGTGAAGTTCAACGGATCATTTTCCGTAGCACTTTCATTGCTGACGACAACTATTCCATCAACCAATCTTGTCATGATAGGTGAACCGCCAACGAATTTTTGAATGCCTTGCGGGTCTGATGGTACGGACTTTGCAGCGAAGTCTCTTTCTGGTTTCAATACTAGTGCTGAAATTTTTGCCATTTGAGTTCTCTCCTTCGAACGCTTTTATTCCATTAAAGCATAATAGGATGCGCTTCGCTATTACTCTGCTTTTGTCGGAACCCAGCCTTTTGTTTGCAAGACGATATTCCAAAGCGTTTCTGTAAGACCGTGGTGATCCGCACGGGTAGGATCGATTAGACGGACGATTTCGTCTTCGCGTCCTTCTTTAAGCTTGGTAGCGAATTCTGGATCAATTAGCAATTCGCGGCCTAAAGCAATCAGCGGGACACCAGTCGCTTTCGCTGCGGCTACATCTTCAGCAGAATACAAGGATCCAACGCCGATCAATGGTATTTTGTTATTGATACGTTCTTTGATCAAATCAATACGTTTTGCATTTGTATCAGCACCGCGACGAGCTGTGGAATGGAAGTCCATCAACGATACATGCAGATAATCTAATGGTTTTTCAACAAGTGCATCAATTAACTCGAACGTTTCTTTCATCGTCAACCCTGGTGTTTCCGGTTCTTCTGGGGAGAAGCGGTAACCAACGATAAAGTCTTTTGAGCCATGCTTTTCCACAGCTTCCGTGACTTTGTCAATGATAGCCATTGGGAAGCGTAGACGCTCGCCCCACTCATCATCACGACGATTGGAGAATGGGGAATAAAACTGCTGAATGATATATCCGTTTGCACCATGGATTTCTACGCCATCAAAGCCAGCTTCAATAGCACGGCGGGTAGCTTCACCAAAATCTTCTACAATTTGCTGCACCTCTGCAGTTTCCAATGCTCGCGGAGTAGCTGCTCCTTCTTTTTCGACAGCGCTTGGAGCAACGACATCTCCATTAGGCACAAGATCAGCAACTGCTTCACGTCCGCCGTGGTGCAGCTGGATGATTGCTTTTGCTCCTTCAGCCTTGATTGTATCTGCCTGCTTTTTTAAGCCAGGAATGTCTGTATCGTGGGCGACAGAAGGCTGTCCTGGGAATGCTTTCCCGCTATCAGATACATTGGATGCAGCTGTGATAACCAAGCCGATATCCTTGGAGCGCTGCGCGATATATGGAAGTTCCTGATCAGAAATCGTTCCATCAGGATTGGATGAGTAATGTGTCATCGGAGCGAGTACGAAGCGGTTTTTCAACGTAACGCCATTTGGTAAAGTTAAACTCTCGAAAAGAGAAGCGTATTTTTCATTCATGGGAAATATTCCTCCTTTGTATGGACTATATTCTAGAGTCTTGTGAAAAAGGTAGCAAACAAAATGCTCATTCGTAAGCGAGTTATTATTTGTAACAGGCATCTGCAAAAAAACTTGCGGCCATGCTATACTGTTGGAACAACAAAGACAGGAGCAACGATTGTATGTTGAACAAATATGATTATTATTATGGTGCCTTCCTTTCTAAGCTTGTATCCATGCAGATTGTACCTGCACTGATCGAAGAAAGTAAGGAAAGACGGGTTTACCAGCTGGAAACAGGATCGAATCGGATGAAAGTGTACTCCAAGTACGCGACAAGCTCCACTAATACGTGGAATTTCCGCTTCTCGGATGAAGAAAGAGAACGTCTGCTGCAATGGTCTGATGAAGAGCGACACCAGCTGTTTGTGCTGATCTGCAGTAAGAAAGATCTTCTTGGCGGAGAAATCGCAATCCTGACATTCGACCAGCTGCTGGCGTGTATGGATGTACGAGAGAAATATAAAGAAGCCAGCTGCCGTGTTGCTATCAGGAAAAAGAAGCATAGCCCGTTCCTTTATGCATATGGTACTTCCCGCAGCCTGGACGATGCCTTGCCGCTAACGCGTAATTTCGCGGATTTATTATTGCATACATCGATACCAGAGCCCGTATAAAGAAGTGTATAGCAAAAAATAGCTATACATTTTTTCTATATAGGAAAGAAAGCGGATTCAAAAAGTTACACAAAGGACTAATTATCTATTACAATATCGGTATGAATAATAAAAGGAGATAATCTATGGGGAATTCCTTTTCTGTCCAAAAGGTGTTGAACAACAATGTACTTATTGCTGAAAACGAAGCAGCGAAAGAAGTCGTCCTGATCGGTAAAGGAGTTGGTTTCGGGAAGAAAGCAGGCAGCAGATTGGAGGAAGGTGCATTTGAAAAGCTGTTTGTCCTTCAAGATGAAAAAGAGCAAAACAGCTACAAACAGATGCTGAATCATATCGATGAAGAGCTTGTTGCAGTAATGAATGATGTGATTTATTTAATAGCAAAACGAATGGAGCATCCGCTGAATGAACATATCCATGTCGGATTGACGGACCATTTAGCTTTTGCGATGAAACGGCTGGAACAAGGCTTAGGTATCAAAAACCCCTTTGCTGTGGAAACAAAATTCATTTATCCAAAAGAATATACAGTAGCTAGTGAGGCAGTATCATTATTAAACGAACGGCTTGGCATCGAACTTCCAGACGGGGAAATCGGTTTTATCGCCTTGCATATTCATAGTGCCTGTATTAATCAGCCAGTAGGAGAGCTAAGTCAATATACAAGACTTATCGCACAGATGTTCCAGGTAATCGAGAAGAGTTTAGCCATTACAGTGGATCGCGAAAGCATCAATTATATAAGACTCGTCCGTCATTTCCGATTTGCAATCGACAGGATAAAACGGGGAGAGGAAGTCCGAGAGCCGGACAAGATTATGACCCTATTGAAAAATGAATACCCGCTATGCTATAATACTGCTTGGAAGCTAGTCAAAATATTACAGCAAACGTTAAAACGTCCAGTGCAAGAAGCGGAGACGGTCTATCTCACTTTGCATCTGTACCGTTTGACCAATAAATTATAATGTGCATTACATTTATACGTGTAACTGAACTAATCAGGCATGAGGATAAAAGGATGCGCAAGAAGAATCTTATTCTTTTTGTGTAATATTCTTTATCGCTCATGTCTTTTTTATTAGCTTATTTGTAACCGTTATCAACCGTGAAAATCGGAGGTCAAGAAGATGAAAAATGCTTTTGGTGTTTTGCAGAAGATTGGACGAGCACTTATGCTGCCTGTCGCAATCCTTCCTGCTGCCGGTATTTTGCTGGCATTGGGAGATGCATTGCAGAACCCGGATTTGATTGGGAATATCGGCTTTTTGAACAATGCTTGGGTGCAGCTCATTGCTTCGGTCATGCAAAGTGCCGGCTATATCGTATTTGATAACTTACCGTTGCTATTTGCGGTGGGTGTTGCCATTGGACTTGCGAATGGGGATGGCGTGGCAGGTATTGCTGCGATCATCGGTTATCTGACCATGAACGCGACGATGGGGGCGGTGCTTATCGCTAATGGCAGTGTTCCGGAAGGTGCTGTGGAACAAGCAGAATTCTTTGCGGGGAATAATCCGGCCTATACGACGATGCTTGGAATCCCGACTCTCGCCACAGGAGTATTCGGCGGGATCATTGTCGGTGTGCTGGCAGCCATTATGTTCAATAGATTTTATAAGATTGAATTGCCGCAGTATCTGGGGTTCTTCGCCGGGAAGCGTTTTGTTCCAATCGTGACATCTATTGCGGCATTGGCGCTTGGTCTGATGATGCTTGTAGTCTGGCCGCCAATCCAACATGGATTGAATAGCTTCTCGAGTGGCCTGTTATCTTCCAATATGACGCTGACGGCTTTCATTTTCGGTGTCATTGAGCGGGCGTTGATTCCGTTCGGATTGCATCATATCTTTTATTCACCGTTTTGGTATGAATTCTTCAGCTATACAAATGCGGCTGGTGAACTGATCCGTGGGGATCAGCGTATTTTCATGGCACAAATCAGAGACGGGGCAGAACTGACAGCAGGTACATTCATGACAGGAAGATATCCGTTCATGATGTTCGGCTTACCTGCGGCAGCGTTGGCTATTTATCACGAAGCAAGCCCCAAAAGGAAGAAAGTTGTTGCTGGGTTGATGGGGTCGGCGGCACTGACTTCCTTTTTGACAGGAATCACCGAACCGCTGGATTTCTCTTTCCTGTTCGTAGCACCACTATTGTACGCTGTACACTGTGTATTTGCCGGGCTCTCCTATATGACGATGTACATGCTGGATATTAAAGTCGGAATGACATTCTCCGGTGGATTCATTGATTTCTTCCTGTACGGGATACTGCCAAACCGGACTGATTGGTGGCTGGTCATTCCAGTAGGGCTGGTTTTTGCGGTAATCTACTATTTTGGATTCCGATTTGCTATTCGTAAATTCAATCTCATGACGCCAGGCCGTGAAAGAGGAGTGGAAGAAGTAACAAACGAAAGTAATGCTAAGACTGGAGGAATAGCGT
Organism: Terribacillus saccharophilus; assembly: GCA_900110015.1. Classification (GTDB taxonomy): domain Bacteria; phylum Bacillota; class Bacilli; order Bacillales; family Amphibacillaceae; genus Terribacillus; species Terribacillus saccharophilus. Next base: position 191,291 of record FOCD01000003.1, on the reverse strand, counting down.
ATCACGTGCTTGAAGCAATGGGTAATAAAGAAAATATCAAGTATTTAGACGCATGTCTCACACGTCTTCGAGTCACAGTGAATGATAAAAACAAAGTTGATAAAAATGCACTGAAGAAACTAGGAGCAGCGGGTGTGCTGGAAGTCGGCAACAATATGCAAGCTATCTTTGGACCGAAATCGGAAGGGCTGAAAGAGCAGATGCAGGATATTATAACTGGCAAAAGTTCGAGCCCGCAAATTGAAGCTGCATCTGCGACAGAAGTGGTCGGGAATGCTATATCAAACCCACTTCAGAATGATCCGAAAGCGGATGTATTTGTTATCCCGATGTCTGGAACACTTCGGCACTTGGAAGACGTACCGGATGTGGTCTTCTCTGAAAAATTGATGGGAGATGGCTTTGCAATCGAACCTGTCGATGGGACAGTCGTTTCTCCGGTTAACGGGAAAGTCATCAACATTTTCCCGACAAAGCATGCCATTGGCTTGGAGGCAGACACTGGTCGTGAGGTGCTGATCCACATCGGATTGGAAACAGTTAATTTGAAGGGTGATGGACTCGAGGTATTCGTGAAAGAGGGGGACTGGGTCACTGCGGGTCAAAAGATCGCAGAAGCTGATCTCACAAAAATTGAACCACACGTCCCATCCTTGCTGACGCCGGTTGTGTTCACGAATCTGGGATCTGCTGAAAGAGTTGTCTTCAAAGAGGGAGAGCAAGTCAAAGCGGAACAGAAAAACAAAGTTAAAATCGAAACATTTTAAGAAAAAACAGCTATAGCGACTATGCTATAGCTGTTTTCATTCGTTTAGATACGTCTTTTCCAGATAGTCTTCTTTATTTCCATATACCTTGACGATGTGAGATTCACCCCAGCTGCACAAGGAATCTAGTATCACTTTCAAACTCCATCCATACTCGCTCAGCTCGTATTCGACACGCGGCGGTAGCTCGTGGTATTGGATACGATTAATAATTCCATCTGCCTCCAACTCCCGGAGCTGCTGAGTGAGCATTTTTTGGGAGATATTCGGCATAAGCCGCTTTAATTCGCTTGTCCGTTTCTTTCCGTGTGTCAGATGGCAAAGAATAACGGTTTTCCACTTCCCGCCGATCACTTCAAGTGTTGCTTCGACACTAATATTATATTTCTTTTGCATCGTCTATTCTCCTTATATAGGTACTAAATGGTGCCTATGGCACAAAAAAGTACGTACTGTTCAATATGAATCCCATACGACATAATAACATTACTCCGGCTGAGGCGGGAGATAAAAGAATCGGAAAGGAAATGTAATATGAAAGGAAAACAAACCTTTGCCTTGATCGCTTTGGCTATTACAGCTTTTGCGATTGGCACAACAGAATTCATCAGTGTGGGTCTGTTGCCGTTGATTGTGGATGACTTTCACTCATCAGTGCAGGCGGCCGGACTTACAGTGTCCCTATATGCCATCGGGGTCGTCGTCGGTGCTCCGATCCTGACACCGATGCTTTCCAGTATACCGAAAAAGAAGCAGCTTCTATTGGTTATGCTTGTCTTTTTAATAGGTAATAGTATTGCCGCTGTGGCTCCTAATATGTCTGTTTTGCTGACCGCTCGTTTCATCTCAGCGCTTGCGCACGGCGTATTTATGTCTATCGGCTCGACAATTGCTGCTAGTTTAGTTCCGCCAAATAAGCGGGCAGGAGCAATAAGTATCATGTTCACTGGACTTACCGTAGCGACTATAACGGGAGTTCCATTCGGCACATTCATCGGTCAGCAGCTGGATTGGCGAATCGCTTTTCTATTCATCGTAGTTATTGGGATTCTCGCTAGCTTGGCTAATCTGGCATTGCTGCCAAATACACTGCCTAAAGGCGTCAAAGTTCGCCTCAAAGATCAAACTAGCCTCTTACGGTCACTACCTATCGTACTTGTTCTGCTTATTACAGCGCTCGGTTATGGAGGAACATTCGTTGTCTTTACGTATTTGTCACCACTTCTGCAGCAAATAAGCGGATTTCAGCCAGAGACTGTGACATGGCTGCTGCTTGTATATGGTGTGGCGGTAGCAGTCGGGAATATTGCAGGTGGAAGACTTGCGAATAGGCGGCCGGTTCATGCTTTATTTTATATGTTTGCCATACAGGCAATTGTGCTTGCAGCTTTGTACATCACGTTACCAGTCAAAGGAATCGGCTTGCTGTTTATTCTGCTTATGGGATTGTTCGCGTTTATGAACGTTCCGGGTTTGCAGTCGTATATCGTTGTGCTTGCCGAACGGCTCGTACCGCAGGCAGTCGATATAGCTTCTGCCTGGAATATTGCGGCTTTCAACGCTGGAATTGCCCTTGGATCTTATTTGGGCGGAGTCATTACAGAGCGACTGGGCCTGCTTCATACAAGCTGGGTAGCAGCCATTATGGTTGCAGCAGCAGTTGGTTTAACAGCAATTTCGAGAAAACTAGAAAACAAAGGAGAAATATCTCATGAAATCAGTAAAGCTCAATAACGGCAACTCTATGCCAATACTAGGTTACGGTGTCTTCCGTGTAGAAGATGGAAAGGATTTAGCTGATAAAGTCTACTTTGCTATTGAGCAAGGCTATCGCAGCATTGATACAGCTGCTATTTACGGAAACGAGGCAAGTGTCGGTCAAGGGATTAACCGGGCCATCCAAGCAGGTTTAGTGAAAAGAGAAGAGCTATTTGTCACATCTAAAGTGTGGAATGCAGGGCTGACGTTTGAACAAACAAAAGCAGCTTATCAAGAGAGCTTGGAGAAAATGCAGCTTGAGTATCTAGATCTTTATTTAATCCATTGGCCTGGAAAAGATAAGTTCTTAGAAGCCTATCGAGCACTGGAAGAACTGTACCAAGAGAAGAAAGTGAAAGCGATTGGTGTAAGCAACTTCCAAGTACATCATCTAGAAAAATTATTAATTGCCGCATCTGTTGTGCCAGCAGTCAATCAGGTAGAATTCCACCCGCGTTTAATCCAAGAGCAGCTGCGTGCATACACGAAGGAAAAGGGTATTCTTTTGGAAGCTTGGTCTCCGCTTATGAACGGAGAGCTACTAGCGCAGCCTTTGCTGCAGGAGCTTTCTGCTAAATACGGGAAGTCACCGGCTCAGATTGTACTTCGCTGGGATATTCAGCATGATGTCATCACGATACCAAAATCAATGACAGAAAAACGTATTATTGAAAATAAGGAAGTCTTTGATTTCGAAATTCAACCAGAAGATATGGAGCGTTTGGATCAATTGGATGATGGTACCCGCAGCGGACCGCATCCGGATGAATTCGATTTTTAAATAAAAAAGAAAGGAAGCTGTCTATACGCAGACAGCTTCCTTTCTTTTATTTGTATTGCTTAAACCATTTTGTCCACCTGGATTTGCTTGCTTGCAGCAGAGATTCGGTGGTTCTGTCGTGCTTTTGCTTCTGATATTCAATAAAGCTGGCAGAAGCAATCAGCAGGAAGCCGGCTCCAATAAGATATAACCACCATGGTGCGCTGCCCCAAAGCGTGCGCGTGTTGAAGAATAAGTTAAATACGACGGTGATCGTACCCGTTAAGAAATACGCGCGATATTTTCGTAAGAAACCAATGACAGCAGCTAGTAAAGAAAGACTGCCGAGAGATAGGGCGTCATAAATAGTCATCGTAGACAGTCCATCGAGCACCAGGATGCCGAAACCAATTGTGAGCAAAACTAACTCGATATGCGGTGTCACATCAGGATCGTAGAAAAACAGCCGCATGATGATAAGAACTAGTAATGCAATTGGCACAACATAGAGCTCTGTTGTTAAATACGGACTTATGTCTGCAACCTGCAGCACAAGTATATAAGGATACAAACAAGATACGATGGCTGCCAGTCGTACATAACGTTTTTCAGCAGCAGGTGCTGTAGATATGCTGATCACAAATAACAGTGCAGGAACTGTCAAACCAAACAGTGTATCAGCAAGGCCGGATTCATACGCTGCAACTCCCGCCAGACTTCCTACAACGGTATAAACGATAGAGCCAATCCGATATACATCTATTCTATTCCAAACAGAATTCTTGTCTGCTTCTGCAACGAAAGATTGGTAATTACTGAAGCTGGTAATAGCTAATCCTGCTGCCCCCGCCAGCAGTAAGTAAGCTGTACGGATTTCTTGGCCGATGCTTCCGTAGAGAAGCGTAATTGTGAGAAGTAACAGCAATGTACCGGCAGAAATGATGCTTAGCTGCCATTGATGCTGCTGATAGATTGCAATTACCCCGACAAGGATGGCAAGCAGGATGATTTGCCAGGAGAAAAGCATAGTAAGCTCTGCTAACGCGAACAGCAGAATAATGTTATAGGCAGTCAGCAGGCTGATCTTCAGTATAAAACGCCAGTTGGGCAAAAGCGCAAATACCAAGGCTATGCAAACTGTTGTCAAAGCAGCTGCCAATGTAAATTGATGACTCAGATTTGTGTACTGGTCCAAATGAGTGATCGAGATAAGGAAAACAACTATAATACTGGCATTTGCAAATATATACTTTTCTATCGTTCTCGTCACAAAATGTGCAGACAACGCGAATTGGACGAGCGGAACAAGAAGCCAGATAGGCGGAACATAATCTAACAACTGTACAAGCAATACCCATAGCGTACCAAAAATTATCAAAGCATGACTGCACCAGAAGAAGTAGACAGAACCAATTGGAGCCTTCTTCTTGATGTATAGACTAGCTGCAAAGAATAGCACGCCGCATAACAGCACATAAGCGGTTAATATATTTGGGTCCCTTATTCCGAATAGATTTTGCAGTGATGCGTATGTCACGATGATGGAGCCGAGTACGGCAACCCATAATGGATGTTTCCGAAAGACTTGAAGAGCCAATAACTGAATACCGACATTTATAAGTGAAACAATCGTAACGGTGATTGCTGGTAAATTCCACGAAAAGATGGCGAGCAAAACAGCGTAACTCTGTAAGATTTGACCGGTTAGGAAGAACGATAAAAACAGTGGCCGGTATTGATATCTACGGCAAAGGAATGCAATTGCAATAGCTATCAATGCAATCCAAGTCGCGTGTCCTGAAATACCAACTTGTTCACGATAAAATTCATTTTCAGTATACAGACGGTAACCACCGAGTAATAACGCTGCAATCAAGCTAATTGGTGTAACAATCTTACTGATAAGCACAACTTCTGCATTTTCTTTGCTGTAACAGAAGAAACCTGCCGCAGCCACTAATAGCAGTAGATAACTATTTGCTTCATAATATCCATAACTATGATTCACTAGAAATATAGGTATGACAGATCCAATAGCTGTCCAGTTTATCGTAGCTTGGAATTGCTTCAAGAGTGATATCCTTCTCGGCCAAATATAATTGTATGCAAGCCCAATGAAAGATAGTGTTGCGAATACACTTGTGCGGATCCAGATTGAGGCACCAGCCATATAAAGCAACCAATAGATGACAATCAGGAACAGTCCGACGCTTGGATAGCTGTAGTAAACTTTGCGTGATGCAACCGTCCAAATTGTATATTGAACCAGCAGGAATAAAATCCCTATCAAGTACGCCCAATTAAATTCGAAATAATAGATAAGACTTGTGAAAAAGAATAGAAGAAAGCCATTTATTGCATGGATGAAACTTTCATAGACCACTTGCATCCAGCGAGGCAGACGCCATGTTAACAGAACGAGAACGAATCCTAGGCCTATGAATTGACCAAAGAACATGTTGAAATAAGAATCGATCTCCAAAAGAAGTAAGATGCTGCCAATCAAGGTAAAGGCGATAAAGCCAAGGTGGTAGAGTTTGCTGAAGTTCTTGGCAGCCAGAATCAATGCGTTAATTCCAATCACCAATAAAGTCAGATCATACGTAATGGCGCTGCTCATCAAAATAATTGTGATAATGGCTTCTGTTCCAAGCTTCATTTGCAGATAATATGGCCAATAGTGCTGCAGTGTCTGAAGTTTGAATGAATTGCGGATCGTTCGCTCGAACAAAAGCAGCAGCAAATTGGCTAGCTGTAAACAGAATAGAAATGCACTATATGTAGTCGTCACATACAGCAGTGCTGAGATTAGTGTCGACGATAAGCCGACATAGGTCACCCAAATGAATGCTTTTGAGCCTGTGCGTGCTGCCACTGCATAGTACAAAGCTGTACAGCTTAACGCTGCAATGGTTCCGATTAAGGCTGCTCCATCACCACCGAAGGACAAATAACTGCCAAACAGCTGATAATAAGATGCCGAGAAAATGACAATCGGCACAAACAGCGCTGCAAGCATTAAGAACGCGAAGGCTGTCTGTGGAATCCTGACCTTATAGCTGATATAACTCAAGCCTGCGAAAAGGAAAGGAATCAAGCTGATTAATAACACTTTTCCTAATGAAGAGAAGTTTCCCCAGTTTGAAGTGCCGAGATATAATCCGCCAAAGAAAAGCATAATGATTCCTAGGACAAGAATGATTGTGAGATTGCGTTCCCGGATTTGCTCCGGAGTCTTTTGTTTTTTAAAGGATGAATTTGCATATACAGCCGGTTTTGGTACAGGTTGTGTTTGTACTGCTGCTGCAGCTGTTTGCTGCAAAGGTACTGAATCTTTTTGCGTCTGTGCTTCTTTGAGTTTTGAAGCATCATCTTGCCGCTTTCTTCGATTACCGTTTAAAGCGCTTGTGAATACTGCATCAGATATGTAGCCTTGATCGTATAAATCCTGGAGTCTTTTATCAAAATTGTCTCCAGGTTTATTAGGAGGCGTAGTATCCATCTTTTCACCTCGCAATTATTTGGTTGTTATTTCCAAACCCTATTATATAGAAGTAAGACTTGTCTGAACAGACGTGTCATTCCTTTCATTTCTGTTTTCTGTTATGATAGGCGGTAGAAAACGTGAACGAAATTGTTCATTAGAAGGAGAATGAAAATGAAGGATTTTCTACAATTACAGGATAAGCACATCGTTATCATGGGTGTGGCGAATGATCGCAGTATCGCATGGGGCGTTGCGCAATCATTGTATGCTGCTGGTGCGAAGCTGATTTTTACATATCGTCAGGAGCGTTCCGCTAAAAAGCTGAACAAGCTATTGGAAAAGAATGAAATGGAAGCATCAGTTATTCAGTGTGATGTTAACGATGATGACAGCATCGCATCTGCATTTGCAGAAATCAAAGACAAGTTCACAACTGTCCATGGTCTTGTGCATTCCGTTGCACATGCACATCAAGAGGATTTGAAAGGTGATTTCATCGACACTTCTCGTGACGGCTATGCATTTGCGCAGGATACAAGTGCGTATTCTTTAGTCGCTGTAGCAAAAGCTGTCCGCCCGATTATGTCAGAAGGCGGTTCCATTGTAACAATGAGCTACCTTGGTGCTGATCGTGTGCTTCAAGGCTACAACGTTATGGGTGTTGCTAAAGCAGCTTTGGAAGCAAGTGTACGTTACTTGGCAAATGATCTTGGTCCGGATAATATCCGTATTAACGCTATCTCTGCAGGTCCAATTCGTACATTGGCTGCAAAAGGCGTACCTTCTTTCAATGACATTCTTTCAAAAGTGGAGCATACTGCACCGCTTCGTCGTAATGTTTCTGCTGAAGAAGTTGGCGATATGACAGTTGGTTTACTGGGTGCTCTTTCACGCGGTGTAACTGGTGAGATCGTTTACGTGGATGCTGGCTTCAATATCATCGGTATTGGTTAACTTTAGCTAGCTTTAACCCGTTCTAATTATGATTAGAACGGGTTTTTTTATGTTCAGCAAAGAAGGCGGTAAAGCAGGAATGTAGCGCATTTGATTTCTATTTAATTATTGGAAAAGCTAGATCTTATGATCTGGCTTTTTATTTTTTTGAAAAAAGTGCTTCTCAAATGGAAATCGCTGGTGTATACTTTGGTGTATCAAGTGTACTACTATAACTAATACAGTTAATACACAAGCCTGGATGAGGTGAATACATGTTTGAACTTGACTTGCGAAGCGGCAAGCCGATTTATGAACAAATCGTTGATAAGTTTAAGGAACTGATCGTCAATCAAGTGCTGGAGACAGACGAGAAACTTCCTTCAGTAAGGGAACTCGCTCAGCAGCTGACAATCAATCCGAATACAATTCAGAAAGCATACCGAGAGCTTGAGAATCAAGAATTGATCTATTCCGTGAAAGGACGGGGAAGTTTCGTGAATGCGATTAGTACACAGGTCGATCCGCAAAAGGTGAAGCAAATGCAGGAAGAATTGAAAAAACTGCTGACAGAGGCACAGTATATCGGTATGACAGCTGATGAGATTCGGAATGTGGTGGAGCAGCAGCTGCGTAATGGGGGAGGAAGCGATACATGATCAAGGCAGTAGAAATAAGTAAAAGATTTGATCGGAAGCAAGTGTTGGATCAAGTTGGTTTCCAAGTGAGAAAAGGCACGATATACGGCCTGCTTGGCTCGAATGGCGCTGGAAAGACAACCATTATGCGTATTCTTGCTGGTATCCTGAAGCATGACAAAGGGTGTGTCCTCGTTGACGGCAAAACTGTATTTGAAAATGTAGCGTTGAAGCAGCGCATCATCTTTATGCCGGATATCCTTTATTTTCTTCCGCAATATACAGTAAAGCAGATGGGTCAATATTATGCTGATATGTATGCAAATTGGGATCAGCAGCGATATGACCAGCTGATCAGTCAATTCAAACTGGAGAACAAGAAAGTCTCTACCTTTTCAAAAGGAATGCAGCGGCAAGTGGCCTTCTGCCTAGCGCTGGCAGCAAAACCGGATTACCTGATTATGGATGAGCCGCTGGATGGACTAGACGCAGTTGTGCGGCAGCGAATTAAAGGTTTACTCATCAATGACGTAGCAGAAAGAGAGATGACGGTTCTTATTTCTTCCCACAATCTGCGGGAAATGGAAAACCTCTGTGACGACGTCGGTATTGTACATAAAGGAAAGATGATTCTGGAGCGCAATCTGGATGATATGAAAACAGAGGTTCAAAAGGTTCAGTTTGCTTTACGCAAAGGGCAGGATGTGAGTTTCTTAGAAGAACTAAATATCCTTCACCAGGAAAAACGCGGGAGTATCCATCTGCTGATCGTCAAATCAGACCATCAGGAGTTAGAAGAAATACTTGCAGCACAAAACCCAGTCGTACTGGATATGCTGCCGCTATCTCTGGAAGAAATCTTTATCTATGAAATGGGAGGTGCTGGCTATGCCATCGAAAACATCCTCGATTAAGAAGCAGATTATCCTGCATGATGTCCGACAGGCTGGATGGCTGAGTGTGCTGTATTTTTTGGCTTTGCTTTTAATTCTGCCAATACAGATCATCATCCAATACTCAAATCCACAGGCGCAAGAGTATATGGAAAAAGGGAATCTATTCTTATATATTCCTGAAGTCCAATGGCTACTGTCTATTACGGTGCCAGTGCTTCTAGGGATATTATTACTGCGCTACTTGCATAAGAAACAGGTATCCGATTTTATTCACAGTATGCCTGTTAAGAGGTCGTCATTATATCATCATCATTTAGTTGTTGGAATGGTGTTGTTATTTATTCCAATTATGTTAAATGCATTGATTCTGCTTGGTTTACAAGCTTTCTCTGGTATAGGTGATTATTTTAATATTATGCATGTGTTTTCTTGGCTAGGTATAATGCTGTTTCTTAATATTTTTATGCTATTAGCTACATTTTTCACTGGAATGGTAACTGGAATGTTTTCCATGCACTTTGTACTAACTTATATCTTAGTCTTACTTCCGGCGGGTCTTGTGCTTCTGCTAATTGCCAATATGAGTATTCTATTCGTTGGTTACCCAATGGAATATTATGCAGATATGGCCATTTTTAAATTTTCACCGATCTCGTATTTCTTGATCAACTTTACACCTGATCCAGAATTGTCTTGGATTGTAATGTCACTATATGCAGCAGCAGGCATTTTATTATATCTTGCTGCATTCTGGTTATATGCTAACCGGCGAATGGAAGCTACTTCCCAAGCAATTGTGTATCCTTTCATGCGACCTGTTTTCCGGTACGGCGTAACCTTCTGCTTTATGATGGTAGGTGGATACTACTTTCATGCTATTTCGTCTTCGTTTGCATGGGTTATATTCGGCTATGTTGCAGGATCACTCCTCGGGTTTATTGTAGCTGAAGCGATATTGAATAAAACATGGAGAATATATAGTAACTACAAATCTTATCTAGTATTCGCAGTGTCCTTAGCTGTTGTTCTAATTGCTGTGAATCTAGTAAAAGAGAATTATGAGAATAAGATACCTTCTCCTGAAAACATTGTAAAAGTCTATTTTGGAGATTCCTATACTTATACAGAGGCTCCGGAATATTTGGAAGCAGGTATTAAACCGCTATTTTTCACAGATAAGCAAGATGTTGAATTGGTTCGAGATTTACATGAGCAAGCAATAGAGGCTCCGAGAGCCGATAATTATTATGAAGGTGAACTGCGTTCTACGTTTATCGTTTATGAACTGAAAAACGGAAAGAAAGTAGCTAGATCATATACGTATTCTTTAGACGATAATCCAGAACTGAAAAGTCTGCAATATGAAATCGAGGGATCAAATGCGTATAAGTATGCAAATAACGCTGTCTTCAATATTGCTCCGAATGAGATCTATGCTGTGGATGTGCAATCAAATGATATTAAGCAAAGCAGTGCTAGGATTTCCGATCCAGAATTGATTAATGCGCTCATTGAAGCCATCAAAAAAGACATCGAGCTCGAAGATCCACAGGCGGATTCAGAAGAATTACTAACTTATTCACTAGATCTCCTGACAAATAAAGATCAAGGTTACTATTATGCATCCTTCGATGACAGTGATAAGAATACAATTCAAGTATTACAGGATGCGGGGCTATATGATGATTTAAAAGTATATTCCGAAGATATATCTCGCATTGATTTAGAGAATTTTGAACGGAACAATACGGTAACGGTAGAGGATCCAGAAGAAATCAAGCAAATACTTAATCACGTTACTTACTACAGTGAAGAAGAGGATTCCTATTTTGTAACATTTAACCTTAATAGAGGACGGAGTACGGGGGAAGAGATGTCTATCGAATACGAAGACCTCCCCGAATCAATCAAAAATCAACTGGAGGAATAAAGCGTGGCAAGCGAGTGTGTATATGTGACAGAGTCGGTGTTTCAGCATATCTATTCGCTCTACCATCAGCGGGTTTATCACGCGGCTCAGAAGGTGCTGCGTGATCCGCAGTTGGCAGAGGATGCGGCGCAGGAAACGTTTATTAAGGCTTATCGGAATTTGGACAAGCTGGAGGATGTCTCGAAGGCGGGGGCATGGCTGGCAACGATTGCTTCTCGTACGGCTATTGATATGCTTCGTAAAGAAGGTAAACGCAAGTTCATTAGTATCGAGTTGGCGAGCTGGGAACTGGAGCAGCATTATCTCGAGCATATCGTGATTGAAGAAGTCGAGCTCCGGGAGACGAAGCGGGAACTGGAGCAGGATATTCGAAAGCTGAAGCCAAGACTCCAGGAAGTGCTGGCGCTGCGTTATGTGAAAGATATGAAGGAAAGTGAAATTGCTGCAACCCTATCTTTGACCAAATCAACAGTTAAAACCCGATTGTATAGGGCAAAGCAACTAATAAAAGCAGAGTGGGAATACCGCGATATGATAATGGTAAGAGAGACATAATAAAACCTGTCTCTCTTTTTTTAGTGAACAATAACTTAATGCAAAACAGAAAAAAACATTTAAATCCGAACAATATATTGATTTGAGTTATTAAAGTATGTATAATGACCTTACCACATACATGACAGGTGGTTGTTGGCATGCTAGAGAATAGCAATGAAATCAAGAAGATGCTGTCACATATGTACAATGATGTGTCGAAGGAATTGTTCGGTGTCGGAACGACATTACTGAAGGTATCTATCGATCAGAACATCATCACCATCCAAGCCAAGCATCGGCGTTCTCCGCGATCTGCAGCTTTGGAAGGCGAGGCTCCTAGCTTGAAGCAGGAGGTCGACTTCCGGTTATCAATGCTGTACAAAAAACGCTTGGCAGAAAAACTTAATACCGAAACGGAATGGCACATTGAGTCAATACTACGAGATTATGACGCAGCCTCTCAACGTGCTTTCACCAATATTGTCTTAGGCAGTTAAGCCAACACCGGATTCATCTGGTTTACGGTTAACGCCATAGAAAAGCTTGATTGGTCTGACCTTTGTTGATCGAAGAGAAGATGATCTAGTAGAATGCTCGCATTCTATTAAGATTGTCTTCTTTTTTTGCTTTTATAAATCACTTATTATATGGGGGTTTTTCACATGAATGGTCGTATTAAAATGCTTTTAGGTTCAGCTGCAATCGCTTCTGCACTTACGTTATCTGCTTGTGGCAGTAATAGTGCTGGAGCTGGGAAAGAAAAGCTTGTCATCTCTACGTGGGGTTTCTCGGAAGATTTCTTCAATGAAGATGTGTATGCGCCATTTGAAGAGGAACACAATGTTGACATTGTGGTAGAAACAGGAAATAACGCGGAACGATTGAACAAAATACGACAAGGCAACTCAGACGTAGATCTAGTCTACCTATCTGATTATTACGCGCAGCAAGGTGTGGATGATGGTTTGTTCGAAGAGCTGGATTCTTCCAAGCTGACAAACTTGGATAAGATCTATGATGCAGCCAAGACTCCTAACGGTGAAGGATATGGACCGGCATACACAATCGGGCAGTTCGGAATTGCCTATAATCCTGAAATGGTGAAAGGATCTGTTACATCATGGAAGGATCTGTGGAATGCAGAGTGGGAAAGTAATGTAGCAATTCCTGGTATTACGACTACAACAGGACCGATGTTCCTTGATGCAGCTTCTAAAGTGAGCGGTAACGATTCATTCAATGAAGATGCAGCATTCAAACAGCTCGATGCGCTGAAGCCTAATATCGTCAATGAATACAATCAGACGTCTGAATTTGTCAATATGTTCGGACAAGGCGAGATTGCTGGCGGACCGATTATGGAAATGTACTTCAGCTCATTGAAGGAAGCAGTACCTGAAGCGGAATTTGTAACACCTGAAGAAGGCGGATATGCTGTCATGAATACAGTTAACGTAGTGAAGGACAGCGACCAAAAAGAATTGGCTGAAGAATTCATCAATTATCAGTTGAGTACAGAAGTACAAGAAAAAACAGCAAAAGCAAAGGTAGATTCTCCGGTTAATACAGAAGTGGTACTTTCCGATGAAGAGCAGGAAGGTGTTACGTACGGTGAAGATGTTATCGAGAAACTTAATGTCCTGCCAGCTGATTTCTTAGTCGAGAACTCAAAGCAGTGGATCGATCGCTGGAATAAAGAAGTGACCAAGTAAGGGGGAGCATGATGAAGAAAGTTATATTGGATGTAGATACTGGTATTGATGATGCAATTGGTATCATGCTCGCTGTGAAAAGCGAGGCATTAGACGTTGTCGGTATCACGACAGTCAGCGGTAATGTCTCCTTAGAAACAGCCACTACTAACACAGCTAAAATACTTGATTTACTTGATGATCAAAAGACACCTATATTCGCAGGGGCTGCCAAACCGCTGACCCGGAAGCCTCATTTCGAACATCGTGTGCACGGCGAGGATGGAATCGGAGGAGCGCTAAAGGGTGTTGCTACGACCCGTGAGGTGGAAGAACAACCTGCGGTGGACTTTATACGAAATCAAGTTATGGCTGATCCAGGTAACATTACATTGATCATGACAGGTCCACTGACAAATCTGGCTGAGGCAGTGCAGCAGTATCCTGAGCTTGTATCGGCAGTCAAAGAAGTTATCTTTATGGGCGGTGTCGTGAAAGGAGTCGGCAATGTAACGCCAGTGGCAGAGTATAACATGTTCGCTGACCCGGAAGCTGCATCGATTGTCTTCGAGGCAGGGTTCCAGTCCTTAACACAAGTTGGTTTGGACGTTACGAGAAGCGCTTTGCTGAAGGATGAACATATTGACCAAATACAGTACCCAGTATTACAGGATTACGTTCGGACAAGCACGGCGACATACCGCAATAGCTATTATGAGCGGAATGGTGTATGGGCCTGTGCGATGCATGATCCGTTAGCGGTTGCACTTGCAATCGATTCCGAGCTGGTAAAAACAGAATGGCTGCACGTCACAATGGAGACGAAGAGTACCTACTGTGATGGTCAGACAGTCTGCGATTTCCAGAACCGTCTAGGACATCCTGCGAATATGCATGTTTGTCTGGAGCTCGATGAAGCTCGTTTCTTCGATCTCTTTCTCAAGCTGTTAAACGCTTAGACAAAAGAACGGGAGTTAATCATTATGCGAAATTATTATAAGTATCTCCTGATCTTGCCAGGGGTTCTATTTCTAACAATCTTCATGCTCGTCCCAATCGGCATGACAATCATCTCGACCTTTTTCCCAAATGAAGCAGCAGCTGATACAAGCAATTACGCCAGTCTCTTCCGGGATTCATACTTTTTAGAAATTCTTTGGACAACGCTGCGGGTCAGCATTCTTACCACTATTATTTGTATGGTGCTCGGTTTCCCTGCTGCATATTTTATTGCCAGAATGTCCGCAAAAATGAAAGCAGTGCTGTTAATTTTGACAATATTCCCGCTGCTGACGAGTCCTGTTGTTCGTTCTTTCAGCTGGATGGTCATCATTGGGCGCAACGGGCTGGTCAATGAAGCCTTGATGGGAATTGGTATCATACAAGAACCATTGGAAATTTTGTATACACCAACTGCCGTTATCATCGGACTTGTCCATCTCTTCCTTCCATTGACTATCATTACACTAGTTGGTGTCATGGAGAGTATAGAATCAGATTTGCTGACTGCGGCAGCGAGCCTGGGCGCAAGCCGCATAGGAGTGTTTGCCAAAGTTGTTCTTCCGCTTTGTGTACCTGGCTTAGTAATTGGAGGAATTCTGGTGTTCGTAGGTAGTTTTACCGCTTATACGACACCTGCATTACTGGGAGGTCAGCAGCGGGTTCTTTCGACGCTGCTCTATCAAAATGCAAATACATTAAATGACTGGCATATGGCCAGTATTCTAGCTGCCATCATGATTGTTGTGACGCTCATTGTCATTACCTGCATGAACTTACTGGCAAATAAATTGAATCCGAGGAGGTAGACTATGCGGGAAAAACATATAGGACTTGGTATCTTCACGTTTCTGGTGTTCGTTTTCTTACTGGGGCCATTGTTGATTATTTCTGTCACCTCTTTCGAACAGGGAACAGTACTTAAGTTCCCGCCAGAATCCTTCTCTCTCGATTGGTACAAAAATATATTCGAAGTGAGTGGGTTCCTGGAAACGTTCAAGGTTTCCATCTATCTCTCTCTGGCGGGCAACCTGCTTGCGCTGTTAATCGGAATACCAGCAGCGTATGCCTTGAACCGATTTGATTTTAAAGGAAAGGCGCTTCTGGAAGGTATATTCGTATCTCCAATCATCATTCCTGGAATCGTGCTAGGTTTCACGTTCCTGCGCTTTTTCATCACATACTATCAACTGCCGATCTATGCAGGTCTGTTTATCGGGCATACTGTCATTATGCTGCCATTCATTATCCGTGTCGTCTCCTCAAGTCTTGCTAACTTCGATTTTTCCATTGAAGAGGCGGCAGTCAGTTTAGGTGCGAGCAGAATCGGTACTTTCTTCAAAGTGGTTTTGCCTAATATCAAATCCGGTATCATTGCCGGCGTTCTGATCGCATTTCTGGAATCATTCAATAATGTGGACATTTCGGTCTTCATGACAGGACCGGGCGTAAGCACACTGCCAATTGAAATGCTTACGTATGTGCAGAATTACTTCGATCCAACAATCGCGGCGCTATCTGTCGTATTGATGATCATCACAGCTTTATTCATGTTCTTTGTCGAGCGGTTGCTTGGTTTATCTTATTTCACGAAACGGTAATTAGGAGGCTTTATCATGTCTTTGTTTACGCTGCAGGACGTCACTGTTGCTTATCAGAAGCAAGCTATTCTTCAGGACTTCAATTTGTCTATCGGAGAGGGGGAACTCGTTTCCCTTCTTGGTCCAAGTGGTTGCGGAAAGACGACAACGCTTCGGCTGATTGCAGGATTCCTGCAATCAAAGCAAGGCAAATTCTTGTTTCGGGAGAAGGACTATACGAAAGTTCCGGTAAACAAACGTAATTTCGGCTTTGTTTTTCAAAATTACGCTTTGTTCCCGCATATGACGGTCTTCGATAATGTCGCGTTCGGCTTGCGTCAACGGAAAGTATCGAAAGCATCAATCAAGGACCGAGTACTTAGGGTGCTTGATATCGTCAGTTTGAAAGGATTTGAGGAACGCTTCCCAGCTGCATTATCAGGTGGACAAAAGCAGCGTGTGGCAATTGCCAGAGCGTTAGTCATTGAACCAGATCTCCTTTTGTTTGATGAACCTTTAAGCAACTTGGATGCTAATCTGCGTGTAAATATGCGTGTGGAGATTAGAAGGATACAGCAGGAACTTGGCATTACGACGGTATATGTCTCGCATGACCAGGAAGAGTGCTTTTCGATTTCAGATAAGGTAGCGATCATGAATAAAGGCATTATCGAACAGCTCAGTGATCCGGCCACTATCTACAGACAACCGAAGACGAAATTTGTCGCGGACTTTATCGGATTCAAGAACTTTATCCAATTCGACAGCCGCCGTCAGGAATCAGATGGAATTGCTGCAACTGTTCAAGGAATAACTCTATATGTTCAGCAGCAGGACAATACAGCTGGTTTGGTAGGAGCAATCAGACCCGATGATCTGCGTCTGTATGCATTGGATGCAGCGCCAATGACAGTGGAAAATGCTGTTCAAGGGAAAGTGCTGATCAGTACTTATCTTGGCCGCAGCTACCAATATGAAGTCCAAACGAGTATCGGGCGGTTCACCGTAAATGATGACGCTGCAGCAGCACCACTTGCAAACGGGCAGGATATCGTGCTCGAGATTCCAAAGAAACAAATCGTGCTCGTCGATTAGGAGGTTGAACAATGCTTGTTGATTTACTGATCCGTGATGTGCGGGTATTTAACAGCTATCGAAAGAAATTCATCGATGCCGATGTCGCTGTGCTGGATGGGAAATTCCTCTATATCGGTAAGAAAGATACCGATAAATTGGAGCCGAAAAGTGTAATAGATGGAACAAGCCGGTACATGGTACCAGGTTTGATTGATATCCATCTTCACATTGAAAGTACAATGATTACGCCATCTTCCTTCTCTTATGGCATTATTCAAAATGGCGTGACGACAATCGTCCCGGAACCGCATGAGATGGCAAATGTTTTCGGGGTGGATGGTGTGAAAAGCATGATGGATGCAAGTGCGGATTGCGCAGTGGACATGTTTTATGGCATTCCAAGCTCCGTGCCAGCAACATCAATGGAGACAACAGGCGGAGAGATTGATATCCAGGATATCGATGAGTTAATGCTGTCGGGTAATATCCAATGCCTTGGTGAGATCATGAATTATTATGATGTTATTTCGGCTCCTGACAGTAAGACGAACCGCATTTTGGCGCATGTAAGACAAGCATATCCACACTTGATCGTAGAGGGTCACGTACCGAAGCTTTTGGATCTTGAGCTGCAGCGGATGGTATATGCCGGTGTTGATTCTGATCATACCCACCAGACGGTTGAAGGGATGGAACAGCGCATCAATGCAGGTATGTTTGTAGAATTGCAGGAGAAATCTATGACGCAGGAAATCATAAACTACGTGATAGAAAACGATGTTAGTGAACATTTCTGCTTTGTAACCGATGATGTGATGGCAGATAAGTTGCTGGAAGAAGGACATCTGAACCAGCTTGTGCAAAAGGCGATACATATGGGGATGAAACCAGAGCAGGCAATATATGCTGCAACTGCTGCACCAGCAAAACGAATGCAAATGAAGGATAGAGGCCTAATCGCTCCTGGAAAAATAGCTGATTTCATCTTGCTCGATAATTTGCATGCTTTCTCTATTCAAGAAGTCTTCAAGAAAGGCCAACAAGTGTATGAGAAGGATGCTGTGAAGGAGCAAATTGTACTTGAGCGGCAATTCCCTTCGTCCTATTATGAGAGCATCAAGTTGGAAGAGCTGAAGTCTGACGATTTCCTTCTATTGAATGAAAAAGAAGCAAGCGAAGCTTTGTACCGTGTTATGGAAATAAAGGACGGTTCGACATTCACGACAGAACGGCATGTTCGTTTGGCTATAGAGGCTGGGCAAGTGCAATGGCAGGAAGAAGGGCTTGCGCTTGTCATGACAGCAGAAAGATATGGGAAGAACGGAAATCGCGCATTCGGTCTATTAACAGGTGATATGCTCAAAGAAGGAGCAATTGCCACTACTTATTCACATGATAATCATAATTTGCTTGTTATCGGTCGTGATGTAGAGGATATGGTGCTTGCTGCGAATGAAGTAATTCGCAATCAAGGCGGTATCTGCTGTGTGAAAGACGGCCAAATACTATCTATGGTGCAACTGCCTGTTGGGGGTATTCTATCGGAAGCACCATTGAAAGAAGTGGCAGCACAAGTCTCTCATTTGACGAAGTCTATTAAATCACTCGGTTACAAACATTATAATGTTCTCATGTCTATCAGTACCCTCTCACTGCCTGTAAGCCCTGCTTTAAAATTGACAGATCACGGCTATATCAGAGTAAACGAGGGAAATATTGTACCATTGGGAGTTTAGTAGGAGTCTGCTTCGGCAGGCTCTTTTTTACATGCTCAAGATAGAAGCGCTTTGGCGGTTCGGCTATAATAAAAGCAAATCACAAAGATGAAGGTGAATCGCATGCCAAGGATGAACGAAGCATTATACAACTACATCATGGAAAACGCTCCTCATATAACAGATCGATGGGCCGGTCTATTATATGACTATAAAAATTCGATCTATGCAGATGATGCTGGAAAAGAAATGCGTGCGAAATTAAGAAAACAACACCGAATGACAATTGTCACAGTTGCCAGTGCGATTTTGGAGGATGAAGAGCAATACAGTCAGAATCTCAAAACATGGGTGGAGAAAGTAGCAAATAGCCGAGTGAAGACTAATACACCAATCCATGAAGTGCTGCAGGCAGTCGGAAAATCAGGAACGGTCATTTGGGAATTCATTGAATCATTTACGGAAAAACATAAAGAGGATATTACACCAGCTATGGTCATTGGCTGGTCGAAGAACCTCCACCGTGCTTTGGATGAAGTTATTAATAATTTTACGAAGTTTTATTATGAGCTGACAGAAAGGAAAATCAGGAGCCAGCGCGAAGTAATTCATAAGACTAGTTCACCTGTTATTCCGATTATGAAAGGCATCGGTGTATTTCCGCTGGTTGGCGAAATAAGTGAGCGAAGGGCAGATCTGATCGTAGAACATATGCCGCAAGCATGCAAGGAAAAAGGAATTGAAACACTTTTTATCGATATGTCAGGAGCGAGTTTTACCGAAGCACTTGTAAGGGAAAAGCTCAGACAGATGGTGCAGATACTGCAAATGCTCGGAATTAACTGTGCAATTTCCGGTGTGCGTCCCGATTTGGCGCAGACTTTAGGGGGAGATAGACAGGTAGAGGATATTCTTTTCTATAATTCCTTGCAGCAGGCATTGGCGCATTATGGGTTGAATCGCAATTAATTTAGTCGAGGAGGATTCTGATGAGAGTCGAGCATTTGACGGTAAAAGCGAATGGAATGAATATGCATATGGCTGCAGCTGGGCCGAACGATGGTAAATTGGTGATTCTTCTGCATGGGTTCCCAGAATTTTGGTATGGTTGGAAGGAGCAAATCGTTCCGCTTGCGGAGCAAGGTTTCCGTGTTCTTGCCCTTGATCAACGAGGCTATAATTTGACTGATAAGCCCGAAGGTACTACTAATTATGTACTGGATGAGCTCCGTGACGATGTAGTAGCAGTGATCCGTCTTTTTCAGAGAGAGAAGGCGATAATCATTGGTCACGACTGGGGCGGAGCAGTTGGATGGCACCTTGCAGTTACGCGGCCGGAATTTGTAGAAAAATTCATTGCTATTAACATGCCGCATCCGGCAGCTATGCCTAAAATACTCGCAACCAATCCGCTGCAGTGGTTCAAGAGCTCTTATATGGCCTTTTTCCAGATGCAGGATGTACCGGAAAAATCATTGGCAGCGAATGACTATTATGGTCTCGCGATGGCGCTGACAAAGTTCAGCCAAGAAGGAACGTTTTCTCAAATGGATGTAGATAATTACAAAGAAGCATGGTCCAAGCCAGGTGCGCTGACAGGTATGCTGAACTGGTACCGAGCTTTGACAGAAAAGGACAACATCAGTATGTATGGTAAGAAGAATTCTGTCATGGTTCATGTACCTACCAAGATTATCTGGGGAATCAAGGACCAATTCCTTTTAAAGAAACTGGCTCAGGAATCAGTCAAATACTGCACAGATTACGATATGGTTTATGTTGACGATGCGACTCATTGGGTGCACCATGAGCAGCCAGAAATCGTCAACATGCTGATTAAAGAATTCTTAGAAGAAAATACTGCAGTAGCCGAAGGAGCAGGTGTATGACATTCGATTTGCACACACATCATTACCGATGTGGACATGCTGAGGGACAGATTGAGGATTATATTAAAGCAGCGATTGAAAAAGGATTGCAATATATCGGGATAGCGGATCATTCCCCTTATTTCTACAGCGAGGAAGACCAGCTTTATCCTGGTATTGCTATGCCAATCAGTGGATTTGAAGCGTATGTTCAGGAAGTGCTTCATCTGAAGGAGAAATATAAGAACCAGATTCATGTCCTCTTAGGTGTAGAAAGTGATTTCTTCCCGCAGCATGCTGCTTTATATGCGGACTACTACAAAAAGTACCCATTCGATTATATTATCGGTTCTGTTCATTATGTTGATGACGTGAATATCTTCAAACAAGGCAGATGGGATGGCTTATCAGAAGCAGAACATATCCGAGTGAAAGAATCCTATTACGATATGATTCAGCAATCGGCTAGGAGCGGAATTTTTCAAGTGCTTGGCCACATCGATGCAATGAAAGGTTTTTATCCTGCTTTCTCTGATATTCCTGCTGATCATGCGATCGAACAGACTTTGAAAGTGATTGGAGAAGCTGGTGTTAGCATCGAAGTGAACACATCCGGCGGTACAAAGGCAGTTGGCGGATGGTATCCTTCTGATTTAATTTTGGAAAGAGCGTTGCATTATGGAGTAGATATCTCCTTTGGTTCTGATGCTCATATACCATCCCGAATCGGTGAGGACTTCGACAAAGTGAAAGACCGCTTAAAGGATATCGGTTTCAAGGAAATGGTTTACTTCGTTCAGAAACAGAGAAAAGTGCTGCCATTGTAATTAAAGTTTTTTGTTTACTTTCATTGGTACGGGGTATTTATACACCAATACGGTAAACAAAAAAGCTAAGGAGTGTTCATAATGGTACAAGCACAAACAGTAGACAAGCACGAAGTGAAAGAACAAGCAAAAGCAGGTTCTAAACTATTAACTGGCGCAGTCGCTGGAGCAGTTACCGGCGCGGCAATCGTTTTACTTAACAAGCAGACACGTCAAAAAGTATTCCAAAATGTCGGGGTAGCTAAGGATACAGTTGTCAGCTTTGTAAAAGAAGCAAAACAGGATCCGCAGGGCACGAAGGAGCAGGTCATGTCCAAAGTACAGGACGCAACTGAGCTTGCAAAGGATGCAGCTAACGACGTTAAGAATGTTTATGACAAGGCTCAAAACGAGATCATGTCTTCAGTGAACGATGTCCAAGAAGATTCTAAATCTGCCCTTGGCACAGTAAAAGAAGCGAAAGATGATTTGAAAAATGCAGGCAGTAAAGCGAAAGAAGCTTCTAATAAACTAATGGAAACAAAACCTGAAAGTGCACCAAGTAATCCGATGACAAAGTCGAAAAATGAAGCTAATAGCGGTTCTAATGAACAGAAGAATCAGCCTGTCAACAAGACAACAACAACACCTACTACTAAAACAACACCGCCTACTCCAAACAACAAACAATCTATCTAAAGAAAACGCCTCCCTATAGGAGGCGTTTTTTTAATACGTAATTTCTTTAATATATTGCCCAATATCGTTGCTTTGGCTATCGAGATTCTGAATATCTTCCATGAACTCCACCATTACACGAGATTGCTCTTCTGAGGCAGTGGAAACCTCGCCAATGCTTAGTGTCAAATTCTCCATATTCGAACGGATTTCCTGAAGGGAATGGCCGATTGTACCGACGGCCTCTTTTGTACCTATGGAAAGTTTGCGGATTTCATCAGCTACGACCCCAAATCCTCTGCCAGCTTCACCGGAACGGGCGGCTTCAATAGCGGCATTCAAACCAAGAAGGTTCGTCTGTGTCGAGATATCCTCTATCAGTTGAACAACCTTACTTATTTCCTGAGAGTTGGCATTCGCATGAGCTGCTTGACTGTTAATATCTGTGCTTGTGGCGGAAAGTTCCTCTGCTTGTGCAGCTACTTGCTGTACTTTTCCTTGCAGGCTGTTTACAACTGCGCGTAATTCATCCAGCTCTTCGTCTAAAATCTCTTCGTCTTTCAGGGTCTTCGTGATCTGAAATACACCAACCACTTCACCATTTTCATCGCGAATTGGATTTGCGGTGTTTTGCATACCGATACCGTAGCGTTCCTTTGGAATATGTACTTGTACTCTTTCACCTGCAAGGGCTTGATGCAATAATTCATTGTCTTCTGTGAACGCAAATTCACCAACTTTAATACCCATATCCAAATCTTTGGAAGGTGAGAAGAAAACAAAATTTTCTTTGTCTGTAACTACAACAACGTTGTTTTCACCAATGTTTTTCTTTATTTCTGGTGCTAAGAGAACCATAGCTTGTAATGTAGGGTGCATGATTTAGATTACCTCCTTAATCTTGATTCGTAACTTTCTTCATGGTATCAATTATCTGTTTACTTTTTTCATCTAAAGCTTGGATGTCATCCATGAATTCGACCATGACGACAGACTGCTCTTCAGAGGAAGTGGAAACCTCATTGATGCTAAGTGTTAGGTTTTCAATACTGGAACGTATTTCTGTCAAGGACTTACCAATTGTTTGAACGGCTTGCTTAGTATTATCGGAGAGTTTACGAATTTCATCTGCTACAACGCCAAATCCTTTACCCGCATCACCGGAACGGGCTGCTTCGATAGCGGCATTCAAGCCAAGTAAGTTCGTTTGCGTAGAAATTTGTTCTATTAACTGAACGACTTCACCTATCTGTCGAGAATTCTGGTTTGCACTATTTGCCTGTTCGTTAATATCACTGCTTGTTGCAGATAGCTCCTCGGCTTGTGCGGCAACATGCTGAACTTTGCCTTGTAATGCATCTATCACTTCATTTAATTTGTTAAGCTCTGCATCAAGCTTTTCTTGATGCTCCAATGTGCGTGATAATGATAATAGACCGACAATATCATTTGTATCCATATCGCGAATTGGAGTTATGGAGGTTACCACTGGTGCACCGAGGGCTTCATAATCTTCTGTGATAGCGAATACAATATGCTCTCCTTTAATTGCGCGCTGATAAACTTCGTGTTCATCCAGTCTTGTTCTTCCAACTTCAATGCCTAGTGATAAGAGCGTGGAAGGGGCGAAGTAAACGAATTTCTCAGTGTCTAGCACACCCATCGCTGCTGTCGGTCCAAGAGTATCTTTTATAATAGGGGCAATATTGACTACTGCCTGTAACGTAGAATTCATAAAACGAGCTCCTCTGCACATGTTTTTCCTTTATATCGGTAAGAAGTACCAGAAAGTGAAGAGATTCACTAGAAAAAGTCCTATTTTGTAGAAAAGTTTCTTGTGAAGTGATTGGGGGAAAAGCAGAGAAGAACATAAATCGGGAGAGGGGAAATCGACATGTATGATGATTTAAGAGGAAAGACAGCTATCGTCACTGGTTCTTCCAAAGGAATAGGTCGTGCAGTTGCAGAACGATTCGGACAAGAGGGCATGAATGTTATCGTTAATTATCATGGGGACGAGAATGGAGCTAATCAAGCGGCCGAGAATATCCGCCAAGCTGGCGGGAAAGCAATTGTCATTCAAGCAGATGTTTCCAAGAAAGAAGAGGTTCAGAAACTGCTAAATGCAGCTCTTAGCGAATTCGGTGGGTTGGATGTGATGGTAAATAACTCTGGATTCGGTAAACCGGAGCCATTCCACGAAATGAAAGAGGAAACGTGGAGAAGTGTGATTGATGTTAATTTGACCGGAACTTTCCTCGGCGGCCAAGTGGCTTTGCGTCATATGCTGGAGAATAATATAAAAGGCAGCATCATCAATATGTCTAGTGTACACCAGCAAATTCCGAAACCTTCTGACAGTCATTATGCTGCATCGAAGGGCGGTATTAAGTTATTAACTGAAACAATGGCACTCGAGTATGCAGCTAATGGAATCAGAGTAAACGCCATTGCACCAGGAACAATTGATACGGAGCGGAACGAAGATACCAAACCGGAAAACGAAGCAAAGCAGATGAAGAAGATACCGATGCAATCCTTCGGTAAGCCAGAAGAGATTGCAGCAGCTGCTGCATGGCTTGCATCTAAGGAAGCAAGCTACGTCACAGGTACTACACTTTTCGTCGATGGCGGTATGACGTTGTACCCTTCTCAGTTAGAACTGTAAAAGGTGACAAAATCGTCACTTCCAGGCAATTAATGTTAGCGGAACAACAGGAGCTTGTGCTGCTTTCCTTCTATTATAAGACGTAATAGGGATAAAAGAAGGAGAGAGTCCAGATGGAGCAGATTATCTTTTTCGGTGCTATGCTGATGCTTGGTATTACGTTTTTGCTAACAATAGCAGCAATTTTGTCCAATGGCTTGAAGGTGTTGTTTGATCTTACAAGTAATTATATGCGCGTAGCTGTTTTTTGTTTTGCTATCTATATCATTAGTTTTAGCACCTATCTTGTCATTGCTAACTGAAAAAGCGCCCATGAGGGCGCTTTTTTGTATCTTTATTAAAAATATGAAGCGTAATATATAGCTGTTAAGATTATGCTTATCAGAACAAATAGAAGAACGCCCATTATGACAGGGGATACTTGAAAACGAAAAAGTTGTATGTCTCCTGTCTTAAATCCGAGAAAGCCTTTATTGTGGGCATGGGACTGATTGTTGGAGTTTCTAACAGCTAATGAAAATAACCATATGACAGCAAATACTAATATTCCTCCCAAAGTAAGAATCTCCATCATATTAATAGAAAAAATAATCGCGATTAACCAAATCAGCAGGAACTCTGAGACAATTGTAAGACAGACGGCAAGTGTTTTTTTCACATCATCACTCTTTCTAAAGTAATTTTATAGGTTTCATCAAAGTGAACTGACTAAGAGGGTTTTGAAGCGAGATGGGGAAAAGGATTGTGGACGTTATTTATTTTGTATTACTAACACAGACTATATATTCTGAATTATATAATAATATTTTACATTAATATCATCTCATTTTACAATACTTTCCTTTTATGATGAACAAGATTTTCAGAAACTAAAAAAAGCACCTGACGTGGCGCTTTTTCTCATTAATCAATATGCATTTCCAGATGCGGATAATCCTTGAATCCTGGCCAATCTCCGCCCCATTCGAAGCCGAGTTCTTTGGCGATATCGACTACTTCCATCCAGTCAGATTCCCCGTTCTTGTTTCCGTCGTATTCCATATCCCAGATTACATTGCCAGGTTCCGGTTCCAAGGCGAAGTCAATGGCGAGTCCATAATTATGCATAGATTCTCCGCCTTGGACTTGAGTGACGATTTGTCCCTCAGTTGTTCGCCCTTGGGCGTATAGCTTGTCTTGTTCTTCCTTGGATCGATAGTCATCCGTAATGATAATGGAGATACCGATATCAGAAGTTTTTTCTATTAGTTCGTTCATATTCTTTTCTACTGTAGGATGGAGGCCGGTAATGTCGTCTGCATTCATGGAATCAGTGGGAGTGGATTGATTTGGTGGAAGCTGCTCTATATGCAAAAAGCCGAATAGGATTAACGCTGCAACTGTCATAAGCAAAGTAGTTACTATAATCCTTTTCCAGTGCAAATTCGCTATTCTCCTTTTGAAATCTCGTATATTGTAATTCTAGCATAGCGGAATAGGAACTAGATTGCACGTTTTGAAACGAAGTTTTGAAAGGAAAGATAGGAGATTTAAGGAAGGGGGGAGGAAGCGGACATGATCAGCTTGTCTGGACTTGTCTTATCATGCGCTTCTCGATGCTTGCGTCCAATTTCCGTATGCGTTTTAGTGCTTCTTGCTGAGAGATGGTCTTGTAATGATGTGCACCGCCTGTCTCTTCATCAGCTGTATCTGCTTCCGCTACTACTTGCTGCAATGGGTCAAGCTTCAGATTGTGTTCGGGCAGGTAAGAGTCTGTGTGCAGAAGGATTGCCAAGGAGATTGCTTTGGCAGCCTGCGGATCTTCACCTAAGCGAATCAAGAGTTTATGTGCTCGGGCAGCACCCTTGATAGCATGGATATCATTTTGTTTATACAAATCATAATCCCACTTGCCATCGCTATACCATTCATAATGACCAATATCATGCAGCAATGCAGCTTTTACGGCTGTGTCTGGATCGACCTGCTTTTTCTCACTGATGATTAGTGCGTGCTCCGCAACCGAAATAGCATGCGCTTGCCCGGAACGTCCGAGATATTTCTGTGCAATTGGATGTGTATAAATCTGTTCTAATGTTACTTTTCTCATTTTTTTATCTCCTTTCTCTGTAAAAGTATATTGTTCAAGATATTAACACGTTGAGCGAAAGACTGCAAGTGAAAAAAATACGGATTTCATGTATATGGAATAACCGTTTCTACTCAAACTAAAACATCCTGTCTTCTTGCGCCTTGAGCATAAGGGGGCGCGTTGCATTCAATGTATGCTATGCTAAAAATATTGTTACCATAAACTGCTACATATAAAATCACAAAGAAGGAAGAGACAGCATGAAGGAATATGTAAGCCTGTTACGTCAAGGAAGTAAATCAGCCGCATTGGCTGCGGTGGTCAATTTGGTCATTGCACTTGTCAAAGGAGGAGCTTTCTTATTGACAGGGAATGTGGCTATGTTTGCAGAAACGATGCATAGTTTTGGGGATGCCGCTAACCAGCTGTTCGTCTATGTTGGCTCAGCACTCAGTAAAAAAGCCCCTACAGAGCGGTTCCCGGGAGGATTCGGCCGGGCTGTCAACTTGGTGCTGCTCGGCGCAGTATTAATCGTGGGTATCCTTGCTTACGAAACCATTCGTGAAGGAATTGCACATCTGGCGCATCCATCAGAATCAGAGGGATTATGGATAAGTATCACAGTGCTAGCACTAGGCTGTATTCTTGAGGGATTCGTATTGCTTAAAGCGATGCGTGAGATCGCCCATGAGAGTGAATCAGGTGCAAAAGGGCTGGCGGTCATTCCAATGAGCTTCGTGTATGTAAAACGAGCGAAACCAGCTACAAAATTGGTGTTCATGGAAGACCTAGTTGCTACTAGCGGCGGATTGGTTGCCATCATTGCCATTTTAATTGCTGCTTACACACCGTTTTATCAGGCTGAAGGAATCGCTTCTATCATAATTGGTGCAATGATGTTTCTTGTCGTTGGACGTGTTTTCCTTGATAATGCAGCTGGTGTCATCGGAGAAGCTGATGAAGAGATGGCTGACAAAATCGGGAATATCTTATTTGCAGATAGGGATGTGCGAGACGTCCAGGAAATGACGGTTGTAAAAGAAGGGGAATCATTCCACGTGGAAGCTACACTGGAAATTGATCCGACTATTACAGTGGCGGATGCTGATGACATCAGAGATCGGCTGGAAGCTCAAATATTGGAGCATAGAGGCGTTACAGATGTCACCATTGAATTTGATGAGGACGATAAAACGCAAGTATGGAAAAGCAAAGAATAAGGAAGCCGCATATGCGGCTTCCTTATTTTATTAAGATGACATGTAATCTCCGCCGTTTACATGGATGAATTGTCCGGTAATGTAGGCAGCTTCATCGGAAGCGAGCAGAACATAGCTGCCGATGAGATCGACAGGCTGGCCAGGTCTGCCGAGCGGAGTCTGGGTACCGAAATTTTCTATTCCGTCTTGCGGTAAGGTAGCCGGAATGAGCGGCGTCCAAATCGGGCCAGGTGCAACTCCATTCACTCGTATTCCTTTGCTAGCCAATCCTTTTGCCAATGATCGAGTGAAGGCAACGATTGCTCCTTTTGTGGAAGTATAATCGATCAAAGTAGGGTTGCCGATATACGGAGTGACGGAAGATGTATTAATGATACAGTTCCCTTTTCCAAGATGCGGCAGAGCAGCACGAGTCAGGTAAAAGTAGCTAAAGAAATTTGTCCGGAATGTCCGTTCTAGCTGCTCTGGCGTGATATTCGTCAAATCGTTCTGTACTTCCTGGCGTGCAGCATTGTTGACCAAGATATCAAGCTTATTAAAATCCTGTATAACTTGTTTTATAAGGTTTTCACAAAAGGTAGCGTCGCTTATATCGCCAGGATACAGAACACATTTGACACCTTCTTGTTCGATCCGCTTCTTCGCATATTCTGCATCCTCCTGCTCATCCAGATAGGATATAGCTACGTCAGCTCCTTCTTTTGCATAAGCAATAGCTACAGCACGCCCGATGCCGCTGTCGCCCCCTGTAATAAGAATAACTTTGCCCTGCAGTTTCCCGCTGCCCTTCCAATGGTCGAATTCTTCAATTGGGAGCGGATCCATCTCATGCTGAATGCCAGGCTGGCGGGATTGCTTCTTTCCGGGATTGCCTTCTTTCATAAAATCATATAAATCCATTTCCTTTGCCTCCTTTTAATACATAAGAAAAGTTATTGACAAAAACAGCATGTTCTAAAACGCTGGGCCTCTGAATAAGTTCCTTTGGATGGGTTTTTTTCAGAAGGGATTTAGGCTAGAATAGACGAAAGAAGAATTGGAAAGGAGATGGTTGCGATGCGAGCTTATGAAAACTACATTGCAGAGCTTTTCACATTTAACGATCCATTCTTTCGTTCAACAGACCTTGATTTTGATATAGATGTCCAGCGTATGGAAAAGACGATGGAGGACATGGAAGCATATTTGAACAACAAACCCGCGGAGAACTGATTCCGCGGGTTTTATTTTTCGTCTTTTATGATGTGATTGGTTTATACTAGTAAAAGAGAGCATGATACATAAATAGATTACGTTCCAGCTTGAGAGGGAAAAGAGAAATATAATCATTATCGAGGAGGCAAAATTATGTCTAATCAATCCAGAATTATTTCAGAGCTGCAAGTAAAACCAACAATAGATGCTAAACAGGAGATCCGCAGCCGAATCGACTTCCTGAAAGATTATTTGCTTAAAACTGGTGCTAAAGGATTCGTTCTTGGTATTAGCGGCGGGCAGGATTCTACATTGGCAGGACGCCTTGCACAAGTGGCGATTGAAGAGCTGAAGAAAGAAGGCAAGGATGTGACCTTTGCTGCTGTCCGTCTGCCGCATGGTGAACAAGCGGATGAAGAAGATGCTCAGCTTGCATTGGATTTCATTAAGCCGATTGAATCTTATGTGTACAATATTAAATCCCCGGTTTCAGAAGCGGCGAAAGCATATAAAGATGCTACTGGCGACGAGCTTGCTGATTACCACAAAGGAAACATCAAGGCGCGTATGCGCATGATCGCCCAATATGCAATCGGTGGTCAAGAAGGATTGCTGGTCATCGGGACAGATCATGCAGCTGAGGCTATTACCGGTTTCTACACGAAGTACGGCGATGGCGGAGCAGACATTCTTCCATTGAGCGGTCTGAACAAGCGTCAAGGTAAACAGCTTCTTATCGAACTGGGAGCACCAAAACGTCTGTATGAAAAAGCGCCGACAGCTGATTTGCTGGATGAGAATCCTGGACAAGCCGACGAAACAGAACTTGGACTTTCTTATGAGGATATCGATGATTATCTCGAAGGGAAAATTATCGAAGAGAAAACAGCTAAACTTTTGGAGGATCGTTACTTCAAAACAACCCATAAACGGCAGATGCCAGCCACCATCCACGATGACTGGTGGAAGGAATTATAATAAAATAGACGAGACTCCACAGGGGGTCTCGTTTATTTTTGTAATGGCTATACTTGAAAAAGGGAAATAGATGCGTAAGAATGGTACTAGCTTTAAGGAGGTATACATACGATGTTCAAGGAATTTAAAGAGTTTGCGTTGCGAGGTAACGTTGTGGATTTGGCTGTAGCCGTAGTGATCGGCTCCGCATTCAGTGCCATTACAACATCCCTTGTCAACGATATCATCATGCCACTCATCGGTATTATTACCGGAGGGCATGACTTTAGCGGGCTGCAGTTCACTGTTGGCAGCGCTGTAGTGAAGTATGGAGCATTCATTCAAACTGTACTTAATTTCTTCTTGATAGCGGCAGCACTATTTATGGTCGTCAAAGTCATGAATAGATTGAAGCGCAAACAGCCACAGACAGAAGAGGTTGTTGAAAAACTGACTGTCGAACAGGAGCTGCTTACGGAAATTCGTGACTTAATGAAAAAAGAAGAAAAAATGAAGGATCAGACGTGAGTCTGGTTCTTTTTTGATTAATTTACAAGCAGGCCGGGAATGCAAAAACAGAAGCCTTGTAATCTGCTATAATTTGGATTATGAGGAGTTGAGACAGCATGCACGTTTTACGCACACTCCATCCTTACAGCTGGACAATTATTATCGGAACGGTGTTCGGCAGGATGGCTACAAGTATGAGTATTCCTTTTTTAGCAATCTATCTGACGCAGGAGAAAGGGGCATCAGCAGGATTCACCGGCCTGATTATCGCTATCAGTTCCTTGGTTGGCATTCTGTCCAGCTTCTACGGCGGATACTTTTCTGATCGATTCGGCAGAAAGAAAATTATCAGCATCAGTATATTTGGCTGGTGTGGGGTATTTGTAGGGTTTGCCCTGGCGGATGCTATCTGGGTATTCTTTGTCATGAATGCACTGAATGGATTATGCCGTTCTTTGTTCGAACCAACATCCAAAGCTCTTTTGTCAGATGTGACCGATCAAAAGAACCGTTTACTCGTTTTCAATATGCGCTATACCGCAATCAACATAGGTGTCGTATTTGGTCCTCTTTTGGGTCTGTACCTTGGTTCCGCTTCTTCTACAGCGCCATTTCTAATTGCGGCTTTGGTTTATTTCGCATACGGACTTGTGCTTATTTTTCAATTTTTACGTGTCAAAGTGGAAGAAACAGCTGCAGCAGGAGCAAATAGGATTAGTGTCCGTGAAGCTTTTAATGTGACACGAAAGGACACACTGTTTATGTTCCTATTGATCGGGGTCACCATCAGTGTGTTTGGGTATTCGCATTTCAGTGCTACCTTACCTCAGTTTTTTGCTGCTACACCTAGTATTGAGGATGGGGCAAGGCTATTCAGTATGATGCTCACATTGAATGCTTTGACAGTTTTAATTGTACAATATCCAATCGTTGCTATTGCGAAAAAGTATTCACTCGTATTGTCCCTGATGCTTGGAAATGTACTGATTGCCCTCAGTTTGTTAAGCATGGCCTTTTTGCATGAAGTCATCTGGATTGCCGCTGCAGTAATTCTGTTCACGGTTGGAGAAGTGCTGTTATTCTCTATGTCGGATATGTTCATTGATGAAATTGCCAATCCTGATATGAAGGGGACCTATTTCGGTGCAATGGGCTTTACGGGCTTTGGAAGTGTTGCAGGGCCGCTGATTGGAGGAATGCTGCTGGATCATTTCGGTGCTGTTCATCCGATTCCGATATTCACTATCATAGCCTTCCTTGTCATTATTGGTGCCCCATTCTTATTCCAGGTTTGGGTAATGCTAAAAGGGAAGGAGCAAAATCTGAAACCTGTATTAAAGAAGGAGCATGTTAGATGACAAGTTATCCGCCACTGCCGCAGTCGTTTTACCAGCAGCCTACACTAGAGCTGGCTCAAAGCTTATTAGGATGCCTGCTTGTACATGAAACATCGGAAGGAATCACCTCCGGCTATATCGTAGAGACAGAAGCGTATCGCGGAGCACTCGATCGTGCTGCGCATAGCTTCAATAACCGGCGAACAAAACGGACGGAAATCATGTTCCATACACCGGGCCATATTTATACGTATACAATGCATCGTCAAGTGCTGCTCAATGTAGTAAGTGCAGATGCTGAAATACCGGAGGCAGTCCTCATACGGGCGCTTGAACCAAAGGATGGAATGCCCCTTATGGAAACGCGCAGGCCTGGACGAAAGCCAAGGGAGCTAACGAATGGCCCCGGAAAGCTATGTCAGGCAATGGGCATAATCCAGTCACATTATGGCGGTCATTTTATCAATCCGCCGTTATATATCACAGAAGGGTACAACCCAGAGCAAGTAGAAACGGGACCGAGAATCGGAATTCCAAATGCACAGGAAGCCAAAGATTTTCCGTGGCGTTTCTGGGTGCATGGGAACAGGTATGTTTCCAGGTGAGTCCCTTTTTAAAACGGCTATAATCATGTAAAATGAATACATCATGTCCGGCACTCGCCGGCAATGCAAAAAGGAGAGATAGGCAGTGGGTAAAGTACTAGTCTTTGGACATAAAAACCCGGATACAGATGCGGTTACATCCGCAATTGCATACGCGCATTTAAAAAATAAACTAGGTGTGGAAGCAGAAGCAGTCCGCCTGGGAGAATTGAATGAAGAAACAGCATTCGCTTTGAAAACTTTCGGATTGGAAGCACCTCGTGTAATAGAGGCGATTGATGGAGATGCTGAGCAAGTCATCTTAGTCGACCACAACGAAAAACAGCAAAGTGTTTCAGATATCGATACGGTTTCTGTAATTGAAGTTGTCGATCACCATCGTATTGCCAATTTCGAAACAGCTGATCCGCTTTATTACCGTGCGGAACCAGTTGGATGTACAGCAACTATCATCAAGAAAATCTACAAAGAGCATGATGTAGAGATTCCAAAAGAAATCGCAGGTGCTATGCTGAGTGCAATCATCTCTGATTCTCTATTGTTCAAATCTCCTACATGTACAGAACAGGACATTAAGGCTGCGAAGGAACTTGCAGAAATTGCTGATGTCGATGTAGATACATACGGCTTGGATATGCTGAAAGCTGGAGCGGATGTTAGCAAGAAAACTCCTGAGGAATTGATCACACTTGATGCAAAAGAATTCCAGATGGGTAATGCAACAGTAGAAATTGCGCAAGTCAACGTTGTGGATGAACAGGATGTTCTTGTACGTCAGGCTGAAGTAGAAGCAGCGATGAAGCAGAAGATTACAGATAAAGGCCTGAAGCTCTATCTCTTCGCTATCACGAATATCCTGACAAATGACTCCACTGCAATCGCAATCGGAGCAGATACAGAAGCTGTCGAAAAAGCGTTCCAAGTGAAGCTTTCCAATAATACAGCAACCCTAAAAGGTGTTGTATCTCGTAAGAAACAAATCGTGCCAGTTCTGACAGAAGTCATGAATGGCTAATGCATATAAGAGCAGTCACACCTGTGTGATTGCTCTTTTTATTTGCTGAAGGCATGGCCATAATGCTAAAGTGATTATACACGCCCCTATAGGAAACAACCCCGTAATAGTTTCTTCTTATAAGAACTCTGTTTTTTCTGTACTAGCAAAGGATACTTTTCTTATTAAAAAGGGAATAGGAATGCAAACTGCTTACTTACTTTTCAGAATAAAGGGAGGTTTTTCAGGATGAAATATACAGCTATACCAGGAATCGAGCGCCCGCTATCACAATTAATCCTGGGAACAACAAAATTCTTCGAAGACAAAAAAGATGATGTATTCGCTGTTCTGGATGCCTTCTTACAGGCAGGCGGCAATACGATTGATACAGGACCAAAATATGCGAAATACCAAGCTGAGAAACTGATTGGTCAGTGGATGCAAGAGCGAGGTAACCGTGAGGATGTGATTCTTATATCCAAAGGCGGGCATTACCATATTGATAAGGATGGTACGCATCATCCCGACATGAAGCGTGTTGATCCTGTCGAAATTACAAAGGATCTACATGATAGCTTGGAAAATCTGCAGACAGATTATATCGACATCTATCTCATACATCGGGATGATCGAAGTGTTCCTGTCCAAGTGCTTATGGATATGCTGCATGAGCATAAAAAGGCCGGGAAAATCGGCATATATGGAGTATCTAATTGGCAGCCTGATCGCATTGAGGAGGCGAATGCCTACGCTGATGCCAAAGGATTTGACCGACTGTTCGTGAACAGTCCGAACTTGAGTCTCGCGCAGCTGAACGAAGTGCGCTGGGCTGAGACAGTGGCATTGGATAATGATAATCTGGCTTGGCACCGCCGTACAGGTATGCCGGTCATTTCTTGGGCATCTCAGGCAGGAGGCTTCTTTACTGGTACCTATGATAGGCATCATGTGACAGATGAAGAAATAGCCCGGGTTTATTACAATGATGATAACTGGGAACGATTTGATCGTGCAGCCGAAATTGCTGAGAAAAAAGGCGTGACGGCGAATCAGATTGCTGTTGCGTATGTACTGCATCAAGATTTCCCGACATGTGCTATTGTCGGTTGTAAAAATGTACAGCGATTAGAAGAAGCACTGCCGGCAATTGATATTGATCTGACGGAAGAAGAAGTAAAGTGGCTGAATCTAGAGCTTGCCGATGCCGCAGTGAAGTAGGGTATTTCTCTCTTACGATTTTTTGATTTATCGTATACAATAGAACATAATGCAAAGTATACGAAACGTAAGGAGAGGAGTTACAGCGTGCGGACAATGAGCAGACAGCATATACCCGTGCGGGCGAAGAATATCGTCCTGATCGGATTCATGGGTGTCGGGAAAACGACCATCGGCAAGATGGTTGCCGATAAACTTTACAGGGATTTCATCGACGTTGATATCGAAATCGAACGCCGTTATGACAAGACGATACCAGAAATATTTGCGCAGCATGGTGAAGGGTATTTTCGAGAGATTGAACGGAATACGGTCATCGATATTTGTGATAATAAACAATGTAATATCGTTTCTCTCGGAGGTGGTGCTTTTAAACAAGAAGCCATCCGGGAAAAATGTCTCGACAGCTGTCTGGTGCTCTTCCTTGATTTAAGTTGGGATCGCTGGAAGGAACGTATGGATCTGCTGATCGAAAACCGCCCTGTGCTGCATAATAAGTCGGTCGACGAGGTCCAAGAGATCTTTGACGAACGACAGGCGATTTATGCAGAACATAATGCGCGGGTCACAACCGATAACTTGAATCCAGAGGAAGTCGCGGATTATATCGTGGAAATACTGAAGCTGGGCTGGGAACTCCATCAGCCGCTATCTTGATCAAACACTTGATCAAAGAGCTATTGCAATTAACTAGTTGTAATAGCTCTTTTTAACCGGAATAATTGTCCTAATTATCAAACAATTAACAGTTCTATCTGCTTATTTTTGCTATAAAGGGTTTCCTGTAAGGAAAAGCAGGGTACAGAAATGTACGATTTCAAAGGAGGATGAACGTCTTGCATCACAAAGATACAATTCATGTTGTTTCCAGTGCGGATGATAACTATGCCCACCACCTTGGTGTGATGCTGGCATCCCTGCTTACAAATGTCGATAAGAACAGACGAGTCATGCTATATGTAATCGACGGGGGCATCAAAAAGCCAAACAAAAGAATGCTAATGAAGACGACGATGCAATTCGGTGTTCCGATCCGTTTTCTATCCATAGATACAGAATCCTATAAGAATGCAACAGAAAGCAGATATATAAATAAAACAGCTTACTATCGTATCTCCATTCCGGAGGTCATAACAGATCCTAGTGTAGAACGAGTCATCTATATCGACTGCGACACACTTGTGCTGACGGATATTGCCCAGCTGAACGATATCGATCTGGATGGGAACCTGATGGCGGCAGTAGAGGATGCTGGCCAGCTTCAGCGTTTGGAGAAAATGAATATTACTACTGAAGGCAAGTACTTTAATTCCGGTATGATGGTTATTGACATGGAAGGCTGGCGCAAACAAAATATCTCGAATAGAGTGCTGCAATTCATTGATGAAAACAATGATCCGGATTTCCTTTACTTACATGATCAAGATGCCTTGAATGCTATTCTTTGGGATAAGTGGAAGCCAATCCATCCGAAATGGAATGCGCAATCCTTTATCATACTAAAGACAAAAACGCCTCGAGAATTAGTAGAGCGGAAACGTTATAAAGAAGCTCGCCAATCACCTGCCATCGTTCATTTCACTGGTGCGAATAAACCGTGGAACTCAGATGTAGGGCATCCGTTTGCTCCGCTGTATTTCGAATTCCTGCAGCAGACACCATGGAAAGTACTTCCTGAGAAAAAGGAACAGGAAGTGTACGCAGACTAAGACACAGCTAATATGGCTGTGTCTTTTTTATTTGCTATAATACAGGAAACAGGGTAAAGGACGGATTCGAGATGGGCCAAGAAAAAAAGAAGTTATTGGGGAGTACGCGCAGAAAGTGGTTATTGAAT
This sequence comes from Terribacillus saccharophilus, assembly GCA_900110015.1. GTDB lineage: Bacteria > Bacillota > Bacilli > Bacillales > Amphibacillaceae > Terribacillus > Terribacillus saccharophilus. Next base: position 154,557 of record FOCD01000003.1, on the reverse strand, counting down.
AAGTTGCAGGCAGCAGCCGGCCCACTTAAGGGAAGTGAACTGGCAGAGGAGGCAAATGTCAGCAGACAGGTTATCGTAGGTGATGTTACACTGTTGAAAGCAGAGCAGCACCCGATCATCGCTACCAGTGAGGGATATGTACTGCAGCAGCATCCTGCCTATTCAGTTGAAAGAATCGTAGCTTGTCAGCATGCACCTGAACGGACGGAGGAAGAGCTGCAATTGCTTGTAGACTTGGGTGTGACAGTGAAGGATGTCCGGGTGGAGCATCCAGTTTATGGACAAATAACGGCTTCTATCATGGTATCCAGCCGAAGAGAAGTAAAAAAGTTCATCGAGCGGATAGCAAACAGCAATGCAGGTTATTTATCTGAACTGACTGATGGTATCCATCTTCATACATTGGCAGCAAATGATGAGTCAATAATGGAGGAAGCAATCAATTTGTTGAGCCATCATGGCTTTTTAGTGCCAGAGTGGGATTGATCATACGGTCAATCCCACTTTTCTTTCACTGATTGCCCAGAGCTGCTTAGCTAGTTCAGCATCATCGGCCTGGCCCTTCACGTCCTGGATTTGACGTTTGTAAAAGTAACCGCCAGATACATGCTGCACTTCAGAGCTTTCCGCTAGATACAGAGCAGTATCTGCCCCATCAGCAGGCGATTGGAAAAATGGACGTAGTAATTGATGAATCTTTTTGCCAAATCCGGTCTGCCTGTCCACACCGAGACTTGTGCTTACCGCTCCAGGATGTACTGCGTTTACCGTGGCATTTGAATGATGAAGACGCAGAGACAGCTCTTTGGTGAATAAAAGGTTAGCAAGTTTGCTGTGACCGTAATTTTGCCAAGGCGTAAAGGATTCGGCTCCGCCTAGATCATCCAGATTTATTTTTCCGATTTTATAAGCACCGGAAGATACAACGACCACACGACCTTGAGGTGCTGCTTTGATTTGTTCTATCAGTAAATTGGTCAAGAGGAAGTGTCCGAGATGATTCACACCCATCATCATCTCCAAACCATCAGCAGTGAATTGTTTTTTTGTTGTAACAATGCCGGCATTGTTGATGAGTACGTCAATAGCAGGATGTTCTGCTTTCAATGCTTCCGCACAGGTGTGAATACTAGTAAATGAAGCCAAGTCGCATACATATAAATGTATGTTCTCCGAACCGCTTTGCTGTTTAGCTTCCTTCATTGCTTGTGTGCCGCGTTCTTCAGAGCGACAAAGCATACATACGGCGTATCCTCTTCTGGCTAACGATACAGCTGTGGCAAAGCCCATACCGGAATTAGCGCCGGTGATTACGGCTGTTTTCTGCATATTGTACACCACTTTCCTTGTTATTCTGGACGTTTCAGTGTGAATAGCTTTCCAAGCTTACTGTAATCATTACCTGCCAAGCGGCTGATTGGCTGGATGGTTTCCGCATTCAGATAGCCGGTGCTGTCATCATAAACTTCTGGTGAAAGATGATAACCAGCCACCTTTGCAAGCAATAGATCTGCTGTAACAGCCCCATCATCATCTTTTATCTCGATATGTTCATACAAGGTGCATTCCATCCTAATGGAAGCTTCAGCAATTCCGGGAACCGAAACGTATGTGCTTGGCTCGAGTGTTAAGCTGGTGTGATCAAGCTCACTTTCTTCTGAAGGAAGCGTTGCTGCGGTTTTGTTCATTTCCTCTACAATTGGCTCTGTGCTGATATGGACAACAAGCTCGCCAGAGTGAATAGCATGGCGGGCCGTATCCTTTTGTTTTCCTCCTGCACGCTGGATCGAAATGCTGATAAGAGGCGGCGTTGCACTTACAATTGAAAAGTAGCTGAATGGAGCAGCGTTGACTACTTCCGATTCTGGCGATTTGGTCGTGACGAAAGCTACTGGCCTTGGGATGATGCTTCCTGTGAGTATTTTGTAGTGTGTTTTGGCTGAAAGGTCATTTGCATTGAATGTGAACAAGTTTATTACTCCTCTCTGTCAGGCTATCATAGAAACCTTACGTGCACTTAACAGTTCTATTACCGTTTAAAGATATTTTTAAGCACAGATGTAATGGAGTGCTCTGTTTTTTTGGTTATTTCTGTTGCCTTCTCTTGCTCCTTCTCCTCGTGCAGGAAGATATCAGGTTTATCAATCGCATGATCAACATGCAGAACGAGCGCGATATCCACATCTGCGCCTTGATTAGTTACGGATGTGTATGGAATATGACGCGATGAAGCAAGCGTCTTGTACGGCTTGAAGAAACGCATCGTAACTTCTCCGGAAAATCGCAGGGAAGCATCAGGATAGCTTTTCATAGCTTCCTCCAGCTGTTTTAGTCCTTTCTGCTGGACGACTTCTCCTTCTGTCAATGCAAGTATCGTTCTTTCCCGCAATGTTCCCAGAAACTCTTTCCTTTCACTTGCCTTTGTTTCTTTTATTCCATATATTCCTTCGTTTAGATAATCATCTATATCTTTTTTCAATGGTCTTCATCTCCGATTCGGTATTTCCAATTCATGGAGTTAGCTTTACAATAAAAGTAAAACAGGGGGCGAATACATAATGGCTACACTGCAATTCGAAAATCTCAGTAAAACTTCTCACAATACAACGCTCCTGCCTCCAATCGATATTGAGCTGAAAGCTGGTGAATGTTATGTCATTCGCTGTAATAAAGTGATTGGAAGTCAGCTGCTTAACATAATCATGAAACAAGAAAATCCATCTACCGGTAGTGTACTACTATTCGGTGAAAATATCGAAAACCTGCATTCTGTAAATGATCGTATTGGTTTTTTGTATCTCAATGATGCAACGTATACAAGAATGAAGGTATGTGAGTATCTGACCTTTTTTCGGAAGCTTTACGGCAGCAAGATTGAAGTGGAAGAGGTAATGCAGCAAATTGGACTGCGAGAGTGTCGAAGTACAAAAATCAGCAAACTGACTTATTCACAGGAGCGACGGGTGCAAATAGGCAGACTAATTGTGCAAGATCAGCCTATATTCATAATGGAAGAGCCCGAACAGAATGTTGATCTTGAAACCAGCTTGATCATTCACCGCATCATTAGTGAGTTGAAGGAGAGAGGTAAAACTATCCTTCTTACTACTATAGACTTGGAAAATGCATTAGCGCTCACCAATTATGTCTATACTTTGTCGGAAAAAAGCTGTAAAAGGATTGCTGTTGAAGAGGAAACCGAGCAAATAGCATCAGGCGAAGAAGCTATACAGCCAGTTAAGCTTGAGAAAATACCGGCAAAAATCGATGATAAGATCATTCTTTTTAATCCTTTCGATATTAACTTTATCGAGAGCAGCGAAGGAGTGGCGCAGCTTCATTTACAAGATGGTGTCTACCCATGTACATACACGCTCCAGGAATTGGAGGAGCGGCTGAGGGCTTTTGGCTTCTTTCGCTGTCATCGTTCCTATCTTGTGAATCTGCAGCAGGTGAAGGAAGTGGTAACTTGGACACGAAACAGCTTCAGTTTGATCCTTGATGATCATTCACGCAGTTCGGTTCCGTTGTCAAAAAACCGTTTCGAAGAATTAAAGGGTATGCTCGATCTGTAGCCTGCTCCATTCGGCCTTGATTTTTGCAGTATTCAGCCTATTATTTGCTCCATTCAGTATTTTAGTGTTCTGTTAAGCTTGATTTTACAGCGTTTTTCCCAAAAGACTAGTAAGCTTTGATTATCAACCGTTACGAACGGAAAGGAGCATCATAACATGGACTACGCATTACAAGTGAAGGATTTATCCAAGGTATTCGGACAGCAGCGGGCATTACAGCAAGTCTCATTCAATGTAAAAAAAGGAGAGGTCTTCGGCTTCCTCGGACCGAGCGGATCCGGAAAGACAACGACTGTTAAGATCCTTACAGGGCAGCTTCTGCAGACGGCAGGAGAAGTTAATATACTAGGTAAACCGGCATCTAAAATGAAAGATGCTGACTTAGGCAGAATAGGTATTTTAACCGACAACAGTGGGTTATATGAACGAATGACAGTTGAGCAGAATCTGGATTTCTATGCGAAGTTATATAATGCCGCTGCAGGAAGAGTGGAAGAGGTTTTGCAGCTGGTAGGCTTAGCTGAAGATAAGAAAAAACCAGTAAAAAAACTGTCAAAAGGGATGAAGCAGCGTGTGCTTCTTGCCCGTGCTGTCCTGCACAAACCAGAAGTGCTTTTCCTCGATGAACCGACTTCTGCTTTGGATCCTGGAAATGTTCAAAAGATGCATGATCTACTGCGGGATCTAAACCGAGAAGGAACAACGATTTTCCTGACCACGCACAATATGGAGGAAGCCGCGCAGCTTTGTGATCGCGTAGCGTTCCTGCATGAAGGACAAATACGAGAAATGGATGCGCCGAACCAATTGCAACGTAAATATGCTAAAAATACAATTCATCTGGAATTGAAAGATGGTCGCAACGAAACTATCGAGAATAATCCGACTGGAGCAGAACGACTGTATCAATACATGCAGGCAGAGGAAGTTCTTGCTGTGCATTCCGATCAGCCGACGTTGGGAGATATATTTATTGAAGTGACGGGGAGGAAATTAGCATGAATGCTGCACGAATATCCGCAATGCTTGTGAAAGAATACCATGATGCAAAATCTAATGTTCAAGTTTTATCTGTTGTAATTGTACCTATATTTTTAGCCATTCTTTATAGTCGTATGGATGGTGAACAGAGCTTTGCTGCATCTTTCGTCTTTATTATGACGGTTACATTTGTGACAATGTATGTCCAGGCGCTTCTGCTGGCAGAAGAGAAAGAAAAAAACACGCTGCAAGTCTTATTGCTATCACCCGCTAGCTCTGCAGATATCATGATCGGCAAAAGCATCATATCTGTCATTTTAACGGTTATAGTTTTGGTGGTATCTATGCTGATTATAGATGTGAATGTGGAGAGTCCCATCATGCTCTCCGTCACCTTGGTACTTGGTGTTATTCTTTTTGTTGCATTGGGTACGTTAGTTGGCTTGCTTAGTGAAAACTTGGTTCAGACTACCGTATATCTATTGCCGCTGAGCTTTGTGTTCGGGTTTGGTCCGATGATCCAAATGTATTTCTCAGAAGGTATAGTGGCGGATATATTAGGCTATACGCCAGGAAGTTTTATGATGGAAGCGTGTTTGGCAGCAATTAGCGGGGAGGCCTTCTCCTCTTATCGAGAAGACATCATTTGGCTTGTTGGATGGACAGTAGCGGCTTTAGTTGTTACCTTCATTACCTTTAAAAAGAAAAGTTTATCCAAATAAGAAAGCCGCCCATAATGGGCGGCTTTTCATTTATCCTACACTGCTGCGTTTGCGTAGATCTTCTTCGATTTGTTCCAAGCTTTTCCCGCGTGTCTCGGTCGTGAAGAATTTGACGAATAGGAGAGCAAGGATGCCAATGACGGCGAAAATATAGAAAAGGTAGCTGATACCGATTGCATTGAGCAAAATCGGAAATAGCAATGACACAATCAAGTTTGCGCCATGTAGAGCGAAGGTAGCTACACCTGTTCCAATTCCTCGAACTGCTGTCGGGAATAGTTCCGGAAGCATGATCCAAACAACTGGTCCCCATGTTGTCGAGAACGATACGATAAAGGTACCGAGGCAAATGATGATTGCCCATGTTGCAGCTGTAGAATCAGGTGCCAGCAAGTTAACGGTAGACAGAACTACCAAGCTGATAACCATTCCGATGTTACCTGCCATTAGCAAAGTTTTACGGTTGATTTTATCTACAAAACGGATAGCGATGAGTGTCATTAGTACATTGACTGCTCCGATACCGACAGTACCGAGAATGGCAGCGGAGTTTGCGAATCCGGCGTTTTCTAGTGTGATTGGTGTGTAATAAATAATGGTATTGATACCGATGAACTGCTGGAAGAATGCAATACCCATTCCGGCGATTAAAGCGGGGCGTACCCAGCTGGAAAACAGTTCTTTCATGCCGCCTTCATCTTCTTTTTCTGCTTTCTTAACTTCGGAGACTTCTTCATCAATTGAAGCATTTTCTCCTCGTACACGTTTTAGAATAGCCCGTGCTTGATCTTCTTTTCCTGCTGTAAGGAGCCAGCGTGGGCTTTCCGGCATGAAGAACATACCGACGATTAAGATGATTGCTGGGATAACAGCCAGTCCAAGCATCCAGCGCCATGCGCCTGCATCTGACAGAGCATAGTTAACAAGGTATGAAGACAAAATACCAATTGTAATTAATAGTTGGTTCAATGAAGCGAGAGAGCCGCGTTTTTCTTTTGGAGCAAGCTCTGATAAGTAAAGTGGTACAATTGTCGTCGAACATCCAACTGCTAAACCAAGAATGACACGAGCAACAACCATCATTGTTACATTGACAGCAAGTCCAGCGGTCAATGCGCCGATAAGGAATAAGATACCGGCTCCGATAATCGTTTTTTTACGTCCAATTTTATCTGTAACACGGCCAGTGATGGCAGCGCTGATGATAGCCCCTACTAATAGTGAGCTAACGACAAGTCCCTCCGTGAAGGAATTCAGTCCAAGATCTTCGTCGATGTATAGCAGTGCACCAGAGATGACTCCGGTATCATATCCATACAGTAAGCCGCCAAGTGCACCAAAAAAATACAATAAGCCATTGGATTGCTTTTTCTGCATATATTGCTACCTCCTAAGTTGTGCGATAACTATGTTATAATTATGTAAGCCTTTTCCTCTTTCGGTATAAGATGAAACCTTTCCATCTGCTCTCGATTGAAAAGTCCCACAATAAACCATTATAATTTAATAGTATCAGAATTGACTACCTAAAAATGTTATTAGGAGGATTTTGCTTGGCTAAAAAAATGATAGCAATAGACCTGGATGGAACATTACTGAATACTGAGAGTCAAATCCCCGAAGAAAATAAAGCAGCAATCAAGCGTGCTATTGATGCGGATATGCTGGTTTCAATTAGTACTGGACGCGCAACATTTGATGTGAAGTCCCTTGTCGGAGATGATTTGGATATCCCGATCATTGCTTCAAACGGCGGTACGATACATGATGTTGGATATAAATTACTTAACACAATTACATTTGAGAAAGAACTTGCAAGGGAAATAGCGACGTTCCTCATTGAACAGGATATCTACTTTGAAGTGTATACAGAAACAGAGCTGCTTTCTCCTTATAATGGAGAAGAAAAGCTGCAGGCGGAATTAGATAAAGTGATTTCTGCCAACCCGGATGAAAGCCTTGAGAAGCTTTGGATCGGTGCTATGTCCCAGTTCAAGCAATCCGGTATCCGCTTTGTCCCGAATATTGACCATATTTTCACCGATGAGAATACGATATTCAAGATTCTTGTCTTCAGTTTTGATCTGCAGAATTTGGCTAAAGTGTATAAAGCTATTAGACAGAATACGAAGATCACGGTGACATCCTCTGGTGAGCATATTCTTGAAATATTACCCGAGAAATCTGGTAAAGGTTATGCGGTGACGATGCTTGCTGAGAAGTATGGAATTCAGAAGGAAGATATCTACGCAGTTGGAGACAGCCCGAATGATATCAGTATGTTTGAGGTTGCTGGTAACGGCGTTGCGATGAAAAATGCAATGACAGAGCTCATGGAAATTGCTACGCATGTGACAAAGACGAATGATGAGCTTGGCGTAGCATATTTTATTGATAAGCTGATTGCTGGAGAGCAAGAAGAATTGCGACGAGTCGAAGAAGGCGTGTAAGGAAAACCCGATGCAGTAGTGCATCGGGTTTTTACGTTTTCCTGCTAATTTGTTTAGAATTATCCAATAAAGGGGTGCGTAAGCTGCATGTTACATGTAGAATAGAGTGATAATCATTCTCAAAGAAAGAAGTGTGGGTCTTGTTAAAAGAGTTTTTTGCTTTTTATAAACCGTATAAACGGCTTTTTATGCTGGACTTCGGCAGTGCTGTTTTTGTAGCCATTTTGGAGCTGGCTTTTCCAATTGGCGTTAATATGATGGTCGACCGATTGCTTCCGACTGAAAACTGGAGCTGGATTGTGACAGCGTGTATTTTGTTGTTCATTGTCTATGGCTTGAGTACAGTCACACAATACATAGTCACTTATTGGGGACATAAGCTTGGCATCAATATCGAGCGGGATATGCGCAAACAGCTGTTTGAGCATATTCAGAAGCTGAGCTTTCGTTTCTTCGATAATACAAAGGTAGGAAACTTGATTTCCCGATTGACGAACGATTTGTTCATGATCGGGGAAATGGCTCACCACGGTCCGGAAGATCTGTTTATCGCGCTAATGACCATTGTTGGTGCGCTCACAATTATGTTCTTCATCAATTGGCCGCTTGCTTTAATGACAATGCTAGTCGTTCCGATTCTGTTCTGGATTGTTCTTTATTGCAACAAGAAAATGACGGAAGCCTCCAGAAGAATGAACGAAGATACAGCAGATTTCAGTTCTAGAATCGAAAATACTGTTGGTGGTATTCGTGTTGTTCAGGCTTTTACTAACGAAGCGCACGAAGAAGCGCGATTCAAGGTCAACAATGAACGTTACCGTCTGACGAAATTGCTTTCTTATAAAATTATGGCGCTGAATCTATCAGTTACGTATATGCTGATGCGATTCATAGCTGTTTTTCAGTTAATTGCCGGCGCCTGGTTCATTATTCAGGGAACAATGTCTTACGGAGATCTGGTAGCCTTCATTCTCCTGACAAACGTATTCTTCCAGCCGATTCAGAAAATCGGTGCAATCATCGAGCTTTATCCGAAAGGAATTGCTGGATTCCAGCGCTATATGGACATCATGCGGCTTGATCCGGATATAAAGGATGCACCAAATGCCAAGCAGGTTGATGCTCTCACGGGAAATATCCGATATGATAACGTCTCGTTCGGATACAAAGAGGGCAGTTCGATTCTCAAAGATATTAGTTTCTCCATAAATGCAGGAGAGACGGTTGCTTTTGTTGGTCCTTCCGGAGCTGGTAAATCTACGATATGCAGTCTGCTGCCGCGCTTTTATGAGCGTAATGCAGGAGAAATAACCATAGATGGTATTCCGACGAATGAGATGACATTGGCATCCTTGCGAAGTCAAATCGGAATCGTACAACAGGATGTTTATTTGTTCGGCGGCACTATCAGGGAAAATATTGCTTATGGCAAGTTGGGTGCAACAGATGCTGAAATTGAGGAAGCTGCGAGAAGAGCTCAGCTGACTGATTTCCTTGCTGAATTGCCGAAAGGATTGGATACTGTCATTGGGGAACGTGGCGTGATGATTTCCGGTGGTCAGAAACAGCGTATATCCATTGCGCGTGTATTCTTGAAGAATCCGCCAATCCTCATACTGGATGAAGCAACATCTGCATTGGACACAGAAACAGAAGTTAAAATACAAGAAGCGCTGGATGAGCTGTCAGCAGGGCGTACAACATTAGTAATTGCCCACCGACTGGCAACAATCAAGCATGCTGATAAGATTATAATGGTAACGAAACAAGGTATTACGGAAGAAGGAAAGCATAGCGAGCTATTGCAAAAAGAAGGTGCTTATCGCCGTCTTTATGATGCGCAGTTTGCTCACTAATTCATTAGAAACAGGAAGTTTTCTTCCATTAGGGAGAAACTACTTCCTGTTTTTTTGTAAGATATGAAAGCGTTTTCTATTAATGCATGTTAGAATATTTTACAATAAAATTAGAATTATTAGATTTTTTTGACGATATTCTATTGCAGATTCGCTTGTCTTTAGGTAACATCACAGGGAAGGAAAGCTAACATGACTTTTGCATACATAGGAGGAAATGCTAATGAGCACTATTTCGATTGATAATCTTATAAGAAATAAAGCGGAAAAGCTATGCGCGATAAGTGAGCGAATTTGGGAATTCGCTGAATTGCGTTTTCAAGAGAAGCGATCTGCAGCACTTCTTGCGGATGTGCTGGAAGAGGAAGGATTTGATGTCGAGCGCGGCATTACAGGTATCGAAACAGCGTTCGTAGCAAACTTTGGTGCAGGCAAACCAGTCATCTCTTTTTTGGGAGAATTCGATGCGCTATCTGATTTGAGTCAGGAAGCGGGTGTAATAGAGCAACAAGCGATTGTCTCAGGAGGGTCGGGTCACGGCTGCGGCCATAACTTGCTCGGTACAAGTGCGCTTGGAGCTGCGTTAGCGGTAAAGGAATATATGCAGGAAAATGGATTGAGCGGTACTGTTCGTTATTACGGCTGTCCAGGAGAAGAAGGTGGATCGGGAAAAACCTTCATGGCTAAAGAAGGCGTCTTTGATGATGCAGATGCGGCTATTACTTGGCATCCATTTACGCATAGCGGGGTGCAAAGAGCCGAGACGTTGGCCAACTACCAAGTATATTTCAAATTTAAGGGGAAAAGTGCACACGCAGCAGGCGGACCGCATTTGGGGCGCAGTGCGCTGGATGCAGTTGAGCTGATGAATATCGGCACTAACTTCCTGCGAGAACATGTTATACAGGACGCTCGTTTGCATTATGCGATTACGAATGCAGGCGGTGTTTCTCCGAACGTCGTTCAGCCTGAAGCGGAAGTTCTATATTTGGTAAGGGCTCCGGAGACAGAACAAGTTGAAAGCATCTACCAGCGTGTAGTGAAAATTGCCAAAGGAGCAGCACTAATGACGGAAACTGAGCTGGAGATAACATTCGACAAGGCTTGTTCCGGCTTTATCCGTAATACTGTCCTTGAGCAAGTTATGCAGAACGAGGTGGAGCGAGTTAGGGTGCCTGAGTATTCCGCAGAAGAACTTGATTTTGCAAGAGGTATCCAAACGACGCTGAGTGAAGAAGATATCTCTTCAGATAAGCGCTCTATTCTGCAGATAATTGGAAAGGATGCTGCATTGTGGGAAGAAGAGATGGAGACATCACCACTTCTTACAACACCAATTCCGTACCAAGATATAGACAATTTCCAATACGGTTCAACTGATGTGGGAGATGTGAGCAGAATCACACCTACTATTCAATTCCATGCAGCTTGCTTTGCTATTGGTACTCCATTACATACATGGCAAGTAGTGTCCCAGGGGAAAACACCTCTAGCACAAAAAGGAATGCTCTACGCAAGTGAAGTAATGGCAGCTACTGCTTTATCTCTATTTGATAAGCCAGAACAGCTGAAAGCTGCAAAATTTGAACTGCAAAAGCGTCTAGGACCAAATGGATATACAAGTCCTATCCCGGATGGCATCAAGCCAACCATATTAGCCTAACTAACAGATCGGGGGTAAAGAGATGGAAAATCAAACACAGAATGGCGGCTCGCAGAAGCCTAAAAAAGAAGAGGGAAGGGCCCTCAGGTTTCTCTCTGCAATAGAACGAGCGGGGAACAAGCTTCCTGATCCGTTTATGCTTTTCATTTACTTGGCAGTTTTCATTGCCATTGTTTCCTGGATCATGAGTATGCTCGGCGTATCCGTCACCACACCTGAAAATGAGGTTGTGGAAGTCAACAATATGATTTCAAAAGAAGGATTGATTTTCGCTTTATCCTCTATGTTGGACAACTTCACGGGATTTGCTCCACTTGGTCTTGTGCTGGTCATGATGTTCGGTATCGGGCTTGCGCAGCATGTTGGATTTTTTGAAGTGGCCATGCGGGGAATGGTAGCAAATATTCCTAAAAGCTTGGTTACGTATATGGTCATCTTCACAGGGGTATTAGGAAATATTGCGTCGGATGCTTCTATGGTAATTATACCGCCGCTTGCTGCAATGATTTATTATTCCGTTGGCAAACATCCGATTGCAGGTCTTTTAACAGCCTTTGTTGCTGTATCAGCCGGTTTCACAGCGAACTTCCTTATTGCTGGAACAGATGTCTTGCTGTCTGGTATTTCGACAGAAGTCATTCAAGGCCGGTATCCGGATGCACGGTCTGTGTCTCCGCTGGATAACTGGTACTTTATGGCGGCTTCAACTATAATGCTCGTATTTGTTGTAGCTTTTATTTCGAAGAAGTTTATTGAACCGCGTCTAGGTGAATTTAATCCTGAATTTGCAGATAAGAGTATCCTGACTGCGAAAATAGAGAAGCTGCGTCCGGAACAAAAGCGCGGTATTCGAAATGCATTAATAGCAGCTGGAATTTATATTGTTCTCGTTTCCTTGCTTATCGTGCCTTCTAATGGTCTTTTGCGTGGAGAAGATGGAGGAGTGCTTCAATCTCCGTTTTTGAGTAATATAGTGCCGCTGATCTTAGTTCTTTTCATCGTATTGGCGGTGTCATATGGTTTTACAGCCGGTACACTCAAGAAGATCTCAGATGTTCCGGAAAAGATGGGTATTGCGATGAAAGAAATGTCAGGGTTCATCGTACTGGTCTTTGCTGCTGCACAGTTCATCGCGTATTTTGAATGGACTAATATTAGTACAATCATTTCGGTGAACGGCAGTAACACTTTGGAGAGCATGAACATGACGGGCATAGGAGCCATGGTAGGATTTACCTTGATTTCATCTATCGTCAATTTGTTTATCACAAGTGGCTCAGCACTTTGGGCGCTGCTTGCTCCGGTATTTCTTCCTATGTTTTATCAGTTGGGCTACGATCCAGCTTATACACAGGTGGCTTTCCGTATTGGGGATTCGGCTTTCAATATCCTGTCTCCAATGAATCCATACGTTGTTATGCTGCTTGGGTTCATGAAACGATATGATAAACGAACGGGTCTTGGGACGCTAATGTCTCTCATGCTACCATTTGCACTTCTGATTTTGGCAGCTTGGATCATTATGTTTGTTGTTTGGAGTTTGCTTGGACTGCAGGTTGGTCCAGGTGTTGATATTCGATTATAAGAAATGGGGGGCGCGCCTATGCAGCGCCCTTTTTTATTGACGTTTTCTTTAGAATGCGATACATTAATTACTGAAAGTAACTCGATAATAATAAGTAACTAATAGGTGTTTGTTTAGTCGGGTATGCTATCAAACGGTAGTACAATTTTTGGAGGGATATATAATGACTCAAGATTTTTTCAAAGCTTTAGAAAACAGAAGATCCATTTATGCACTAGCAAAAGAATCTCCAGTTTCTGATGAACGTATTCAAGAAATTGTGGAGTTTGCAGTTAAATACACACCATCCGCATTCAACTCTCAAAGCACACGTGTAATCGTGCTTCTAGGAGACAAGCATGATCGTTTCTGGGATCTTACTGAAGAGCAGCTTCGTGCAGTGGTTCCGGCTGATAACTTTGCACCAACTGAAGAGAAAATCTCATCTTTCCGTAATGGATATGGTACGGTTCTATTCTTTGAAGATGAAACAGTTGTAAAAGGTCTTCAAGAGCAATTCGCACTTTATGCTGATAACTTCCCGATCTGGTCTGAGCAGACTTCTGGTATGCATCAGCTTGTGGTCTGGACTGCATTGGAAATGGAAGGTCTTGGTGCGAGTCTGCAGCACTATAACCCATTAGTAGACGAGGCAATCCAAAAAGAATGGGATATCCCATCTAACTGGAAGCTTCGCGGTCAGATGCCATTCGGTAAGCCGACAATGCCAGCTGGCGATAAAGAATTCCAACCTCTTGAAGAGCGTGTTAAAGTCATTAAATAATAAAAAAAGTGCTATTGTCTTGTATAGACAATAGCACTTTTTTTAGATATAATTGTGTGAAAATTCTGTTACAGTTATATTACATACGTTTCCTCCACTGAGAGCCGGGGTATATAGTAGCTACTAACATAATCAATCACATTTAAATGAAAGGAAGGAAGCAAAGTGAGTGCCTATCCATATAAGAAGTTGCAGCATGCCGGTGACTTGTCGGATGACGAACGAGATGAGATCCTAACAACATTGGAACGATACATGGATTACTTACGAGATGAAATGTCGAAATCAGATGACCTTCCTGCCGTCAAATAAAAAAAGGAGTATCCCGATATGCGGGATACTCCTTTTGCTTTACATTAATGCCGTTATCAAGAATGGCAATGTGATAATTGACAGGATTGCACTGATTACGAATGCAGATGCAACCTCTGTTTCCAAACTCTTGAAGCGAATTGCAATCATAGTTGCAACTGCAGAACCTGGGAAGGATACAAGCAATACTGCTTGCACGAAATCATTGTGTCCTAAGCCAAGTGCAAGTGCAATACCAACCATAACAAGCGGTTGAACAACTGCTTTTAGAATGGCAATTGAAAATGCAGAGAAGCTAAGTTTGATTTTGTTGATACCGATTGTAACACCAACTGCGAATAGTGCAACACCAGAAACAACATCACCAATTTGGTCAAGTGATTTCTCGCCTAGTTCCGGAAGGTGGAAGTTAAAGACAAGAACAAGAATCAAACCGATGATCGGTACACATGCAAGTGGTTCAGTAAGACCATGACCGATGGATTTCATTGTTACTTTGAAAAGACTCTCTTTGTTTTCAGTGGACTCTGAACCATTATTACGTGATCCAACAGTACCAAGGATAGTAGACAATGGATCAAGGACAGCATTTACGATAATACCCATAAGGGCAATTGGAATTGCAATTGCTTCTGCACCGAAGATACTTCCCATAACAGGAATACCCATGAAGGCAAAAGTAGGCTGTGTTGAATTCAATGAGAACATCGTTGAAGTAACGAAGTCATATTTAGTAGTCCATTTTGTAATAAGAAGTAAGACGATGAAAAAGCCGATAACGCCAATTAGCAATGCTCCAAGGAACGATGCTTTATCAAAGATTGTTTCGCGGGAAGTTGTTGTAATCCCAACGAATAAGTGTGCTGGTAAAGCAATTTTTGTTACAAGTGTGTTAATCCCTTTAGATGTTTCTTTGTTGAAGATGCCACGATTCCCAGCGATGAATCCAAGAAGGATTACGAAGAAAATCGGGACTAGTATGATGAAAATTTCACCAAAACTCATGTTCTTTCCACTCCCTACAGTAGTTATAATGCTCATGTTGTCAAAATTAATACAGGTGCCTCCTTTTGGAAGGAGTCACCTGCACCATTAGAAATTCTTTAAAAGCTTAGCCTCTGATGGATTTGTATTCTGGTTTCCAAACAGATTTAGCTAGAAGGTCTTTAATTTCTTCAGGTTTTGCATCAGATACGCCATCTTCGATTGCAGCTTTTGCAACTGCCTCAGCTACAGCGTTAGATACTGGTTGAAGCTCATCGATTGCTGGAAGCAAAGAGCCACCTTGTGTGTTGCTGTTAACCATGTCTGCAATTGCATTAGCTGCTGCTGCGAACATAGGAGCTGTAATCAAGTTCGCTTTAACAGCGATTGATCCAAGTCCAAGACCTGGGAACGCGAATGCGTTGTTAGCTTGACCGATATGGTAAGTTGTACCTTTGTATTCAACAGGGTCGAACGGGCTACCTGTTGCGATTAGTGCTTTACCTTCTGTCCACTCAAGCAAGTCTTTTGGAATTGCTTCCGCAAGTGGTGTTGGGTTGGACATAGGCATGATAACTGGATGCTCTACGTGTTTCGCCATTTCTTTGATGATTTCTGCACTGAAAGCACCAGCTTGGCCAGATGTACCGATCAAGATAGTCGGTTTCACTTGGCGGATAACTTCAGCAAGACCGATGATACCATCTTCTTTGTTCCAGTCTTTCACTTCATCAGCGGAACGAAGGTAAGGTTTCTGGAATTCAGCAATGCCATCCATGTCATCAGTTAAAAGACCGCGTTGGTCGATAGCCCAGAAGTTTTTCAATGCGTCTTCTTTAGAGATGCCATCAAGTACCATAGTAGCTGCGATTTGGTCTGCGTTACCGATACCTGCAGAACCAGGTCCGAAGACAACTACACGCTGCTCGCTGATTGGTGTGCCAGTAACTTTGGAAGCACTCATAACAGCTGCAAGTGTGATGGCGCCAGTACCTTGGATATCATCATTGAAAGTAAGGATCTTATCGCCATACTTATCGATGATGTTGCGTGCGTTACGGTTACCGAAGTCTTCCCAGTGAAGAAGTACGTTAGGGAACTTAGCAACTGTTTTGCTGATAAATGCATCGATGAATTGATCGTATTGCTCACCGCGTACACGTTTATGACGGTTACCGACGTAAAGTGGATCGTTAAGCAATGTTTCGTTGTCTGTACCAGCATCAATTACTACTGGAAGAACACGGTTAGGGTCGATACCAGCGGCAGCTGTATAAACAGCCAATTTACCAATAGCGATATTCAGACCACCGACACCCCAGTCACCAATTCCAAGAATGCTCTCAGAGTCAGTTACTACGATCAAGTCGATTTCATCTGTGTTAAGCAATGTATTTTCGTATGCTTGCTCGATGCTGTCCGGGTTGTTGATATCAAGATAAACACCGCCTGGACGTTGGTACTCGTGGCTGTATTCTTGGATAGCTTGTCCTACAGTTGGAGTATAAACGACTGGAAGCATTTCGCTTAGATGATCAGTCAATAGACGATAGTAAAGAACAACGTTACGGTTGTACAGCTGGTTTAACGTGTTGTTTTTCAACAAATTGTTAGGCTGTGCATTGAACTGCTCGTAAGCACGTTTTACTTGCTCATCTAGTGTTAATACTGTCGCTGGCAAAACACCGTCAAGACCAAGCTCAGCTCGTTCTTCTTTTGTAAAAGCGACACCTTTATTTAGAAAAGGATTTGAAATTAAGTTTTTACCTCTTAGAGAAGTGGATATTGATCCATCTTCGTTATTACGATATGTGTTCATATCTGATTCCACCTTTTCGAATAATTACTTACCTTCTGTAACTGCCACAACCAATTCTATCACTAATCAAATGTTAATCAATTTTAACAAAGTATTTAAAATAACTATTGCAATACTCGAGTTTGTGTGATATTTCACATACTAAATAACCGCTTGGGAAACCGCGGTATCAAAGTATTTTACTGATGTGAAGTAAATTCGATTTTTACTTTTTTATTGTTTTTTTTATTTATAAAAATATACATTGCGCGGTTTAGTTTATTATATTTAATTATTCTGACTGTTCGACTTTTTAATTTAGACCCTTCATGTTAAGCTTGTTTTTATAAGTATAGAAGGGGAGTTAGGTATGGACATTGTGAAAGAATTGAGCAAATTAATTCATCCAGGGAGGATATCAACAGCAACTGCGGTCATTGGCCAGCATAACCACGATGCGTCCTATCACCCTGCGGCTGATCCGGATGTCGTCATCTTTCCGGAAAATACACAAGAAGTAAGCGCAGTTCTTTCGTTTGCGAACGAACATGGAATACCGGTTACTCCTTTCGGTAAAGGCTCCAGTTTGGAGGGGCATGCGATTCCATATGAGGGAGGCATCTCTCTTGACCTTGGGTTAATGAATGACTTGAAAACCGTCGGTGATAACGATGGGTATGTCGTTGTCGGATCAGGTCTAACACAGTTCCAACTGAATGATGCCCTGAAAAAGCATGGATTATTCTTCAGTGTAGATCCTGGAGCGGAAGCAACGCTTGGCGGGATGGCAGGTACGAATGCCAGCGGATCTTATACCGTTAAGTATGGCACGATGCGGGACAATATACTGGATATGGAGGTCGTATTGCCGAGCGGAGAAATCATACATACTGGTTCGAAAGCTGTGAAGTCTTCCTCCGGACTGCATCTATCGGGTTTATTTGCAGGTTCAGAAGGTACACTTGGTGTCATTACGGAACTCACTCTTCGTGTGTATCCATTACCGGAGGCAAGTGTAGCAGCACGTGCTGTATTCGATGACTTTGAAGAAGCCGTAACTGCTGTGGTGAGACTTCGTACAGCAGGATTAGATTTGGCTAGGATTGAGTTTGTTGACGCGGCCTCGGTTGCACATGTCAATCGATTCGCTAATACATCTTATATTGAACAGCCGACAATCTTTTTCGAGTTGAATGGTGAGGTGGAACATCTTCAGCATCAAATCAGACGGATGGAGGAGTTATTAAAGCCATTTCATGTAGCTGAATTCCTGGCAGAAACCGATCAGGCATCACAGGAACGTTTATGGGATGCAAGGCATAATCTTGCTTATTATTACATACAAGCTGCACCAACAAAACGAATGCTGGTTACAGATGTATGTCTGCCGATTTCAGAGCTTGCGGAGGCAATCCTTCATGCAAGGCAAGCAGTAGATGAAAGCGGATTGGAAGCGGGTATTGTCGGACATGTAGGTGACGGGAATTTTCATATCATTGCGATGGCGGATTTTGAGGATCCAAATGAAGTAACCGCAGCTAAGCAACTCCATAAAGAAATAGTGGACTATGCGCTTGCTCATGACGGTACATGTACAGGTGAGCATGGTGTGGGAATAGGGAAGAAAAGCTATCAGCAAAAAGAACACGGTGCAGCTTATGATTTAATGCGAACTATTAAACAGGCAATCGATCCACGCGGCATTATGAATCCAGGCAAATTAATCGATTAAAATAGAAAAGAGCGTATTCCCCCTCAAGAATACGCTCTTTCCTATGTTTATCCTTTTTTGCTGAATAGGTCTGAAATTGCATGCACCACTTCAATGCCTTGATATGCAAAGATGGATAGTGCGCTAACTGAAAGTGCTATGACCATGATCGCTCTTGCCACAAACATTTTCGTCCCCTCCTTTGGAATGCTAAGAAACCTTTAAGCAAAAGGGAAGACTATTCAGCGGTAACTCGATTGATAGAAGACGGCCAGCAGGAAATGCCGGACCGCCTGTTTAGTCTGCATCATACGTGCTTGCATCATACTTGTGACGAGCAGCACAGGCAGAAAAATCAGGACTGCTGTTTGTGAAATGATCGGGAACCAGTGTTTTTCATCATCCGGCAAATCAGCCTTGTGGATGACGACGTGCTGTGCTTGAATATCATTTGTTCCCAATTGATACATTGGGTGCAGTACCATCACTTGCACCATAATAGACAACACAAGTCCGATAAACAAAAGAGCAGCTTTACGTTGCATTTCCTCCCCACCTCCTATCCGTTTTGATTTCTTTACTATATACCCATTCTGTAAGAATGTAAATGGTTATTTATCAATATTCTTACTATTCAGAAATTAAAGCGCATAAAAAAACCTGTCCTTTCGAAAGGGCAGGTTATTTGAAAAGATTATTATTTTGTTTGGGCTGGTTCATCCGGTGTAACCCATGTTTCCGACCATTCTCTTATGGAAGTAATCACAGGGTGCAGTGCACGACCCTTTTCAGTCAGTTCATATTCAATACGGACAGGTGTGTCCGGATATACTGTTCTTGTTGCGATGCCTGCTGCCTCTAACTCTTTAAGACGTTCAGAAAGCAAACGACCGCTGATCGGCAGGGACGATTCCAATTCAGAAAATCGCTGTGATCCTTCTAAGAGGCGGAAAATGATAAGGCCAGTCCAACGTTTGCTTAAAAGTTCCATTCCTGACTCAAAGCGCGGACATAATTCTTCGGATTTCATCTATCATCACCTCTGTAAAAACACTGTATACTTCATCTGTTGTTTTTCATTATATATGAGGTTACGAAAAGTAACAAGTATATTGTTCCTATAAGCAGAGGATTACATACTAACTTTCTGGCTAAATATTAAGAAAAATTCTATAATTATAAGGGAAGTATGATGTAGGAGGAGAATAGATGGATCATCATTATTACATAGATTATGCATGTAAATTAGCGGTAGAAAATGTGAACAACGGCAAGGGAGGTCCATTTGGTGCTGTCATTGTAAAGAATGGAGAAATAGTCGGAGAAGGAACGAACTTGGTAACAAGCTTGCATGATCCAACGGCACATGCAGAAATACAGGCTATACGTAACGCAACGAGCAACCTGGGTCACTTCGAGCTGGAGGATTGTATCATATATTCCAGCTGTGAACCCTGTCCGATGTGTTTAGGAGCGATTTATTGGGCGCGCCCGAAAGCATTGTACTTTGCTTATACGAAAAAGGATGCTGCACAAATTGGATTCGATGATGATTTCATCTATCAGGAGATTGAGAAACCATATGAGGAACGAAAAATTCATACGGTGCAGCTTCGTGATAATCAAACGGCAGATCCGATGAAAGCATGGACAGAGAAAGAAGATAAAGTAGAATATTAAAGAAAAAGGCGATCCTTTTATAACAGGGTCGCCTTCTTTTTATGTGTTGCATTGAATGTGTCGAGATAAGTTAAGAACTCTGACACTTGCAGGGGTTTACTGAACATGTAACCTTGTGCATAATCACATTCTAAGTTTTGCACCCAAGTTAGCTGTTCTTGGCTTTCTACTCCTTCTGCGACAATAGAAAGCTGCAGTTTTTTCGCTAACGTTACAATAGAAGAGACAATGGCCTGGTCTTGAAAATCCTTAGGTAAATTCGCAATGAAAGCTCGATCAATCTTTAGTGTGTCAACAGGCAATTGTTTTAAATAGTTGAGGCTGTTGAAGCCTTTGCCAAAGTCATCAAGCGCGATACGAATTCCTAATTTCTTCAGCTCCATTATTGTGTATGCAGCGCCTTCTACGTCTTGAATTGCAGTTTCCTCTGTTATTTCGATTTCCAGCTTCGTTACATCTACTTCAGGATATCTCTCCATTTGTTTGCGAATGAAGCTCAAAAAGCGATTGTTATAAAATTGCTGTGTGCTGATGTTAACTGCAACATGAAGATCCCAGAAAGCTTCTTTATTCATTTCGGCAAAAACAAGTTCAATCATTTTTCTATCAAGTGCGATGATGTCTCCGTTCTTTTCTGCCAGAGGGATGAACTGGCCGGGCGGAATAATACCGTGCGTAGGATGAGCCCAGCGGCATAGAGCTTCGACACCATATACTTGGTCGCCGGAACTTGCCATCTTTGGCTGAAAGTAAACTTGTATTTCTCCATTGGCAATGGCGCTGCATAATTCTGATTCCAGCAGAAGGGGCTGTGAGTCATGCAAGCTGTCATTGGCAAAGAACTTGTAATTTGATCTGCCGCTTTCTTTTGCCAAATACATGGCGATATCAGCAAATCGCATTACTTCCTTACTGGTTGTCCCATTATCAGGAACCAAAGCAATACCGATGCTTGTGCTGACGGTTACTTTCCGACCTTCAATGAAAAATGGCTCTTCAACGCTTTGTATGATTGCTTGTGCCAACATTGTTGCATCTTCCTTTTTTGCATTCGGATAAAGCAACGTGAATTCATCTCCGCCAAGTCGAGCAAGCATACTCTGATCTGGAAGCATCCGTGAAAGGCGCAATGTCACAAGCTGCAGCAGCTTATCGCCGAATTTATGACCGAGCGTATCATTGACTGCTTTAAATCGATCCAGATCCATGAAGAATAGAGCTGCGGGTTCACTTGTACGCTCTTCTAAATAGCCAAGAAGCTGCTGCTCAAAGTAACGGCGATTCGGAATATTCGTCAACTCATCATGGTTTGCGATATATTGTAATCGGTCTGCTTGTTCGGCAAGCTTTTGATCAGTCGAAGTGGAGACGAAAGCCAATACCTGTGTCAGCAGGATGACGAGCATCACGCTAATAGCAAGGTTGATATTATTCGGTGTGAACACCGGTTCCGGCAAAATGGAACCGCTATTCACATGGACAACAGCCGCTTTCATTGCTGTATAGTGCATGCCGCAAATGGCAGTACCCATTGTAATCGCGCTGGCAAACTTAAATAGATGCTGTGTTTGACCAGTCTGGTTTTGGAAGTAGTGAAACAATAGCAGAGCGACGCAGGATGCTATAATAGCAATTATGATTGATAAGTAGTAAAACGGCCCGCCATGATGCATCATGCCATCCATGCGCATGGCCATCATGCCTATGTAATGCATACTTACAATTGCTGCTCCCATAGAGATACTGCCTGCAAAGAGACGGAACGCAGTCATTCTTACCGTAGCAAGGTAAAATGCAATGGAAGTACCAGCAAAAGCGAAGATCACGGATAAAATGACAAGACCGGGATCATAAGTGACTTCCACGGGCAGCTTATAGGCCAGCATAGATATGAAATGCATCGACCAGATGCCGAGTGCCATCAAGAGTGAACTGGAGATAAACCAAAAGAATTTTCGCCAGCCTGCAGTACGGTTTATCCTGGAGCACATATCCAGGGCGATATAGGATGAAAGAATGGCAATAAATATAGAAACGACAACAAAGGTGACGTTATACGTACCAGTGACTTCCTGCATGGAAAACCTCCGAGTTGTTATATAGTCAAATAGTCATAGGGATATTGTATACCCATGGTTACAAAAAGCAAACCAAAATCAGAGAAATAATAGTAAATAATTCTTAATTAGCAGGGAGGATTTGTCATTGCGGAATGATTTTATATACGATGTGATCATCGTGGGCGGCGGAACAACCGGACTGTATACGTCTTTTTATACAAAGCTAAGGAAGATGACGACTTTACTAATCGAAGCTACCTCGGATTTCGGAGGGAAAGTGGCACAATTTTATCCGGAAAAGCACATTTATGATGTGGGTGCTTTTCCCGTTGCAACTGGAGAAGAAATGGTCGATAAACTGCTTGAGCAAAGCAGGAGAGCAGAACCGGAGATTATAACAGGTGAGTTTGTCGAGCAAATAAGAAAGCAGGAAAATGGAATCTTTGAAATTGAAACATCTGCCGGCAAGCTGTATATGGCTCGGACAATTATTCTCACTAGCGGAATGGGAACATACCAGATGAAACCGCTGCGGCTTGAGGAAGCACCTTTATATGAGGGAAAGAATTTGCATTATTATTTGAAGTCAGCTGAAAAATTCCGGGATAAGCGTGTCACGGTTTATGCAATGAACCGGACAGGTATTGATTGGGCAAGGGCACTCGAGAAGACGGCAAAAGAAGTGACATTAATTAATCAACGAGATTATTTCCTGTATACGCCGCCCCAAGTAATCGATGAACTTGAGAATACATCAATACGCGTGAAATACAATCATAAAGTCACCAAGCTATTAGGAAACAGCCAAGGATTGCACACTTTATTGGTGGAACAGGATGGTTTGGAAATGATGTATGAAACGGATGCACTGTTATATTATGAAAATGTAAATCTTACGCCGACGCCATTTGCCAGCTGGGGAATTGAAACAGATAAAAACAAGGTTATCGTGAATTATAGTATGGCTACTAATGTACCAGGCATCTACGCAGCAGGAGATGCTGTGCATTATGCCAATAAAAATATGCTGATTGCAACAGGGTTCGCGGAGGCAATCACTGCCGTAAATAGTGCAAAGCTGTATTTAGATCCATCAGCAAGTGCACAGGTTTACAGTACAATTGAATACCAAAAAAATAGAGGCTGATAGCAGCCTCTATTTTTGTAGTATTTCACGTTCGAGCATATGAGCTACGCCATCATCCTCGTTCGTTTCGGTAGTATAATCACAATGCTGTTTTACCTCTTCGGTTGCATTGCCCATCGCTACCTTCGTTCCAGCAATCTCCAGCATCGGCAGGTCATTCATGCTGTCCCCGATTGCAATAATATCTTCTTGCTTCATGTCTAATTTCTTTGCTAGTTTTTTCAAAGCGTTTCCTTTTGAAGCTTTAGCATCAACGATTTCTAAATTAAAATCGGCTGAAGAAAATAAATTCAGTCCTTCCTTGCTTAAAGTATCAGCCGCTACGCGTCGTCTTTCTTCATCAAAGCTTACAATCGTTATTTTGTAAATTTCTTTTTCTGTTTGAAAGACATCTATATAGTCCTCTATCTCTTGGATATTCGCCTGTCCAAGCTGGCGCTTGCGAGCGCTCTCCATCTCACTTCTGTCCGTGTCCTGGACGATATCCATTTCATCCTGGAGCAGCTGTTTTGCTTTACTCGTTATGAAGATGTCATTATCCGTGACGATTTCATAATAATAGTTTTCTTCATTAAGCCAAGTAATAATTTCTTTTGCGTAAATTGTTTCCATTGGCAAAGCAACAGACAAATTCCCTTCTGGGTCGTAAGTGGTAGCTCCGTTTGCTCCGATAACCCAAGTAGAAAGCTGCTCATTTTGAAAGAGACGCTGCACATCGAAGTTTGCTCTTCCTGTTGCTATGACAATTTCTGCTCCTTTTTGCTGCGCTTTTTTTACGGTGCTGGCATGCAGGGAGGATATAGTGTAATACTGATTAAGAAATGTTCCATCTAGGTCTATTGCTACTAATTTGCGCATTTGATTTTGCTCCTTTACTCCTTTTTTACATACATTCCCTATTTCGGATAGGATGTAAACTGACGAAATTAGGGTAGTAAAGTATAATAAGGAGTCAAGCCGCTCACAATTTTAACAATACATATAGAATGGTTCATACCTAATGGAGGGAAAAGAATGGCTGGGAAATTACTATCCGTAATTGTGCCTTCGTTTAATGAAGCGGAAAATGTTAAGCTCTTTTATGAAGAACTTGCCAAAGAATTACAATACTCACCTTATGACTACGAAGTGATTTATGTGGATGATGGCAGTTCTGACACCACGCTATTGGAACTGAAAGAATTAGCAGATATGCATTACAATGTGCAGTATGTGTCGTTCACAAGGAATTTCGGAAAAGAGGCGGCAATACTGGCCGGCTTCCAACATGCAAAAGGCGATTGTGCAGTCGTCATCGATGCGGATTTACAGCATCCGGTTGCGCTGCTGCATGAGTTACTGGCCGGTTTTGAAGAGGGTTATGATCAAGTTATTGCACGAAGAAACAGAAAAGGTGAAAGCCTTCCACGCAAAGTGCTTTCGACTATGTACTATAAGATCATCAATCGGTTCATCGATGTTCGTATCCAAAATGGAGTAGGAGATTTTCGTTTGCTCAGCCGCCGGGCCATCGACGCACTGTTAATCCTGAGTGAGGGCAATCGATTCTCCAAAGGATTGTTCTCTTGGATTGGCTTTGAACAGAAAACAGTCTATTATGACAATGTTTCCCGTCAGAATGGGGAATCGAAGTGGTCTTTCGGCAATTTAATCAATTATGGAATTGAAGGGGTCGTTTCTTTTAATACAAGGCCACTGCGTGTTTGCTTATATGCCGGCTTCATCGTGCTATTCCTTTCGCTGGCATATATTCTGTATACGTTTGTGGAAGTGCTTGTCCGAGGAGTGATCACTCCTGGTTATTTCACTTTGATTACCGCCATCCTTTTCTTGGGCGGGGTACAGCTTGTGAGTCTAGGTGTAATTGGAGAGTATATAGGAAGAATCTATAACGAAACAAAACGCAGACCGCATTACCTAGTAAAAGATACGAATATCGAGGCAAGGAAAAGCTATGAAAAAAATATGGAAGCTTGAGTTTACACGTTTTATCATCGTAGGTGTGCTGAACACCATCTGCTATTACCTGGTATACCTGTTCTTCTATCAGCTTGCAGATGTTCATTATCTCGTATCCCATTGGATTGGGACTATTATCAGCATGATTTTCTCGTTTTTCTTGAACAGTTATTTCACGTACGGCGTACGGCCAACGTGGCGGAAGTTTTTCCAGTTCCCGCTCACGCAGGCTGTCAATATAGCCGTATCATCTGTTTTGGTGTACATATTCGTTGAAGGCTTCGGCTGGAGCGGTACAGTAGCGCCGATCGCGGCTGTATTCTTCACTGTGCCGATCACGTTTGTTATCACAAGTAAAATTATGAAGAATGGACGTGAGGATGTAACACATGAAGCGTAGTTGGAAAGTGGTGCTGCTCGTTTTAGCCGCACTCACATTTGCTGTTTTGGTACATATGCATTTCATCAAGGAATACTTTGACGGTCGTTTCATGCTGGGACCAAATGATGGAATGGCGCAAATGCTGCCATTTAAGCAGCATTTATATGAACAATATACGCAGGGGAATTTTTTCTATTCATTCTCCTTTGGGCTTGGCGGCGGTATTTACAGTCAGCTGGCTTATTATTTCTCGACGAGCATTGTTTATTTGCTCACATTGCTTGGGGTAAGGCTCCTGGAAATTGCCAATGTGATTGGAAGCCCTGATGTTATCACATGGGCAAAAGCTATCCTGCCAGTTAGTATCATTAGGCTTTCAGCTGCGCTCTTGCTGGCGGTTGGCGTGTTCCGATACTTACGAATACCGCTTCTGCCCGCTTTTATTGGAGCGTGCTTTTATGCCGGCAGTGCCATTTATTTCAGGCATGTCGTGTATTGGGAGTTTTTCGCTAACGCTTTTCTTTGGCTGCCGCTCCTAGTACTTGGAGTGGAGAAAATTATCCGGGAGCGGAAACCTTACTGGTTCATTGCCGCAGTGGCCATATCCGTTTTCGATAATTTCTATTTTTCATACATAAGCTTTATTTTTATTGGAATCTATGTGATAGCACGATGGTTCATTAAGTTATCAGAAGATGAGTTACCTATCAAATCCCAGTTGCTCTATTTCATCCCGGCTATTCTGCTTGGGTTCGGAATCGGTTCCATTTCATTTATCCCGTCTGTTTATGCTTTTTTGAATAATTACCGGCCGGCATTCGAAGATCCGATACCGTTTTATGGGAATGATGATAACATCTTATTCACAAGCAGAACCTTACTTCTGCCGGTATTGTTTGTCTTTTTAATGTGTGTAGCAGGACTTTATAATAACAAGCTTTTCCGATTGTTCGCTCTGTTAAGCATCTTGTTCATTTTCTTCCAGGGAAGCCCCCGTATAGCGAGTATCTTTAACGGTTTTTCAGCTCCGCAATATCGATTTGAGTACTTAACCATGTTCGTTGTTGCAGGAACTATCGCTGTGGGAATTACACAATTGCACAAAGTGAAGAAATGGCATCTGCTGGCTGCAATAGGGATTACAGCTATTTTGTATAGTCTTTATCTGCACCATGATCTGACACTTGATTGGGCAGATGAATGGGCGAAGTATGTCTTGGCAGGAGTAGCGCTTGTGCTGCTGGCATTCCTTTTCTATATTTTAAAAAGGAAAGCATGGATGTTAGGAATTTGTTTGGTAGTTGTTTTTGCAACGTATATACCGCTAATCAATTCTCATCAAGAAAAGCAGCTCTCTGATGCAGGGAATGTAGATAATTCAACGCTCCAGCTCCTGACAAGTGACAAATATGCAAGTAAAGAACAGCAGGAACTGATACATGAAGTGCTTGCATCAGACGATAACTTTACTAGGCTCGAATGGAAGACAGATGATAGTAATAATACAAATATGGTCCAAGGTTTTCCGGGAATCAGTATTTACTCTAGCATTCTGAATAAGGAGCTGCTGTTTTTCTATTATCATGATTTGAACATAGATATGAAGCGGGAAAGCGTTAGCCGCTATTCAGGCTTCGGGAACAGAGCGAACCTATATAGTATGCTGAACGGAAAATATATAATGTTCGATAAACAAGAGGCAATTGCTGCACCATATGGGTTTAAACCGTACATGGAAAGCAGTGATTATATTGTTTACCAGAATGAAAACTTACTGCCATTTGCGAGAGTCACTGCTAATGTGTTTCAGGAGAATGACTTGGAAAGTCATACACCGCTTGAACGGGAGCATGCCATGCTTGATGGTATTATTCTTTCAGATGGCGGTTCGACTAAAGATGCGGAAGCACTTCCGAATCTGATGGATCAAGTGTCAGTAGAAGCGGCAGGGGGTACTTATCAAGATGGGCAGCTTCAAGTAGAACAAACAGAAGGCGGCCTGGATCTGCAGCTTGATGATGACTTACCGAAGACAGGTGATTATTATGTCAGTTTCTATCTTAAAAACAACGATGTGAGCGCACCATTATATGATTTGACTGTCAATGAGTTCGAAACAGACAGAAAATCGCAACAGTCTATTTATCGTACGAAAATCGATGAATTGACAATTCGAGTGCAAGCAGCTGATACAATCCGGATACGCTTGCCGGAAGGAAGCTATACTATCGAAGATTTTAGTCTGCAGCATGAAGATTATCAAAAGCTCGATTCTGCTGTAGCACAAGCGGAGGACATTCCGTTTACTATCGGCCGCAGTCAGGTTACGGTAGACTATAATAATCAACAGGAAGACAGCTATCTAAAAATACCAGTACCGTACGAAAAAGGCTGGCAAGTTTCAGTTAATGGTGATAAGCAAGAACTTTTGAAAGCGGATTATGCGTTCCTTGGTGTACAGCTGCAGAGCGGAGAAAACCATATTGTCTTCACTTATCGGCCGCCGTATTGGAATTTGCTGCTTGTTCTGTGTATCGGAAGTCTTATTGTTTCACTAGCATGGGGAATCTTCTTACGAAAACGTCATATGGCGGGTGAGAAAGGTGAAAAAGAAGCGTAATAGAAAACAGCAACAACTATTTACAGCATTTGGAACAGTACTTTTATTCGGTTTGGGTCTGTTCTTTCTGCTGTTCATTCTTTCCGTTGTGGTAGAGAATGACGGCACTGAGCAGCAGGAAGGCAGAGTACTGTCTGAAGATGTATTGGCTTATCGGGATACGATAGAGCAGGAATTGGCTAAATCGAATCAGGAGTCTCTGGCACCGCTTGTTCTCTCTGTCATGATGCAGGAATCTGGCGGCAGAGGAGATGACCCGATGCAAGCCTCTGAAAGCAAATGCGGTGAAATTGGCTGTATCGAGGATCCGGAAGAATCGGTTGCCTACGGAATCGCGCATTTCCTCCGTATGCTGGAAGAAGCGGATGGAGAGGAAGATGTAGCCATCCAGTCTTATAATTTCGGTGCCGGCTTTATCGGTTTTGTTAACGAAAACGGTGGAGCATTTAGCGAAGATCTGGCAGTTGAATTTTCTCAGGAGCAATATAAGAAGGTCGAAAACCCAGAGATTTATCGCTGTATACGCCCGGAATCAGAAGAACTGGATGCGTGCTACGGAGATATTCAATATGTAGAAGCCGTCTATAGTTACTTGCCGGCTGCTCAAGAAGCTTTTAAAGACAAATGACCCCCACTGCTTAAGCAGATGGGGGTTTGAAATTAGAGAATACATTGAAATCACGCCACGCCTCCTCGATTGTTCGGAGGCGTTTTTTTACGTCGGCAGCCTTTTCTTTTCCAATCAAAGCGATGAACGCATGAATCAAGCTGATCGGAGCAGTCAAGGAATGCGTCAGTGATGGAGATTTACTAGATGCCATGAATGAATAATCAGCCGCTGTAAGCAATGGAGATGACAGCCCATCTGTAATGGCAATTGCTTTTGCACCACGGTCCTTGGCCATTTGGAACAATCGCAGCGTGTGATTAGAATAACGCACAAAGCTTAAAGCGATAAGCGCATCGTCTTCCCGTATTGTAGAGATCTGGTCTATTGCTCTGTCAGATGGTTCGACAATTTCTACATTCTCAAAAATAAAAGAAAGATGATAATGCAATAGGTCTGCAACACTGACTGCACTGCGGTTCGCTAAAATAAATATTCGCTTGGAATTGATTACTGTATCAGCTGCTGCATGGAAGGCCTGCATATCAATTGCCTCCATCGTTTCCTGGATGTTCGCTTGATCACGTAGGAAGATGGCATACAGGTCCTGATCCTCTGACTGGGCTTCTTCTGAAGGATGCTTGAAACGTTCGGTCGCACTCAACTGCTCTTGCATAGCGTTCTGCAAGGCGAGCTGCATCTCCGGAAAGCCGCGATAACCCATAAAAGCAGCAAAACGAACAATTGTTGCATCACTCACATCTGCTGCATTCGCCAGTCCCTCTACATTGAGGAAAGGTGCCTGATTCGGATGTTCGATAATGAAATTGGCAATTTTCTTCTGGGACTTCGACATCTGCTCCCGCTGACTGGAAATACGATGGTATATATCCGGCATGACGGAAAAGACCCCTTTCACTTTTCAAAGTTTACGCAAATATACGTCTTCAACTTCGTGATTGTTTCCCTTACGGAGAATAAGATCGGAACGGCCTTTTGTTGGTAAGATGTTCTCATGTAAGTTTTTCGCGTTTATTTCCTCCCAAATTGTGTCCGCTGATTCCAATGCCTCGTCAATAGAAACTTCTGCATAATGACGGAAGTAGGATTTGGGATCTTGGAAGGCTGTTGCACGCAGCATAAGGAAACGTTCTTTATACCATTTTTCAATGTTTGATTCGTCAGCATCGATATAGATTGAGAAATCGAAGAAGTCGCTGACAAAGAATTGATATTCCTTCTTCACTTGCAGAACATTCACACCCTCAACAATCAGAATATCTGGATCAGATACCAATTCTGTTTGCTCAGGCAGTACATCGTAAGTGAGATGAGAATACTGCGGCCCCATAATATTTGTGTTTCCAGCTTTCACCTGACCCATAAAATCGATTAATGCCTTTATATCGTAGCTCTCCGGGAATCCTTTACGCTGCATCATCTGCTTTTCTTTAAGAACAGCATTCGGATACAGAAATCCATCTGTTGTGACAAGCTCTGTTTTCTTATCAGGCAATGCACGGGAAAGCATTAATTGAAGTAATCGGGCGATTGTACTTTTTCCAACAGCCACACTTCCTGCGATACCGATGATGAAAGGAACTTTTTTCTCGTTTGTACCTAGGAAGTTACCTGCTTTAGCATGAAGCATTTCAGCTGCCTCCAGATAATAAGAGACAAGCTTAGTTAGAGGCATATAGGCAGTTTCTACCTCGGATAAAGAAATTCTCGTATTTATTCCCCGGATTTCCTCAAGCTCTGTTTGAGTTAGGGGCGGTGTTTTAGTCTCTGAAAGAGCTGCCCACGCCTCCCGGGGGAAATGATAGTAAGGTTTGTATGTATGCATGTTTACCCTCAACTTCTGTCTGCGGATTTGAGAAATAGTGCAAAGTAAAAACGTTTACAAATACTTTTCCATTTTACTACGACAAAATTTAATAATCCAGAGCTGAATCTTGGGGTATAGAAGAGTAGGTATTTCTTGCATAACTTGTATATACAAGTTATGCTATCATTGTATTCGCTTACATTATAAAACTAGGGTGAGGTGGCAGAGGTGGATCTAAGACAACAGGCAGAAGAAATACTGGCAGCGCTTGGAGGAAAAGAGAATATCCAAGCTGCGACGCATTGCGTCACGCGGCTGCGGCTGGCGTTGGCGGATGAAGGTAAAGTCGATAAAGAGGCACTGCAGAACATTGATGTTGTAAAAGGTTCTTTTTCAGCAAATAATCAGTATCAGGTTGTAATCGGTCAAGGTACAGTTGATAAAGTATATAGAGAATTTATTCAGATTGCTGAAGTCGGAGAATCTACAAAGGATGAAGTGAAGGAAACTGTAAGTAAGAAGGGTAATCCACTGCAACGAGCATTAAAAACGCTTGGCGACATTTTCATTCCGATTTTGCCAGCCATCGTAACTGCGGGTCTATTGCTAGGTATTCATAACATCTTAAATAATCCAGGCATTTTCTTTGACAAAGCTTCTATTATTGAGGTTTATCCACAGTGGGCAGGCATTGCTGACATGATTTATGTAATCGCTAACACGGCATTTGCCTTCCTGCCGGCACTGATAGGGTGGTCGGCAGTCAAGAAATTTGGCGGCAGTCCGCTGCTCGGGATGGTACTCGGTTTAGCTTTGATTCATCCGTCTCTATTAAATCCGACTGATTATGCTAGTGCTGCCATGGAAGGGAATGCTCCGGTATGGAATTTATTTGGACTGGAGATTCAGCGTATCGGATACCAAGGGCAAGTGCTGCCAGTACTTTTTGCGGCATGGGTTTTAGCTAAAATAGAAATTTTCCTGCGACGCAAAGTACCTGATAGTTTTCAGCTGCTCGTTGTCGCTCCTGTCGCGCTTTTGCTTACTGGTATTATAAGCTTCATCGTGATCGGACCAATTATGTTCATCGTCGGGAATGCCATTACAGATGGATTCGTAGCTGTATTCGATACTGTCGCTCCAGTTGGCGGTTTGCTGTATGGAGCTTTGTATGGAGCTTTGGTTGTTACCGGACTTCACCATACATTCCTTGCTCTGGATCTGCAGCTGATTGCTAATACCGGCGCAACATTCTTATGGCCAATATTGGCACTGTCTAATATATCCCAAGGTTCTGCGACGCTTGGTGTGATGCTGGCAACGAAGGATGAGAAGCTGCGAGGATTATCGCTGACGGCCTGGATCAGTGCTTGGCTCGGGGTTACAGAACCAGCTGTATTCGGTGTTAATCTGCGATTCCGCTATCCGTTCTTCCTTGCTCTCGGAGCTTCGGCTGTTGCGGGAACATTTATAGCCTGGAGAGGTGTGGAGGCAAGCTCAGTAGGAATCGGCGGCGTACCTGGTATCTTTTCTATCCTGCCGGGAAGCTGGGGAGCATTTGCAATCGGTATGGTGATAGTCATTGTGGTACCGTTTGCGACAACTTATCTAGTAGCTAAAAGAAAAAAGAATGTGTAACAAAGGAAAGGAGATTGTAAATGAGTGAGCCATGGTGGAAGAGAAGTACTGTATATCAAATTTACCCAAAGAGCTTTCATGATACAAAAGGCACTGGGATGGGGGATCTGCAAGGAATAATTGAAAAGCTGGATTATTTGAAGGAGCTCGGTGTTGATATGGTGTGGCTGACACCGATCTACCGCTCCCCGCAGCATGATAATGGCTATGATATCAGTAATTATTATGAGATCGAGCCGGCTTACGGCACGATGGAAGACGTAGAACGATTAATTGAGGAATTGCATGATCGGGATATGAAGCTGATGATGGATATTGTCATCAATCACACCTCAACAGATCATGAATGGTTCCGCCAGGCAAAATCGTCAAAAGATAACCCTTACCGTGATTATTATATTTGGCGAGATTCGCAAGATGGTGCAGAGCCAAACAACTGGGTATCCAAGTTTGGCGGTGGCGCTTGGGGGTTGGAAGAGCATACGAATCAGTATTATTTGCATTTGTTCGACAAGACACAGGCGGATCTTAACTGGGAGAATGAGAAGGTTCGGAAAGATTTGTTCAAGATGATGAATTTTTGGGCAGAAAAGGGTCTTGACGGATTCCGGCTGGATGTTATCAATCTTGTTTCAAAAGTTCAGAGCTTCCCAAATGACCAAAATGCTCCAGATGGTCAGTACGGGAAGGAGTACTACACAGACGGACCTCGAATTCACGAATATATGCATGAAATGAATCAAGAAGTTTTCACACCTCATAGTCTGGTAACAGTTGGGGAGATGTCGTCTACAAGCTTGGCTGCCTGCCAACAGTATACAAAACCAGATGCTCAGGAGTTGAGCATGACGTTTAATTTCCATCATCTGAAAGTGGATTATGATAATGGTATGAAATGGACAGATGGCAAGCTGGAATTCATTAAGCTGAAGCAGATTTTATCTGACTGGCAAATCGGTATGCATGAAGTGGGCGGTTGGAATGCCCTTTTCTGGTGCAATCATGATCAGCCGCGTATTGTCAGCCGATTCGGAGATGACGGTCAATATTGGAAAGAATCAGCCAAGATGCTGGCAACCGTTCTGCATATGATGAAAGGAACTCCTTATATATATCAAGGAGAAGAGATAGGGATGACGGATCCGAAGTTCTCTAGCATTGAAGATTATAAAGATGTAGAAACCCATAATGCCTTCCAAGCGCTAAAAGAGGAAGGAATGGACAGTGAACAGGCTTTGCAAATTATCCAGCGCCGCTCCAGAGATAATTCGCGAACTCCGATGCAATGGAACGAAGGGCAAAATGCCGGCTTTACTAATGGAAAGCCGTGGCTCGCAGTGGCATCGAATTATGAAGCTATTAATGTGGAAAAGGCGCTGCAGGATGAGGATTCGATTTTCTATCATTATCAAAAGCTGATTCGCTTACGGAAGGAATATGCTATCATAACCCATGGAGACTATGAACCGATATGTATGGATGATGAGCGTCTCTTCTGTTATGAACGGAAGTGGAATGGTGAAAAACTGCTAGTTGTTGCGAATTTCTTCGGTGAGACAGCAGAATTTTCCTATCCTAAAGAACACATAGCAAAAGCAGAAATCCTGCTTTCCAATTATGAAGATAGTCCGTCGGATTACAGAAAGATACGGCTTCGTCCGTTCGAAGCGGTCATTTACCATATTAAAGCGTAAAGGCCTGATGTGGATGGAGAAGAAATTTCAAGCAATCTATGATTTGTTAGCAAAAGAAATCCAGACAGAAAAAATTAAGGCAGGACAGCTGCTTCCTTCTGAAAATGAGCTGACGGAAAGATTCACGACATCCAGAGAAACTGTTCGCAAAGCCTTGCAATTGCTGTCCCAGAATGGATACATCCAAAAGCTGCAAGGAAAAGGATCGGTCGTGCTTGAGCAGGATAAGCTGCCTTTGCCGGTCAGCGGACTTACGAGCTTCAAGGAACTGTCCCGCTCGATGTCGCAGAAGGTAGAGACAATTGTAACGTCACTTTCTTGTAAAAACGCGCATGGTTTAATCCAACAGGTGCTGCAATGCGAGGAAGGTACGCCTGTTTGGGAGCTGCATCGCTTGCGTAAACTGGATAATGAAGCGGTCATCTATGATAAAGATTTCTTATTGAATGAACTTGCTCCTGGTTTGACAGAAGAAATTGCAGGTGACTCGATTTATGATTATCTGGAGAAGGAACTTGGATTGTCCATCAGTTATGCAAAAAAAGAAGTAGTCGTTGAAGAAGCTCAAGCGGAAGATAAAGCCATTATGGATTTGGGAAGTTATCAACAGCTTGTCGTCGTGCGCAGTGCTGTTTATCTTGAGGATACAACTTTATTCCAATATACCGAGTCAAAGCATCGACCGGATAAGTTTAGATTTGTCGATTTTGCTCGAAGAACAAAATGAGAAAACAATAAAATGTGCATAGCTTAAAGGCTATGCACATTTTATTGTGGGTAAAGAGGAGCTTGTACACAGAAAGATTCTGTTTGTTCACATAATTTGTGTGTAACATAAGTTATACACAGAAAAATTTGACGAATGCTGGTGCACAGTATTTTATCCACAAGTGGATATCGATTAAGAGCGGATTCGCTTGCCTAAAATAACTAAATCCCGCTCGATCCCATCCAATTCGGCTACGTTTGGCATATCAGCCCAGCGTTCAAATCCGAAGCGTTCGAAGAGCTTGATGCTCGGTTCATTATGGCCAAAAACAAATCCTAGAACTGTTTTGAAATCCAGCGTCTCGGCCTGATCAATGACGAATTGCAGCATACTTCTTCCGAGTCCTTTTCCTCGAGCATCTTGATGAAGATAGATGCTGACTTCCACGGTTTTATGATAAGCAGCTCGGCCATAAAACGGCTCCAAGCTTATCCAGCCGAGTATATTCCCGTCTTCTTCCACAACCCAAAGAGGGCGCTGTTCTGTATGGTGCTGAAACCAATCCAGTCTGCTTTCCACTGATATCTCTTCCAAATCTGCAGTGACCATTCTGCCGGCAATCGTGGAATTATAGATAGAGACAATTGCAGGTAAGTCGTGAATTTCTGCGATGCGGTAGTGCATGTCCATTCCCCCATGTTTTTTGGCTTATTATACTAAACGATTGGATAGAAGCATAGTCTAGTTCAATTTGGGGTACAAGGTAAGTAGATGAACAGGCAGATGAGAGGATGTGGATTATGTATTCTGTAACTTTCGGTAAATTACTGCAGTTCGCTGCTATTGGCTTAGTGATCGGCTTTATCATCGGCATGGTCGCCATGCTCGGCTTTGACTTAAACTTTATGGCTATGATTCTAAGTGTGCTGCTCAGCATTATTGGAGCGTTCGCAGCAGGTATGTATGCTGAGTTGTATCATATAAGGCAAGCAGTAAATGAACAGACTGAAAAGACATTGAAAAAGAGAGTGTAACAATATGTTTCAGCTGCTATTTCTAGCAGTTGAAATTTTTTTAATAAAATTTATTTCACATGTATGAAATATTAATGTATACTAATACTAGTAGAAAGCAGTAATTGGGGGTCTGTAAGTGGAAAGCAGAGATATGGTTGATTTTATCGAATTAGTACGTAATGTCAATAAAGCGTTGCGTAAGGAATGGGATTTTCAGATTTCCGGGCCGCAGCTCGTATTATTGAGATTGTTAAAAAATAATGGTCCGATGCGCATGTCCGATTTAGCTGAAGAAGTAGGGATCAGCTTTAGCGGAGCAACGAATTTAGGAAACCGTATGATTAAAGAAGGCTATTTGGAACGTATTCATTCTGAGAAGGATCGTCGGGTGGTTATGCTTGCGATCACGCAAAAAGGATCCGATTTTTATGTGAGCTTTTCTGGAGCAAGAGACAAAGCCTTTGGTTCTTTCCTGGATAAATTGACGGAAGAAGAGAAAAATGAGTTCATCCGGCTAAGCCGTAAGATGCTCGCTGATTAATAGAAAGGGGATGAGTGTATGTCGGACATTCGTAATGAAACGATACCCGATGGACACGAAATTGAACAAGCTGAAAATGAAATTAAGGAAGATGCACATAGTATAAAACGGATTTTCCGGCAACCGAAGGCAGCATGGGCGGTTGCTTTTGCATGTGTCGTTGCATTTATGGGGATTGGTCTTGTTGACCCGATTCTTCCATCTATTGCAGCACAAATGGATGCAACGCCAAGTCAAGTAGAGCTATTATTCACGAGTTATTTGCTCGTTACCGGAATTATGATGTTAATCACAGGTTGGTTATCCAGCAGAATTGGTCCGAAAATGACATTGCTTATTGGGCTGGTCATTATTATTTTATTCTCGACTTTAGGAGGCCTGGCTGGCAGTGTAGATGAACTAGTCGGGCTCCGCGCAGGCTGGGGACTAGGTAATGCATTATTTATCTCTACTGCACTTGCTGTAATTGTCAGTGTTGCCAGTGGTGGCTCAGCTGTAGCCATCATGCTTTACGAAGCCGCACTTGGATTAGGGATGTCAGTCGGACCGCTTTTGGGTGGTTTGCTCGGGTCCATCCACTGGCGCGCACCATTCTTTGGTGTGGCGGTCTTAATGCTGATTGGTTTGCTGGCGGTATGGATATTACTCACAGATATGCCTAAACCAACAAAGAAAATTCCGCTTTCAGCACCATTCCAGGCATTGCGTCACCCGGGACTTTTAACAATAGGGCTGACAGCACTATTTTATAACTTCGGTTTCTTCACCTTACTGACATATTCACCATTTGTTTTAAATTTAGGTGAATTCGGTATTGGTTTCGTATTCTTTGTCTGGGGCGTTATGCTGGCAATCGGGTCGATCTTTATTGCACCGTCCTTCGAAACAAAGCTGGGTACGAAAAAATCACTTAGTATGGTAATGATCGGTATCATAATTGTTTTGGCTTTGATGGGTATTGGCGCGGATTGGCCGGTATTCCTAATTGTGATGATTGCATTAATGGGATTATTACTTGGTATTAATAATACTGTCATGACAACAGCTGTTATGGAAGTATCACCGGTTGAGCGTTCTACAGCATCAGCTGCATATAGTTTCTTGCGTTTTACCGGTGGGTCGATTTCACCATGGCTCGCTGGTAAAGTGTCAGAGCATATCTCAATTGGAGCACCATATTATGTCGCTGCAGCGGCGGTGCTCGTTGGATTGCTATTATTCACCGCTAGAAGAAATGCGATGGATCGTTTGAGTTAAGGGAAAGCCATGATCATTTGGTCATGGCTTTTTTTGTATGGGAAGACAAAGGTAAATGCTATAACTGTATTTCGGATTATGATACGCTGATAGTATTCGAATTTATAGCAATTGGAGGGGATTCCATGTATATCGTCCATTCGATTTTTGATGTTCCAGCTGAAAAGGCAGAAGAAGTTATAGCAATTTATAAAAACCGATCGAAATTAGTGGATCAAGCACCTGGTTTCCGAAAGTTCCAACTGCTGCATAATCAAAAAAAGCCAGGTGAGCTGACCGTAGAAATCACCTGGGAGGACAAGCAGAGCTATTTAACCTGGGTGAGCGGAGAAGATTTTAAACGAATCCATGATCTTGAGAAAAAGTATCCGGATCAAGAGCTAGCAGCTATCCGGCCGACCGTCAAGATGTTCGAGGTGGTGGCTCAATGAACCAGCAATTTAGTAACGATGCATTGCTCGATAAAATCGTAGAGGAGATATTTAACGCTTATCCTTCTTTATACGAGCGATACGGCGAGAACGGAAAAAAGCGGACGAGAGAAGATAATCAGCACCATCTTGATTATTTGCAGTCAGCTTATGAAGCAGATGACTCAAAGCTGTTTGTGGACTACACCGTATGGCTGCATGAGCTGCTGTCTGCTCGCGGAATGAATGAAAAAATCATTATTGATAATTATGAGCGGCTCATCCCGCTTCTGAAAGATCACATGGATAAAGAGAAATACGACTTTTTTAAAGCATGTCTGGTAGAAGGAATTCAGGTTTTGATTGCAGAAAAGAAAAAGGACGAAGAAGACAACTGAGGGTGATACGTGATGACAGAAGCATGGCAGCATTTTGCAGCTGCGTTGCTTGCAGGCGATGAGCGGCAGGCGTACACAATTTTAATAGAGGATACAAGACCAAGTATACGTGTGTACAAGGAAATCATTACACCGGCGATGTACGATATAGGAGAAAAATGGCTGCGTAATGAAATCACGGTAGCGGACGAACATTTGGCGACGAGCGTCTGTGATTTTGCGTTAGCGCAATATACCTTTCAATTCAAACAGCGAAACAGACGATCGGAGAAAAAAGCGATGTTTTTATGTCTGGAAGATGAACAGCATGTTATCGGCTCGAAAATGATAGCGGCTCTATTTGAGGAGAATCATTGGCAGGTTAGACATCTGGGACCGAATCTTCCATTATCTGATGCGTTGAAAAGTGCAGAGCAATGGCATCCGGATGTTATTGGTTTATCTGCGGCCATTCCATACCGGATTACGGCCTTGAAGGAATATATAGCTGCATTTGAGCAATTGTCCTGGGAACCTCAGATACTTGTCGGGGGAAGGGTTGTAGCTATGCATGATTTGAGAGCTTATTGCGGCAGACAGACCCGCGTAATTTACAATCTTGATGAGGTCTCTGCTTGGCTCGACGAAAAGACGGAGGCACCAGCTGATGGTGTCCGGTAAATTCCTCCCACTTCCGTATTTCTTGCTCGATGAAGAGCTTGGGATATTGGATTATTCACGCTCTGCCAGTGATATTTTTTTAATTGGCGATAATTTTATAACTTTAGTCGATGAAGAGAGCCGGCAGAAAGTCAGCCAGTATATCCAGCCTGATTTTTCGGAAATAGAAATAGAACTTAATATGAAAACGAAATATGACCCCTTGGCGGTGTTCGGTATTTCCGTGAAATGGGAAGGCAATAAAGCGCATATACTATGTGTGGAAAAAACGAAAGAAGTAGATAATCTCTCAGGGCAGCTGATAAAGCTCCGAAGCAGATTATCAGATACAGATTTTGAACTGCTTGAAAAAAAAGAAGAACTGGAGGACGCAATAGAGCGAATCCATAAACTAAGCGGTCCATTCATTCCTCTTTATGCAGAAGCAGGACTTGTCCCTTTGTTCGGAGATCTGCAAGCCGATAAGCTCCGGGTGATCGAGGAGAATATCTTGTATCGAATTGATGAAGGAGATTATGAGCAGGTCTTCTTTGATTTCCATGCTGTCGGAGAGATAACGGATGAGGGGAAAAAGCAGCTTGGGCAATTATTTGAAACTATTCAGCTGATGGGTACAAAAACAATGATTGTCGGTTTATCTCCATCACAAGTTAGAGGATTCAAGTCGAAAGGGACAGTAAAGGCGCCTTCGATGGCTAGCTTAAAGCAAGCAATTTCCGAATATATAAAAAAGCAGAACCACAAGTAGTTCTGCTTTTTCCTTATACGTCGACTGTATAAACGTCGCTTTTATTTACATTTTTCAAATAGATTTTATCTGGCTTGATTTCCAGTACGACATAATCCGGATCATCCGGACCGTCAAGCCAAGCACTGAAGCTATCCTTCCAAAGCTGCTGCTTTAGTTCCGGAGACTCGCTGACTTTTGCTTCAGCCTCGATTTCAACATATTCGTCTCCGACGCCATCGCCGTTATATCCTAGCAGGATATGGACGTTATGATTGCTTTCGATATCGTCCACCTTGTGTGAGTTGCCGCTTGTTGCGCAATATAATGTATATCCTTCGTTGAAGAAGGCCATATAGCGTGTATAAGGCTTACCACCCTGAACGGTAGCAAGTGTTCCGATCTTCTGATTTTCCAGAATCTGTTCTACGTGTTTTTTGACTTCTGCTTGTTCCATTATGATCTCCTCCTTCTGATTTCTACAGGTAGTATCCCTTTTTTGGCAGCTTATTAAACCCCAAAACAGGGAAGTGTATAAGGAGTGGAAGGAAGAATCGTCTAAAAGCCAACTAATGGAGGGAATCACATGACTAAGATGCAAGAAGAGAAAAAACCTCAAACAAAGTGCCAGTCAGAATTTGGCCAGTTAACGCATGTCGTTGTCTGTCCGCCAGCATATATGGAAATCCGCAAAGTCATCAACGAAACACAAAAACATTATCTGAATCATAATATCGATCAACATGCAGCTATGGA
Source organism: Terribacillus saccharophilus (assembly GCA_900110015.1). Classification (GTDB taxonomy): domain Bacteria; phylum Bacillota; class Bacilli; order Bacillales; family Amphibacillaceae; genus Terribacillus; species Terribacillus saccharophilus. Next base: position 114,068 of record FOCD01000003.1, on the reverse strand, counting down.
GCAGCATACTGACTTTGTAAAAGTCTTGCGCGACAATGGCGTTGATGTGATGTCAGTGCCGGCAAAAGAGCCATTCAATGAACAAGTCTATACCCGTGATATAGGTTTTTGTATAGGAGATACGCTTTTTGTGTCGAATATGGAAGATGACATACGCAAAGGGGAAACAAAAATCTTACGAGAATGGCTAAAGGAACAGGGACTTACATATAAGGACGTTACAGAAGGAACGATCGAAGGCGGTGATGTAGTCGTTGACGGTCAGCGTGTATGGATCGGTCTGAGTAAGCGGACAGACGAGAAAGCTGTGCAGCAAATACAGCAGCAGCTCCCAGACTACGAAGTGATTGCAGTTAAGATTCGTGAGGATATCCTTCATTTGGATTGTGTCTTCAACTTGGTCCGGGATGACCTGGCAATTCTTTATCCAGATGCTTTTAACGAGGAAGATCTGGAACGATTCCGTAAACTGTATAAGACAATCGAAATCTCGGAAGAAGAACAATTCTACATGGGAACGAATATTCTTTCCATTGCGCCGGATAAGCTATTGAGCCTGCCTTCTAATAAGCGGGTGAATGAAGCATTGCGGAAGGAAGGAGTAACAGTAATTGAAGTAAACTTCTCAGAAATCATCAAATCTGGCGGATCGTTCCGCTGCTGCTCATTGCCACTGCAGCGGCAATGAGGGAATAAAGAAGGCAGATATATATATCCTAAGGTTTGGAAGGCATGAGCGGATTACTTTACTTATGTCCCAATCCTTTAGCATAATAAAATGTGGAGGCGATCAGATTGGATAATTTTACGTTTTATAACCCAACAAAATTAATTTTCGGTAAAGACCAATTAGATAAATTGAAAGAAGAAATTCCTGCATACGGCAAGAAAGTTTTGCTTGTCTATGGCGGCGGAAGCATTAAGCGCAGCGGTTTGTATGAAAAAGTATTGAAAGAACTTGAAGAAATCGGTGCAGAAGTATTCGAACTTTCTGGTGTAGAACCAAACCCACGTGTTTCTACTGCTCGTAAAGGTGTAGAAATCTGTAAAACAGAAGGTATCGATGTATTGCTTGCAGTTGGCGGCGGAAGTGTAATCGACTGTACAAAAGCAATTGCAGCTGGTGCCAAATACGATGGAGATGTTTGGGATATCGTGACGAAGAAAGCATTCGCAGATGATGCTCTTCCGTTCGGTACTGTGCTTACTCTTGCAGCGACAGGTTCTGAAATGAACTCTGGTTCTGTTATCACGAATTGGGAAACAAATGAAAAGTATGGCTGGGGAAGTGCGCATACATTCCCGAAATTCTCAATCCTAGACCCGCAGAACACATTCACTGTACCGCGTGACCAAACAATCTATGGTATCGTCGATATGATGTCACACGTATTGGAGCATTATTTCCATACAACGACGAATACAGAATTGCAGGACCGCTTCTGTGAATCCCTATTGCTCACGGTAATGGAAACAGGACCGAAACTGCTTGAGGATCTGGAAAACTACGACAATCGTGCTGCTATTCTTTACAGCGGAACAATGGCATTGAACGGTGTCTTGAACATGGGCTATCGCGGCGACTGGGCAACACATAACTTGGAGCACGCTGTATCTGCAGTTCATGACATTCCGCATGGCGGTGGTTTGGCGATTCTGTTCCCTAACTGGATGAAGCATGTACTCAATGATGAGACTGCACCACGCTTCAAGCAGCTTGCTGTCCGTGTCTTCGGTATTGATCCGACAGGTAAAACGGATAAAGAAGCGGCGCTAGAAGGAATTGATGCATTGCGCGCATTCTGGAATAGCATTGATGCACCAGCTACACTTCGTGACTACGATATTTCCGAAGACAGCTTGGAATTGATGGCTGAAAAAGCATACGCGAACGGCGAATTCGGTGGATATCGCACATTGAACAAAGAAGATTCACTTGAGATCTACAAAGCATCTTTCTAATAATCAGCAAAGGAGCCCGCGCATAAATTGCGCAGGCTCTTTTTTTATGAGCTTACCATCGTCCCGCCGTTCACATGAATGATTTGACCAGTTACATAAGAGGAATCCTCAGAAGCAAGGTAAACATAGGCCGGAGCAAGTTCATAGGGCTGACCGGCACGTTTCATTGGTACATCCTGTCCAAAGGTTGCTACATCCTCAGCAGAGAAACTAGAAGGGATAAGCGGTGTCCAGATAGGTCCTGGTGCGACACCATTCACTCTGATTCCTTGTGTTGCTAGATTCTGGGATAGTGCTCTCGTGAAGCCGACAATGGCACCTTTTGTACTAACATAATCAATCAGATCTGGTCTTCCTTCATATGCTGTCACTGATGTTGTATTAACGATTGTGCTTCCTCTTTTCAAATGCGGCAATGCAGCTTTTGTCAGATAAAAGAAAGCAAAAATATTCGTGTGGAATGTTGCATCCCATTGCGCAGTAGAGATATCGGTCAGCGAATCTTGAGGAAACTGGACGCCGTGATTGTTTACGAGAATATCCAATTTCCCATAAGTCTCGATTGTATGTGCAACAACAGCTTGGCAATGTGCTTCACTCCGCAAATCACCGACAATCAGAGTACAGCGCTGCCCAAGCTGTTCTATCCTGTTCTTCGTCCGTCTGGCATCTTCGTTTTCATATTCATAATAATAAGCAATAACAATATCGGCACCTTCCTTGGCGAAAGCAATGGCTGCTGCTGCGCCAATTCCGCTGTCCCCTCCAGTGATGATCGCTATCTTTCCTTTCAGCTTTCCTGAACCTTTGTACGTGTCTGTCTCGATAATCGGCTTCGGCCGCATCAGTCCTTCTATTCCAGGCTGTTGGTTTTGATGCTGAGGCGGAAAGTAAAAGTTCGTGCCGGGTTGGACCGGCCGGTTTTTGCTATAAGGCTGCTGCGTCAATTCCTGTCCTCCTCTTTATTCTTGGCTCCAAAAGAAATATATGCAAAAGGAACTCTTGATTTGCCAAAAAAGAGGTATTTTATGTTACGAAACAGAACAGAAAGGGAAAAGGTATCAGAATGTAATTATTTACGAGTTGGAGAGGGGTCTTATTCATGGAAAAAGTATTTATCAGTCCAAGCCGGTACGTTCAAGGAAAAGATGTACTTCAGAAAGCTGGGGAGTACGTCAAAAAAATCGGGGATAATGCTCTTGTCCTTGCGGATGAATTTGTATGGGACTTGGCAGGTAATACAGTGCTTGAGAATCTGGAGCAGAGCGGTATCCAAACGAAGAAGATCGTATTCGGCGGAGAAGCATCAACAGAGGAAATCAAGCGTATTGCTGCTGATGGTAAGGAAAGTAATGTTGTCATCGGTATCGGAGGCGGAAAAACACTTGATACTGCCAAAGCAGTAGCAGACGAGCTGCACGTTGGTGTGGTGATACTGCCAACAACAGCATCAACTGATGCGCCGACGAGCGGATTGAGTGTTATCTACTCTGAAGAAGGAACTTTTGAAAGCTACAAGTTTTACGACAAGAACCCGGACCTTGTCCTTGTCGATACAAAAATTATCGCTCAGGCACCACCTCGATTCCTAGCTTCCGGAATTGCTGATGCAATGGCTACTTGGGTGGAAGCACGTGCTTCTATTGAAGGACGCGGCACAAACATGGCTGGCGGACTGGCTACTATTGCTGGACAAGCGATTGCAGAAAAAGCAGAAGAAGTTCTCTTCGAGTATGGATTGCTTGCTTATGAGGCTAACAAACGACAAATCGTTACACCGGCATTGGAAGCGGTTGTCGAAGCAAATACACTGCTGAGCGGACTGGGATTCGAAAGCGGCGGGCTTGGAGCGGCACATGCTATCCATAATGGCTTCACCGCACTGCATGGTGAAATCCATAGCCTTACCCATGGCGAAAAGGTAGCATTTGGTACGCTAACACAGCTTGCGCTGGAGGATCGTACACTTGATGAAATCAACACGTACATTGATTTCTATCTTGCTCTTGGCCTCCCGGTCACACTAGAAGACATCAAACTCAAAGATGTTTCAGATGAAGACTTGCTGAAGGTGGCAGAACTTGCGGTGCAGGAAGGTGAATCAATCCATAACCTGCCTGGTACAATCACAGCAGATCAAGTAGTGGATGCGATTAAAGCTGCCGATCAATATGCAAAAGCATACAAAGAATTAGTTGGCTACGAAAACTAAATAACAAAGATAAAAAGCTGGAACAGGAAAAAATGTTCCAGCTTTTTTCTTTTGCCCATTGACGTGTATTTCCGTACTAGTGTACTATGTAATTAATACAGTAATACATCAGGAGGGTTTAATTCATGAAAGCTTGGCTAGCATTAGTAAAGAAGGAATTCCGTATCGGATTGCCGATTATGCTTTTAGCGGTAGTACTATTCCTTGTCGGCTTGGTTATAGTCACCGCGACTACTTATAAATTTGGGTATGCAATGGATGCTGTCGGTATCATCGGTTTAGCCTGGGGCGGCGGACACTTCTTTTTCATGGCTATTTACATGCTTTACAGTCTCGGGGTAGAGAGGAAAAGATTGCATCTTTGGCTTCATAATCCGATGCATGCTTCAGGGCTTCTCGCAGCGAAGTTGGTGACAGGTACGGTTTATATGATAATCTCTTTGCTTATCGTAAGTATTGCGGCGTATGTGGGCGGTTTGAACTTTGTACCATTTTCAGATGGCACGTGGTTCAAGGTCGGTATGATTGCATTCGTACATGTTGTTTCGTTATCCATTGATTTCTCTATTTATGTGATTCTTGCATATATTGTTTTTCTCTTATTAGTAAGATACATGCCAACATTTCTGAGTGGAGCAGTAGTGTTTATTGGTTGGTGGCTTTTCGCTTATTTATATTTTGGTCTTTTTAGTCAATCAAAATTCTATGCTGCCATTACAGAATGGGGAAAGATAGACTTAGGTTTTATCGCTAATTCATTACAATTCGATATTAGTACAAAGGAAGCATTGATCAATATGCAAGGTGAACAACTTACGGTCTATGCTGGTTATTACATTATTGAACTGATTATCATTCTAATCATCTATTTCATCGCATCCTGGTTATTAGACAAAAAAGTAGAGGTGTAGAGCATGACTGATACATTTCAATCATCCCAGCCGATTTATCTGCAGCTGGCAGATCGGCTGAATAGACAAATTGTCAGCGGCGAACTGAAGCCTGGCGACAAACTGCCTTCCGTTCGGGAAACGGCAGTCTCATCGAAAGTAAATCCGAATACGGTACAGCGGACGTACCGCGAACTGGAGGCATCGGGAATCGTGGAATCACGCAGAGGACAAGGAACATTCGTAACGGAAAATGAGGATATTCTCCTTTCTATACGTGAGAAGCTGAAACAAGAACAAATACAGAACTTCATTCAAGTTATGCATGATATGGGTTATCAAAATGAAGAAATCAAAGAAGGGCTTCAGACTTATTTAGAAGGAGGAGCACGTCATGATTGAATTTAAGAATGTGTCAAAACGATATATGACAAAAACGGCATTGCGAGATGTAGATCTAAAGCTTGATAAGGGCAAAATCATTGGTCTAGTCGGCTTGAACGGTGCGGGTAAATCAACGACGATGAAGCTTATCGCCGGGCTGATTAATCCATCTAAAGGATCTGTAGAATTAGATGGGGAGAAAGTAACGCGCCGGATAGCATCGAAAGTCAGTTATCTATCCGAGTTGGATGAGTATTACTCCTTCTATACTGTCCAGCAGACAATTGATTTCTTTGCTACTCAATTTCCTGACTTCAATAAAGAGAAGGCAGAAGAAATACGTGCTTACATGAATTTGGATGCCAATACAAAAGTGAAGCATCTGTCCAAAGGAAATCGCGGCAGGCTTAAAATTATCCTTACACTTTCCAGGGAAGTGCCTGTTCTGTTAATGGATGAGCCGCTTTCCGGCTTGGATCCACTTGTGCGAGACTCCATTGTCAAAGGTCTCATCACATTTGTAGACACGGAAAAACAGCTTGTTCTCCTGTCCACGCATCAAATCATGGAAGTAGAAATGATCCTTGATGAAGTGATTGCTATCAAAGACGGTGAGCTAGTGGACCACCGCAATGTAGAAGAACTGCGCTATGACGAGCAGAAGGGCATATTGGAATGGATGAGCTCGATTTATGAGTAAGGAAGCACTACAACTCTTATTACAAGCAAAGGAGCGGAAAAGTATGCAAAAACAGCCAGCAGTTGAAATCAAGCAGGTTACCAAAGTGATACGCGGACGAAAAATCATTGATCGCGTCAATTTTTCCATCTATCCCGGTGAGGTGTTCGGTTTTCTAGGGCCGAACGGCGCCGGTAAAACAACAACAATCCGAATGATTGTCGGGCTGATGGGCATCACAGATGGAGATATTCTTATCAAAGGAAATAGTATCAAGACATCTCATGGAGCTGCCATGAAACATATCGGTGCCATCGTTGAGAACCCGGAGATGTATAAGTATCTTTCTGGATATCTGAATCTTGTGCATTTTGCGAGAATGAGTGATGGCGTAGACAAGAAGAGGATTGATGAAGTTATCGAGCTAGTCGGCTTGAAGAATCGGATCAACGACAAAGTGAAAACATATTCCCTTGGAATGAGACAGCGTCTTGGAATCGCACAAGCGCTGCTGCATCGGCCGGATGTCCTTATCCTGGATGAACCAACAAATGGATTAGATCCAGCTGGTATTAGAGAGATGCGTCATTATATCCGCAACCTTGCAGAAAAAGAAGGACTTGCCGTTATCGTATCCAGCCACTTGCTGAGCGAGATGGAATTGATGTGTGACCGAATCGGTGTTCTTCAGCAAGGTAAGATGCTTGGCGTACAGCAAGTCCATGAGATGTCGAGTGAACAGACACAAATGGTTAGCTTCCAGGTTGAACCATTGGAACAAGCGGCAATTGTACTCCGCGATATGGGCAGTAAGAAACCAGAGATTAAGGATAAACAAATCATCATGGAGCTGACACGTGACGAAATACCGGCAGCAGCTGCCAAATTAGCCAAGGAAGCAATCAGCATCTATGGAATCCAGGCAGAAACGAAAACATTAGAAGATACATTCTTGGAATTGACTGGAGGGAAGGAAATTGTCTAAATTCATTGGTTTGGTACGTAATGAACATATGAAAACATTCCGTCGTCTGTCGACGTGGATTATGTTTGGGATTGCAGCGGCCTTACTAATTACAATCGCTGCATTTACAGCGTATTACGCTGAAGACAGCAGTGGAGACTGGCGGGCAGATACAGAACAGCAAATGCAAGATTTACAGAAGCAAGTTGAAAATGGTGATGTGGAAGCCGCAGCTGTCCAACAGGACTTGACTACATTGCAATATCAGTTGGATCAGGATATTGCACCAGTTCAAAGTGATTCACTAGCTGCTTATATGGAAAGCGTCATGTACTATTGTGCGCCGTTTCTAATCCTGTTCATCGCTATCATTGCAGGGGGCCTTGTTTCTACTGAATTCGGCACAGGGACAATCAAGCTATTACTTACTAAAACGCCTTCTCGTTTCAGTGTATTAACTTCCAAGTATGTAAGTATGTTCATCACGACAGTTATCTTCTTCGTATTCTTTATTGGATTTTCCTTTGTTGTCGGCGGTATCTTCTTCGGCTTCAATGGATTTGACGCGAAAAGTGTGATTTTTGACAATGGAGAAACTGTAAGCAATAACTTATTAGCTTCAACTATGAGAGATTACGGACTGAACTTTGTCCAAACATTAATCTATGCGACAATTGCTTTTGCTTTATCTACCATTTTCCGTAACACAGCCCTAGCAATTGGATTTTCCATCTTTATTTCAATGTTCTTCCCGACCATCAGTTTCATACTTTCCAGATATGATTGGTCGAAATATATCTTATTCAATAACGTAGATCTTACAGTATATAATCCAGGTAATGTTCCGGCTGTGGATGGCATGACACTGGGATTCTCCGTTGCAGTAATGGCAATTTATTTTGTCATTATCATGGTTATCACCTGGTTCAGCTTTATGAAAAGGGACGTTACAGCCTAAGCAATTCGTTTGCTTTATGTTTAAAATAACGGTAAAAAGGAATTAGTAATACTGTATGCAGCTTTTTCAAACTAACAAACGAAATAGGAGTGAATTAACATGAGTGACGTATTATTCACATCTCACGCGAAAGCAACTGGCGGTCGTGAAGGCCATGTAAAATCTGATGACGGTTTGATTGATCTTAATCTTGTCCAACCAGGCAGTAAAAAGGATGCTGAAGGTTCCAACCCAGAGCAATTGTTCGCAGCAGGATATTCTGCTTGCTTCGATGGAGCATTCAACCATGTAGCAAGAGCTGAGCGCAAGCGTGTTGAAACAGAAACTTCTGTTGATGTCAGCCTATTGAAAGATGGCGATGGCTTTAAACTAGGCGTTGCTATCTCTGTAGATGTAAAAGGCGTTTCACAGGAAGAAGCGGAAGATCTTTTGGAAAAAACACATCAGTTCTGCCCTTACTCCAAAGCGACTCGCGGCAACATCGATGTAGATTTGAAAGTGAACGTTGTAGAATAATAATCAAAAAACCACTTCCTGATATAGGAAGTGGTTTTTCTATGCTCATTTTTTTCGTTGGAATAAAAACTTTGCCAGCAATGTCTGACAGATGACAAACAAACCGCCGACTGCCCAATATAGCGGCAGTACAGCTGGTGAGCTGAAGGAAATAAAGCCAATCATGAGCGGCGAGATAATGCCAATCATACGAGCTTGCTGCCTTCTAGCTGGGTCCACCCCAATTTGGGACACGCGATATTGCAGCCAATAGACTAGCATTGCAATAACCATGAGCGCCATATCTGGTGTTCCAAGGTTAAACCAGAGGAAATCATGTGTCGCAATTTCAGGCGTATTTCGGATAGCTGAGTAGAAGCCGATTAAGAAAGGCATCTGAATCAAAAGCGGCAGACAGCCCATCGCGGAAAATGGATTCATTCCGTGTTTTCGATACAGTTCCATCATTTCCTGCTGTTGCTTTTGTTTAGACTCAACATCAGTTTTGTTTTTATATTTTGCCTGTAAAGCATCAAGCTCTGGTTTAAATAGCTTCATTTTCTCCTGCGTCTCATAGCTCTTCTTAAGCTGCATCAGCATGAAAGGCATCAATATGAGACGTACTGCTAACGTAATTAAGATAACGCTGATTCCATAATCATCATTAAAGTTGCCAGCAATCCATTTGATCAAGTAAGAAAATGGACTGATAAAATAGTGATTAAAAAATCCTTCACTGGATGCGCTCCCGCTGCTGCTTTGGCATCCTGCAAGCAAGACTATCAGAGTAATAGAGCTTAAAATAATACCGTACTTTTTAAAGAATGTGGATACAGATGTGCGTTGCAATTTGTTTTTCCTCCTTGTTGTATCGATTGATTATCTGGATACAAACAAGAAGCTGCTTCGCCATCATCATCCGGACCGTCCTTCCGCATGGTAGTGCGAGCGAGCCAATGAACGATCGGCTTGCTGTAAGAAACAGTAGTAGGAGTATGCGATTGCCAGCTGTCTAATGTACAGACATGCTGCCATTGCATCGCATCACCAGCACGAAAACGACTCGTAACTTTCGTTGTTGTTCTATGTGCCAGGATAAATGTCATCGTCAGACCAATATAAAAGACCAACGAAGTGAAATCATCGGCAAACATATTCCAAAAAGCATACAGCATCTGTATACACCTCCTTTCGTTCCTTCTATTTTCCTATAGAATTAGAAACTTGTCAAAGCTGCGCAGGGATTTTCGTTTAGTATGGAGAAATGGCTAGGAGAAGCGTTTTCTCTGCTAACAGCGGTTTATTTGGACAGTTTTATGACGGAGGGGGACGAACATGATAAACTGGTTAACAAGACTACAAGCTGCAGAGGTGAAACCGATGTTCAAGATACGCGAAGCAAAGGTCTCGGATTATGACCAAGTCGCTGTTCTGTACAAGGAACTATACAATACGCATTACACATATCAGCCGGAGCATTTTGCCAAGAAGGCCGAACCGCTTGACCAGCACGTGTTTGAAAGCAATATATACTTGGATAATAAAAAAGTGTTTTTAGTGGAAAAAACAAAGGAAGTTATGGCGTTTGCCACGATACGTGTAACAAATGAGACAATCTCGCACAATGCGCACATTTTCATCGAAGAATTCTGTGTCCGTTCCGACATGCGCGGTAAAGGAATCGGCGGTCACCTATTCGAAAAAATTAAGCGCCATGGGAAAAAGATAGGTGCATCTGAAATAGAACTGAATGTGTGGAATTTCAATAATCGTGCAGAAGATTTCTATGTTAAGATGGGCATGCAGACACGCTCAAAACGTATGGGAATATCATTGAAATAAGTAGAAAATTGTCGAATTAACTCCTCTCCAACCCCTTTTATAAGGGGTTTTTCTATGTCAAGTAAAAAAGTTTAATTTTTGTAAATATTTATGTAGCCAAGCCTATCCACTCCAATTATAATAATCTGGAATTACATAAATATATTTCCAGGAGGATACATAAGTGACAAAGAAGCTATTGGTTGGAATAATCATGGTTATGCTTTGCCTGCAAGTAGTAGCACCACAGACTGCGTCTGCTGCTATTAAACAAAAAGACCTTGAAGCCTATGCGGTTGAGCTAGGTACAGATGTAGAAGGTTTGAACCGCTATCTGGAGGATTTTGACTGGCAGTCTATAGAGGATTTCAATGCTGACTCTGTGGAAGAATTAAAAGATTATTTGGGTGAGCCTGTAACTAAAGAAAACTTTAATGCCTTTCTTGAAGAAAACAATTATACAAGAGAACAATTTGATCAAAGATTAATAGATAAAGGATATGCAAAGAAAGGTTATACTGCTGACAATATCTTGCTTGTTACAGATTTGTATTATGTGATGGGTGAACCGGCGAATGCTGAAACCTTGCAAATGTTAGCTGATGATCTTGGTATGACAGAAAAAGAATTAGCTGACTTGTTCTCAGAAAATGGATTTGATCTTTATAGCTTTGAGTATATGGATGATCTATATGAATTGATTTATAACGATATTAACGACGTGTCTTTGTATTTCTTATTACAGGAAGTAGACATGAGCAAGAAAGAATTGGAACAATTATTAGCTGACAATGGAGTTACACTAGACGACTTTTCCAGTTATGATGAATTAGCATCATTCATTTATTCGGAAAGTGGTTATGATTTTGAGATGCTTTGGGAAAGTTTAAACAGTGAACCTCCGACTCTAGAAAGTATTGGTATAAGTAAGGAAGAGTTTAGAAAATTTTATGATCACATAAACTCAGTATTCAATAATATATCCGATACGACTCTTGAAAAGCTTTTGGAATTAAGTGAACGTCTATATGCACTAGGTGAATTTGAAACAATTAATGAATTGGATGATAACCAAAGAAAAGAGATTGTCTCTGTATGGTATGATTTCATGGATCTATTCCAGCTCAAAGCTAAATTTTATCTATTTGACGGAAGTACAAAAAAAGAAGTGACAATTGAGGAACTTTCTAAAATAACTGAGATAGATGATCAGATACTATTTGTTGAGTTATATGACGTTAATGGTAATCTGTTAATGAATTTTTCTATAACCGGTAAGGATGTAGATAATTCAATATTTAATATTACCAATGGTATTGAGAAACCAAGGGAAGAAATTGAACCAGCACCAAAACACGAAGCACCGGTAAAAGAAAAAGTTGCAGTTGCACCAGCAAAGACTGCAACAGAGACAGTAAAAGAAGAAGGCAAACGTCTTCCGGATACAGCTTCTCCTGTTGGTAATATTCTCGCGTTCGGTGCAGTATTGATGGCTGCTGGAGCAGCATTATACGCATGGAATCGACGCAAGAAACATAGTAATTGATAACGGAAGCACCATGAATCATTTGATTCGTGGTGCTTTTTCTATATAAAAATGAAACAATCTGATAAGGTGCTCCGTACATATTATGGAAGTGACAAAATTGTTACAGGGAAAGGGTGAACGAGATGACAGAACCGGCAATGCAGCTGATCGGGCTGAAGAAGCAGATTGGCTCAAAACTGATTGTGAAGGGCTTGGACTTCGACATTCAGCCGGGTGAGGTATTCGGATTCCTCGGACCGAACGGAGCGGGCAAGACAACGACAATCCGTATGATGGTAGGCTTGATCCGTATTTCAGAAGGTGACGTGCGGATACAAGGGAAAAGTATCAAGACGGACTATAAAGAAGCAATTCGGCATGTTGGTGCTATTGTCGAGAACCCGGAATTATATGGGTTCATGTCCGGATACAAGAATCTGCTTGTATTTTCAAGGATGATTCCCGGGATCTCAAAGGAACGTATCGACGAAGTGGTGAAGCTGGTAGGATTGGAGAAACGTATTCATCAGAAAGTGAAGCGGTATTCCTTAGGTATGCGGCAGCGGCTAGGTATCGCACAGGCATTATTACATAATCCTTCTATCTTGATATTGGATGAGCCGACTAACGGATTGGACCCATCAGGCATCCGGGAGATCCGTCAGTATATTCGCAGATTGGCAGAACAAGAGAATGTAGCAGTCATTGTCTCCAGTCACTTGCTTTCGGAAATGGAGCTAATGTGTGACCGAATCGGCATCTTGAAAAATGGAGAGCTTATTTCCATCCAGCAAATTCAGAATGCTGAAGAAGACACACCATCTGAAGTCGTGCAAATCAATTGTCCGGCAGCGCATCACGAAAAAGCACAGCGTCTTTTGCAGGAGGAATTTGGGGTTACAGCAATGGCAAGCGGCGAGAAATTAACATTCCCCATAACGCGTGAAGAAATCCCATCCATTATTAAAGCGCTGGCGCTAGCAGATGTCGAGATGTATGGTGTGGCTGTGGAGCGTAAGACACTGGAAGATAAATTCTTACACGTGATTGGAGAGAATGTCATTGAGTAACTTTTTCCAGCTTGTGCGTAACGAGCAAACGAAGCTGTACAGCCAGCTGGCGACCTGGATCATGTTGGGCATCCTCATAGTAGTTGTGCTGGGATTTGCTATTATCATGCGTACAGCTGATAGTTTCATCGGAGAATATAATGATGCTACATGGAAGCAGGAGTTGCAGGAACAAAGTGCAGATATAGCCGAGTATGATCCGACTGCTCCAGAAATTATGATCAATAATTACCGGATTGAAAACGATATGAAGCCAGAAGGAACAACGGCTTGGGAGTTTCTTTATCAGGGTAACTTCATGACAAGTGTGCTCAGCTTACTGACAATAATAGTAGCTGGCGGAATTATAGCGAATGAATATCGTTGGGGTACCATTAAGCTCCTGTTAATTCGACCAGCAACAAGGACGAAGATATTCTTTGCCAAATATGCTAGTGTACTTTTATTTGCTTTAACTGCACTGATTGTATTATTCGTCTTCTCCTGGTTGTTTGGGATGTTGTTCTTTGGTCTTGGCGGGGATGGAACCACTCTGCAAGTGCAGGATGGAGAAGTTGTTGAAATTTCGATATGGACACGCATAGCACAGGATTATGGGTTACAGTTGGTAAAACTGGTTGTATGGGCAACTTTTGCATTTATGATCTCTGCTGCGCTTCGAAATGGGGCCTTGGCAATAGGGACAGCAATCTTCCTTATGTTTGTCGGTAGTTCTGTCACTATGTTTATATCCGACAAACCATTCGCAAAATATGTATTATTTTCTAATTTGGATTTAACCCAATTTACTACAGGGTATAAAATCATTGAGGATTTAACGCTTACATTCTCGGTTGTGACGATTACCGTGTATTATCTAATCTTCCTCATCATAGGTTGGGTATTGTTCACAAAGCGCGATGTAGCGGGTCACTAAAATAAGAGAGGGGAATTTAAATGGTAAAAAGAACGGCAGAAAAAGTGTTAGCAATTATTGGAGCGGTTTTGTTTCTTGTCTTTGCAGTTTGGTCAGTTATAGGTCTTGGAGGAGCTGATGAGGCAACAACTAATGAACTCGTAAACCAAGGTTTAACGGCAGAGGATGCATCTATGTTTACTGATCTCGTGACAGGAATGTCTATCTGGTTTATTATTCTTTACGTAATATGTGCAATTCTTGGTTTTGTTTCTCTGGCTATGCTAAAACCTAATAAAAAAGCAACTGGAGCAGGCATCCTTCTTATCATTACAGCAGTGCTTGGTACGATTCTATCTATCTTTACAGGTATCATCGGAGGTATCCTTTACTTGATCGCAGGTATCATGGCAATTGTGCGAAAGCCTGTTGAGCAATATAATGATAGAGGAGAAACGTATTAAGAAGTAACGCAGGAAGGAGGTTTGACATGTTGAAAAGAACAGCAGAGAAGGTACTTGCCATCATTGGTGCAATTGTCTTCCTCATTACTGCGGTTATGACAACAGTTCAGGTTGCTACATACGATCCAGAGGCTGCTCGCGAACAGATTCTGGAAAGTGGAGTTGATCAGACAGTTGATACTGGAATGATTGCCGATATCGCAGGATCCATTGGGATTTTTGTCATTATTGTGAGTGTCATTAGTGCCATCTTAGGCATTGTGGCAGCAGTTAGACTGAAAACGGATCGTAAGCAGACCGGTCTTGGTATCATGCTTATTATCGTGGCATTAGTGGGTTCTATCGGTACTTTCCTATCGGGATTTATCGGCGGTATGGTTTATATTATTGCAGGTGTTATGGTCTTGGCAAGAAGACCATCGGATGAGATCAGATAATAAGAGAGAAAGAGGGAAAAAGATTGATCAAACGTACTGCGGAATTAGTTTTAGGAATAATAGGAGTTGTTTTCAACGCCTTAAGTGCGATTTTAGTTGGTGTATTCGTTGGAGCAACCGGTGATTATATAGCAGAAGATATTCGGAATGACCCTGAATTTACAGCAGAAGAAGCCGATATAGTCAGCAGCTTTTTCGGAGGCATCGGCTGGTATTATGTGATAGTCAGTGCTATTGCAGCTATTCTTGGTGTAGTTGCTCTTGTGCTTTTACGTCGTAACAGCGGATCAACAGTATCCGGCGTCATTTTCATCGTAACGGCAGTATTATCAGCACTATTAACTATTTTCGTAGCTACTGTTCCCGCAATTCTTTATCTGGTTGCAGGTATCCTTGCAATAACCCGGAAACCGATTGGTACAAACGATAACAAAATAGAGAGTTATTAAATGAAAAAGGGGCACTGCTAAAAAAGCAGTGCCCCTTTTATATGGATAGTGCTAGGAAAGCTAATAATATACCGATGATATAACTGCTTAGCAAATAACTGATTGCAATGGTAATTCTCTTTCTGCTTCCCAATTGGACGATCTCCAGGAATAATGTGGAAAATGTTGTAAATGAACCGAGAAATCCGACGGCGAGGAAGTTCTGACAGCTCAATCCCCAATCAGCTTGATACACGAGTCCAATTAGAAAGGAACCTGTAATATTGATCAAGAAGGTCCCAAGCGGAAAGTCGTTCCTCCAGAACGTCTCTACTCTTCTGCTTATTCCGTAACGAGAAATTGCCCCTAACCAGCCGCCTGCAAGTACAAAAATAATACTCATATGGATTGCTCCTTTTGGACTGGATCCGGAGAAAGTCGCAGACCTAGGAGCAGTGCACCTAAACCACCCGCTGTACTAGAAGCGAGATAAATTAATCCAATGTGTGCCATACCATCTTGGACAAGAAGTGCTGTTTCCAGGCTGACGGTCGAAAAAGTTGTGAATGCTCCGATCATGCCTGTTGTCAGTGCCTTAGCTAGTGCAGGTTTATCCGCAAAGTAGCGCCTTTTCACAAAGTTAGTCAAATACCCCATAGCGAAACAGCCAATAATATTGATGCAAAGCGTCCCTGAAGGGAAATTGCCGGCCTGCGGCACCGATGCTCCAATCAGATAACGGAGAAGTGCACCAATACTGCCCCCGCAGCCAATTGCGAAATACATTTTCATACACAAACCTTCTTTTTCTGCATATAATGCTGTATGCCTGTATTATACCCCATTATCTGTGTTACGCTATTAGAACGGATTTAGAAGGAAAGGTAGTATGATTATGATGAAAAACGCGGCGATTTTGAGTGAGGAATATTTCGTATCCTACTTTCGCCTGCTGATGAATACGCGCGGCTGTACTGTAGAACAAGCGTATCAGCTCACAGTCGAGCAGATTTTCGAAGGAGATATTAATCTCTTTGGAGAGGATACCAAAAAGAATTTCAAACTTGCCTATCAAGCAATAAAAGGAAACTGAGGCTTCCTGACATGCTTCATTTGACATTGAGAATGGTTATCAATTAAAATGAGAGCAGATGAAGGGAAGTGAATGAAGGTGGCAAGTGTACTGATAGCATTCACCAGTATGTCAGGTAATACGGAAGAAATGGCTGACATTATGGAACAGACTTTGGAAGAAAAAGGAGTCGAGGTAACGAAGCTCCAGATTGATATAGATCAGTTAGACGTTTTTACGATGACGGATTATGATGGCATCTTAATGGGCACCTATACATGGGGAGACGGAGATATTCCTTACGAAATCGAGGATTTCTACGATGAGCTGGATGACATCGAACTGGATGGCAAACCGGTGGCCCTATTCGGATCTTGTGATTCTATCTATGCAAGCTATGGTGCAGCAATTGACACGTTTCAGGATAAATTCAAGGAGCGCGGAGCGGAAATCGTTCTTGAGACTCTGAAAGTTGACTTATCCCCAGAAGACGAGGATATCCGTAACTGTCAGGAATTCGCTGCTTCGTTTGCAACTGAAGTAAATAAAGAGCGTAGCATTTAAAAAAGCAGTCTGCTTCATGCAGACTGCTTTTTATTTTTTTAAATATAAAAAGGTTTATGTAGAATAATGTCGAATAAATTCGGGTATAGGAGCGGATAGGAGGTAGGACTATGGACATATTCCCTATAGAGACAAAGCACCATGATGACATGATCGAAATTACCAACTCTATTCAAAGCTACATCCAATCAGTCGGTATCGAAGAGGGAATTGCAGTTATTTCCTCCTTACATACGACTGCGGGTATCACAGTAAATGAAAATGCTGATCCTGATGTGAAACAGGATTTTCTGCGCAGGCTCAGAGAGGTATATCCATGGAAGCACGAGCTGGATTTGCATGCGGAGGGAAATACGGCAGCTCATTTGAAGACAAGTACAGTCGGACATGCTCAGACAGTGCTCATCTCAGAAGGCAAGCTCGTATTAGGAACATGGCAAGGTATTTATTTTTGTGAGTTCGATGGACCCAGATCACGGAAATATGCAGTCCAAGTACTATCGTCTGGAAGGGATGGTGCGTGATGGAACAGCTGTCTGTATGTGCAATGTGCGGGACAGTCCTTGATATACCGGAAAAGGGTGAATTGCTGATGAGGTCACCGGAATCATTCAGAAATTTATCTCTCGGTAATCCGCTCAAACAGGAAGATACATATACGATTTACCAATATTTCAGCTTACATCAGTTAGAGCAGATGCTCTTGTCTATAAGAAGTCAAAGTATATCAGGTGTAAGGTGTACCGTCGCAAAAAAAGTAACAAATAGTTACCCAATGGTATCTGTCGAAGAGTTGCTCCAGCGTGTTCAATTTCCGCAATTCACAGAAATTGTCCAAAAGGGTGCATTTCAATCTTTTCTGCAGCCTATCATCTCTATGGAAGATGAGAAAATCTTCGGATTCGAGCATTTGCTGCGTGCAGATAAACGGGAAGTCTCACCTGCTGCTCTGTTTAATTTTGCGGCAGAAGCAGGACTCACTAGTATGCTCGACCAGCGTGCAAGAAAGACGGCAGTCAGGAAAAGGGCGCAGGAAGAGATATCGGATGGAGTGAAAAGCTTCATTAATTTTATGCCATCAACTATTTATAATCCGGATTTTTGTCTAAGGCAGACATTCCATACAGTTGACGAATATGGAGTAGATCCGAAAGACCTTGTATTCGAGGTAGTTGAAACTGAGAAACTGGATGACGTTTCCCGCTTGAAACGCATTTTCAAGCGTTACAAGGAAGAAGGCATGATGGTAGCCTTGGATGATGTTGGGGCAGGCTATTCCACGCTCGAACTGCTTAAAGAGCTGGAACCCGATTTCGTCAAGATAGATAGAGCATACATATCTTATTGTGACACTAGCGCAAAGAAACAAGAATTTCTATATAAAGTAATGGACGTTGCCCGCGTTCTTGGCACGAAGGTGTTGGCAGAAGGGATTGAAAGACAGGAGGAGCTTTCATTCTGCAAGCAGATTGGAGTGGATTTAGCTCAAGGCTACTTTATTGGGAAACCGAGTTCTGAAGCTGTCTCAGGAAATTCCCTGTTTCCTTCGAGGTAATTTATTTGCCAATGAAACCCCATTATTGATTGGAGTATATCCAATTGATAATGGGATTTTTAACTTAATATCCAAAATGGATCAAAATATTTTACATTTTCTTTAAAATACCTTTAAGTTCTGGAAAGCCTGCCGATATATTGAAAGTCAATATACAGTGTGGAAGTGGCTGTGTAATAGCTATCATCAGGGGGATGCTGGAATGAAATTATTGAAAAATGTGAAAATCAGGACGAAAATGCTTATTTTAATCCTGGTAGGAGCTATAGCACTAGGGATTGTAGGGACGGCTGGCATATTTTATACACGAGAAATGGCGCGAGAGGCTGAATTGATGTACAAAGATAAGCTTTTGCCTAACTTATCTTTAAGTCAAATTAGCGAGAACAATCAGGCAAACGATGCATACATTTTGGAGATGATGCTCACTGAGGACGAGTCAAGAAATGATGAGCTCAATGACATGCTTACATCATCCATTGTCGGAATTGATGATGAGATGGATAAACTGGAGCATAGTTTTATGTCCGCAGATGGTAAAAAGATATTTGAAAACTATAAGCAAGAGCGTGAAGGTTTACATGAAATCCGAAATCGTGTTATGCGGCTTGCTTTAGAAAATCAAAACGATGAAGCATACAATCTCTTTGTTGAAGAACAGATTCCGCAGCGTACGGTTGTGAACGATACCCTGAAAGAGTTGCAGGAACAGAATACGAAGGAAGCAGAACAAACATATGAGCAGGCAACAGAGGACGTCAGACAGGCCACAATCATATTATCAAGCGTTATAGGTGTTGCTTTAATACTATTAATTGCAATTGGAATACTTATATCGAAGCTTATCGTTTCTCCAGTTAAAGAACTGCAAAACTTATTGGGCAAAGCTGCAGATGGAGATTTCAGCTCTGATGGTTCGTATCAATCCAAGGATGAGATGGGAGCACTGACCGCTTCTTATAATGCTATGGCAGATGGCATGCGTTCTATTATCCGAGTCGTGAATGATACATCCCAGCAAGTGGCTGCATCTGCAGAGGAATTGAGTGCGAGTGCTGAACAAAGCAGTTCGTCATCTGAACATGTGGCTAAAACGATTCAGGAGCTCGCAGAGGGCTCAGTCCAGCAGCTAGAGCTAATTACAACAGCTACAGGGACAATGGGTAATATGGATCAGCATACAAATAAGTTAGCTTCCAACGCTCAGAATGTGGAAGAAGCAGTGCAGAAGACATCTGAATTATCTGTCCAGGGAGGACATGCAATTAGGGATGTAAACGAACAGATGAATACAATCACTTCCCATGTGCAGGAGTTGTCTGCTTCGATTGACAGTCTGAACAAGCGGTCCCGGGAAATCAGTGATATTACGAGCGTTATCACGGATATTTCTGCACAGACAAACCTTCTTGCGCTGAATGCAACCATCGAGGCAGCTCAAGCTGGAGAACATGGAAAGGGATTTGCTGTTGTTGCGGATGAAGTACGTAAATTGGCTGAGGAAACAAAGGGAGCCGCAGGACAAATTGCTGCTTTGGTCGACTTTATCCATCAGGATACGACGAAAACCATTGATTTGATGCAACATGCAGCGGATGAAGTACAGGCCGGTACAAGAGTTGTGGATCAAGCGGGCGGTTCATTCCATCAAATTGAAATTGCAGTAGCGGGACTGGTTAATGAATTCCGCGAGGTGAGAGTTGCTCTGGAAGGCATGATTGCAGGCACAGATTCTGTCAATATGTCACTTGGTGATGTGAACGGGGTAGCAGAAGAAGGAGCAGCTTCAACGGAAAGTGTGTCAGCAGCAACAGAACAACAGCTGGCTGCCATGCAAGAAATAGCGGCATCATCTAGCTCACTTGCATTTATGGCAGAGGAGCTCCAAACTGCAATTGCTCGCTTCCGTGTGTAAGTTAATTGACTAACAGATAGTAACCGATAAAGGATAAGATTAATAACAGGAAAACGTATATCATCCATTTCACATTGAACCCTCCTCTAAGAAGTAGACGCATACTTCCTGGAAAAGGGTTCATTTTTTTACATTGTTTTCATCCGAGCTGTGCATACTAGTTGCAGTATGTTCAAAGGAGGCAATGAAATGGATGCTTTTCAAGCAGGAGAAATCGTCTATGTAATTATCCGCAATCCCCATGCACAGGGAGTAGCCAATATACAAGAGGCAGCGGTCGTCCATAACCCGGAAAAGCCAGGTGAATTGGCTTTGTTTGTGTATGAAACCTATTATCCGCTCAATGATGAGGTGGCGGTTTATCAGGATCTCGGAGAGGCGGAAGAAGCATATGTATCCGCTTTTGGCTTAGCCGATGGTGGTTATTATGGTTAAACCGTTTGTACCACAGCTTGTGTATATTGAGCCTCGGGCATTGGAATACCCGCTTGGTGTGAAGCTGAAGAACAAATTCCAGGACATGGGCGTGGAGATTCGTGAGACGACTTCCCACAACCAGGTCCGTAATTTGCCGGGCGATAATGATTTCCAGAAGTACCGTACTGCCAAATCAACGTTGGTTGTCGGTGTGCGGAAAACACTAAAATTCGATACATCTAAACCATCAGCTGAATATGCTATTCCATTTGCGACAGGTTGCATGGGGCATTGTCACTATTGTTACCTGCAAACGACGATGGGATCCAAACCTTATATTCGCACGTATGTAAATACGGATGAAATATTTGATGCAGCAGAGCAGTACATGCAGGAAAGAGCGCCAGAAGAAACGCGGTTTGAGGCTTCCTGTACATCAGATATCGTTGGTATCGATCACCTGACGCACACTTTAAAACATGCGATTGAATATTTTGGCAGGTCCAAGCATGGGCAGCTGCGTTTTGTAACGAAATTCGCTCATGTGGATCATTTGCTGGATGCAGATCATCAAGGACGGACGCGATTCCGCTTCAGCATCAATGATGATTATGTGATCAAGTACTTCGAGCCAGGCACCTCACGATTGAAAGATCGCATCGAGGCTGCGGTGAAAGTGGCGGAGGCAGGTTATCCGCTCGGATTTATCGTTGCTCCAATTTATTTACATGATGGCTGGCAGACAGGCTACCCAGAAATGCTAGAGCACTTGGAAGCTGCTTTACCTGCTCATGCGAAAAAGAACTTGACCTTCGAATTGATCCAGCATCGATTCACGAAGCCGGCAAAGCGCGTTATCGAGAAAAACTATCCGATGTCGAAGCTTGAGTTAGATGAAAGCAAGCGGAAATATAAATGGGGGCGCTATGGTATCGGAAAATACGTCTACCAAAATGAAGAGCAAGAAGAAATTAAAGATGTAATAGGAAGTAAAATCTATAAAATGTTCCCGCAAGCCAGAATTGAATATTTCACTTGATTCATCGGTTGACATTCATATCTGTGCATGTGATAGTTAAGGGGACAATTGAATTTCGAGGAAGTCCACTAGGGGTGCCATTTGGCTGAGATAAGAGTAATCTTTATCCCTTTGAACCTGATCTGGTTAACACCAGCGTAGGAAAGTGGAGCCGGATTCGTGTATTTTCTGCACACTTAACTATACGAGTCGCTCCATACTTCTGGAGCGACTTTTTTATATGGCCGGCGCCAATTACCCTTCCGACGGGGCTTTCTCCAATAGGAGGAGAAAAACATGTTTTCTGCACAATTGAGAGAAGAAGCAAACCCGGTATTCGAAGCGATCTATGCACATCCTTTCGTAGAAGGAGTCGCCAATGGCTATGTGCCGCGAGAGGCATTGATCCATTATGTGAAAGCTGATTATGAGTATTTGACCGCATTTGCCCGTATCTATGGTTTGGCAGTCAGCAAATGTGAAACGCGAGAAGAGATGGAGTTCTATCAGTCTCAAATTCATTTTGTCCTGCATAGTGAGATTCATCCGCATAACGTCTTCTGCAAGGTGGCAGGTGTACGGTACGAAGACTTACAGCGCATGACACCTCCGCCTGCAGCTGACCATTATATTTCGCACATGATGAATAGTGCTGTACAAGGAGATATAGGAGAGCTGATGGCAGCACTTTTACCTTGTCCATGGACGTACCAGGCGCTGGCAGCTCATATTATCGAAACAAAGGCACCCGATGAATCTAATCCGTTCCTGGAGTGGATTCAGTTTTACAGCGGCAGGGAAGATGGCATGCCAGATGTGACAGCAGAGCTTAGCAAGCGACTGGATAAGTGGGCCGAGACAGCGGGAGCTGCTGCAAAAGAGCGTGCGCGGAAAGCTTTTCTTAAAAGTTGTATGCTGGAACACAGTTTCTGGGAGATGGCTGCCACTCAGCAGGACTGGATGATTCCATTGAGAGGAGCGTCTGTTCATGCCTGATATAAGGAGTGCTTTAACAATAGCCGGAACTGATCCGTCAGGAGGAGCAGGAATTCAGGCGGATCTGAAAACATTCCAAGAACGTGAAGTATACGGAATGAGTGTTGTTACTTCCCTTGTTGCTCAAAACACGACAGGAGTGCAAGCTGTTCATCATGTTCCAGTAGACTTTCTTGAACAGCAGCTGGAATCAATTTTCTCTGATATCACGCCTGCTGCTGTAAAAACGGGGATGATTGCATCAGAGGAGATGATGCGCTGCATCGCTGCTGCTTTGATTACATCAAAGACTGCTTATGTAATGGATCCAGTCATGTATGCCAAAAGTGGGCATGCACTTATGGGAGAGGATTCCAGAGCTGCACTGAAGAAGCACCTTGTTCCGCTTGCTACGCTCATCACACCGAATATACCGGAAGCAGAAGAACTTACAGGCATTCGTATTAATGATGAAAATAGCGTTAAAACCGCAGCAAAAATAATCGTTCAGGAATATGGGGCAAGTGCTGTTTTGATGAAAGGCGGACATATGGAAGGAGCATCTGCGGCAGATTGGCTCTACGATGGAAATAGCTTCACCGCCTATACCGCGGAACGTATTCAAACGAAACATACTCATGGGACGGGATGCACGTATTCGGCAGCGATAACTGCGGAACTGGCTAAAGGGAAATCTCTGCAAGAAGCAGTTAGAATCGGTAAGGATTTTGTTACAGATGCGATTTCGTATTCGCTTCAGCTTGGAAAAGGTAATGGTCCGACAAATCATTGGGGATACCGTCTGCAAGGTGTGCCAGTTCAGGAGGGACAGCATAATGAAGTATACTGATGTGATTAAGCAAGTCCGGGAAGCAAATCCATTGATTCACTGTATTACGAATAATGTCGTCATTAACTTTACGGCCAATGGTTTGATTGCACTCGGTGCTTCACCAGTGATGGCGTCAGCTAAGGAAGAAGCAGCGCAGATGGTTCAGCATGCACAAGCGCTCCTAGTGAATATCGGCACACTTGCCGCAGCTGATGTAGAAGCAATGATTTTAGCCGGTAAAGAAGCGAATAGACTCGGAATACCAGTTATTTTCGATCCTGTCGGAGTGGGCGCCACAGCGTATCGGACAGAAACGGCCCGTCGCATATTGGCGGAGGTGGATGTTACCGTCATTCGCGGAAACGCAGGTGAAATCTCTGTTCTAGGAGGCACATCAGTCAAAGTGAAAGGTGTAGATGGCTCCGAAGATGGTATTTCACCAAGAGTTGTCCAGCAGCTCGCCAAGGAATTGGATACGATTGTGATTGCAACAGGAAAAATAGATATCCTGTCAGATGGGAACCATACGTATAGTATTGCGAATGGCCATATGATGCTCAGTAAAATAACAGGGTCTGGCTGTTTGCTTGGTGCCGTTGTAGCAGCATGTGCTGGAGCAGCAGACAATGTATTGGAAGCTTGCATCGGTGCTCTTACTTTCTACGGTATTGCAGCCGAGGAAGCGGCTAAGACCGCAAAAGCTCCTGGAAGCTTTCAAATCGCTTTTCTGGATCAGCTATATTTGTTAGGAGATCAAGTGATTGATTCGGAAAAAGTGGAACAACTCGAAGTAGGAGTATAAAGAAACAATCAGCAGAAGTATACCTGCTGATTGTAGGATGTCACTTTTCTGGATGAGGGTGAGGGCCATGCCGAAGCGGCTTTGGGATGAAACCATCTTGCTCTAATTGTTTAAACCTTTGATCCAAATGCTTTTCGATTTGGTCGGCCTTCTCTTCAGAAAAGACACCGTATTCTACGTACTTTTCAATAATTTGCTTTTCCTGCTCTAATGCCTGCTTCTGCAAAGCTGCTATTTCTTGCTTCTGCTCATCTGTCAGCACATCGGCAACAGCTTTGTCAGCAGCAAAACCAGCAGCTGGATTGGAAATGACCAATCCGACACATAGAGCGATTACTACAGCCCCAGCTTTCATCCATTTCAACTTTATCATCTCCTTGTTCAAAGCTTGGGCTTACTTTACGCAGGTTTGGGATTGCTATCCATCTTCCACACTTTTTCCTAAATTAGGAGAAGAAGAATTTCTACCTGAGGAATGAGAACATGTACAACACATAATGGGGATGTGGAATGTCTTAAATGGAAAAGGAGTAATAAACATGAAAGAAGAATTGGAGCTTTATTTCATAATGGGCAGTCAAAACTGCCAGGACAAGGACCCGGAGGACATACTGGAACAGGCGCTTGAAGCTGGTATTACGATGTTTCAGCTTCGTGAAAAAGGAGAGGGAGCTGCGACTGGGCAGGAAAAAAGACAGCTGGCTGAACGGCTGCAGGCAAGATGTCGGGCGCACAGCATTCCTTTCATCGTTAATGATGATGTGGATCTTGCGATTGCGATTGGAGCAGATGGTGTGCATATCGGACAGACAGACGAAGCAATGCAGCAAGTAAAAACACGCTGTCCGGAGCATTTCATTATCGGTGTGAGCGCACAAAATGCCGAGGAAGCTAAAAAAGCAATTCAGGACGGAGCCCATTACATCGGTGTTGGTCCAATCGCCGCTACTCGCACGAAGATTGACGCAAAATTCCCAATCGGTCTGACAGGATTACGCGAGATTCGGAAACAAGTTGGTGACTTCCCGATGGTTGCAATCGGCGGCATCAATCAGAAAAATGCCGAGGCTGTCCGTCAAGCTGGAGCGGATGGTATTTCGTTCGTATCCGTTTTAACGAAAGCGACGGATATACAGCAGGCAGTAAATGAACTGAAGATGAAGATGGAAAAGATGCACACGTGAGTGCATCTTTTTTGTTGAGTGGAATTAAAATGTAAGGATTTGGTCACAATTCGTTCTATACGCTATCTGTATTCTCTTATACGATGAAAGGGACATTTAAAAATTGGAGTGGTAAATATGAAGAAGCCAATGTTGGTCTTGCTGGCATTGTTCTTATATATGCTGCCGCAGACTGTGTCCGCCCATGCAGTACTGACGGCATCTGATCCAGGACAAGGTGGTACGGTGACAGAAAGCATGGATGCTTTCACTCTGACATTCAATTCTGATGTGGAGGATGTAGTAGAGACGAAAGTGATAGTCGATGGACAAGCACTTGCTACTGACTCTGCAGCCGTTGATGGAACGACTGTCACTGTTCCATTGGCTCAGGAAATGATTGATGGGAATTATGAATTAAGCTATAAAGTAATTTCAGCAGATGGACACGAAGTAGGTAACACAATCTCCTTTACAGCAGAAGGTCTTGCCTCAGCTGAGGAAAGCGATAGTGAACAGGGCTCGGCAGTCAAAAATGAACAAAATACACAAGTGAATGAACAGGAGCAAACAGCAGCAGAAGAATCACATGAAGAAGAGGAAGGTTCCGATACAGGTTTCATAGTGACGGGATTGGTAATCATCGCCTTACTTTGTGCCGCTGTTTTGTTCTTCACTTATCGTAAAAAGGATTAACTCGCCGTGATTCTAGTTCCATTGTTGGAATTGCTGTCGTATATCGCTTTTTCTTTTCTCGCCGGTCATCTTGTTTTCAGATTTGTACGAAAGGAAGAAGCAGCAATCCGGACACCGCGAAGTGACGTATTAGCTGCTGCAGCTTCTGCCGCACTCGTCACGAGTGGTCCTGTTATTAACCTCGTTTCTATAATTGGCGCACAAAATGGATATGGGCAAGCATTGAGCCAAGTCTTATTCCAATTTACAGCTGGAAGAGTGTGGATCGGAATCTTTTTCCTGGCTATCTGTGTTTGGCTACTGCTTTATTTCAACAAATTTCCGCTTCTCACGCTACTTTTATTCCTTGGTATGCTATTTCTTAGTGCGTATGGCAGCCATTCAGCAGTGGAGGGTGGGTTGATCGGTGCTTTTGCCCATTTCGTCCATTTAGGTGCTGCTGTTTTCTGGGTAGGTGTACTGATTCAAGTATGTTTTTATACTTCAGAACAATTCAGTTGGGAAAGTTTCCTAAAATGGTTTACGCCATTTGCCATTCTGCTCGTCATGTTAGTTATAGTTAGTGGCATAATTGCCATGCTGTTTGCTATGGATATCCGAAACTATGGAAATGCTTTGATGCTGACGTATGGCCAAATGTTGTTCGTAAAGCATATCGTGTTCATACCTGTACTTGTATTTGCTGTTATTAACGGCATCCTAGCGAGAAAAGCTCATCGTGATCCTGCATTTCGTCCGCTTAACTGGATTCGGGCCGAAGCAATTCTGCTAGCAATTATATTTATTTGCACAGCGATACTTGGCACTTCTGCTACACCTGCTGATATTCCAGCGACCCTAAGCAATGAGGGATCTGCCTTGATATTCGGCAGCATTTTTTCTAGTGTGACAGCTGAAAGTGTCGCAACCTGGCACTGGGGTGTACTTGGAGTTGTTTGCTTCATCGGATTTGGCTTGTTTTTGGCCAGTATCGTTTATCTTTTCAAAAAAAGAGCTGCAGCAAGCTTTGCATTGGCGTCCGCTTTCGTTGCTTCGGCACTTTTGTACACTGCCATAATGACTAGTTTGCAATTTTAATAAATTCATAGGACGGCATTATTCCACCTTTAATCACAGAAAGTTTCCACTAGGCAAACATTCTGCTGGAAAAAGGAAATAGAAATTGGAATGATGTCTTTTTTTGTGTTCTGCTGTCGTCTGATTTCCCAATACATTTCCAAGATAGCCTATGCTAGATTTACTTTAATAGTTTCTGAGAGTCTAGAAGGCAGAAGGTCGGACTCCACTTCAGTGACTATAAAATCTAGCGAGGTGATTGAATGAAAAGAAAACTGGTAAGTGTCGCTGCTGTGGCAATGATAGGATTATCTGTATTTCAGCCGTTACAAGCTGGTGCCGCTCCTGATGAGACGGCAAAAAATGAGGAAGTCCGCATTCTCGTTAAGCAGAAGGACGGCGTGTTTTCCACCCAAGCAACTGATGAGGTGAAGGAAGAGCATGGTGTCCGCAACAGCTTCGGTAACGAAGGCTTTACAACTGAGGTATCTGAAAAAGAACTCGCGGAGCTGAAATCCGACAAAGCTCTGGAAGTAACGGAAGTAAGTGTATATACGAAGCAGGAAGTGTCTGAAAAAAGGGATATATCCACACAAGCTGTATCCGACCGTACACCATGGGGAATTCAAGCAATTTATAATAACTCATCCATAACTAGAACAAGCGGCGGAAATAATATCAACATCGCTGTTCTCGATACTGGTACGTCTGTTAACCACCCTGACCTTGCTGCCAATGTGGAGCAGTGTGTCGACTTTACTCAAGCATCCAGCGGACAAGTGAATGGGACTTGTGTCGATCGTGATGGGCATGGTACCCATGTCTCTGGTTCTGCACTTGCCAATGGCGGGAATGGTTCTGGTATCTTTGGTGTAGCACCGGAAGCAGATTTATGGGCATATAAAGTACTCGGTGACGATGGGCGCGGCTATTCCGATGACATTGCAAACGGTATCCGGAAAGCTGCCGATGATGGAGCAAACCGTGGGGAGAAAGTCGTCATTTCAATGTCTCTTGGCGGAGGGCAGGATACTCTCATCTCCAGTGCAGTTCGTTATGCAAATAGCAGAGGGGCATTAGTCATCGCGGCAACGGGTAACTCCGGCCCGTATGAAGGTTCAATCGGCTATCCTGCTGCACTCCCAGAAGCTGTTGCAGTAGCAAATCTGGAGAACCGCCAGCAAAACGGTACATACCGAGTTGCCGATTCTTCTTCCAGAGGCTACAGCCGTACAGATGGTGATTATGTTATTCAGCAAGGTGATGTGGAAGTATCAGCTCCAGGGTCAGCTATCCTATCAACTTATCCAGGAAACACATATGCATCACTGACTGGAACTTCTATGGCTACACCGCATATCTCTGGTTTGGCAGCTAAGATTTGGTCAGAAAACACAGGCTTGAGCAGCTCCCAAGTGAGACAGACATTGCAGTCCCGTGCTCGTGCTAACGATATCCTTGGCGGCTATGGTGCTGCTAGAGGCGATGATTATGCCTCCGGATTCGGTTTCCCTCGTGTTCAATAGTCTAGTAAAAGGAATGAAGAAGGCCTCTTTAGCAGGGGCCTTCTTTTTATAGTTTTTGAGGCAATTTCCAGACAAGCAGACCGGAAATGCTGGCAATACATCCTCCTATTATAATTGTTGTTCCTATGCCGACAGACTCTGATAAGAGACCAGCGCAAACAGAAGCAACTGGAAGTAAGCTAAACGTAATGAAGCGGGATGTAGATTGGACACGACCTAGTAAATTGCGTGGTGTATAGCGCTGTCGAATTGTTTTGATGATCGGGTTAACGGCACCTGCAGCCGCTGTTCCAATCATATTGAAGCAAGCTGCCAGCCAGATAGTATCCGTCAGCCCAACGCAGATGATGGATAAACCGCCAATCACTTTAGCAACGAATAATATCTGTTTGTATGTAGAGAAGCGATCGGCAAAGAAACCCAGATAAGTACCTAGAATGGCTCCGATTCCGCCAGAAGATAATGCAATACCAAGCAGCAAAGGATCTTTTGTGAGTTGGTTTACATAGATGACAAGCAAAACAATGAGAAATTGTATTCCGAAGTTGGAGATTAGTGATATAAGATTGGTATACCAAATCGCTTTCTGTTGATAGATGAAAGAGAAGCCTTCTCTCAGCTCGTGGATGTATTGAGATATGGAGAATGTTCTGGAGCTGGTCGTTTGCTGCTCGTATGGAAGCAGGAGCACTAACCAAACGGCGAGTAAGGAAAGTCCGCTTACTGCTATTAAGCTGTAATGGATGCTGAAGAATAGAAGAACAACACCGCCTATGCTCGGTCCAATTACGATGGTAAGCTGAAATATAGCACTTTCCAGACTGTTAGCGTAATGAAGCTGCCGATCGGAAACTAGATGTGGAATGGCAGTAAACTGAGCACCCTGATAGAATTGACCAGCTAATCCGATGCATATGGATATGATACAGATAAGCAAGAGACTTATCTGACCGGTTACAGCGAATATACTCAGCAGCAAAAAACAGAGAAAGCGGGCAAAGTCCGCAATCAGCAGTACGTGCTTCCAGTTTGCGCGGTCAAGAAAAGGACCGATGAGAGGCTGCAGCAGCATTGTCGCTCGCTCTGCAGCTATAGCAATTGTAACTGCGATAGTGGAAGAGGTTACGTCGAGCACTAATAGCGGTAGCAAGATGCTGTAAACCTGTCCGGCCATGGAAGCCATAGTGGTGCTCATCATTAGGCGTGATAACGGATGGGTCAACGTAATTTTCTGCACAGTCATGTGTTTACTCTTCCAAAAATGACTGCAGCTCATAATCTAGGGAAGCAATACTATCTTTATTTGCGTAGTAAACCTGCTTGTCTGATGCGATAAGTCCGGCAGATTTGAGCATCTTCAAATGATGGTGCAGTGTTGATTTTGCAACGGGAAGCTGCTCCGTTAATTGTTGTAGCGTATGTTCACCTTCCATTAAACGTTTTAGCAAGTGGAGTCTTGTTGCATCACCCAATGCCTTATACTTTCTTACAAGCATCGTATCTGGATTATATCTGTTTTCTGGATCGATGCTATTAGAGTGAATTGGGTAATAGAAAACCTTTGTGCCAGGCAGGTCTGCACTGATTGTCCACGGCCTGTAGTGGAAATGCGGGATAAACAGGACCGTATTGATTCCATCATCAGGTTTGTAGCTTGTACTATTTGTCACCGAGCGTACAAAGGTCAGTTTATCCATGGAGACAAGCTTTTGTTCTTTGTTCGAGATATCTCTTTCCAGCATATCCTGCAAGAGTTTCTCCTGTGGTCTGATTACTTCTTTGAACCATTTTTTCATAACAGAAATCAAGTGTTCTTTCAGGGAGGAAATATCTGCATTGGCAATAAAAGCGATATAATCCGGAAAGAAAGGGTTGTCTGAAGTCACTTCTTGCAAAGTGGTCAAGGAGCTTTCATGTCCCTGAGCAGCCCGCGTTCGATGTTTTTCAAACGCGCTTCCGATGTAGGGAAGACTCTGTTTTCGCAATGTCTGTTCCGGCATGTTCGAGACTTCATCTGTCCATTCATCTAAGGTTGTGGCATTTGAGTGGTGCAGCAGCTGTAGAAGCGTCTTCCAGGTGTTACATTGATGAATCTTATGCAGTTCAAGCTGAAGCTCATCTGAAAAGTCATTTTCGGGATCATCCCACATCTTTTCCACGTGTTCAAGCGTCCCAGCTAAGGAAGCATTTGTGACAGCGGCAATTCCTAATGCGGCTTCCCATAGTAACGATGTTTCAAAACGAATGGTATAATCATGTTTTGCTTTAAAACCTGTCTGAATTATCTGCATATCTATCACCTCGTAAATAATTCTATATTATTAGAATATTATATTCAATAAAAATCGAACAAAGGAGAAGATAAATGTATCATCGTGCATTCGGCGTATATGCTGTTATACATAAAGAAAACAAACTGCTTGTCATCCACAAAGGAAGAGGTCCATATATTAATCGCTTTGATTTACCCGGAGGAAGTCTGGAAAGCGGGGAGGGTTTGCTAGATGCTGTCATTCGTGAAGTGAAGGAAGAAACGGGTTTGACTGCATCAGTGAAGAAGCAGATTGGCGCTGTCGATTTTAAGCTTCCGTGGCAGTGGAAGGATTTTACCCATGTCCATCATACAGCGGTTTTTTATACAGCAGAGGTAAATGGAGAAATACAGATACCAGAACAGTTTGCAGGGCAAGATGCGCTAGGTGCAGAATGGATGTCGTTTGAGAAATTGTTGGCTGCGAACAGCTCACCTTTGGTCATTCAGGCAATCAAGTGGTTATTGTCTTCAGAAGTGCCGTTAGAAACAGTTGTCTATTCAGAGTGGGAAATAAAAGAGGGGAGTTTTCAGGAAGGAGATCAGGGTATTAGATAAGGAAAAAAGAGGGTGCAGCTTAGGTGAAAAAAGTAGGATTGTATGTGTTCAGTCTGATGTTTATTGTGGCTGGTATTTTGCATTTTGTATTGGATGATGGTTTTGTTGCCATGCTGCCCGCGTATGTACCGCTGCGCTATACATTAATATACTTAACTGGCATTGCGGAGATTCTCCTGGCTATTGGACTACTTGTACCTGCTACCAGGAAATTAACAGCTATCGTTACTGTTATCTATTTAATTGCGATTTTCCCGGCAAACATTTACAGTGCCGTCTATGATATCCCGGTGCCGGGCTTTGAGGAGACAGACCAAACCCTACTTTATATACGACTTCTTGCACAACCAGCACTTATCTGGTGTGTTTGGAAGGTTACGAGATAAACGTATTTGCAATTCCTCGGATGGCTTCGCATATAGTGAGAATATCATGTATGCCGAGGTGACCTATGCGTTCCATCAGTTTATGTATGATCGTTAAAAATGAAGAAGAGGTACTGGCCGGCTGTTTGGAAAGTGTTCGTGATTTAGTGGATGAGATCATTATCGTGGATACAGGCTCCACGGATCGGACAAAGGAAATTGCAGCACAGTACACTTCGCGTATGTTTGATTTCAAATGGATAGATGATTTTTCCGCTGCCCGAAATTACAGCTTCAGTAAGGCAACGGGAGAATACATTATGTGGCTTGATGCGGATGATGTGCTGCTAGCAAAGGATCAGGAAGCTTTCCGTTCCTTATGGAGTAATTTGACCCTTGATGTGGACGTCGTATCGATGTTGTATCATACAAGTTTGGATGATGAAGGTCGTCCGCTTTACTTGTATAGAAGAAATAGAGTCGTGAAGCGTAGTAAGAATTTCCGCTGGCGTGGTGCTGTACATGAATACTTGGAATTTGGGGGAAATATTGTGGATTCGGATATAGCTGTCACTCATCGAAAAAGCGATAAAACTTTTACGATTTCAGACCGCAATTTACGTATCTACGAGTCCTACGTCGCTTCTGGCAGGGAACTGTCGCCTCGCGATATGTTTTACTATGCAAATGAGCTAAAGGATCATGGAAAGTTTGAGCTTGCCAAGTCTTATTATATGATGTTTCTTCAATCAGAGAAGGGCTGGGTAGAGGACAATATACGAGCGTGTCAATATCTGGCGGATTGCTGCAAGGCTGAAAAAGATATGGATGGGTATCGTACTAACCTCTTCCGTTCATTCCAGTATGACCGACCGCGGCCGGAATTTTGCTGTCTAATTGGTGACTTGCTGACAGAAGATCGTAACTATCATGCAGCTGCTTATTGGTATGAGCAGGCTTTGGATTATGAGGGGAAGGAACTGCCAGGCTTCAGTGTACCTGCTTATACGACTTGGTATCCCTATTTGCAGTTGACGCTATGTTATTCTCGAATTGGTCAGCTTAAGCAGGCAAAATCAGCCCATGAAAAAGCTGTTTCCTTTAACCCGAATCATCCAAGTATCCTTCATAATACAGCATTCTTTGAGAAGCTCAGTCTTTAATTTCCTTTTACTGCTTCATATGTCATAATACGTACTATCAAGGTAAGATGTGGAGGATTAGTTGTGGCATTGGATATAATTGCTTGGATTATCATTGCGGTGGCATTCATCGCTAGTTTTGCGGGAATTGTTTATCCCGTTATTCCATCTCCGCTAATGTTATGGATTGGATTCTTAGTTTTTCAGTTCATGCTCAGTGATGGAGATTTGTCTGTATTCTTCTGGGTAGCGATGGTTATCTTGACGGTCATTTTGATCATCTCAGATATTATCGCCAATAGTTATTTTGTTAAAAAATTCGGCGGAAGTAAATGGGGCGAGCGAATCGCAGCAATCGGTGTCATTGTTGGTTCCTTTATTATCCCGCCTTTTGGAATCATTGTCGTGCCGTTCGTTGCTGTGTTTGTGACAGAGCTTGTTCAAAGAAGAACACTGAAGGAAGCTATCTATTCTTCCATCGGCTCATTGCTAGGCTTCCTTGGCGGATCGATAGCAAAGATTGTAATTCAATTGATTATGATTATCTGGTTCTTTATAGCAGCTTTCGTATAAAAAAAGCGAGCATCTCTGCTCGCTTTTTCTTATGCGTATTCTGTTTTCTGCAATCGCATATCTAAGATGTAATAACCGAATGGAATGACGGATGCGATCAGAGCTAAAATTGCCCACTTCATTCCCCAGCCAACTTTCAAGGTCGTGTAACCGGTCCAAATGACGTACAGGACGAATAAACCGCCGTGGATGGCACCTATGTAGGTGACGAAAATCGGTATATCCATCATGTATTTTAAAGGCATTGCCATGAACAATAACAAAAGCAAGGAAGTCCCCTCGAGAAACCCGATGATACGGAACCATTTCAATGTCGCTTGCATGAAAGCCCTCCCAAAAACTATTTATAAATAGTATAAGCAAGCTTGCCCCTATTTACCACTCATCGGGAGAACTTGTCATAACATTGTCAAAATATCATGTTACATCATAGATGGACGGGCGTCTGTCCTGGAATACTGGGATACGGTTTCGCACGTCATCAACTTGGTCAAGATCTGCTTCGCCGTACAAAATTGTCGCTGCTTCTCCTGCCTCAGCGATAATTTCGCCCCATGGTCCAATGATCACACTGTGCCCGGCAAATTCATTGGCAGGGTCACTTCCTGCGCGATTACAAGCAACGACGTAGCATTGGTTCTCAATTGCCCGGCTGAGCAAAAGCGCGCGCCAGTGATCCAGTCGAGCTTTCGGCCACTCGGCAACGACGAAGAGCACTTGCTGATCGTGGATCATATGCGTGCGGATGAATTCGGGAAAACGGATGTCGTAACAGATGACACCAGCTGCTCGTTTATTTCCGATGGAAAAGGAAGCGGATTTGTCACCTTGGTTCAGATACTTCTCTTCGTCCATCAATCGGAATAAATGAGCTTTATCATATTCATGGAGCAGCTCACCTGCTGGTCCGAAGACAAGCATCGTATTATAAACACCAGTATCGGTCTGCTTGGCGATGGAACCAGCGATAATGTATTTTTGATGTGTTTTAGCTAGTCTGCTGATAAAGCGCTTTGTCGTTTCTCCCTCGGTATCACTTATATTATCGAGTCTTGTCAGGTCATAGCCGGTTGTCCAAAGCTCAGGCAGCACGAGGACATCGGCCTTTTCCTGTGCCTCATTTATTAACTCTTCCACTTTTCTGTAATTGGCTTCCGGGTCACCAAAAACGATATCATGCTGAATCAAAGCGAGTTTCATTGGGTCACTCCCTTATTCGCCGCAACGAATGTCTCAACACTTCGCATGGCTTCGACTACTTTTTCTGAATCGGATACATGCATGAAATGAATGGATTCACCTGGAGCGACAGCGCCGTCTGCGGCAATTTTCATCACCTTGTCCAAATCTTCTTTTACACCAAGTTCTTTAAGTACAGTTGGTAGTCCGAGTTTTTGATAAATCGGAAGCAAAGTGCGGATCTCTTCGAATTTCTCTTCCAGTGCAAGCTGAACAAGGATACCATAAGCTACTTTGTTTCCGTGCAGCTGCTCATGTGTTTCGGCAAGTCTTGTCAGTCCGTTATGAATGGAATGTGCGCCAGCAATTCGGCCATATTCATCACCGAAACCGCCAACCATACCGCCAGCCATAATGATCGTTTCTGCAACGCGGAGAAATGCACTGTCAGCACGTTTGCTTTGCAATGAACAAATAGCTGCATCTCCTTCGGCAATAAGGATATCCCGGCATAACTTCGCTGCGTTACGGGATATTTGGACAGCAAGCGGCTGATCAGTCATGTTTTCGGTAAGTGCATCCGCTTCGTACCACTTGGCCAATGTATCGCCAATTCCGGCAATTAGATAAGGCGCAGGTGTCGTAAGCAGCAGCTTCGGCTCGACTAGCAGCATAAATGCGCTACGTGGGAATACGGTATATTCAACGAAATTACCTGCTTCATCATAAAAAACGCTAAGCGAAGCCCATGGAGAGCAGTTAGAAACAATTGTCGGAATTAAGATGACTGGAAGACCTGCATCATTAGCAGCGGCTTTGGCAGTATCCAACACTTTTCCGCCGCCAACACCGATTATGAATTGAGCAGCTTCGTCAGCTGCGATACCTGCAAGTCTCGCTGCTTCTGCATGTGTGCACTGGCCGTTATAAGCTACGCGTTTCACTGGCAAATCAATCGGATCCAAGAATGGGGAAGCAGCTTTCCAAGAAGCATCTCCGTGAATAAGCAACCCATTGGTCCAATTCAATTCCGAAAGCTTCGCTGGAAGGCTTTCCAATATATTATCCTCACAAACGTAATAATTCGGAGCGCCTTTTATGTTGATGGTCATGTTGTCACCTCATTGATTTTTTACATAAAAAAACTCTTCCAAGCGTATCTGGAAGAGGGAAAGGCCAATGTTATCCGTCCCCTTATCCCTCAGCGTCTCGCTGTTGGAATTAGCACCGTGTGCAAATGCACCGGTTGCCGGGCTTCATAGGGCCAATTCCCTCCGCCTTCTCTTGATAAGAGTGTGTGATTCATGTATGATTTGTTCATTATCGCATTCTATTTCCAACACTGTCAAGATTGGTAATAGTCAGAATAGGAAGCGCGACACAACAGGAGAGTGAGTAAGATGGATTTTCCGTTTTCGGATGCATTAAAGCGATTGCCGGAGCAGTTTTTTGCCGGCTTAGTACATAAAGTAGGTTTACTCGAAAAAGAGGGGCACGATATCATCAAGCTAGGACAGGGGAACCCTGATCTGCCGACGCCGCAGCATATCGTTGAGAAACTAAAGGAAGCTTCTGATAATCCGGCTTATCATAAATATTCACCTTTCAGAGGGTTTGATTTTCTCAAACAGGCAGTCTGTGATTTTTATGATCGGGAATACGGTGTGAAATTAGATCCCACAACAGAAGTGGCCATCATGTTCGGCTCTAAAACAGGTTTGGTGGAAATCAGCCAATGTCTGTTGAACCCAGGTGACTTAGCACTGCTTCCGGATCCCGGGTATCCCGATTATATGTCCGGCATCGAACTGGCACAAGCACGGACATCGCTCATGCCATTAACAGCTGGGAATGACTTCCTGCCTGATTATGATGCTATATCTGATAGTGATCTAGAAGAAGCAAAGCTGATGTTCTTGAACTATCCGAACAATCCGACTGCTGCAACAGCAGATCAGAAGTTCTTCGATAAAACAGTGGAACTGGCGAAAGAGCATAAATTCTGTGTGCTGCATGATTTTGCTTACGGTGCACTTGGATTTGACGGAGAAAAACCACAGAGCTTCCTGCAATCAGAAGGCAGCAAAGAAGTCGGCATTGAAATGTACACCTTATCCAAAACGTATAATATGGCCGGCTGGCGCATTGCCTTTGCAGTTGGTAATGCATCTGTGATCGAAAGCATCAATCTGATCCAGGACCATGTTTATGTAAGTTTGTTTGGCGGCATGCAAGAGGCTGCTGCTTATGCCCTGACAACGGATCAGACATGCGTGGAGGAATTGGTTCATACGTATGAAAGCAGAAGAGATGCTTTCATCGGTCATTTACGCGCTATAGGCTGGGATGTACCAGAACCAAAAGGAACCTTCTTCGTTTGGCTGCCAGTTCCCCGTGGTTACACATCTGAGGAATTCGCTGATTTGCTGCTCGAAAAGGCACATGTTGCGGTCGCACCGGGTAATGGTTTTGGAGAATATGGAGAAGGATACGTTCGTGCAGGATTGTTGGATACAGAAGAAAGATTATTGGAAGCAGCGATGCGAATCGAAAAGCTTGGTATCTTCTCAAAAGCATAAGAAAGAGCCAGTCCCGAGTGGGACTGGCTCTTTTGTCTGTTAGGTTGACACTGCGCAGCGATTTGGGCCGGATTCGATATCGGCTTCGTCTGTGCTGTCAATGACGGCTTTTCCTTGATTTGCTTCTCGGATCAGCTGGTAACTATTCGGCTGCTGGGCAGGTATACTTTCCAAAACGGAGGAAGCAAATTCGCCAGCATCTTGCAGCTGCAGTCTTGGATTATTTCTGTATAGATCCTCCATACGTGCTTGGACTGTGCCATCCGTTCCGATCTCTGACAGCTCGGAAAAATGGGAAGGAAGGACAATTAAGTCCAGCGATAAGAAAGGGTATTTTTCATATAAAGTGTTGTGAAGATCCTGTACCCATTGCTCTGCTTGACCAGCTAAATCCGGACGGCCGATCGATTCGGTAAAGAGCGTATCTCCAGACAGCAGGAATGTGTCATCTACGACAAAGCTGATGCTTCCTTCTGTATGACCTGGTGAGGCAATACTGCGCATGCCTTCTTCCGTTTTTCCAAATGGAATCGTCTTACCGTCTTGTAATGGAGAGAAGGTGAATGTCGCTTCTTTTCCATCATCAGCCGGGAACCAATAAGTTGCTCCTGTTGCTTCTGCCAGCTTCCGTCCGCCGGATAAATGGTCCGCGTGAAGATGGGTATCAAGGACATGTTTGATCGTCCATCCGTTTTCTTTCGCAAAGGATGTATAGACTTCGGTGAACCTTGCCGGATCTACTACTGCTGCTTCGCCATTGGAGACGACCATGTAGGAAAGGCAGCCTTTCCCAATACGCATGAATTGATAAATCTCCCCGCCATATGTGAGGTCACCGATTTTACGGGGACTAAGCGTTTCTCCCCAAGCCTGCATGCCGCCAACGACATGGACGATATTATCCATTCCTGCTGCTTGTAAGAGGGAGACGGCTGTCTGAGCGGATTTGCCCCGATAGCACATGACATAGACAGGGTCATGTTCTGGCAGTTCTTTACGAGCCTTATCTGGGTCTGCTTTGATAGCGGCAAATGGAATATCATATCTTTTAACGCTATCAACATCAATTGACCAGTCCTGAACATCCGCTTCTTGCCGGATATCAAGCAAATGAACGCTATCTTTTGCTTTTATTTTTTCTGCCAGTTCTGCTGTGTGCAATGGATTCATGCAATCGTCTCCTTTAGAAATCTTTTTTGATTATAGGAAGGAGCAGTTTGACTCCTTTCTTATTCACAGGGAATATCCTGCTGTCTGCGAGCAGGTGGCTTGCATAACCGGCTGTGCCGGCAAGCTGTGTGCCGAATAGGGCAGTCTCTTGTTCAAAGAATGTCATCAATATGTAGAAATAGATCAGCCCGATCAAGGAGTGAGTGTAAGATCGGTGAGCTAGGAAAGATGCAATCCCGATATAACATCCGCTCATGACCACCCAAGTATGCCCTGCATACAACCCGGTCAGCAGAACAGCGATGCCTGTAATCAGCAGCATGAACTTCTTATTGATTACGCGGGAGAGAACCATAATTCCTGCACCGATTGCTAACCCGATATAACGATCTTGGCCGAATAAATTCCACATACTATATAGGATGAGCAATAATCCGATAAAAATTGTAATATTGCGGATGGCTTTATGTGAAAATGTAATTCGGTTAGAGAGGAGACCTCCTGTATCCAAATCTGGTACAAGAGCTGCGACTGCTGCTGTACAAGTCATTGTGACCGTCACAGCGCCTTCAGCATTCAATGCGGTGGCACTGGCGAAACCTGCGCCAGCTCCAATTAATAGATGTGTGATTCCTTTCATTCTAGCTGTGCCTCCAAAAGTTAGTCTTTAAAAGCATACTAGAATCTTTATGTGATGGCTATCCGTATTGTTTC
This sequence comes from Terribacillus saccharophilus, assembly GCA_900110015.1. Classification (GTDB taxonomy): domain Bacteria; phylum Bacillota; class Bacilli; order Bacillales; family Amphibacillaceae; genus Terribacillus; species Terribacillus saccharophilus. The sequence continues at coordinate 74,699 of FOCD01000003.1, read as the reverse complement.
TGATGCGCTTTCTTTCGAGAAAGATAATCTTCATCTTCTCTTATTTCATCCCACTTTTTTTTGAAGATCTGTGCAGATGCTGCTTTTTCATCATCGATCTGCCGGTCATGCCTTTCTGTCTTGTCCGCATCCTTATATTTCTTGCCGCCCTTATAATTAGCATAGCGACGAGCGCGGGTATAACCCATTTGAATGTATTTCCTAGCCATATCCATCCCGACAAAATCATCCTGCTTGCGATATTCCTCAAACATCTCTGAAATCTTCTGGCAGGATTCCTCTGCAATATCCGGAGTCTTGAATCGCCAATGAGGAAGGATCTCACTTTTATAAGGCTCCACCATCAGCACACCTTGCTCACCGCGGCCGACACGATATTTATCCGGGTGTTTGCGAAAATCAGTTGAGGCATCAAAATGATCGTAATAGCCCATTCCCATCCCCCTGTCTCTGTTGTTAATGTATATAGTTACCGAATGTGCTCCATGTGAAACGCGATTTTTTATTATGGACATAGGAGGCAGCCGCACACGTTTGTGATAAAATGAAAGTAATGGTCTCACGTTAGAAAGGAATGGTTACAGGTGGGTAAAACAAAAGTAGGAATCGTTTTCGGCGGAAAATCGGCGGAACATGAAGTATCCTTACAATCTGCAAAAAATATTGCCGATGCAATTGATAAAAATAAATATGATGTTGTCTTAATCGGAATCGATAAACAAGGAAAATGGCAGCTGAATGACAAGGCAGACTATCTGCTGAACGCAAATGATCCGAAGCATATTGAACTGAAGCCTTCCGAGCAAGGTATCGCTGTTGTACCTGGTTTGAAAGAGAAACAGCTCGTCAATCCGAGTCAAGGCGCTGTCCTTGATCAAGTGGATGTTATTTTCAGTATCCTCCACGGTACACTCGGCGAGGATGGTAGCATGCAAGGAATGCTGCGCATCGCTAATTTACCGTATGTAGGCCCGAATGTACTAAGCTCAGCTGTATGCATGGATAAGGACATTGCGAAGCGTCTGCTAAAGGAATCTGGTATAAGAGTAGCAAATGGCTTCACATTCAAAAAACGCCAGCTTGGATCTATCCGTTATGAAGAGGTAGCAGAAGTACTAGGCTCTACAGTCTTCATCAAGCCTGCGAACCAAGGCTCCTCTGTCGGCGTGAGCAAAGCGAAAACCGAAGAAGAGTTCTACAAGGGCTTGGAAGAAGCTTTCCGCTACGATACGAAAGTTCTAGTCGAGGAAGCAATCGTCGGACGCGAAATCGAAGTAGCGGTACTTGGAAATGAAGAACCGATCGCTTCCTTACCTGGAGAAATCTTGCCAAAAACAGAATTTTATTCTTATGAATCCAAATATATTGACGAATCAGGAGCAGAACTCGCTATCCCGGCTCAACTTTCAGAGTCTGTTACAGAACAAGCAAGAAAGCTTGCGGTAGAAGTATTCCAGACTCTGGATGTCGAAGGACTTGCGCGTGTCGACTTCTTCTTAACAGAAGACGGGGAATTCGTCGTAAATGAAGTAAACACGCTGCCAGGTTTCACGAAAATCAGTATGTATCCAAAACTTTGGGACATCACTGGTATTTCCTACCCAGACCTCATTGACCGTCTGATCCAGCTTGCTATCGAACGTCATCAACGAGATAACGAACTAAGCAACGCAGCTTTTCAGCAGCTTTAATTGGTTCCTAAATAGAAGTTTTTAAAAAAGAAATCTGGACTAGGAGGTATACTCTTCAAGTCCGGATTTCTTTTTGTTTAGGAATGAATTTACCTTCTGGAGGCTTATGAGAGCAGGGGATTGTATAAAGAATCTTAGGATGAATACAGAAGAAACCTGCTTATTAGAATTGCTCACAAAAAGAAAGTCTGCTATTCAGCGTAGTGTATTTCCGAAGCGGCATTCAGATACTGATTCCTTGGTTTTGGCATTTTATTTACTCGTCTTTCCATATGCACTTGTACCTAACTGTGATACAATGAACTGCAGAATAGAATAAAAAATCCAGGCCATCCTGGGAGAGGTTCTAGCACAACCCTCTATAAAAAACTAAGGAACTATATCCTTGGGTATAGTCTTTTTTATTTTTTATGGATAATTGGCGGCCTCTTCCTAATGGAAGAGGCTTTTTTAATGGAGTGTCTGGAAAAAAGGAGAAACGTAATGAAGAAGGATAAAGCCATCGTCGTATTCAGCGGCGGTCAAGATAGTACAACTTGTTTGTTTTGGGCAATGGAGCAGTTTGAAGAAGTGGAAGCTGTGACGTTCAATTATAATCAGCGCCACAGTTTGGAAATCGAGGTAGCTGAACAGATTGCGAAAGAACAGGGCATCAGACATCACGTATTGGATATGTCTTTATTAAATCAGCTTGCACCAAACGCATTAACAAGAGACGATATCGAAATCGAACAGCAAGAAGGGGAACTGCCGTCCACATTCGTACCAGGACGTAATCTAGTATTTCTTTCCTTTGCAGCGATTTTGGCACATCAAGTAGGCGCGAAGCATCTTGTGACAGGTGTTTGTGAAACAGACTTCAGCGGCTACCCAGACTGCCGAGACATCTTTGTGAAATCATTGAATGTATCTCTCAATCTATCAATGGATAAAGACTTCGTCATCCATACACCGCTTATGTGGCTGGATAAAGCAGAAACATGGGAAATGGCAGATCAGCTAGGCCAGCTTGATTATGTAAAAGAAAAAACACTTACTTGCTACAATGGAATCGTGGCCGAGGGATGCGGAGAGTGCCCAGCTTGTAAGCTGCGCCAAAACGGACTTGATCAATATGAAGCGAAAAAGGCGGAACAAGTATGATCCAGCAAATCTATCCGCAAGTGCAGCATGACTATAGCTACGAATTGAATAAGGATCTGCATTTCGCTGCAGCACACAGCATCCAGCATCCGGATGCCGGAAAATGCCAGCAAGTGCACGGCCATACGTATTTTGCCAATGTTACGATTGCTGGCGATGAATTGGATGACAGTGGATTTTTATTCAATTTCTCCACAATCAAAGCATTGATTCATAAGAAATTTGACCACACCTTATTAAATGACCATACAGATGTATTTGGAAAAGACGATTTCCCGACAACAGAAGTGATGGCGCGTAAAATTTATGAATTGATTCAACAAGAGCTGGATCAGCTGCCTCATCAGCCGAAGTGTCTGCAAGTCTTCTTGCGTGAGACACCGACCAGCTATTGCGTATACCGACCAAAGCGAGGAACAAAAAATGGCAAGTAAATTTCCAGTTTTAGAAGTATTCGGTCCAACCGTGCAGGGAGAAGGAATGGTTGTCGGACAGAAGACGATGTTCGTCCGTACAGCAGGCTGCGACTATAGCTGCAGCTGGTGTGATTCTGCCTTTACATGGGATGGATCAGCGAAGGATGACATTCGACAGCTGACGGCTGAACAGATATGGGACCAATTGGAGGAAGTAGGCGGAGATCGTTTCCGTCATGTAACTATCTCTGGCGGGAACCCTGCACTACTTAAGAATCTAGGGGAATTCACAGAGCTTCTGAAAAAGAAAGAAGTAAAAGTTGCTTTGGAGACTCAAGGAAGTCGGTATCAGCCGTGGTTCCTTGAAATCGATGATCTTACTATATCTCCTAAGCCGCCAAGCTCATTGATGAAGACCGATTTTCATCGTCTTGATGAGATAATCAACAATCTGAGAGAAGCAGGACGTCTTATGCATGTAAGTCTGAAGGTAGTTATATTTGACGAAGAAGACTTGCGTTATGCAACGAATGTTCATAAACGTTATCCAGATGTTAGTTTTTATGTACAAGTCGGTAATCATGATACAGCTACTTTGGATGATGCGGCATTGAAGGATGCATTACTGTCCAAGTATGAATGGCTGATTGACCAGGTATCTGCCTCCAATGAACTGAATCATGTGCGTGTCCTGCCGCAGCTTCATACGCTTGTATGGGGAAATAAACGCGGTGTATAAACAGAAAGACGAGTTATTAAACTCGTCTTTTTTTGTGCCTAAAAGTGGGCAGGCACCTTCTATTCACAAGATTAATAGGATACCAAGTCGTTAAATTAATAAAAAATGCTTGAATTTATATTAGTAATAATGCATAATAATTCACATAAATAAATCGAGCATTCAGCACGGAGAGGGAGATTCATAATGGCAAAAGATAAAATCGTACTCGCATACTCTGGTGGTTTAGATACTTCTGTAGCAATCAAATGGTTACAGGATAAATATAATTATGATGTTATTGCAGTTGGTTTGGATGTTGGTGAAGGCAAGGATTTGGATTTCGTTCAGGAGAAAGCACTTCAAGTTGGTGCTATTAAATCTTATACAGTGGATGCAAAAGCTGCTTATGCAGAGGAATATGTGCTTCCAGCTTTGAAAGCAAACTTACTTTATGAAGGAAAATATCCGTTAGTTTCTGCACTTAGCCGTCCTTTAATTGCAAAAGTGCTAGTAGACATTGCGAAAGAAGAAGGAGCTGTAGCCGTAGCACATGGCTGTACTGGTAAAGGAAATGACCAAGTACGTTTTGATGTGAGCTTCACAGCATTGGATCCAGATTTGAAGATTGTTGCTCCTGTTCGTGAATGGGCAATGAGCCGTGATGAAGAGATTGAATATGCGGAGAAGCATGGTATTCCAGTTCCTGTTGGGAAAGAGAGCCCATACAGTGTCGATCAGAATCTATGGGGACGTTCCAATGAGTGCGGTATTTTAGAGGATCCATGGGAGCAGCCGCCAAGCGATGCTTTTGGGCTGACAGTTGATCCGGAAAATGCACCGGATGAAGCGCAGATCGTGACGATCACATTCGAAAAAGGAAAGCCAGTCGCAATTGATGGGGAAGCTTATCCATTGGATGCACTTATCCTGAAGTTGAACGAAGTTGCAGGTAAGCATGGTGTCGGACGTATCGATCATGTGGAAAATAGATTAGTAGGAATCAAATCTCGTGAAATCTATGAATGCCCGGCAGCAGTAACGCTTATTGCGGCGCATCAGGAATTGGAAGCTTTGACGATGACACGTGAAATTTCTCAATTCAAACCGATTGTCGAGCAAAAACTTGCACAGACAATTTATGATGGTCTATGGTATTCACCGCTTACAAAAGCGCTGCAAGCATTCATTGAGGAAACGCAGCAGACAGTTTCCGGTAATGTCAAAGTGAAGCTGTACAAAGGACATGCACTTGTTGTCGGCAGAGAATCTGCGGAATCTCTATACAGCTTTGATCTTGCAACCTACAAACCAGAAGATAAATTCGATCATGATGCAGCACTCGGTTTCATTCAGCTTTGGGGTCTGCCAACGAAGGTTCAGGCAGAGGTTGCTCGTAAGCAGACAGTACAAACGGAGGCACCATCGCTGCTTAAAATTGACAAAAAAGAAGCTGTAAAACAATGAAGCTCTGGGGAGGAAGATTCACGAAGCCGACCAATGAATTAGTAGACGCATACACTTCCTCCATCGGCTTTGATCAGAAACTGGCAAAATACGATATTCAAGGCAGCTTGGCACATGTAGCAATGCTTGGCAAATGCGGCATCATCGAACAAGAAGATGCTGAAACAATTGCTGATGGATTAAAGCATGTACTGAACAAGATCCTGGCAGGAGAAGCAACGCTCTCGCAGACAGATGAAGACATTCACATGAATGTCGAACGATTATTAATTGAACAAATCGGTCCTGTAGGAGGAAAGCTGCATACAGGCAGAAGCCGTAATGACCAGGTAGCATTGGACATGCGTCTGTACTTGCGGGAAGCAATTGTAGAAATTATCGGGCTGCTTGGTGCTGTTCAGACAGCGCTGACTGAACAGGCGAAGCAGCATTTGGATACAATTCTTCCAGGTTATACACATTTGCAACGGGCGCAGCCGGTGCTGTTCGGCCATCATCTTATGGCATATGCATATATGCTGCAGCGTGATGTGGAGCGGCTTCAGGATAGCTGGAAGCGTGTAAACAAGATGCCGCTTGGAGCAGGTGCCTTGGCTGGTACGACATTCCCGATTGATCGGCATTTTGTTGCAGAGCAGCTGCATTTTGATGCTATCACTGAAAACAGTCTGGACAGTGTAAGTGATCGTGATTTCGTGGTGGAGTTCTTGTCAGCTGCGAGTCTAATCAGTATGCATCTTTCACGGCTTTCTGAGGAATTGGTTCAGTGGTCTAGCGCAGAGTTCAACTTCATAGAATTGGATGATGCATTTTCTACAGGCAGCAGCATGATGCCGCAGAAGAAGAACCCTGATGTAGCGGAGCTTGTCCGAGGTAAATCCGGCCGTGTCTTCGGACATTTGATGGGGATGCTGACAACTCTGAAAGGATTGCCTCTTGCTTATAATAAGGATATGCAGGAAGACAAAGAAGGCATGTTCGATACGGTAGAAACATTGAAGGGCGCACTTGGTCTTTTTGCTCCGATGATTGAAACGATGCATGTGAAGCAGGATAATATGTATCAAGCTGTTCGGAATGATTTCTCGAATGCAACAGATTTAGCAGATTATCTTGTAGCAAAAGGGATGGCGTTTCGGGAATCACATGCTGTTGTTGGGCAGACAGTGCTGTATAGTATCGAGCAGGGGAAATATTTGCTGGATCTTGGACTTGAAGAGCTGCAGCAGTTTTCTAATCTGATAGAAGAAGATATCTACGAAGCACTTGCACCGGAGACAGTCGTTGCAGCCAGGAATATTCCTGGAGGTACAGCTAAGGTGAGGGTTCAAGAGCAAGTAGATGATATAGAAGCCTTGCTGGCAACGAATAGACAGTGGACAGAAGAGCAGGCTGCTAAACTTGAGGGGTGAGCAGCTGCTCACCTTTCTTTTGTTATAAATGCATATTTATTAGTTTTTAAGAATAAAGATAACGTTCGTTACAGAAAGGAGCAGCATGAATGGAAGAGACAAAGGGTTATTTGATGCTCAGTACAGGAGATATTTTGGAAGGTGTCTGGCTGGGGAAAACAACGGAATCGGATGGGGAAATGGTTTTCAATACTGCCATGACAGGCTATCAGGAAGTGATGACAGATCCTTCTTATGCTGGGCAGATTGTTACGATGACGTACCCATTGATCGGAAACTATGGTTTTAATACGCATGATAAGGAAAGCCATACACCGTCTATCCATGGACTTGTCATTTCAACTCCATGTGAAACACCCGCTCATTACCAAGCAACTCAAACATTGCAGGATATTGCCAATGAACATAACTTTCCAATCCTTGCACAGGTAGATACACGGAAACTGACAAAAATCATCCGTAAGCATGGGGACGTTTATGGAAAGATGACCAAAACACCTGGAGCTGTTCCGGAAAAAGCTAAAGTATCCGAAAAGATTGTGGAAAGCGTATCGGTGAAAAAGGTGCAGTTCCACCCGGCAGAGGGTCAGTCAGTAGCTCATGTGGCCATTATTGATTACGGCTATAAGCATTCGATTCGAGATATGCTGCTGGAAAATAAATGCGACGTCACAGTCTTTCCTTTTGATACAACACTTGAAGAGCTGAAGGAAGCAAAAGTGGATGGTGTACTGCTGTCGAATGGTCCTGGAGATCCAAAATCTCTGCACTATTTAGCTGGTGAAATCAAACGGATTGCAGAATATTACCCGACTTTAGGAATTTGTCTCGGACATCAGCTTCTGGCGCTTGCATTCGGCGGTAATACAATGCGCTTGCCTTATGGACATAGAGGGAGCAATCATCCGGTCCAGCATTTGCCTAGCGGAAAGGTATCGATTACTTCCCAAAATCATGGATATGTCGTCGACGAAGCTTCTATTTCACAGTCCCGTTGGAACATCCTTTATAGCAATGTGAATGATGGATCGGTGGAAGGGCTGCAGCATTGCTCAAAACCAATCATGAGCGTTCAATTCCATCCAGAGGCACATCCTGGCCCGAGCGATACCTATGATGTGTTCGAACAATTTTTGAATTCGGTACGTAATAGAGGAGTGACAGCATATGCCTAAGCAAGCTCACATCAAGAAAGTCCTTGTCATCGGTTCTGGCCCGATCGTAATCGGGCAGGCAGCAGAATTCGATTATGCAGGCACACAAGCATGCCTTGCTTTGAAGGAAGAAGGCGTAGAGGTCATCCTCGTTAATAATAACCCTGCGACAATTATGACGGATCAGGCATTTGCTGATCAGGTGTATTTGGAGCCGCTGACTTGCGAATCCTTGACCAATATCATCGAAAAGGAAAGACCAGATGGACTGCTGCCTACTTTAGGCGGGCAGACAGGTCTTAACCTGGCGGTGAGTTTGGATCAGGCTGGTGTACTGGAGAAATACAACGTTACATTATTGGGTACACCGCTTGATGCAATTCAGCGCGGAGAAGATCGGGAGCTATTCAAGCAGATGATGCAGGAAATCAATGAGCCTGTTCCGGAAAGTCTTCCAATCACTTCAATCGACGAAGCAAAAGCTTTTGCAGAGAATACAGGATTTCCAATCATCATCCGTCCTGCCTACACACTAGGAGGAGCTGGTGGAGGAATCGCAAACGACCTGCCGGAACTGCTGCGATATGTAAAAAGCGGAACGCAAGCAAGTCCGATAAATCAAGTGCTTATCGAGCAGAGTGTGAAAGGCTGGAAGGAAATTGAGTACGAAGTGATGCGGGATGCAAATGACACATGCATCATCGTCTGCAATATGGAAAATATCGACCCTGTCGGAATACATACAGGAGACAGTATCGTTGTAGCACCTTCCCAAACACTGACAGACAGGCAGTATCAAATGCTCCGGACTGTATCATGTAAAGTTATCCGCGAGCTAGGTGTTGTTGGAGGTTGTAATATCCAGTTCGCACTGAATCCACATAGTGATGAGTACGTCATCATTGAGGTGAATCCTCGGGTAAGCCGTTCCAGTGCTTTAGCTTCCAAGGCAACGGGCTATCCGATCGCCCGGATTGCTGCAAAGCTAGCACTTGGCTATCATCTGCATGAGGTGCCGAATCCGATTACAGGAGATACATTTGCAAGCTTCGAGCCTGCCATCGACTATGTAGCGGTGAAAATACCGCGCTGGCCATTTGATAAGTTCACTCAGGCTGATCGTCTGCTTGGAACACAAATGAAAGCAACGGGGGAAGTTATGGCACTTTCCCGTAACCTGCCTGCTGGTCTGCATAAAGCGATTCGTTCTTTAGAAATCGGTTTGGAGGAATTCCGTTTGCCGTCGGCTGAAGCATTGACGGATGCTGAGCTGGAACAAGGACTTAAAGATGCTGATGATCGCAGACTGTTTCTGCTTGCAGAAGCATTACGCCGCGGAGTAACAATCGAGACATTGCATGACTGGACAGAGATTACGACATTCTTCCTGCATGAGATGAAGCGAATTATCGATGTTGAGCAAGAGTTAAAAGAAGGCGGCTGGCAGCCGGATGAGGTACTTCTCCGAAAAGCAAAGACACTAGGTTTCAGTAATGTTGCCTTAGCTAAAGTCTTCAATCAGCCATTAGCAGCAGTAGAAGGATTAATCAAGGAACAGGAAATCAAGCCTTCCTACAAGATGGTCGATACATGTGCAGCTGAATTCTCTGCGCAAACGCCTTATTTCTATTCCAGCTGGCAGGAAGAAGATGAGGTCGAACCACTATCTGCAACAGAAAAAAAAGTAGTGGTACTAGGTTCTGGTCCGATCCGGATCGGGCAAGGTGTCGAATTCGATTTCTGCTCTGTACAATCGGCTTTATCATTGCGAGAGCAAGGAATTCGTTCTGTTGTTATTAACAATAATCCGGAAACTGTCAGTACGGATTTCAATACAGCTGATCATCTGTATTTCGAGCCTCTTACGAAAGAAGATGTGCTTCACATTATCGAAAAAGAACAAGCAGACGAGGTGCTCGTTCAGTTCGGAGGTCAGACAGCGATCAATCTAGCAGCAGATTTGGAGGAAGCTGGTGTAACAATTGCCGGAACGAGTACGTCCTCGATAGACCGCGTGGAGAATAGAGAAGCCTTCTATGATTTGCTGCATACGCTGAATATCCCGCATATTCCAGGCACGACTGTGATGGATACAGCTTCATTGCATGACGAGGCTCGCCGAATCGGTTATCCAATTCTGATTCGTCCATCTTATGTAATTGGTGGTCAAGGGATGGTCATCCTGCATTCTGAAGATATGCTGGAAACTTATCTGGAAGAGCTTCAACAGCAAATCCACACTTCCCGTCTATTCCCGCTGCTTCTTGATAAATATGTTCCAGGCATGGAGGTAGAGGTGGATGTTGTTTGTGACGGTGCTGACATCCTTATCCCTGGTATCTATGAACATATCGAACCAGCTGGAATCCATAGCGGAGACAGTACAGCAATTTTCCCTGCTCCTAGTTTGAGTGAATCAGAGAAAGATATGATCGTCAGCTATGCAAGTCGAATCTCGGATTCTCTTGACGTAAAAGGCATCATGAACATTCAGTTTGTCTTTAGTGAAGACCGTAACATTTTATATGTCCTGGAGGTTAACCCACGCGCGTCCCGTACAGTTCCTATTTCCAGTAAAGTGACGGGGATCCCATTGGTAGATTTAGCTACCAGAATACAAATGGGAGAAGCTTTGCAAAATGCTGGTTACCCACTCGGACTGCAAAAAGAAATACCGTTTTATGCGGTTAAGCTTCCTGTCTTTTCCACTACAAAATTGGCAGGTGTCGATCCGCTTCTTGGACCGGATATGCAATCAACGGGAGAAGCAATTGGATTAGGCAAGACGGTTACCGAAGCATTGAATAAGGCATTTGGCTGGAAGGAAAAGACACTGCGGTCTTTAACAGATGATGCCCAAATCCTCTTAGATGTAGAATCCTCGGATTTGGATGGACTAGAAGAATTACTTGGACAGCAGCAAGCACATGTTGTACTGACAGAGCAGACCGCAGCGCTTCTAAAGGACAGTTCTTCATTCGAAGTCGTTTCCTATGAAGAAGCCATCCTTTTGGTTGAAGATCAAAAGATGACAGCTGTATGCAGTACGAGAAAAGGATTCCAAGGTATCCGTGAATCGGCTTGGAAGACAGAGACGCCGTGTATGACAAGTTTGGCGACGATGAAAAGTTACTGGCTGGCTAGTCAAGAAAAACTGGCTGACAGCCTATCTATGTCGGATTATTTGGAGCAAGCGGAAAAGGAGCATGTGCAATGAAACAGACGATAGAGCAACAATCCATGGCAGGTAAAAGCCTGTTATCTCTGCAGAATTTGACGAAGGAAGAAATTCTTTATGTGCTTGATCTGGCTGCTGAGCTGAAAAGTCAGCATCAAAAAGGGGAGCTCACTCAGCCGCTGGCTGGGAAGACCTTAGGAATGATTTTTGAAAAGTCATCCACACGGACACGCGTTTCTTTTGAAACAGGTATTTATCAGCTTGGTGGTATGGGGCTGTATTTGAACTCCAAGGATTTGCAGCTTGGCCGAGGCGAACCGGTTGCCGATACGGCGAAGGTTCTGTCTGGATATCTGGATGCTATCATGATCCGTGCTAATTCGCATAAGATGGTGGAAGAACTGGCAGAACATGCTGCTATTCCGGTAATCAATGGCTTAACCGATTTGTTCCATCCATGTCAGGCTCTGGCTGATTTGCAGACGATTTTAGAGTATAAAGGAACATTAGAAGGCGTGAAGCTAGCTTATATCGGTGATGCTAACAATGTAGCGAATAGTTTAATGATTGCAGCAGCGAAAACAGGAATGCAAATTCGAATTGCAGCTCCTGCTGGATATCAGCCTCTGCCTGAAATCGTTGAAAAGGCGAAAAAAATCAGTGATGATCCAGATTTTCTTCTTATTACAGAAAGCCCGGAAGAAGCTGCCGCAGGTGCAGATGTACTTTATACAGATGTCTGGACGAGTATGGGGCAAGAGGAAGAGTCAGCGGCTAGACTGAAAGCTTTCCAAGGATACCAAGTGAATGAAATGCTTATGAATTCTGCTGCGTCAGATGCTATCTTCTTGCACTGTCTGCCGGCTCATCGGGGTGAAGAAGTATCAGCAGCTGTCATTGATGGTCCGCAATCGGCAGTATTCCAGGAGGCTGAAAACCGTCTGCATGCTCAAAAAGCGCTAATGCTTGCTGTTATGGGAAAATAAATAATAAAGAAAAGAAACCGCCTATAAAAAGGTGGTTTCTTTTCTTTATCTATGCGTTCACAAGACTTGGAAAATCATGTAGACTAAAGAGTATATGTCCACTTACTATACGTGAGGGACTTCTAGGATACAGGAGAGAATAATTACTATGTTAACTTACGTAGCGCCAGCTATATTCTTGGCGTTTGTCTATTTATTGTCAATTATTCCGTTTCACCAGACGGTCGGAATTACTAAGAAACAACATTTATTGATGGCATCCTTCGCTATCTATGTGATCGCAGTCATCTGTCTAACCTTTTTCCCATTACCTGTGGATCAGAATCTTATCGAAGAAAATCAGCAGTTGGAAACAAGTTATCGCTGGAATACATCGCCGCTCACTTCCATTATGCAAATTTGGCACACAACACAAATCGATGGCTTCGGATACGGACTTGCCCTTAAAAATCTAGGTGGTAACATCCTTTTATTTGTGCCGTTAGGCTTTTATTTGCCTTTGTTAGTTCGCCGAACCAGATCGTTTTTTATTGTGGTTCTCTGCGGACTTGTATTCAGTACTGCAATTGAGTCAACGCAAGGGCTGCTTAATTATTTTGTTGGATACAATTACCGCTCTGTCGATATTGATGACATTATCCTGAACGTCTTAGGAGCTATGCTGGGGTATGCATTCTACCGGATTGCTCTTCGTCCATTATTGAAAAGGGGCAAGCTGTGATCAGCTTGTTTCTTGCTGGGAATAATCCTTGAGTCCGATCATCTCGGTTGAAAGGGAGGCAAGAGGCCCTAATTTACGCAGCTTCGGATACAAAAGCCACGTTACAGAAAGCAAGGCAAGGCCGATTCCAGCAGCGCAAAACACCCATGCTACAGGTATAAGTGTGGCTGCATAACCACCAGCTAATGATCCGAGTGGCATTGCAATTGTGCTGAAGCTTGCACTCGCGCTGGTCACCCTGCCGATCAAGGAAACAGGAAGCAAAGTCTGTAACATCGTTGCGAAAGTAACATTGATACAACCAACAGGAACCCAAGCTAGCCCGAATAAGACTACACTTAGCCAAGTCCATGGAGCGAATACAGCAGCTGCCCAAATAGCAGAGGCTAAAAACATTGTGAGTATCGTAGCCTTACCTATTGGAAGTTTGCTGAAGGAAGCTGCTAATAGTGCACCTACTAATGCACCGCAAGACATGGCTGCCAAATACAAACCATATACAGCTGGTCCTTGACGCTCGTCTGCAAAAGCAGGCATAACAGCCATGGCTGCGCCGATTGCCAGATTACATAATACTGCCCCCATGAGTGCAGCAGACAGTATAGTTGTGAATAGAATTTTAAGTCCTTCTTTCAATTCAGTGAAGTAGGAGTTTAAGGCTGTGCGCGCAGTGCCAGAAGTTTTGGTCTGTGCTTTTTGATGTGGAATTCTAAGGAAGCTGAACAAAAGGAAAGCGAGACAGAAGGTAAGGGAGTCAATAATGAATAAAAGGGTTACGCCAAAGAATGCGATCATGACTCCAGCGATGGCATTGAATATCAGGTCGACCCCTTGATAAGCAAAGGAGAAAAGGGCATTTCCGGCAGGCAGTTCTTCTTTTTTTAGTACGAGCGGCAATGCTTTGGTTTCAGTTGGATAGGCAAAAGCGTCAATACTAGTCAAAATAGGCATGATAACAAGCACCAGCGTGACAGAAAGAAAGTCCAGCCAAGCCGCTAGGGGAATTATTAGGATAAGCAAGGCTTGTAGTGCCTGCGTCCACAATAACGTTGCGCGAATCGGCCAGCGATCAACGAGCGGACCGATCAAGAATTGCAATACATTTGGAATTTGTGTCAGGAAACCGGCCAAACCAGAATAAAACGCACTGCCGCTCAGGTCGTAAACGAGCCACATAGCGGCAATAAAGTAGATGCTGTCGCCGATATTCGTTACAATTCGCCCTGAAAAAAGCAAGCCATAATTACGCTGTTTTAGTATAGCAAACATCTTCAATCCTCCTCTTCCATTTCCACTTGATCAAACGAAGGTGTGTCGATTTCAAAACCGTAGGCGGAGAAATGATACAGCTTACCATTGGGATCATCTTCAGCTGCCTCACTTTTATCACGCAGCTTTTGCATCAAACCGAAGAAGCCTTGGATGAATTCCTTGAAATCTGCTTCAGTAGCGCTAATTTCCCAAATGCTGCCAACGGCATCCCAATCTTTTGGATCGGTAGAGCCGGCTGCTTTGGCAAAAGATGACTCTGGTGCTGTAAGGATGGCTGATCTCGTTTTATGGGACATTTGTACAAACAGCTGCCTCGTCGATTCGCTCAATTCTTCTGCGTAAGGAAGCAAGTTCTCAGATGGGAAAAAGCCTCTTGCCGCAGCTCTATAAAATTTCTGTAAGATGCCATTTTTCTCCTCAGTTCGGATTACTTCAATCAAGCTGTTTTTCTCCAGCTCTTTCAAGTGATAATGAATCTTCGGTCTGCTTGTTTCCAGCAAGACAGCAAGCTGCTGACCAGTATAAGACGTTTCGACTAGCTTCATGATCATCTCGGCGCGCAGCGGGTCACTGATTGCTTTCAGCTGCTCAAAGGTTGTCAATGCCATTGCTTGTTTCATTTGGTTTTCCTCCTCGGTAAACATTTCTTGAACGGTCAGATTTATTTTACGGCTTAAGTTTATAATCAGTTCCACATATTGTCAATCTAATTTTCGGACTTTTTTCCTGCTGTACAACAAGATAAAAAATATGTTAAGGTAAAAGCAATCGAATAGGTTTTCTCTTGGGGCAGGGTGAAATTCCCGACCGGCGGTGATAGACAGCTTAGCTGTCTTCAGTCCGTGACCCGTTTTTATAACGGTGGATTTGGTGAGATTCCAAAGCCGACAGTATAGTCTGGATGGGAAAGAGGAAACGGTGTGCTATCCACACGCCAACTAAAGCTTTTCGTCGATGGACGATAGCTTGTTTCGCTATACTTTTAAAGCCAAAGCCCCAGAATCCAATATTCTGGGGCTTTTTATATGAAAGTTAGTGCTAGGAAGGAGCAAATTGGCAGCAGTCAGCTTGCACCTTATTCGAGTCATTCATTTTTAAGAATTTTGATAAAGAGATTCTTGAAAGATACATCCCCGATTGACCGTCACACAGCCCCGAGACGGTGATATTCCCATTCGTAATGCATGACAGCAAGCGTAAGAGAGCTTCTTGTGTTGAGAAGCTCGCAGAAGTAAAGGAGGAGAAAAGTGTTTACTGGAATCGTTCAGGAAGTAGGCAGCATGATTGACGTGAAAAGACAGGATAAGGCGATGCAGCTCACAATTGCCAGTGAAAAACTGACGAAAGGTATGCATATTGGAGACAGTATCTCTGTTAACGGCGTCTGTCTTACCGTTACCAGCTTTACTCCGCATTCTTTTCAGGTAGATGTTATGCCGGAAACGTTTCACTACAGTTCCTTGTCCAATTTGCAAAGTTTCGAAGCAGTGAATCTGGAGCCCGCACTTCAGCCCAATGGCAGACTTGGTGGTCATTTTGTGAGTGGTCATGTAGATACGACAGCATCCATCTTATCCATCCGAGATGAGTCAAATGCTCGTTACATTGACATTGCTGTAACAAAAGGACTGCAGTACTTGATGTCCAAAGGCTCAATTTCAGTTGATGGTGTGTCATTAACGGTGTTCGAAGTCAGGGAAGATACGTTTACTATTTCGCTTATTCCGGAAACGAGGAAAGCGACAATCTTAGGCGAAAAGAGAGCTGGGGATTTGGTGAATATAGAATTCGACCAGCTTGCCAAATACATGGAACGACTATTGGAGCACCGAGAAAGCCCACAGACTTCTGGCATTACAGCAGAGACATTAGCAGAGAACGGATTCCTGGATTAGGAGGGAAATGAATGAAGACGACAATAGACAATGCCATAGAATACTTGAAAAGTGGCAAGCCAATCATTGTCACAGACGATGAAGCAAGAGAGAACGAAGGAGATTTGCTGGCACTAGCGGCTTATGCAAGCCCTGAGACAGTGAATTTCATGGCTTCTGTCGGAAAAGGTCTGATCTGTGCGCCTATTTCCCGGGAAATTGCCGAAAGATTGGATTTGCCCCCGATGGTAGCTAATAATACAGATCCACATGGGACAGCTTTTACTGTCAGCATTGATCATATTGATTCTACCACTGGCATTAGTGCATTCGAGCGATCCCATACAATTGCGAAACTGACAGATACCGCGAGCATAGCATCTGACTTCCAGCGTCCTGGGCATATATTCCCGCTAATTGCCCAGCAAAATGGTGTGCTGGAGCGACCTGGACATACGGAAGCTGCTGTCGATTTAGCTAAATTGGCTGGAACAGCAGAAGCTGGCTATATATGCGAAATCATGAATGAAGACGGCACAATGGCGCGTATGCCAGAACTTGAAAAACTAGCCGAAAAGCATGAACTGCCAATCATCACGATTGCTGATTTGATTACGTATCGGCAGCTGCATGAAACAAAAGTGGAGAAATAAACAGTAAAGAAATACGGAAGAACAGCAAGCATAAAAACATTATTTAAATACAAAAAGAAGCGGACAAATAAAGTCCCTTATACAAAGGAGTAATCATATGGTTAACGTATTAGAAGGAAATGTAGTAGGATCTGATTTGAAGATTGGGATTGTTGTAGGAAGATTTAATGAGTTTATCACAAGCAAGCTATTGAGCGGTGCAATTGATACGTTAAAACGTCACGGCGTGGATGAAGCAAAAGTGGATGTAGCATGGGTGCCGGGGGCATTTGAAATACCTCTTGTAGCTGACAAACTTGCCGAGAGCAGAAAATACGATGCTGTCATCACATTAGGCACTGTTATTAAAGGCTCTACACCACACTTCGATTATGTTAGCAATGAAGTGGCAAAAGGAGTAGCAAGTGCTGCCAGCAAAGCAGGAATCCCGATTATCTTTGGTGTGCTGACAACAAATACAATCGAACAAGCAATTGAGCGTGCAGGTACGAAAGCCGGCAATAAAGGTGCAGAAGCAGCTGTCTCTGCAATTGAAATGGTTAACTTACTAAAACAAATATAAGCAAAGAAGCAGAGGGTCTCCTCTGCTTCTTTTTTGTATTTAGAAAATAATGTATATTTGTGGTGGGGGTGTTTGCGTGAAAATACACTATGACTATGAAATTATACGGGGTAAAAATGAATCTAAATCACCCCGGAAAATACATATCATTGGTTCTGTCGGCAGCGGAAAGACGACTCTGGCCAAGGAATTGTCAGTGATTTTGAGTGCTGCTCATTACGAACTGGATAACGTTGTTTGGGAACGTTCTGTAGAGGGTGACAGCCGCCGTTCTGACAAGGAAAAAAGAGAAATCTTAAAAGATATCATTGATTCTGATGGCTGGATTATCGAGGGGGCTCATACAAATGACTGGATAGAAGACAGTCTTCTGAATGCTGAATTGATTATCTTGCTAGAACCGGCATATGGTATAAGAAATATCCGGATCATCAAACGGTTTCTGCGCCAAAAACTAAAAATGGAGACTGCTAATTACAGACCGTCATTTCGTATTTTTCTGAACATGTTCAAGTGGAATCGTTATTTTGAGCGTACGGCTAAGCCCTATATATTTGATAATTTTTCTGTTTATGGTCATAAAACGATTATTGCAGAAAGTATATCAGATGTGATCGAATATTTGGCCTTTATAGAAAGGAAGTCTGAAGCAGGTTAATAGCCTGTTTTTTTGTTTTTGGTAAAAAGATACAGAAATTACTTTGACACGCAGAGTAATATGTTTTATGATTACTTTATCAGATAGAGTAATTTAGAAAGAAGGGGTGCCACATTCGGAGTGATACGATTCGAGGGCATTTGGATTCCATTATCCTTCGTCTGCTGATGGACGGAGATAAGTATGGTTACCAGATATCGAAAGACATAGCAGCTTGGACAAATGATGCGTTTCTAATCAAAGAAGCGACACTTTATGCTGTTTTCCAGCGACTGGAGCGACGAGAATTAATTGAGTCTTATCAGGGAGAAAAATCGCATGGGGGCAAGCGTAAATATTATACGATTACGACGCTTGGGAAGGCGTATTTTCATGAAGCGGCTAAAGAGTGGAAAGAAGCGAAACAATTAATCGATGTATTTATGGAGGGTGTTTGATGCAGAAGATCAATATGTATGTGGAAGAGCAATTCGCGGACTTGCCGGAAACAGAGCAGATAGTGAACTTGAAGGAAGAAATAAAGGATTCGATGGAAGAAAAGGCAGCTGATTTTATGCTGGATGGTAAATCAGAAGAAGATGCGGTCAATAAGGCTATTGTCGATTTCGGGAATTTGGCTGAAATCAAGAGAGAATTCCAGCTCGAACATGCACCGCAGAAATCAACAGTAAGAAACAAAAAGCAAAAAGAAGATATGAGCACGTTAAATCTCGGTTTCTCCATTTGCGGAAGTTTGTTGATTATCGGACTGCTTGTTTTTGTAAATATGTATTATACACCAGATGAGATTTGGTTCGTCTTTCCAACATTCGCTATTCTTTGGTGGCCGGTGAGTATGGCCTTTGTCTGGATGAAAGCTAGGAAAAGAAAGGTGATGCAGCGATGAAGCCATGGAGATTGTTCGTTGCATTTATGCTGCTGAGTCTGGGTGGCTTCTCTGTTTATATTAACTTGATGACCACGCCGGAGGAGATTTGGTATACATTTAGTTTAGGTGCTAGTATCATCATTGCTCTGCAGATCCTTTTTCCAAACCAATTGACGGTGGTGACGTGGCTGTCGGCAATTGTTGTTGGAGCAGTACTTGTGAACGAAAATATGTCTGATTCACCTGCGACACCATGGTATTTGTACACATTAGGAGCTTTGGCGTTATGGGCAATTGCCGTTATGCTTCGAAGACATCTGGCGAATATGGGAGTAGCTCTAATTATCAGCTTGGCTGTCTGCGTATATTATTTCGGCCTGCATCAGTATTTCGGACATGAAACACCTTGGTATGGCTTTATTATTTTCGCAATGAGCTGGTGGCCGCTCTCCATCATCGGTCATCGAAGTTCCAGCTTATTCTTTTCCGTTTTAGGTTTCGGAGCGCTCAGTGTGTTCTTCCTATTTGTGAATATAGCCTATTCGCCATCGGTAATCTGGGCGATTTATCCTATCTTCGCCGCGGCGTGGTGGCCGTTAGCAGCTTATTTCTATAGCTATCGCCGCCATATCAGTAATTGAAAAAAGACACCCTCCAGGGTGTCTTTTCCTTATCTTGAATACATGTTCTTGGTTATCTTACCTAGCAGACTGCTTGGAATTAGCTTCATGAGCAGGACGGCTGCGTGGATATTCGCTGATGGGAAGACGACTCGTTTTCCTTTTACGAATCCAAGAAAACCTTGTTTTGCCACATCCTCGGGTGCATCACGGAACGAAGACATAATTTTATCGTTGCCGGCACGTTTAAAGAACTCGGTCTGCGTAGGACCTGGACAAAGTGCCGTAACTGTTACGCCGCTGTCTGCCAATTCCTCTGAAAGTGCTTCCGAATACCGCTGGACGAATGCTTTGGATGCGTGATATGCAGCCATATATGGACCAGGCAGGAAGGCGGCCATGCTGGAAATATTCAGTACTCCATTCGGTACATTCTTGAATGGGGAGTGAATGATATCATCGATGAACAGACGAGTCAGGTTTGCCAATGAAACCATATTCAGATGCAGCAGCTTTTGCTGGGTTTCAAAGCTCGTATCCTCAAATTTGCCACTAAGTCCGAAGCCAGCATTATTCACAAGCACTTCGACGGTTTTTCCTTCATCACGAATCTTTTGATACAGTTCATATGCACTGTTAGGTACGGACAAATCATGAGGAATGACAGTCACATTCGAATCTTGCAGTTCTGTTTGCAGGGATAGGAGTTTATCCTTGGAACGCGCTACGATGATTAAATCATAGCCCGCTTTGGCGAACCATTTCGCTATATGGTAGCCAATACCGCTGGAAGCTCCTGTAATTAGAGCAGTTGGTTTCATTGTGCTTCACCTCATTTTGACAATCTTTATAAATATGTACCCTGTTGCCGGGCGGAAGAAACGCTATCTGCTTTTAGTATACCCTTTGCACCGTTTGGTTACCAACAGGTTGTGAGGTTTTTCTCTACAGAAGAAAGGGAAAGGGCTTACAAAGGTAGAAGGAGGGAAACAAATGGTACAGAAAAACGGTGCTAAAGGCGACAAAGACAAACATGGCTTCTCTAAGGCAGAAAGTGAGAATAGGGAAAAACAGCTTGAAAATAAACAGGATATGCTGGTAGATGATGTACCTGTGGATGAAATAGAACGAGACCTACAAGATGATCGACATAAACATCGGACAAAGCAAGCTTCCAACTCAGATCCGGAAGAATGAACCTGCATAAGTGGATGCGGGTTTTTTTATGAATAAGAAAAGCAGATGTGTCATGTAGACATCATCTGCTGGACTGTTCTAGCAGTTTTTCGATTGCAAGTTTCATATCCATTGGACTGGTCTTTGGTGCAAATCGCTCAACGACATTTCCATCCGCATCTACGAGAAACTTTGTGAAATTCCATTTGATATTTTTGGAGAATAGTCCGCCTGCCTGACTGGTCAAATGCTTATAAAGTGGGTGGGCATCTGGTCCATTCACTTTTACTTTATCAAACATCGGAAAGCTGACGCCGTAATTGCGCTGACATACTGCGGCAATTTCTTCACTGCTACCAGGTTCCTGGTTCATAAATTGGTTGCATGGGAAACCAAGTATCACGAGACCGTCGTCCTGATAATCCTTATACAATTCCTGCAGCTGTTCCAGCTGAGGTGCAAAACCGCATTTGCTTGCTGTATTTACGATGACGAGTGCTTTTCCAGCGTATTCCTTTAAACTAACTTCCTTCCCGTCTATAGTAACAGCAGAATAATCGTATACTGTCATGTCGTTCTCCTCCTCTTGTCTGCACTTACAATGTAGCACAAACAGTGAAGAAGCGATAACAATCAGTCCCTTAATGGTAGAATGTAGAAAAAGGGGGTTGTTCCTGTGGAGTTTTTCCTGAAACGATTTGATCATGTACAGCTTGCTTGTCCAAGCGGCAGCGAAGAGCAGGCGAGGGAGTTTTTCGTGGGTATTTTCGGATTTGAAGAAATTGAGAAACCAGCCATCTTACAAGCGAGAGGTGGAGTTTGGTTCAACTGTAACGATATTATCGTTCATATGGGTGTAGAGGAACCTTTTTCACCAGCACGAAAAGCCCATCCTGCTTTTGAAGTAGAGGGGCTGCTGTCTCTCAGACGTCATTTAGATGAACACGATGTGGATTTCATCGATGATACTGACTTACCGGGTGCTGATCGTATTTATGTGAATGACCCCTTCGGCAACAGACTGGAATTTTTGGAATGGCATTAAAAAAAGAACCCCGTCGAGGGGTTCTTTTTAGTTTGTTACTGTTTCGTTATCTAATTTCGCAAGACGTGCTTCCACTTCTTCCTCAGACAAGCCGTGTTCTGCAACGTACATGTTACGAGAAGAACGGCGGCAGCTGTCGGAACAGCCGCGAAGATATTTGTGCTCATTTTCTTCAGAGCAGATAATCTGGCGGTTACAGGAAGGATCTGCACAATTAACATAACGTTCACAAGGCTGTCCATCGAAGTAATCTTTAGCAACGATAACGTGTTCTGTTTGGTTGATTGGTACGGAGATACGTGTATCGAACACGTACATGCGGCCGTCCCAAAGTTTGCCTTGTACTTCAGGATCTTTTCCGTAAGTGGCAATACCGCCGTGTAATTGACCGACATCCTCAAAACCTTCGCGAACTAGCCAGCCGGAGAACTTCTCACAACGGATACCGCCTGTGCAGTATGTCAAAACGCGTTTGCCTTCTAAAATATCTTTGTTTTCACGGACCCAGTCTGGCAGGTCGCGGAATGTTTCAATGTCAGGGCGGATCGCACCGCGGAAGTGACCAAGATCAAATTCATAATCATTCCGTGCATCCAAAACGACGGTGTTCTCGTCCTGCATCGCTTCGTAAAATTCCTGTGGAGATAGGTAATTACCTGTCATCTCGCGAGGATCTATATCATCTTCAAGACGCAGCGTTACCAATTCAGGACGCGCGCGCACATGCATTTTCTTGAAAGCATGTTCATCCGCTTCGTCGATTTTGAAGACCATTTCTTCAAAACCAGGTTTCGCGTGCATCATATCCATATAAGCTTGTGTTTGTTCAATTGTTCCGGAGCAAGTACCATTGATACCTTCTTTTGCTACAAGGATACGGCCTTTAAGGCCGAGTTCCTTACATGCTTTTAGATGTTCTTGGGCAAAAGCTTCGGGATCTTCAATATCTACATAGTTGTAATACAGTAATACTCGATAATCACTCATTATTTTTTCCACCTGTCATTTATATTTGCAAGATACAAAATTAGGCGATATGTCGTTATTTATACTCTTGCAATCAAATATTTTAACACGAAAGGAAGTCCAGTACAAATGGAATTTTAAAACAGCTTGTTCTTGAAATAATGCCACATGCCGAAAGTGATCAAAACTAGCAAGACACTTACGCCAGCTGTCGTCCATGGACTATCAGCATACGGTATTGGAAGATTCATTCCGAAGAATCCAGTCACGAACGTAAGCGGCAGCATGACTGTCGAGATAATCGTCAGGACGTTAAGCTTTTCCGTCGATTTGGCACTGATAATGGAATAATACGTATCCAAAGCACTGTTCACCAAATCACGGAATGTTTCGGTTGAGTCGACAATACGTTCCAAGTGATCAATCAGATCCGTATAGAAGGGCACATTCTCTTCCTTAATATCGAATTTCCATTTTCCGTTCACATTCAGGAAAATCCGCCGTTGAGGCAGAATCACCCTTCTTATCAAGATAATTGTCCGTTTTAAGGCAAGGAATTCCTCCGTTACCTCTTTAACGCCTTCACTGTACATTTCATCTTCCAGTTCCTCAATCCGGATTCCAATACGATCCAAGACAGGGAAGTATTCATCTGTAATGCCATCTGCGAGTGCATACAGAAGGAAGTCAGCTCCTTGATTCATGAATCGGGAAGAACGTGAACAGATGGCATCCATCTGACCGAGCCAGCGAAGCTTATGCTTATGGATGGTCACTACATAATTCGGGCCCAGGAAAACATTCAGTTCAAGGGTCGTGATTTCGTTGTCACTTTCCTCGTTGTAACGCAGGGCATGGAAGACGAAGAATTTGTATGCATCATAATCATCGACTTTAGCGCGGGGGCTGTCATGCAGGCAGTCTTCGATTGCCAGCGGGTGGAAATCAAATATCCCGGCAATTTCATCCAATTCGTGAGACTGTACATCATAGGCATCAATCCACAAGAGATTGTCAGGATCCTCCAAATGACGATTACTGTTTTTCAAAGAGATATTTGTATGCATCGTGTCAGTCTGATGATCATAGAGATACGTCTTAATCATTGTGCCACCCCTTCCGTTACGTTTATTATTTCACAATGTTCGTAAGCTATAGTCACTATAAAAAAATGGGGTAAGAACTGTCAACAGGAATATTTCTTCTCGCAAGAGGGTATGAAAAAGAAGTAGAGTGGCTAAACTGGAAGTAAATAGGCGCGTTTGTCGGATTTTGGAGCAAAAACCGTGACTATAGTCACAGGTATATATGCGTCTATGTGTAAGCGTATTCCGCAAGTGATATCGTTAAAGAAAGCGCTTTTATAGGGCGTACGGCTCATTATGAACTATTTTTGGAAAAATAGTTGTAATTGACTTGCATTCTTATTCAAAAAAAGGTACTCTTAAGTAGCAAAAGGAAACGGTACGGTTGAATAATCTTTACGATCTCTTTCACAATAAGTGGTGTAAAGGTATAACGATTCAATACCTGTACTTTTGTACTTCTATTGTAAGGAGGTCATTTAAATGACTGGAAAAGTAAAATGGTTTAACGCAGACAAAGGTTTTGGTTTCATCGAAAGAGAGGACGGAGACGACGTATTCGTACACTTCTCTGCTATCCAATCTGAAGGTTTCAAAACTCTTGACGAAGGTCAAGAAGTTGAATTCGAAATCGTTGAAGGCAACCGCGGCCCACAAGCTGCTAACGTAACTCGTCTGTAATTTCATACAATGACGACAGAGGCGCATTCTGGAATTTTCCAGGATGCGTCTTTTATCATTTTTAAGGGGAGATGAGCGCTGATGAGTCAAGACGAGCTTTCCAAAAAGATCATTGAAAAATACCAAGAAGATGAACGGATGATGATCCGGATCTTTGCCCAATGGTGTACGAATCATAATCTTGATGCTGTTTTCTTATATGAACAAGCTTATCCGAACCAAGGAAAAAATGAAGCGCTTAAAGAAGCGTTGGAAGAAGTTCTTCCTAAAGAAGAAGCCTCTGATATTTCAGATGAGATGGTAGTGGAAGTGCTGCAGTTCTTTGGAAATGATGATTTGGCATTCGTTGTAGCATCTGTGGCAGAGGAACGAAAGGAGAAGCGATAAGATGGAACTGCTCCAAAAAGCAATTCAAGAAAGAGGAACGATTATAGGGGAAACAATCGTCAAAGTAGATAGCTTTCTGAATCATGAAATGGACACGGCCCTTTTATATGAGATAGGCCAGGAGTTCCGTCGTCAATTCCAGCACAAACCTGTAACGAAAATCGTAACGATTGAAGCAGGTGGAATTGCTCCGGCGCTTATGGCAGGTCTTGCTTTCAATGTTCCAGTTGTTTATGCAAAAAAACAAAAGTCACTGACAATGAAGGGTGATGTTTATGTCGAGTCTGTCTATTCGTTCACAAAACAGGTACATTCTGATGTGACGATTTCAAAGGATAGATTATCGCCGGAAGATCACGTGCTGATTATCGATGATTTCCTTGCAAACGGGGAAGCAGCTGCTGGTTTAATTAGTATTCTTAATCAAGCGGGTGCTACTGTTGCTGGTATCGGAATTGTCATCGAGAAGAGCTTTCAACGAGGAAGGTCACGTCTGGAAGAACTAGGTATTGAAGTAGTATCCCTTGCGCGTATTGCACGTATTGGTGAGGGGAAAATAGAATTCTTGAATTCATAACTTGATAGGATGATAGTTTGTGGCATACATATTAACCTTATTGCCAATCTTCGGCATTTTTCTTCTTGGTTTTGTTGGACAGAAGCTTTTGAAATTCGACATCCGAAGCATCTCAAAAATGTCGGTTTATCTGCTGTCACCTGTACTGGCTTTCCAAACGTTTTATGAGAACCGGCTAAGTACAGATTATATCTATTTAGCCATTTTTGTTGTCGGCATTTGCTTGGCATTGGTCTTGATTTGTTACGTGATCAGTCTTTTGCGCGGCTTTGACCGACAGGATACGTATAGCTTAATGCTTGGTGCTTCGTTCATGAACAATGGCAATTACGGAACTCCGCTTGTTCTATTCGTATTCGGTGCAGCAGGCTTTGATTATGCGGTTATCCTGCTTGTATTACAGCAGCTCGTGATGGTGACGATCGGTGTCTTTATAGCAGCTAAAGGCGGAGGGGCTGTGCTGTCGCCTCGTGCTACCTTCCTTTCTGTTTTGAAGATTCCAATCATCTATGGAGCGATACTCGGTATTTTGTTCCAAGTCTTATCCATTCCGCTTAGCGGGCCGATTACCGAGGCTGTCCACCTTGTTGCGGATGCAGCAATTCCTACAGTGATGATTGTGCTTGGTATGCAGCTTGCTAATATCTCATTAAAATCCTTTGAATATGAGCGTCTAACTTATGCGCTCGTTTTAAAGTTGCTTATCTCACCGGTGATTGCTTATTTGTTCACACTGATGCTGCCAGTGGATGACATGGTCAAGCAGATCATGATCCTGGTCGCTGCGATGCCGACAGCGGCGAATACGACTTTATATGCACTTGAATTTGGCGCTAAACCTGCTTATGTGTCGAGTGCAACGTTAATCAGTACGCTGCTTAGTCTTATTACCTTACCTGTCTTATTATATATATTATTATAAAGAGGCCAGTTTCCTGGCCTCTTGTTTTATGCTTTCTTAGTGAATAATTTGATCAGTGCTTGTGTTCCGAGATCCTCGTCGCCATTTTCGGCAAGTCGTTCATATAGGGAGAGGCTCAGTTCTAGTCCTGGTGTAGTCATACCCATTTCATTGGCTGCTTCCAAAGCGAGCTTCATGTCCTTGATGAAGTGTTTCACGTAGAAACCAGGATCATAATCTCCTTTGATCATCCGGGGAGCAAGGTTGCTCAAGCTGAAGCTTCCGGCAGCACCTGTCGTTATCGACTGGAGCACCTTTGATGGATCCATGCCTGCGTGCTCTGCATAAGCAATCGCTTCGCAAACGCCGACCATATTGCTAGCGATGGTTACCTGATTGATCAGCTTCGTATGCTGTCCGAAACCGGCAGGTCCTTGAAGAATGATGTTTTCGCCCATTGCTTCGAACACTGGAAGGACAGCTTGAAATGCGTCTGCTTCACCGCCGACCATGATGGCGAGCTTTCCGTTCTGCGCACCAACATCTCCACCTGAAACAGGAGCATCCAATGCGAAGATACCTTTATCTTTCGCTTCAGAATGGATTTCCTCGGCAAGCGCTGGCTTCGAGGTCGTCATATCGATTACATAGGTGCCTGGGCGTGCGTGATGAATAATACCATTTTCGCCAAAGTAGACTTCCCGAACATCGCTTGGGTAGCCAACCATCGTAATTACTGCATCCACACTGGCAGCGAGGCTCGCGGGTGTATCGTGCCAAACTGCACCAGCATCAATCAATTCTTCAGCTTTCGCTTTCGTTCGTGTATAGACAGCCAGTTCAAAGCCTGCCTGCATTAAATTGCGGCTCATACTTTTTCCCATAACGCCTGTACCGATGAATCCTACCTTTCTGATAGTTCCCATATAATCCCTCCTTAGCATGCACTTTTATCGTACCTTTAAGCTTTAGGAATGTCGAGTGCTGGAGATAGAATCGCCAAAAATCACAAACAATTTTTCGACAGCAAAAAACCTCGAAAGATGGCAGTTTCTTTTTTGCGATAGATTGTGAAATACGGCCGTTGAAAAAAGTAGAGATTGAAAGAGTTATGGATATATGGTAAAGTCATTTATACAACATCTTGTTAGTGAAGGCATAATTTAATACTATATATAGTTTCGAAGGCGAGCAAGCCGGGTATCGATAGTAGATGAAGAAATCGCTTCATTTGCTTGATAGACAGTGTTCTCAGACACTTTTTATTTGTCGATTCTGATCTATGTTACTACTGTATCTAGTAGTGCGGACAGAATAGACAGTTTCCTGGTAGTTGCTCACTTTGTGCGTTTAGGGGAAGAAGTACTTACAATTACACCTGTATTTTGGAGGAGGAAGTTTCAACATGTTAGATACGACACAAACAGTCAATTGGAAAGAGCATGTAGCAGCCGTGCTCGAATCACGCTTTGCAGAAGCTGATGCAAAACATCTGATTCAATATGGTGAGCGCCTGATGGAGCAGAAGGCCTGGTCATCCGATAAAGAGTGGTTGAACCAACTTATATTGGAAGGCTTGTCACAGCTGGATGAAGAAGAGCCGCAATGGACATATATCGCTGCTAGCTTGTATCTTGAACAGCTTTATTTCCAAGCATCACAAAACCGAGGTTACAATTTCGAAGAAAAATACGGATCATTCTACAGCTTGATTCAGCAATTGACTGAGATCGGTATCTATAATAAATTCCTTCTCGACACATACAGTGAAGATGAAATCAATCATTTCCACAGCTTGATCGATTATAAGAAAGACGGACTGTTCACATATATTGGTTTGCGTACGCTGGCAGATCGTTATCTGGCTACCGACCACAAGGGCGGAACTTACGAGCTTCCGCAGGAGAGGTTCATGATTATCGCAATGACAGTCATGAGCAAGGAGCCTAAGGAAACGCGCAAAGAGCTTGTAACAGAAGCTTACTGGGCATTGAGCAATCTATACATGACAGTCGCTACTCCGACATTGTCTAACTCCGGAAAGAGCTATGGTCAGCTTTCCAGCTGCTTCATTGATACAGTTGATGACAGCTTGCAAGGGATTTTCGACAGCAACACAGACATCGCCAACCTTTCTAAAAACGGCGGCGGTATCGGTGTCTATCTAGGTAAGATCCGCAGCCGAGGCAGTGCAATCAAAGGCTTTGAAGGTGCATCTTCTGGTGTGCTTCCTTGGATGAAACAGCTTAACAATACAGCGGTAAGTGTTGATCAGCTTGGTCAGCGTAAAGGTGCAATTGCCACGTATCTTGATATTTGGCATAAAGATATTTTCCCATTCCTTGATGCGAAGTTGAATAATGGAGATGAGCGTCAGCGTACACATGATTTGTTCACTGGTGTTTGTCTGCCTGATATCTTCATGGAACAAGTACAATCACGCGGTAATTGGTATCTATTTGATCCACATGAAGTACGTCGCGTAATGGGCTTTTCTTTGGAAGATTTCTACGATGAGACAAGAGGCGACGGTTCCTTCCGTGAAAAGTACTGGGCATGTGTAGAGAATTCAGACTTGCATAAGGAAGAGATTCCGGCTATCAATGTGATGAAGCGTATTCTGCGCAGCCAGCTTGAAACAGGCGGCCCGTTCATGTTCTACCGCGATGAAGTCAATCGTCAAAATGCCAACAAGCATGCTGGTATGATTTACTCTAGTAACCTTTGTACGGAAATCATGCAGAACCAAAGCCCGACTATCATGACAGAACAAGTTACACAAGACGGTAAAATCATTATCACGAAAGAACCAGGTGACTTTGTTGTATGTAACCTTTCCTCCATCTCTTTGGCGAAGGCAGTTACAGAAGACGTCTTGGAACGCCTGATTCCAATCCAGGTTCGTATGCTGGATAATGTTATTGATTTGAATACAATTCCTGTTTTGCAAGCTCAGATTACAAACCAGAAATACCGTGCCATTGGACTCGGAACGTTTGGATGGCATCACTTGCTTGCATTGAAACAAATCGATTGGGAAAGTGATGAAGCTGTTGCATATGCAGATGAACTGTATGAGAAAATTGCTTACCTGACAATTCAATCCAGCATGGAAATAGCGAAGGAAAAAGGTGTTTATCCTGTTTTCGAAGGTTCTGATTGGGAAAATGGAAGCTACTTCGATAATAAAGGCTATACAACTGGTGATTCTGAGCTTGACTGGAAAGGTCTGCAGGAGCAGGTTAAAGAAAATGGTATGCGTAACGCGTACTTGATGGCGGTAGCACCAAACTCTTCTACTGCGTTGATTGCAGGAAGTACGGCTACGACAGATCCGATCTTCAGCAAGTTCTATTCTGAAGAGAAAAAGGACTACAAGATTCCGGTTACTGCACCTGATTTGAATGAAGAAACAGATCGTTTCTATAAATCAGCTTATGAAATCGACCAGCAGTGGAGCGTGAAGCAAAATGCAGCGCGCCAAAAGCATATTGACCAAGCTATTTCTTTCAATATGTATGTTCCGAACTCCATCAAAGCAAAAGAATTGCTTGATTTGCATATTGCTGTTTGGGATTCTGGTATCAAGACATCTTACTATTTGCGTTCTACATCTAACTAATACAAAAGGGACCCTGTTTTACAGGGTCCCTTTTTCTATGCGTTTGACTTGTTCGCTACCGAAAACATTTACTGGCTCCTCGTTTTCCAGAAATAAACAAGCATCTTCATCTATGCCATATCCGATTGGAATATTGAGATGATGCAAGCCGGAAATAAGGTTCGGTTCATCCTGCCATTGAGAGAAATGGACACTGATCAGCAGGTTTTGGAGGATACCGAGACCAGATCCACTCCAAGCTTGCTGATTATCCGTATCATGTGGGGACAGCAGGACAGTTTCTGGCATAAGCAATGCTCCGGCGCTATTACCTGCTAGCGGTGTACCGGCGGCATATTTTTCTCTTAACAGCTGCTTAAATGGCTCTTTGGTATATAAGCTGTAATATGTTTCCGAATGACCGCCCCCGATGAAAATTCCAGTAGCATCTGTGACAATTTCAGCCGCTTTTGCTAAATCTAATTCACCCTTTTCATTCGGTACGATGACAGATATATTGTTCTCGCGAACTCCTTGAGCGATCCAATGGTTTGTATAACGAGGCAGGAATGCTTCCCAGCCTTCCCGATATACAATTAATAATGCGATGCGGGCATTTTCTCCGCCTGCTGCTTTGGCAAAGTGTATATTCGCTTCTTCCTGTGAGGTGTTCCCTCCGAGCAGATATAGTTTTCTTGTTTGCATAAGCAATCGCCTCCATTTTCCTGATTATACAATATGCACCCTCTTAATAGAGATGCGTTTTCTGTCACATACTACTGACAGCAGGAAATGAACAGGAGGAAAGTGCATGGTCAGACAAGAGACATTGAATGCCTGTAAGGAAATGCTTGAGAATCGTTTGCAGGAATTGAAACAGGCGCTAAAGGATCATTTTGGTGTCGAGATGTCCTACACGAAGGATGCTATGGGCGAATTAAGTAACTATGATAACCACCCTGGAGATACAGCAACAGAGTTATTTGAGCGGGAAAAGGATATTGCACTGAATGATCATCTGGAGCAGGAGATGAAGGATGTTCAAGCAGCTTTAAAACGAATAGAAGATGGATCTTTCGGGATTTGCAAAAAGTCAGGAAAACCGATTCCGGAAGAACGGCTACTGGCGATGCCTACAGCAGAAACGCTTGTAGAATATAAGCCTCAGCGAATGACACTGCATGATCGTCCGGCTGAGGAAGCTGTCATCCATCCCAGACTTGAAGACTTGGAAGGGAAAGATGATGAAGAAGACACGGAGCATAACTTTTATGACGGAGAAGATACCTTGCAAGATCTGCAAGCGTATGGCTCATCCGAAACGCCTTCTGATTTCGTCAACACAGAAAAAGATTATGACTATATGGCGGTAGATTCTGATGAAGAGACTGGCGGAGCACAAGATATCGAAAATTTCCTGCTTGCTGATATGGATGGGAAGTTCAGCGGTGTTAATGAAGACCATGAGAAATACGAGGATTATCTGGATGATGCAGACGTCAAATCGATACTATATGATGAATGAAAGAGTCGGGCTCATATGCCCGGCTCTTTTGCTGTACAGAGAAACTTGCATACATGCTTATCCAGCGGAATACGTTTTATTACACGCTACGTATTCTAAAAAAGGGGTTGAAGCATGTTGACAGAAGCATGGACTTCGAGATTTTTCAAGCATGATGATCGTAAGGAGCGCGATTTTGTGCTGAAATTACCGGATGCTTGGTGGAGCCGCAGTTATGAATATGGATGGGCTGCTTCCTTTGTGGAAGCAGATGATATTGTATTGGATGCTGCATCAGGAATCAGCCATCCATTTAAGTTTCATTTGGCGACTTCAGCTAAAACAGTCTATGCATGTGATATAGATAGCAGGATTACAGATGATCAGGCGATTATGGCGGATGTGACCAAAGACTTTGGTCCAGAGGAAGCGGCGCGTTTACCGGAAAACTTGCTCCGGAATATCCATCGTGCTGAAGCGAATTTGACATCGCTGCCATATGAAGATGCCTTTTTCGATAAAGTTTTCTGTATTTCAGTGATGGAACACTTGGATGTTAGTGTACAAAAACGTGCTTGGGAGCAATTCAGTCGTGTCTTGAAACCAGACGGTCATATCATCATGACGTTCGACTACCCAACAGTCGATATTAGCATTCTTGAGACGTTGGCAGAGTTGGGTGGCTTTGAATATGCTGGACCAGTTGAAACGGAAATGCCTGCAGATGCGCTATTCAATGATCAGTGGGGAAGACTGTATTGTTACCGTGCTATCTTTCGAAAGAAGAAACCTCCATCCACTTGATTAACTTCGGGTCAGGATCCAAGATGCTCTCATATTGTTCCTTCTGGCCGTAGATTGCTTCTGGGTCCTGCAAACGATAGCGTTCGTATTTTTGGAGACGGTCCTCTGCTCTGGCCCATCCAAAATGCTTGATGCGAATAGTGCTTATACCATTCGGTAGCTGAAAGACGTTTTCGGGGAAGCGGCCGCAATGAACCGGTGTTTCCCGCCATTCATACGGAAAAGCGGGCTGATAGCGCAGCAGGAATGGACGGTAAAATAAATGTGCTTGCCAGTACTGATCTTCTCGGTAATGATCTTCATCCCAAAAATCAAATAAGCGGAACGAATATAGATCGAGATCAGCTTGATTCAATAGCTGGTCTCTTTCTGTGAGAAAAACGCTATCCAGTACTTCGTCCGCATCGAGATTCAAAATCCAATCAGGTTCTGCAGCAATTGTTTCCTGCCACTGCTGTTTCCGCAGTTCTATTTCGTTGCTGAATTCAGACTTAGGGTTTTCGATCAATTTCAGCGGAACATTATATTCCTTACACAGGTTCTGGCAAATAGCTACTGTATTATCTGTACTATGATCATCAATGATGACGGCTTGATCAACCGCGGGCAGAGAGGATCTCAACGAACGCTCCAGAAATCGTCTGGATTCATTTTTTACAATCATGGATAGTGTGAGAGTATTACCGGTTTCCTTCGTGCTGCGAAGGTTATATCCTGGCCATTTATGCTCCCATTTGAATGCGGGAAGCTTCGCCAGATCTGTTTTACGGTAAAGGTGGAAAGCGGGGTAATGTGTATCAACGAAAAGAGAAATGCCTAGTGCTGCTGCACGGATACAAAAGTGGCGATCTTCTCCCCAAAAGGAGAGGTTAGGTATCTCCCCGAAATGGACGCCTTTATTTAGAGCTTTCCTGCTGATAAGTGTACAAGCACCTAAACCGCCTACTTCATATATTCCGGGTTTCCGCATCTGTTCAAGAAATTGCTGGTGCCGATCTGCACGTTCTGTATCTGATAAAGATTCGCCGCGATGGTGGCTGAATTGTTCATATTCATCTTTTAACCAGACTTGAGGCAGAGCTTGTGTACCAGGCTGCCATTGGGTCCAGAAAATACAGGAGATAATATCTTGTTGACTGGCAAGCAACTGTTCCAATGTAGCAGGGTGGAGTATAATGTCGGAATCTACGAAAAAGATATAATCCATTTTCTGCTCGATTGCATAGGAAATGATTTTATTTTTCAGAGCAGCTACTTTCCAGATAAGGGCTTCCGTCCAATAATGGGTATGTTCATCCTTCTGGTAGGTATCGGCAGCTTCCGATGGGAGGATGACAGCATCGTGTTCAGCTGAAAAAGCAAATAGTAAAGAGCTCGATTTTTGATCATCATTATCATCGATGAAACAGTAAGAAACTTGAGAGTCTTTTATTTGCAAACTGTTTAGCGAATCCAAATAGGCAGCTAATATGTCGGGGTCTTGTTTCACTGTTGTGCCAATCAATACCTTATACATGCACCATGCTCCTTTATGTAGTCTGTTAATAATGTATTTTTTAAGAGCGTGGATGTGCCTGTATTATTTTCCTGACTCTATGCAGAAACTGATCTTGGGAAGCGGCCAGTGGGGGAATAGAGGTGAGATCGTACCATGTATAACGGAAAACCAATCCGTTATCGACCCCATTTCCTAAGACATGATGATCCCATGTACTGGGGAGCTGCTGCTTTGTTTGAATCAAGTAGAAGTGCCGAAGCTGGAGTTCTTGTTTGTCTGGATGAAGGAATGATGCACTAGCAACCAATTCACTGACAGGCAGGTCACGCAATCCAGATTCTTCATAGATTTCCCGCTGCAAGGCGGTTGCCAAGTCTTCCTCTGGATCGACTGTCCCTCCAGGAACTTGTAACCCTGCTTCGGGTATATCCTTGTGTTCATGGACAAGCAACTGATACGTATTGTTACGGGTCGATATGATGTATGCTAGAACTTTTTCAACCAAATTATCCCACCTCCATTTATGATTATATACAAAAAAAGCGATCACCCATGCAGTAGGGTAATCGCTTTTTTTGATAAGCTCTGGGGGGAGCGTAGTTGGCCGCTTAAAATGACATTTTGGGGATATCATGTTTTGTTAAGGGTGCGACCGCCATCTATCTGATCAATAAGCAGCGCTTATTGTTGTTGTTGCTGTTGTGTAGATTGATCGGACTGTGTTGTTTGTTCCTTCGCTAACGTTAGCTTTGTTGTTTCCTTCTTTCCATCACGGTAATACGTAACTGTTACTTCATCGCCGATATTTTTATCGGAATAAAGGTAAGAGCGCAAGTCGACCATGCTGGTAATGTCCTGATCATCGATTTTCGTAACAACATCGTATTCCTGCAGACCAGCATCTGCTGCTGGAGAGCTTTCTACTACTTGAGCGAGTACAACACCTTGTGTCACATCTTCAGGAAGATTCAATGTTTCCTGCGCATTTACTTGCGGTACTTGATCCAAGCTGACTGCACCGATACCGATGTAAGGACGTTCCACTTTGCCAGTTGTCTCAAGCTGATTGATGATCGGTTTAGCTGCATCAATCGGAATGGCAAACCCAATACCTTCGACTTCTTCTTGGGCAATCTTCATAGAGTTGATGCCAACGATTTCGCCGTTTGCGTTTATCAAGGCACCGCCGCTGTTACCAGGGTTGATTGCTGCATCTGTTTGTAATACTTCTGTTACCCAATCCTCTGTACCGTCATTATTGGAATCAACTGCTACAGAACGATCCAGTCCACTAATGATACCTTGTGTCACAGAACCAGCGAATTCAGCTCCTAATGGGTTACCGATAGCGATCGCTTGCTGTCCGACAGTTAGGTCATCTGAAGTACCGAATGTTGCTACTTGATCTACATTTGTACCATCGATTTCTAATACGGCTAAGTCACTGATTTCATCGGATCCTAGTAAGGTTGCTTTTTCCTTTTGTCCGTTAGAAAGGGTTACTTCCAAGCTGGTTGCACCATCGACAACGTGATGGTTAGTCACAACGTATGCTTTGCCATCTTCTTTTTTGTAGATGACACCGGATCCGGATCCTGCTTCTTCAGACTCAGAGAATAAATCTGTCTGCTGCAGATCTTCTACTCCAACTACTGCTGCAGATGCGTCTTGTATAGCGGTGGTCAGGTTTTCGGTACTTGTTTGTGTTGCTAATGTCTGGTTACTTGATTTTGTCGTTGATGTATTATTAGTTCCCATCGTTGCAGGACTTGCTGCATTAGAGCTAAAGGATATGACATTCGTAAATACAAGCACTGCAACGATTGCGAGTACCAAAACTCCGCCTGCTATGCCGCTGATGAAGCTTGTCCAAACCTTCCCTTTTTGTTTCTGCTGCTGCGGCTGATTAATTGGTTCGTCTACTTGAATAGCTTGAGTGTATTTAGGCGATTCTTCTTCGGTTTCGGAAGGTGTATTCGTGTCATCCGGATAGGAGTTTTCCTGTTCATATGAAGAAGAGCGCTGCTGATCATCTGGATACTCATTGTATGGTTTGTCATTGTCTCTGTTCATGTAAGGCACCTCTTTCGTGTTGTGTGTTCGTTGTTCTATACTACACATTCTACTGTCTGGATTTGGCATCTTTTCGGAGCAATTATGTAAAATATGTGGAATGGACAAATAGCAGGAAAGTCTTTTCTTTTTGCGATTTTGTGGGAAAATAACCGTAGAGAGGAAAGGAGTACGATCAAATGTCACATCATATAATCGTTGTCGAAGACGATCACAATATAAGAAATATAGTAGAAGCTTACCTAAAAAAAGAGGGATATCAGATCAGCGTGGCTGAAACAGCAGAGCTTGCGCTTGAGATTGCGGATAAAGAAACGCCGGACATGTGGATCATGGATATCATGCTTCCGGGCATGGATGGATACGCACTTTGTAATAAAATTCGCCAAACGAGTGAGGTGCCGATC
Organism: Terribacillus saccharophilus; assembly: GCA_900110015.1. Classification (GTDB taxonomy): domain Bacteria; phylum Bacillota; class Bacilli; order Bacillales; family Amphibacillaceae; genus Terribacillus; species Terribacillus saccharophilus. The sequence continues at coordinate 38,601 of FOCD01000003.1, read as the reverse complement.
ATCATCATCTCAGCTAAAGATGAAGAAATCGACAGAATTCTCGGCTTGGAGCTTGGCGGGGATGATTATTTGACCAAACCTTTCAGTCCGAGGGAATTGGTTGCTCGTGTAAAGCGCCTGTTTAAAAGATGGAATCCACAGACAAATCAAGAAACAAAGCAAGTGAAGCAAATGGATCTTCAAGCAGGTAACCTGCAGCTGCAATTAGGCGAACGACGCATTTACTGGCATGAAGCAGAAGTTGAAGTAACAGCAAAGGAGTTCGAAATGCTCGTTATCCTTGTGCAGAACCCAAACCGTGCCTTTTCACGTGATGAATTGCTGACACAAGTATGGGGAGAAGATTACTTCGGAAGCGATCGTGCTGTAGATGATTTAGTCAAACGATTGCGCAAGAAAATGGACGGCATTCCGATTGAAACAGTCTGGGGCTTTGGATACCGATTCAGGATGAATGAAGAATGAGACTGAAGACACAACTGAATATCGCATTTACAACTTTGCTTATTATTGTGATGGGGTTCACAGCAATAACTTTGTACTCGCAGTTGAAAGGGATGCTTGTGACGAATGAGACTAGGCAGCTAGAGGAAAGTGGACAGCTTCTGCTTACATCAATTAGCGGTGTAGAGACAATTCCTGCTGGTACTCTTGATGATATACTTAATAAATTGGATCTAAAGATGTTTCTTTATGATGAAAGCGAAGATGAATTGACCTATACCAATCTTGTTCGGGCAGACGCAGAAAGATTTGCAGAAAAATACGATACTGCGCCAACTCAAAAGAATACAATTTGGCAAGATAATCGAAACAGTTATGTAGTCAAATCCATAGCAACTGGTGAAAATCAGAATATGGTTATCCTACGTCCGATTCGCGAATTGGAAGAAGTGCAAGAAAGCTTCTTCCAACGTATTTTCCTTGTCTTTTTGATTGGTGTCATGATAGCTATTCTGATTAGCACGTACCTGACACAGCGACTGGTAAAACCTTTGACAGAATTGAAGTACCAGCTGAAGAAAATACAGCGACGAGAATTCGATAATATTAAGTCGGTAAAAGCAAGCGGCGAAATCAAAGAAGTAGAACAAAGCGCAATAGAGATGGCTAAGGAACTGAATCGTTATATTACATCCCAGCGTCAGTTCTTCCAAAACGCAAGTCATGAACTGAAAACACCGCTCATGACAATTCAAGGCTACGCAGAGGGAATCAAAGATGGTGTCTTCACAGGCAAGGATCAAGAGCATGGACTTGAAGTCGTTGTGTCTGAAATTAAGCGGTTGAAACAGCTAATCAATGAAATGATTCTCTTAGCCAAGCTCGACAGTGAAGAAGGAATCTATAAAGAAGAGCAATTAGAAATAAAAGAGCTAGTCAATCTGACAATTGACCGTGCCTTACCAATTGCAAGCGACAAGGATATCCAACTTACCTACAATAAATTTCCTGCAATTGTGATTAATGGGGATAAAGAGAAACTGCTTCGGGCAATGATGAATATAACGTCCAATGCAGTCCGTCATGCTGGCAGTCAGGTGCATATCTCTGTTCAGCCAAGCAGCATCCGGCAAGTCGAGATTACCATTAATGATGATGGGCCGGGTATTTCGGAGGACCTGTTGCCGAATATGTTTCAGCGTTTTGTTAAAGGTGAAGGCGGGGAGACTGGACTCGGCCTCGCGATTTCCCGCGCGATCGTTGAACGGCATAATGGAATCATTCGAGCAGGGAAGTCTGACTTAGGCGGAGCAAGCTTTACAATAATATTATAATGTTAATGTTTGCCTATCCTATTGTGCCGCACATGAACTGTGGTATAATTAACAGGTTGTAGTCGGATAGGATTACATGAAGAAGAGGAGACATGTATACATGCAATTAAGAGAAGATATTCGCAATATCGCGATTATTGCCCACGTTGACCACGGGAAAACGACTTTGGTTGACCAGTTGCTAAAATATTCTGGTACTTTCCGTGATAATGAGCACGTGGATGAGCGCGCAATGGATTCCAATGACTTGGAAAAAGAGCGCGGAATTACAATTCTTGCGAAAAACACTGCGATTAATTATAACGATACACGTATTAACATATTGGACACACCAGGACACGCCGATTTCGGTGGTGAGGTAGAACGCGTACTGAAAATGGTAGATGGCGTTTTACTTGTTGTAGATGCTTACGAAGGCGCAATGCCTCAGACTCGTTTCGTATTGAAAAAAGCTTTGGAGCAAAAGCTTACTCCGGTTGTAGTTGTGAACAAAATCGACAAACCGAGTGCACGTCCTGAGCATGTAATCGATGAAGTACTTGATCTATTCATCGAACTTGGTGCGGATGACGATCAGCTTGAATTCCCTGTTGTTTATGCGTCAGCATTGAACGGTACTTCTGGTGAAGAACCTGAAGGACAAGTGGAATCCATGGATGCTATCTTCAAAACAATCATGGACAACATCCCTGCTCCAATTGATAACTCTGATGAAGGCTTGCAATTCCAGGTTACTATCTTGGATTACAACGACTTCCTTGGTCGTATTGGTGTTGGTCGTATCTTCCGTGGTGCCGTTAAAGTCGGTGATCAGGTTGCCCTGATGAAGAAAGACGGTTCTGTGAAGAACTTCCGTATTACAAAACTATTCGGTTTCATCGGTTTGAAACGAATTGAAATTACAGAAGCAAAAGCTGGTGACATCGTTGCCGTTGCTGGTCTTGAAGATATCAACGTTGGAGAAACTGTTTGTTCAGTAAATGTTCAAGAAGCATTGCCAGTTCCACGTATTGATGAACCAACATTGCAGATGACATTCCTAGTAAACAACAGTCCGTTTGCTGGTAAAGAGGGTAAATATATCACTTCCCGTAAAATCGAAGAACGTTTGCTTAACCAGCTTGAGACAGATGTAAGTCTTCGTGTAGATCCAACCGATTCTCCTGATGCTTGGACAGTATCCGGACGTGGAGAGCTCCACCTTTCCATCCTAATTGAGAACATGCGCCGTGAAGGTTATGAGCTTCAATTGTCCAAACCACAGGTAATCCTTAAGGAAATCGATGGCAAAATGTGTGAACCGGTAGAACGCGTACAAGCAGACGTACCGGAAGATTACACAGGTGCTGTTATGGAGTCCTTAGGTTCCCGTAAAGGGGAAATGGTCGACATGATCAACCAAGGTAACGGTCAAGTTCGTCTTGAGTTCCGTGTACCTTCCCGTGGATTGATCGGTTATTCTACTGAGTTCATGTCTCAGACACGCGGCTTCGGTATCTTGAACCACACATTTGATGGGTATGAGCCTGTTATTGCTGGTCAGGTTGGCGGAAGAGCGAAAGGTGTACTTGTTGCCCTTGAACAAGGTAAAGCATCCACTTACGGTATCATGAAGCTTGAGGATCGCGGTATTATCTTCGTAGCTCCTGGTACAGATGTTTATGCTGGAATGATCGTTGGAGAGCACAGCCGTGATAATGATCTTACAGTTAACATTACTGTGGAAAAACACCTAACTAACGTACGTTCAGCAAACAAAGACCAAACGTCTACAATTCGTAAAACACGTGACTTGTCTCTTGAAGAGGCAATCGAGTACTTGAACGATGATGAATATTGCGAAGTAACACCGGAATCTATCCGTCTTCGTAAGAAAATCCTTAACAAGAACGAACGTGAAAAAGCAACGAAAAAGAAAAAAGCATAAAAAGGAAGCCCAGCATTCATTGCTGGGCTTTTTGCTTATAAGTTGTGAAAAAGTCCTCTAACCCTTAAAATGGTAATAGCTCTATTTGGGGCAGAAAGGAAGGATGATATGACCAGACTATGGAGCAGGCTCCGTTTTCTGTTCAATTTCCGCAAATCGGTTCCATTTCTGAAAGCCTTCTTCACAGCTAAAGAGGTGGCAGCAGCCAAGAAAGTAACAGCAGTTGCATTGATTGTCCTGTACTTTGTCTTCCCATTCGACTTGATACCTGATTTTCTCATTGGAATTGGTATCGTGGATGATCTTGCAGTAGCAACAATAATTCTGCAGCTCATTATCAAAATGGCACCAGCACACTTGAAAGACAAGTTTGATGTTGATCGAAACGACAATAAGGTTATAAATATATAAGAAAAAGGCGCCCAAATGGGCGCCTTTTTTTAGTGGCCAGCAATCCAAGGGGATAGGAGCAAGCTTCCATCACTGACACTTACGGTATCACCGACAGCAAATCCAGGCAGGTTTTGTGAACGGAAGTTGATCGGCGGTCCATCTTGAGTAGTTCCTAGTCCAGTTGAACGACCAGCTATTGCTGAACCATTCACTAGGTTGTAAACCGCAAAATAATAAACGGTACCATCATCTAATATAACTGGAGACTGAAGTGGCAAGCGGAAGATTCCGCCAGAAATAGACGTAACCAAATCAGTTATTGCGACAACTGTTCCGACAGCGCTAGTAGAAGGAAGAATGACAGCCATCTGAAAAGGACCTGTTGCAGCTCCCGTTTGTACGATGTACGTCGTCAAGACCGAAACAAGTGAACCATCGCCGAATACTAGTGCTCCAATTGCTTGATTATTGCCTGAACCTGCGTTAAACGGAATTGTTGTATTGATGTCGCCAAGCTTTACTGTCTCATAGTTAATCGATGAGCTTCCGCCTGTTCCAGGAGGTCCGGTTGGACCAGTAGCGCCAGTGATACCAGGTATTCCTGTGTCGCCCGTAGTCCCTGTAATGCCGGAAGATCCAGTAGCTCCAGTAGGACCTGGGATACCTTGAAGTCCGGTAGCTCCAGTGACGCCCGCGATTCCAGCAGGTCCCGTATCGCCAGTAGTACCTGTAATGCCGGGAGATCCAGTAGCTCCAGTAGGACCTGGAATACCTTGAGGGCCAGTAGCTCCAGTGACACCCGCGATTCCGGCAAGACCTGTGTCGCCAGTAGTACCTGTAATCCCAGGAGATCCAGTAGCTCCTGTAGGACCTGGAATACCTTGAAGTCCGGTAGTCCCAGTGATGCCCGCGATTCCAGCAGGTCCTGTATCGCCAGTAGTACCTGTAATGCCGGGAGATCCAGTAGCTCCTGTAGGACCTGGAATACCTTGAAGTCCGGTAGTCCCAGTGACACCAGCGATTCCTGCAGGTCCCGTATCGCCAGTAGTACCTGTAATGCCAGAAGCTCCTGTAGGGCCTGTAGGACCAGTTATTCCAACAGGACCTGTGTTCCCGGTTGATCCGGTAGGTCCTGGAAGTCCTTGTGGTCCAGTTGATCCTGTTTCACCGGAATTTCCGGTTGCACCTGGCTCACCGCTGCCAAAAGGAAAGCGATAGCGAGTACCACCGCAGCAACCTTTGATATATTTTCCCACGTTAAGAACCTTCTTTCATGTAAAGCATCCTTCTATTTTATGAACGAAGAGAAAAGCTTGCGAGGCATAAAAAAGAATCTCCGCGCTAGCGGAGATTCAGGATAATTTATATTTCGCGTCTCAATGCCCGAAGTACATCTACATTCGTTGCCTGTTTTGCTGGTCTTGATCCGGACATGATTGTAACAATCAGACAGATAGTGATGCTAATGGCAGCTAATAGAAACGGAATAGAAGAAAGCTGCAGCGTAGCAGGGATTTCCTCTTCGAAAATCTGCTCCAAGATCAATGGAACTCCGACATTCACTAGGAAGCTGATCAAATAAGCGACAGCTGTACCAATCAGAGCACCAGCCAGTCCGATGAAAGTACTTTCCATAAGAAAAATCTGTTTGATTGTTTTAGGATTTGCACCGATTGCTTTCATTATGCCGATATCTGGTGCACGTTCGGTTACTGCCATCGTCATTGTATTATAAATTCCAATGGATGCAATTAAGACTGCAATCGTACCTACAATTATGAGTCCAGCTTTAGCAACATTGAACAGAATGTTGATGTTTTTCAGCTCCTCCAAATTCGAGTAAGCTAGATAACCTTTCTCATCTAAAGAGTTCAGGATAGGTTCTACTGCTTCTGCATTGGAAGCATAAACTTCTACTTGGTCGTACAGCGGATCTCCTTGCTCTGTATAGCTGTCTGTTACATTCAATGCTTCATCAAGCGTTCTTTTCAGCTCAGGAGTTGTCTTCACGGAATTCGTGTAGATGTATTCGTTTGCCGGTGCTGCTTCAATTCCGACAATCTGGACTTTTTCCGTTGCTGTGCGAGGCTCGCTCCCATCTTCCGGAAAAGTAGATGCCTCAAGCTCGATTTCTTTGTTGAGGACCTTTTCTTTGTACAGATATTCAGACTGAATCGTACCATCCTCTGCAAACTTGTCCTTATCTTCGACGCCATCTTTTCCTAAGAATTCAGCAAAATCACTGCTGACTACGATTTCATTTTCTTTCTCAGGCAACCTCCCGCTGCCAAGTTCTATTCCAGCCTGTTTTTCGTTTTCAAAATCAACAGCAATAGCGGAAGGCATTTCGTTTGTGTATCCATCTAGATGAAAGTTAGTTTCGCCCAAACTTTGAATCTGCCGCACTGCATCAACATTCTCAATCTGCTTTAATTCAGCTATATTTTCAGTCGTAAAACCTAGCTGTTCTTCATCGTCAGTACCGTAAATATCAATCTTTGTGACAGCCCTGCTTTCCAGCTCATCCTTGATTAACGAGTCATGCAGCCCAAAGCCTACAGACGCCAGGACAATTAGAAAACAACTACCCATTGCAGCTGCGAGTATCGTCATGAACACACGTACTTTATTCTTCTTCATATTCTGCTGAACAAAACGCCATTTATCTTTGAATGTCATACCGGCATCACGCCTTTCACTTTTTTCATTTGACCATCTCTAATTTCAAGCTGCCTGTCTGCAATTGCTGCAACTTCTTGATCATGTGTGATGATAAGGAACGTGATACCGTTTTGTTTATTCAGTTTGCGAATGAGAGTAAGTAGTTCTGCTTCTGTATCGCTATCTAAGCTTCCGGTTGGCTCATCTGCTAAAATCAGTGGCGGATCAAGTATAAGTGCTCTGGCAATTGCAACGCGCTGCTGCTGTCCGCCTGATAATTCGGAAGGGTAATGCTCTGAAAATGCTTCCAGCTCGACTTGGCGTAATATGTTCTCTACTTTTTGTTGGCGCTTTTGTTTTGGTGTTCCATTTAAAATGAGCGGCAGTTCGATATTTTGAGCCGCTGTCATGCTCGGTATCAGCTGGAAGTTTTGAAAAATATAGCCGATATGCTGCAGACGGAAATCTGCTAATTGTCCTTCATTCCAGCCGGTGATTGGTGTCCCGTTGATTTCTACTTGCCCGCTGGTTGGTTGAATAAAGCCGCCGATAATATGCAATAAAGTCGATTTGCCGGAACCGCTTTTTCCGATGAGGCTGACAATTTCGCCTTTTTCCACGTGTAAATCAATTCCGTGTAATACGGGAACTATCGTTTCCTTTGCTTTCTTTCCCATCGTGTAGTGATGAGAGACTTGTTTGATCGTTATCATTTTTTCTCCCCCTGTTTTGCCTGCTATTAATAACGACGCTAGCAAGAAGAAAAAGTATACAAAAAAAATCCTGCTGTCATGTCGGACAGCAGGATTTTTAGGGCTTATTTGCCTTTCTTTTGGCGGAAACCGCCGGCAATATCCGCGCGTTTGAACTCTTTGCGGAATGCGACTTCGCGGGCATCAGATAAACTAACGCCATTCATGCGTACAGGCTGGTAATTGCCATATTGCTTAGCCATGCGATCATCCTCCTTTTTACAGGTTATCAAAAGTGTGCCCTTGGACTTTGTAATCTAAACAGGGGTTGCATCTTCCATAAGAAACGCTATAATAAAGGACAATATATGTGTGCCGATAAGAAAGAGAGTACTGTAGCTGGAAACAAAAGCGAGTCCCGGACGGTGGAAGCGGGATGTGGAAAGCAGCAGGAACCGGACTTTCTTGGCTGCAGCCCTGAACGAACGCTAAGTAGGGGCTGCCGGGAAACATCATTCCCGTTATCCAATTGAGCAGGTCCGATTAGGACAATTAGAGTGGCACCGCGGATTAAACCGTCTCTTCCAAGTGGAAGAGGCGGTTTTTTATTTGAAGGAGGAAATGGGAAATGTACAAATCAACTGCAGCAGAATTATTAGCAAAAGCATTGAACAAATCAGCAGAGGAAACGATTAAACAAATCGAGAGACCGAAACAGCTGCAGCATGGAGACTATGCTTTTCCTTGCTTTGCGTTGGCAAAGGAAAAGAGACAATCACCGCAAAGCATTGCAGCTGAACTAGCAGCAGAATTATCACATGAAGAATTTTCTGCTATTACGGCAGTGGGCGGGTATGTAAATTTCATGCTAGATAAAAAGCTTGCTGGCAGCAGTGTGCTAAAAGAAATACTTCAGCAGCGAGCAGCCTATGGAAATACAGCTATTGGACAAGGTCAGACAGTGACCATCGATCTTTCTTCCCCTAATATTGCAAAGCCCTTCTCGATGGGGCATCTGCGCTCTACCGTCATCGGGAACAGCATCAGCCTTTTACTGGAAAAGCAAGGCTATGATGTTGTAAGAATCAATCATGTGGGTGACTGGGGCACGCAATTTGGCAAGCTTATTTGTGCCTATGAAAAATGGGGCGAGGAAGAGAAGGTACGTGCCAATACGATTCCGGAGCTGCTGAAGCTGTATGTCCGTTTCCATGAAGAAGCAGCTCAGGATGAGCAGCTGGAACAGGAAGGCAGAGACTGGTTCCGAAAATTAGAGCAAGGAGATGCGTATGCAAATAAGCTTTGGCGCTGGTTTCGTGACGTATCAATGGAGGAGTTCGGGCGTGTTTACGAGTTGATGGGCGTACACTTTGATTCGGATGCAGGGGAAGCCTTCTACAATGACAAGATGGAACGTGTTGTAAAGGAATTGGAACAGAAAAATCTGCTCAGTCTGTCGGAGGGTGCCCAAGTTGTTCGTTTGGATGAATTTGATCTTCCGCCTAGTCTAATAAAGAAAAAAGATGGCGCTACACTATATGCAACACGTGATCTTGCAGCGGCAATTTACCGTAAGGAAACATACAAATTTTCTAAGAGTCTGTATGTTGTCGGACATGAACAAAGTCTGCATTTTCAGCAGCTGAAACTTGTACTAGAGAAGATGGGTTATGCGTGGTCGGATGGAATCACCCACATTCCATTCGGTATGGTACTTCAGGATGGAAAGAAAATGTCGACAAGAAAAGGAAAGCTGGTACTGCTGGATAAAGTGCTGGAGCAGGCAATCCAGCTGGCTGCTGCCAATATTGCAGAGAAAAATCCGAATTTGGCCGATAAGGAAGAAGTAGCGAGACAGGTCGGTGTAGGTGCTGTCCTTTTCCACGACTTAAAGCATGAACGCATCCATGATTTTGAGTTTTCTTTGGAAGATATGCTTCGTGTGGAAGGGGAGACAGGGCCATATGTTCAATATACGCATGCGCGAGCTAGTACGCTGCTCTCTAAGGGAGGCAAAATCCAGGGTGGACCGGAAGTCGATGGTGAGACAGCTGCAGCAGCTTGGCCAATTCTTTCCCTGCTGCTGCAGTTCCCAGATGCAGTTAACAATGCGGTAATCAACTACGATCCTTCCAGAATCGCCAAGTATGTGATCGATCTTGCCCAAGCGTTCAACAGCTATTATGGAAAGGTGCGCATCCTGGAAGAAGATGAAAAAATCGGTGCCCGCTTAAAAGTCGTCGCAGCTGTCGCATCAGTTTTGGAAGAAGGTCTCCGACTCTTGGGGATCCGTGCACCGAGACAAATGTAATTAGCTCCAGATCGAATCTCCGGTAACAGGATCTTGTTTTGGTATCGGGACATTCGGTATATGCTGCAGCGCTTGGTCGTATTCGCCTGGCTTATCGGTTTTTGTGTCAAAGGACATGCCATCTGGATAGGCGCCAAGCACTTGAAAATCATCGGATTGCTGAATTCGTTTATGGGCTGTTCCGGCGGGCAGCACAATAACGTCACCGCTTGATATATTCAGCTGTTCGCCATCTGGACCGCCGAGCTGAACAGTTGCATGGCCACTCAAAACTCCGAGTACTTCATGGGCAGTGCTATGGTAGTGGTGATAGGGGAATACGCCATTGACCCAGCTGTTTCGCCAGAGGTTGGACTCGAAAACGTCTTGCATTGTATCAGTATTTTCGAAAGCATGCTCATAATAAAGAACAGGTAATTTATTATTTGGATAGGTGCCATCGTCTTGGAAATGGAATTTTTGCATGGTATACCTCCTTTTTCAGTATCATTTACCCGACTATTCGAGAATTATATTCCTTTTTATGCAAACCATACTATTTTTCGTGCGAGTCTGCGTATATAATACGGATAAATACTCACAGACAGGCGGTTACGCATGAAAATAAAAGCAATTTTTGTCGCATTGGCGGGTCTTGTCATTCTTACGGCGTGCAGTGGAGGAGTTCCGAAACAGCAAACAGAAGCGGTGCAGGCAGTGCAGCAAAATATAGTGGAATTGGAACCAAAAGAGATGCCTGCTAGTCAGTCAATCTCTATTACTGCTATCGGGGATGTGCTCCTGCATAGCTCCATTTATTATGATGCAAAGACAAAGAAAGGTTATGACTTTGATCCGATGTTTCAAGATGTTAAACCCTATTTAGACAGTACGATACTCACCGTTGCTAATCAGGAATCCATTATGGGCGGGGAAGAGCTAGGTGTATCTACTTATCCGACCTTCAACAGTCCCGATGAAATTGGAAACACTTTGAAGGATGTAGGCGTAGATGTAGTAACGATGGCTAATAACCATACATTGGATCAAGGAGAAGCTGGGGTGAAGCATGCTGCTGCTCAGTACGAGAAGATTGATATGGCATATACTGGAGCGTATGCGAACAAGGAAGATAGCGAAAAGCTAACGATAGAAAAAACAGCAGAAGGTATCTCGGTCGCTTTTCTTAGCTATACGTATGGAACAAACGGAATTGCTGTACCTAAGGGCAAGGACTATCTTGTCAATCTAATTGATAAGCAGAAAATAAAAGATGACATCAGCCGAGCTAAACAGCAAGCAGATGCTGTTATTGTTAGTTTACATTTCGGTGTTGAATATGAAGATGATCCTAACAAGGAACAAAAGGAACTTGCTCAGTTCGCTGCTGACCAAGGTGCAACAGCGGTCTTAGGCTGTCACCCGCATGTGCTGCAGCCTGTTGAATGGCTGACAGGAAAAGAGGGCAATAGAACTCTCGTCATTTATTCTCTCGGGAATTTCATCGCTGCTCAGGAAGAAACGGATCGGCGTATAGGTGCGGCTTTTCAATTTGATATTGAGAAAGATGGAAAGACAGTAACTGCGAAGTCCCCAAGAATGCTGCTGACGTACTTATCTTTTACTGATTGGAAGCATTATCGTATTCAGCCTATGTATCAATTGCCGGAAATGAAAAGCGATTATGAAGCAAAGAAGAAGCATATGGCAAAGCTTGCACCAGATCTTTCCTTCATCGAAACAGAAGTATCGAGCTAACTGCTTGATTTCCGCTGTGTGTGTACCGTATCTTTAGAAGGAAAAGCAGAAGGGGGAAACAAACAATGGAACAAATCAATACAAAAGAGAAGTTTAAAGAAATTATCGTGAGTGAAGAGCCGGTCATCGTTAAGTTCTTCGCAGACTGGTGTCCGGATTGCACACGTATGAATATGTTTATCGATCAGGTGCTAGCGGAATATGGCAATTATAAATGGTATGAGTTAAATAATGATGAGGTACCTGATGTTGCGGCCGAGCAGGATGTAATGGGTATTCCAAGCATTCTCCTATTCCAAAACGGTGAGAAGCTGGCGCACTTGCATAGTGCAAATGCAAAATCTCCTGAAGAAGTTATCTCGTTCCTTCAACAGCAGCTTGGATAATTTGTAGTAACACAAAAAGCTTCCCTGGATTAGAAGGGAAGCTTTTTTATAACAGCATCTTTTCTTTGACTAAAAATGTTTCCTTTGGTAAACTTGCGCTAATAATAACTAGAAAGAAGCGATTCTTATGGGAAAAGAACGAGATAAGGGCTGGCTTAGCAGAGCTGGTGATGCAAGTCTGGAAGAGTCGAACCATAGTGTGGCAATTCCTGAGAACGGAAATTTCTTCAAGAAGCTATTCGCTTTTATGGGACCAGGTGTCCTTGTGGCGGTCGGCTTCATTGATCCGGGTAACTGGGAGACTTCCATTTCAGCAGGTTCTTCCTTTGGCTATATGCTGCTTTCCGTCGTCCTGCTTTCTAACTTAATAGCCATGCTTATGCAGGGGCTTTCTGCCAAGCTCGGAATCGCAACTGGCCGTGATTTAGCGCAGGCGACAAGGGATGCCTTTCATCCAAAAGTGGTCGTGGTACTATGGCTGCTGACAGAGCTTGCCATTATAGCAACGGATTTGGCCGAGGTATTAGGTTCTGCCATAGCGCTTAATTTACTATTTCATATACCGATTATGGTAGGTATTATCATTACAGCGTTGGACGTCCTTCTGCTTCTTTTATTGCAGAAAAAAGGATTTCGCTGGATGGAAGCAATCATCACCGTACTGATGGTCACCATCGCAGGCTGCTTTCTTTTCGAGATGATTTTCTCACATCCTGCACTTTCGGAAGCGGTAAAAGGTTATATCCCTTCACCAGAAATTGTGACTAACCCATCGGTCTTGTTCCTGGCGCTTGGTATTCTCGGTGCAACCGTTATGCCGCACAACTTGTATCTGCACTCCTCGATTGTGCAAACAAGGAATTATCAAGATACAGAAAAGGGTAAGAAGGAAGCAGTAAAATTCGCATATATAGACTCGACCTTCTCGCTCGGTGTTGCTTTCTTCGTCAATTCAGCGATTTTAATCCTTGGTGCAGCTGCTTTCCATACGATCGGACAGCATGTAGAAGGAATTGAGGATGCATACAAGCTGTTAAGTCCTGCTATTGGTGCTGGAGCCGCTAGCTTCCTGTTCGGTTTTGCGTTGCTTTTGTCTGGTCAGTCTTCGACTATTACAGGAACATTGACTGGACAGATCGTAATGGAAGGATTCATTCAATTTCGTATAAAACCTTGGGTCAGACGGTTAGTTACGAGAATCATCGCCATCATTCCGGCACTTATTGTTGTCGGGATTTACGGGCCTTCAAGCACGGGTGATTTACTCGTTTGGAGTCAGGTAATTCTTAGCCTGCAGTTGTCCTTTGCCGTTATTCCGTTAGTACTCTTTACAAGCAGTAAGAAAAAGATGGGCTCATTTGTGAATAAGCCTCATATTAAAGTGCTTGCGTGGACAGCGACAGGATTGATTGTATCACTGAATGCATTCATGCTCGGATATATGATCGTGACAGGACATGCTTTATAAAGCCGGTTTCCAACCGGCTTTTTTTATTTGTAAAAGTTTAGCCTATCCAAGGTGCAGGGAACGATAATAGGAAAGGAGTGGAGAACGATGCAAACATTCGAACGTGCTGTATATGTAGTGAATGGGAATATGGATAACGATCAGCTTGAGCGGGAATTAGGTCAGACTCTGCCAAAACTTGCGGCATCGATTAAACAGCTCGAGGTCAAGCAAACAAAAGATTTGGAGGAGTTAGTGAGTTATAGCCGAGAGGTTGCAGAGCGTATTGATTTATTGATCATACACGGTGGTGACGGTACCATCCATCAAGTTATCAATGCGATTGCACCCTTGCCGAAGCGTCCAAAAGTTGCAATCATTCCCGGAGGTACTTGCAACGACTTCAGCCGAATGTTAGGTCTGCCGCAGAATTTAGGGAAAGCAGCTGCAGCAATCGCTGACGGGAAGACCGCTTCGATAGACATTGGCCAGTATGAAGATTCGTACTTCTTAAATTTCTGGGGAATGGGGCTGATTGCGGATGCATCGAATAATATCGATGAAAATCAGAAATCTCGCTTAGGTGTGCTATCGTATTTTATCAGCACCTTAAGAACGGTTAATCAGGCGGAACCATTTTCATACGAAATCGAAATTGACGGAGAGAAAATAGCCGGAGAAGCAGTTATGATTTTGGTGATGAACGGCCGGTTTATCGGTACACGAGAGTTCGCAGGATCAAATATTAGGCCGGATGATGGTAAGCTGCATGTTATGTTTGTGAAGAATTCCAATCTAACCAGTTTTAAAGAGCTCCTCCAGATGAAACAAGATAAAACGGTTCTGTCAGATCTGACAGAGGTAGGTATTCAGGAAGCAGAGAAAATTCGCTTTTTATCACCTGCTGGCAAACCGATTGATATGGATGGAGAGGTTTATCAAGAGACTTCTGGTGAAGTGAAAATCCTGCCTGGACACCTTGAAATGATAATCGGAGAATAGTTTGACAATTTGATCCGCAGCCTCTATACTGGAAATACTTACAAGGAGAAGGAGGGGAATCAGATGTTGCACACACTTTCGCGTGAAGCCGATCAGAATCTATTGCATCGCCGCGCGATTATTCATGGTTTTGTTGGTAACGGGATACGTATGCCCTTTTTTACCAACTGAATAATGGATAATGTGCAGGATCTATTTCTCTACGATACGATTAATTAGTATAGGCGTTTTAAGAGAACCACACCCTGCGTGTGGTTTTTTTGTACCCTATTTTCGAATTTGTCAGAGTCAGACAGTCTTGCTGTCTGGCTTTTTTTATAGAAAAAGGAGCGGATTACATGTTAATAACATTGAAGGACGTCAAGAAAATCATGGGCGGCAATATATTGTTTGAAAAGCTGAACTTGGAACTAAAACCAGGAGAAAAGCTAGGTCTAGTCGGTCGAAATGGCAGTGGTAAATCAACAATCTTTAAATTGATCACCGGAACGGAGATTTGTGACGATGGGCAAGTATTTATACGCAAGCAAGCAAAAATAGGTTATTTGGAGCAAATTCCTGTTGGACATAAGGGCACTGTAAAGCAGTACTTGATGGGGGCGTTTGATGAGCTTGCTGTCTTGCAGGAAAGAATGCGAAAACTAGAGGAGCAAATGCTGGATCCGGAAAAAATGGAAAAAGCATTGGCTGCTTATGGAGAGGTGCAAACATCATTTGCAGAAGCAGGCGGTTATGAAATGGATGCACAAATTGCACGGACGTCAAATGGTTTGCATATTGCACAGTTACTGGAGGAACCCTTCTCCAGATTGAGCGGAGGAGAGAAAACAAAGGTTGGCTTGGCATATGTTCTTCTTCAGCAGCCAGATTTGCTGCTGTTGGATGAGCCGACAAACCATCTAGATCTATCAGCGATTGAATGGCTGGAGAACTTTTTGGCGAATTATGTGGGAGCTGTATGCATCATTTCGCATGATCAGTATTTTCTGGATGCAACTGTAGGGCGCATTGCTGATTTGGAGGATGGTGAGGTGACGGTTTATACCGGTAATTTCACCTCTTATCTGAAACAAAAGGAAGCAAAGCTTCTACAGGAATTCGAAGCATACAAGGAACAGCAGAAAAAGATCAAGAAAATGAAGGAAACAATCAAGCGTCTGAAACTATGGGCAAATCAGGCGAACCCGCCGAATGAAGGATTGCATAAGCGTGCGCGTAATATGGAACGGGCATTGGAGCGAATGGAGAAGCTTTCCAGACCGAATATTGATCCGGCTAAAATGAAGCTCAATCTTTCTGCAGATGAACGCAGCGGAGAGGATGTCATCCGTCTAGAATCAATCAGCAAATGCTTTGGTGAAAGAGAAGTGCTGCGGGATATTATGCTTCATGTGCGATATAAGGAAAGAGTAGCAATTGTAGGTGATAATGGTAGCGGCAAGTCGACACTGATCAAGATAGTCCTTGGCAGTTTAACTGCCGACAGCGGAATAGTAAAAGTCGGGAGTGCAGTGCAGGTGGGCTACCTGCCGCAGCATCCATTGGAGGATGCTGATCCTGCTATGCGAATGATTGATTATTTCCGAACAGTGATTTCTGTGACAGAAGCGGAAGCAAGGCATTTGCTGGCAGCATTCATGTTCTATGGCTACGCAGTCTTTCAGCCAATAGGTCGCCTAAGCGGGGGAGAAAGAATGAGGTTGAAACTAGCCATATTCATGCATCAAGGTATCAATTTGCTTATCTTGGATGAACCGACGAATCATCTTGACTTAGAATCAAGGGAAGTACTGGAGGAAGCTCTTGGGCGTTTTGATGGAACAGTGCTAGGTATAAGCCATGATCGACATCTCTTAAATTCCTGTTTTGATCAGACAGCTTACTTGGAGAACGGGATGCTGCATCGTTATCCAGGTAATTATGAAGAAACAAAGGGTCACTGGAAAGTAATTAAACAATAAAAAGCTGCGAGCGTATGCTCGCAGCTTTTCTTTATGCTGTCGGGATTCCGCCAGTGATGCTGTATACTTGCGCACTTACATAGCTAGATTCTTCAGATGCAAGGAACACATAAACACTGGAGAGCTCAACAGGCTGTCCTGCACGTCCCGCAGGTGTTGGCGGTGTGTTAGAGCCAAATTCAGGAATGTTTTCCTGCAGCTGCCCGCCGGAAATTTGCAATGGTGTCCAAATTGGACCTGGAGCAACAGAGTTCACACGGATGCCTTTATCGGCAATCTGTTTTGCAAGACCTTTTGTGAACCCGATAATTGTGCTTTTCGTAGCTGCATAATCCAATAGCATCGGAGAAGGGTTAAATCCTTCTACAGATGTTGTAGTAATGATAGAGGACCCTGCTGGCAGATGTGGCAGGGCAGCTTTTGTCAGCCAATAAAGTGGATATACATTCGTTTCGAATGTCGCTTTCAGTTGCTCAGTAGTCAAGTCTGCAATGTCCTCAACAGCTTGCTGCTTACCAGCGACAAGTGCAAGGATATCAAGACCGCCTAATTGCTCAACTGCTTCCTCTACAAGCTTATAGTTAAATCTTTCGTTTCGAAGGTCACCAGGTATAAGTACGGCCTTTCTTCCTTCTGCCTCAATTAGCTCCTTCACTTCTTCTGCGTCAGGCTGCTCGTCTGGAAGGTAGTTGATAGCTACATCGGCACCTTCTCTTGCATAAGCAATAGCAGCTGCACGGCCGATACCGGAGTCTCCGCCTGTAACAAGTGCCTTTCGTCCTGTCAGTTTTCCAGATCCTTTATAACTTTCTTCTCCGCAATCAGGCTTTGGGTTCATTTCCTTCTGCAAACCTGGAGGATCCTGATATTGTTTCGGATACGTATCATGATAGTATTGTGTTTTTGGATCTTTTGGCATGTTAAGACAGCTCCTTTTCGTTTTGTGTATATGCTATTGATACCACGTACGACAGAGTTCAAACTGCATTTTAGTAATGTAAAGGGTTCCATAAAAAGGAGCGTAAAATATATTGAAAATAGGTTTTAAGTACTAGGAGTAAGGGTAAATTTTGGTATAACAACATTGATTAAGAGGCAAAAGGAGAATGCAGATGAGACATCGTAATGTGGAAGTATTCATTAGTGATAATTGCAAACAATCCGAGCAAGTGATGGATCAGCTCGATAAGTGGAATATTTCTTACAGTGTCAAAAATATCACAAATTCACCAGCTGTACTGAAGGAAATGCAAGCACATTCCGTATACAGCACTCCGCTTGTCCTTGTCAATGGCGAAAAGGTGCACGGATTTCAAAAAAACAAGCTGCAGCAGATGCTCGGGTTGATTAACAGAATGCATTCTTCAAGGACACAGTTCAGCTATTGAGCAAAAATCATCTGCGGTGGTTTTTGCTTTCTTTTTATGGTTAAGTATAACGCCCTTCCTTCGCCTAACATACGATAAAGTAGAAATAGGAAAGGTGTGTGGAGATGTATTATTATAATACGACAGAGCCACGCTCCCATGTGCAGCAACAACAGATGAGCGATGGCAGGCAGCGTTATTATTACGAACCTGTTTTTCAAACTGAGCCTTCAGAGCAATATAATGATAGAATATATGATCATACATGGATGCAAGCAAATGAAAATGTTGGTGATACTAACAGACAGACTGAGCCTTATACCTATAATCCATATCCTCCTGAGTACTTCAGTCAGTGGGGAGGGTGGCAGCAAGCTCAGCAAGCGCAGCCGCCGCAGCAGGTCACGCCGTATGAGTATTTCAAAAAACCGCCTCTTGCACCTTATTGGCATGCGTATGCACAGCCGACGAATATTCAGCAGCCAAAACAGCAAGCTCAGCTGACAAAAGGACTTGCAACTTATTTTCAGGATAAGAATGGTCAAATGGATATTAATAAGATGATGTCGACCGTCGGGCAGATGGCATCGACGGTCCAGCAGGTTTCTCCAATCGTAAAATCACTCGGTTCTTTTTTGAAGATACTGAGATAAACACTAAGGAAAGCGAAGATGATCGAATGACTGGAATATTGTGTATCCATGGCTTCACCGGTGGCACTTACGAGGTGGAGCCCTTAACTGAGCATTTAATGAATCATACGGAATGGAAAGTAGAAATGGTCGCTTTGCCTGGTCATGGAAAGGCTGATGAGCTGTCTCTGCGCGGAGTCGGGCACAGGGAGTGGATTAAGGCCTGTGAAGAAGCATATGAACGACTTGCGCAAGAATGCTCCCAAGTTTATGTAATAGGCTTTTCAATGGGCGGAATGATAGCTTCTCATTTAGCAGCGAAATACGGTGCTGACAAGCTCGTGCTGCTATCAGCATCGGGTAAATATCTGAACTGGAAGCTGCTGACGATCGAGGCTTGGCAAAACATGAAAAAGCAGCTGAGCGGCGATATTCTGGATGATTTGACCAAACTGCGGGAAGATAAAAAAGGAAGAATTCCGTTCCGTGCTTTTTGGGAATTCAAAAAATGTATAGACTATACGAAAAAAGCATTGCCTGCTGTCTCTTGTCCGGTATTCATCGTACAAGGAATCCAAGACAGCATGGTGCCGCACCGTACGGTCAACTATTTGCATAAACATCTTGGCTCTCAAAAGCAAAAGATGGTTCTATTTGATGAATCGAGGCATCTTTTATGCCTTGGTCCGGATATAGACCAAATTTGTACGCAGGTTGAAGAATTCCTGCTGGAGGCTTAATTTTTCCGGAAAGGGTTTAAGATCTACTCTGAAGGAGAAAATAGAAGCAAAGCTGTGAAAGCCGGTATGATTGCTGCTTGAAAACAATATAACGCTTTCCAAGATACTGTTAGATATTTGGAAGGGCTTTAATGATAAATAATACACGTATATGTACGTGTAATCATAGATATAGGTAGAATTCGGACAAATAGTGTGTTACTATAATTAAATCCAATGAATGCTTGCTTAAGGCCTCTTCCCAAGCGTGGAGGAAGGCTTTTTTATTGTGTATAACTGCCGTGCTTCATCAGTGAGACTTTTTTTATATAAAGGAGTAATAAGAAATTGACAACATTTAGTTCATTAGGTATTTCGGAACCAATTTTGAAAGCATTAGATAAAATGGGATTTGAAGAGGCTACACCAATCCAAGCCGAAACGATTCCATTCGCCCTAGAAGGCAAAGACGTACTAGGTCAAGCGCAGACTGGTACTGGTAAAACTGCTGCCTTCGGTATCCCTATGATCAGCAAAATCGATCGCTCTAAACGCCAAATCCAAGGTTTGGTTATTGCACCGACTCGTGAGCTTGCTATCCAGGTAGGAGAAGAGCTTCACCGTCTTGGTCAATTCAAAGGAATCCGTACACTTCCAGTATACGGTGGTCAGCATATGGACCGTCAGATTCGTTCATTAAAAGAAGGCCCGCATATCGTCGTAGCGACTCCTGGTCGACTACTTGACCATATCCGCCGCAAAACAATCAATATCAGCAATGTTCACACTGCTGTATTGGATGAAGCAGACGAAATGCTTAACATGGGCTTCATCGACGATATCCGCGAAATTCTTTCATCTATCCCTGAAGAGCGTCAGACATTGCTATTCAGTGCGACAATGCCGAAAGAAATCCGTGATATCGGTACAAGATTGATGAAAGACCCTACAGAAGTTAAAGTAAAAGCAAAAGAAATGACTGTAACGAATATCGATCAGACTTACATCGAAGTTCAAGAAAGACAGAAATTCGATACACTTTCTAACTTGCTTGATATCGATGAGCCAACATTGGCAATTATATTCGGCAGAACGAAAAAACGTGTTGATGAAGTGACAGAAGGCTTGCAGGCTCGCGGTTTCCGCGCAGAAGGTATTCATGGCGATCTTACACAAGGCAAGCGTATGTCCGTGTTGAACAAATTTAAAAATGGCCGTGTAGAAATTTTGGTAGCAACTGACGTTGCTGCACGTGGTCTTGATATTTCTAACGTAACGCATGTATATAACTTCGATATCCCACAGGATCCGGAAAGCTATGTACACCGTATCGGTCGTACAGGACGTGCTGGTAAAGCGGGACAAGCAGTTTCCTTTATCACACCAAGAGAGATTTCTCACCTGCACTTGATCGAAAAAACTACGAAGAGCAAAATTGCACGTAAAGATGCTCCGACAAATGACGAAGCAGCACAAGGGCAGCAACAGATTGCTATCGATAAAATGATGCGCACAATCGAAAACAAAGATCTAAAAGCATACAACGAAAAAGCAAACGAACTTATCAACCAGTTCGGTGCTGAAACAGTTGTTGCAGCTGCTTTGAAAATGCTGACAAAAGAGCGTCGTAATACACCGGTTCGTATTACTTCCATCGCTCCAATCAGCGTAAAAGGCAACTTCAAAGACAAAAAGAAATATCGTGGCGGCGGTTCCCGTGGAGGTAATGGTGACCGACGTGGCGGCGGCTATGGCCGTAACAGCAACTCGCGTGGCCGTAACTACCAAGGACAAGGCAAACGTAATGGCGGCGGTGGCGGCGGCTACCGTGGCAAGCGCAATAACGATAACTAATTAAAAAAAGACACCCGAAAGGGTGTCTTTTTTTATGGCAAGAGTCTTGGAGGATTTTTTCCAAGGCTCTTTTTTCTTTCAAAAACGAAACAAATTCTTAGGCTAAACGTATGGTAAGACTGGAAGAGGGGGGAGAACATGAAGTCACAGCCACGTAACAGAATCGCAGTCAATGCAAAGAAGGTCTGGCGTATCAATGCAAGTCTGTATATGCTGCTGCCGGTCATTGCAGCAGGGGTTCTTACGTATTTCTGGAATACCTGGTCCATTCCGGATTCTATCATTTATATTGCTTGGGCTATCATCATTGCTTGTTTAATTTTCTTTATATGGCTGCTTCCGGCGCTGCGATGGAGAAGGTGGCGTTATGAAGTGTTTGAGCAAGAAATATACATACAAAGTGGTATTTTTGTTGTTACGCAGACAATTGTACCGATGATCCGGGTGCAGCATGTCGATACCGAGCAAGGACCTGTGCTGAAGAAATTCGGTTTAGCCACGGTCTCTGTATCTACAGCTGCAACGACGCACAATATACCTGCTCTAGCTTTGGAGGAAGCGTTGGAGCTGCGTGATCGAATCGGAATACTCGCTCGTGTGGAGGAAGAAGATGTCTGAACCAAAAAGGATGCATCCAATCAGTATCGTCCTCCGGATGCTGAAGCTTATCAAAGACGCCATCGTGCCGCTTGCTATTGCTTTTATCGCATTACTAAGGGATATGACTAAGTTATTTTGGTGGAGTCCGTTTGCACTTGTTGGAGTTATATTGCTGCTGAGCGGTCTGTTTGGATTTCTATATTGGTACCGCTTTACATATCGGATGGAAGAAGATGAACTTCGAATCGAATCCGGCATTTTTGTGCGGAAAAAGCGTTATATATCCAGACATCGCATCCACTCTGTGAATACAAGTGCAAATATCCTTCACAGACTTTTTGGTCTGGTCAAACTGGAAGTGCAGACAGCCGGCGGCGGAAAAGAGGCTGAAGGGGTGATTCCGGCCCTTTCCAAGCTGGACGCTGCGGATATACAGCAATTTGTAAAAAGGAAAGAGAATATTGTTTTACAGGAAGATACGGAAAATGTGCAGGTTCGAGAGGAACGGACCAGCTACCAGCTAAGTTTCCGTCGTTTACTAGTAGCCGCTGCTACCTCAGGTGGCACAGGAGTCATTTTTGGGTTTCTTTTTGCAATTACGCAGCAAGCAGATGAGGTAGTCAATATAAACATCTATTCCTTTGCTTATGATTGGTTATTAAAACAGAGCTTGTTCTTATCAGTTATTTTTGTTATTGGCAGCTTGGCGGTTACGTGGATGGTAGCCATGATTGGAACCATTTTAAAATATTGCTTCTTTGAAATAACCAAGCAAGGAAACGAGCTCTTCATACGAAGAGGGCTGCTTGAAAAAAGGGAAATGACTATACCGCTGCACCGAATCCAAGCGCTGAAAGTAGAAGAAAATATTTTTCGCCAGCCGTTTGGCTTACTTGCAGTGAGCGCAGAAATTGCAGGCGGAGCAGCTGATGCTGACAAGCATAGCTTTTCTACTGTTCTATTTCCGCTGTTGAAAAAATCTGAGCTCAGCGCCTTCTTGGATGAGCTGTTACCTGAATTTGTCGTGCAGCCTGAATACAAGAAGCCGCCAAAACGGGCATTACTTCGGTATCTATTTCTGTCATCCATCATCACTGTTTTAGTTACTGGAATACTTATTTACTATTTCGGCGGGTATGGACTATTTGCTATTCCGCTCGTCTTACTGACTGTTCTATTCAGTATCTTAAGCTATCGGGATGCTGGCGTATCCTGGACGACAGATATGCTTACAATGCGTTATCGGGAGCTTACGCGTGTTACTGTCCATGTGAATCGTAAAAAGGTGCAGGCTTTCTATGGATCACAGCATTACTTTCAATCAAAAAAACAGCTTGGTACCTTGAAAATTGCTGTTGCATCGGGCGGGACTATGGGAAGCAGATTCAAAGTGAAGCATTTGGAGGAACATGATGTAGAGGATGCCTTTGACTGGTATTCATTCCGCATTTAAAAAGAACCGCACAATATTTGTGCGGTTCAATTCATATAATCGTAGATACCGATAAGCACTAAAGCTGCAATAATAATCCACAAAATAACTTTCTTATTGGTGCGCTTTCCATAAGGACGCTTTTTCCAGCGGTCTGCATCAAAACCTACATCGTCATCACGCTGGCGTGGACGTTTGTTCCGATAGATGGAGAAAGGCTTTGCTTTAATAAGGAAGATCGGAGCAAGTATAAACCCTGCCACAGCTCCTGCCAGATGCGCTGTTAGGTTTATATTTGCAGTGAATAAGGACATGACGATACCGACAATGAAGATGATGACGATTAATTGCGCATTTCCGGGATCTATCAAGTGCTTGCGGAAATAAACCATAAACAGATAGATTCCGAACAATCCATAGATAGCGCCGGATGCCCCTATATGACTGACAAAACTATAAGGATCCATTACATAAGTGACGGCATTTCCAATAATACCAGCAAGCAAGTAAAACAAGGTAAACTTCAGTTTCCCAAGCATTTGCTCGAGAGCGGGTCCGAATATTACCAGGGAGAAACAGTTGAAAAGAACATGTGAAATGCTTCCGGGTGCGTGCAGAAAAATAGGTGTAACGAGCCGCCAGTATTCTCCGCTCGAGATGAATAGATTCACACCTGCTCCTAATTGATAGAGGCTGCTTCCGTATTCAGTTGGGAAAAGTCCTGTTATGATCCAAAGCAGCAGATTAACTGCTACGATTAAGCTAATGACAGGATAGGCATATAAATATTCTTTAAAGCTTTCATTTCTGCGGAACAATCCAATCCCTCCTTCATTACCTTCTATTAGCTATCAGCATAGCGTAAACCAATGCAAATTGCTTGTCATAACATCTTATAACTTTCCCCCCTGCTTTTATACATATAGGGTACAATACTCGGTAGAGAATTCTAAAAGGAAGGTGGGTTGTACTATTATGATTAAGGGTATCGGTTTAGATATTACAGAATTGGCACGTATCGAAAAAGCGATTGTGCACAGTGAGCGGATCCTGAGCAGGATCCTGACCGAATCAGAACAAACGCACTATGATTCACTGGTGTCTGATAAACGTAAAGTTGAATTTGCTGCGGGGCGTTTTGCCGCAAAGGAGGCCTACGCAAAAGCAAGGGGAACCGGATTAGGTAAATTGGGTCTCCATGATATCGAGATAATGCCGAATGAAGCAGGTGCACCAGTACTTACAGCTAGCGATCAAGGAGAAGGCGAGCATGTTTTCCTATCGATTACCCATTCGGATGCTTACGCTGCTGCGCAAGTGATCATTACACAGGATAAATAGACTTGTTTGCATATTATTTGGGCCTGTCTCATAAATTGTAGTGCGGGTAGGAGGGAACAGCGTGTATATTGTCACCGCAAAGGAAATGTACGAAGTGGATCGTTATGCGATGGAGGAAATAGGGATCAGCGGCAGCATTTTAATGGAATCTGCCGGCCGAGCCATTGCAGGACGAATGAAACCGCTGATCGGAACCACGGACCAGATACTAGTTCTCTGTGGCTCCGGCAATAATGGCGGCGATGGATATGTAGTAGCCAGGACGCTGCTGAATGAAGGATATGATGTAGCCGCTGTCCAAGTTGGGCGTAACTTGACCGCTGATGCCGCAATGCATCAACAGGTTTACGACCGGCTTGGGGGTGAGGTGATGGATGTTGAAGCAGACACTTTCCAACCGGCATTGGAAAAAGCGAATATCATCGTGGATGCAATGCTGGGCTTAGGAGTTCGCGGCAAGCTGCGCAGCCCCTATACGGAAACTGTACAGGCTGTCAATGACAGCGACGCACTTGTCTTTAGCATTGATTTGCCTTCCGGTGTACCGGCGGATGATGCTGTAGAATTTGAGGAAGCAATCCAAGCCGATCATACCTTCATCATCGAGGCACCGAAACCAAGCGCCTTTATTCAGAAGACAGCACCATACTACGGGGAATGGAAAACTGTATCCATCGGTCTGCCGGCAGCCTATTTAGGCAGACAAGCCGGTGCCAGAATATGGACTGAACAGGACGTGAAGCGGTCATTCCCGATCCGGCAGCCTTTCTCTCATAAAGGGACAAATGGCAAAGGATTCCTCATCGGGGGAGGAATAGAAATGCCAGGATCAGTTACAATGTCCAGCATGGCCGCTCTTAGGGCGGGAGCAGGTCTTCTGACTGTCGGAACCTTGCGCCAGGTCATTCCATCTGTATTATCTCATTTGGCAGAAGCGACATTCACATCTTTGCATGAAGAGAATGGCGTGATAGTCGATACGGATGACTTGGATGTAAGTGCTTATGATGCGATTGTCGTTGGCATGGGAATGGGTAGAGGCGAATCGACAGCAGCCTTGACAAAACGGGTGCTGGAAGAAGCTGAAGTTCCTGTCCTTTTAGATGCTGATGGCCTCTATCATATCAAATCCGACCTGGAGATCCTTCGGAATAGACAAGCTCCGACAGTTTTGACACCGCATCCTGGGGAAATGGCCATGTTATTGGATATGAAAGTGCCAGAACTGCTGGAGAGACCA
Source organism: Terribacillus saccharophilus (assembly GCA_900110015.1). Taxonomy (GTDB): domain Bacteria; phylum Bacillota; class Bacilli; order Bacillales; family Amphibacillaceae; genus Terribacillus; species Terribacillus saccharophilus. The sequence continues at coordinate 13,121 of FOCD01000003.1, read as the reverse complement.
TTCGAGCTGGCTCGTAAATTTGCGATAGTGCATCAGGTGCACCTCGTGCTGAAAGGGACATACACCATCATCACCGCTCCTGATGGCAGTCAGGTTGTGAATACAACTGGCAACCCGGGTTTAGGTAAAGGCGGGAGCGGAGATGTACTTTCAGGTATTCTTCTTGCAATGCTTATGCAGCACGAAGATCCTATGGAGGCAATTGCAAACGGAGTTTACGTCCACGGGAAAGCAGCCGATGTATTGGTCGAGGATGCGCATTCTCAGCAGGATCTGCTGGCAACTGATCTTATGAAAGGGCTGGCCACGGTTTTTCGTAACATTTCCGATTGACGGGGACATGTTCTCTTTGTTCGCTTTATAGCTGACAAAGGAGTGTGACCATGAAAAAAATTGCTGGTTTGATTGTCTTTGCTGCCTTTTTATTCTTATTAGCTGGCTGCAGTGAAGCCTCTCAGGAAGATGTAGTAAAGAAGCTGGAAGAGACATCAGCTGAGCTGCAAGGCTACAAGGCCGAAGCCACTATGAAGCTGAACACAGGAGAAGAACAGCAAGCCTACGGGATTGATGTATGGTATCAGAAAGACAACCATTACCGGGTTTTATTGAAAAATGATACAGATGAGCAGGGCAGTCAGGTGATTCTGCGCAATAAAGATGGTGTGTTTGTTCTCACCCCTGCACTGAGAAAAAGCTTTAAATTCCAGAGCGAATGGCCTTATAACAGCAGTCAGCCTTATTTGTACCAATCGCTCGTGCAGGATGTGTTAAAGGACAACAATGCAACCTTCGAATCAACAGAAGAGCATTACGTGTTCAAGACGAAGACGACATATCAGAACAATACAACGCTGCCGTATCAAGAAATCTATTTCAATAAAAAAACATATACACCTGAACTGGTTAAAGTGTTAGATAAAGATAAAAAACCAATGGTCGAAGTAGCTTTTTCCGCATTCAAGCTTGATCCGAAATTTGGAGAAAAAGATTTTGAGCTAGAGAACAATATGACAGGTTCTTTATCCGGGGTACCGGCTTCTGCAGTACCGAATGAACAGCAAGGATTGACTGTGCTGTATCCAACAGAGACAGCGGGAGCAACGCTTGCTGAGGAGAAAGAAGTCAGTGCTGACGGGACGGAACGGGTAATACTGACATATGAAGGCGAGAAGAATTTCACGCTGGTTCAGGAGCAGGCGGATGTATCCGAGACTGCAGCAGCAGCGGCGATACCAGCTAGCGGCGAACCAATCAGTCTTGGTTTCACCGTAGGAGCTATTACCTCTTCCAGTCTGACATGGACAAATAACGGTGTCGATTATATGCTTGCCAGTGAAGAATTGACGCGGGAAGAAATTCAGGAAGTGGCCGCATCCATCAATGGCCAGGCAATGAAATAATGAAGAGAAGCAGACGAACCGAGTCTGCTTTTTTGTTTTCCTGCTATAATAGACGAAGGTAAAAATTCTAGGAGATGAATACATATGAGGGTCGACAATTTTTATCGGGATTCTTGGGTGGAAATAAATCTCGATCATGTTGAATATAATATAAAGCAACTGGCAGCACATATCGGAGAAGACAAAGGGATTTATGCAGTTGTCAAAGCAAATGCATATGGACACGGATATACCCAAGTCGCGCAGGCAGCGTTGGACGCTGGAGCATCAGCACTAGCAGTCGCTTTTTTAGATGAGGCGCTACATTTGCGTAAAGCTGGTATACAGGCAGCAATACTCGTGCTTGGAGCAACTCGTGCTGAAGATGCGGCAATTGCTGCGGACCATGATATATCGCTTACTTTCTACCGTAAGGATTGGCTGGAGGCAGTGCGCGCCGAACAATTCCGTAAGCCGCTGCAGCTGCATATGAAGCTGGATACGGGAATGGGAAGATTGGGCTTTCGGACAGAGGACGATATTCGTTCTGCATTGCCTTTACTTGATACCCCATCACTAATCCTCGAAGGTGTCTATACGCATTTCGCAACAGCAGACGAAGCCGATTTGTCATATTTCGAAGGACAGCGAAGCAAATTCGATGAACTATTCAAGGTGCTGCGGGAGGAATGGCCGGATCCAGTTATCGTCCATACGGATAATAGTGCAGCCAGCATGCGTTTTGCTGCGGATGAGTCGGATTTTGTCCGTTTTGGCATCGGCATGTATGGACTTTATCCGTCAAGTACCGTCAAAGAAGAACATCCGATAGCTCTGCGTCAAGCGTTTTCCCTGCACAGCAAGCTTGTGCATGTCAAACAGCTTGAGGCGCATGAAGCAGTAAGTTACGGTGCAACCTATGAAACAGATAAACCGGAGTGGATTGGGACACTGCCAATTGGATATGCAGATGGATGGATTCGCAAGATGCAAGGATTTGAGGTACTTGTAGATGGTAAGAGAATGCCGATTGTAGGCAGGGTCTGCATGGATCAATGCATGGTGAAGCTCGATAAAGATTATCCAGTCGGTACCGAAGTTGTTCTCATCGGTTCGCAGCTGGACGCTTTTATCAGTGTGGATGAAGCGGCAGATTGGGTAGACACCATCAATTATGAGATCCCTTGCCTTATCGGCGCAAGAATGCCGCGCGTCTATAAACGCTCTGGCCAGATTGTCGAAACAGCCAATGCGCTTAATCCAGGCGAAAGCTTGTAATATTCGGCAGAAAGTCAGCCTTTCTCCCGTACTTTTTGTTTGAAAAAGGCTTTTTTTATCAAAAAGTTCCGGAGGGTCCTTTGCAAACGTAAGGCTCGGATGGTATGATGAAAGTGGATTTTTACAGAAACGACCCGAGCGAATTGGTGGAGGTGTATGGTTGTGTCCGAAGGCTTACAAGAAATCGTTGTAAAGCTGCCTAAGAAACTCCTGAATGAGGTGGATGGTTTGATGCAGAACAATAACAATAGTCTCGATCATTTCTTCTATCAAGCGGCTAAGTCATACGTGCAGGAAAGAAAGAATATCCGTGAGACCATGCAGAAAGGGTACATGGAAATGGCACGTATCAATCTAAATATCGCTTCAGAAGCTTTCCAAGCTGAAGAGGAGGCAGAAGTTACGTTAGAGCGCCTTGTAAGCGGGGTGTAGGCCCTTGATCGTAAAAAGAGGCGAAGTCTATTTCGCCGACCTGTCCCCGGTAGTGGGATCAGAACAGGGGGGCGTGCGCCCGGTATTGGTCCTGCAGAATGATATCGGAAACCGATTCAGTCCGACCGTCATCATAGCGGCGATAACGGCACAGATCCAAAAAGCCAAGCTGCCGACCCACGTGGAGATTGATGCCAAGAAGTATGGCTTTGAACGGGATTCCGTCATTCTTCTTGAACAGATCCGAACAATCGACAAGCAGCGGCTGACAGATAAGATCACACAGCTAGACCCTCCAATGATGGAGAATATCAATCGAGCACTTGAAATAAGTCTAGGCCTTACAGAGTTCTAGGTTCAGAAGTCCTTGCGTTTAAACGTGAGGGCTTTTTATTTTGATTTCAGTCCTGCTGAGATTTGGTATATACTAAGAAGAAGTCGCCATATTGGAAAGACAGGCGTATTGGTGTTAGATTAATAGTAGATAAAAGTGACCTTGAACATATGACTGCAGTAAATTCAGCCTTTGACAAGGTGAACGTTACAATACGGGGGTTTCATGATGGCAAAAAATCTGAAGGAGATTCTAGTCGACAATAGTAACGATTTGGTTCATATGTGGCTTGAGGAAGTCGCAGAGAAGCAAAAGGAAGTAACAAATTCCGCTATTTCACAGGATCTTTTCGAAAACACCAATCGGGAATTCGTCAATATCATTTTCGGCAGTGTCGAGAAGGAGAGTTTGACTTCTGATTTGGACAGCTTTACAGAACGCGTAATTAACTTAGGTTGGCCGCTCAGCTATCTGACAGATGGTCTGCAGCTTTTTAAACGTGTCGCAATTGAGTTTTTAATTGAACATGAAGAATTGGATGTATCTGTACCAAAAGTGCTGCGGCATGTGGACGAGCTTGTAAATCCGATAATCAACCAGCTTGTGAATGAGTATTCCGGCAGCTGGGAAAATACCGTTTCGCTCCAGCGTGTTGCATTGCAGGAGCTTTCTGCACCGTTGATTCCTGTTATGGACAATATAACGGTGATGCCGCTGATTGGAACCATTGATACAGAGCGTGCTAAATTCATCATGGAGAACTTACTCGATGGAGTAATCAAACATCATGCAGAGGTTGTACTAATTGATATCACAGGAGTGCCAGTAGTGGATACGATGGTCGCGCACCATATTATTCAGGCGGCAGAAGCAGTAAGGCTGATCGGTTCTACTTGTATCCTTGTTGGTATCAGACCTGAGATAGCCCAGACAATCGTGAATCTTGGGATAGATCTTAGTAAGTTCCCGACAAAAAGCTCTCTGCGTAAAGGATTTACAACAGCTCTTGAAATGACGAATCAAATGATCGTACAAACAAACAGCGAAGAACAGACCATAGAAGAGCTGATCGATTCGCTTGATAGGAGTGAACAATCGTGAGAATTCCAATATTGAAGCTGCATAATTACTTGCTGATCAGCATCCAGATTGATCTTGACGATCAGACTGCCATTCAATTTCAAGAAGATCTGCTCAACAAGATTCATCAAAGCGGAGCAACAGGTGTGGTCATCGACTTAACTTCTGTTGACATTATTGACTCCTTCATCGCCAAGGTACTGGGTGATGTGGTGACGATGTCTGACTTGATGGGTGCAAAAGTTGTCCTGACTGGCATACAGCCAGCTGTAGCAGTAACGCTTATTGATCTGGGTATTCATTTGAATGAGGTAACCACGGCATTAGACCTAGAACAAGGATTGATCAAATTGCGCCAGGAACTGGAGGAGTGAAAATGGACTTCAGAACCTGTGTAAATATACAGAAAGAATGGGACATTGTCGGTGCCAGACAATTCGGCCGCGACTTTTCGAAGAAGCTTGGCTTCGGGATTGTTGACCAAGCCCGTATAGCAACTGCTATATCGGAACTTGCACGCAACATCTACCTGTATGCCGGAAGCGGTAAAATCTGCTTCGATGAGGTGGAAAACGTCGGTTCGCGCGGAATTTGCATTGTTGCCATCGATACAGGTCCCGGTATAAAAGATATCAGTCAGGTAATGGAGGATGGTTTCTCCACATCCGGAGGTCTTGGTGCGGGTCTTCCAGGTGTAAAACGCCTGATGGATGAATTCGATATTACGTCAAAGACAGGCGAAGGAACAGAAATCCGCGTCGTTAAATGGGTTCGTTAGAGGAGGATGATGCCAGGTGGATGCGATTAAGCTAGATCTGTCACACTATCGGGAACTGCTCAAACAATACATCAATACACAAGACGAGTCTGCCTTATACGAGGCAGAGCAGATAAGTAAACGCTCCATCCAGCATAATATTTCGCTGGAGGAGATCATCAACACGCATATCAATGCGCTGGAAGACATCTATCCTGAGCTTCCGGAGAACATTCAGCACTCGATGAGCTTTCTGTTGGAAGTAATGATTTCTTATGGTCTGGCATTGCAGGAATTCCAGGATCTTCGTGAAACACAGCTGGAGATAAAATCGGAAATTTCCGTAGCGGCCAGAATGCAGAATACATTGCTGTCAACAGTGAAGCCTGATGTAGAAGGTTTCGATATCGGAGTCGTCAGTGTACCTGCAAATCAGATGAATGGTGACTATCACCATTTCATCCACCATGAAGATGGTACTGTAGGTATAACGGTAGCTGACGTGATCGGCAAAGGTATCCCGGCAGCATTGTGCATGTCAATGATTAAATACGCAATGGAAAGCTTTCCTTCCGAGCATAAAAACCCAAGTGAAATATTGGAAAGTCTTAATCGGGTAGTAGAACGGAATGTCGATCCAAGTATGTTCATTACGATGTTTTATGCTCTTTTCAATCCAGCGGCCAGCACAATTTCCTATTCATCAGCAGGACATGAGCCAGGCTTCTATTATCACGCTGCTGACGATACCTTTGAAGAGATTCGAGCAAAAGGTGTCGTTCTTGGTGTGACGGATATGGCACAGTACCGTCAGTATGAAAGGGAGATACATGCAGGCGACATGGTTATTTTGCTTACCGACGGTGTAACAGAGTGCCGTCAAGGCGATCGATTCATTGAGAGTGAAGAAGTGCTTGAGGTTATCAAGAGCTTCTCGCATCTCTCAGCACAGGAGCTTGTGGAGAATGTGTACAAACACTTTGAGAAACTCCAGGATTTCCACTTGCGAGATGATTTTACATTAATAATTATTAAAAAAGATGTTTAAAAAAATGAACAAACGGGTATTACATAGGAATGGTAACTAGCCCTTAGGAGGTACATGATGAACTTAACTGTTGACGTACAAGAAAATGAAGGAAAATCAGTTGTTTTATTAGCTGGTGAAATAGATGCGTATACAGCTCCTAAACTGAAAGAGACACTTTTATCCCTTACCGAAAAAGAGGGCAATAAAGTGGAGGTTAATCTGGAGCAAGTTAATTATATGGACAGTACCGGATTAGGCGTATTCGTTAGCGGGTTGAAATCGACTAAAGAAAACAATAGTGAATTGAAGCTCGTACAGCTGCAGGACCGTGTATACCGTTTGTTCGAGATTACAGGTTTGATCGATGTGATCGATGTTGACAAAACAGTACAAGGTGGCTATTAATTATGGAATCTTTCGATTTTATCGAGATTAAAGTACCGGCTAAACCAGAATACGTTGGTGTAATTCGACTGACTAGCTCAGGTGTTGCTAACCGTATGGGCTTTTCCTACGAGGATATCGAGGATTTGAAGGTTGCAATCTCCGAGGCTGTAACAAACACTGTGAACCATGCATACGAAAAAGATGAAGATGGCGAAGTTACAATCGGTTTCGGTGTTTATGAAAATCGGCTCGAAGTGATGGTCGCAGATCATGGCGGCAGTTTCAACTTGGATCAAGTGAAACGGAATATTGGACCGTATGAGGCTGCAGAACCTATCGAACAGCTGAGGGAGGGCGGTTTCGGTTTATTCCTGATCGACGCATTGATGGACAAAGTGGAAATCAATAGCGATTCCGGAGTGATCGTCCTCATGACGAAATACCTTCATGAAAATGGGGTGGGACTAGATGACGACCAAATCTCAACCACACAATAACCGTGAGGATGAGGTTTATAAATGGATAGATCATCTGCAAAAGTATCCCACAGATGAAGAAATCCAAGAAAAAATCGTACTCACATACAAAGATCTTGTCACATCCATAGCGAGGAAATATTCCAAGAACAGCTCCATTCATGAAGACTTAGTTCAAGTAGGAATGCTCGGATTGCTTGCTGCAATTCGTCGGTATAACCCGGAATTCGGTAAGTCATTCGAATCTTTTGCTATTCCAACCATTATTGGAGAAATCAAACGTTTTATTCGCGATAAGACATGGAGTGTCCATGTGCCGCGGCGGATCAAGGAATTGGGTCCGAAAATCCGTAAGGCAATCGATGAATTAACTACTGACAATCAGAAGTCCCCGACAGTTGCAGAAATCGCTGCTTTTCTGGAAGTGTCTGAAGAGGACATTTTAGAAACAATGGAAATGGGCAAAAGCTATAAGGCGTTGTCTGTTGACAGAAAGATCGAAGCTGACTCTGATGGTAGTACTGTAGCAATCCTCGATTTGGTAGGTTCGACTGATAATGGCTACGAAGATATTGACCGCAGAATGTTGCTGGAAAAGGTCCTGCCAATTCTTAGTGAGAGGGAGCAGGAAATCCTTCGCTGCACATATTTCGAGAATATGAGCCAAAAAGATACAGGAGAACAACTCGGCATTTCCCAGATGCATGTATCGCGCCTTCAGCGCAGAGCTTTGCGCAAACTGCGGGAAGCTTTACAAGCCGAGGGTGCTGACAGTTTTGACTGATTCCTATCTCCATATGGATGTGTCGGCGTTTCAGGAGCCAAAGAAAGGCAACTATTATTGCGGAGATAGTTATTTCTACCACGAATCGGAGCATGAATTTATCTGTGTCCTGGCAGATGGACTCGGAAGCGGAGAATTTGCAAAAGAGTCATCACAGGTAGTGGTTGATGTTATTCGTGACCATGTACACAGCGGAATCGATGAATTGATCAGGAAATCGAATGAAGTGCTAGTCGGAAAACGCGGAGTTGTCCTCGGTATCCTAAAAGTGGATTATCGGACAGGCACCTATTCCTTTACTAGCATTGGAAATATCGGAATCATGACGATTACGAGTGGAAAAAGGGAACGTTGTATACCAAGCCAAGGTTTTCTTGCTGGGTATCCCCGGAAATACAAGATATCCCGAGGAATTTTACAGGATGACATGATATTCGTCATGTTCTCTGATGGAGTTTCTGATAATGAGCTTACACAGGACCTTTTCAAAGAAAAGGATGTACGTAAGATACGGGACATGTTTGCACTTTCCAAACAGAAGCCTCATCAAGATGATATTACAATGATTGCTATGAAATACACGGAATAGGATCGGTGCCTAAAATAGGTACTGATCCTTTTTTTATCTGTTCAGCAATTCTGCTACAATGGATATAGAAGCAGTCAGGAGGAGCAAATTTGGAAGCAACTATTCAAGACAGACTCATCCAATGGGTCGAAAAAGAAACATCAATTAAGCAATCATCTATTAAACAGGTCATCAATCTGCTGGAGGAAGGCAATACAGTACCGTTTATTGCACGATACCGTAAAGAGCAGACTGGAGCCCTTGATGAAGTAGAAATCAAAGCGATTCAAGATAAATGGGATTATGCACAGCAGCTTCATCAGCGGAAGACAGAGGTAATCCGTTTGATAGATGAGCAAGGCAAACTGACAGAGGAGCTAAAGCGTGATATTCTCGCAGCCATGCAGTTGCAGCGTATAGAAGATCTGTATCGTCCGTACAAGCAAAAACGTCGTACAAAAGCTACGATTGCAAAAGAAAAGGGGTTGGAACCTCTTGCGAAGGGATTGTATGAGCAGACAATCCAGCATTTTGAAAAAGAAGCAAAAGCTTATCTGGACCCTGAAAAGGAACTCCAAACAGTCGAAGAAGTGCTGCAAGGAGCTAGCGACATAGTGGCCGAATGGATTAGTGAGCAAGCAGCTTTCCGAGATTACATTCGAGAAAAGACGGAAAAGCAAGGCGTTCTGTTAACGAAAGTGAAGAAATCAGAAGACGATGAAAAAGGCGTCTACGAAATGTACTATGAATATCAGGAGCCGATACGGCAGATGGCATCCCATCGGACATTAGCTGTCAACCGGGGTGAGAAGGAAGGCATACTGCGGGTAACTGTTGAGCCTCCAGCAGAGGTTATCTTAACTTATCTTAAACGGAAAGTTATCAAGCAAAGAACGGCTGCTGATATTGCGTCCGCTTTGCAGTCAGTTATCGAGGACAGCTATAAGCGGCTCATCCAGCCATCAGTCGAACGGGAAATTCGCTCCATGCTATCAGAAAAAGCGGAAGAGCAGGCAATTAAAATTTTCTCGGAGAACTTGAAAAACCTCCTTCTTCAGCCGCCATTGAAGGGGCGGGTTGTATTAGGAGTGGATCCAGCTTTCCGTACAGGCTGTAAGCTGGCAGTAATAGACGAGACTGGAAAATTACTCGAAAAAAATGTCATCTATCCTACTGCACCGCGTCATGATGTTAAAGGAGCTAGTATAGTCGTTGAGACATTATTAAATAAATACGACGTTGAACTAATTGCTATTGGTAATGGAACTGCATCACGGGAAACAGAACAGTTCATTGCAGGCGTTATTCGGCAGATGGAAAGCAACGTCGCTTATATAATCGTAAACGAAGCGGGTGCAAGTGTGTATTCTGCCTCAGAATTAGCAAGAAAAGAATTTCCTGAGCTGCAAGTAGAAGAACGCAGTGCTATTTCTATCGGCCGCCGAATTCAAGATCCATTAGCGGAATTAGTCAAAATTGATCCAAAATCAATTGGTGTGGGGCAATACCAGCATGATGTAGGCCAAAAAAGATTGAACGATTCTTTGGGATTTGTCGTAGAGACTGCGGTAAACCAGGTAGGCGTCAATGTGAATACAGCTTCTGAATCTTTGCTGCAATATGTATCTGGATTTAGTAAGACTGTGGCAGCGAATGTCGTGAAGCAGCGGAATGAGATTGGTAAGTTCTCCTCGCGTAAGCAGCTTAAGTCTATTCCTAGACTCGGAAGCAAGACATATGAACAGAGTATCGGTTTTCTGCGTGTCCTGGACGGTGAGGAACCGCTTGATAGAACACCGATTCATCCAGAGAGCTATACTGCTACAAAACAGCTTCTAAAGCGTCTTGGCTCGGATGATGTGGATATAGGGACTGATAAGCTGCAAGAGAAGCTTGCGGAAATTAACATAACTGAGATTGCTGCAGAATTAGGTATCGGTGATCTCACGCTTCGCGATATAGTACAAGCCCTTAACCAACCAGGAAGAGACCCTCGTGATGATTTTGATCAGCCATTATTGAAGCAAGATGTATTGGCCATGGAGGATCTTAAAGAAGGGATGGAACTGCAAGGGACTGTCCGAAATGTCGTTGATTTCGGTGTATTCGTCGACATAGGTGTTAAACAAGATGGGCTTGTCCATATTTCCAAGATGTCCAATAAGTTCGTGAAACATCCGATGGATATCGCATCGGTTGGAGATGTAGTCACTGTCTGGGTAGATAAAGTAGATATTGACAAACAGCGAATTGCACTTACAATGGTGAAGTAACAGCAGTAGCTCTAAAGCCCCTGCCCCTCGTGGGACAGGGGCTTTAGCTGCCGTTGGAATGCTGATTTCGTTTATAAAAGAACCAGCATTGATTCAAGACCTTCAATTGGTTTACGTTTTTTGTGAGAAAAGCTTGAGATAGTTGATTTTTCAACCAATTAGGCATTCTTTTACCTCCTGCAGCCCATGGATGTCGGGAAAAATGAATGTCTGCATCATCATATGCATGATAAAAACTGGGGGTGCCTGCGTGATGAAAGAAATAACAATGTATAATTTGCAGCAAATCGTAGAAGAGATTTCCATCGTATGGTTTAATCGGCCATTTGTTGATACAGCAAGATATAATAGCCGACTGCGAACAACTGGAGGCAGGTACTTACCGGGTAAACGAATCATTGAGATTAATCCGAAGTATCTGAGGGAGTTGGGGCAGGAAGAGACAATCGGAATCATTAAACACGAACTATGTCATTATCACCTTCATATAGAAGGTAAGGGATATGGCCATCGGGATCCTGAATTCAGGGAGCTTCTTCAGCAAACGGAATCACCGCGCTTTTGCAATATGCTTCCGTCAGTAAAAGAAAAGACACTGCTATATTATAAATGTACGAAATGCGGGCACGTGTATAAGCGAAAAAAGATAGTGAATACGCGTAAATATGGATGCGGTAAATGCGGCGGAAAGCTGAAAAAGCAAGAAAACACAGGGTTGCTTGAAAAATAAAACGAGAAAAAACAAAAACTTTCAAGAAAAGTGTTGACGTGTTCTGCAATCCATGATAAATTTATTAAGCCGTCGACGAACGGCACGAAAAAAATCACGAAAGTGGTTGACACACAGCGAAAGATGTTGTAAGATACATAAGGTCGCTAACATGTGACAAACATTATTCCACAGTAGCTCAGTGGTAGAGCTATCGGCTGTTAACCGATCGGTCGCAGGTTCGAATCCTGCCTGTGGAGCCAATGGAGAAGTACTCAAGTGGCTGAAGAGGCGCCCCTGCTAAGGGTGTAGGTCGTGTAAGCGGCGCGAGGGTTCAAATCCCTCCTTCTCCGCCATCTCAAATGGCCCGTTGGTCAAGCGGTTAAGACACCGCCCTTTCACGGCGGTATCACGGGTTCGAATCCCGTACGGGTCATCGTTTTTCATAACGAGTCTTTATAGGCTCGGTCCGGTAGTTCAGTTGGTTAGAATGCCTGCCTGTCACGCAGGAGGTCGCGGGTTCGAGTCCCGTCCGGACCGCCATTTATTGGGCTATAGCCAAGCGGTAAGGCAACGGGTTTTGGTCCCGTGATCGTTGGTTCGAATCCAGCTAGCCCAGCTTACTTTTTTGTTGTGAGCCATTAGCTCAGTTGGTAGAGCATCTGACTTTTAATCAGAGGGTCGAAGGTTCGAGTCCTTCATGGCTCATCTGTTTAAAGCAAAGGATGATCATATAGATCTGCCGATGCTGTGAAACACAGGCAGCATTTTTCTTTTGACTTTAAGCGGTCGTGGCGGAATGGCAGACGCGCTAGGTTGAGGGCCTAGTGGGTGAATAACCCGTGGAGGTTCAAGTCCTCTCGGCCGCACCAAAAAAAGTGTTGACAAGTTATGAAGTGAATGATACAATATAAAAGTTGTTCTTAATAAGCGCCCGTAGCTCAATTGGATAGAGCGTTTGACTACGGATCAAAAGGTTAGGGGTTCGACTCCTCTCGGGCGCGCCATTATTTCTTCGGGAAGTAGCTCAGCTTGGTAGAGCACTTGGTTTGGGTCCAAGGGGCCGCAGGTTCAAATCCTGTCTTCCCGACCAGTAGTACCAACCAACCGAATGAAACATTATAATATGCGGGTGTAGTTTAGTGGTAAAACCTCAGCCTTCCAAGCTGATGTCGAGGGTTCGATTCCCTTCACCCGCTCCAATATTACAATTAAGTGATATGGGCCTATAGCTCAGCTGGTTAGAGCGCACGCCTGATAAGCGTGAGGTCGGTGGTTCGAGTCCACTTAGGCCCACCATATTGATCTTTGAAAACTGAACAAAACAACCAATTACGAATTAAACGACAAGATCGTAAGATCAACGTCAGCTCTAACGAGCAAAAGCATCAAAACTTTCATGGAGAGTTTGATCTTGGCTCAGGACGAACGCTGGCGGCGTGCCTAATACATGCAAGTCGAGCGCAGGAAACCAGATGACCCCTTCGGGGTGATTCTGGCGGAATGAGCGGCGGACGGGTGAGTAACACGTGGGCAACCTGCCTGTAAGACTGGGATAACTTCGGGAAACCGGAGCTAATACCGGATAGTATTTCCTTTCTCCTGATTGGAAATGGAAAGACGGTTTCGGCTGT
>FOCD01000011.1 GCA_900110015.1 Terribacillus saccharophilus | reverse complement strand
ACCAAAAAGCTATAAAAGGAAAAGGCATTACCATGAGCATGTCCCGCAAAGGGACGCCCGCTGATAATGCCTCCATCGAATCGTTTCATTCCACACTAAAGTCTGAAACGTTCTATCTCAACAGCATAGTTCGAACTACGACTGCCATCGTAGAGCGTACTGTCGAAGAATACATTCATTATTATAACAACATTCGTATTCAAACGAAACTAAACAACCAATCACCGATACAATATCGACAATTGGCTGTTTGAAGGTGTTTTGATCCCTGTCTCAAAAACGGGGGTCAGTCCCAAAGGCGTGAGTCTCTTTTTTTATGTGGTAGGCTGGGAGTTGCTCGTGCGGATAAAGATCCAGCTTATCAAATAGCATACAATCGCAACTGCACATACCAGTCCGAATGCTGGGAATACAGCTAAATCTAGTATCCAAGTAATGAAGTCAGTTAATCGCTCTTGGATAGTCAAAGACACGGTTATACCAATTAAAGCAATGCCTCCGAGTATCGCGCCCCCAAGAAAACCAAATTTATAGGCGATGATACCAAGTAAAAGTCCGGCAGTAAAGAAAGATATCAGAAGAGCGTAATCAAGCGGCAAGCTATACAAAATACTTTTTAGCTCGGTGCTTGCTCCAATCGGACGAATGATGTGGATGTTCGTTATATTAGCGACCTGAAACACACCGTTTACTACTAATTGTACTCCTGCAAGAAAAGCAAGCATTACAAGATTGATCAACAAAATGAAAATACCAACAGCTGTATGGTAACTCTTCCTGGTGACACCCCTCTTAATGGCAAATGGGAGACTTTCTTGAATTGTTCTGAAACCAAATATAATCATAAAGATATATGCTGGTGCTGTAATGGCGATGTACATAAAGTCCGCAACAGTAACGCCGAGAACAGTTAATACCGTGATACTTAAGACCAGGATAGAACAAAAAATTGTAACGGTACGCCTGCTGTCGACAGCAAAGAAATAAAGTAAAGCCTGTATTTGTTTCATCATGCGCGTGCACCTCTTTTTTCTGTTAAATGTACCATCATATCTTGCAGTGGCACCCCTGAAACTGCCAGGTCACCAGTTAAGTCAGGCGCTTCTGTGGATAGCAGGTATGCTTGTGACGTTCCTGCAAAGCTGGTTTCCTTAATGATTTGTTTACCGTCTGTAAAGGCTTTGACTTGTGCTGCCGGCCCTGAGATGCAAAAGCTTTGAGCTCTGAGTTCTTCAGCACTTTTATGCAGAAGGATACTGCCTTTATTAAAGATAATCACTTCTTCGAACAAATTGCTGACTTCATCAATTAAATGAGTGGACAGAATTATGATTCGAGGATTGTTCTGGAATTCATCTAGCAGTACTTCATAGAAATAAGCGCGAGATGCGGCATCCAGCCCGATATAAGGTTCATCCAACATGGTAACTGGTGCTTTGCTTGCCAAACCAACAATGATGCCAAGTGCAGATTCCATGCCTTTGGAAAGGTTTTTTACTCGTCGTTTTTTATCTAAGTCGAATCCTTCTAGTAGGTCAGCAGCCAGCTCTTTATCCCAATTGGAATAGAGCATTGAGGATATTTTCAATACTTGATGAACAGTAAGGTCTTTTTTAAAATTATCAGCTTCCTTGATTAAGCAAATATTCTCTGTAACAGCTCGGTTATCGAAAGGTTTCATACCATTTATGGTTAATTCTCCGCCTGACGGTTTGTCGTAGCCAGCCAGCAGCTGCATAAAAGTGGTTTTTCCGGCACCGTTTCTACCTAGCAGGCCGTAGATTTTCGGGTCTGTAATTTGAAGGTCGATACCTTTCAAAGCTGTGGCAGTTCGGTATTCTTTAATCAGGTTCTCAGCTACTATCGCCATTTTTACTCTTCCTCCTTAAGCATACGAATGATCTCTTCTTTGGGGATATGCAGTTTACTTGCTTCCTGTTTCAGCGGAATGATATATGCATCAAAAAACTGCTGCTTCCGCTTATCAAGAAGAATCTCCAATGCTGTTTCTGTTACAAACATACCTACGCCTCTTTTCTTGAATAATATACCTTCGTCTACTAGCTGGTTGATACCTTTTCCTGCTGTGGCTGGATTTATCTTGTGGTGTTGAGCAAATTCATTGGTGGAGGGCACCCGTTCTCCAATTTGTATGGAGCCGTTGAGGATGCTATCTTCTAGTTGTTCTTTGATCTGGATAAAGATCGGCTTCGAATCATCAAGCATGCATATGCTCCTTTAAAGTTTAGGGTAGTTGGTTCATTACTCATGTAACTAACTATATAACCGAGAGAGAGGGAAGTCAACCAAAATTTGGAGATAATAAAAAAACAGTGCAATAGCCTGCACTGTTCGTCACTTTATAATTATTCAGTTAGTTAATCCGATTTGAGGTATTGGATAATAGCGGAATTTCACTTCCCCGATGACGGAACTTTGTGGAATCAAGCCGAACATCCTGCTGTCTTTACTGTTTCTGCGATTATCTCCCATGACGAACAGGTAACCATCAGGAATGGTATCTTCTCCAATGACATCCCGAAGCTTAAAGTTATTCGTAAATAACGCATCCTTCTGCATAGCATCCTTCATTTCTTTCAGGTAGGGCTCTACGTGCTTCTTGCCATTTACATAAAGTACATCATTCTTATATTCGATCGTGTCTCCTGGAATTCCAATTACTCGCTTTACATAGCTTGCATCTTGATCTGGTGCGTCAAAAACAACTTCATCAAATCGATCGATGTTACCGACACGGCTTATGAGGATTTTGTTTTGGTCTTCCAAAGTCGGAGCCATTGATTCGCCATATACGGTACTGGGGAAATAAAAATAAGAGCGGAAAATGAATAGGGCGATTATAGCGATACCAATCGGCAGCAGCACTGCATACAGTGTGCGTCTAGCTTTCAGGGAAAGCACCTCCTTTTGTACCAGTGTAACATATGAGAAGAGCACATAGAAAAAACCGGAGTTATCTTAACTCCGGTTTTACATACAGTTTTATACAGATAAGGAATTTTTAGTTTTAGCAGCGAATGCTGTCTTCGCTAAGTACTCATAATAGCCATCTGTGTAAGGGTGAATAGAACCTTCCTGCCATGGTTTCTCTTCTCCGCAGAAGTGTACTATTGATGGTGTTTCTCTTACTGTGCGAAGCACACGTTCTTCCTTGAGTGATTTAGCTTTATATTCTTTCAAGATAACGTGAGTTTGGGCATTCCATTTCGGATGAAGCATGAGCCAATCATTCCACAAGATGGCGTTAAGGGCATCCTGATCATGCCATGCCAGCTTATCTGGATTTTCGTTGATGAATGTCAGCACCTTATTCGTAATATCATTTTCACGCCATGCCTTCATATCAATTAGAATCAGACCAGAGTTAAAATAACGATCCTCTTTCGTAATTCCCATTTTCTCCAGACGGCGATGTTCCCCGTAGTCACCTACGGCAGCAACGATATTGCCTTCCATATCGGCCTCGAAAAGTTTTTTGACATCATCTAGTACCAGCATATCGCAATCAACATACAGCGTCCGTTCAATAGCTGGATCCATCATTTCAGGTATGGATATACGGTAGTAAGCAGCTTTAGAAATATGTCGGCTGGCAATTGCGCCTCCGTAAGCATCCAAATTAACATCAAGGAAATCAAGCGGTGTATTGTAGGCAGCTGCAGTTTCCTTCAGCAGCTGTTTCTTCTCTTGGCTAATTCCTCCATCGATGATTGAAATGACAAAATCCTTAGGGTTTGAAGTGTTTTCAAGTAAAGAACTCAATGTCATACCCAAGTGCTGTGCGTAGTTGTCATCTGTCGATGATACAATATGCATTTTCTTCTTCATTGTTCTTCTCATCTCCTTACTGCATATATAGCCGGTTGGAGATGAGACTAAACACATTTAATGGAATTGTAATTAATTTGATAAGAAATGCTTACCCGTTTGCCTCATCATCATTTGTCTTGCTGTTTTCTTTTGCTTCCCATTCTTCCAAAAGCATGCCGTAGACATTGTGATTCACATAACCATAAACAAGTTTTTCTGCTTGGCGGATTGTTCCTTCGTGGGTGAAGTTGAGTTTTTCTGGAATTCTCCGGCTTCTTACATTTCCGATTGCTGAACGTATTTCCACTCGATTCAATCGAAGTTCAAGGAAAGCATAATCCAAGGATTTACTGACTGCTTTTTGCATAAGGCCAAGACCGGTATACTCTTCTCCAAGCCAATAACCTAAGCTAGTAGAGCGATTCGACCAATCAATCTTATGGAAGCCGATTACTCCAGCTAAAGCACCCTGATACCAGATGCCTGCTGTAAATCCGTTATTTGATGCGAACTGATCCAATGTATGCTGAATGAATTGTCTGCTGTGCTCGACGGTCGTGTTTTGATCTACCCAAGGCAGCCATTGCCGCAAGTGCTCACGGGAGCTGTCGATAAGCTGATACAGCTTGTCGCTATCCTGTGGTTCCAAAAGCTTCATATAGGTGGCTGAGTCAATGCGATGTGTAAACATGATTCGTCGCTCCTTTCAATTGTTATTAGTATAGCATGTCCAATCGATTGTTAAAATTAGGAGACAAGTATTGGTGCATACGAACAGTAAGCGGACTGCATCCTATGAAAAAGGGGGCGGAACGCAATGAAGAAACACACGTTTTTAATATGTATTTGCCTGATTTTTTGCTACCCGATGAATACAGCGGCGGAAAGTGGAAGCGGCATATGGGACTATATTTTTTCGCAGACCGACGAAGCTGGGAAGCTACAGGTGCATTTTCTGGATGTCGGCCAAGGCGATAGTATGCTAATACAAACACCATCTCATTATAATATTCTCGTAGACGGAGGAGACGGAGAGTCAGGGGAGAAGGTAATATCGGAGCTTTCTGCCAGAGGAGTAAAGAAATTGGATCTGTTAGTTGCCACGCATCCGGATATCGACCATATTGGCGGACTACTTCCGGTACTCGAGAAATTCAAGGTGAAGCAAGTGCTGGATAGCGGAAAGCTATATACGACGAGGACGTATCAGCGCTATACAGAGATTCTAGCGGAAAAGCAAATCCCGGTGACCATCGCCAAAGAAGGTTCCTATATAACGGTTGATCCGCTTCTATCACTTCAAGTATTAAATGCCAATCATCCTAAAGCAACGAACAATCAGGCCTCGATCGTTTTGCGGCTGACTTATCGTACAGTCGACTTCTTACTTATGAGTGACGCTGAAGCACAGCAGGAGTATAAGATGAAACATAATTATGAAGTGGAATCTGAGGTCTATAAGGTAGCACATCATGGTTCCCGGACAAGCAACACATTCGCTTTTCTGAAAAAAGTGAAGCCTGATTATGCAGTTGTTTCCTATGGCCGGGATAATCAATTAGGACATCCGACGAAAGAGGTTGTACGCAATCTGCAAAAAGCGGGAGCTGTGCTTTATGCAACAGCCAAGGGTGGCACAATCAGTATTGAAACGAATGGACTTTCCTGTCAGATAAGCAGCGAAAAGCCTAATCCAATATTCAATAAAGAATAAAAAAGCGAATCCAATTTGGATCCGCTTTTTTCGTATTAGTTTGTTTGATCTGCAAGCTTCACGAGTGTATTCGCAAGCGGCCTCTTGTTTTCTTCATCAGCAGCCAGCCACAGTTGTTTGAGCAAATACTCCTCACGGTTGCGAGGTTCCTCTTTATCCGCTAAATAATCAGCGACGCGCTGAGCTGCTTTTGTTAAAGCTTCTTCACTCAGGCCGAGGCGCTCACCTTGTTTCACTTTGTTGCCTAAATAATCTTGGAAGTTCTGGAAATTGTTCAGAATATCGTTCTTATCTTCTTGGGATAGATTTTCCACAGCATTCTGTGCGCGATCTTCATGTGCCATTTTCATTACCTCCTTGGTTAAGTTAGTAATGTATTCCCAATGTGCACATTGACAAACAATATATCGAAAAAATATATCATAAGTACTAGATTAAGGAGACTTACTCCGCATATGTCTTTCGGAAACCATAAAAAGGCCGGAATTTTTTCTGTTCGTAATACGATTTCGAAGTACTTGTCGCCAGCATCTCCATTCGGGTAGAAGGGAAGAGATCATGTGCTGCTTGTAGGAGCTTGCCGCCAACTCCTTGTCCGCGCAGGTTTCCATCGACGAGCAGTTCGGCAACTAGAAGTGTGATGACTTGATCTGTGATGCAACGAATATAGCCGCATATTTCATCGTTATGCAACGCAACGAGAGCAGGAACTGATCCTTTCATAGCTTGGTCAAAACTAGCTGAATCTGATGCGAGCGTAGTCCAGCTCTCATTTTTCAGCAATTCCATAATTGACGATAAATCTTCTGTTTCATAGGGACGTATCATTATCATCATTCATCTTCCTTTTTTGTTCCCTTTGGCATCGTACCGAAAATGATGCCTAACATACAACCTGCAGCCAGTCCAACAGTTGGGCTCTGAAAAGCGATTCCAAAAAGAATGGCTGTGATGATGCCTACTGTAAATGCCAATGGATAACGGAAAGGCTTTTTCTCATTAGATTTTTTCATTCATATCCCACCTTGTCTTTGTAGTCCCAGTATAGCACGGATAATGGGTTGTTATGGAAGGAATAAACATTGCATATCATGTTAGATTTTGTTACATTAGTACACATCGTGTATTTTTTATGAGGAGAGAAAAGAGATGGATATATTATTGAAAATAATTCAGTCCACCAGTGATTTTATGTGGACTTACATTATGATGGGATTATTACTCCTTGTCGGTCTTTATTTTACTCTAAAACTTAAATTGACGACATTTACGCAAATACCACATATGTTTAAATTAATTGGTGAAAAAACCACTGATGGAAAAGGCGTCAGCTCATTTCAGGCTTTTTGTATCAGTGCCGCAGCACGTGTAGGTACTGGTAACCTAGCCGGTGTAGCACTTGCTATTTCTGTCGGTGGTCCAGGAGCGGTATTCTGGATGTGGCTGATGGCTTTCCTTGGTGCTGCTTCCGGATTTGTAGAAGCAACACTTGCACAGATTTATAAAACGCGGGATGGAGAATCTTCTTTCCGCGGCGGACCAGCTTATTATATGGAAAAAGCATTAGGGCAGCGCTGGTTGGGAATTACTTTTGCAGTTATCATTACCTTGACATTCGGCTTGGCGTTTAACTCCGTACAAGCGAATACAATTGTCAGCGCATTTCATAGTTCTTTTGGTATCAGTAAAGGGCTTATGGCAGTTATAATGACAGTGATAAGTGCGCTTATCATCTTTGGCGGTAAAAAGGCCATCGTCAAAGTATCTGAAATTATCGTACCAGTGATGGCGGGAGGATATATCCTTTTAGCTATCGGAATTATCTTATTCCATATTACAGAGATTCCGCACGCCTTCACGATCATCTTCCAAGATGCATTCGGTATTAGAGAGATTGCCGGCGGTGCTGTTGGTGTCGCGATGATGCAAGGAATTAAACGTGGTATGTTCTCGAACGAAGCAGGTATGGGTAGTGCGCCCCAGGCTGCAGCCACTGCGAATGTATCCCACCCGGTGAAACAAGGCTTTATCCAATCACTAGGGGTATATGTCGATACTTTCGGAGTTTGTACAGCTACAGCTTTTATCGTCATTCTTTCAGGTCTTTATACAAGTTCTGAATCTGATGGAATCGTTCTTACACAAAATGCCCTGAGTTCCCTAGTTGGATCATGGGCGGGTATTTTCATTGCCATAATCGTATTTTTGTTTGCCTTCTCTTCTGTAGTCGGCAACTATTTCTATGGCGAATCCAATATCAATTTCATTAAACACAGCAAAACATGGCTGTTCATTTATCGTGTTGCTGTAGTTGCTATGGTTGCAGTAGGTTCAATGGCGAGCCTTGACTTTGTTTGGGGTATTGCCGATCTATTCATGGCGATCATGGCATTCATAAACTTGATTGCTATCGTGCTGCTTGGAAGAATTGCCTTCCGTGCTCTGAAAGACTATATGGAGCAAAAGCGCGCAGGAAAAAATCCACAATTTTATGCAGACAGCGTACCGGGCATCCCGAATGTCGATGAAGATGTTTGGTCAAATAAGGCTGTTAATGAAAAGGTATCCTCTTAAGAGGATGCCTTTTTATTTTAGGATAATATAGTTTAGAAAAGTTAAGAAACAGGACAGCGGGAATATGTAGAGATACAATGGAAGCAGAACTTGGAAGAAGGAGTTGTGATCCATGCAGAAAACAGCACTCATATCGCTCGTATTCGGGGTCATCAGTTTGTTTCTTTCTTTATACGGAATCTTCTTTGGCATTATCGGATTCGTACTTGCTTTACATACGCTAAGGAAAGCAGAGAATCGGGAAAGGACAGGAAAAGGTATGGCAATCGGTGGTTTGGCGACAAGTGTCATTGGAGCCGGCTACCAGATAGTAGCTATACTTATTCTTGTCCTGACAGCCTGAATAGAAGCAAAAAGAATGCAGCACATCGCTGCATTCTTTTTTTTGTAACTTTATTTAATTTCTTACCGTATAACAGTTATCTTACTTTCAGGAGGAAATTGGTGAACGCATTGTTGATATATGCCCATCCGAATCATGCATCACTTAACTACGCCTTTTTCGAGGCAGTGCAGGAAGGTATCAGACATAATCCTGCCATCACTAAAGTGGACGTAATTGATCTGTATGATGAGGACTTTAATCCAACTTTGGTTTTCCATGAAAAAAAGCGCCGCCGAGATATGCATAGTGATCCGGATTTTGAAATATATCGTGAGAAAATCAAGCGAGCGGATCTGCTTGTGTTCATTTATCCTATCTTCTGGGGAAGGCCGCCAGCTATGCTGCTTGGTTTTATCGACCAGAACTTTTCATCCAATTTTGCCTATCGGCACGAAGGTCTGCTACCGGAGGGATTGCTAAAAGGCAAGCAAGCAATATGTGTTTCTACAATGAAAGGCCCAGGGTTTTACAGTCGATTCTATTTAGGAAATGCACATAAGATATTAATGAAACGGGCGTTGTTTCGATTTGTAGGGATCCGGAAAGTGAAAATATTCGAGTTCGGCGGCATGGAGAAAAAGAACGGAAAACAGAAAAAATATTTGAGCCGAGTTGGAGCGTACTTTCGCAAGCTGGCTAGATAGGAAGCTGCTCCAATTCGTAATATTTATTTCTCACATCCTGTATCTCATTTGCAGATAAACTGCGGCTGATTTGTTCCAGCAAGGAAGAAAATGTACTATCATCGATGCGCTCAGCCTGCTGAGCTATTCGGGCAGATCCTGCTGCCAAAACTCCTTCGGAAATGTTGCCGATTTGATAAATTCGGAAGTATTTCTGTATCTCGCGGATGGCAGTTTCTTTATATGTCACTTGCCATTCATCATAAGTTGGCATAATACATACAACCTTTCTATTCAACAAGGAGCTATGTCCTGTTATACTGTCTATGGTATCATGCGACTTGGAAGGGAAGAAAGCAAATGTTACGTAAAATAAACGCTCTGCTCGCAATAATAGTCATTGCACTCGGCATCTATCGATATATTGACCAGGATTATGAAGTGAATCCACAGCTAATGCTGCCTCTTTTGTCCGTTATGTTTCTATTATTCTCAATTGAGTCTATTTTAATTAAGAAAAAGCTGTTGACGGGAGTATATTTAATTGTCTTCGTTATTGCAGCAAGTGCAACTGTCATGATCTTTACACAGACTTAAAAGTCTTCTCCTTATAGGAGAAGGCTTTTTTGTTTATCATTGACAGAGAGCGGGTATCTTGCATATAATACAATTAACAATTAACATAATGTTAATTAAAAGGAGATTAACATATTGAAGTCGAATAAAAAAGAGAAAGCTTATGATGTTAGTCGATATCGTACCCCTGATGGTTATACGTCGGATATAGCTGTATTCACGATCACCTCAGAAAAGACCAAAGCATATGCTCCACCAAAAATGGACCTTAAGTTGATGCTAATAAAGCGTGCCGAGCAGGATACGGAAGGAAACTCGAACATCGAAGCAGGGAAATGGGCACTGCCAGGAGGATTTGTAACACCGGAAGAAACAGCTATGGAGGCTGCCAGCCGGGAATTGGAAGAGGAGACGGGAATAGCAGGAATTCATCTGAAGCATTTTGGTGTATACGATAAGCCTGGACGTGATCCGCGCGGGTGGATTATCTCAAATGCACATTATGCCATTGTTCCAGAACACAGATTATTTGAGAGAAAAGCGAATGATGATGCCGCAGAAGTGGAATTGTTCCCTGTACAAAATCTAGAGCAGCATCTTTTAGCATTCGACCATGCCAGTATCATCCGCCATGCTATCACTCATATAACACAAGATTTACTGCAAACTACAGTAGCAAAGCAATTCTTACCAGAGCTGTTCACATACTCGGAACTGCAGGCAGTCTTGCTGACCATAACGGATGACAAAGCAATTCAAAATGAGCAAGCTTTTGCACGTAAGATCAAAACATTGCCTTTCATTGAAGCGGCTGAAGGGCAGAAGACACAGCGAACATCCAAGCTGCCAACACAGCTTTATCGGTTCATCGATGCAGAAGTGAAGCAATCGATTTATACAGCTCGTCATTAATCCAGAGGAGGATGAAAGATGAAAGCATTAATAAATATCGATTATACGAATGATTTTGTAGCAGAAGATGGGGCATTGACTTGCGGGGTGCCAGGACGGGAGATCGAGGAACGACTTACAGCAATTACCTCTGAGTTTATTGAAAACGGTGACTATGTTGTTTTTGCGATCGATAAGCATGAGGAGAAGGATGCATACCATCCAGAAACAAAACTGTATCCGCCGCACAATATAGATGGGACAAAAGGGCGTGCACTTTATGGCAAGCTGTCTGATGCATATGAGTCTGCCAAGCATGAATTGAATGTCTATTATATGGATAAAACAAGATACAGTGCTTTTGCAGGGACCGATTTGCTGCAGCGGCTGAATGAGCGAGGTATCAAGGAGATCCATGCTGTTGGTGTAGCGACAGATATTTGCGTTTTCCATACGCTGGTCGATGCCTATAATTATGGCTTCAAAATCGTTGTTCACTCAGATGCTGTTGCTAGTTTCAATCAGGAAGGGCATGCATATGCCCTGCATCACTTTAAAAGCGCATTAGGAGCAGAGATTACAGAAGGAGGAGCGGAACAATGACACACTATCAGGATGATAGCACGGCATTGCACACGGACCTTTATCAAATCAATATGGCCCAGACGTATTGGAAGGATGGAAAGCACAATCGCAAAGCAGTATTCGAGCTATTTTTCCGCAAACAGCCTTTCGGTAATGGATTTGCTGTTTTCGCTGGCTTAGAGCGAGTCATCGATTATTTGAAAGAGTTCCGTTTCTCGGATTCTGATTTAGACTATCTGGAGCAGGAGCTAGGATATGAGAAGGAGTTCATCGCCTACTTACGAGACCTGCGCTTCACTGGAGATTTGTATAGCATGCAGGAAGGGGAGCTTGTTTTTGGTACCGAGCCGATCATTCGGGTTGAAGCACCCCTTGCCCAAGCGCAGCTGATCGAAACGGCTTTGCTTAATATCGTGAACTACCAGACGCTCATTGCTACGAAGGCAGCTCGTATCATGCATGTATTAGACGAGGGAGATACAGCAATGGAATTTGGCTCCAGAAGGGCACAGGAGATGGATGCGGCTATTTGGGGAACAAGAGCGGCATTTATCGGCGGTTTTCATGCTACGTCCAATGTGCGGGCAGGCAAGAAGTTCGGCATACCGGTAGCCGGGACACATGCACATGCACTAGTGCAAGCCTATCGTGATGAATATGAAGCCTTTCGCAAATATGCAGAAACTCATGTAGATTGTACGTTTCTTGTGGATACGTACGATACGTTAAAGTCAGGTGTGCCAAATGCAATAAGAGTGGCAAAAGAAATGGGCGACAAAATCCGGTTCAATGCTATTCGTCTGGATAGTGGAGACTTGGCCTACTTATCCAAGCGTGCACGAAAGATGCTCGATGAAGCAGGGTTTACAGAGACTAAGATCACCGCATCCAATGATTTGGATGAAGAAACGATTGGTGCTCTTAAAGCTCAAGGAGCAAAAATCACCAATTGGGGTATCGGCACAAAACTAATCACTGCATATGATCAGCCAGCATTAGGTGCTGTATATAAAATAGTTTCCATTGAGGATGATAATGGAGATATGGCCGACACAATCAAAATCAGCGCCAATCCTGAAAAAGTTTCTACCCCAGGACTTAAACGGGTTTATCGAATCATCAACACAGCAAGTCAGAAGTCGGAAGGAGATTACATTGCGCTAGCTCATGAGAACCCTGAGGAAGAAGAACGACTCAAAATGTTCCACCCAACCTATCCGTACATTAGTAAATTTGTGACTGATTTTGAAGCGAAGGAGCTTCAGCAGCCAGTTTTTCAAAAAGGCGAACTCGTCTACAAGCTGCCATCCTTGGAGGAAACACGAAACTATGTCACGCATAGCCTTACCTTCCTGTGGGATGAATATAAAAGGACACATAATCCAGAAGCATACCCTGTCGATCTAAGCACAGCTTGCTGGAACAATAAAATGGAATTGATCGAGCGCATTAAATCACAGCTGGAGGAGAAGTAGAATGGGGAAAATCGGAATCTATGGTTCTTCATTCGATCCGGTGACAAATGTTCATTTATGGACAGCCAGCACGGTCGCCCACCGCTGTAAGCTGTATAAAGTCATTTTCCTGCCATGCTCCAGCAAACGAAAGGACAAACAGCTTCATACAACAGACGAACATCGCTGGCAGATGGTTCAGATGGCTATAAAAGACAATGACTGCTATGTTGCTGATG
Organism: Terribacillus saccharophilus; assembly: GCA_900110015.1. Lineage (GTDB taxonomy): Bacteria > Bacillota > Bacilli > Bacillales > Amphibacillaceae > Terribacillus > Terribacillus saccharophilus. The sequence goes on along the minus strand of FOCD01000011.1, from coordinate 786 downwards.
ATTATGAGATGCAGCAGGAAGCCTGGAATGTTTACACCGAACAGACGTTGATACATTTCAAGGAAGTTTATCCCGATGATGAAGTTTACTTCATTATGGGAGCTGATTTGTTAGAGGATATCGGAGCTGGTAAATGGGGTAACAGTGAAGCTCTTGTGCGCGATAACCGATTTATAGTCATGGCTCGTAATGATATTGATATGCTGAAGGTAATCAGCCATTCGCCGCTGCTGCGCAATCACGACGACGGACAAACCTTTCATCTGATTGATAAAGGACTGGCGATGGAGATCAGCTCCACTTATATCCGAGATGAGTTTGCTGTTGGCGGGGAGCCGCGCTATTTGCTTCCGGAAAGCTGTTATCAGTATATTAAGGAACATCAGTTATACAACAAATAGGTGAAGAAGTGTCAAAAAAGCCCGCTTGCAGCGGGACTGACCCCATAGGCTGAGACAAATAAAAAACACCTTCAAGGTTGAAAACGGATCAATGTTATCCGAAATAATACTTGGAGGTGTTTTTTCTATGGGGACAAGAGTGAGTTATCCGTTGGAGATTAAACAAAAGGCAGTAGAAATGCGACTGGCAGGCGTTTCTATGAAAGAAATAATGCACAAACTAAATATCAAGAATAAAACACAGATTCAAACATGGGTTAGATGGTATAAAGCTGGAGAAACCCATCGGTTTGAACAGCCTGTCGGCAAACAGTACACATTTGGGAAAGGGCCCGTTTATTCTTCAGAAATGGAGAAATTACAAGCAGAGAATCGCTTTTTGAGA